>NZ_BBYA01000009.1 GCF_001050275.1 Leptolinea tardivitalis
CGCTGAGTGAACTTCAGGAATTAATTCAGGCCAATCCTCCATTAATTAAGGAACTCACCTGGGATGAGATGAAAACTCTGAAAAGGGTAAATCCCACGAACAAATAATTGAAGATTTTTATGAAGGTCGCTGAAATGACCTTTATAAAAAGGATTGAAATGAGAGAAAGGCATGGAGAAATCCATGCCTTTCTTGATTAATTACCTTGGTGATAAATGAAACCTTTTGTTTTCAAATTTGTAACGTGATTTTCTGCAGTTTTAATGATATTTGCTATCAAATCTGGTTATTATAGTATTTAGTACTATCGATACAATCTTTTCGTAGAAAAACCTGGTCAATCGGTCGAATTTCACTGATGTGAACCATATTTATTAGTAGATTAGCCAGCACCATCGAAAAACTGAACATCGCAGCGGAGAGAGTACTCTGAAGACAGGGTTATGAACACAATATCCCTGTGGAAAGGGAGAGATGGTGATTATTCATCATCTCCCGGAGAGAAAATCCCGACAGAGAATTCATCACATGGATTAAGGGGTGATGTTTTTTGCGTTGTTACAGGAGATACGAGATGGCTTCATGTAGATCAATCATTCGCATTCCTGTGGTAATTGGATTATTGTTCAATCTGTTCACCGGGTTTAGTTTTGCTGTTGTTGAAAATGTGTATGCGCAAGATTTTTCTCAAAATGATGAGCCAACAACAGAACCCATGGTCACACCGACATCTACACCCATTCTAATGGAGATGGAAACGACAAATCCGGTTGACCAGCCACAGGAATTACCGACTGAGACACCTGCCGAAATTATTGAGCCAACGGCAACAGAATCGCCAACATCCATCCTGACTGAACAACCAACATTCACCCAGATTCCAACTGAGCTGCCAACAGAAAGCCCTCCTGCAGAGACATCCACACAAACACCCACCCTTGAAGTTCCGTTAATGGATGTCAGTTTATCACCCACACCTACACCCACTCCCACCAATACATCAACCCCTGAAGAAGCTGTTTTTGCCGTTCTTGGTCAGGAAATGCTGCCAGATGGTTCCATGGTGGAGAAGTTGAGTATCATTGGACCACCTGACCCGCCTGCCGGATTTGAGGGTGAAAGGAAACCGGTGGACTTTTCTGGTGAATTTCGCGCGTTAGGCTCAAACGTACTTTCTGTTCCCGCCTACAACTGGGTTTATGGTTGTTCTGCGGTATCAGCTTCGATGATAGCTGCCTATTATGACATCTCCGGTTTCTCCAATATCTATACCGGCCCCGCAAACGGAGGCGTCATGCCCATGAACAATAGTATCTGGCCTACCTGGTCAGATGGTTCACGGACATACCCCAGCCTGCCACTGGCGGGATCGAAAAAAGGCGTTGACGGAAGGACTTCTCGAGGTTCCATTGATGATTACTGGGTGCAATACAACAGTACGGCTCCTGATCCATATCTCACCAATGGGTGGACGCAGCACACATACGATTCAGCCATTGGCGATTATATGCGCACCAGCCAATCGGGATACGACAATGTGGATGGTTCAACAACATTTTATAACTGGATATCGAGCGCTCAGCCTCTTTCATGCGATACGATGCAAAGCTATTCCTTGCCCGATGGGACGCTGGGAAGGCGTCAGTTTTATGAAGCCCGGGGATACACGGTGACAGATTGTTACAACCAGAAGACTGATAATACAATATCAGGCGGTTTTTCTTTTTCCCAATTTAAGGCAGAAATTGATTCTGGCAATCCCGTCCTGTTGAATCTATACGGCCACTCCATTGTTGGAGTAGGTTATGATGATGCTTCACAGAAAGTGTATATCCATGACACCTGGGACTATCTGACACATGAAATGACCTGGGGCGGCAGTTATTCCGGCATGCCGCTGCAATCCGTGAGTATCGTCAGGATCCTTTCGACGGCACCTCCTTCACCTGTTCTGATATCACCTCTGATCGGAGAGATCACCAATAATCCACTGCCAGTGTTCACCTGGAACTCCACAATTAGTGCGCAGTCATATCACCTTCAGGTTTCACAGGATAGCACTTTTACCAACGGCTCCTTGATGACCGTAAACGAGATAACATCACAAACCTCATACTCCTTATTATCACCACTGACGACAGACGGTATTTATTATTGGAGGGTGGCGGGGATCACCGCAGGCGGCGAGTATGGACTGTGGTCAACAGTACGTTCATTCACACTTGATACAATCCCGCCGGCTGCTCCCGCCCTATCTTCTCCATTGGATAATGCCACTCCGCTGGGGATTCCCACATTCAGCTGGCAATCGGTCTCTGGTGCTAATGCCTATCAGTTTCAGTTTGATAATGATAGTGATTTCAACAGCCCGGTTTTTACCTCACCGGATGGAACTGTTCCGGGGGAAACACCCGTTTCAACAACTACATACAAACCAGAATCAATGAACAGTGGTATCCGTTTTTACTGGCATGTACGGTCACGGGATACGGCTGGCAACTGGGGAACAGAATGGAGCACTTCGCGTTCGTTAATTGTTCAGGAATCCCTGCCGGCAGCCCCGGCATTGGCCAGCCCGGCGGCAGGTTTTGTCACCAATACTCTGCCAACCCTGACCTGGAACAATGTGGCCGGCGGCTACAGATATCAGGTGCAAATCTCTGCCACATCCAATTTTTCCGGCACAATTCTGGAAGATCGGATAAAAGATTCAGGTGTGCTTACCCATAAGGTTGAAACGCCGCTGGTTGATGGTACCTGGTACTGGCGAGTTCGCGCTATCAATGAGACGGAAGGTGCAGGCGATTGGAGCTCAACTCGATCCTTCATTCTGGATACTGTACCACCCGCGGCACCGGTTCCATCATCTCCAGCCGCAGATGCCACTTTGAGAACCACTCCCACGTTTACCTGGTCTATTCCAACATCTGCCATGGTGTTTCAGTTTGAATACGGAACTTCAATTGACGGGACTATTGATAAATACGTTCCAATTTATTTATCTCTAACTTTATCAAATGCATCACATATCCCTCCGGCCATGACTATAGGTGGGTATTACTGGCATGCCAGAGCTCGTGACCTGGCCGGAAACTGGAGTGAATGGAGTGGATTAAGAAAAATCAATATATACCCGCCCATTCTGGGCGCCCCGTCGTCTCTCTCTCCTGCTACAGGTGCTCTATTCAATAATCCCGCTCAGACATTCAGCTGGGTCAATGTTGCCGGAGCCAAGTCGTATACCATTCAATTCGCAGACACATCTTCATTTTCTGTCTCTGATCCAGATACACAGACAGTCAATCCTGGAATTGGGATACTCTCTTATACGGTTTCTCCTCCTGTGACATTGCATGATGGAATCTGGTACTGGCATGTGGCCACCACCAATGCCACGGATGAAACCGGTGCCTGGTCGCCTGCTCGGACATTCACCCTGGATACGGTTGGACCTGCCGCTCCGATGCTTTCCCTTCCGGCAGACAATGCTTCCGGTATTCGGGCTATCCCCATATTTACCTGGTTGTCTTCCACAGGTGCAACAGCCTATCAGTTCCGTCTCGATGATAGCCCGGAGTTTGATTCTCCTCTGGTGATTACACCCGATGGGGGAACAAATCAGGGTACCCCTATTACAACCACATCGTACAAACCCACTGGCCTGGTTCAACTAACAACCTATTACTGGCAGGTTCGTGCGCGTGACGCAGCCGGCAATTGGGGTGATTGGTCTACGAAGAGAACTATTCGGATTCTCCCTACCATTCCGGTTGCACCGGTGATAACGGCTCCGGCTTCCCGGTTGATCACCAATGACACCACACCTACATTTGCCTGGAATTCAGTGGTAGATGGGGTTACCTACCGGTTGCAGGTGGATAACCAATCAACCTTTACATCACCTGAAATTGACATGACGGATACTCAGGGAGCCCTGACATATACCCCTGACGTATCGCTGCCAGGTGATGGGATATATTACTGGCGGGTCTGCGGCATCAATGCCAATGCCGAACCGGGTGCCTGGTCTGCTGCAGTATATTTCACTCTGGATACACTTGGTCCAGGTGCACCTGTGCTCTCTTTACCGGTGGACAACGCCCCCAATATCCGCGGCATTCCCACTTTTTCATGGTTGGTTTCTACCGGTGCAAATGCCTATCAGTTCAGGTTGGATGATAATAATGATTTCTCCTCACCGGAAGCCATCACACCCGATGGAATATCCATCACCGGTACACCGTTGGCGGTATCTTCTTATAAACCGGTTGGTCTGGTTTTACTCACACCCTACTTCTGGCAAGTGAGGGCACGGGATGTTGCCGGCAACTGGGGAGAGTGGTCAGTTTCCAGAACCGTTACCTTTTTACCGGTTATTCCGGCCGCTCCGGTGTTGACTTCTCCTTCTGTCAAAGCTCTAACCAGAGATACGTCCCCCATTTTTACCTGGGATCCCGTTACGGATGGAATTACCTATCAAATTCAGGTGGATAACCTTTCCACATTCGCATCCCCCGAAATTGATATTCCTGATACTGGTGGCGAGTTAACCTACAAACCGGCTTCTCCTTTTACAGCAGATGGTCTGTATTACTGGCGGGTGAGGGCGAAAAATGCCAATGCAGAATTTGGCGCCTGGTCGATAGTGAGGTACTTCACGTTGGATACTATCCCTCCGGTTCCTCCATTGTTATACCTGCCTGCAGATAATGCCTCCAATATTCGGGCTATCCCCATATTTTCTTGGAACGCTTCACCTGGCGCTACAGCTTACCAATTCCGATTGGATGATAGCAACAATTTTTCAACACCGCTGGTTATCACGCCAGATGGTGGTGAGATTCCTGGAACGCCGTTGTCTTCGGTCTCGTATAAACCCGCCGGTCTGGCACTTCTCAAACCCTACTTCTGGCAGGTACGAGCACGGGACGCCGCAGGCAACTGGGGAGACTGGTCAATTGCGCGAACGATCACCATTCTGCCAACGATTCCTGTTTCGCCTGTTCTGACAAGCCCGGCGGCAAAATCGGTCACCAATGATACAACGCCCACATTCACCTGGAATCCGGTAACAGATGGGCAAACGTACCAATTCCAATTGGATACGGTTTCCACGTTTGCTTCTCCTGATGTTGATGTTTCTGATACTGGTGGTTCACTGGTCTACACATTGAATTCCGCATTGCCTTCAGATGGTTTGTATTACTGGCGTGTGCGGGCAGTTAATGCCAACAACGAACCGGGAACCTGGTCTGCGTTGCGGTATTTCACCCTGGATACCACACCACCATTGCCTCCAATCCTATCGCTGCCGGTGGATAATGCTTCCGGCATTCGGTCCATACCGGTGTTTTCATGGTCATCTTCATCTGGAGCTGTTGCGTATCAGTTGCGAATTGATGATAGTAGTGATTTTTCTTCCTCCATTGTCACCACTCCGGATGGAAGTGAAATTCCCGGTACTCCTCTTGCAGTGACTTCCTATAAACCAACTGGCCTGGCCATACTTACGCCATATTTCTGGCAGGTTCGGGCGCGTGATGTTGCGGGTAATTGGGGAAACTGGTCTTCCTCCCGGGTAATTACCATTTTGCCTCCTATACCGGCGGCTCCCGTGTTGACCTCATTGCCGATTAAGGCTGTCACCAACAATACAACCCCAACCTTCGCCTGGAATGCTGCCGCTGGCGGAGTTACCTACCATTTCCAGTTGGATAACCAGTCGACCTTTGCTTCTCCTGAAGAGGATATCGGAGATACAAATGGTTCTCTTACCCATACGCTGGCTGTTCCACTTGCCTCTGATGGCCTGTATTACTGGCGCGTACGGGCAAAAAATGCCAGCAATGAACCAGGAGCCTGGTCTGCTGTTTCTTATTTCACGCTGGATACCGTGCCTCCACCAGCGCCTATACTGTCTTCACCTGCAGATGGATTGACCCCCGTAGGAATCCCGATGTTCTACTGGACGGCTGTCACAGGTGCTGCCGCCTACCAGTTCCAGTTGGATAAAAATAATAACTTCTCCAGCCCATTTTTCACCACACCGGGTGATACCATTCCGGGTGTACCGATTACTACAACTTCATATAAACCTGCCGGACTGGTAAACGGAACGGTGTATTACTGGCATGTTCGAGCTCGTGACACGGCGGGGAACTGGGGAGCATGGTCAACATCATGCACTATCAATGTACAGGAATCACTACCTGGAACGCCTACGGTTATATCACCCTCAAAATCTTCCCTGACCAACGACACGACGCCAGCATTTACATGGAACGCGGTTCCCGGTGGTGTGAATTATCACATTCAGGTTGACAACCAATCCACATTCTCCAGCCCTGAAATTGACGTGTCAGACACTGCCGGTGCATTGACTTATACACCTTCCATTGCCTTACCGGCTGATGGATTGTATTACTGGAGGGTAAGAGCCTGGAATGCCACCGGCGGTGCTGGAGCCTGGTCTGCCATTTACAGCTTTACACTTGATACTGTTCCACCAGGTTCACCAGTTTTATCATTGCCCGCCAACAATCCGCCTAATCTGAATTACCTGCCCACTTTCAGTTGGTCAGCTGTAACTGGCGCCAATGCCTACCAGTTCCAGTTTGATGATAACAGTGATTTTTACAGTCCAATATTTACAACACCGGGAGATACTTTTCCCGGCACACCACTGGCAGCAACATCGTATAAACCCGTCAGTTTACCGATAATGACCGATCTCTACTGGCATGTTCGCGCCAGGGATGTGGCGGGCAATTGGGGGAGCTGGTCGACTGCCCGATTGGTTCGCATACTGAACACGGATACCGATGGCGATAGTCTGCCGGATGTCTGGGAGATTTCAGGGTATGATGCCGATAATGATGGAGTCATAGATGTAAACCTTCCAGCGCTGGGGGCCAGTTACCGGCACAAAGACATATTTGTTGAAATGGATTATATGGTTAAGCCGGGTGTGGGTGATCTCGGACCAGATGCTGCCATGCTCAACAATATCGCTGCTGTGTTTAACAACGCTCCTCTGCCTAACCCCGATGGAACCTATGGGATTCATATCCATTTGCAAAAAGATCAGGAAATTCCCTATGATGCAGATCTTAACCCGGTTTGGGATGAGTTCTCTGCACTGAAAGCGTTCTACTTCGATCCAAAACGCACAGCCACTCATCATTATATGATCTGGGCCAATGGATATAACGGTACAGATTCCAGCGGGATCTCCCGCGGCATTGATGCCTCTGACTTTATTGTGTCTCTGGGATTATGGAATGAAGGCCTGGGTGGAACACCGTTTGAGAAGGTGGGGACCTTCATTCATGAACTAGGCCATAACTTGAATCTGACCCACGGTGGAGTCGATAATGAAAATTACAAACCCAACTATTTAAGCGTCATGAATTATTACTACCAGACCTGGGGACTTCTTAAAGGCGGTCATTGGGGGGATGAAGGTTATCCTTTGAATTTTGATTATCAAAGGCTCAATATTGTCAGCCTTAATGAGAATACCCTCAATGAAACCGCCGGGCTTTCAGGAGCAGACAACATAACAGGATACGGTGCTGTATATATATGTAGCGGATACCTGTATGGTACAGTAGATGCCCGCAAGGTGGATTGGAATTGTGACGGAAACCCCACCGGAACCAATGTAAAGGCAGATATAAATGGTTCTGGTTCGTATAGTATGCTCAGCAGTCAGAACAACTGGCAAAATATCAGTTTCAGAGGAGGAGGTGTAATCGGTTCGGGAGCCAGCCAGCCGGAATTGCAGAAAATGATCCAGGCATCGCCCCCTGTTTTTGAAGAATTAACCTGGCAAAAATTGTCGGAATTGATCCGATCGATGAAACTCACCCATTGAGAAAGAATCCCCCGGTTGAAAAAGCCGGGGGTTATCATACAGTCTTGAATCTATACCTTAACCATTCCAACCATTGCCCGAAAAGCCTGTGCGGCTTCCAAAATGTCGGGGGCGTTATATTCTACAATACGGCCGGAAGTCCTTTTTGAACCAGGGAGAAGAGAGGCATAATCGGCCATATCCGATCGGTAAAACTCGATTGCAAACGAGATGGGACCGGTAAGGACGTATGGTTTGACCTGCCGGAAGTTTTTAACCGCTTCTCTGACAGTTGAGGTGATTAAATCATGGGCTCTTTCCAGTGAAAGACATTCTGCATTCATGCGGCCATTGGCCGTTTTAACCTGTGCCGTACGAATTTGAGGGATAAGGGCGGCTGCTTCTGCGCAGGCATTTTGATCGCCGCTAATGGCAACCACCGGAACATTAAAAGATCCGCAAACCGCGGCATTCATGGCAATTTCACCAGCCAGGCTGCCATTCAGCCAGAAATTGTGAATCCGCAGGCTTGACCAGGTATGATCGAGGATGGCATTTTGTGTGCCGGCTCGGGCGTGATAACCGATGAAAACGGCTGCATCAACGCCGTTCTGGACACCCTGAACCATTGAAAGTGGAGAAGGCGATCCATTGACCAGACTGGCTTCGGGAGCCAGTTCTTCGATTAAGATGTTGGAACCATCCCAGTGACCGTCAGTTACTGTGATTCTTTCTGCCCCAGCCTGCAGGGCTCCAGCTACGGCCGCATTGACATCGGCAGTCATCCACCGGCGTCCGCGAGCATATTCATCTTTTTCGGGGAGTACCTGGTTCCATCCGGTAATCCCGCTGATCCCTTCCATATCTACAGCAATCAGTACATTCATTATTTATCCTTCCGGTAAAAATTCCAACGAGAATTATACATTCACCGGATATACTGCTGAATAACCGCAGCTTTATACACAAAAAGGGCATGACTCGACAAAACTTTTTTCTTTGGTAGAATGAATTTGAATAGAGGTCTGATTAATACACATAGATATATCATCGCAGCCTGAGGAATAAAACCGAAGGCTTCCTTTTAAACTGGAGGAGTTACCTTGTCTGGAATGGAGCGATTCACCCAACGAGCGAGGCGGGTTTTAAGCCTGGCGCATCAGGCGGCTGAACGTTTGCAGCAAAACAGTATCGGTACTGAACATTTGCTGCTTGGCCTGGTGGAAGAAGACGGCGGTGTTGCCGGCCGTGTTCTTCGCGATCTGGGTTTGGAGCCTGAACGTATTCAGGAAATGGTTGAAAAAACCAGCGGGATGGGGAATTACCGGGGCGGAAAAATTGACCTGGCTCCCGGAAC
Source organism: Leptolinea tardivitalis (assembly GCF_001050275.1). Lineage (GTDB taxonomy): Bacteria > Chloroflexota > Anaerolineae > Anaerolineales > Anaerolineaceae > Leptolinea > Leptolinea tardivitalis. The sequence continues at coordinate 9,213 of NZ_BBYA01000009.1, forward strand.
GCAGGATGTGTTGGAATTTGCCATCGACGAAGCCCGCCGGATGGGCCATCATTATATTGGTACAGAACATCTTCTGCTTGGCCTGGTCCGCCTGCAAGAGGGTGCTGCTGTTGATGTATTGCGCAAGCTCGGGGTGACTCCTGAACAGATTCGCCGGCAAACCCGGCGCGTGCTGCAGGAAGGCGGTACAGCTCCGGCCGGAGCACCTGCATCTGCCAGCCAGAGCAAGTCTGCCTCACAGAAAGAACAGGCCAACCGGGCGAAAACTCCACTGGTTGATCAACTGGCTGTTGATCTAACCACAAAAGCGGAAGAAGGCAAACTAGACCCGGTAATCGGCCGTCAAATGGAAATTGAACGGGTCATTCAAATTTTGGCCCGCCGCAACAAGAACAATCCCGCTCTCATCGGCGAACCTGGTGTGGGCAAGACGGCAATTGTGGAGGGGCTGGCACAGCGAATCATCGAAGGTGATGTTCCTGCTCAATTGTTGGACAAACGCGTATTGCAATTGGATGTCGGTTCTCTGGTGGCCGGGACAATGTACCGCGGCCAGTTTGAAGAACGACTTAAACGGGTCATCGATGAGTTGAAAGCCTCCGGTGCCATCCTGTTCATTGATGAAGTTCACATGCTGGTGGGTGCCGGAGCAGCCGGTTCATCGGTAGATGCCGCCAATATCTTAAAACCCGCACTTTCGCGCGGTGAACTTCAGGTGATCGGCGCCACTACGTTGGAGGAATACCGCAAACATATTGAAAGCGATGCTGCTCTTGAGCGCCGCTTCCAGCCTATTGTGGTCAATGAGCCCAGTGTAGATGAAACCATCCAGATTCTCAAAGGCATTCGTAAAGCCTATGAAGAACACCACCGATTGACTATTTCTGACGAGGCTATTGAAGCAGCCGCACGGCTTTCCGCCCGGTATGTGAATGACCGCTTCCTTCCTGACAAAGCCATAGACCTGATCGATGAATCAGGTTCGCGGGTTCGTATGTACAAGAGTGAAGCTTCCAAAACCGTTAAAGAGCTTATGGTGCAATTGAAAGAATTGCGCATTGACCATTCAAACGCGGTGGAAGAAGGCCGTTTTGATGACGCTCAAGAGATCATCGAGCGGCAGAATTCACTGGAAAACCAGCTTGAAAAACTGCGTACCAGCTGGGACAGATCCACCAGTCCGGTGGTCAATGCTAATGATATTGCCGAAGTGGTCTCCATGTGGACCGGGGTTCCACTTATGCAAATGGCACAGGAAGAGTCTGTCCGATTGTTGCAAATGGAAGATGAATTAAAGAAACACATTATCGGGCAGGATGAAGCTATTGAAGCCATCTCCAAGTCTGTACGCCGGGCACGTTCCGGCTTGAAAGACCCCCGCCGGCCGATAGGTTCTTTTATGTTCCTGGGACCTACCGGTGTGGGAAAAACCGAATTGACCAAGACGCTTGCTAAATTCCTGTTTGGCAGCGAAGAAAACCTGATCCAGCTCGATATGTCTGAATTCATGGAGCGCCATACCGTGAGCCGGCTGGTGGGGGCTCCTCCGGGTTATGTGGGCTACGAAGAAGCCGGACAATTGACCGAAGCCATCCGCCGGAGGCCGTATTCCATTGTTGTTTTTGACGAGATCGAAAAAGCCCATCCCGAAGCGCATAATATGCTTCTGCAAATCATGGAAGAAGGCCATCTTTCCGATGCCAAGGGGCACAAGGTGGATTTCCGCAATGCCATCATTGTGATGACGTCCAACATCGGTGCAGATATGATCAAACGGCAAAGCTCCCTGGGATTTACGCTTGCTCTGGATGAAGCGCAGAAGGAACAGGAAGCCTACGAAGAAATGCGCAAGAAACTGATGGATTCTTTGAAACGTGTGTTCAGACCGGAATTCATCAACCGGTTGGATAATGTGATCGTATTCCGGGCGCTGGCCCGCGAACATATCCGCCAGATTGTCAGTCTCGAAATTGAAAAAGTGGCAGAACGTTTGGTGGAAAATGAAATCACATTGAAAGCATCGGATGCTGCTTTAGACAAACTCTCTGAAGAAGGTTACGATCCCGATATGGGCGCCCGTCCACTTCGCCGGGTGATCCAGCAAAAGGTGGAAGACCCATTGAGCGATGCTTTGCTGGGTAATGAATTCAGCAATGGTGACAAGGTGGTGGTTGATCTCAATGCGGATGGCGATGTGATCTTGCGGAGAGAGTTGAAGAAGAAACCAAAAGAACCAGAGAAGAAATTGGAAGAACCGGTGGTATAGAGAAAAGAACCAGGGCAGCCGAAAGACTGCCCTGGATTTGTTTATGGTAATTCTGATTTTTTTCTGACCAAAAATCTACTTGTAATCATGTGGAATTAAAAACACAAACATTGGTTATTGACTTCCCGTTTATATTAGATATAGTATATCTACATAGTCTATATATAAATTCCCATCAATTTCTATGATCGGAGGAAATATGAAATCCCGGATATGGATGATAGCTGCTGCTTTAGCTATGTTGGTTTTATCTTCCCTGGCATGTGAATTCAGCGCCAGCACTGCCTCAATAAAAGATGCCTACCTGGCAACAGATGATACTGGTGCCACTAAAACCATTGAATATGGCCAGGATCAACCATTTGTCTTTATGGTTGATCTGGCGAATGCACCGGATGATACAAAGGTTAAGGCTGTCTGGTATACAGTGGATGATTCCGGCAAGGCCGAACAGTTTGTTGAGAAAGAAATGGTCACCGGGAAAAGTCCGATCACCTTTACAGCCACAAATAACGGCCTCTGGCCAGTGGGAAAGTACAAAGTGGAGCTCTATTTGAATGATAAGCTCGACCGTACTCAGGAATTTTCTGTCAAATAGAAGCCGATCTTTCTTGGTTAATTAAAGAAAACAGGATGGATTGTAAATTTTCAATCCATCCTGTGTTTTTTTCTGAAAACCCCCGCTTTTTCCCGGAAGCCTGCCTGGGGTAGAATAATTCTATCGGAAGGTTATACGTTGATATCGAGTTTCCTTTTTATCATATTTGCCGTCGGGATATATGGTCTGGTGCATTCATGGCTGGCCAGTATCAAGGTCAAGCAATGGGCTTTAGACTGGATCGGCCCATCACGATTCAGATGGTACAGGCTGGCCTATAACGTCTTTTCTTTCATCAGCCTGTTGCCAGTGTTGGCTCTGGCGGTTGTACTCCCAGATCGGCCGATTTTTAACCTGCCATCACCCTGGAGCAGTGTTGGTGTACTTCTGCAATTGATCGGAGCCGGCATCAGTATTTATGCTTCTGTACAGACAGGGTTGGGACGTCTGGCCGGTTTGAGTCAATTGGTCGAGAAAGCTGACCAATCTTCTGAAAGCAAATTACAGACTGATGGTCTGTATCGTTTTGTGCGTCATCCCATCTATTCGGGGGCCATCCTGTTCCTCTGGGCGTCTCCGCAAATGTCCTGGAATTCGCTGGCGTTGAAAATCGCCTTTACACTGTATTTCATCATCGGAGGGCAGGTGGAGGAAAAGAAGCTGGTGACTGAATTTGGTGATGCATACCGTTTATACCGGTTGCGGACTCCGATGATCGTTCCCTTCACAAAAAAGCCGGAATAACCCGGGGATTTTTCTGCCGTGCCGCTTCTTTGGATCTCCATTGCATTCGTAACCGGTGTGGTTGCATCTTTATTTCTGCCGATTTTTTGGCCGGTTGTTGCCGCAATTGGTATTGTTTTTTTCCTTGCGGCTTTTTTGGAAAGCCGCCTGTTGAACCGTTTTGCTGTATATGCCCAATGGCGGAAGAATATACCAATTCCGGTTTGCCTGTTGTGGGCTGTTTTGCTGGGCGGAATGGTTCGCGGAGAAATGGGAAGCCCCGGGTTTACTCCGGGTGATCTGGCTTTCTATAATGGCACAGACGGTGTTTTGATACGGGCCATGGCATCACAGCCGTCTGAATCACACGACAAAAGCACCCTTTTGACTGTCACCGCAAAAGAAATATCAACAGATGGGATCAGTTTTACGCCAGTGAGGGGTGATGCTGTGATCTTGTTGCCGGCGGGATGTGTATATAAGTATGGTGATCAGCTTGAAATTCAGGGAAAATTGGAGACACCTCCCGAGAATAATGATTTCTCCTACCGGCAATATCTTGAAAACAGGGGTGTGTTTTCCTATCTTTCATATCCGCAGGTGAAAACTATCGGAATTAATAGCGGTCATCCGCTCATGGCGGTAATTTTCAATGCAAGGGATAGGATCGCCGTCACAACGGGAAAAATTATTCCACAGCCTGAGGCTGCCTTTCTCAGTGGCATGCTGGTCGGTCGTGATGAGCTCATTCCGGATGGCTTGAAAGATGCTTTCCAAAATACTGGAACATCACACCTTGTTGCTATCTCTGGATTCAATATCACAATTTTAAGTGCTCTAATCCTTGCCCTCACCAGCCGGCTGTTTTCGAAAACATGGTCAGTCATCACGGCGATTCTTCTGCTTGGTTTATATTCTGTTATGGCAGGTGCCAGTCCCTCCGTGATTCGAGCGGCTTTGATGGGTATTCTGGCGATTATCGGCCGGTCAATCGGGCGGACGCGGACGGCGGTCAACAGTCTGGGAATTGCAGGCGGAGTGATGGTATTGGTTAACCCACTCATCCTGCGGGATATTGGATTTCAGCTCTCTGTGGCGGCCACTGCCGGTATTCTTCTAATCGGTTCCCCACTAAACGATCGATTTGTCGAAAGAGCTTCTGGTCTGATTCATTCTGAAGAAGCGAATACCCTGATCCGCGGATTGTCTGAATCGGTGATCATTACCCTTTCTGCTCAATTGGCTACCCTTCCCTTTTTGTTATTTCATTTTCACAAATATCCGATAATTGGACTGCTGGTCAATCCGATTGTTTTACCGGTGCAACCGGCTGCCATGGTGCTGGGCGGACTGGCTGTTCTGTCCGGTATCGTATTCCTCCCGTTGGGAACACTGGTTGGACTGGCAGCCTGGATTCCCCTGGCATTCACGACAAAAATGATTGAACTATTCTCCACGTTGAGTCATTCGGGTACCGTCAATATTCATCTGGAGCTTTGGCAGGCTGCTCTGTTGAGCTTTCTGATCCTGACTGCCGTATTTGTAAAAAGGGGATGGATGGAGTTATTCAAAAGATATGCTTACTGGGGATTATGCATTGTTTTATTTGCGTTTTTGGTTATCAATTTAGACACCCTTTACCTGTCGCCGGATGGCCGGTTGCATATATGGGTGTTTCGGCAGGCAAGCGACCTGTCGGTTTTTATCCAATCTCCGGGCGGTCAAAAGCTTCTGGTAACAAACCGTCCGGGTGATAAAGACCTGATCGCCTTCCTGGACCGGCGGTTGCCATTCTTCCATAAGAAAATTGATGCCGTGATTCTTCCCAATCCCACTTCTACAACAACAGTCAGTCTGGGAGAGAGTGTGGATCATTACAAACCGGGATGGATATTTACGAATCCAGAGGCGGGTGGGGGACGGGTGCAGTCGAAGATCGTTACTGAACTCGCCGATTCTGGTCTGATCACCCGGATGCTTGATGCAGGAAATCAATTTGACCTGGGTAGAGGCGCTTTACTTCAAATACTCCAGTCTGATGACAAAGGCAGCCGAATGGAATTAGCCTGGGGAAAAGAGCGAATCGATATCCAGTACGGTAATCCATCCCTTGATCACATTATAGGGAAACCTCCGGCTGGCCCGATTGATATCTTCCTAATGGATCACATGGAAAAAATACCAGAGGAAGTTCCAGGGACAATCCTACTATCAAGTGTTTTTCAGACATCCGGAATAACAATTCCTGATGGAGGTTGGATGGAGATACGTTCTGATGGAAATCAATTGGACATTTTGGAGAAGACAAATGCCGGTTCTTGACCACCTGAAACAGACAGCCAACCGGTTGAAAACAGAAATCTCTGTATTGACTGTTGTCTATCGTGACGTCCGAACACCCTGGTATGCCCGCGCCATTATATTTTTGGTGATTGCCCATTCGCTCAGTCCCATAGACCTGATCCCTGATTTCATCCCGGTGCTGGGGTATCTGGATGACTTGATCATCATCCCTCTGGGAATTGCTCTGGCGATTCGTCTGGTTCCAAAGGAGGTGTTTGCTGAAGCGCGGGTAAAAGTGGCATCTCAACCAGAATCGACGGGGATCTCCGGCTGGTGGTTTGGCGGATTGGTCATACTGGTCTGGATGGGAATTGTGATGCTTTTGATCCGGTTATTTATCCAAACAAGAAAATGATAGATCACATACCCTGACACTGAATCTTATTTCCCCTTGCTATAACTGATTTCTGGGAAAAGGTAATAGAAAATCAGGTGTCTTTTCAGGAAAATCTGCACTTTCTTGAAATATCCTTCGTATAATAATTGAGTACACTGGCGGTAATGTGGAGGAGAATTAATGGCGCAAAAAAACCTCGGCTATGTTGAATTGGAATGGACCTGCCCCAATTGTAAAACTCGTAACCCCGGCTTGAAAAAGACCTGCCAGAGTTGCGGTGCACCACAACCGGCAGATGTAGCCTTTCAATCCAAAGCCGATGAACAGATCATCACAGATGCAGAAAAGATCAAACAGGCTGAAAAAGGCGCTGATATTCATTGCGGTTTTTGTGGAGCGCGTAATCCAGCCGATGCAACCATCTGTTCACAGTGCGGCGGTGATCTCAAGGAAGGAACGAAACGCGAATCCGGTCAGGTAATGGGAGGATTCCAATCAGGTACTGAGACGAAAATCAAATGTCCGAGCTGCGCCAGTGAAAACCCGGCTAATGCACAAATCTGCTCCAAATGCGGTTCACCACTGAATGCCACCGTCAAACCTCAGGTAACTCCCAAAAAAGGCCTGTCGCTGGGCTGCCTGATCGCCCTGGGTATAGTTGCCCTGATCGCCATCATCGGGATCATTACATTGATCAGCCTGGGTGCCAAAAAGACCGCTCTCGTGGGAAACCTGTCTGGCACGGCCTGGGAACGGGTTATAGCTATGGAAGAGTATGGCCCGGTGGAAAAGGAAGACTGGCGGGATAGTGTTCCATCTTCGGCTATTCTGGGTACCTGTACCGATCGTGTTCGTGACGTTTCTGATTCACCTTCAGGCAATTCAGTGGAAGTTTGCGGTGAACCATACAAAGTGGATAAAGGCAACGGGGTGGCAGAGGTTGTGCAGGATTGCAAGTATGAAATCCACGATGATTATTGTTCTTACACTGTGGAAGAATGGCACAGAGGTCAGGATGCGGTGGCGAAAGGTACCGGGTCAAATGTTTACTGGCCGAACCCTGGTTTGGATAGTAAACATCGCGAAGGATCGCGTTCTGAAACGTATACTCTGTACTTTACGGCAGATGGGAAAGATTATACTTACGAGACGTCTGATTTCCAACTTTACCAACAGGCTGAACCCGGGTCATTGTGGGATCTAACAGTTAATGGATTTGGAAGTGTTGTAGAACTTAAACCGGTAAACTGATTAAGAATTCTTCTATTTAGTGGAGATTGAAATGAAAACCTGGCGATTAACCATCGTTCTTTTTACCCTGACAGTTGGTGCTCTTTCTGGCTGTATCGGGAAAGCGCCAATGGAAAAACCGACCGCTGAGATCACAGCAACAGAAAAACCGCAGAGTATCTCTACAGTTACCAGCGAACCTGTATCAACTATGGCTCCCACACCGGATAAGGAGAAAATTGACGAATTAATTAAAGGATTTGCCGGAAAATGGATTGCTTATAACACCGTATCTCTGAAAACTGGTTTACCTGCAAATGAGAATCCGTCAACCCGTCTGGAAATAGCCAATACGCTTATTCGAGTGGACAATCAAGCCTGCACAACACCATCATTCTCAGTGAAAAACATCCAATTGGACGATTTTCTTAATGGGTATCCGGCACCGAATACCTCTATTTCGTTTTATGAAACGAATTTTCCCTTCCTTTCAACGGGATGTAATAATCTCGATGTTAGTGCTGTAGCACTGGTCAATTCACGCACATTGGCTGCGGTAAAGGATAACCAGCTTGTTTTCTTTGAGCCCGATAACAGCGTAAAAGAAAATGATCTAACTGTTGTATCAACCCTGGTGTCAGAAAACAGCGCAGACCCATTGTATGAAATCCATGCCCAGTTACCTGTTCTTGAAGCACCAGACAGCCAGAAATTGAATGATCTGGCAAAGAAAATGGTGACCGGTGAACTGGAAGGCTTTAAGAAACAATTTAAGGATTGGGAAATTCCACCAGAGATGGCCAAGCAGACCAGTTTCATGTGGATTGGCTATGATGTACCTCTCCTGACGGAAAACTTCGTCAGCATGCGGTTCTATGTAGATTATTACATGGCCGGGGCTGCTCATCCCAATCATTATTTCAAGGTTCTGAATTATGACAGGGCTGCCGGTAAAGAGATTCCCTTCAATGATCTCTTTAAAGATGTATCTGCCGGATTAAATTACCTGGCCAAAGCCTGTAAGGCTGACCTGTCTAAACCAGATTTTCCTCTGTTTGAAGAAGGACTGACGCCTTCAAAGGAAAATTTCACCAACTGGAATTTAACGGAAGATGGATTGCGTATCAGTTTTGATCCTTATCAGGTGGCTCCCTATGCGGCTGGTCCACAGGAAGTGGTGATCCCCTTCAAAGATTTGAAAAATCTGGTCAATGAAAAAACTTCTGTTGGTGCATTTATTGCACGTTAACTGTCAGGTGTCCTCTGAAAGGTATGGGTGAGCAAATGTTCACGAAAAGTTGTTATAATACAACCATGCCGTTCGTTGACCTCCAACCTGACATCCAAAATACGGAAACACCATTGCACCCCGAAGATTGGGCTTTCTGGAAAAGCAGGTCGTACGAAGATCGCATGGCAGAATTGGAAAAAATCCGGCAGTTGCATTTTGCAGGCAGGGATAATGTTCCAACCAGACTTCTTGGAGTTGTTGAAACTACTAAACGAAGAAAAAGTTGAGTACCTCATCGTGGGAGGGTATGCCGTAGCCGCCCACGGTCATCCCCGCTTTACTCGAGATCTGGATATCTGGGTTAACCCGACGATCCAGAATGGGAAACGAATAGTCTCTGCCCTCGATAAGTTCGGTTTTCATTCATTGGGTTTGAAACCTGGCGATTTTACCCAGCCGGATACCGCTATCCAGTTGGGATACCCGCCATTGCGGGTGGTTTTTGTCACTGAAATGGACGGGCTGACGTTCAAACAATCGTATCCGCTGCGGGTGGAGCGTGAAGAACAAAATTGCCCTATTTATTACATTGATCTGATCAGTCTGATAACCAATAAGAAGTCAACTGGCCGCGAGCAGGACCTGGAAGATGCCGAGTTCCTCTCGCACATGCTGGAAGAGAATTGATTTTTAATTGTGGTCTCATACTCTCCTTGACGTTTTTTTGACCACAAGGTATATTTAGGGTGCGCGTGAGAAGCACGCGTGATTGTATGCCCTCGTAGCGCAATTGGACAGAGCGTTTGCTTGCGGAGCAAAAGGTTGCAGATTCGAATTCTGCCGAGGGCACAAAAATCCACCTAAACGGGTGGTTTTTTTATCAAGGTTGCAGGCCCCCAATGAGGGGACGGTGTCCGAAATCTGCCGAGGGCACAAAAATCCACCTAAACGGGTGGTTTTTTTTATCAAGTTTGCAGGCCCCCAATGAGGGGACGGTGTCCGAAATCTGCCGAGGGCACAAAAATCCACCTAAACGGGTGGTTTTTTTATCAAGGTTGCAGGCCCCCAATGAGGGGACGATGTCCGAAATCTGCCGAGGGCACAAAAATCCACCTAAACGGGTGGTTTTTTTTTATCAAGGTTGCAGGCCCCCAATGAGGGGACGGTGTCCGAAATCTGCCGAGGGCACAAAAATCCACCTAAACGGGTGGTTTTTTTTTATCAAGTTTGCAGGCCCCCAATGAGGGGACGGTGTCCGAAATCTGCCGAGGGCATAAAAATCCACCTAAACGGGTGGTTTTTTTTATCAAGGTTACAGGCACCCAATGAGGGGACGGTGTCCGAAATCTGCCGAGGGTAAACAGAATCGCCTTGATGAAAGAGCGTATAATGCAATTCACTATCCATAATCTCAACCATCTCTGGTAAAACCAGAAAGGATGAATGATCATGACCGCTTTGAACAGCAAAACCATTACCCTGAAACAACTGGCCAAAACCATTGACCACTCACTTCTCACTCCAGACCTGAATGAAGAAGATGTAAAGGCTGGATGTGAATTGGCTGCCCGATACCAGGTGGCTTCCGTATGCGTCAAACCGTGGGATGTCAGGCTGGCTGCCGGAGTTCTGGCTGGAACAGATGTAAAAGTGGGTACGGTAATCGGTTTCCCCCACGGCAGTTCAACCATGGAAACCAAGGTCTTTGAAGCCAGGAAAGCAATAGAAGATGGAGCCGTTGAACTCGATATGGTAATTAATATAGGGGCCATGCGCAGCGGCCAATATGATTATGTTCGTAAGGAAATCCATGAGGTTGTTGAAGCCGCCAGAGGAAAAGCCCTGGTCAAGGTGATTCTTGAAAATGCCTACCTTACAAAAGAAGAGATTGCCCGGGGTAGTCAATTGGTCGAAGAGGCCGGTGCTGATTTTGTTAAAACATCCACCGGATTCGCTCCTACGGGTGCCACCATTGATGATCTGAAACTCATGCGAGAATCCGTCAGTGAAAAAGTGAAGATAAAAGCCGCTCATGGCATTCGAACTCTCGACTCGCTGTTGGAAGTAATCGATGCCGGGGCAACCCGAGTCGGTGCCCGGTCAACGGCAGCCATGTTGGATGAATTTGCCGCCAGATATCCTGATAGATTAGGATAAACTTTCCTGGAAAGATGTATAAAAAACACGAACAGTTCATTTTGCACTTGTTCGTGTTTTTAACTTTGTTTGGTAAATGTACATCTGTAAATGGAGTGAAAGGAATAACTTTCGTTTTCTTCCCAATAGATGTACACAATTTTCACACTTTGACGTAGAATACCACGGTAGCATTACACTTTTTGTGTAGTGCTAAAATTGTGTATATTTCTTTTCTTCTGGGTGGTCTGGATGGCGAAATACATCGGTGGTGATCTTGGGGGAACCAATGTGCGGGCAGGTATTGTTGATACAGAAACGGGAGTGGTCACGAATCTGATTTCAGTACCTACCATCGCACGTGAAGGACAGGAGGCCGTACTTCATCGTATGGCGGATCTGTTCTTGAATGTGATCAAATCCAGCGGACACAAAGTAGAAGATATCGGCGGCGTTGGGATTGGTGCTCCGGGAAGCATCGATATTGAAAACGGCCGGACTATTTTTCTTCCCAACCTGTACGGCCACTGGGAAAATGCCCCTGTTGCGGACAAAATAAAGGAATACACCGGGTTAAAAACATATCTCCTGAATGACGTGCGGGCGATAACCTTTGGTGAATGGAAATTTGGCGCCGGCCGCGGTGCACGTACCATGGCTGTTTATGCCATTGGCACCGGAATTGGCGGCGGTATGGTGATTGATAATCAACTCCATCTCGGTCTTGATGGTACCGCCGGTGAAGTGGGGCATACCATGATTGATTACAACGGTCCGTTGTGCGGATGCGGCAATCATGGCTGTCTTGAAATGTATGCATCGTCTCCGGCCATTGCAGCCGCCGGTTTGAAAGCCGTTGTTCAAGGTTGGACAACAAAAATTGGTGAGCTTGCCGGGTATGATTTGAACAAGATCACTGCAAAAACCGTCAGCACGGCAGCACTCATGGGTGACCCGGTAGCAAGGGAAATATACGAGAAAGTCGGTTTTTATCTGGGTATTGCCATTTCCAATACCATCTTGACCATCGCTCCCGACAAAATTGTAATTGGCGGAGGTGGGGTTCAGGCGGGAGATTTATTGCTGGAACCCATCCGCAAGACAATTAAAGAACGCGTGAAAATGGCCAATGTGGATAAAATCAGCGTTGTTCCTGCAGAACTGGGCGACAATGGCGGGGTCATTGGTAGCGCTCTCTGGGCATATCAACGCAACCAGGCATAAAGATTTTGCGGTGATGATTTCACCGTTTAAACCTTTCAAAATTCCTGTTTCATGGGGGAAGTTGTGGCAATGATTGATAATAATCCTTCTCATACCACATCCGATATGTATGCCCGGTTTGCACAGGTTTATAAGAAAAACGATATCTTAATGACGGAAGGGGAAGAATCGGACGACAGCATCTATTTGCTGCTTGAAGGTTCTGTAGGGATTTTCCGGAAGATCGACGGTCGTGATGTTCTGATTGATTGTATTGATGCCGTTAATTTCTTTGGCGAGTTTGAGGCAATTAATGGGGGAAAACGACTGAGTACCGTCAAGGTCTTAACGGAAACGCTATCCACATACAAATTCCTACGGTCTGACCTTCAAACCATTATTCAGAATAAAGAGTGGGTCGAAATGCTGCTCATCCGGCTCAGCAAAGACCTCATGAGTTTTGCCAATCGATATGTGGTAGATGAAGCCAGCATCAGTAGACTGCTGGATGAAAAAGATGAAACCAATAAGAAACTGGCCGAGTTGTTTCTTTTAATTAATCAGGTATTGAATAACATTATTATTTCTGAAACACTGCCAATACAAAGCCGTGAACCATTAATTGCATTAATCGGAATGATCAAAAATTATCTTGCCTGCAAACTACCGGAGATCAACAACCTGATAGAAAATACAGGTACCCCTGATTTTAGACATCTATATAAAGAAAACCTCATACCAGAGAAGATTGCAACAAACCTGACAAAGTATTATTGATCACGTATAATTCTTTCCATGAAAACAATTGGACTTCTGGGTGGAATGTCGTGGCAGTCAACGGTGCATTATTACCGGATTATCAATGAAGAGGTAGCCAGGCGTTTGGGCGGTCTGCATTCGGCCAGGATTTTGCTTTCGTCAGTAGAATTTGCAGAAATTGAAGAAATGCAGCATTCAAATCGCTGGAGCGATGCCGGGAGTATACTGGCCAGTCAGGCAGTTGGGCTTCGCAATGCCGGGGCTGATTTTGTGTTAATCTGTGCCAATACAATGCACAAGGTGGCTGATCAGGTGGAAAAGGTCTCCGGCCTGCCGGTGTTGCATATTGCAGATGCCACAGCCGAAGCGGTCAAACGCGCAGACGTTAAAAAAGTCGGTCTTCTTGGCACCCGCTACACGATGGAAGAAGATTTTTACCGTCTACGCCTGTTGGAAAAGCACAGATTGGATGTGGTCATTCCAGAAGCGGACGACCGGATTTTCGTGAACCGGGTGATCTATGAGGAATTATGCCAGGGGATTATTAACCCGGAATCAAAGAAGGCATACTTGAGGATCATAAAAGATCTGGCAGACAGAGGCGTTGGGGGAATTATTCTGGGTTGCACAGAAATTGAAATGCTGATTACGTCAGAAGATTTCCCACTGCCTCTGTTTCCCACCACGTGGATACATGCGATGGCAGCAGTGGATCGCGCCCTGGAATAGTCAGATTTTCGGGGGTCCGGCTTTGATTCGCTTCAAGACGGCCTCTTCTCCTTTGGCCGTCCACTGGGCTTCCATCCACCAGGTAACTCCGTGAGTGCGGTAATCGTGCACAATTTCCAGTGTGTCTGGTTGAGTGGGATCTGTCTCCCCTTCCATGATGATATCAAAGAATGGGTTGGGCGAATTCTTCTTTACGAAATCCGTCATATCTTTTACTGTTGACAGATCGGGATGCCCCATAGCCACCTTTCCATCGGCTCCAATAAAATTGGGGAGCAGACCGTCATATTGCATGGCTCGATGCATAGATTTCATACTTGGCCAGGCACCTACCACCCAGATGGGTATTCTTGGCTGCTGGACTGGTGGGGAGGGGATATTGAATTCGGTCGGCTGGATATGGTAATGGTTTCCTTCAAACGCAAAAGGTTGGCCTTTCCACAAACCTGTCAGAATTTCCAGACCTTCATCCATTCTTTCAGCGCGGACTTTTCGTTCAGTTGGCAGGCCAAAATTCATAAAACCAGTATCCACCGCACCCAGACCGACAGAGAGTATGACTCTTCCACCGGAGAGATTATCAAGAGTAGCCGTCTCGCTGGCCAGTTTCCACGGTGCCAGCACGGGAAGCGGGGTCAACATTGTTCCCAGACGGATCTTTTTGGTTGACATGGCGGCGGCTGTGAGGCAGATCCAGGCATCTGTCCCCCATACCGGTTCCCAGACAAAGAAACCATCCCACCCGGCGGACTCTGCTTTTTCCGCACAAACAGCGGCAAACCGGGCATCTCCAAAGGGCAATACAAAACCATATTTCATGGCAGCCCTCCTGTTTTTATTCTTAATTCATTGTATCAATCAGAGATTGCCCCCGCAATAACCCGATTCCTTCCTTCTAATTTCGCGCGATACAATGCTTTGTCGGCTTCTTTGATCACTGTATCAATGTCAGATCCCTGATCGGGGAAGATTGCGATTCCGGCGGATAAGGTGATTTGAACTTTCTGCTCTGAGATGTCCAAAATCGTACTCTCGACCAAAACCCGGGTCGAATCTATCCGGGAAAGAGCGGTTTCAATTGTGGTATCGGGCATCACAATGATGAATTCTTCTCCACCATATCGGCACACAATATCTTCCAGCCGAAAAGATGACACCAATATTCTGGATAACTGCTGTAAGACACCATCTCCCACCAGATGACCATAGGTATCGTTCACACGTTTGAAGTGATCGATATCCGCCAGAATAATGCTGACGGGATATTGATCCCGGCGTGCCCGGGCAAATTCTCTCTGCATGGCATCCATAAGATACCGGCGGTTGTACAGGTTGGTCAACGGATCACGGATGCTTTCTTCCTTCAATTGATGTTGCAATTTTTGAATCTCTTCTATCCGTTTTTCCAGTTCCTGATTGGCCTGGTTCAATGAATCTTCCATGTTCTTGCGTTTTGTAAT
This sequence comes from Leptolinea tardivitalis, assembly GCF_001050275.1. Classification (GTDB taxonomy): domain Bacteria; phylum Chloroflexota; class Anaerolineae; order Anaerolineales; family Anaerolineaceae; genus Leptolinea; species Leptolinea tardivitalis. The sequence goes on from NZ_BBYA01000009.1 coordinate 24,228, forward strand.
ATCCCTCAAAATTACCAGACTGCAATTGGCGTCTGCTTTCGATCCGGTCAGTAGAGTAAATCGGACGTCAACAAAACGCTGGTCATCCTGGGTTTCCTGATAAGAAAGAATTTGTGTTGTAGAACGTGATTTTGACACAGAAATGGTTGATGACAGCTCTGGTAACACATCTGCCAGATGGTCTCCTATTTTGATGTTTTCGCCATTGGCAACCATCTTCCGCGCACTGGGATTAATATCGATGATCCTTTGCTGATCGTCAAGAACAATCATGCCATCGAGCATCTGTTCGACCAGTGTCTCCCGCGCGATGGGAACCAGGTCAAGCAGGCGGTAGTAATGCATGCTCCAGGCAAAAATCACTCCGGTAAAGAAAGTAGATATCGGCATCCAATCCAGGCCGGGGATCGGGGAAATGTTGAATATATATAAAACGCCAGACACTACAGGTATTAAGGTCGCTACCAATATCGTAATGGTTTGTTGCCGATATGGTGCCTTTTGGAACCGCAATCTGTCAATGAGCACCACCAGATTGAAACAATAAAGACAAAACTGGAAAATATTAAAGATCCAGAACCAGATCCCGTGAGAATAGACAATGATATTTAGTTTATCTGAACCTGTGTAAAACGCATCCCAGATCAAATTGTGATATTCATTGGTCCAGGCAAGAATCAATGTAATTAATGAAATCGCGGCGAGTACGACAAGCAAGGACGGATTGGCCCATTTCCAATTGTTAGTATATGAAAGGATTAAAAGGAAACAAAGCGGTGCCGCCCAGACAAATCCGAAATATTCCATTTTCGACCAAAAAATCTTACCTGCCAGACTGGCAGTGACGGCTTCGATTCCAGAGAAAAAAGCCCACAGAGTAACGGAAAACATGAAATACATCAGGATCTTTCCGGTCAAAATATACCGGCGGTGCCAGGTGTTGATACCCAGTATCAGGCTCAAAGTGGCTGTAAGAAATAAAAACCAGGCGTGGGGAGGGAAAAAATAGTTCAAATCAAGACCCGTTTGACTTATGAAATTGAAATACAAAATACCTGGAAAAAAAAGAAGAAGGTTTAATCATCTGTAATGTGATTTATTGGAACGAAGAAAACAATAAGCCTATCATAAACCTTCAACCAGCTGCCTGACGTCTGATATCCAATTGTTTATCCTTTTTTTATCTTGCGGCAACCCGCACCCATACTGCTTTATTGATACAATTTTCATACCAGATTATGTCATTACCTTCCCTTCCTGATTTTTCCCTGCCGGCTTCTTATTCGGGCGATCTGCAGCGCGCACTGAACCGGGTTGCCTGGGAATTGACCGTTTCATTAGATGCCGATGCCTGCCTGGTCTACTGGGTAACGCCTGATGGACTCTGCATTCCACTGGTGGCGAGCGGGGTTGTTTCAGAAGGGGAACGCAATCTTGTGTTTTCCACCAGTCTGGATTCTTCCACTGATTTGCTGGTGGATTATGTGCTTTCACACCGTACTTCAGTGGTTTCCGGAAAAGTAAGTACGGATCACCGAATTTCACCCTCAATATTGACCCAACTGGAAGCCAATGTTGCCCTGGCGGTGCCTGTTATTGGGAACAACCGCATTATGGGAATGGTCATTGCCATGCGGCGGCAGCGTTTTACCCCCTTTACCCTTAACCAGGTTTCACTGGCTGAAGCAATATCAGGTTCGATCGCTCTGGCATTGGAGAATGCACAGCTCTACCAGGCTACCCGCGATCGTCTGTTGGAGACCCAGTCTCTTCATCAGGTGACTCTGGCTTTACTGCAAAAGCTGGAACTGGAAGAAGTGCTGCAAATTGTCTGCACCGAAGCCCAGCACCTCACTGGCGCAAAAGGAAGCTCAATTGGTCTGGTGGAAGGGGAAGAATGGCTGCGTATCATGTATTCCACGGGCGAATCGATGGAAAAAACTGGCCGGGTGCCTCTGGGACAGGCACTGCTCGGGTTGGCTATAAGGCGGGGAGAACCCCTTTTGATCAATAATAAACCCGGTCTTAAGGATGGCGTGACGGTTGCTGCGCCGGTTTCGATTCTGGCCATCCCGTTACGGGTGCAGGGTCAGATTATCGGTGTACTGGATGTGGTCAATAAAGAGCATGGCTTTACTCAAGACGATGCCCGATTGATCGAATTATTTGCCAACCAGGCGGCGGTGGCGGTGGAAAATGCTCGTTTAGCCAAACAGGTGCAGGAAATGGCGGTGGTTGAAGAACGGCATCGTCTTTCGAGAGAATTGCATGATTCAGTCAACCAGCTGCTTTACGGCATGGCGTTATATACCCAGGCTGCCCAGCGTAAACTGGAAAACGGTGATCTTGACGCCGTCCGCAGTCATTTGCATAACCTGGAAGAGTCGACCACGGAAGCGCTGAAAGAAATGCGGCTATTGATCTTCGAACTCCGTCCGTCTGTTCTCGATCAGGCTGGTTTACAGGGGGCGCTCACCCAGCGATTGCGATCAGTGGAAGAACAACTGGGATTGGTTACGGCATTCAAGTGGCGGGTCAATATTACCCTGGATGCAAAGATCGAAGAAATGTTGTATGGTATAGCTCAGGAAGCATTGAATAATGTGGTTAAACATGCCCATGCAAAAAATGTCACCCTGCATATCATCCAATCGGGGCATACGGTTATTATGAAGATCGAAGATGATGGAGTAGGATTTGACATGGGAATTAAAGGTAAAGGTGGGATTGGTCTACGGACCATGCGGGAAAGAGCGGAAGCCCAGAAAGCCAGTTTGACCATTCAAAGTGCGCCCGGTCGGGGGACCAGTCTGACGGTAGAGGTGAAAATATGAGCGACAAAATTCGTGTTCTGGTAGTTGATGACCACCCTGTGGTACGAAAAGGGTTGATTGCCATGTTGGATACAGAAGATGGTATCCAGGTGGTTGGCGAAGCCAGTAATGGAAGAGATGCTGTGGAACAGGCTGTAGCTTTGCAACCGCAAGTGGTGTTGATGGATCTGGTGATGCCCGAAATGGACGGAATAGAAGCCACCCGGCAGATCAAACAAAGAGCTCCATCCGTGAATATTCTGGTTTTAACCAGCTTCAGCACCAATGATAAGGTTCTGCCTTCTTTAAATGCGGGAGCTATTGGATATTTATTAAAAGATTCAAACCCTTCAGACCTGGTTCGCGCCATTCATCAGGTTTCACAGGGCGAAGGTTCGCTGCATCCTGCTGTCACCCGGCAGGTGCTGCAGCAATTCCATGGCCCTGTGGAAGATGAAAAACAGGTGGAAGAATTAACCGACCGCGAATTGGAAGTGCTACGGTTGATGGCGCAGGGGTATAGCAATCAGGAAATCGCCAAATTACTGGTACTCAGCCCGGCTACCGTGCACACCCATGTTAGCCGTATTCTCACAAAATTAAATGTGGCCAGCCGCACGCAGGCAGCGCTCTATGCTCTGCGTAAAGGATTAGTCACTCTGGATCAAAAATAACTCCTACTGGATAAGAAAGCCGGACGAGAAGATTGTGAACTCGCCCGGCTTTTATTTGTGCTCTTGTTATTTTGCAGTCTTATGAACCTCACGATGGAATACCTGATCAACGAATGGGATATCTTTCGCCGTCATAATCCAACCGGTAAGGGCGCCAAAGAGAGCCATAGAGGATGAAATCTCGATGAAGTGGGCATGTGCCACAGCGGCGGGCATCAACGGATTGGGGAGGATAAGAGAAATGGATGGCAGCAACGAAAAACTCACTGCAATTGCCAGAATGGTGAACCAGCGTTTTTCAAACATCACCAACAGCGGCAGAGCAGCTATGACCCAGAGTGCACCGCGAGCGATCTGAATTATGGTCAATAGCGGTTGGGCTGTGGTGATGGATGAGTGAGCGTAGAATTCGCGTACGGCGGCAGACTGCCAGGCGACAAAGTATCCAAAGAAAAAGTAAATCATCGGATAGATCACAGCGATGATGGCCAACCGGGGGAGGTATTCTTTCTTGAAAAGCGGCTTTGTTACAGCGCTTTCACCTTTCCACCGGTTCATCACCAGCATGGCGAGGGGGATGAACAAAATTGTGCCAACCAGAGCTGTCAGGACCAGCAAAAGCACATCTGCTATGGAAAGGCCGGGGAATGCGCTGCCAAAAATGATGGTTTCTATCTGCATCATGAAGGTGGTGATCCCAAAAACAGACCAGAACATCAGTGCAGCCAGCTTCCAACCTCGCAGCAGGGTATTTTCAAGAAGTAGAGCAAAGATTATGGCCACAACAAATCGGTCAATCAGCAGGAGAAGCATGGTTTGGGCGTCTGCAGTTGCCTGTGCCGCGCGGACTATTTCTGGTTTGGGTGTAATGGCCGAAGAGAATATGTTGACGACCAGGCCGATCAAAGTCAGGCCAAGTACCTGAAGGATAAAGATAAAAGTCTTTTTTGCGCTCATTTTTTCCTTTACTGAGAATTGCTTATTTAATAGTCTGGTTCAGATAAAATGCCCGCCCGGCTGAATTGATGAGATCAATGATCTCCTTTTCCGAATCGAACACGAGCATTCTGGAGGAGATCGCTGTGGCAAGACCGTGCGTAAAAACCCAGGATTGAAGAGTGACGGCATCCATAGATTTTTGATCAATCTTCCCAAATAAATCCAACGGCGGTTTTTCTCCCATCATGGCGGCCATACGCTCCCCCAGGTCAGTATCGCGGGCCGGATTGTACGGTTTCTGGTTTTCGATTTGCAAAAATTGGAAAAGGTTGGGTTCCTCTCGTGCGAAGTTCACATAACCAATCGCCATATTCAATAAAACATTATCTGTATATTTTTTCGTCTGGTATTCGCTCATTAATTTTGTGGTTTTTTGAGTCAGGGCTTGTTCCACGTCATCCATGGATTCGAAAGCCCAGTAGATGGGGGTAGTGGAAGATCCAAGTTCAGCCGCCACACTTCGGGCTGTAACAGCCCCAAATCCATCCCGGCGAAGGATTTGAAAGGCGGCATCCATGATACGAGAGAGGTCGAATTTTTTTCTGGGTGGCATCATTTCATCTTTCTGAAATATAACTAATGTTTTATAACATATATAATATAACATATGTTGTGTAATGTCAAGCAGCAAATTTCCTTATCGTCGTACACATTTTGGTGTATCCAGGCATCCAAACAAATCAACTGAAAAATTGACTCGAATCGCATGTTGTGTGTGACGATTTATTTCCAATCGAAACCTATACTGATGCTGATCCTAAAAGACGGATTTTGACGGAGGTTGAAATGAAAAACGGTATTATTCGCAATTGGATGTCTTCACCAGTGATCACCATTACACCGGAGACCCACCTCAATGATGCCCGCCGCACCATGGACGCGGAAAAAATCAGAGCATTACCTGTGTTGAAAGATGGCAAACTGGTTGGTATCGTCACCCGTCGTGGATTGCTGCGAACCGATATCCCGGCTTTGAGCGACGGCGCCTGGACCACCGATGTTGATCTTAAAGACGCTGTTGTGGCTGATATTATGACCAAGAATCCCATCACCGTTCCCGCTTCCGGTCCTTTGCCGAAAGCCGCCCGTGTGATGCTTGAAAATAAAATAACCGCCCTTCCTGTTGTGGATGAGCGCCGTGAAATGGTGGGCATCATTACCACATCAGATATCTTCCGCTTCATTCTGGCAGAATTGCCCGATCTTAAAGAAAATCTGACTGCCAAAGATTACATGACCAGTCATGTAGTCACGCTGGATCCAGACGCCTCTCTCCTGGAAGCCCACCGGTTGATGGGTGCAGAACGCATCCGCAGTCTTCCTGTTGTGGAGGATGGTGAATTAAAAGGCATTGTTACCCGCACTGACCTGCTCAGCAATGACAATTCACGGTTCCTTTCTCGGAACAACCAGGAAGAATCTCTCAAGGTACTGACCAATTCGGTGGAACAGATTATGAGCACCAATGTCATCACGATTACACCCGAAACATCCATTTTGGAAGCAGCCAGGCTTCTTCTTGAAAACAAAATCCACAGCCTTCCGGTTTTGGATTCAGATAAAAAATTGGCAGGCATTCTCACTGAGAGTGATCTGTTCCGCATGGTTATTCAGCGCTTCTTCTAGTATGGATATGGAATGGCGCTAAACCAGAAACGGATAGCCCCGCCATCAGATGACCGTCGGTGGAAACTGGTGGATGCCACCATGCGCCGATACGGCTACAGCTCTCAGGCTGTTATTGAAACCCTGCATACCATACAGGAAGTTTTTGGAAATATCAGCGCCGAATCGCTGGCGTATGTGTCGGGCAGTTTGAATGTACCGCCGTCCAAAGTCTATGGAGTAGCCACGTTCTACAACCACTTCAACATGGCTCCTCTGGGAGAGCATGTACTTTCAGTTTGCACTGGTACAGCCTGTTATGTAAAAGGCTCAGGCCAGGTGGTGGATTGGATTAAAGAGGAATACGGGCTTGAGCCCGGTCAAACGACCCCTGATAACAAATTATCCTTCATGGTTGCGCGTTGCGTGGGTGCCTGCGGCCTGGCGCCGGTAATCATGCTGGATGGGGAAGTGGTTGGCAGATTATCGGTAGATGAAATGAAAAAACGTATCAAGGAGTGGATCAGTTATGACAAATGACGAACTCCTTGCCCTGACAGAACAGGAGCGGGCGGAAGAAGAGAAATATTCGCACCGCATTCATATTTGCACGGGCACCGGTTGTGTTTCATCACACAGCGAAAAGATTCTGGAAACGTTTCAGGCAGAAATCAAAGCCCGTGGTCTTGAGGAAAAAGTAAAAGCCAGGCAGGTCGGTTGCATGGGGTTATGCGCTGCCGGTCCCATCGTCTCCATTCAACCAGATGGATTGTTATATCGAGAAATGACTCCTGAATTAGTCCCCGCCATAATGGACAGTCTGGGAGGAGAACCTTTCAAAGACCAGTTGATCGACACCAATATTCCTTTCTTCTATCGGCAAGAAAAGAACACGCTTGAAAATGCCGGGTTGATTGATCCTGAACGGATTGAAGAATACATTGCTGTCGGGGGGTATGCGGCGGTGGTCAAAGCTCTAAGCGAAATGACACCGGCTGAAGTCATTCAGGAAGTCCATACCAGTGGAATGCGCGGTCGGGGTGGTGCCGGTTTTAAAACCGGTTTAAAGTGGAGCCTGGTTGCCAAGGCAGCCGGCGACCAAAAGTACCTGATATGCAATGCAGATGAAGGTGATCCCGGCGCCTTTATGGACCGATCCATCCTTGAAAGTGACCCGCACAGGGTACTTGAAGGAATGGTTGTAGCGGCTTATGCCGTAGGGGCATCTCAGGGATATATCTATGTGCGGGCTGAATATCCCCTGGCCATCAAGCGGTTGAAGATTGCCATCAAACAGGCGGAAAAACTGGGCTTGCTTGGACAAAATATATGCAATACGCCGTTCAATTTCAAAATTGACCTGCGTCTCGGGGCTGGTGCGTTTGTTTGTGGAGAAGAGACGGCGTTAATGAGTTCTGTTTCTGGCAACCGCGGCACACCCAATCCGCGCCCGCCATTCCCGGCGCAATCGGGGATAAATAATTGCCCGACATTGATTAATAATGTGGAAACGTTTGCCAACATTCCCGGAATTATTACCGATGGCGGCAAGTGGTTTGCCCGCATCGGTACTGAAACCAGCAAAGGCACTAAAGTTTTTGCCCTGACAGGAAAGATCAAGAACACCGGCTTGATTGAAGTCCCCATGGGGATCACCCTGCGGGAAATTATCTATGATATTGGCGGCGGTATACCCGACGGCCACAACTTAAAAGCCGTCCAAACCGGCGGGCCATCTGGCGGCTGCATTCCTGCAGAATATCTGGATGCCACTGTTGATTATGAATCATTGAAGCAACTTGGTTCCATGATGGGTTCTGGTGGAATGATTGTTATTGATGACACCTCTAATATGGTTGATATGGCTCGTTTCTTTATGAAATTTAGTATGGAAGAATCCTGTGGAAAATGCATTCCCTGCCGGGTGGGAACCACCATGTTATATAACCTGCTGGGAAAATTTCAGGCTGGCCAGGCCACCCGCTGGGATTTGAAACGTCTGGAAGAATTATGCGATTTGGTGAAAAATACCAGTCTGTGCGGACTGGGCCAGGCCGCACCCAATCCCATCATCAGTACTTTGCGGTTCTTCAGACAGGAATATCTTGATAAACTGATTGATTCGGAAAAAACCGGGGAGACAGTCGAATGAATTCCAACCCGGTTGTCCGTTCATTTACCATTGATGGTATCCAGGTCAGTGCGGCAGAAGGTGAAACAATCCTCGAAGTCGCCCGTCAAAATGATATTGAAATTCCCACCCTGTGCAACCTGGAAGGTATTTCTTCCACAGGGCAATGCCGCCTGTGCATGGTAGAGGTTAAAGGCACAAACCGACTAATCCCTTCGTGCGCCACAGTGGCTGAAGAGGGAATGGAAATTGTCACCTCCAACGAGCGCATAGATAAATATCGCCGCATGATCGTCGAACTGCTTTTTGCTGAACGCAACCACATATGTGCTGTATGTGTAGCAAACGGTCATTGTGATCTGCAGGCGATGGCACAAAAGCTGGGTGTCACCCATATCGAATTTGATTATCTACACCCTTCATTCCAGGTGGATGCTTCTCATCCGAAATATGAAGTTGATCATAACCGCTGTATTCTTTGCGGTCGGTGTGTGCGTGTTTGCGATGAAATTGAAGGCGCTCACACACGTGATTTTCGTAATCGAGGAATTAACACCCTCGTCATCACCGATTTTGCCACTCCCTGGGGTGAGTCTCAAACATGCACAAGTTGCGGCAAATGTGTTCATGTATGTCCCACCGGAGCTCTGGCTGAAAAGGGAAAATCTGTAGCTGAAATGCAAAAAAGACGGCAGTTCCTGCCGTATCTGGTAATGCGTAGAGAAGGTGCCAAATGACCGAAAAAATCCGCCTGGCAACCATCTGGCTAGACGGTTGTTCGGGCTGCCATATGTCTTTTCTCGATATTGATCAGCGTATGTTAGAACTGGCTGAAAAAGTCGAAATTGTTTATAGTCCGTTGGTGGATGCCAAGGAATTCCCGGAGAATGTAGATATCACTCTTGTGGAAGGTGCCCTGGGTACTGATGAAGATATTCAAAAGATTAAGAAAATCCGCGAAAACACCCGTCTTCTGGTTGCATTTGGCGACTGCGCGGTAACCGCCAATATTCCTTCCATGCGGAATCCGTTTGGGGCAGATGCCACACTGAAAAAAGTCTATCTGGAACATGAATCTTTGAACCAACAGATTCCATCAGAAGGTGTCCCTGCTTTGCTTCCGCAGGCACTCCCTCTTCATCAGATGGTTAAAGTTGATTTGTTTGTGCCCGGCTGCCCACCATCAGCCGATACCATTTTTTACACCCTCAGCGAATTGATTGAAGGCCGAGTTCCCGATTTGACCACACTTTCCCGGTTTGGTGCCTGAGGGTTGCCATGATGCAGAAGATCACGATTGAACGGGTCACCCGCATTGAAGGTCATGCCAGAGTAAACATCTATCTGGACGAAGATGGCAGTGTGGCAGATGCGCAAGTTTCTGTTACCCAGGTGAGGGGATTTGAAAAATTTGTCGAAGGCCGGCCATTTTATGAAATGCCTTCATTAACCGCCCGTACATGCGGTATTTGTCCCACCAGTCACCTGATTGCGGCCGGCAAAGCCTGTGATCAAATCCTCTCTGTTCGAATTCCGCCCACGGCAATAGCCCTGCGCCGAATCATGAATCTGGGTCAAATCATTCAATCGCATGCCCTGAATTTCTTTTACCTTTCCGCTCCTGACCTGCTGTTGGGGATGGATGCACCCGTGGAGAAGCGGAATATCTTTGGACTGGCCCAGAAAGATCGTCAAATAGTGCAGGATGGCATCCGCCTGCGTCAGTTCGGCCAGCAGGTGATCGAACGACTGGCTGGAAAACGCATTCATCCGGCCTGGGTTGTTCCCGGTGGAGTTAATGCCCCCCTGGCACCCGAGGCACGAGAGACGATTCTGGCTGAGATTCCCGAAATGCTGGGGATCATTCGCCGTACACTGGATTGGTACAAACCAGGTCTGAATCAATATCAGGAATTCATCCGTACCTTTGCTAATTTCCCCAGTCTTTTTCTTGGATTGGTGGGAAAAGACGGCCAGTTGGAACATTACCACGGCCGAATTCGTATTGTCACACCACGCGGCAGTATTCTGGAAGACAACCTTGATCCGCATGATTACATGAATTATATCGGCGAGGCTGTCGAACCCTGGTCATACCTCAAGAGTCCGTACTTCAAACCTATGGGCTACCCGGATGGAATGTACCGGGTAGGACCGCTCGCGCGATTGAACATCGCCACCGAAACCGGCACCCCTCTGGCAGACCAGGAATTGGCTGAATTTCATTGCCTGGATAAAGGGGCGGTGTTAAGTTCGTTTCATTATCACTATGCCCGGCTCATCGAAATTTTATACAGCATTGAAATGATCGAGCAGCTTTTGAATGATCCTGACATACTTTCAAAAAATGTGCGTGCCACAGCCGGAGTAAACAGTCTGGAAGGTGTGGGTGTCAGTGAAGCGCCGCGTGGAACATTGTTCCATCATTACAAAGTGAATGAAGAAGGATTGGTGCAGTGGGCTAACCTGATCATCGCTTCTGGTAACAACAACCTGGCCATGAATAAAGGAGCTCTTCAGGTGGCCCGGTATTACGTCAAGGCGGATCGCCTGCAGGAAGGAATGTTAAATCGGGTGGAAGCTGTTATTCGGGCATTTGATCCCTGCCTGGCCTGTTCCACCCATGCTGTTGGGCAGATGCCCTTGGTGATTACCCTTCATGCGCCGGATGGTAAAGTGTTGGATACACTCTCTCGTCAGGCATAATTTGTTCAGCCAGGGGCGACATTTACCGGTTTTTCAAGCCCCTACCTCCTCAACATCCCTCTCCCAACCCCGGGGAGAGGGATGGTTATTTTCTGGATATTTACCGGAACCTCGATTACCATTGCCTGCATTGATGAAAGGATGGAAGTAATATGGTTGATTTCAATATTCTCACGTCTAAAAATGCCGATTCACTCGATCAGTATCGAGAGTTTCTTTCTGCCTGTACAGAATCTGATCTGACAACTCCCATGTCGGCCGGTTGGACGGTTTCTGCTGTTCTCGTTCATCTGGCTTTTTGGGATCAGCGTGCCCTTACATTGTTGGATAAATGGGAAAAAGATGGCATATCCTTTTCAGCCATTGACACAGATGTGGTCAATGAGATTACCCGACATTTGTGCCTGGCAATACCTCCCAAAGCAGCCGTTGATCTGTTTCTGAATACGGCAAAAACTCTGGATGATCGTATTGCGAAAATGACCCCGGAGACCATGGCAAATATTGAGGAAAACGGGAAGAACGTTCACCTGAATCGGGCTGCACATCGCGAAATACATATGAAAGACATTAAAACTGCATTGAGAAGATCATAATCACGTGAAAATATTAATCATCGGGTACGGAAACACTCTGCGAGGGGATGATGGCATTGGCGTCCTGGCGGTTGAAGCTTTGGAAGAGGCCGGCATGCCGCCGAATGTCGATATGATCACGTGCCAGCAGCTCACCCCGGAGCTGGCGGAAGAGCTGGCTTTTTGTGACCGCGTCGCATTTATTGACGCCTGTATGCCAGATGGAAATCCGCCGGGTACTATAAAAAGAAAAACTCTTGAACCTACATCAGTTGATCCGGGTAATATTACTCATGGGTTTGATGCTGGCGGATTATTGGCCTTAACCCAAATGTTGTATGGAAAGCAACCAGAGGCGGTAATTTTTACAATCACTGGAGGGAGTTTTGATCTTTCTGAATCATTGAGTGAACCTGTTGAAAATGCCCTGTTGAACTTGATGATCCAGGTGGATGAATGGATTCAGGAGGGATCGGGTTAAAAATCCAGGGCTTTACTGATCTCGAACCGGCCGCGGCCTTTTCGTTTGGCTTTATACATGGCTTTATCAGCGTCTCTTAATATTTCGTCAGGGGAAGAAATATCCGGTTGAATAAAGCTGATGCCAAAACTGACACCGGATGTCAATATATTCCCCTGAATCTCAAAGGGTTCTTTCATCTTGTCCATTATTCGGCCTGAAATTTTGTAAACCGTCTCTGATGAGTGCAAGTGATTTAACAGAATGGCAAATTCATCACCTCCCAGGCGGGCAACGAAATCGTCGGGCCGTACACAAAAAATTAACCGTTCAGATATGGCTTTCAATAACTGGTCACCAATATCATGGCCATAATGATCATTAATGGCTTTAAATCGATCAAGATCAAGGAATAGAAGGCAGCTATTCACAGAATTTAAATCACGGGTTTCTTCGATAATTGTTTGAAGTTGATCCACCAGGTACGACCGATTGGGTAGATTTGTGAGCGGATCATGTCGGCTGTCGTGCCAGAATTTATCCTGCATCCGTTTCCGTGAATCGATTTCGATACGGGCATCCTGAATTAACCGGGCATTCTCTTTTACGGCTTCACCCAACCGAATCAACAGGATGAGGAAAAGCGAACCGGTTCCGGCGGCTATTACGGCAAATGAAAGGATGTCTGGGTGGTAATGACTCCATATCAGCAATGCATAGAAAAACCCCGTCCAAACGGCAGGCAGAATAAAATCGAGACCACGATCGAAATTTCGGGAAAAATCGGTTTTCCCGCAGTTTTCTGTGGGGGTAGATAAAAATTCAGTGGAGATTCCAGCAATGCTTATGCAGCCGTAACTGATAATCCAGCACAGATTCATACAAATATGAATCCACAATGGTGAATTGCCACGTTGGATCGCTATCAATATTTCACCAATCACAGTGGCGGCAATACTTCCAGCCATAAGGTAACTGGTCTTTTGCCACAGGCATTGACGCCGTCTTAAAAGAAGGTCAAATACGGCCAAAACCATTAAGAAAGTGAAAGCTGTGAATATCTGGTCGAAAAGTGGAACTCCATAGACTACGTAAGGGAAGACTAGAAAAACCCAGATCGCGATTATGGATACGATGGAAAAGATCAAAATATCAAGAAACCGTCTTGGGAGGATAGTCTCTGGGCGGGGGGATGATGGAAGAAAGACGATTCCCAAAACAATTAATGAATAACTGATCATGATCAATATCGATGGCAAATTCCCAACTGTGTTGTTCCTGAAAAAAACCTGTAGAATGGTAGACAGGTTATCAAACAGGTAGGCAAAAGAAAAGATCATCCAACTGGTGTGAATGAACCATTTTTCATTGGCTGACCGGATGGCAGAATACGATACGCCGATCGAACCCAGAAATGAACCAGCGAGAAGGAATGGATCCCTGACGAGAAACCCATTGGGGAATGTGTAGCCAAATTTTACCGACAGGGAAATATACCCGGCTGTTATCAGAATAAATACCGAATAAAAAATAAATGGGGGAGATAAACGGTTACGGTTCAACGCATGACCTGAAAAGTAAATACACCAGATGACACCTATTATCGGTAAAAAAAGAGAAAACTGATTATATTCCGTTAAATAGATTTACTTATTCCATCAAACCATATGATAAAGAACGAATAAGTCTTTACTTCCATAAATGTAATACATGAAACAGTATAAATGTCACTGGAATCAGAGGATACAATGTTGTATTGTTAATGGCACAAACGGAACTATATAATTCCGAAACGGAACTATGAAATGCCAAATAAATCAAGTTTTGACCTGCTCGACTATCAAATCATCCAGGAATTGCATGCTGATGTTCGCATGTCTTCTTCGGAAATTGCCCGCAAGCTGAATGCCAATGAACGCACCATTCGCAAACGGATAGACCGGTTGATTGCCGACGAAGTTATTCGGCCTACTGCTGTGGTGAATCCCCAGGCGTTTGGATATGTGACAGCGGTGGATATCTTTCTGGATGCAGAACCCGATCAGGAAGATGAAATTGTGAAGGCGCTTCTCAGTATCCCGGAAGTGACCTATTTTGCATTTGGTTTGGGATCGCGGGAAATGTCTATAGAAGCCCGCTTCAAAAATAATGATGACATGCGCGAATTTTTACGTCACGGCATCACAGCCATTCCCGGTGTGCTGGTAAAAGGATATGCCCTGGTGCCGCGAATTCTACGGAATATTGACGAATGGATGCCCAAAAAAGAGGATTTCGGTCTGGAAACCGATTGACATACCCAGAACAAGGAGAGATTTATTCAATGACGTTACGACATTTTATTGATACCCAGGATTTTTCCAAGCAGGAGCTTCTCGATATCATCGAGCTTACCCGTCTGATTAAAGCGGCAGACAAGCAGGGCTGTACACCAAAACTCTTACAGGATGCAAGTCTGGCGATGATTTTCGAAGAACCCTCTACCCGCACCCGTGTTTCCTTTGAGGTGGCCATGACTGAGCTGGGTGGGCATGCCCTGTATCTGAAGCCGGGAGAAATCCACCTGGGGGTACGCGAATCTCTGTATGACACAGCTCAGGTACTCTCGCGTATGTGCGATGTGATCTTTGCTCGAACTCTAAAACATGAAACCATCACCAGTCTGGCGCAGTCAGCTACTGTTCCTGTTATTAATGGCCTTACCGATTACAACCATCCAACTCAAGTCGTATGCGATGTTCTGACCATGATGGAACACATGCCGGTTGGAAAGAAGCTCGAAGACCTGAATGTCACTTTTATCGGTGATGCCACCAATGTACTCTCCTCACTCATGTTAATCTGCACCCGCCTGGGGATGAACTTTACTCATGCCGCACCGAAGAAATACCAGGCTCTTCCTGAATGGCAGAAATGGGCGCAGGCCAACTGTAAAGATTCAGGGGGCACTCTGACAATTACCGATGATCCTGTAGCGGCTGTCAAGAAAGCAGACTTTATCTACACTGATCTTTGGTGGTGGGTTGGTCAGGAAGACCAGATTCCTGAACGCCGGGCCGCTTTCATGCCTGATTTCCAGGTGAACGAGACTCTGTTCAAGAAAGCCCCATCAGATTGCAAATTTATGCACTGTCTGCCGGCATCACGTAATGTAGAAGTCACCGATGCCGTAATTGACCATCCCCGTTCAATCGTGTTCGATCAGGCGGAAAACCGCCTGCATACCGAAAAGGGTCTGCTGGCTTACTTCGTCTATCCGCGAATGAAACATCCAACCGAACAACTGCGCAACTACCACCAGGGTCTGGTGGAAAATTTCCTCAACACGCAAAGATAGGGAGAAACCATGTCTGTTCAGTCCGCTGCACCCAAAACAGGCTTTACCAAAGCCCTCAAAATTTTTGATATGACCCTTTTTACGGTCTGCGCCATCATGGTGATTGACACGCTGGCAGCTTCTGCTTCCATTGGTGCCTCCTCCATTACCTGGTGGATCATTACGCTGATCCTCTTTTTTATTCCTTATGGATTGATCACCGCAGAACTGGGATCAACCTATCCGGAAGAAGGCGGCATTTATGTGTGGATCAAACATGCCTTTGGTGAAAAATGGGCTGCCCGTTCCACCTGGTACTACTGGATTAATGTTGCCCTGTGGATGCCCTCAGTCTACATTCTTTTTGCCGGTATGTTTGCCCAACTTTTCTTCCCAGATATGAGCCTGTGGTGGCAGATCGCCATTGGTGTCATCATGACCTGGATCACTGTATGGGTTGATAACCTGACTCTTGAAACCGGAAAATGGTTCCCCAATATTGGTGCGGCCTTTAAGGTCATCATCATGCTTGTGCTTGGCATTGGCGGTATCACCCTGGCAATCCGCAACGGCGTGGCTAACGATATGAGCGCGCAGGCTCTTCTGCCAACCTGGGATGCCGGTCTGGCGTTCCTTCCGGTAATCCTGTACAACTTCATGGGTTTTGAATTGATGTCTGGCGCGGGTGATGAAATGAAGAACCCGAAGCGAGATATCCCGGTCGCCATCATCACCGCCGGCTTGCTGATTGCTTTCTTCTACCTTTTTTCCACCACCGGCATCCTTTTGGCTTTGCCGATTGACCAGCTCGGTTTGATTTCGGGAATTATCGACACCCTAAAAGCCATTCTCGGTGATACCGGCTTTGGCGGCATCATGGTAGTTGTGCTGGGTATCGGTGCCCTCTACACCTTTATGGCGAATATGATCACCTGGACCATGGGCGCCAATCGGACGGCAGCTCAGGCGGCTGAAGAAGGTGAATTACCGGCTGTTTTCGGCAAACTCGATCCTGTGAACAAGACACCCGTCGGCGCCAATATCATCACCGGTATTGTCTCTACTCTTGTGATCGTACTCTATGGCTTCATGGCGGGCTCGGCTGAAGATCTGTTCTGGACACTCTTCAAGTTCAGCTCTATTATCTTCTTCCTGCCTTACTTGCTGCTGTTCCCGGCTTTCCTGAAACTCCGCAAGAAAGATGCATCTATCACCCGCCCATATAAAATGCCCGGTGGAGATTCCCTGGCGGCCGTTCTCTGTGTAATTTGTGAACTCTTTGTCATCCAGGCGATTGTATTTTTCCTGTGGGTTCCCGGTCAGGAACTTTCTCCCGATACAATTCCGGTTTTGATCGGACTATTTCTTACAATTCTGGTGGGCGAAATAATTCTAATTGCCTGCGGGAAAAAGAAAGCGGCATAGACTATGGCACGAACGATAGAGAGCACTCCTAAAGCTGACGGCTTTCGTATGCCGGGTGAGTTTGAACCGCATGCCGGTGCCTGGATCTTGTGGCCTCAACGGACGGACAACTGGCGTCTGGGAGCCAAACCAGCCCAGAAAGCATTTACTGATGTGGCAACAGCTATAGCCACTTTTGAACCGGTTACTGTTGGAGTAAACCAATCACAATATTCCAATGCCCGATCCATGCTGCCAGACTATATCCGGGTGGTCGAACTATCCAACAATGATTCCTGGATCCGTGATTGCGGCCCGACATTTCTGAAAAATGACCTGGGGGAAGTACGCGGTGTGGATTGGGATTTCAATGCCTGGGGCGGATTGATCGGCGGTTTGTATTTCCCGTGGGATCTGGATGATCAGGTTGCCCGCAAGGTATTGGAAATGGAACGGGTTGACCGATATAAAGCTCCGATTGTTCTGGAAGGCGGTTCCATTCACGTGGATGGCGAAGGAACTCTGCTGACCACCGAAGAATGTCTGTTGAACGAAAACCGCAATCCTGACCTTTCTAAGGAAGAGATTGAAGCCGTGTTAAAAGACTACCTCAACCTCTCGAAGATCATCTGGTTGGGGAAGGGTATTTACAATGATGAAACCAACGGTCATGTGGATAACATCGCCTGCTTCCTGCGACCCGGTGAAGTGTTATTGAGCTGGACGGATGATACCCATGATCCGCAGTATGAAATCTCGAAAGATGCATACGATCGCCTGACCAAAGCGGAAGATGCCCGTGGAAGGAAGCTGGTTGTGCATAAGATCCACCAGCCAAATCCGATATTGATCACGAAAGAAGAATCTGAAGGGGTGGATGCCATTGAAGGCACACTTCCGCGCAAAGAAGGAGATCGCATGGCAGCCAGCTATGTCAACTTCTTCTTCTGTAACGGCGGTGCGGTAGTACCCACCTTTAACGATCCTCATGACAAACCAGCCCTTGAGCTGCTTCAAAAACTGCTGCCTAATCGCAAGATTGTTGGCGTACCGGCAAGAGAAATTTTACTGGGAGGCGGCAACATCCATTGCATCACCCAGCAACAGGTGAAAGCATAAGTAAGATGGAAGTGGGCAGGTGTGTTGACCTGCCCACTTTTTATATATTCAATGCCTTTTGAAATGCACGTACTCACAATGTGGTTTCTTTCCTCCAAATGCGTAAAGGATGGATTTACTGGAAGGTCAGGATGGGGTCGCTCGTAATGATAATCAACGTGTGAAATACACCGCCAGAGCGCTTAAATCCATCAGCGCGTGAAAAAACATGAAAAAACTCAGCAGACGGGGTTTCCATTACATTACCATTCCAAGGAACAGGTCGAACGGAAGGTACATTACCAATCGCCACAGGATAAAACGGCCATCGAGGATCAATGGCAGGGTGATATGTTGTGCAACCAACATTAACCCGCATAAGATGGTGATCAACAACTTCTGGCCGGTGGCTGCCTGCAGGCGCGGCATGAGATAGGAAAAATAGAACGGAATCTCGGCAAATGCAATGGTCAATGGGAACAGGAATCCCAGGGTTAAACCCCAGGCTGGCAGAGCCATGAACATCATCTGTGCTGGAAAATAGGATCGCCAAACAACCAATCGGCGACAATTGTATTCGGAAGCATTCCCAGGGGAAACCCCACCAGAAAGAGACCAAAGGCAGCCAAAAGGTCTTTCCAGAAAGATGTGGTTTCAACCCGGTACAGGTCGATCAACCGATGATTTTCCCGCTTCATTAAAATCGATAACAGACCGATACATACCAGGTTCGTCAGAATGACCTGCACAATCCACCAGGCAGCGGCATCTTTCCTTGTTTTTTACCAGCAAAATAGATTATTGCACCAACCCGGGGATATTTTCCGGCCTGAATATGGTGATTTAACCCGAATGCCTAGTTGAATTTGATGGTTGCCTCTGGTATGCTCAAAACATATCCAAAGGTTCATTTGGGTATTCATGGGAGGGATCCATGTCAAATGACCTTCATCTTGAAACGACCATCCCGTTTGCATCATCGCAAGATGTTTATGAAGCCTGGCTCGACAGCGGGAAACATGCGGCTTTTACAGGGGATACCGCTGACATTCATCCTGGGATAGGAGGCAAATTTTCCATTGCCTGCGGTTATATCACCGGTGAGACATTGGAATTGGAGCCGTATCATCGTATTGTGCAATCATGGCGGACGATTGATTTTCCGGAAGATGCTCCAGATTCAATATTGGAAATTCTTCTCCGAGATTCAGAAAAAGGGTGCCTGTTGGAATTGCGTCAAACCAATCTACCGGGTGATCAGGTTGATTTGTATGAAAGTGGTTGGGTGCATTATTATTTTCACCCTTTAATTCGATATTTCTCAAAGAAACCGGTGTTTGGATAGTTCACCGCAGAATGGAATAAAACAATGCTCACAGGTTGGATCATCACAGCCATCATTCTTCTCCCCAATCTATTGTTTCTTGTGTATCCACCCAATACTATTCCGCCTGAACCGGATGAAAAAAGCCTGTCAAAAAAGAAGAAATTTGAGATCATTGAAAAAGCAGGTCAGGTCGGGTGTTTTGTTTTGCCATTTTTCTACAGTTTTCAGACCAAATCAACGCTGGATAGAATTTCCCTTACCATCACCATTGTGGCACTATCTCTTTACTATATTGGTTGGATCCGGTATTTATTAAAAGGGCGATTGTTCTATCTCTTGTTTTCACCTATGCTCCACATTCCATTGCCCCTCGCAGTGACCCCCATCATGGCTTTCCTGGCGGCTGCCATGAATTTCCATTCCTGGCTGTTGGGACTGGCCGCTGTGGTTCTGGCTGCCGGGCATCTGGTTGTCAGCCAGATAGAAAGGGAACGCTGTCTGTGATCATACATTCACTTATCTTAGGGAGGCCATGTGGGTACTCCACTTTCCAAAAAACTGCAGATTAAGGCCGGGGTAACCCTGCATGTTGTCAACGTGCCGCATAATCTAAAAGAGATTCTCATCAAAGACCTTGAACCCACTCCAGTTGATTTTTCCGGGCTGGAGAAACCAGAAGCTATCTTAATTTTTGTCCAAAACCGGCAGCAGGTGGAAGAAAAGATTAAACAAATCATGTCGGTCTTGAAATCCGTCAGCCTGATCTGGTTGGCGTATCCAAAAGGGACTTCGGGGGTGGAAACGGATATCAACAGAGATATCCTCTGGAAAATGATGGCATCATACGGTTACAAACCGGCACGTATGATAGCGATCAATGAAATCTGGTCTGGAATGCGTTTTAGCAAGATATAATCGCTTGTATTATGAACCTGTATCTAAAACTATTCCTTGTGTTTACCAAAATCGCCCTGTTTTCCTGGGGAGGCGGACCGGCTTCTCTGGCATTAATGCAGAGAGAGGTCGTTTCAGAGGGTTGGATTACTCCGGATGATTTTGCAACAGCGATTGCCTTGAGTAATGCTATGCCCGGACCTACAGCACCACAGGCTTCGGCCTATGTGGGGTATAAAGTCGCCGGTATCTGGGGGGCGATTTTCGCCACTGCCGGAACAGTTCTGCCAACTACTATTCTTGTTTTAATATTGATTACCATGTTTTTCAATATCAAAGACAACCCGGCTTTGTTGGCCATGTTGAAAGCGGTGAAACCTCTGGTTGTTGGATTGCTTGCTTATGTGGCTTTTGATATGTTTCGAACTGTCTGGGGCACATCAAAACTGGGCTGGGGGCAGGCGCTCATGTTGGGTTGGGATAAAGCACTAATAGCCGCTATTACATTTGGTTTGCTTATTTTTACAAATATCAGCCCGGTCTGGTTGGTTTTAGCGGCTGCCGGTATTGGGCTTTTAGTATACCGGTAACATCTTGATAATTTGTGAGCAGGCCGGGTTTCAACCCAACCTGCTTCTTCTTCGTTCGAGTTACTGAATATCAATTATTCCTGTTGATATTGTAAAACCCTGGCCCACTTGCCATCTATCGTTAGCAGGGATTTTTCCCCCTGTGATATCCACTCCTCACCCGGATTAAGCAGATCCACCCAGCGGCCGTTCTTTATCTGCTGGCAGGTCAATTGGATTTCGGCTGGCTGATCATTTGAATTGACTACTACCATCACTGTCTGAGAACCAGATTCACGCAAGAAGGCAAATTGTTGTGCCCCCACCATCACCTGGCGGTAGGAACCCGAAAGCAAAGCCGGGGTGGATTGACGCATTTCTGCCAGGAATTTCAAATGGGCGGGCAATTCTGGATGTGGCGCCGTGCGAATGCATGTGTCAAGATCAAGGCATGGACGCAACGGAGCGTCACTGCCATGGTCTTTTTTTCCAGAGATGCCCCATTCGCTTCCGTAATACAGTGAAGGTATTCCCGGCATTGAATACAACAGCGTATACAGATTGAACAGGTCTAAAGGATCTTTAAGCTGGCTGGCCAGGCGGTCAACATCATGGTTATCGGCAAAAGAATACAACAAAAGATTTTTGTATATGCCATAATCCCCGAATTGACGCTTTAATGAATAAGCAATTTCGAAGAGATTGCGGTCATTAAAACTGGAATATAGACCTTTATAGCATTCATAATTTGTACAGGAGTCAAACCGACCGGGGCGCACCCACCTGGCATAATCACCATGGATCAGTTCTCCCATTAACCAGAAATCAGGCCGCATGCGTTTGCAGAAAGCTGTCAGGTCTTCGATGAAACCCATATCGAGCTGGTCTGCGGCATCCAGACGGATGCCGTCAATCTGGTAATCCTGTATCCAGCTTTCGACGGCAAATAAAAGGTGATCTTTGACCTGTGGATTTTTCAGGTTAAGTTTGACAAGGTCATAATGTCCGTTCCAGCCCTCATAAGTAAATGGGTCGTTTTTCGGGCTGCGTCCGTCAAACCGAAGGTTGACAAACCAGTCAACGAAAGGTGAAGCCTGTCCGTTGGCCAGGATATCTTTGAATGCCCAGAAATTGCGGCCGGTATGATTGAAAACACCGTCAAAAACAAGGCGCATTCCCCGTCGGTGGATTTCCTGACTCAGGGAAACCATATCTGCGTCGGTTCCCAGCCGGCGGTCAATGTGGTAGTAATCCACTGTGTCATACCCGTGCCGGGTGGATTCAAAGACCGGCCCCAGATAAATGCTGTTGAATCCCAGATTTTGGATGTGATCTAACCACGATGTGATCTTTTGCAGCCGCGGCACCGGGGCGGATCGGAAATCGTTATACTCAGGTGCGCCGCAAAATCCGAGCGGGTAGAGGTGATAGAAGATGGCTGTTTCGTTAGAATGGCTCATGATATTTCCTTTCAAATACCTACCGGTAGGTATACTACCGGGATAAAAAAATCAGGAATAGATTCCGTGGCTGAATTGATGTACAGCCAGGTGGGTAAGAGGATCGGCTAAAGAGGTGACGCCGTTCAGGTACTCACCGATATACGTGTGGATCATTCCCAGAAACGTGGCGGCATACATCACGTGACGGCCGCGCATATTGCCATGATCCTGTACTGCCTGAATAAACATCGATTGAAGAATTTGCTGCTGTTCCAACCGGTATGGCGATACCGCCTGGTTGGGCTCAGATTCTTTCGGAGCGTATTGAAGGATCAATTGAAGCCGGAAAAACCGTGGATTTTCCTGGGCTGCTTCAAAATATGTGCGTGTGATCTTTTCTAAAGAAAATGGAAGGTCACGTTGGTAGTATGCTGCCGTTCGAACGGCATCGAGGAATCCTTCAAACTGACTGGCCAGCAGAGTATCCAGCAGGCCACGTTTATGGGAAAAGTAATGGTAGAGGGTTGGCTTGGTCACCCCGGCCGAATCAACGATTTCCTGTATCCCTACGGCATCGTACCCGCGGGCGGAAAAAAGGGTGAGGGCGCAATCCAGCAGAATTTCTCGGTTATCCATAGCGATTAGTATACCGAACGGTATATAAAATGTCAAGATCAAAAAACAGATGGCTTGCCATCTGTTTTTTGGGTGGATTGCTGGTAACGCGATTTTAGCGGAAACACAAATCGTGTCTGATGTTTTTCCTGCGGTGTCTCCGAGCAGGGCTGATTCATCACTCAACCGATTCGTTTTTTCTTTTATTCCAGGTTTTTCGACCAATGTATCTGTCAATACCATACAAAATGGCCGGAAAAACCGAAATCAGAAAGTACACAATGGCGCCGCCAGATGCGATCACCAAAAAGAAAAGGACAAAGGCGCATAAGATCATGAGAATGGACGCTCTTTCTTCTTTCCAAAAAGAAAGAGCGTAACTTATCACCATTCCAAATTGCATTATTTGACCAATCCAGATTCTCACAGGTGGAACTGGCTCGGGAGGAAAAAACCAGACCATATGGGCTATCACCATGTATCCCCACACGACGAAAAGAATGATGCTCATTATTCTTGATGCGACTTTTAAGAGGCGATGTGGCGTAAGTGTGGTTTTCATAGAAGGTTGACCAGCAGATGGATTTGTTTTCTTACTCTATCTTATCAGGAATGTGATATACTCATTATATAGGAATAGTCCTATATAGGAGGTGTCATCTAATGACACTGGAATATGCCATTTTAGGTTTTTTAAACTACGAGCCCCTTTCAGGATATGACCTGAAAAAAGTCTTTGATAGATCCATCAAGTATTTCTGGCATGCTGATCAAAGTCAGATCTATAAGACATTATCCCGTCTGACGGATGAGAATCTGGTGAAAATGGAAATCCATGAGCAGACAGACCGCCCAGACAGAAAAGTCTATTCTATAACACCGGCCGGACAGGAAAAACTGTATCACTGGCTGGCTCATCCGTTCCCCATGCAAGCATCACACAGCTCACCCCTGGTGCAGATCTTTTTCAGCGGCCAGGTGCCTGATGAAACTGTCTTGAAAAAGCTGGATGAAACCCTGACTGCCATGAGGCAACAAATGGCTGTTTATGACCTGGTCCCTGATCAGATTCAAGATTTTACAGCCATGGCGAAATCAAAAAGGGAATTGTTCTACTGGTTTCTCACCCTTGAATTTGGCAAACGCAACCTGCAAATGACGATTGATTGGTTGGAAAGCGTAGTCACCCGTTTGAAAAACAAAGATTATTCGACCGATATTGGTTTTGAAAAGGAGATAGATTTACCATGAGTAAAACAATACCCATCCGGCAGCGTATTCGTCAGGCGATTCTACTGACTTCCATGTTGTTGTTTCCTGTAACCATGAACTATTTATCTCCTTACGTTGTGATGGATGGAGCGGTTCAAGGATTATTGATGGCCAGTCCAATCATTTTCACCCTGCAATTTATTACCGCCCTGTTTTTCGGACGATTTTTCTGCGGATGGATATGCCCTGCCGGAGCATTTCAAGATGCCTGTCTGGGTATCAATAATCAACCCATCAAGAACCATAAAATTGACTGGATTAAATGGATGCTCTGGTTTCCCTGGCTGGGGACAATTCTTTACTTCCTCGGAAAAGCAGGAGAATCGATAAAATTTGATCCATTGCATTTAACTGAAACCGGTGTATCCGTTGATAACCCTGTAAAATTCATCACCTATTACCTGGTGGTTTTGTTATTTGTACTGGCGGCCGTATTGATTGGCCGCAGGGGTGGCTGTCATGTGTATTGCTGGATGGCACCCTTCATGATCCTGGGCCGAAAACTGGGGAATGCGATACATCTACCCGGATTGCACCTGAAAGCTGATCCTGAAATGTGCACTGGCTGCAAGACCTGTACAGCAAATTGCCCCATGAGTCTCAATGTGAATGACATGGTCATGAATAGACAGATGGAAAACAGTGAATGTATTCTATGTGGAAAGTGTGTCGATAACTGTCACACACAGGCGATTTATTACAATTTTAGGTAATAAGCTTTCCAATCGTTTTATACGCCAGAGCCGGAAAAATATAAGGTTAAAACCAATTTTACCCAAATGGGGAATTGATCATTGACTCTCTGTAATAATTGTTGTAAACTATTTTCTAACAAATCCCCAGAGAAATTCAAAAGTCAAACAGATAAAATGTCTTCCCTGATTTCCGTTTTGTTCGTCCTCGTTCTTATTTCGGCTCTCATTATTATTGAGAGCCAATTTCAAGTTCGGGCGAGCGAAGCGAGGGTGTAGAAGACAAACACCAACAAGCTTACAGAATAAAGTAGTAAATCAACCGCCCGGACAGCCTCCGGGCGGTTTTCTTATCAATCGGAGGTAATTGTGAGATCAGACAGTATCAAAGTAGGATATGAACACGCTCCACACCGCGCCCTTCTACGGGCAACAGGCGTTACCAATGCCGACATGTCAAAACCCTTCATCGCTGTAGTGAATTCCTACGTTGATGTTGTCCCCGGGCATGTGCATTTACAGGAGTTTGGCAAACTGGTGAAGGATGCCATCCGGGCTGCCGGCGGCGTTCCCTTTGAGTTCAACACCATTGCCGTGGATGATGGTATTGCCATGGGGCACGCCGGAATGAAATTCTCTCTGCCATCGCGTGAATTGATCGCCGATAGCGTGGAGACCATGATGGAAGCCCACCGTTTTGACGGTATGGTGTGCATCCCGAATTGCGATAAAGTCATTCCGGGAATGTTAATGGCAGCGATGCGTTTGGACATCCCTGCCATTTTTGTTTCTGGTGGTCCTATGGCCGCCGGCCGAACCCCGGATGGCGAAGCCCTTGACTTGATCTCTGTGTATGAGGGCGTAGGTGCTTACCAGAGTGGAAAGATTGATGCAGACCGGTTGAAAATGTTGGAAGAGAATGCATGTCCGGCTTGCGGTTCTTGTTCGGGAATGTTCACTGCCAATAGTATGAACTGTCTGATGGAAGCGCTGGGTATGGCACTTCCCTACAATGGCACAGCCCTGGCAAAAACAGCTGAACGGGAAGACATGGCCAAACGTGCAGGTGCACTCATTATGGATTTGGTGGAAAAACAAATCACGCCGCGAATGATCGCCACTTTGGATGCTTTTGATGACGCTTTTGCTCTGGATATGGCTATGGGCGGATCCACTAATACTGTATTACACGGCATGGCTGTTGCCCATGAAGCAGGCATCGATTATCCCCTTGCACGTCTTAATGAAATCTCCTCAAAAGTTCCTCACCTGTGCAAAGTCAGTCCGTCGGGCAAATGGCACATGGAAGATGTCCACCGAGCCGGTGGTATCCCTGCCATCTTGAATGAGGTGCATAAATCAACCGGATTGATACACCTTGACCGGATCACAGTCAGCGGAAAGAATTTACGCGAAGCGGTGGAAAAAGCTGAAATTAAGGATGATGATGTTATTCGCCGGGCAAATAATGCCCATTCCGCCAGCGGTGGACTTGCGATCGTATTTGGCAATCTGGCGCCCAATGGTGGTGTAGTTAAAACAGGCGGCGTTTCTCCCTCAATGCGTAAGTTCACCGGAACAGCCCATATCTATGAATCACAAGATGAAGCCCTGGCCGGTATTCTCGCCGGACAGTTGAAGGGTGGCGAGGTGGTCGTCATCCGTTATGAAGGACCCCGCGGCGGCCCCGGTATGCAGGAGATGCTTAGTCCAACAAGCGCCATCATGGGAATGGGTCTTGGTGAAAAAGTAGCCCTTATAACCGACGGCCGCTTCTCAGGAGGCACACGTGGAGCCTGCATCGGTCATATTTCACCCGAAGCTGCTGCCCGCGGTCCTATTGCCGCCCTAAAAGAGGGTGATGTCATTGATATCGATCTGGAAGCACGCTCATTAAACGTTCGACTTTCAGACGAAGAAATCCGGCAGCGTTTGGTCACCCTGCCACCATTTGAACCACGCACCCAGAGCAAGTGGTTGCGGCGCTACACCCATTTTGTCACCAGCGCTGATCACGGTGCTGTTTTGGAAGATTAGGTTTATTCCCCCCAAGGAATTAAGGAGAGAGACAGATGAAACTAACAGGTGCTCAAATTGTCTGGGAATGTTTGCAGCGTGAAGGGGTGGAAGTTGTCTTTGGATACCCTGGCGGCGCCAGCCTTCCCATCTATGATGCCCTGCATGATTACAACATCCACCATGTACTGGTTCGCCATGAACAGGGTGCTGCCCATATGGCCGATGGTTATGCCCGGGCCAGCGGAAAGGTTGGTGTTGCCCTGGCTACCTCTGGCCCCGGTGCCACGAACCTGGTGACTGGCATTGCCACGGCAATGATGGACTCTGTTCCGGTAGTTTTCATTACCGCCCAGGTGCATAGCAAACTCATCGGCTATGATGCCTTTCAGGAAGTAGATGTTACCGGTATTACCCTGCCAATCACCAAACACAATTATCTGGTGACAGATGTGAAGGATATCGCCCATACTCTGCGCGAAGCCTTCTATATTGCCCGAACCGGCCGCCCCGGACCTGTTCTGGTGGATATCACCAAAGACGCCCAGCAAAATTCTATCGAATATGACCCTGATAGCGAACCCATCCACCTGCGCGGGTATCGTCCAACAGCACTTCCAGTAGAGGATGACATTCAGAAAGCCGTCACTATGATTCATTCAGCCAAACGGCCTGTCATTCTAGCCGGACACGGCGTTTTGCAAAGTGGTGCCATGAAAGAGGTCCTGGAATTTGCCGAACGCACCCAGACGCCGGTAGCCATGACCCTTCTGGGTATCAGCGGATTCCCGGCCAGCCACCCGCTCAACCTGGGGATGATGGGCATGCATGGAGAGGCCTGGGTCAATCATGCCATCCAGGATGCTGATTTGTTGCTGGCGTTTGGCATGCGTTTTGATGACCGTGTCACCGGTGATGTGCGCCGTTATGCCACCCATGCCCGCAAGATCCATATTGACATCGATCCGGCGGAAATCAATAAGAACGTCAGAGTAGATCTGGCTCTGGTTGGTGACCTGAGCCAGACATTGGAACAGATTCTGAAACATGTGAAACCCGGACGTCATGATGAATGGCTGGCTTCGATCAATGAAATGAAGGGCAGCAGCTCTGTCCGTGATATCCAGAACCTGCCCGATAACGGCCATCTGTATGCCGCCCATGTGATCAATGATCTGTGGAACATCACCAAAGGTAACGCGGTAATTGTCACTGATGTTGGTCAGAACCAGATGTGGACTGCCCAGTATTACCGTCAGGACAATCCCTCTCAGTTCATTACGTCCGGCGGCCTGGGGACCATGGGTTTTGGACTTCCTGCCGGTATTGGCGCCAAATTCGGGCAGCCAGATAAGGAAGTCTGGGTGATCTGTGGTGACGGCGGCTTCCAGATGACACAGGCCGAACTGGCCACAGCTGCTCAGGAAGGCATCAAGGTCAATATCGCCATTTTGAATAATGGTTACCTTGGCATGGTACGCCAGTGGCAGGAATTCTTCTATGACCGGCGTTATTCCGCCACCCCCATGAAGAGCCCCGATTTTATCAAGATCGCAGATGCCCACGGTCTGACCGGCATGCGGGTCACCACCCGTGCGGATGTTGAAACAGCCATCCAGACAGCCAGAGAAACGGAAGGGACAGTGGTCATTGATTTTCGGGTCGAAAAAGAAGACAGTGTTTACCCGATGGTACCTACCGGTTCCGAATTGAAAGAGATGATCCGCCGCCCTTTACCGGCAGCGGTCGCGGTCAATGAAGCTGTAAAGGTTGAGGCCTAGAACCGTCATGAATCACACGATCGTAGCCCTTGTGGATGATGTTCCCGGTGTATTGAACAGGGTGGCTTCCCTCTTCCGCAGGCGTTCTTTCAATATTGAATCATTGGCCGTTGGCCATACGGAAAATCCCGGCGTGTCGCGGATGACAATTGTTGTCGACAGCGACGATACCAGTATCCTGCGGTTGATCTCTTACCTGTACAAGCTGGTGAATGTGATCCAGGTGGAAGATCTGACAACCAAACCCTGCGTCACTCGGGATCTGGCATTGATAAAGGTCAAGGCCGATACAGAAAATCGTGCCCAGATCACACAGATCGTGGATGTATTCCGTGCCCGCATTGTGGATATTTCCAACAGTTCTTTCATCGTTGAAATCACCGGCGATGAAGAAAAAATTGAAGGCTTCATTGAAGTCCTGCGTCCCATTGGCATTATTGAGATGGTACGAACCGGACGTGTTGTACTGGCTCGCGGGGCGGCCCCGTTATATGCCAGTGAAAAAATTATTGATACCGAAAAGCTGGCAACCGCTGCCGGCTAGACGATACAAAATTCATCCAGGAGACAGAGTAACATGGCAAAAATGATTTTTAGCGGAGTTGAAGAAGAAGTTGTAACCCGGGAAGAGTTCCCCCTTGAAAAGGCACGTCAGGTTCTCAAGAACGAAACAGTTGCCGTTCTTGGTTATGGTGTTCAGGGTCCCGCCCAGGCAATGAATATGCGTGATAACGGTATTAACGTCATTGTTGGTGTGGGTGACAAGAATAAATATCCCGATTGGGCCAAAGCCGAAAAAGACGGCTGGGTACCCGGAAAAACACTCTTTTCGGTAGAAGAAGCCTGTGAAAAAGGCACCATCATCCAGTACCTGATGTCGGATGCCGCCCAGAAACTTCTCTGGAACACGGTAAAACCATACCTAACCAAAGGGAAAGCCCTCTATTTTTCCCATGGATTCTCGATCGTCTATAAAGATCAAACCGGTGTTATCCCTCCCGCCGATATTGATGTCATCATGGTAGCTCCCAAAGGTTCCGGTACCAGTGTTCGCGCCAATTTCCTTGATGGCAGTGGAATCAATTCAAGTTTCGCGGTTGAACAAGATGCCACCGGAAAGGCGCTTGACCGCACCCTTGCCCTTGGCATTGCTGTTGGGTCCGGATACCTTTTCCGAACCACTTTCAAGCATGAAGTTTACAGCGACTTGACCGGCGAACGCGGTGTTCTCATGGGCGCTCTGGCTGGCATTATGGAAGCCCAGTATGCCACCCTCCGTTCCCACGGGCATTCTCCGAGTGAATCCTTTAATGAGACAGTAGAAGAACTTACCCAGAGCCTTATTCGCCTGGTTGGTGCCAACGGAATGGATTGGATGTATGCCAATTGCAGCACCACCGCCCAGAGAGGCGCACTTGACTGGCGCCACGAATTCCGCAAAGCCACAGAACCGGTGTTTGAACGCCTGTACAAGAGTGTTGAAAGTGGTGAGGAAACCCGCATCGTCCTCGAAGCCAACAGCAAGCCAGACTATCAGATTGGTCTGAACAGAGAATTGAAGGAAATGCGCGAATCTGACCTGTGGACCGCCGGAGCCATGGTTCGCTCCCTTCGCCCGGAAAACCAGAAAAAAGGTAATTAAGACATGTCAACTGCGGACAATAACCGTGTAAGGATTTTTGATACCACCCTGCGGGACGGTGAACAGAGTCCCGGGGCGACCATGACCAGCGCTGAAAAACTGGAAGTGGCCCGCGGTCTTGCCCGCATGGGTGTCGATATTATTGAAGCCGGGTTCCCGGCGGCATCACCTGATGACCTGGAAGCCGTCCGGAAAATCGCCGATGAAGTCGGGAATTCGGCTGATGGTAGTACACCACCTGTCATTTGTGGACTGGCACGCTGTTCGAAAAATGATATTGACAAAGCCTGGGAAGCTGTGAAGTCAGCTGCCCGGCCGAGGATTCATACATTTTTGGCCACATCCGACATCCACATGGAATATAAGCTCAAAATGACCCGTGAACAGGTGGTCGAGAAAGTGCGCGATATGGTGTCTTATGCGCACAGTCTGTGTGACGATGTTGAATTTAGCCCGGAAGATGCCGGACGCAGCGATCCCCAATTTCTCTATAAAGTTCTCGGTGTAGCGATTCAGAGCGGCGCCACCACCCTGAACATTCCGGATACAGTGGGATACACCATGCCAGCCGAGTTCGGTGCATTGATTTCTGGGATCATCCAAAATACACCCGGTGTTGAAAAAGCCGTTATTTCCGTCCATTGCCACAACGATTTGGGATTGGCTACAGCCAACACCATCGCCGGCCTGCAGGCTGGTGCCCGCCAGGCAGAAGTTACCATCAACGGTATCGGCGAACGCGCTGGAAACACGGCCCTTGAAGAAGTAGTGATGGTCTTACAGACCCGCGAACCGATTTTCAAACTCACCACCGGGATTGATACCACTCAGATCGTTAAAATGAGCAAGCTGATCAGCAACTACACCGGCATAACCGTCCAACCTAACAAGGCGATCGTCGGTGCCAATGCTTTTGCCCATGAAGCCGGTATTCACCAGGATGGCATGCTCAAAAACCAGCAGACTTACGAGATCATGCGGCCTGAATCTGTTGGAGCTTCTCTCAGCAAACTGGTTTTGGGCAAGCATTCAGGAAAACATGCCCTGAAAACACGTCTGGAAAGCCTGGGTTATGAACTGGGTGATGACGAGCTGGTGAAAATGTTTGAACGCTTCAAGATGCTGGCTGATAAGAAGAAAATGATTACCGATGCCGATC
This sequence comes from Leptolinea tardivitalis, assembly GCF_001050275.1. GTDB lineage: Bacteria > Chloroflexota > Anaerolineae > Anaerolineales > Anaerolineaceae > Leptolinea > Leptolinea tardivitalis. The sequence continues at coordinate 55,418 of NZ_BBYA01000009.1, forward strand.
TTGAAGCTCTGGTTTCAGATGAACTGTACCAGCCGCGTGAACTGTACTCTCTTGATGGTTTACAGGTGGCCTGCGGCACAATGGGTATGCCTACCGCCACCGTTCGACTACGCGACCCGGAAGGTGAACTGCATGTACAGGCCTGTGTGGGTACTGGCCCTGTGGATGCGGCTTTCAAAGCGATCAATGCCGTCATCCAATTTCAAAATTCTTTGCAGGAATTTGTTGTTCATGCTGTAACTGAAGGGATTGATGCTCTCGGAGAGGTAACCGTCCGTCTGCAGGGTGAAGGTGAAACAGCCAACGTTGGACTGCAGCCAGATCAGAACCAGCCGCGCACATTTGGCGGGTATGGAGCAGATACAGATATTGTTGTTGCCAGTGCCAAAGCTTACCTTTCGGCGCTGAATAAGATGCTGGTTGCCAGCGGACATTACGGTCCGCCGGAAAAAGCATCGACTGAAGCAATTGTCTATTGATCCAAAGGAGTGAGATATGAATACAAGAAGCACAGTGTTGGTTGAACCCAGTGTGGCAAAGATGCTGGATCCCTACAGCAATCCGCGCACCATCCCGGGCGGTTGGGATGTGTCTGCCATACAACGGATCCATCTGCCGGAAGCCGGTCGAAAAGTTGTAGCTGAACCCAGTGTGACAAAAATGCTGGATCCATTCAGCGCCCCGCGGACTATTCCGGGTGGTTGGGATGTGTCTGCCTTCACGCCATCGGAAAAAAACATCGTCGAGACCTACGGTGACTCATCATTCCAATCCGGTAATACAGCAGGGAAGAATGAGCCCAGCAAAAACACTCTTTAATAAAATCTGGGAAAAGCATATTGTGGCACAGCCGCCCGATATGCCGGCGGTGCTTTATATTGATCTTCATCTGGTCCATGAAGTCACGTCTCCCCAGGCTTTCGAGGGATTACGAGAGCGTGGGTTGACAGTACGCCGCCCTGAACGAACGGTTGCCACAATTGATCATGCCATCCCAACCCGGTCAAACGGAACGCCTGAAAGCCGCCTGGATTTCGCCGATGAGTTATGTGTGAAACAGATTCACCAATTGGAAGCGAACTGCCGTCAGTTTGGCATCACTTTAAATGGTTTGCAAAGCGAAGATCAGGGTGTGGTTCATATCATCGGGCCTGAACAGGGACTTACCCAGCCCGGAATGACCATTGTGTGCGGAGACAGTCACACAGCCACCCATGGCGCTTTTGGTGCACTGGCTTTTGGCATTGGCACCAGCGAAGTCGAGCACGTTTTAGCCACCCAGTGCCTCTTGCAGCGTCGCCCAAAAACTATGGAAGTACGTGTGGATGGCCAGCTTGCGAAAGGTGTTTCTGCAAAAGATGTCATTCTGGCGCTCATCAATAAAATTGGTGTTGGCGGCGGAGTGGGTTATGTTATTGAATACACCGGTGAAACCATTCGGGCTATGTCAATGGAAGAGCGCATGACAGTCTGTAATATGTCGATTGAAGCTGGTGCCCGCGCCGGGATGATCGCTCCGGATGAAACCACATTTGAGTACCTGTCTGCCCGTAAATATGTTCCGCGGGGAGATGCCTGGGAACAGAAACTGGCCGAATGGAAAGAACTGGTTACTGATTCCGGCGCCGAATATGATGCCCGGGTAGTGATTAATGCTTCAGAACTGGAACCCATGATAACCTACGGTACCAATCCGGGAATGAGCATTTCCATTTCCGAAAAATTACCAAAAGTCGAATCGTTTAAAGACGATAACCAGAAGGCCGGTTTCGAAAAAGCATTGACCTATATGGGCTTGAAATCCGGTCAAAAACTGGCAGGTCACAAAATCGATGTGGTCTTTATTGGCTCCTGTACCAATGGACGCATTTCTGATTTGCGTCAGGCAGCCTCTGTTTTGAAAGATTGGAAGGTGGCTGATGGATTGCGGGTGCTTGTCGTGCCGGGATCACAGGAAGTTAAACGACAGGCAGAGGCAGAAGGTTTGGATGCAATTTTCAAAGCCGCCGGTGCAGAATGGCGAGAACCTGGTTGCAGTATGTGCATTGCCATGAATGGTGATCAGATTGAGCCGGGTCAATACGCTGTAAGCACAAGCAATCGCAATTTCGAAGGCCGTCAGGGAAAAGGCGGACGCACCTTCCTGGCAAGCCCGCTGACGGCAGCTGCATCGGCTGTCACCGGCCGGGTGACCGATCCCCGAACGTTGTTATAGACAGAATTGAGTCTCCATGGAACCATTTAGAACGATCCATTCACGGGTGGTGGTGATACCGGTGAACGATATTGACACAGATCAAATCATCCCCGCCCGATTCTTGAAGGTAACCGATAAAAAAGGCCTGGGAGCCAATCTTTTTGCCGATTGGCGATACCTGCCGGATGGAAAACCCAACCCTGATTTCATCTTGAATCAACCTCAAAGTCAGGGTGCTCAGGTTCTGTTGGCCGGTGATAATTTCGGCTGCGGTTCATCCCGTGAACATGCGCCCTGGGCATTAACCGGGTTCGGCTTTCGGGCGGTTATTTCCACATCATTTGCAGATATCTTTCGGAATAACTCATTGAAAAATGGTTTGTTGCCGGTGCTTGTGGATGTTCAAACCCACCAAAAACTGGTGGATATGTTCACGGAAATTCCTGATGCACACCTGACCATTGATCTTGAGAAAAGTGAACTCGTAATGCCAGATGACAGCCGGGTTAATTTTCCGATCGATGCATTCTCGAAGAATTGTCTGTTGAATGGCACCGATGAGCTGGGATATCTTCTCGGGATGGAAGCGCAGATTTCATCCTATGAAAAGCTGAATTTCAGCGGATAGGGATGGGAAAATGATCCAGATCTATGACACCACCCTTCGCGACGGAACTCAACGCAAAGATATTTCACTCTCTGTCAGCGATAAGATGAATATTGCCCGCCGGTTGGATGACCTGGGGATCGCTTTTATCGAAGGCGGTTGGCCAGGTTCCAACCCGAAGGATGTTGAATTTTTTCAACGGGCGGCGAAAACGACCTGGAAGAATGCCAAGATCGCGGCCTTTGGCAGTACATGTGCCGCCAATAAGCAGCCGGATGAGGATGCCAACATCCGTGCCCTTCTGGAAGCCGAAACACCCTATTGCACCGTGGTCGGCAAGACATCAGTGCTGCATGTGACGGATGTACTGCGCACCTCGCTGGATAACAACCTGCGAATCATCGAACAGAGCATTGCCTATCTTACTTCTCAGGGACGGTCGGTCATCTATGACGCCGAGCATTTTTTTGATGGTTTCAAGTTGGATCCTGCATATTCAATCGAGACTCTCAAGGCTGCACAACGCGGCGGAGCTGAAACCCTGGTGCTTTGCGAAACCAACGGCGGTTCCATGCCCTGGGAAGTCAGTGAAATCGTACGTCAGGTGAAAGAAAAATTGGATGCTCCTCTGGGAATCCATGCGCATAATGACAGCGAATGTGCTGTGGCCAACTCCATTTCTGCTTTACGGGAAGGCTGCATTCAGGTGCAGGGTACCATCAACGGATATGGTGAACGTTGCGGCAATGCCAACCTGTGTTCCATCATCCCCAACCTGGAATTAAAAATGGGATTGAAAACCCTGCCAGATGGGCAATTGAAGAATCTCTTTGACCTTTCCCATTATGTGGCTGAAGTGGCCAACCTCTCGCCTGATGAACATCTGGCGTATGTAGGACGGGCGGCCTTTGCACACAAAGGTGGTATTCACGTAGCGGCTATGCGCAGGACAACCCGGTCTTACCAACATGTTGACCCCGAACTGGTGGGAAACCGCATGGAGGTGATCGTTTCGGAGCTTTCGGGCAAGGGAAATCTTGTCAGCAAGGCAGAAGAATACGGTATTACCCTGGAAAATGAAAGTCAGGCTGTGGAAGTGCTTCAAACAGTCAAACAGCTCGAAGCCAAAGGATTCTCCTTTGAAGCGGCCGAAGCATCCGTGGTCATGCTCTTTAAACGACTGGAAAAGAATTACAAAGCTCCATTTGAACTGATCGATTTTGCCGCAGAAGTGGAACATCGCCGCGGCAGGGGAATCTTCTCTGAAGCCACTGTAAAAGTGATGGTGGATGATCAGGTGATGCACACGGCGGCAGAAGGGAATGGCCCGGTTAATGCGCTTGACCTGGCGCTTCGAAAAGCGCTGGTCACACATTACCCTGCAGTAGACAGTTTCCACCTGTCAGATTACAAAGTCCGTATTTTGGATGGTAAGAATGGCACCAGTGCCACCACCCGAGTTTTGATCGAAACAAAAAATGAGATCAAGACCTGGAATACGGTTGGTGCGGGCACCAATATCATAGAAGCGAGCTGGCAGGCCCTGGTCGATTCGATAGAATACGGCCTGGCGGTAGTTCATCCTGCCAGTCAGGGAGTGTAAATTCATGCAAGCAAAAATCATCTTACTGCCCGGTGACGGAATCGGTCCCGAGGTGGTGGCAGCGGCCGTCCGTGTTCTTCAGGCTGTGGAGAAAAAGTTTGGCCATTCTTTCCATTTTGAGAAACAACTCATCGGCGGGTGTTCCATTGATGCTTCCGGCGTTGCTCTCACTGATTCGGCATTGAAAGCCTGCCAATCGGCTGATGCTGTTCTCCTCGGTGCTGTAGGCGGCCCCAAATGGGACGATCCTCTGGCCAAAGAACGTCCTGAAAAGGGATTGCTGGCGTTGCGTAAAGGGCTGGGGGTATTTGCCAATCTGCGCCCGGTGAAGGTTTATCCTTCGCTGGTGGGGGCGTCTCCTCTTCGGCCAGAGAAACTGGCTGGTGTGGATATGGTTGTGGTACGCGAATTGACTGGTGGCCTTTACTTCGGTAAACCAAAATGCCGTGAGCAGATTGACGGCCGCACCCATGCCGTGGATACCATGGAATACATGGATGATGAGATCCGCCGGATTGTGGATATGGCGTTTCAACTGGCTCGCGGCCGCCGAAAAAAAGTCACATCGGTAGACAAAGCGAATGTGCTTGAGACGTCCCGTCTGTGGCGCCAGGTGACGGCTGATGTGGCGGCCGGTTATCCGGATGTGAAGCTGGAAAACATGCTGGTGGATACCGCTGCCATGCGTCTCGTGTCTAATCCGGCGGAATTTGATGTGCTGGTGACCGAGAATATGTTCGGCGATATTCTCACCGATGAGGCTGCCGTCCTTTCTGGCTCGATGGGGCTGCTGCCGTCTGCCTCACTGGGCAGCGACGGACCCGGTCTCTATGAACCGATTCATGGTTCTGCACCGGATATTGCTGGTAAAGGAATTGCCAATCCGATTGGTACCATTTTGAGTTCGGCATTTTTGCTGCGTTATTCATTGAAATTGGAAAAAGAGGCATCTGCCATAGAAATGGCTGTAGAAAAAACCATTGCTTCTGGCCGGTTGACGGCTGATCTGGGGGGGACTGCCAACACGACTGAGGTGACGGATTCAATTCTTGATGTTCTGTAAACTTTTTCTTTTATCGGAGGTAGTAGCATGGCTTCATATCCAAAATTCGTGTGGATGAACGGAAAAATCGTTGAAACAGAAAAAGCAACAGTCCCGTTTTTTAACACGACACTGCACTACGGCGCCGGCGTGTTTGAAGGAATTCGCTGTTATGCCACATCCAAAGGTCCGGCTGTCTTTCGGTTGAAAGATCATATGGACCGCCTGATCAACTCGGCACGCATCATTGGGGTTCGAGATTTTCCCTTCACCTCAGAAGAGCTTTGCCAGGCCACAAAAGACATCATCAAGGCGAATGGCTATTCATCCTGTTATATCCGTCCGCTGCTTTACCTGGCCAGCCCTCTTCCGTCGCTTAATCTGGATGACGGTAAAGCGGCTGTGGGCATCGGCGTCTGGGAAATGGGGGCTTATCTTGGCCAGGAACAGATTGAAAATGGGTTGAAAGCCAATGTGGCTTCCTTTACACGGCATCACCCGAATGTCTCGATGACCAAAGCTAAGGTGACAGGCAATTATGCCAACAGCATTCTGGCCAAGACCGAGTCCATCCGCCTCGGGTATGATGAAGCCATCATGCTGGATCCCTCCGGCTATGTGGCCGAATGCACAGGAGAGAACGTCTTCCTCGTGCGTAAAGGGCAGCTTTATTCTCCGATCACCGCAGATACCCTGGAAGGGATCACCCGCGATTCACTGATGACGCTGATCAAAGAAATGGGATACTCTGTAACCGAAACGATGATTGGGCGCGATCAGCTCTATATTGCCGATGAGGTTTTTATGTGCGGCACAGCGGCCGAACTGACCCCGGTTTCGGAAATAGACGGTCGGGTTATCGGTTCCGGCAAAATGGGGCCCATCACCCGCAAAATTCAGACAGAGTTCAAAAAAGTAGTAAACGGGGAACATCCACTTTCTACGAAGTGGTTGGATTACGTAAATTAGTCTCCCCACACCGGTCTTTCTTCATTTCCAAAATGGAAGTGGAGAATCATCACCTCAAGAATTTTTTCTTGTGAACCAAATCGTAGGGGTGGACGGCCGTCCACCCCTACCTGTGGTGTTATGCATGAGGGGGCGGAGTTGAAACCTTTGCTTGGCTTCTTCTGGCGACTGAAAAATTTGTCTTTACATGATAGGAAAAGCCGGGGAATGTGCTTTCGCGATGCTTTTGTATTATTTCTGCCGTAAAGGTGGACGGCCGTCCACCCCTACGGATTGCATATCGAATTGGGGCGTGGAGGAATAAAGCCACGCCTTGAATTTCTCGTTATTTTTTAAATAATACAACAGCGTTATCTTTTGCTTTGGCACTTTCGGCCAACTGCAATTCCACTATCTCCATGCCCTCTTCCGGGATGGCAAAGGCAAAATCGGCTTCACCCACGGTATCGGTTTTCTCGCTGGCATAAAAACCCTTCAATGCACCGCCTTTGGAATTCCACCCTTCCAGCACTAATTGTTTTTCTCCATTGGAAAACGTGACAATCACATAGGTATTGGTACTGATGACCTTATTGTAGATGGCGTTGACATCGGCCATGAAGTAAATATTGGCCGTATTCTGTCCCTTGTTAAATTCATATTCCTTGCCGGTGGTGGCATTGGGATCAAGCGGAATGACCTTGCTGCCTATTTCCATCTTCACAAACTTGAAGTTGACATTTTTATACGAAGCCACATTGACGGAAGCAGCCGCCGGAGTGACCTTGTTAAAATTGGTGTAATCTGGCGTTGGCGTGATGGTGGGAGTCGGAGTGGCGGAAGGAAGAGGAGTCTCCGTAGCTGTGGGCGGCGGCAGGGGGGTATTTGTGGCGGCTGCCTCCATAATGGCTTTCTGCGTGAGGGCTGCCATCGTCTGGGCAACGACCTGGTTTTGATCGCTGCCACAGCCAGATATCAATCCTCCGACGAGAATAAATCCCAGGCTTACGAATATCAGTTTGTGTTGTGTTTTCATTCTGTCCCTCCTCAGGAACGACTAAAAAAGTGCAGCCTGACCTGATCTACCTGGCTAAACAAGAATGCCAATTACTACCTTGATGGATAAAAATAGTTATCTAATTCTATCAAAACTCAGATCGAATCGTTCCATCCTGTATGGATTTGTGTTCCAGCCGGGTACAATAACCGGTATGATGAAGAGAATTAATTCTGATGAAGCCATCCGAATAACCGTATCTCTGTTGCTGGGTGGTTTGCTGGCCTGGCTCTTAAAGGATATATGGGCTCCCTGGATACTGGCTGGTGGAAGTTTTTCACAGCGAAGCCTGTATGTGAAGATCTTACTTGTGGGTATCTCCACTGTTTTCTTTTCACTGGCTATCCGTGGGATTATTCGGATTAATGACAGCATAAACGATCAATCCATAGTCAAACCGCGCAATCTTCTGGCAATCCTTGGCGGATGTACCGGTGCCCTTATTTTTTATCTTGTCTATGGAACCGGAACTCTGGATACCGGCCGGGTGGACTGGCTGTTTAACCTGGGGGATAATGCCCAACATTATCTCGGGTGGGTTTTTTACCGCAACGATCCCTGGATGTTTCCCATTGGGTTTAGCTGCAGTCTGGGGTACCCCACCGGCACCTGTATGTGTTTTACGGATTCCATCCCGCTAATCGCCATTCCTCTCAAACTGATCAGTTTTCTTCTTCCGGCTACCTTCCAGTATTTTGGATGGTGGACGCTGCTTAATTTTGTATTGCAGGGTGCCTTTGCAGCGCTCATCCTTTATGAAGTCTCTCGACGACGGTTAGCCGCGTTGATTGCCCCGCTATTTTTTTGCCTTGCTGACATTTTCCTCTTCCGGGTTTTTCGGTATACCCCTCTTTCCGGCCAGTGGATTGTTTTATTTGCCATATATCTATATTTCCTGAATAAGAAAGATGGACAAAACAACCATCTCTGGCCGTTGGTTCATGGGATGGCCGTGTTAATTCAGGGGTATTTCTTCGTAATGACCTTTGTGATCTTTTGTGGGACGCTTCTCGAAAGGTACCTGAAAGATCGGAAAATTTTGCCCATCCTCAAAGAATTTGCCATCAGCCTTGGATCTACCGCCATATTGATGTGGCTGGTTGGCTTCTTTACCGCTTCTGTGGATATGTCTGACGAAGGTTTGGGGTATTTCAAAGCCAACCTGAATGCTTTCTTCAATCCCTTATCAGGTTGGTCGCGTTTCTTTTCTCCATTACCCTTGGCCGAAGGAACTTATCCGCTCAATGTGAACTATCTTGGATTGGGCATCATCCTGTTGTTTCTTCTGGGGTTGGTTTCATGGTTTTTTTGGAAGAAAAAATCACTGCGGCAGATGCTGGTTGGAAATATCGGATTGTTTATCATCATCCCGGTCCTTGTTATCTTTGCCCTCAGCAACGTGGTGACGTTCAACGACCGGATTCTCTTCAGCTACACGCTTCCTGAACCACTCCTGCGGTTGTGGGGTGTGTTTCGGGGAACGGAACGTATGCTTTGGCCGGTGTTTTATCTTGTTTTTATCTTTGCCATCAGCCAGACGGTCAACATCTCCCGGCGGAACTGGGTGGGTGGCCTCATTTTACTGGCAGCTTTCGGCGTTCAACTGACCGAAGTGATGCCGCAGCTACAGCGTTTCCATACAGAATTTGCTGAACCGCAGGGGAAGCAAACCACCCTGAAGTCTGACTTTTGGTCAGATGCAGCCAGTCAATTCAATTCTGTGGTGATTTTGCCGCTCAGTTTGCAGAACTGGGATAGATTGACACAGTATGCGGCAGAAAACCATATGAGAATCAACTATTCTTATTATGCCCGATACAGTCCATCCATCGGGCCGGCGGCTGCAAAGAAAGAGAAAGAATTAAAGAATGGGGATACTCTCACGGGTGAAATGTACATTATCAAAAGCCCTGAATTATTGCATTCCGTTTGCCAGAAATACGGACGTGATGCGTTTCTTGCCTATGTTAATCAGGAATGGGTATTGGCACCTGGCTTCAGCAGGAACCCGATGGATTATCCCGATATTTCCATTACAGGCACCAATTCCAATTGTCTCGCTCTTCCCCTGGATGATTTCATCACGAAATATCAAGATAAAATACTGGTCCTTTCAGTCATGAAAGATGTCTCTACGCTGGCTAATGAGGCCGTTAATGCAACTTTTCGGAATCTCGGACTTGAGATTGGACTACCATCCAGAGCAGGAATGAGTTTTGCGGCTGTGCTTTTCCGGCATAAGGTGCAGTTTGTAAAAACATCTGAACAAAAAGTTGAATTTTCGGCTCAAAAAGGAAACAGTTTATCGGATTCCACCTGGCCGATTGATCTGCATCTGGTCAGTGCCGGAGAAATATCTGGTGAGGAACAGGCTGTAATAGAAATTAATCACCGTGATTATTCTTACCATCAAAATGGGTTGAATCTCGTTGTTGTTGATCCGGCAACAGGCAGTGTTATAGATACGGCATTATTCTCCCCGACAGAACCATAAAAATCCTGGTCATCAACCGGGTTTTTCCACGTAATTGACCGGCGCTTTGCTGCCGTTACCGAATTCCAACCAGTGGACACCGGTTGTCCCCAGATCAGTCATACCGGTGAAACGGACAATCCACCGCCGTGATCGCTCGCCCTTACGAAGACTGTGGAAATTACCCATATAAATACGATTGATCCTGAGGGTCTCATCTCTGTAATACACGATTACCTTGTCCACTTTTCGAACCAGTTCGGGATTTAAAATCCAGTTTCCTGTTTCCCCCTCACCGGTGTTATCCACATGAAAATCCTGTCCGTGGGTAAAAAAGACGATGGCAGACTGATTGGGTTCCAACAACTCACGGGCTGAGGATAATTTCATGGCATGCTTGTCCTTTCACAGAAAGCCAATCATACCCTGAATTTGAAAAACTACCGGAGATGATCTACCGTTGTTCGACAAGCGCCATCACATTATCGGCGAAGATGGAAAATGTTGATTCCCAGACTTCCAGAGCCGCCTCTCCTTTGGGGGTCAGGCTTGGGCAGCAAAGATCAGGCAGATGAGCGGGATCTCTGGTATCCCGGATCTTAATCCGGGTTAGGTATCCCTCGTTGACCATTCCAAGAATGAGTTTGATGTAACCGGAAGGTGGTAGATTCAGGTCAAAAAGAGTGGGAAGTCTGTGATGATCGCGAACATCAACCAGAACTCTGGTGAATTGTGGTGACTCGAGTTCGTCGCTGGTGGCCAGGCATAAGGCCCGGGAAGCGCCCGGCAAGCTGCCAATCTTTTCTGCCAGGGTGGGATCTGCTTTCTGTAAATGTCGAAGATGAATACGTACTGATTCGGCATCCAGTTGATGACTGTAGCACAGGCAAAGCATGATCTGCGATTTCACATAACTGTGCGGCAAGTCAACAGCCATCAGGAAATTTGGGAGGGCGGCCTCCCAGAGATGCTGCCTGGCCTGTTCCATGCCCATGGTAAAAGCTGATTTGATCTCGGTAGCCTGTTTCTTATCCGCGAACAAACTTTGTAGAAGACTCATGGTTCCTCTCCAATCATCGTCTTCGGTTTGTACGTCAAATCCCCTCTTACCTATACTATACATTTTTTAAACAGCAGATTGCAAGAGTGAAAAAATCGGCCGGAAAATTCCGACCGATTGAATTTGAAAGTGAATCAGGCCAGGCCAGTGTATGGGACGATATAAGCTGCAACCATGATGAAATGGCACAGGCAGCCCAGGATAATAAAGATATGGAAAACTTCGTGAAATCCAAAAATGCCGGGAAAGAAATCCATCTTTTTTGAAATGTAAATCACAGCCCCAAAGGTAAAGAAAAAACCGCCGGCTGCCAGCCAAATGATGGCACCCACGGGCATTGTGGTCAAAATTTGCTGGATGGCAAACACGGCCAGCCATCCCATAACGAGATAAATTCCGGCATTTAACCCTCTGGGTGCATGAATCACGCACAACTTCACGGTAATACCTATCAAAGCGAAAAGCCAGACAACAGCAAGAAATCCCCAGCGGAAATACCCTGTAAAGAATGTGAGGCAGATGGGGGTATAGGTACCGGCAATCAGAAGGTAGATGGCAGAATGATCGAATTTACGCAGTTTCAATTGTTTTTCCGGAGTGGTACGAACCAGATGGTACGTGGCACTGGCCGAAAACATCAATGTGAGAGTCACACCGTAGATAAGGAGCATTAGTTCTTTTTCAGGATCACCCCTTGCGATAATGAGAAGGACGATGGTTCCGAGGGCGGAAAGTACCGCAGATACCAGATGGGTCAGGCCGCTGACCGGATCGCGAAATTTTTCTGTCATGATGAATTCGGCTTTCGATGTTAAAGGATGAAGTTGCCCTTTACTGTATCGCTGCCGAAGTAGTTAATCATGTGCCGAAAGTGAGAACCGGTGCAGGAAACAGGTGATATTGTCGAGTTGTTCAGATATAGGAACCCCGGTCATTTGGCCCGTTTGAACAATGCCTTTTGATCCGCCGTCATTTTTTCTGTGGCATACTGAAAAATCAACCGCGGAGCTGAATCTTTCCATTGAAACAGAAAGGTTTCCACTGGTTCGGGATTCAGTTTCCAGGCTTCACGTAAAAACCATCCCAGTCCCTGATGAACAACTTTTTCAGGATATAACATCATCGGGGAAAGAAAATCTAAAAGCTCCCGGGTACGGCCAAATTTCTTAACAAATTTTATAAGACTTACCGGCACGACCCGCCTTTTCCACTTTGACTCCGCCGTCCGCCAGTCAGAAAAAGCTGTAAATGGAACAATCCCTTTCAACAGGAACTTTGAAAAAATACTCACGGCCAGCATATCGGCATGTGCCCAGTTACGTACACCATAGTCCAGCCACGACCCGATCCGTTCAAACGTGGCCGGTTGATATTCCCTGGAAAAATCAGTGACAAACATAAGGGCAAAACTGGCTTCTTCGTATTTCCCTGATTTCATCAGCAAATCACCCAGCGCCAGAAAATCGTCAAACCCAAAGGTTGGCTTATATTTCAATAACAAAAGTTTATGTTCTTCATTCATGGCTTTTTGGGAAATGCCATAAGGATCATAACCTTCCACAAAATATCGCCTGTGTTTTTCTGCTATGGTTTTATCCGCATTTTTCAGGCAAAACTCTCTGATTTCGTATGCAATATTTTCAATGGATGTCACAGATTGCCTCCTTTGGTAATTAAAGGATCAAACCCAACACAAAGATACCCAGCATTACCAGGCAAAGAATAAGACGATTGATTCCTGATGCAGTTATGGATGTGTCTGAAGAAAGCCGGGGTGCCAATTTGGAAAGAATAATCCACGCCATCGGTAATGCCGATATCAATAGAATGGTTGGAACAAGCCATTCACCTAATGGTGGAATCTGGTACGCATACAGCCAAAACGCCTCATGAAGTATATGGGCACACAACCAGAAAAGGAACCCGGTTATCATTGTCAAAATCAACGTTAATGCCCGATACATATTTGTGGTCATATTTCACTCACTAAAAAGAATAAGAAAACAGCTTTCCACGACGAGAAAAATTAATCCAATTCTCATCTATATGTTTTCGATATGGGATTAAAATTTATTTTATTATTATTTCCCGGGTAAACTCATGAATGACAACCATATAGCCGTTATTGCTGATTCAACGTGCGATATTCCACAGGACCTCATCTCTCAATATGGGATCGGAGTTGTTCCTCATTATGTGATCTGGGGAGACCATGAGTATAAAGACAGGGTGGATCTTCAGCCTGAGGAATTCTACCGCCGGTTGGAATCGGATCCTGTTCGCCCTACCACGGCTCAGGCAACAGAAAAGGACTTTGAAAAAGCGTTTACGGCGGCTGTAGAAAAAGGCGCATTGGAAATAGTTGTTCTTACCGTAAGTAGTGCCATGAGCGGAGCCTATCAGACAGCATTAAATGCTGCCAAATCATTTTTTGTGCCCGTCCATGTGATTGATTCTAAAGGTCCTACGATGACTCTCGGATGGCAGACCCTGGCGGCAGCTCGTCTGGCGGAAGCCGGTGGGGATATTCAATCCATAATTCAAAAAGCCAACCAGATTCGCCATTCCCTGACACAGGTGGTGGGAATGAATACCATGGAATATCTTAAAACCGGCGGACGCATCGGTGGAGCTGCCATCTGGTTGGGTGCTCATCTGCAAATCAAACCGATTGTCTCCATTAATCATGAGACAGGGTTGGTTGAACCGGAAGGAATTGCCCGAACCCACAACCATATGATGGATATGGTATTTAATACTTTTATCCGAAAAATGGGAGGAAAGACCCCCGATCATGTAGCCGTATTGCATGGAAATTCTCTGGAAGATGCTGGCAAATTAATAGAACGGGTGCAGGCAGAGTTCTCGCCAAAGGAAATTCTTACAAATATTACGGGTCCGGTTCTTGGGATCAATACAGGTCCCCGGGCTGTGGCACTTTGTGGTTATGCTGAGTAGGGAATAAGTACATTTGTCCTGAACATGCCGGACATTAATCCTGTATCGCGTATCCATACAGGCAATTCTGTGTTATACTATCTGTGCAATAAACGAGGGCTTGTGTGCAAATGTCGCCAGACCTTATTTGCGAGGTTGGCGGCATATTTTTTCTGAAACACCCCCAAAGGAAGAAATTTGATGGATGTAAAGTTGTATGTCGGTAACATTTCGTTCTCTACTACAGAGGACGAATTGCGTACCCTGTTTTCACAGGCTGGCACGGTTAAAGCTGCTGATGTGATTAAAGATCGCGAATCAGGCAGATCAAAAGGCTTCGCCTTTGTAACCATGAGTACCCAGGAAGAGGCTGAGGAAGCTATCAAGAAATTCAATGGCTTCAGCTTTGGCAGCCGTGAATTAAAAGTCAATATCGCCCGTCCCAAAGAAGAAAGTGGACGCGGTGGATATGGCGGCAACCGCAACAGCGGTGGTGGATATGGTCGTAACCAGGGTCGTAACGGTGGCGATAATCGCTACGGCGGCTTTGGACGGTAATAGTTTTTTTAGAAGAAAGTTGGAGAAAAAATGGCAGATCGTGTAGTTGGTACAGTCAAATGGTTCAATAATGACAAGGGTTATGGTTTTCTTTCCCAGGAAAATGGCGCTGATGTTTTCGTACATCATTCCGTGATCCAGGGCGAAGGTTTCCGCACCCTCACCGAAGGACAGAAGGTGGAATTCTCCATCGAAAAAGGCCCCAAAGGCCTTCAGGCTGCAAACGTAGTAAAACTCTAGTTCTTTTCAGCCTTTTCAACCCCCCGCGATGACCGCGGGGGTTTTTTTTATTAAAATCCAGGCAGGATGAGTGTGCCTCATTCTTGATAGGTTTCGTTTTTTCAAAAAAAGGTAAAATTATTATTGGCAAGGGCGGATATTCATTGATCCGGGTAATACACGCCAGTAGATAAAAGGAAATTAGTGAAATACATACTATTACTCCGTCTGGAATGATTCCAGGTGGATTCAATTTTAATTGGAGGGAACCTGACCATGCTGAACAAATGGGAAAAGGGGAATCTGAAAGTCTTTCAGACTGACTTAATACATGGATACCGGTCAAAATATCCGATATCAAGTTCACAAATAAATTGTCTCAAGCTGGTTCTGTTATTTGCGTCTTTTTACGGTTATTTCAGTATTTTTCAAAATGCCTGCATTGACGATGCGTACATTACTCTCGATTATGTTCGATCCATAGTCGGGCACGGTGTCTGGGGGATTACGCCTGCGCATGTGACCAATACAGCCACTTCACCACTGAATGTGATCCTTCTCTCTTTATTGGGATTGGTCATTAAAAACTTCACCCGGTTGCCCGTAATTCTGGCTTCCATCAGTTTTGTTGTCATTTTTCAATGTATGGATCGTATCGCTGTTCGATTGCCAGGAGGACAAATATTCGGCTGGCTAACAACATACCTTCTATTACTTAATCCTTTGCTTTTATCTACTCTGGGTATGGAAAGTATCCTGTTTTCATCGTTGATAATTGCTTCACTGTATTGTCTTGTATATCAAAAATGGAATTGGTTGGCCGTTGTTCTCGGGTTGCTTGTACTTACCCGGATGGATGGAATTTTGCTTGCCTGCATTCTATTCTTTAAAATCCCTTTTCGGAAAAACCGTTTGAAGTTCATATGTCTAATACTACTGGTAACCTTGCCCTGGTTTCTTTTTTCCTGGGTGCAATTGGGGTCATTCATTCCAGATACTTTTTTTATAAAAACGCTTCAGTCTCACTGGGGACATTATGAGTTTTCTGATGGGATTTCCTTATATTTTGAACGATATCCTTTTGAATCGTTTTTGTCATTTTTCATATTACTTTCCTGTATCGCCATGATCTTTCGGCCTATTCGAACGGCTGAGGTTCCGGGAGTGGTTTTCTTATACGGTCTTTCCCATTTTGCGGCATATTCGTTTCTGCATGTGCCTCCATACCACTGGTACTATGCACCTGAAATCGTGTCTGCTACGATAGTTGGCAGCTTTGCTCTTGGAATCTTGTATGAAAATGTTGCAACTTATAAATGGAAAACGATTGTTGTTCGAGGTTTCATATCGGTGTTAATACTCATTCCTGCCGCAGGATTGACTGTGATTTTAGCCAATCAACAGTTTAAAATGGCGGAAATGCCCATTCACACCAACAGAGCTTCTCAAGAGCAGTACAAACAGATTGGGATTTGGATTAAAGATAATTGCGCAGATGAGAACCTGAGATTAAACGGGGAAATTGGCACCCTGTCTTATTATTGCGACTGCACCCTGATGGATTGGTTTGGTGAAAGAGGCTGGCTGGTGAGCATAGTCAATGAACAGAAAAAAGCTGATGGCCCAGTGGCGGCTCTTTTTCGGTTCAATTTCAGATTTCTAAAAGACGATTCTCGCAGTTCCTCATATTCGCAACAGATTACAGCGTATATTGACAGAAAAACCGCAACAGACCCATTTATCAGACGATGGGAAACAACAACTCGATGGACTCCGAACAGTCTGGTGACTTTAAGTGATTGATAAAACCCGTAAACCAGGAAGTTTGCCATTAAAATCTACAGAACAGATTGGGTTTCCTGTTTTCATAATCAATCGCAGGGGTCCAATTGTCATCTCGAGATAATTCAGATCTGCAACGGTCAAACCGACACTATCACGATTTATACACAGACGGATGCTGTATAAAAAAATAGCAAAAGGACAGGCCGAGACCCATCCTACTGCTATTCATAGAATGTTCTTTTGACGTCAAACCACAACAGACTTAACAGGAACCTGATCAGCTCAAGTTTTTTAATATGAAAAAACGGGTTGGACTACAATTCCCCAACCCGTCTTTTTGATGTCTATTTGGCTTCACGGGTATTGAAATCAACTTCCAGAAGAGCATCGATGATATTACAGACGCCCTGAAGGGTGATGAAGCAGGTGGCGCCAATCAAGAAAGGTGTGACCAGGTTGGTCACCATCCAGAGCCGGGGTGATGCTGCCTTAAGTAGTTCGGCAAGCTTGGCACCCTGGGAAAGTTCATTGAGGTTATAGAGATTGCCCGCAATAATGGCGACAAATCCAGCCAGAACAACCCACGAGATAATCCGGGCGGCAGAAGCCACCAGGGTGAGGGCTTTTACTTTAAAGAATACCGGTTCATTTTCATCAATATCAACTTCTGGGGTTTCAATTTCATCAGACATGATTTTCTCCAATTCAATAGATGAGCAAGTCTATCACAGAAGTGACGAGCATATCAGAAAACAACTGTGATTTCATGAATTGAAGGCGTTAATGGCCGGGATCTTTTATTATTCCGGCCAATCCACGCAGACCCAGAAGGTACGACTGCACCCCCAGTCCACTTATCGTTCCTGCGCACACAGCAGAAATCATGGATGTGTGCCGGAATTCTTCGCGGGCATGCAGATTGGAGAGATGCACCTCAATGACCGGCAGGCTGATGGCGGAGATGGCGTCACGAAGTGCAACAGATGTATGCGTGTAACCGCCGGGATTGAACACTACACCGTCGGCCCAGGTGCGCGCCTCGTGCAATGTATCAATCAATACCCCTTCGTGGTTGGATTGGAAGCAGCGTACCTCTACCCCCAATTCCTTCCCCAGATCAACCATCCGGGCATTGATATCCTCCATAGTTAGCGTACCGTATACACCCGGTTCACGCAGACCGAGCAGGTTCAGATTAGGACCGTGCAAAACAAGCACTGAAGGCATGATTCCTCCTGAGATCTTCTGGCGTCAGGCGTATGCCGGTTCTCACCTGACCTATTTCAACCGGCATGGCAAACTTGACGGCATCACCGGATCGTTTTTTATCGCGAAACAGGGCGGCTTCCACGGAATCGCGGTCCATGCCGGTGGGAATATTAACCGGTAGTCCGAAGCCCGAAACCATACGGCTGATTTCGTCCGTCAGTCCGTTGCGGGCAATACCCATTTCTTCGGCCATGCGAGTCTCCACAACCAGACCGATACCAACAGCTTCTCCGTGGCTGACCGCGTAATTGGATACTCGTTCAATGGCATGCCCGATGGTGTGACCGGCGTTTAAGGCAGCTCGAATACCCTGTTCATATGGATCCTGCTCAATCACCCGGATTTTCACTGCCATAGCCCGTCGAATGATGGCCGCCAGCGGTTTTTTCCGGATGTTTTCCATTGATAATCCGGTCAACCTGCGGCATGCCTCAAAGAGAACGGGATCACTGATTACGCCATGTTTGATAATTTCTGCAAAACCGCCGCGCAGTTCACGCTCTGGCAATGTCGCCAGAACATCCGGGTCTGCCAGCACCAGCGAAGGGGCATGGAAAGCGCCGATCAGATTCTTACCTTCTGGCAAATCGGCCCCAGTTTTTCCACCCAGGGAAGCATCGGCCATAGACAGCAGAGTTGTAGGCATAACCACCCAGCGGACACCGCGCAGGTATGTAGCTGCCGCAAAACCCGCCAGATCGCTGACCACGCCTCCGCCCAACGCCGCCACGGTACTGCTGCGGTCAAGATGGTTGGCCAGGAAGAATTCCCACAACTGGTTTACCGTATCGATGGTCTTAAATTCTTCTCCCGCTTTTATCTGGAACAGGGAGGCAGAATACCCTTCTTTTCTCAGTGCTTCCATCACTTTTTCCGCATACAACGGGCCGACATGATCATCCGTCACCAATGCGACCGGACCGTTCAGGCGGCGGGCAGTCAGTTCTCTGCCGATATCCTGCAATCCGCCCGGCTGAACCAGCACATCATAACCGCCGTTTTTACCGGCTCCGCTTTGCATTCCTTTAACCCGGAATAAACCCAGTTGAATCTGCACCTGCCAGGCGGCCTGTTCCGGGGTCAAATTTTCCGTATCAACGTGATGGGTAAAAGAACGGTAATGGTCTGACCGGCTTTCCAACAGGTTTCCGAGCTTTTCTTTCAGCTCTCCGGCCAGCAGAGGTCTCTGGTTTGAATCTGCCTTTATGCGGGCATGGATCACTTGCAGTGGAGCATCCAGAACCATCACCTCACCGGCTTTTTCAGCGGCCGACCGATTTTGAGGTAATAACAACGTTCCACCGCCCAGAGCAATGATGCCGGAATCTTGCCCGATCAGCCGATTCAACATGGTTGTTTCACGCTGCCGGAAACCGATTTCTCCCTCATCTTGAAATATCTGCCAGACCGGTTTGCCGGCATCCTGTTCGATTTCGTAATCCAGGTCGTGAAAAGTCAGGTCAAGGTTTTGCGCCACCAATCGGCCGATAGTACTCTTCCCCGAGCCGGGAGGACCGTAGAAAAAGAGGATGGGATTGGTCATTCCGGCCACCAGATGTGTGCAGTATTATCCATTGTTAAATCACCCAATCGCATCTTCTTAAGGTTTTCATAGCGGGGACGCATTTCTGATAACGAATCACCGCCAAGTTTTTCCAGCAGGGCATCTGCCAGCACAAAGGCCAGCATGGATTCAACTACCACAACGGCGCGAGGAACCGGGCAAAAATCTGAACGTTCATATCTGGTATCAATACCTTCGCCGGTGGCCAGGTTGACTGATGATTGCGGGGTCAGGGTTGTGGCAATAGGCTTCATGGCTGCCCGTACAATCACCGGAAGTCCGTTGGAAATACCTCCTTCGATGCCGCCGCACCGATTGGATGGACGGATCAGCTGGCTATTTTCAACGTGAATAGCATCCTGTACACTCGTTCCCGGATGACGGGTATTTTCAAATGCCGGTCCTATTTCCACTCCCTTGATAGCCTGGATGCTGAGAATGGCCGCTCCGATGCGGGCCTCCAGACGTTTATCCCACTGGGTGAAAGAGCCCAGTCCAACTGGCAGCCCGATAGCAACAGCCTCAATAATGCCGCCCAGAGTATCTTTAGCCAGAGTGGTTTCACGGATTAATGTTTGCATAGCCTGTGAGGCTGATGGGTCGGGGCAGCCGGTGTCAGATTTACGGGCAATGGAAATCCGTTCCTGAAGGGGTATGGATTGGAGATTGGCTTCAACCGAACCGATTGAGGTGACATATCCGCCTACCTCAATACCAAAATTGGCCAACAGCTGGCGGCAGACGGATCCCACAGCCACCCGGGTGGCTGTCTCACGGGCAGAGGCCCGTTCTAGGGCGGGACGTAAGTCGGAATAACCAAATTTGACCGCACCCGTCAGATCGGCATGGCCCGGGCGCGGAATGGTGAACGGATCGACGCTGATCCCTTTCCAATGGGCATGATCTCTATTTTCAATCATCATGGCGAGCGGTGCCCCGGTGGTATGACCGCCCATTAAACCGCCCAGAATTACTGCCCGATCCTGCTCCATTTTCATGCGCGGTCCGGCGCCTGACCCGCTTTGACGGCGGGCAAGATCGGCATTGATACTGTCAAGATCTACCTTTAACCCGGATGGAAGTCCGTCAAGGGTGGCAATCAAGGCGGGGCCGTGGCTTTCACCAGCGGTGAGAAATCGCAATGTCATAGAGAAATCCTTTCACAGGCAGCCTGTTGGAAAACATCAATCGGAATGGAATGACCTGTCCAGATTTCAAATGCCCGAGCCGCCTGCCCTGCCAGCATTCCCAGACCGTTCACGGCCGTCAAACCGGCTGAACGGGCGACGGACATGAGTCTGGTTTCTGCCGGATTGTAGATCAGGTCATATATGAATGCCCTGCGGGGAAAAGGCAGATCGACAGGCCACGGTGAGGAATGGATATCCGGACTCATTCCGGCCGGCGTGGTATTGACGATCAGAGTGACATCTGGAAGCAGGGAGAACTGTTCTACCGGAAATGCTGAGACCGGGTGGTGGGCGGATGAAAACTCGGCTGCCAGCTGTTTTGCCTGATCCGGTCTGCGTGAGGAAATATTAATTTGCCAACCATCCATCATAAGAGAATACACAATAGCCCGGGCTGCTCCACCGGCTCCCAGAATCTGTACCAATCCAGATTGACCCTCATACTGGTTTGCCAGATCCTGACGAAAGCCAGACCAGTCGGTGTTGTCACCCCATAATTGTCCGTTTGAATTCAAAAAGACAGTATTGACCGCTCCAATCGTCCGGGCAGCCGGAGTGAGATTATCCAAAAAAGCACAGACTGTCTGTTTGTGCGGAATTGTCACATTCAGTCCCGTCAAATCTCCATGTTTCATCCGATCAACCAGACGGAACAATTCTGCTTCTCCTGCCGGAAGCGGCGCAATGGGAAACAGCGAATAGTCGCCATTTAAACCGGCTGCCTGTAACGCTGCTTTGTGCATGACTGGTGACAGGCTGTGTTCCACCGGCCATCCAATCAACCCGAGGTGATACGTCTGAATGACAGCACACATCATGCGTGACTTGGTTCCAGATTGGGTGTGTCTTCCAGAGCACCACCCAGCCGGGTGATGACATCGGTAAATTCCGGGAAGGACTCCTGCATGATCTCGGAATTCAGTACGGTGATTGGCTGTTGCGAAGCCAGACCAGCTACAGCCAGCGACATTGCCAGGCGGTGATCTCCATGCGGATCAACAGTCCCTCCCTGTATGGCACCTTTTCCATGGATGGAAAAACCATCAACAGTCTCATCAACAGAAACACCAATCGCTTTCAATTCGGCACAAAGCCCGCTGATGCGGTCAGATTCCTTCAGACGTAATTCAGAGGCGTCGCGTACTGTGGAAGTTCCACTGGCAAAGGCGGCTGCTATGGCAAATATGGGGAATTCATCGATCATCCGCACCACCTGTTCACCGGAAATATCCACACCTTTCAACGGACAATGCCGAATGGTCAGATCACCCACAGGTTCGCCATTCCGGCTTGGCCGGGCGGCAATCTGTATGGAAGCACCCATGGAGAGCAGCACATCCAGCAGCCCGGTGCGTGTGGCATTCAGACCTATGTTTTGCAAGGTGATCTCCGAACCCGGGGTGATCACAGCGGCCACAATCAGGAAAGCGGCAGAAGAAAAATCCCCCGGAAGCGACATCGTCAATGGTTTCAACGAATAACGGGTTGCCGGGGGAATCAGGTGGGTTTGATATTGGGCCGAACCGTTTGCGGATGTTTTCTCGCTGTTGATGGTGACTCCCATGCCTGCCAGCATTCTTTCGGTATGGTCGCGCGAGAAACCGGGTTCGATGATAGTCACCGGCTCTCCGGCCGACAGACCGGCCAGCAGCAGGCAGGTTTTTACCTGGGCGCTGGACACCGGGGTGTTAATGATGCCGCCTTTTAGGGGAAGATGGGATACCCCCATACTCAGTGGGGCGCACCCGGCTGTACCTTTTACATTCACACCCATTTGTTGCAGCGGCACAATGATACGGTCCATAGGCCGGCGGCGTAATCCCTTTGATCCATCCAATACCGCAGGTGTTCCAGAGGCTGCCAGGGCACCAGATAAGAAGCGCAGAGTTGAGGCAGAATTGCCGCAATTTATGGGAGCAAATGGAATGGAATAACCGCCCAGTCCTCTACCTTCCACGGTCAGCGTGGTGCCATCAAGTTTCCAGAAGATACCCAGGCTGGTGAGGGCCTCTAGCAGCCGTGTTGTTACACCGGAAACCAGAAAATTCTCAATCTGACTGCGGCCGGCAGCCAGCGAGGCAAACAGGGCAGCCCGGTGTGAAAGCGACTTGTCACCGGGAAGAGATATAACTCCCGAAAGGGAGTGACCGGGAAGTATGGTAAGTGTCATAATGTGTCACCTTTACTGAACATTTCAATTCGATTGCGGTTTTCAGACCCGGCTTCGAGTAAATAGCGAAGTTGGGTGAGATCGCCGGTTGAAAGCAAGTTTTCCAGCATAGCCAAATGATCGCGATACTGATGTAGAGAAGCCAGTATCGCATCACGATTGGTTTGCAGTACATCCATCATCATGTCAGGAGACGTACCGGCCAGCCGTGTGGCACTGGCAAAACCAGTAGCCGTCAACGGGGCGGCGGAAACGGGGGTGCAGAATGCCAGCGCATTAGAAATCAGATAAGGCAAATGGCTGGTTGCGGCCACGTGACGATCATGCACGGCGGCATCCAACCACAGGGGGTGTGATCCCAGTAAACCAACCAGAGCTTCAGCCGTCATCCGGGCGACTGGAGAGGTACGGTCCAGTGCTACCAGGGCAAAAACAGCTCCCTTGAAGAGAGATGGATCGGCATTTTCGAGTCCCGAGGTTTCCTTACCGCACATGGGATGTCCACCGACAGGGTCAAACCGATATGGCAGGGTCCGCATGGCTTCGCAGATGGCTTTTTTTGTGGAACCAAAGTCGATCACCATTGCCCGGTTGGGGCAATACGATGGAAGGTTGGAGAGCAGGAATACAATGGAATTCACTGGTGCTGCCAGGATAACCAGGTCTACATCTACCAGAAGATCGCCGGGTTGCACATCAGCCCGGTCGACAACCTTCTGCAACAGGGCAGCCTGAACTACAGCCGGGTTGGGGTCAATACCCGTCAACCGGCGGCATTTCCCTTTCAAAACCCTGGCGGCTGACCCCCCCATTAAACCCAACCCGAAGATGGCCACGTGTTTATCCGCAAAAAAGCCAGGACCTTCATCGCTCATCTTATTTCCGTCCTACTTCACGGGCAATGCCTTTGGCCTGTCTGACCAATATGGCGAATTTCTCAGGTGTGAGGGATTGCCCGCCGTCTGATAGTGCCTGCCGCGGATTTGGATGCACTTCAATGATCAGGCCGTCGGCTCCGGCGGCAATGCCCGCACGGGCCACTGGTGCCACCAGGTCCGCATGGCCTGTGCTGTGACTCGGGTCGAGGATTACCGGCAGGTGAGTCAGGTTTTTCAATACTGGTATGGCATTAATATCGGTGGTGTTGCGGGTAGAAGTTTCAAATGTACGTACACCGCGCTCGCATAAAATAACCCGGCGGTTACCATGAGAGAGAATATACTCGGCAGCCATTAAGAGCTCTTCAATCAAGGCGGATGGGCCGCGTTTAAGCAGCACGGGTTTATCACACTCACCGGCAGCATGCAGAAGAGCGAAATTCTGCATATTACGGGCGCCAATCTGTAAAACATCGGCATATTTGGCTACCAGGGGAACCTGTTCAGGGGCAATCACTTCGGTAAAGACCGGCAGACCGGTCACCTCGCGGGCTTCCGCCAGGATTTCCAGGCCTTCTTCGCCCATTCCCTGGAAACTGTAGGGTGAAGAGCGCGGTTTGAAAGCCCCGCCCCGCAGGGCATGAGCTCCGGCTTCCTTGACAGCCTGGGCGCATTCCAGAAGCTGTGACCGGCTTTCTACAGCACATGGACCGGCTATCATGACGACCTCATCCCCGCCGATCATGAATCCGTCCAGCGGAAATACCGTGTTCTCCGGGATAAATTCGCGGGAAGCAATTTTGTACGGACGAGAAATGGGAACAGTATGGTCAACTCCAGGCATATACATGAGTTGCTCCCGGATCGCTGAAGGATTCGGGCCAACCACAGCGATTACGGTTCGCTCTTCACCGGGATTGACAATCACTTTGAATTTGTTGGCTTCCACCCGGGCAATGACCGCATCAATTTGTTCCTTTGTTGCATCAATATTCATGACAACCATCATAACAACCTCCTTTGGATTTCGAGCCGGTCTGGCGACATGACCGGACGGAATGAGTTCAGTCTGACCGTTTCTGCACAAGATCAGGGCGCAGGATTTCGGCATTTCTTTGATAAATATGTTTGATGTCTTTTTGAGAGAGGGGAGTATTCCAGGTGAGTAAAACGCGAATGCACAGGGGGAGACTGCCGGTAACAGGGATTTCACGAGCGCACATCAGAGGGACGGACGTCCAACCCATTTGACGGGCTGCCCTGGCCGGGTAGGCTGCTGTTAGATCATCCGTCACCGTGAACAGGGCAGAAGCCAGATCGTCTGGCGTAAGGGTTGGATTGGCTTCCTGAATGGCAGCCAGCAGATCTCTGGTGGCAGTCAAAATAGCTTCTTCTGTATTCTCTTCCACGGTTGTGGCTCCGCGAATTCCTCTGACGAACATATTTGCTCCTTGAACAAAAAAAACACGATGCCGTCCGTTGGCATCGTGTCAGGGGATTTTCTGTTTGATTTCCCGCTTAACCTAAACCAATGGCGGCCTGAGGGCTCTGGCGCCATAAAAATAAAAATAGGAGTAATAGCGGGAAGAAAGATTTTTCATTTCGATTTGTTCAAGTTATTGTAGCTCAAATATCCCGCGAGTCAAGATATTTGGTTTAAATTGGCGGCCGGCTTTTTTGAAGGATATGAACCCAGAATTCGCAGCATGGGTGCGAATCCCTGCAGGTTCTGCAAGGCCTGTTTTACAGATTCGTTTTCGGTGGAACCCATAAGGTCAAGATAGAAAAGGTAATCCCAGGGGGTTCCCACCAGCGGACGCGATTCGATCTTGCACAGATCAATCCCGCGAGTGGCAAATTCTCGCATAGCCTGATAAAGTGAACCAGGTTCATTCTTCAGGGTGAAGACAATGGATGTTTTGGCATTTTCCACCGGGTGGACTGCCTCATTGGCCACCACCAGGAAACGGGTGAAGTTCGCCTGGTTATCTTCAATGTGTTCCGCCAGAACCTGCATCCCGAAAATTCGGGCTGCCTGCACAGAAGCAATAGCGGCCAGTGTGGGATCGTTCTGACTGCGGATGATCTTCACACTTCCGGCTGTATCATAGACAGGTTCAACCTTAACCCCTGGCAGCGATTTGAGATATTGAGCGCACTGTGCCAGTGCCTGTGGATGGCTCATGACGGTTTTTATATCCGCCAGTGTGGAACCGGGGCGCGCAATGAGACAGTGACTTACCCGCAGGTAATGCTCTCCCACCACCCACAACGGGTTTTGCATTAGCAGATCATAATTCTGGTGGATGCTTCCGGCCAGTGAATTTTCGATGGGGAGCACACCAAACTGACAATCTCCGTTTTTTACAGCCTGAAAAACTTTTTCAAACGATTCACAGGGAACAGCAGATACATCTGTCTGGGAGAAAAATTCAAAAACAGCCGCTTCGGAATATGCCCCGGGTTCACCCTGAAAAGCTGCTCTCATGGTCATTTTCTTTCTCTCGATTCTGGTTGGGAATGCCGTTCATTACCACGTTTGAAATTGCCTGTTGCTCTGGCTGTGATCAAACCGGCTTCGTCTTCATTGGCCGATTCAATTCGTTCCTTAAACTGGGCAGCTTCTTCACCCGTCAGAATCTTCACCGGTTTATCTTTCCAGTAAAGAAGAACTTTGCCAGATTTTGTCGCTTGATAGCTGAAATTATACAAATGATTTGCGGCATTCGTCATATACAGAATTGTATACGAACTCCCAGATTATAAATAAAAAGACTTCCATTTGATGAATGGAAGTCTCGTTTTTTTACCCGGTTCTTCCCGGGCTCCAGAACCTGCCCAGTCTGGGTAATATCCACCGGTCTAATCCAAGCCATCCGGCGGTTTTCCAGGCCAGAACCAGCCAGGTGGCAATGACAAACAACATCGGGTTGGTGCTCACCGTTCCGGCCATGAGATAGTTGACGTTCATAAATCCGCCAAAGAAAGCAGCCACTCCGGTGAAAATACCCAGGATTAAAGCCAATCCCACCAGGATTTCGCCGATCACCACAAAACGGCTCCATAAGACAGCATTCGGGAGAACAATATTTTGCAGAAAACCGGCATACCAGTTCTGAACATCAGGGTGCTCTCCGACTGTCTTTGCCAGAGCGCCGTTCAGAAAACCCGTCAAGGCTACACCAGCCTTGTCACCGAACCAGACTGGACTGAACAACTTTGCCCATCCGGCGGTCAACCATTCATACCCAAGATACACACGTAGGATCAGCCAAAGCCATGAAAGCCGTGTATCACTGAAAACAAACTGTGCGATCGGGGGGTCAGTGAGCTTGACCTGACTCTTTGTAGAAGTCCCGGAAATTGCAGACATAATGGGCTCCTTTTACAAGCACGAACCTGTTCCTGTAACAACATATATATGACTATAATACCCATAATTGTCTACAATATCAATATCCTGTAGTTATAAGCGAATCAAAATAAACAAATGTAAATACGATAACGATTTGGATGTTTATGTGTTACAAATTCTGTAATGAAGCCATTAATTCGTCCATCTACCCGTGCGTTTTACCGAGAAGCCCGAAAGAACAGTTCGTTTTCTCTGTTTAACTTCATACACGGGTATGTTTATGCCCGCTGGGTATATTTCTATCTTGCCATGGGAACAGGCCGGCATCCTCTGGCTGTGAAACTCAAACCATTGGTATCTTGGATCGGAAATCAGATTATTAAAAGCCCCCATAAAGATGAATCATCCCCGACGATCAAGATAGAAGATACCTACCACGGTAAAGTTGTTCCGTTGGAGGCAGCTCGTGAGTTGGTTTCGGTCAAAGAAGATATCCAGCTGGGAGACCTGGAAAAAGTCATTCCTTATGCTCTGGCGCGCGATATTGTGTTTAAAAATCCTGACCATATCGTTGCGCTGGATTGTCCCTGCCGGGTGGCGAAAGAAGATTCTTGCACTCCGATAGATGTCTGTCTGATCATTGGTGAACCTTTTGCCAGTCTGGTGCTGGAGCATCACCCTGACCGTTCCCGGGCGATCACATCAGAAGAAGCGCAGGCGATCATCAAGGCAGAAGATGACCGCGGTCATGTACACCACGCCTTTTTCAAGGATGCCATGCTGGGACGTTTCTACGCCATTTGCAACTGTTGTTCATGCTGCTGCGGGGCCATAGAAGCGCAACGGAATGGCACACCCATGCTGGCTTCATCAGGTTATGTTGCAGTGATAGATGACGATAAATGTCAAATGTGTGGAATCTGCCAGAAAAAATGTCAGTTTTCTGCCATTTCCCACAAAGAAAAATATACTGTCAACACGGCGGTGTGTATGGGCTGCGGTGTTTGCGTGAACCAGTGTAAATCGAACGCTATTCATCTGGTACGGGATGCTTCACGGGGAGAACCGCTGGAAATTCGCGAATTGATCCGGAATTTTATGCAATAAACCTGAAGCGGCCTTATTTTATATCGATAAAAAGACTGCCCGGGATTCTTTCCGGGCAGTCTTGCCTTCTAGATAGATAACCGGCTACCTGGCTGTAACCGTTGTATACTCTGCGTAGGAATTGCCGTCCATATCTTCAGCAATGATGCCGATCAGATATTGTCCTTTTGCGGCGGCATGTTCTTCCCATGTCCAGGGTTTATCTCCGAATGTGAGAATTCCAGATTCTTTATAAATCGTTTTCGTTTCTTCCCCTTCGCCGACCATGGGAATCCACTGGGAAAGAATGCTGAACTGGTCGCCCTTTTCAGGGGTAATCTCATGCTGTGGTCCTGAGTTTTGGGTAGAGTTGTATCCCATTACCTGAACCAGGTTGCCATCGCCGTCAAAAAAGAGCGTAGAATAACGATCTTTTTCGCCGTTGGCAAATTTGTATATTCCATTGACGGTATAGAGGGTATCTTCGGTTCCGGCGCCAAAGGTGTTCGGTTCAAGAAGAACCATCTGTTTATGTGTACCATCATTCACCACATACGCAACAGGTTCCCAGTCCATTTCGACCGGGATGTCGCCTTCTCCCCAATCCGGTACAATTCGGCCGTCAATATCCCGGGTTTCTTCTGAATCAATATAATCGAGATCAATTACCTGCAACTGGTCCTGATCTTTCGTGAAGCGGCCGGTGAAGATATACAGGTAGGAAACATTATCACCCGAAATAGAAGTGGAAAGGGTCAAAGGATTTCCGATGGATGCCGTATCCGTGGTGACCTTAATCGGCTTGATCGAAATCTTATTAGCTCCCGGAGCGGTTACAGGAGCATTTTCCACCGGCTTGCTTTCCGGCTTGATTTCCTGTCCGGTGTAATGGAACGCCAGATAATCATCCCACAGACTCTCGCTGGCAAAGCGTTTGGCTGTAGCCATATACGTGGCAAGGTCAGATCCATCGGCCTTGTAAAGTTTTGAATTGGGGAAATAGATGGAAATACCATTAGAACCCTTCTGGCTTGGTCCATGTTTTTCAGCGATGACCGCCTTCTTGATGGCTGATTGCAATACCTGGGCGGCCTTGTCTACATTTTCACTGGTGCTGTCTTTTTGGATTAATTTGGCAAAATTGCCCAGGTCAATATAGGGTGATGGAAAATCCTCGCCAAATACATTTTCATAGGCCTTGGCATGAGAGCGTGACCCAGCCACGACTTTCTGGTTGATCTTACTCAACGGAGTGACCAGTTTATCCAGACTGTCAATCACACCCGGAATCTGTGACAGGTCAATGGCTGCCAGGGTTACCGTTTTGGTTTCTTCTTTGGCCAGTACTGCCGGATCAATATCTCCTGAGGTTTCGTATGTTCGAGAAACATATTTGGCCCGGGCCGCATCATCGGTAATCAAGGTATCTTCTGTGATATAGGTATCTACAATGCTTTTAGCTAATTCCCCAGAATCAATTTTAGGATTGGAAGTCAGTTTCTTCAAAAAGGCAGAGTATGCCCATCCCATTGACGGTTCGGTTTCCTGGGAAAGTACGGCAAAATCGGCATACCGGGCTGTCATACTCATCACTTCCAGACTGCTCATCAGGCAGGCGTCATAGCCGATGATGTCAAACTTCTGAATGCCAGTTTCTTTTTGGATGGCAGCCAGAGAATCATCCAATTCATTCAGATAGAGCATATCGTTCCACCCATCGATCAATATGTCTTTGGGTTTGCTTTCCACATCGCCGTCCGTCCAACCGCCCGGCCAGCCTGTTCCATGATCGCTGAGGATCAGCACATAACGATCTGCCGGATATTTTTTGGCTGCCCAGGTGACAAAATCGATCAGCACCTTGCCGTCTGCCATGTTTACTTCGCCCAGGTCGGCCAGTTCCTTTGAATTTACCTTTTCAAGGTCATCATCCTGAGACAGGTAAAAACGTTTGGCACCGGTAAAATTCTGTTTGCCTTTGAACCCGCCTTTATAGCGGTCAATCTGGGCGACAATATTCACTTTATCCGTCGAACCGATTCGCTCTGCTTCATTAAGATCGGTAAAGATATCCTCCTCCAGAATCGGATCGTCGGCATCCTGATAAAGCATGACGGTCCAGGTATCACCCTTGTTGGTTTTCGGGGAGGCATATGACTGTGTTGATGGATTGGATTCTTCCACTGCTTTAGGGTTGGTTTCAACCACTTCGGTTGAGTCGTCCGATTGGGAGACATCATCCGCGGCGGATTGTTCATCTCCAGAGGAACAACTGATGGTTGCCGTGGCCAGCATGGCAATAATCGCCAGGATCGAAAAAATCCTCCTGGGTTTTTGAAATTTCGAAAGAGGTTCTATCATGTTGTTCCTTTTTTCAATCAGAGGGTTGGGTAAGAATAAATTCTACCAATCTATATACGTAGAAAGATGGATTATATGTTAAAAATAATGTAAATCTACATAAAAAAATCCGTATGTTTACAGAGGAAGTATGGAACCTTCTTTTCGCCAACGATTGCTATCCAGGGAATTATTATGGGGAACTCTTGTTTCGCTGCCAGTGCCGGAAGTTACTGAGATTCTGGCAGATGCCCGATTTGACTGGCTTTTCATCGATATGGAACACTCCCCGCTTGAAGCTGGTGATGTGCAGCATATCGTTCAGGCAGCCGGGGAACATACTGCCGGAATTGTCCGCATTCCATCCAATAATGATGTTTGGATAAAGAAAGCTCTGGATACCGGTGCGGCAGGTGTGATGGTTCCTCTGGTCAATTCTGCTGAAGACGCCCGGCGCGCCGTTCTCTGGAGCAAGTACCCACCGTTTGGATACCGAAGCGTGGGTGTAGGTCGGGTACACCGTTATGGGGCAACCCTTCAACCGGTGATCGATACGGCCAATGAGGATACAGCCGTCATCGTGCAGGTGGAACACATCAAGGGTGTTGAAAATATCAATGAAATTATCTCAGTAGAAGGTGTGGATTGCATTTTAATCGGCCCGTATGATCTTTCGGCCAGCTTGGGCATTCCCGGAAAGGTAATGGATCCGCGTGTGCAGAATGCCATTGAAAAAGTCCGGGATGCCTGCCAGAAGAAGAATATGCCACTGGGTATTTTTACGGCATCCATCCCATATGCGCGTGAGTGCGCGAAGAATGGTTTCACACTTATTGCGGTTGGTACCGATACATTGATGCTGGTTGAGGCAGCCCGGAATACCCTGGCCAGCCTGAAAGCCTGAAATGTTCCGATTGGAATCACCCCGCCTGTACCTGCGTCCGCTGGAAAGCCAGGATGTTCCCGCTTTTGCCGCCTATCGCTCAGACCCTGAAATTGCCCGCTACCAGGGTTGGGGAACGCCGTTCACAGAAGAACAGGCGGAAGAGTTTATTGAACAACAAAAAGCCGTTACACCTGGAGAGATCGGTCAGTGGCTGCAGTTGGGCATGGAGTTAAAAGAAGGCGGTCAATTGATAGGGGACGTGGCTTTTCACATCATTAAAGACAGTCACCGTCAGGTGGAAATTGGGATGACCCTTTCCGCTCCCTATCAGGGTCAGGGTTATGGCACAGAAGCCGTAACAGAATTAGTCCGCTATCTGTTTGAAGAGTTAAGTATCCACCGCGTTTTTGCCAATTGCGACCCTGATAATTTGCCGGCACACCGGCTGCTGGAGCGGGTAGGTTTCCGCCGAGAAGGATGTTTTGTGGAAAGCCTCTGGTATAAAGGCGGCTGGGCATCAGAGCTCTGGTTTGCCCTTTTGGAAAGGGAGTGGAAAGCTCTCCATCCCTGAAAAGGAAGGTAAGAATGGATACCTTTACCGATCCATCGGGACCGATAGAAGCGTTTTCGTGGGGCAGGTTTGTCATTCTGGGGAAGGCGCATTCAGATCAGGGAGAAGGTGTGGGCAAAGATATCCGGATGGTGGGTACCCACGTATCTGAATGGAAAGAACGGAAGGGCCACACATTGCGGCCGGAAATGATCACAGGAGTATTTGACCAGACTATTGATTGTCTGATCATCGGAATTGGTGTCGAAAGTGCCATCGACGTTTTACCTGAGACCAGGCAATACATCCAAGATCATGGAATTGAAAAACTGATTTTGCTGCCAACACCGGAAGCCTGCAAAAAATTCAATGCCCTGGTGCGTGAACGCAAGAATGTTGCCCTGCTGGCACACGGCACCTGTTGAACGCTAGATCAATTTCTTCACCTTTACCACATCGGCCTGACGATCAGGATTCGACGGGGCATCTCTTTGAGTTGGATTCTTTTCCGATATGGCTTGTCTCTGAACGGAAAACCGGTCATCCGGAAGATACTGCTCGATAAAGGGCAGCCCGGGAGAATAAATGAAGCTGCCCGTCGGTTTTAGGGAATTTAATATTTCCATGTACAGGCTGGCATATTGACGGGGTCGTCCATTTTTGTAGCGGTGATGGAAGGCAAAATGATTTGAAAAGGCCATGTGGGATATGACCGTTCCCCAGGAATCCGTCTTGAAGTCAATATCAAACCAATCGGCTTCCCTTAATGAAGGATCTTGATCCACAATCCGGTCAACGCCGATGGCTTTTATTCCTGATTGCCGCAGGTATTTCACCAGTGTCCCGTTTTTTCCACAACCCAGATCCAGAACTGGTTCAATTAAATCTTCTTTTTTCAATCCGAGCAGATCAAGCTGAAATTCCGGGGTATATTCACTGCAGACAACCTGTTTCAGGATGATATTTTCCTGAACCTGCCAGCCGGTTTCCCGGTCAAAGAAACGGGAAATATTGTTGCTCAGGTCTTTAAAATGTTCTTTGACCAGATTGGAAAAATCTTTTTCGAATTCAGCAAATGTCCCGCTTTCCTGTAAAACCATTTTCATACCCTGCAGATAGTTACAGTACATCGCTATCAGCCGTTGCTGTTCATCCTGGTTTAAGTTCACAAACTGGTTGCTGCTATAAGTGAACTCCAGGCTGGACCGCACAAATACGCCAGCCAGATCAATGGAGTATTCCGGGTCGTTAAGTATGGCGATAATACCCGGTCTGTTTTCATACATAAATTCCAGGTTGTCTTTTTCCAGCCGGAGAAAATCGCGGTCCACCTGATACACATCCAGCATGGACTTACGGGCATTCACCTGATATCGACGGAGGACATAGGATGCCAGTTTATTGAAAATTTCTGATTTGGTATCAGGCATAAAATCCGCCCGGTTAAGCCCTAAGGTTTATTTTTGGCAAGGAACCGGTAGGTGATGGCCAGTCCGCCTTCTGCTGTTTCACGGTACACCCGGGGCAGGTCTTCGCCGGTTTGTTTCATCACGGTGACCACTTCATCAAAAGAAACCCGGTGCGATCCGTCAGAGTAGGTGGCGAAGGTAGCGCAATCCATGGCGCGGGTGGCAGCAAACACGTTGCGTTCAATGCAAGGAATTTGAACCAGGCCGTTTACCGGATCACAGGTTAACCCGAGGTGGTGTTCCAATCCCATTTCGGCGGCATATTCGATCTGGCGGATAGTGCCGCCCATCAACTGAGCGGCTGCCCCGGCAGCCATGGCACAGGCTGACCCGATCTCTCCCTGGCAGCCCACCTCGGCACCGGAAATGGAGGCTTTTTCTTTGATCAGATTGCCAATCAAACCGGCTGTGGCCAGTGCCCGTAAAATGTGCTTTTCCGAAGTCTGAACCGTATCTTCAATATGGCAGATTACAGCCGGCAAAACACCGCATGAACCGCAGGTTGGCGCGGTGACGATCAAGCCGCCGGTGGCATTTTCTTCCGCCACAGCCAACGCATAGGCTGGCAGGAAGCCTTCGCGTACCAGGGTATTGCCATTGAGCATACTTTTCCGATGAAACGTCCAGGCTCGGCGTGAGACTCCCAGTCCGCCCGGCAGAACACCTTCTGCTTGAATCCCGCGCTGGATACTCTCATGCATTACCCGGTTGACTTCCCGCAAATAATCCCAGACGCCCTTGCCCTCACAGGCTTCCACATATTCCCAGAACGTCAGGCCGCTGGATGTGCAGTATTTCAAGATTTCAGACATGCTGCTATGCGGATAAACAGAAGCGGCTGGATATTCACCTTCTTCCAATAAGGCGCCACCACCCGGGCTGTAGACTCGCCAGAACGAGGTCTGTTTTCCATCGGCATCCAGGGCTTCGAATTCCATCCCTACCGGGTGCAGAGGTAGATTTATTTCCGGTTTCCAGATGAATTCCACTTTTTTGGGTATTGCAGCTTCCTGAATAGCCTTGTCTGTCAGGTGGCCGCGGCCGGTGGCAGCCAGGCTTCCGTAGAGTGTCACCCGGAAGGAGACGGCTGTATTATTCCGATCAAAAAACATTTCCGCCGCACGACGCGGCGCCATGGTATGGCTGCTAGAGGGTCCATGACCGATACGATAAAGTTCTCGAATCGATTCCATCTATACCTGTAATTTATTGGATTGCCCCGGTGTGAACGCATCTGGAATGGATTGGGCGCCTTCTGCAAAGGCTTCGTCAATACCTTTTTTGACAGCCTTCCACCATTCACGGGCAGCATTCATTTTGTCGGTATGAAAGCGTTCGAGCCATATGTCTAATTGTTCGTCCTTTAAGCCGGCTTTGGACCACTGCTCAAGAAACGTGACCATCAGGTCAACAACGCGTTCGCTTTCCCAGAAAACACTCTTGGGAGATTCGCCCTCATGGATAGCCCGGGCCAGGTTGAATTGGTGTTCTTTGTAATTTACTTTCAATCCATAATGGGCGGCCAGGATTTCATCGGTGATGGTCTCGCTCCATTTCCGATGGAAGCGGCAGATACCGCTGTTTTCGTTGAACAATTCATACGTCATACGTTCCACATTTTTCCTGCCGAGTTTATCCGGCGGGAGGAACTTGTTCTCATAAAATACAAAATATTTTCCCATCATGGGCATCGGGCTGAACATTCCTGCCACCCAGTACTGGTTGGGAACCATGTGCCCTTCATCACCGTGGGAGGTGAATACGGCTCGGTCAATGCTTCGGATGTGATATTTTTTATCCAGCTCTCTGGCAGCTTCCCGGATACCCAGGCGGAAAATACGTCCGGCAGGATCAAACAGGATCATATCAATAATCGCGCGGGCATAGGCGGCATTGCGGGCACTGTCTTTAACCAGGTCAAATTTGGCCGGATCGTCAGTAAATTGGAAGGCAAGTTCACTGGCCGGAGGCAGATTGAAATCTTCCGGCGGGATTAGACCGTTGGCAACAATATCCATAATCCAGGCGATTGTGCCGCCCACCTGGATGGCATCAAACCCCATGGCGTCAGCGTAATCATTGATTTGTTCCGCCGCTCGCTGGTCAAATACGCCGATCTGAGGGCCGAGTGCATGGTAAGGTTCATAATCTTTTTTATAGATGTCATTGATTTTTTTGCAGACCACCGGGCAGGGTTCGCCGCAGTGCTGAAAGTTCTTGGTTTTGATTGTTTCTTCGTTGAACTGGGTTAAGTAGTGTTTCAGAATAAACTGGTCGTGTTGTTTTAACCGTTCATCATCGGAATGATAGATACTGGTGTAATTGAAACTCAGGATTTTTTCCGCCATATCCCGGTTATTAACGCCGAATGTGCCGCCGGTTTCAAATTCGGGAACATAGCGGTATTTTTCAGTTACCGAAATGTCTGTCTGGATGGTTTTCTTGCCAAAATGTTCCAGGAAGTACGCGTCAATTTCAGAGCTGTCCCGCAGATCGGGGTCTTCCCATTCGCCACCGAATATAATGGCGGCCAGGTTGTTGGTCTGTAAGAGGCGCGAACCTAAACCGCCGCGCCCAGCCCAATCAGCCACCACAGAGAGTGTTCCGCGGCGAACAGGGTTTGAACCAATCGCACCTTCATGGGTATACAGGGCAGAAGGACCGACAGCGCAGATGCGCATCTTCCCTTCTGGATATTCATTTTTATACCGGTCAAAAAGGGCCTGCTGAAGGGCGAAGAAACCTACCAGCGGACGGCCTTCTGGATCGGCATAGCCATTCCACAGGGCCTCTACATTCACCGGTTCAAGACGGACAAATATTTCACCCTGTTTGTGATTGAGCAATAGAACGCTGGTTTCTGGAGCACGGCCGCGCAGGGAAACATAATTTACTCCCACACCGTGAAAGGTATAGGCTGCTCCGCCCATGGAAGAAATATAAAAACCATCCCATTGTGATGACCAACCAGTAAAAACCAGACGTCGTGAGCCGGGAATGCTGCTGCCAGCCAGTAATCCTTCTCCAAATGAAAAGCTGTCTGGATACATCCGATACCTATTCCAGCCGTAATCTACCGGACCAAGAATAGAGGGATCTTCAATGGGCTTAAGATACCAATGTTCATTATTCAAATGAACGGTCAATTCTCGTTGGATGATAGGGTATGTCATTTTTGTCCTTATGTACGAATAATTAACTACCATTTTATCGTAAGAAAACAACTTGATTAAAATCATACAGAACAGAAAAAGCAGGTTGGAAGTCAGGTATTGTTCTGTTTATCCATTGAAAGCAACCGTTTCTAATCGGTAAGCGTTTGAACTTTTTTACGCAATATCTGATAATAATAGCACTAAACAAATTACCGGTCATTTTGGGGATCTATTGAGCGGTTACGAGACTTAGGAGATCCTCGCTTGTGAAAAACCTTCCTTCCCTGAAATCATTTTTTAAAAGTTGGGAAACATCGTCAGTAGTTTTTCGACGTGATTTATGGACACTGGAAATTCTCCGATTATTATTCATAATTACGGCACTGCCTGCCATAATAATCCTGTTTGCCATCTGGTCTGGTTTTTTCACATTTTCCGAAGCCTATCCTCTGTTTCTTGATTTGCTTTTACTTTTTATCGGGTGGCAGGGAGCCAGGCGTGGAGGCTGGCAGTGGGCAGGGTTAATCCCGCCAGTGGTAAGTTTGCTGCTCGGGTTATATGGATTGGATCGTTTTGGTGTTAATAACACCACAATCCTGCTTTTTGCAGCTTCTGTGGTTTTAGCCGGGATGCTTCAGGGTAACCGCACCAGTCTGTTTTTTGTTATTGCCTATACATTGGCATATTCCTATGTTTTATATCAGTCTATCTCTGTTCTTTCTTATCGTTATTTTGTCTCCATTATGGTTGTATTGGTAAGTTTGACTGGATTGATGATTATCCAATGGTACTTTTTCAAGCAGCTTCGTGAAACGATCGAATCGCAAATCAAAACCAATCAAGATCTAAAAGATCAAATTGAACTGCGCCAAAAAACCGAGGAGACTCTCAGAGTGCAGGATGCCACTCTGAGGCGGTTGACCAACTATATGACAGATATGGTGGCGGAAGTGACCATGGATGGAAAGTATCTTTATGCATCGCCATCCTATTACACAGTATTGGGATATAAACCGGAAGAACTGGCCAATATCAATGCGTTTTCATTGATCTATCCAGAAGATTTACCGTTTGTGCAAGATTCAATCAAAAAGGTGATGGAAACCAATCTCCCAACCCGGGCAAGGTACCGAATAAAACACGCGGATGGTCACCTGGTCTGGTTGGAATCGAACGGCCGATACCTGGTTGATGAATCTAAAGATTCAAAAACATTAATCTTTTCCACGCGAGAAATCACCAGACAGAAGCAAGCAGAAGATGATAATCTGGCATCTGAAAGAAAATTTCGGTCAATCATTGAGGCTATTCCACTGGGCATTCACATTTACTCAAGCAATGAAAATGACGACTTGATATTTACCGGGTTCAATCCCGCTGCCAATAGAATTCTTGGACTTGAACACGATCAATTTCTGGGAGAAAAGATTCAAGATGCTTTCCCTGGATTGGTTGGAACCGATACCATCGAACAATATAATCGGGTTGCTCGCAAAGGTGAAATGTGGTCAAACGATCAGCTATTTTATTTGGATGGAAAGATCACGGGTGCGTTTGAAGTACATGCCTTTCAGATTTCACCTGGAAATATGGTAGCTCTGTTTTCCGATATCACGGCAGAGAAACAGGCCCAAGAGGCTTTACGGTTATCGGAAGAAAAATTCTCAACCGCATTTCGCACCTCTCCAGATTCAATCAATATCAATCGCATGACAGATGGCATGTATATGGATATCAATACTGGCTTTACTCAGATGACAG
Organism: Leptolinea tardivitalis; assembly: GCF_001050275.1. Classification (GTDB taxonomy): domain Bacteria; phylum Chloroflexota; class Anaerolineae; order Anaerolineales; family Anaerolineaceae; genus Leptolinea; species Leptolinea tardivitalis. Next base: position 93,577 of record NZ_BBYA01000009.1, read on the forward strand.
GTTTTACCCGGGAGGATGTAATCGGGAAAACATCTGTAGAAATTGATATCTGGGTTAATCTGGCAGATCGTGTTCGTCTGGTGGAAGGGTTAATACGCGATGGGATTTATCGAAATTTGCAGGCAGATTTTCGGGCAAAAGATGGACATATCATTCATGGATTGATGTCGGCCAGTATCATCATGGTCAATGGTGAAGAATGCCTGCTTAATATCACCCGCGACATATCAGAACGCATCCGATCTGAGAAAGCTCTGATCGAAGCACATACTCATCTTGAAAAGGCATACGATGCCACTCTTCATGGATGGGCGCGGGCACTGGAAATGCGCGAGCATGAAACCGCCGACCACAGCCGGCGGGTAGTAGAAATCACAGAACGGATTGCCAGGGAAATGGGGTTAAGGGAAGAAGAGCTGTTGAATATCAAGCGAGGAGCGCTTCTTCACGACATTGGAAAAATTGGCGTTCCTGATAACATCCTTCTCAAACCGGGCCCGCTCACGTCAGATGAATGGGCAATCATGCGTCAGCACCCGGAATTTGCCTACCGGATGTTGAAAGACATTGACTATCTTCAATCCGCAATAGAAATTCCCTATGGACATCACGAACGATGGGATGGCAGCGGCTACCCGCGTGGATTGGCTGGAACTGATATTCCTCTGGCCGCCCGGATATTCTCCGTAGTAGATGTGTGGGATGCGCTTCTTTCTGACCGACCGTACCGGCCTGCATGGGACCAGAAAACGGTATTGAATTATCTTCAAGAACAAAGCGGGAAACAGTTCGATCCGGCTGTAGTGGAGATAATAATCCGCTTGCTCTCCGACATGAATTAAACTTGCAGGTTGCCCTGCTTTTTCAGGTAGTCAAGTAGATCATGTATTCGATCCGGTTGGATTATGTCCTTTGGAAAACTTGTCTTTTCTTCCACCGTTTTCTTGATGGTATTTGACAGACTCGTATCTCCCATTAATACAGCCCCGGTTAAAAGCTGATCTTGGAACACGAGACATACATAACTCCCGTTACTGTTTTCATTCAAGACGATGGAATTGGCTGGAAATGGGTTCACCGTCCCGATACTGAACAGGTTGATTCCAAGCACTTTTAATACATGCGAAGGGGGAAGGGTAGAAAAATCCGCTCGACGGCCGGACGCGTTAAGCCCGGCGATCGTTCCCTGTCCCTGTGATGGGCCCCAGGTGCCATAGAGCATCCCATCCACCTCCACCACATCACCGGCGGCAAACACTGCCGGGTGTTCTGTTTTCATCTCAGAATCCACCACGATACCTTTATCCACCTGAATACCCGATTCACGGGCCAGATCAATGTTTGACCTGACTCCGGCGCTCACGATAACGACCTCCGCCGGAAAAAACGTCCCGTCATCCATCATCACACCGCTTACGGTTGAATCGCCGGCGATCTCTTTTACCTGAACCCCGACTTTCAGGTTAATGTTCATAGCTTTAATTTGTTCTTGAAATAATTGTGCAGCTTCTTTGGTCAAATGGCGCGGAAGAAGCCACGGTTGGTTTTCGACCACGGTTACAGATGCACCGCGTTTGGCCAGAGCGCCGGCTGCTTCCAAACCGAGAAGTCCGCCGCCTATGCAGACAAATCTTTTCCCTTCCTGACAGGCCTTTAGAATAAAATCGGCGTCTTCCATGGTACGCAGAGTGATGACATTGGCCTTATCTGCGCCGGGGATCGGGGGGATAAAGGGATGCGAACCAGTTGCCAGGATCAATGTGTCAAATGACACCGATTCGCCATTCGACAGGATCATATACTTGCGGGGGATATCGATACCGGTCACCTCGATACCGCGGCGCAGGTCGATTTTATTTGAGTCGTACCAATCCGCCGGATGCAAGAGCATCTGATCTTTTTCTATTTCCCCGGCCAGATAGCGGGTAAGGCTTATTCGGTAATACGGCAGGTTGGATTCGCGGGAGATCAAAATGATCTCAGATTTTGGATCATTCCTGCGAATGGATTCGGCAGCCGATACCCCGGCAATTCCGGCACCAACAATGACAAACCGCTGGTCAAAGGCGATCTCCGGTTCGCGGTTGATATCCGCCTCGACCTTTTCAAAATGATCAGCCGGCTGGCCACAGACGGGGCAAGATTCCGGCGGAACATCGCCGGAATGTATGTATCCGCAATCTTTGCATCGCCATTGGATTACTTTTTCGGTGTTTTTTTCTTCTTTTCGTTCTTTCGCAGGTTCTTGATACGGTTCGAATACTTCACGTCCGGCACCGCATACCGGGCATTCTTCTGGTGGTTCCGACCCGTAATGAATATACCCGCAGATGGGACAAATCCAGGCGATTGTTGATGGCAGGGTCATTGTTTTCCTCGCTGCAATGAGAATTTCGGATAGTCAGAAAACTTATTATAGTGTACTGTCAAAAGCCCGCGATATGAGTATTATGTATATATAAAGGTGTTCAACCATAAGATTATGATGGATCCAAGGGAGAAAAATGAGTGACGAACGTATGCCCGTATTGTTTGTCGGTCATGGCAGTCCCATGAATGCCATTGAGAAAAATGGATACAATCGCACCTGGGTTTCATTGGCCAGACGGCTGCCCCGCCCCAGAGCTATTGTGAGTATCTCGGCACACTGGGAGACGGAAGGCTCCCAGGTGACCGCTGCCGATAGACCTCGAACCATCCATGATTTTTATGGATTTCCAAAAGAACTCTTCGATTTGCAATACCCGGCCCCGGGAGACCCTTCACTGGCGATCACCCTGTGCTCCACTGTAAAGCCGGTTACCTTACGGCCTGACCTGCAATGGGGATTGGACCATGGGACATGGTCTGTTCTTTGCCATATGTACCCTGAAGCAGACATACCGGTAATCCAGCTCTCACTCGACCGTACACGCGATGGTGCATACCATTACAACATGGGAAAGCAGCTCCGGTTTTTGCGTGATCAGGGAGTGTTGGTTATGGGCAGTGGGAATCTGGTCCATAACCTGGCAATGGTATCCTGGGGAAGTTATCCGTATGACTGGGCAGGAGAGTTCGACCAGAAGATACGCAATTGGATACAGACCGGTGATCACGACGCACTCATCCACTATGAAAAACAGGGAAAAGCGGCTTCTTTATCCATCAATTCAGGTGAACATTTTCTTCCGGCGCTTTATATTCTTGCCATGCAGGAGGCCGGCGAACCTGTCGAATTTTTCAATGAGTCTATTTTGGCTGCGTCGATCTCTATGCGGGGATTCTTGATAGGGGGCGCTCCCGTCGATTGAATTACAATTTATTCGCCTGTAAAAACAAGCATCCTTTATCCGGGAGAAAAACATGAACAAAAGAGATGCGGTATTAAGCCTTATTGATTCATCTTCAAAACCTGCCTATATTCCGGCTGGTTTCTTTTTGCACTTTGGCCCAGATTTTCAAAGAGGTCAGTCTGCCGTCGACAGGCACATGGAATTCTTTCATTACACCGGTATGGATTTTGTGAAGATCCAATATGAAAAAAAATTCCCTCACCTTGATGAGATACAAACTCCGGATGACTGGGTGAAACTGCCTGAATATCCGTTGGATTTCTATGAAGAACCATTAGAAGTGGTTGAGGGGTTGGTTAAGGCGGCAAAAAAAGAAGCGTTGGTGGTGCTTACCCTGTATTCACCTTTTATGTTTGCTGCCCAGACTACCAGCTATGACCTGCTCACCCGACAAATTAAAGAAGATCCCGAAAAAGTAAAGATTGGTATGCGGATCATTACCAATAGTGTGATGCGTTTTGTAAAGGAATGTATTCGCCTGGGGCTGGATGGATTTTACATGTCCACTCAGGGTGGAGAAGCTGACCGCTTTGACAACCCGATGTGTTTTGATACCTGTATCCGTCCCTTTGATCTGGAATTAATGGAAGAAATAAACCGGCAATGTCTTTTCAGCATCCTGCATGTGTGTGATTACCAGCTTCCCTATAAATCCATTGATCGGTATAAAGATTATCCCGGTCAGGTGGTCAATGCAAGCCTCGAATTGACCGAAGGAAAAATCAGCGCGAAAGAAGTATCCCGCCTGTTTAACCGCCCGTTCATGGGCGGAATGAACCGGTTGGGCGCGTTGGCCAAAGGAACAAAAGAAGAAATCGTTTCGGCGGCGGAGTCTGCGTTGAAAGAAGCCCCGGAACGGTATATCCTGGCGGCTGATTGCACGGTTCCCGCAGATACCAGTTGGGACAACCTGAAAATCGCCATTGATACGGCTCACAACTGGAGAAAATGAAAAAAAGCGACGGTTTATATGCCGTCGCTTTTTATCATAATCGTTTCAATTGTGAAATCCGTTTGTATAGTTTCCAGATTCCGATGGAAAACAAAATAAAAAACAGCGTAAAGATTATGGCAAAGGCAAACCAGATGGGTTGATTCAATCGGCTATAGGAATTGATCAGATTCACCACAATCAAAGGCATAATCCCCAGCAATGCCCACATGATCTTCTTGCATTTTGCGATTTTTGATTCCTGGTCTGTAAAGATTTCTGGGATCTCATGGCCTGTGACTTTTTTGCGAAAGTATTGCCAGAAGGTTATTTTCCCCAGATAATCCCACCCGGCATCGTTGAAAAGGGTTATGTACTCATTTATGGATTTTGTTTCCGGTGCATAATCAAGACGGTAAACATAATTTACACCCGGGTTTTGTTCAAATGTGTAAATTCCAGGAAATACAACAGATTTCATGTGAAGACCCTGGTTTGACATTTCTTGCAACCAGTTTTCTTCCCGTTCATCATCCCACGCCCAGAACCAGCGAAATTTCTTAATCAAATTTTTGTCTGACATTCTTCTTATTTCTCCAAATCGGGTATTACCAAATTTCCATTTTCAGCCATAATAGTCAACCGACGGATTTGTTCTGCCAACACCTCGCGGCCTTCATCTGTAAGTACAAAATACTTACGCCTGTCTTCTTCTCCCACACTTCGGATCAGGTGCTCCTTTTCCAGATTGGCAAAAGCCCCATACAGGGTGCCCGGTCCAATAGTGACAGATTGCCGGCTGATTTTTTCCACATATTGCATTACACCATAACCATGACGGGGTTCCACCAGGGAGAGCATGATGTAATAAGTCGATTCGGAAAGTGGCAAATATTTTTGCAGTTCTTTTTGTATCATAAGTCGAACCTCGATATAACGTATGACGATATACTATCATGCGATATATCGTCTGTCAAGGTAGTGGTAATAAAAAAAAACAGCCCGGAAGGGCTGTTTTTCAGGTTAACGAATATCTGGATTTATTGGGAAAGCATTTCTTCCATGATCTTGCGGGCTATTTGCGGATCGGCCTTGCCGCGCATTTCCTTCATCACCTGCCCGACAAACCACCCGATGAGAGTAACTTTGCCTGCTTTATACGATGCGGTTTCATTGGGACTGGCTGCCATAATTTTCGCACAGACTTCACGGATAGCGGAGTCATCGCTTACTTTTGCCAGACCTTCCTCTTCCACAATTTTTGATGGAGCTCTTCCAGAAGTTTCCACTTTCCCCAGCAGGTTCTTCCCAGTCGATGTGTTTATGGTACCGGAGTCTACCAGTTGGATAATCTCGGCGAGAAAAGCCGGGGTGAGTTTCAACTCATACGCTGGTTTCCCGGCTTCGTTGACCATACGCAAGATATCATTCATGATCCAGTTAGAGACACGCTTGGGATCGCCTTTATACGTCTTTACTGTGGTTTCAAAATAATCAGAGAGCGACCTCTCACCGGTTAAAATTTCTGCATCATATTCCGGCAACCCGTAGTCTTCAATAAACCGTGCCCGCCGTTCCAGAGGTAATTCCGGGAATCCTTCGAGGATCGCATTTCGCCATTCATCTGTCATGCGGATTGCCAGCAGATCGGGTTCGCGGAAATACCGGTAATCGGCTTCCGTCTCTTTAGAACGCATCTTTCGTAAAACACCGGCATCTTCATCCCACTCGAGAGTCCATGTTTCAATCTTATGTCCGGCTTCCATTTCGTTAGTCTGACGTTCGATCTCTTTTCCAATGGCTTCCTTGACGGCATCTATCGAATTGACGTTTTTGATCTCCGTTTTGGGATTTAGGTGAGAGGCGCCTTTGGGCCGGATGGACACATTGGCATCGCAGCGCAGATGTGCTTTTTCCATATCCGCTTCGGATATGCCAAGCCATCGCAGCAATTGACGCAGGCGGATGAGGTACTGGGCAGCTTCATCGGCTGACCGGAGATCAGGTCCGGTGACCATTTCGATTAATGGCACGCCGCAGCGATTAAAATCGATCAACCGGCGGCCGGGTTCATTGCGGGTCTTGCCAGCATCTTCTTCGAGATGCATATTATCAATGGTGATATGGCGTATATAACTCTGTCCATTGGCGGGATTCATGGGCATATCGAGGAAACCACCGACAGCTATGGGTTTGTCATACTGGGATATCTGGTATCCCTTGGGCAGGTCGGGGTAAAAATAATTCTTGCGGGCAAAATATGAAAGCGGCAGGAGGTTCGCATGCATGGCTTTGGCTAAAAGCACTGCCTTTTCCACCACAGCCTTATTCAATGTCGGCAGGGCGCCGGGCAGACCGGTGCATACCGGGCAAATATTGGTATTGGGCGGATCGAACCATGAATCAGCCTTGCAGGAGCAAAAGATTTTGGTTGTGGTATTGAGCTGGATGTGTGTCTCCAACCCGATTATGGCTTCGTATTCAGTCATACGCACCTTCTAATCAACGTGGATCGTGTTCTTGCCACAGCGGAGAGAAAGCTGGTTTTCATGATGCCAGCACACCCGGTTTCTCTTTGCGCCATGCATCAGTTTCCGTAGCCTGTTCAAAGGCACGGCCAATGCGGAAAAGCACAGACTCGGAGAAATCGGCTCCCAGCAGTTGAATACCGATGGGCAGACGTTTTGAATCCAACCCGGCCGGGAGTGACAGTCCGGGGATGCCGGCGTGATTCGCAGGGACGGTTAGTTGGTCGGCATACTGCATCAAAACAGAATCACCGTAGACAGCACCCATTTCAAAGGCCGTAGTCGGTGTGGTAGGAGTCAGCAGGGCATCCAGCCGGTAAGCGCCATTCTTATCAAAGACAGTATCGAAATCTCGGCGAATGAGTGTGCGAACCTTCAGAGCGCGGTTGTAATACTGTTCGCTGTACTGGGCGGCAGACACATACATTCCCATCAAAATACGCAGCTTGGGCTGCGGGCCAAAACCCTGCGCACGGGTTTTCTTGTACAGATCGCGCAGTTCATGTGTTGGCTCGGGAGTACGGAAACCATATTTCACGCCGTCGTAGCGGTGCAGGTTTGAGGCGGCTTCCACCCGGCTGATGACAAAATAAGCCGGAATACCGTAACGGGTATTGGGCATGGGGACATCTTCAATGATCTCCGCGCCCATTTCTTTCAATAAGGAAGCGGCACGCCGCACAGACGCTTCAATCTCCGGCGAAATGGCCTGCATGAGCAGCTCTCCGCTGGTTGGATCAGGATAAGTAATACGGAAGTAATCGGGTGAAAGGCCGATGCGCAGTCCTTTTACGCCTTTTTCCAGTTCTGCCAGATAATCAGGCACCGGAATATTGGCGGCGGTGTCGTCAGACGGATCGGCACCGGCCATGACTTTCAGCATCAGGGCGGCATCTTCTACCGAACGAGCCACCGGACCGGGGCAATCGAGTGAGCTGGCAAAAGCAATTAATCCATACCGGCTTACCCGACCGTAAGTTGGTTTGACTCCCACCACTCCGCAAAATGCGGCTGGTTGACGAATGGAACCGGCGGTATCCGTTCCGAGGGAGAGAACTGCTTCACCGGCTGCTACCGATGCGGCACTTCCGCCCGATGATCCACCCGGAACGGTATGGGTGTCCCAGGGATTCCGCGGGCTGGGTTGAAACGCAGAGGATTCATTGGATGATCCGTATGTGAATTCATCCAGATTGACTTTACCCAGGGTAACGGCACCGGCGGCTTCCAGCCGCGAAACGGGTGTGGCTGTATACGGTGAAATGAAATTCGCCAGAATTTTCGATGCCGCTGTTGATGGTGTCCCCTTCAGTACAAAAATATCTTTGACCGTTAATGGGATACCGGCTAGAGCACCCGGATCCTCGCCGGCTTTCAATTTCCGGTCGACTTCTTTTGCCTGGGCACGGGCGCGTTCGGCTGTGAGAGTAATAAATGAATGGACTTTCTGTTTATCCGCATCCGTTATGGCTCCCGGATTAAGAGTTCCGGGGCGGCCGTCCACCTGATCAATACGTTCAAGGGCAGATTCCAAAATTTCGACCGCAGAAATTTCTTTGCGGCGCAGTAGTTTACTCAATTCGACAGCAGATTGATCGCAAGGATTCATGGTCATTTTAGGGTGATATGTGGAATTTCTGGAACAACAATATATCCCTCGTCAGTTGCGGGGGCCTGTTTGATAATGTCAGCCGGTTCAGGGTAGGGCTTCCAGATATCTTCCCGGGGGGCGGGGCTTATTTCCGCCGTGTAGGGTACGCCGTGGGCGCTGATCTCCACATTGCTTTCCAGTGGAATGGATTCCAGTTCTTGAATGGCTTTTAATTGATGGTTCAGTTGCAGCCGAAGGTATTCAGCTTGTGTGGGTTCCAGTTCCAATGCAGCCAGATCAACTAGATGGGCAAATACTTCAGGGGTGATGGGATCTTTCATGGTGATCTCCTCCCGGTAATTGTAACGTATTTTGTTTTTACCGATTTAGAATAGGAATCCATCCCAGTCCGATCAGATTGAAATGGATTCCTGTTGAAAGCAGCCGCTCTTAAGGGCAGGCAGGTGTGAAGTTCTGGTCAGTTAAGGCACCCGTTACATTGGTGTAATCATGTTGCGGTGGCGTGAATGTACATGATGGATTGGTTACTTTTATGGTGCCGGACCAACCGGCGTACACCACAACCTCGTAATTACCGTCCAATTCAGGTTGCACGGTCACGACCGCGCCATTATTGGCCGTAACTGTTGATCCTGGAGCCGCGCCGATATTTCCTGTGATGGTGAACGTGGCTGTCTCTTCGGAAGTGAAGTTCTGGTTGGGCATGTTGGCATTCACGTGGGTGTATTCGTATTTCACTGGAGTGAATTTATAACCAATGCGCGATGGCGTAATGACACCTGACCAGTTGGCTGGAACCACAACAGAGTAATTGCCATATCCATCAGGCTGGGTGACAATAGCCCCCGGATCACCGGTGACCGAAATAGTCACAGCCGGAACCGGATCGCCAGTGGGCGTCATGGTGGGGCCGACTCCCGTGCTGCCCGAAATGGTATAAGTGGACGGAACAGTCGTAAATGTGGGTGTGACAGAAGCTTCGGTGGTTGCTGTCTCTGTCGGGGTGATGGTATAGGTCGATGTTTCTGTGGGAGTCTCCGTCTCCGTGGGAACGATGACGACTGTGGCCGTTTCAGTGGCTGTTTCTGTTGGAGGTATTGCCACTGTATAGGTGGCAGTGGGTGTATCCGTCAGAACCACAGGAAGAGTCGCTGTGTACGTGGAAGTCGAAGTGGCTGTGGATGGGATAGTAGTGGCTGTTGAGGTGAAGGTAGATGTTGCCGTTGGTGGCAGCACACCGGTGGAAGTATTGGTGGGAGATAATGATGGAGTAAATGTAAGAGTGACTGTATTGGTCAGAACAGGGGTATGAGTACGGGTTGGAGTACGGGTGACTGTTGGATTCGCCACCGGTCCGGAATAATAAAAACCGGCCGGACCCACCCAGTTGGAATAATTGCCGGCAACGTCTCTGGCTCGCACGCAGATGTAATAATTTGCATTTGCCGTGATAACAGGCGCCGTCCAATTATTGGTCGCTGTTACATATACATTATTGTTGCAGTTAACATCCCCGCCCCAGGTAACCTGGTAATACCTTAAGCCGCTTCCAGAATCATTTGACATTGACCAATACCATAATGGCGTCGGGTTATTGGTGGCGGAATCTGTTCGGGGTATACCCGGCAGAGTAGGCGGTGTTGTATCTGTTGAAGCTGTACTGGTATAAGTTGCCGTGCGAAGGGCGTTAATCGTCAGCACCCAGTTGGGTGTGCGGGTAAAAGTTTTGAAGGGCGTGCTGGTTGGAAAAACCCAGTGGAAAGCGGTGGGAGCCGCTGTTTCTGAGGGTGGCAATCCGGTAAGAGATGGCACACCCGGAGTCTCCGGTGTGCCTGTCCATAGTTGCGGAAGCGATTGCTGGGAGGGCGTCAGTGAAGGTGCACTGGTGGACGCTGGAGTGGGGGGAGGAAATGGATTGATAAACGAATAGGGATTGATAAAAATATTGATAAAAATGACGGCCAGCGCCAGACCGCTTATCACGAATAACGAAGCCAGAATGTCCCAAAAAGTAAGTTTCATTCCATTCCTCATTTTGGAAAACGATTGAACCTGTTTTTCATTCTAACATTTTACACTTTATTACTGAAAGATTTTTCTACACAATATGTTTGAGAAAAAAATCAACATGAAATAAAAAAGAGGCCATTTCTGGCCTCTATAAGAAGGTCAACTCTATTTATGGATTGACTGTTACGATTACACTACCGAGAACCGATTCATAATTAGCGCTGTCCACTGGCGTAAAGACCACATTTTGAGGGCCTGTTGCCCCAGGCACCGTTGTTGGACTTTCAAAGGCAAATGAACCGGCGACAGAGGCATGCCCGCCGCTCAGGGTGGAGGCAGAGAGTGCCTGCCCTGCATTGATGGCAGATGCCGTCGGCCAGGTATCCACAGTGGGTGTGGCTTTGTTGACATGCAGACTTACATTATGTGTCACAGTGTTGTAATTGGTGGTGTCATCCGGTGTAAATGAAACACTATAGCTGGGATCTCCGGCCGGCGGTACCGTCGTTGGATTTACCCATTGGAGAGTCCCAGATGTAATAACGGTTTCGCCGGAAAGAATGGATGTACCAAGCAACGCGCCATATGTTATTGTGCTCCCGGTGGGCCAGACTGTGACCGGATTGGCTTTAGCCAGGGCGATGGTCAATGGAGCGCTGGTAGCTTCATAATAATTACCGTCATCGGCTTTAGTGGCTGTAACAACGCATGTGCCGCCGACATTGGTGACGATAATATGGGTTGCATCAGAAAGTGCACAACCCGTGGAGCTGCCAATATTAAAGGTGACAGCTCCGGTTCCGCTGCCGCCGGTAGTGCTCAATTCTGCTGTAGTGTTGTAAACCACAGGAGTGTGATCCACATGGGCTACCAGGGTTGTCTGGTTGGCTTTATTGACGGTCACATTCACCGTGCCATCAACGGTATTATAGTTGGCAGAATTACTCGGCGTGAAGCGCACATTCTGTGAAGACGTACCCAGCGCCGGTGTTACAGAAGGATCAATCCAACTGAAGGTTCCAGAAGGTATGGCAGCCCCACCGGAAAGAGTGGAGGAAGCCAGCGTTTGTCCATATGAAATGGCACTGGCTGAAGGCCATACAGATACAATGGGGGTGCCTTTGTCAACCTGATGTGTGGCAGTACCGGTAGATGTGGCGTAGGTGGAATTCCCGCTGAAAATGGCTGAAATCGTCTTTGTTCCGGCAGTTGTTGATGTGAGAGTGCAGGTTCCTGTTCCACCTGAAAGGGTGATCGCCGGAGAACATACGGCTCCCGTGCCATCACTCACAGAAACTGTTCCTGTTGTAACCGGCGCAACAGACACAGACACCGTATAACTCTGCCCGACGACGGATGGTTCAACCGATATACCGGTAATCGTTGTAGTGGTAGGAGTACCCAGGGTCTTAAACGTGACATCGGCTCCGTATGTTGTGGTAACCGAATTTGTCCCATACACTCTGAAGTGATACGTTGTGTTTGGTGTTAATCCAGTAAGAGTATAGCTGACAGCCGTGCTGGTTGAACCTGTAACCGTAGCGGGTGTTCCGGCTTGAGTTGTTCCATATGAGGTTGTTGTTCCATATTGGAAGAACACAGTTGTGTCATGTGAGTTTGCGTTGATTAAACCGTTTAACACGGCAGATGTGCTGTTTACCGATGTGGCTGCGTTTGTGGTGGCGGAAGGTGCACCGGCCAATGCGTATGTAAAGCCCGATGGACCGGCCCAGTCAGATTTATTGCCGGCAGCATCCACAGCCCGCACACAGATATACCGGGTTGTACCGGCTGTCATGGCTGGTGCTGTCCAGGTTCTGGATGTTGTGGTGTATGATGTATTATTACAATCGGTATCACCACCCCAGGTTACCTGATAGTAAGAGACGCCGACGTTATCTGTGGATTTTGTCCAGCTCCAGACAGGCGTTGAAACAGAAGTGGATGAACTTGTGGTAGGAGTGCCAGGCGTAGTTGGGTGCTCATCATCACCAGAAGATGTCGTTTTCGTTGGTGTGAGATACGCAATGGAAGTTAACGTACGGTTAGGAGTCTTAGTGGCTGTCTTTATAATGGGAATGGCTGTTTTTGTGCGGGTAGCTGTACCGGTCGGTAAAATCAACCGTGTACCGGTTGCCGTTGCGGTTCCTGTAGTATAGACACTGGTAACAGAAGGAACACCCGGAGTTTCGGGTGTGGCAGTCCAGAGTTCAGGCAATGACCGTTGAGATGGTGTCAGGGTTGGCACCTGAAGACTGGCTACAGGTGTTGGAGGTGGAAAAGGATTAATAAATGAATAGGGATTGATAAATATATTAATGAAGATGGTTGCCATGGCTAAACCGCCAAGCATCACCATTGAAGCTAAAATGTCCCAGAACGATAGTTTCATCGCTTCCCATCCTTTTTATCCCAAACCCAACCGTATTTTTCAGTATAGCGCGGATTAAACCAGAGTCAAGGCAACGGATACCAGGCTTACCTGACCTCATTGAAATATCCGGTTAGGAAGTATTAAATATCCCAAAATCAACCAGAATAGATTCTATCCCATTCTGACCCAGGAATATCAACAGTCAACGTGCAAGAATCGCGCCCAAAAGCCTGGTATTCAAGGGTTTTAATTTTCCGGGTTTCGATGCTTCTTGCTATTTTTCATAGGTATAAGCAACAGGTCCAACCCAATCTGATTCATTACCGATGGCATCCATGGCTCGAACACAAAAATACTCGGTGGCGCCTGCGGCTATTGGTGCAACTGGCGTCCAATGATTGGCAGTCGTTATGGCGACCGGCTTCATACATCTGGCGGTAGGTCCCTGGTAAATGGCATAACCGGCCATACCGCCGATCATCCCTGAATGGGCATCTTTTGACTCGCCCCATGTGAAATAAGGATAATCTGTGTCGCCGGTGCTGGTCGTCATGAAACTGGTTGGTTTTGATGGAGGTGTGTCGTCATATTTGAATAGAAAGGAAGATGGAGATCCGATCATGGTTCCATTTTGGGAAACAGCCAGCACCCGGAAATAATAAATGCCGCTGGGAACAGCTTTAAACATCTGGTTCATCTTTCCAGTTTTCGTTGCCAGTTTGCCATTTTGTTTTGATCCAAAATAAAGTAAAAAATGGTCAATTTCCTGAACGGATCTTGTTGTACTCCACGAAAATGATGGAATGGATTGAATATTCTGCCAGACATTGTTAAAAACACCGATAGGTGCAGTTATCTTGAGAATTTTGTTATCATCCAATGGATCGTCTGTGGGTTCAAAAGGATTCTTGGTCGGCAGGAGGATGCCGGAAGGTTTTCGTTTGGATGATGGTGTTGCCGATTGTTGCGGTTCTTCCGTCACCACCAGAACAGGTGTGTTGGTTATCTCCACAGCCCGGGCTTCGTCTTCTGAAATGGTGGATAACGTTTCTTTTTCATTTATTTCCGGAACCTCAGTCCATACCTCAGGCAGAGTAATCAGGGAAGGTGTAATGCTGGGTATGAAAGGTCTTTCGATTTGAGTGGGTGGTGGAAATGGATTTATGGAAGAATACGGATCGTTAAACACACGGAAAAACCAGACACCCATTGCAAGACTGGCTGCCAGCAAAATTGTAGAAAGAATATCCCAGAGAGATGGTTTCATCTGTGAAGATTTTAATAAAATATCGTTAAGTATACCTGCCAATTTCCACCCATTGCCAGTCGATTACTTCACATGAACAGGAACCTTGCTATAATCATTCCGTGGTGAATGACGAATCCGAAATGCCAATTGAGGGGGAAGACCGGACGGAGCCAGAAAAAGACGCCCGTCAGATTCGGATTGACGCATCTGTTGACTTGCCGCCTGGTTCAGAATTTCACTTGACATTGCGATATCGGCCGGACCAAAAGTCAGCCTACCGGACAACGGAAGTGAATATTGCTGGCGCAGATGTTCCAGTAAAGAAACATCTGGCTTTTAATCTTGATAGATTACCTTCAGCCGCGCATTGGTATGATCAAATTCTACGTCTGATCAAGACACTCTCTCTTCGTTTTGATTCTTCCCTCTGGTTATTTGTTGGAGCTTTGTTGGTGTATTACTTACTCCGACTTATTCATCTGGCTGATTTCCCTATTTTTTTCTTTACAGATGAAGCAGTTCATACCATGCTGGCGTACGATCTGGTGAAGAGTGGGTTCGTTGGACTCTCAGGAGAATTTCTTCCCACTTTCTTTAAAAGTGGATCAACTTTCAATGCTGGTTTCCCGGTCTACCTTCAAGTTTTGCCTGTAGTTCTCGGAATCCGCTCTGTCTTTACAACCCGGTTCATATCCGCCAGTGTCACTCTTCTGGCAGCGGCTGGAATTGGCCTGATTTATGAAAAAATCTATAACAACCGGCGTGGTTGGCTGGCTGTTCTGGTACTCTCCATAATTCCAGCCTGGTTTTATCATTCACGCACCGCATTTGAGACAGTTGAGGCTGTTTCGTTTTACACTATTTTTCTGCTCGGTTATATCCGTTATCGAAATGGTGAATTCCGCTGGTTATATGTATCACTTGTTTCTGCCGCTATGGCGTTTTACAGTTACAGCCCAGCCCGTGTTGTTATGGCCGTTATGGCTGTTCTATTGTTGATTTCTGATGCACGTTTCCACTGGGAAAACCGAAAACAACTCTGGAAGCCATTCCTGCTTGGATTGTTGCTGGCTCTACCCTATTTCCGTTTCTTATATTTGCATCCCGGCGAAAATCAACACCATCTGGAAATGCTGGATAGCTATTGGATTTCACCGAATCCCTTGATCTGGAAATTGGGAGAATTTGGAAAAGCCTATCTGGCCGGTCTGAATCCGTTCTACTGGTTCCTGCCCAATGAAATTGATCTTTCGCGGCATATCATGAAGAACATGGGACATCTGGGTTGGTACTTTTTACCGTTTTTCATCGGCGGCCTGCTAATTTCCATTAAGAAACTGAAAAACACGAATTATCGGGTGATGCTTTTTGCCCTTCTGGCAGCACCGACCGGTGCGGCAGTGGCTGCTATTGGAATTACCCGTGGGATGTTCATGGTGATTCCGGCGGCGTTTTTCATCACCATAGGGATAGATTATTGTATTGACTGGCTTAACCGTAAAATAAAAATCAAATGGTCACTTGATTTGATTGTTTTCACAGTGTTGGTTTTGATCAATTTCATCTTCCTGGATAATGTGTTAACCAATGGCCCTGTTTGGTTCCCCAGTTATGGGATGGAAGGTATGCAATACGGCGGTGTACAGGCATTTTCCCGAATAAAAGAAATACTGAAAGAGGATCCTTCGACCCCGATTGTATTTTCACCAGACTGGGCAAACGGAACAGATGTGCTGGCACGGTTCCATATGGGCGATCCTGTTCCCATTGAACTTGCCAGTCTGAATGCCTATATTGAACAGTACCGACCATTCAAAGAAAATACCATTTTTGTTATGCCACCGGACGATTTCAATAAGGTTATCAATTCCGGCAAATTTGAGCCTATGAATGTGATTGATGTGATCAATTATCCTGACGGTTCACCCGGTTTTATCTTTGCCCACCTTAAGTACATTCCTTCAATAAAAGAAGTATTTGAAAAAGAAAAAAGCAACAGGGCAATGCTAAGTGCGGCTCAGATTAAGATCAATGGTTGGGATGCAAAAGTTGCATATTCTCGGCTAGACATGGGGAACATCGAAAATCTTTTTGATAATAATCCTGCCACCCTTATACGGTCTGAAACAGCCAATCCGCTGGTACTTGAAGTCAATTTTTCTCACCCTCAATCCATCCAATCGGTTATTTTCCGTATTGGCGGCTCTGCCACACAGTTTTCTGTTTATGCCCAATCAGAAAATTCAGATACGCCAGATGTTTATCGGCTTTCTGTCCGAGATATCCCCAAAATCAGGCAAGTCGAACTCCCATTGAAATCAAAGGGCATGTATACACGTATGCGGTTTGAAGTTCGTACGATTTTTGATGGCGAACCAGCGCATGTACATCTGTGGGACCTGGGATTTAAGTAATGCAAACCTGGATTAAGCAGGGATTCCGTTGTTCGATACGGAAGTTGGTGGTTGCCAGTGGGATTTTAATAGCCGGCCTGATGGGATGGACACGGGTAATTCTTTCCATCCAAAATTGGAAATTTTACACTTCCCTGGGAATACATCCGGGTGTGTGGTACCTGGTATTAAATGGGCTGATTATTGGTTTGGTGTATACTCTGGCAGGTATCCTGGTATTGATTTCAAGCTCTATGTATAAAAGAAAAATTTACTGGCTTATGGCAGCTGGCCTGTTGATTTATTGGATTGATCGGATTTTCTTTGCTACATCAATGGAAGCCCGGTCTGGATTGCCGTTTGCGTTTGTGTGGTCAGCCTGTTTGACTTTATTGGTCTGCTACCTTCTCTATCCATCGGACTTCCGTCACCAATTATTGAAATGGAAAGATCATGACAGAAAACGAAATTGAAGTAAAGTTTCTCATTAAAGACCTTCCCCGTCTGGAGTTGCGCATAAAAGCTCTGGGTGGAAAACTTATCCAACCCAGAGAAAAGGAAACAAATTTTCGGTTTGATACACCTGATGGAACCTTAACACGCAATCATCAAGTTTTACGGCTTCGACAGGATCAGAAAGCTCACCTGACGTATAAAGGTGCCGCTGAGATGAATCATACTGTGAGTGTACGAAGGGAAATTGAAGTTGAAGTAAGCAGCTTCGATGATACTCGCCAACTTCTGGAAGCCCTGGGCTACGAACCCTTTATGCTCTATGAAAAATACCGTACCACCTATTCACTCGGAGAATCCCTGGTTACTCTGGATGAACTTCCGTTTGGTCATTTTTCTGAAATAGAGGGACCTTCAGCAACACGTTTGCAAGAGACGGCTGACTCTCTATGGCTTGATTGGCCGTTGCGATCGATGGAAAGCTATTCAGCCCTGTTTGAACGTGTAAAAACCAATTGCGGTTGGACAATGAAAAACCTGTCATTCGATGAATTCATCGGAAAAACAGTTACTCCGGCCGATCTTGGCCTTAAATTCGCTGATCGGACGGAGTAACCGGGTAATATTCTTTATAAAATATTATCGTTTTCCAATAGTAGCCGCATAGACTACCAATTCGTCTTTTCCGTTTACCCCGAGAGCGGCATTCAACAGGTCATCATCATAAGCAGCAATCCCACACACACCACAGTGGATTGATTCTGCGGCAAGGTATAAATTCTGACAGACATGCCCGGCATCCAGCAAGACATAGCGCCAGGCTCGTTCTGAATATCGCCAGGCCATCCGATTAATATCGGCTACCCAGAAAAATGTGGCCGCGCTTGTACGTACATGCCCCTGTTCTTTGCAGGCTGTGGTGATTTTCTCATTGATACCTACTTCATTATTGGTCAGGTAGATGCAGTGTTTGATCGCCGAATATCGGTACAATCCGGGAGCCAGAGTACCCACACGGTTGATCAGTATATATGTTTCAAAAGCATGGCGTGAACCGGCTGAGGGGACATTCCTGAATGTAACCGGTCTATCAGAAATGGATCTAATACCCTGGGTAACCCACAATAAATAGGAAAATTCTTCCAGGTTGAGCTCAATCTCCGAATATTTTCTGAGAGTGGACCGTTGTTCAATGGCTTTGCGTATATCTAACGCAGGAACCGTAATCGATTTGGGATCGGGCAGCGAGATAATTTTTGCATCGCTGGGAATCGGCTGCTCCAACGGAGGTTGAGGAATTCCATTCTGTTGAGCTGGTTTCGACAGATAGGGATACTTCGTCTTTTCGAAAAAGTCCATGTCAATTGCCATAAATTAATCCTCCCGACATTAATAATTATAAAAAATTCAGGCTGCCCGATGCAAGAGGCGGCGTGTAATTGCTTTCCAAACGATACCAACTTCCTTCGTCTTTAAGATTATCAAAATTACACCATATATCCCTACACCCAGAAGCAGTCCAACAAGCGTCACCAGCCAGACGGATTTTGAGGCACTCCATCCGAGCCAGATAACCAGGATGATGGTCATAGCGGCACAGGCGGCGGCACCTTTCCAGACAGCATCGAGAATGAATAAACCCTGCAGTCCATTCAACCGTTTGCGCATAATAACCAGCAAAATGGCCATTTCAATACCGGTTGCCAGTGAATTGGCCAGGGCCAGCCCGCCGTGGGGCATCAGACCGGCATGCTGGAACATTGTGGTAAAAAGCAGACTGAAGCCTATATTTAATGACATGGCGAAAACACCGACAATGACCGGTGTTTTTGTATCATGTAAAGCATAGAAAGCCCGACTGATAATTTCCACCACGCAATGACCTACCAATCCGGCAGCATACCAGAGCAAAGCCCAGGCAACCAGCTCGGTAGACCGATCGCCAAACCGCCCGCCCTGATATAACAACCGGATGATTGGTTCACGCAGCAGGATCAGGCCAATGGATGATGGCATGGATAACAACAAAACTGCCCGCAGGGTAGATGCCAGCGAAGAACGCATTTCGTCTAACCTTCCCAGCGCCACCTGGGCTGAAAAGGTGGGGAGTGATGCAATGGCAATTGCCTGAGCGATCAACGCCTGGGGCATCATCATCAGAGTGAAGGCTGTTGTAATAGCCGTCAAACTGCCTTCCGGTTGACGGGAAGCCAGATTGGTATTTACCCAGAAGTTTAATTGCACGATGCCGGCGCCCACCAGCCGGGGGAGCATCAACTTCCCCACCTCACGAACAGCAGGATCCTCCAACCCGAGGATAGGTTTATAGGTTGCTTTCAACCGGATTAGAGAAGGAACCTGAACCAGTAAATGCAGGGCAGCACCCAATACCGTTCCCCATGCGAGGCCAAAAATCCCCATGCCTGGAGATAGAACCAGTACACCGAAAATAATACCAATGGAATACATGGATGGTGCCAGTGCCGGGTAAAGAAAAACCTGATTGGCATTCAAGATTCCCATCATCAAACCGCTTAATCCGAAGATCACCACCGAAGGTAGTATCACCCGCAGTAATTGAACGGTAAGATTAAATTTCGCAGGTTCGTCCACAAAACCGGGCGCAAGCAGGTATTGAACTATTTGCGGTGCAAATACGGCCGAAAGCGCGCTGACAATCGTCAAAATGATCAGTACCAGGTTGGCAATGGCAGATGCCAGATGCCAGGCATGTGCGGTTTCTTTTTTCGCCAGGAATCCTGTAAAGGTGGGAACGAAAGCAGATGCCAGTGCCCCTCCAGCCACCAGATTGAAGAGTGTCTCTGCCAGGCGATTGGCGGTATTAAATGCTTCCATCTCAGCGCCGGTTCCAAACCCGCGCAAGATCAAAATTCCACGGATCAGCCCGATAAGATTGCTGAGAATAAAAGCCGCCATCACGGTTCCGGCGGCACGGGCGATCTGGCGGTTGGCTGATTGAATCTCATCAGGTTCGACTGACATGCAAGCGATTATACGATAGATATAAAATATAATTAGTTTTCTTCCCTGAGTATTATTTGTCCGTACCAGTTCTATGTTCATCTCGGGTATTTGTTTCTAGAAAATAATCGCAAGGATAATCCATGCCAAAAAAGAAAACAGCTCCTGCAGAACAAAGTAATACAGGGCAGGAAAATCTGACAGATTCTGGAAAAGAAAAAAAAACGGAAACCATGCCTGAAGCACAGCCGGATAAGTCATCCGTCGTTACGCCGGTGGAACCGACTGGCTCTGCCGCCTGCCATGAAGTTGTGGAATCCCCACAGAAAAAGGGATTTCCATGGGCGAACATGGTGATTTCTCTTGTTTTTGGTCTTTTATTGGGGGTGTTGGTGAGTTATTTTTTCATGGTGAAACCAGTTCAAGATCAATTGGCTGTTACGGCTGGTTTATTAAATGATGATTCTGCTTCGAACCAGATCAAATCTGATCTGACAAACACCCGCCTCCGTCAGCAGGAAATGGAAATCCGTTATCTAAAATCCGCTGCTCAACTGGAAAGTGCCAACCAGTACATTTTTCTTCTCCGGATAAAAGAGCAGGTTTCAATTGCCCGGCTTCAATTGGAACAAAAAGATGGTTTTGAAGCCCGTGAAACTATGGCCGGCATCAAGACGCTATTTGATCAATTACGTCCCTTCATAGAGAAAAAAGATAAAGCCACTGCCGATGATTTAGAATCCTTGATCAAAACATCCATACAAGACTTGACCGGGGACCCCGAACAGGCAAAAACAGATCTGGAAGGTATGGCTTCACATCTTAATACGGTGGAGATGACGCTTTTCCAAATGGAATAAATCTTGCATGTGCTATACTCTTGAGTCCACAAGTCAACATGCACTATTGGGAATTCGTCATTAAGAAAAATTATGGACAATCCTCAGGCTTCCGCCAAGACACCCGTCAACTTATTGCTGGATATTAGCCGCGAATTAACGGCTGCGTTGGATTTGCACACTGTTCTTGAACGCGTGCTGGTGTTATCAACCGGCAGCATCGGGTTGGAACGTGCCAGTTTGATCGTTCTGGATGACCGAAAGAAACCTATCGATGCTGCCATAATGGTGAATGGAAAAATCATCGTCCACAAGAAAGAGCAGCTGTGGGCTACAGTAGAAAGCGGTCTGGCTGGTTGGGTCTTAAAAGAAGGTAAAGCTGTTTTAATTCCCGATACCAGCAAAGATGCCCGCTGGCTACAACGGCAGGATGACTCTCCAGAGAAATCGGGCCCAAAATCTGCCGTTTGCCTGCCCTTAATGCAACGGGAATCACTTGTGGGTATTTTGACCATCGTCCACCCGCAGCCAAATTATTTCTCAAACGAAGAATTTAACCTGCTGCAGGGTGTGGCAGATCTATGCGGATCGGCCATTGGAAACTCCCGTCTATTTGAATCATTGCAGGCAGCCAATCGCCGCTATCGAGAGTTGTTTGATGACAGCATTGACCCCATCTTCATCACCGATATGGAAGGTGAAATCCTGGAAGCCAACCGGCAGGCCAGCGGTGTGACCGGATACCAGCCAGTTGAACTTATCGGAAGATCTATTTTTGACCTGCAAACTCGTGACCGGTCCATTATTCAAGAAGAACAATCGCACCTTTCAACAGGGATGGCGATTTCATTTGAGTCAAAAATGGTTCTCCGCAGCGGTGGACAGTTACCGGTAATTGTCCACATCCGCCGGGAGAATATTGATGATATTGATATGATGCAATGGCTTTTCCGTGATATCAGCGAAAGGAAAGAGCTTGATAGACTACGCGACGACCTGTCTGCCATGATCTACCATGATCTTCGCTCTCCACTGGCTAACGTAATTTCCAGCCTGGATATCATGATGGCTTCCCAGCAGGATCCCAATTCACCCAATACAGGCCTGATCCAGATTGCTTATCGTTCTGCGGAACGAATGCAGCGGTTGATCAGTGCCTTGCTGGATATCAGCCGTCTGGAAGCCGGACAATCCATCCTTAAACCGAAAATCACAGAAGCCCGTTCACTTCTACAAGAAGCCCTGGAAGTTGTAAAACCAAATATTGATACAAAGCAACAGACTACCTCGCTGGTCTTGCCAAAAGACCCCATATTCTTGTATGTCGATGTGGATATGATCCGCCGAGTGATCATCAACCTGACAGAAAATGCCAATAAATTTACGCCCAATGGGGGAGCTCTGCAACTGGGATGTGTTCTCCAAGGCGATAAAGCCGAATTGTGGGTAAGAGATAGCGGTCCTGGAATTCCTCCGGAAAGTGCCAAAACGATTTTTGAAAAATATGTGCGGCTGCAAACAGAAAATGCACCGAAAGGCCTGGGTCTTGGACTTGCATTCTGCCGGTTGGCTGTTGAAGCTCACGGCGGGAAAATTTGGGTTGAAAGTACACAGGGTCATGGCAGCCGGTTTGTGATGACTTTACCTCTTGCAAAAGAGACACTCTAACAGGTATTGGAGTACCAATGGAAGAAATTGCACACAATGTCTTTATCGAGACTGGATTTATTGGTGTAACTGTCGCCGCCATTCCATTTTCGCAGGGACAAATATTAATTGATTCACCTTTCAGAAACGATGATATCCGCTCCTGGAGGGCATCGCTGGTCAATCTGGCGGCTGGAGGAGAACGTGTTCTCATCAACCTTGATGCCCATTATGATCGCACATTGGGATCAAGAGCTATGGAAGCCACACTTATTACACATGAAGCCACGGCAACGGCATTTCGCAGCCGGCCATTAACATTTAAAAACCAGCATCTGGGAACCGGTGCTGCCTGGGAACAAAGCAACAATCTGGGAACCATCCGCTGGATTCCGCCGGATATTACCTTTGACCATTCCATCTCGCTTTACCCTGACAGCGTAACATTGACCGTTGAACATCATGCCGGACCAATGGCTGGATCATGCTGGGTGGAAATCCCTGAGGCAAAAGTGCTGTTTGTGGGTGATGCCCTGCCGGTGGACCAACCGCCATTTCTGGCGAATGCCGATATCCCCGCCTGGATAAACTCCCTTGAGATTCTGGCTTCGGGTCGTTTTTCTGGTTATAAACTCGTGAGCGGCCGGGGAGGGGTTACTTCCTTTGAAAAGATACCAGCCCTGGTTAAATGGTTGAAAGGCGTGGAAGAAAAAATTATCTCTCTGGGTGAAAAATCTGTTCCTCCTGAAGAAACGGCGGGTCTTGTTTCAGGATTGATTGGTGAATTTTCTATGCCGACGGAATTGAAAAGTCAGTATACCGATCGGTTGAAGTGGGGTCTCTTCCAGTATTATGCCCATTGTTATTTCCCGACGCGGGCAGAAACTGAGGAGTAATGATGACGGGAACACCAAAGAGCGAATGGTATCAACCGGTTGTTGAACTTACTCGCGGACGCATTGTTGAATCTATCCATTATGGTGCAGCGGCGGTTGTCAACAGTGAAGGAAAATTAATCGCATCGTATGGTGATCCATACGCTGTTTCCTTTTTACGTTCAGCGGCTAAACCATTTCAAGCCCTGCCATTTATCGAAATGGGTGGTGACGAAAAATTCAATTTTTCGCCTGCTGAAATTGGATTGATCTGCGCATCCCATTCCGGAACGGATGAACATAAATCCGCCTTGGAAACCCTCCAGGCCAGAATTGGCATTTCCGAATCTGACCTTCAATGTGGAACACATCCGCCTCTCAGTAAAGACACGGCCGATACCCTGATTCGCCGGGGAGAAACTCCAACACAAAATCGTCATAACTGTTCGGGGAAACATACCGGCATGCTGGCTCATGCCCGGTTGCGTGGATTGGATATTTCTACCTACCTCGATATGAAATCACCTGTGCAACAATCCATCCTCCAGGCTTTCTCTGAGATGTGTGGTATTCCAGAGGATCAAGTTGAATTAGGCATTGATGGATGTTCTGCTCCTAACTTTGCCGTACCACTGTTCAATGCCGCGCTGGGATTAGCCCGATTGAGCGATCCGCGAAGCCTGAAACCCGATCGCGCCAAAGCCTGTAACAAAATATTCGCCGGTATGACGGGTGCCCCATTTATGGTGGCTGGTCCTGGCCGGTTTGATACCCTCTTTATGACAGAAAAACATGGCACTATCCTCACAAAAGCTGGAGCCGAAGGGTACCAGGTGTTTGGTGTTCCTGCACAGGACGGAAAACCCGGCCTGGGAATTGCCATAAAAATCTCAGATGGGGATGCAGACAACCGGGCTCGTGACCTGGTCGGTCTTGAAATATTACGTCAGCTTGGATTGGTTTCCAATGATGATTTGTCTCGCTTATCCGATTTTTACACTCGAAAGTTATATAACTGGCGTAAGTTGGAAATCGGCGAAATCCGACCTGGATTTACACTGTTGAAAAAACAGGTGTCAACTTAACGGAAGGTTCGTATGCGCATTCCTCGAGTCCTGGTCATTGATGATGATCCGACCATCGCCCGGCTGGTTCGTTTAACCCTTCATTCTAAAGGATACGATGTTGTTGTTGCCGAGAATACTCATGACGGACTCAAAGAGCTTTTTCAACAGACAACCGACCTGATCATTCTCGATTACATGCTGCCCGAACAAAACGGGCTATCATTCTTAAAAGATCTGCGGGCAGAACCAGAATTGGCAACAATTCCGGTGATCATGATGACCACGGCCAGTGTGGGAGAGGTGGTTCAGGCAGCCATCATACTGGGTGCCAATGACTTCTTAACCAAACCGTTTGACTTAAAAACCCTGTTAGAACGGGTCGAAAAATTCGTACCTATGC
The DNA here is from genome assembly GCF_001050275.1 of Leptolinea tardivitalis. Lineage (GTDB taxonomy): Bacteria > Chloroflexota > Anaerolineae > Anaerolineales > Anaerolineaceae > Leptolinea > Leptolinea tardivitalis. The sequence goes on from NZ_BBYA01000009.1 coordinate 118,272, forward strand.
CCGAAGAAGATAATGACAGGAATGATGAGAATGGTAAGTAAGGAAGAAAACACTTCCAAACCTTAGGGATAATTTTTAAATCTTATCCAGTTTCTTAGTCATTACATAAGCATCTTCCCCGTCTGCATAATACTGCGGACGGGTTTCTTTTTTCTGGTATCCCAGCTCTTCATAGAGATGAATGGCGCCTTCATTAGATTTACGCACGCACAGACAGATGACCGGCCGCCTGACGAGCTTTTCAACAGCCATCATCAACGATTTTCCCACACCCTGCCGACGATATTCTGGCGCCACCCCCACAGTGCTGACCCAGGCTACCGGTTCAAACAAGTTCTGTTCGACCGAAATAAACCCGATGATGGATTTATCATCCTGTGCTTTAAGGTTAATTCCCCCTGGAATTATCAGGATCGTTAAAATATCCAGCACTGGCCAGGCATCTTCCTTGAACACCACATCTTCCAATTTTTTCAGGGCGCTCAAATCAAACAGCCTGGCCGGTGCAAGAGAATACATCACGCTTTGTTGCCAACTCCTTTAACAAAGTCGGAAAGCAGGTTGGTAAATTCCATCGGGAAGATGTACTTGGTTGCCGGATTGGCAGACATCGTCTTGAGGGTGTCGAAGTATTGCAGTGTAACGGTGTGCTGATCGATCTTGTTGGCAATAGCATCGATTTTCGACAGGGCTCCGGCGTACCCTTCAGCCTTTAATTGCTGAGCCTGTAATTCACCCTCTGCTTTAAGAATGGCGGCTTGTTTTTCACCTTCAGCCCGCAGAATGGCAGCCTGTTTTTCGCCTGTTGCCACATTAATGGCGGCTTCTCGCGTACCTTCTGATTCTGTAACAATAGCACGGCGGGTACGTTCAGCCGTTAACTGGCGGTTCATAGAATCCTGAACATCCCGCGGCGGGATAATCTCACGGATTTCCACATTGGTCACCTTGACGCCCCAGCGTTCTGTCACTTCATCCAACCGGGTGCGCAGCAGGGTGTTGATGTGCTCACGTTGTGAGAGAACATCATCAAGCAGGATGCCGCCAATGACTGACCGTAATGTGGTTGTTGCCAGACCCTGGGCCGCGAGCTCAAAATTGCCCACCTGTAAAACACTTTCTGTGGGATTAACCAGTTTGTAGTACCACAGGAAGTCAATGGAAATGGGGGCGTTATCCTTGGTAATGGAGGATTGGTGGGGAATTTCCCGAACCTGTTCACGAAGATCAACCCGAACAGGGCGGTCAATTACTGGAATCAACAGGACAAGCCCCGGACCTTTATCGCCAATACAGCGGCCAAGCCGAAAAACGACAAGCCGTTGATATTCTGGGACTACCTTAATGGCAGAGGCGAGGAAGAATATTGCCAGTACAACAACAAAACCGATCAGGCATAATACAGGGGTGATTGAAGCATCCATAGCTGTCTCCTTATTTACAATTTACAAGCAAAGTTTATTCAAGTTTTCTTTATTCATGCAACAGGTCAGGATCATTGGTGTTTTCTGACCAGGGTTCAACTTCCAGGGTAAATCCATCCTGTTTGAGCACTTTCACCATTGTCCCCGCTGGAATGAGTGTTTGCGAGCGGGCGCTCCACTCTTCATTTTGAACATACACAGTTCCCGTCAGATGCACGTCTGAGCGTGTTTTGCCTACCATGCCGACCAGTTTACCGGTTCGGTTATAGGGTTTCATCTTCATGGCATCCATTCCGCGAGTGGCGATGATCCACATGAGACCTGTGACCAGGATCGAAACAATACTGGCCAACACCGGATTTACAGCCGGTTGTCCAGATTCAAGACGGAACATGAACACTGAACCGACTATCAGGGCAAGAATACTGATGACCAGAAATAATCGGTTTCTTGACTTACGTAACGCGATTAAGAATGGGAAAACGCCTACCAGAAGAATAACCACAGCCCACCAATTAATGGGCAGGTTAGCCATCGAGTAACCAGCAATGACAATTGCCAGAACGGCGCCAATTTCGAGAAGTCCGGTTCCGGGTGCGAACAAGGCCAGAACAGTCAGAACAAACCCGGCAACCAGTATTAAATATGAAACATTTGGATCGAGTAAATAATTCATTTCACCCTTCTTCTATTTCCTTGTTACATTATATACAAGCCGATATGCAGTGACAACAAAACAGGAAACCAGGCTGTATCTATATACGCAATTTACGTTAAAGAGTATCATGTTCATTCATTGAATAAACTGTTGAGGAGAAGACTGATGAGTACATCCATTACTTTTCTGGGACATGCCGCCTTTTCTATTAAAACCGGCGAATTTTCCATTCTGGTGGACCCTTTCTTATCTCGCAATCCCCTTGCCAGTATCTCGGCTGATAAAGTGGAGGCAGATTATATTCTGATTACACATGGGCATGGAGACCATCTGGGGGATGCCGCTGCCATTGCCAAGCGGACAGGCGCCTTGATCATCAGTAATTCCGAAATATGCGACTGGTTTGAATCAAAAGGGTTTAACGTCCACGGGCAGCATATAGGAGGTGGTTTTACACACCCATTTGGTTACTTAAAATTGACCAATGCTTTGCATGGATCTGCTCTTCCGGATGGCTCCAATGGCGGGAATCCGGCAGGTTTTTTGTTGACCTTCAAAGAAAATGGAAAGAAAGCGTATTTTGCCGGTGATACCGGTCTTTTTGGCGATATGCGGTTGATCGGGGAAGAAGGCATTGACCTGGCCGCCCTGCCCATAGGCGATAATTTCACTATGGGTCCGGCTGATGCCCTGCGCGCTGTGAGGTTGTTGCAGCCGGCTGTGGTCATACCCATTCATTACAATACGTTCCCCCCCATCCGCCAGGATGTAGCTGCCTGGGCGCGTGAAGTAGAAGCTCAGACCAGTACGCTGGTCAAAGTGTTGTCACCAGGGGAGAGTGTTGAATTATAAGTTCACAGGGTGATTGAAAGAACTCCCCGTTTTTCTTTTGCGGGAAGTTCTTTGTTCAACTCAGAATGTCTGTTTCATCAACAACTGCATCGATTCTTGAGGCAGAATGATCGGTGAAATTTCGAGAATCTCCGAATAGTATTCTCGATGGGGGGCGAAGGCTTTATCGAATTCAGCCCTGTCTTTCGCCTCCCATATATTGAGGCCAACCGACGGATCGTCCTTCAGACAATATGTGCTGAGCGGATGGGTTGGCAGGGCACCAGCCTGAAGTTTTTGACCCAACTCGGCCATCTTGGTGACATCCAATCGTACTTTAACGAAAAACAACATTTTTCTCTCCTTTCTGAAGCAGGTTTAGATTACTTTATAGATTTAGAGAGAAAAACTTGATTTTGTTACACCCCATTTTTGTGAAAGATCATCCAATCTTTACTTTTCATAATTTCTGTAACTATCTGTTGGGAATTTTTTGGGGCAGTTTTTAGTGAAAGCCTTGAATAATAATCCATCGTTAATGCAAATTCAGAAATTTCTTTCTCCAATTGACGGGTATTCGGTGGAGAATTTTGTGTTTCGGAATTATCTTTTATGGAAATCCAATCCTTTTTCAAAGAAAAACCAATCAAATCTTCACAATGGCAATGATTGGCCGGATTATATTGAGAACAATTCTTGCAGAGAAACATCTTGATATTTGTTCTTGCTCTGTGAACCAATACCCGAACAGCCCCCTCTGATCTGTTCATAATTGCCGCTACATCTTCGATTTCAATCTTGAGAAGTACAGAGAGAATAAATGCTGTTCGTTGGTCGATAGAAAGACAACGGATTAAGCCGGTCAGACAACCTTCTTTAATTTGATCTATAAGATATTGCCTATCCGTTTCACTCAATCCATCCGGGGATTTTACCTGCCTGGCAGATTGGATCATTTCTTCAAACGAGGAGAATGACGTTCTCTGCCTGCCTGCCAATAACTTTAAACACTCATTCCGGGCAATAGTGAATATCCATGTGAACAGATGGCTTTCCTCGCGAAATGTTTCAATATGACGGAAAACCTGAAAAAAAGTCTCCTGGGTGATATCAGTGGCATCTTCAATATCGCCCGTCATTCGATAGGCCAGATTGTAGATTTTCTCGCCGTAACTATCATAGAGAAGTGAAAAACTGGAATCGTCATGGTCTTTTAAATGTTGAATGAAGTCGGCTGTGACAGACAAATCCATACTTTCATGTTCAACAGTCTGATCCATTTATGCTTCCTTGTCACTTGTTTTCCACTATCTGTACATTTTCAGGAAGGTTTGTATGGGATCTGGAAGAATTCCACTTTGTCACCGCTGTCTCGAATATACAACGGTTCTCTTCGTGTTATCAACATCCCCACAATCCACAGGTCACCGACAGCACCGGCGATATTCATCACCATAATGAGAGCCGTATGGAACACCAATTTATCTGGAATGATAGGTAGAAGCACCATGCCGACTACAGTGAGAACCACAAGTGGACTGACAGCCGTCACTATATACGGAAATTTTTTAAGGAACACATTTGGTGCTGCGGCATAAGCATAGCCAGGACCGATATTGTAGACTGGACGTTTCCCGGTCAACAGCCAGAAGCACAGACCGTGGGTTCCCTCATGCAGAATGACCAGGATAATCAAATCAACAAGCAAAACAAGAATAATCATTCCCGCTTCGCCGAGGTTGTTTATGGTGAATGAAAACATACCGGCTGCACTTTGTGGACGTATATACCGGATATAGACAGGTACCGATAGGGCAGCAAAAACAAACAGCACAAAGCCAATAATGTTGAGCCACAGTACCAGTTTGGCATTTTCCCGCAGATTGAATTCAGCCGTCTGTATATATCCGGGTGGTAATGTATCCATGGCCGATTTGATGTTCATCTCGAATCGCGGAGAATGTCTATGCGGTCAAACAACAATTCATATGCAGTCGCTGCGGTCAATGGAAGAGCGGCTGCCTGTGAATGCGTGAGAGAATCTGGCTTCCGGCCGGCTATGCGTTCATCCACCAGTTGGAATTCTGCATTGCTGCCCGGCCAGTTAGATTGACCAGCCAGGCAGACTGGATCGCCTGGTTTGAACAGGCTGGCCTGCGAACCAGTTTTGACCACGACTTCAGGGGCATCGAAGCCCGGTACATTGGACTGACTTTCGGGAGGCGTGATACGCTTACGAAGTTTGGTATCCACCGGATTGACAGATATGGCTTTAACCTGAACCAGCAGGTCGTTCCCGGATGACTGCGGTTCGGGGACTTCCATATCTACCAGTGAATCAGGTTTATTGATTGGCAAGGATTTGTAATATCCCACAGCCTTCATGGTTTTTACTCCTTCCGGCTTACAGGGACAAATAATTCAGATGTTGATGTGAATTTTGACACATCTCCTTTTATTGCGAGAAAAACACCCAGGAAGAAATTCTTATACACAATATCCGCACAGTCAAAACCCGCCTGCCTGAGCCAGGTGAGCTGGTCTGATAGAAGAGCATCTTGGTCATATCGGGTGCGGCGTTCGATACTGGCGTTGATCTGTTCTTCTGTAGCCCCAGAGGAATGCACATGGCTCAACCAGCGATTCCAGTAGAGTTGACGCAAGGCTGGTGTTTCTCCGCGGATCTGATCAATATTGATGAATGCCCCGGCAGGTTTGAGAATGCCATAAATGGATTGAAAGAGATGGCTTTTTTCTTCATCTGTCAGATGATGGATGGAGAGGCTGGAAACCACCAGATCGTATTGTTCTTCTCCCTGAAGGTAACGATAATCCGCGATTTCAAATTGGAATCGACCGCCCTGATCCTTGAATCGATCGCGGGCGGCATCCAGCATTTTGTCGGCTACATCCATCAACACAAATTGAGCATTGGGGTATAAAGCATACACATGGGCTGCGAAGGAACCTGTTCCGGCACCCAGATCCAGCACCCGGATGGGTTGTTCTTTTCCAAAAGGGATCACCCGGACGGCTGTTCCAAAGAGATCGGTATACCCGAGAAGGGCACGCTGCATCCAATCATCGTAGGTGGGAGTAGAAGCGTTAAAAGCCTGATCAATAGTCATAATAATTATCCTCTATATGAATAATCATACTGTATGCCTGAAAGCATTTCCAACAGCGTCCCGATTAAAAAGAAAAACCCGATTCAATCAGATTCTTCTCTCATGGCTAAATGTAGATGTTCAGCGGATGGCTGTTTGCAATTTAGCAATGTTCCCCTCGGGATTTGTCATATAACGCCAGGTGATGGATTTATCGGTTCCCACCGGAGTGGAAACAACCTCACCAACGAGCGAGCCGCCCAGTGAGTGATTGAACCACCTTTACCGCTTCGGTGACATCGTCTACCCGGAATACTATGTGGCTGAAGCCGGGGCGATTGACAGCTTTAATGCTTTCTTCACTGAAATGGTTGTAGGTGAAAATCTCAATTGTTGGACCCTGATCTCCGCAGCCAGGCGACCTCAGGTGGGTGCCCTGGATGGCAGCCTGTGGAACGGCTGTCCCCTTTTTTCCAGGCCATCATCTTTCAGGTCCCGTTCAGGTGGGGTGAATTCACAACCAAATGCTTTTGCATAGAATTTGGTTAGTTTTCGATAAACTCAGCCAGTAGGTTGGTTCAGTGCCCGAGTCTGTCGAGGGCATCGGTTTCTTGAATACCTCTTATCCGGCGTACCCACACAGAGCAATGGCACGCGGACCGGTATGCACGCCCAGCACCGGTGACACAATCGAAATGAAAATCTCTTTGGGAGAAAAATCCCGAATCACCCGTTCCATCAGCTCTTTTGCTTCCGGCAGGGCGTTGTTATGCAATACCGTGATATGCAGAGGAAGTGATGTATCAATATGGCGGAAGAACTCTTTATACAGGTCTTCGATTGCCGCCTTGCGGGAGCGTGACGGAATGGCGGCGCCAACAGTTCCGGTTTCATGCTTGACGTAAATCATTGGTTTGATGTGCAGGATCGAATTCAGGAATCGAGCGGCATCGGCTATCCTCCCACCGCGGGCCAGATATTCGATAGTATCGAGTGAAATGTAATATTGCATGTGACTTCGTGCCTGTTCGGCCGCCGCCAACATCTCTGTCAGGCCGCCGCCTGCTTCGCGGGCGCGGGCAGCAGCAATTACCTGCCAGCCAATTCCCATGGAGTTGGACTTGCCATCCATAATCTTCACAGGAATAGGAGATTCTTCCGCTGCCCGGCGAGCAGATTCGATGGTTCCGCTCATGGCGCTGCTGATGGTGATAACCAGAACCTGTTCGTAACCGTCTTCTGCTGCTTTTTTGTATGCATCAAGAAACAACTTCGGGGCAGGTTGTGATGTGGTGGGACGAAGGTTTTCAGCCGCCAGCCGTTCATAAAATTCAATGGGAGTAATATCCACTCCATCGGTGAAGGTTTCACCTTTCATCACAATGGTCAGTGGAACAACGCAAATGTCATACTGAGTAATCCATTCCCGAGGAATGTCGCAGGTGCTATCTGTAATCAGGGCTATTTTATGTTTCATTTAATATCCAATCAAAAGAGATTGAATTCATTCTAAATCAGTGTCTGATATTATCAAAGGTGACATCTGGATGGTTTTTTTGAAAAATCATTAGGAATTTCGTCATAAAAACCATGAAATGCAAGGAGTTGGGCTTGAAATCCTTATCAATTTCTTTGCAGGAAAAATAACGTCAATCCGTTCAATCCGAAAATGGCCAGTGTGGCCAGCAGGAAGGTGATGCCTATCCCAAGGGATGGAAGTGCCATACCTAGAATGAGATAAAAACAGGCGTACCCGGCGGAAGAGGTCACATAGCTGCGGAAATGTTTGAGAGCTGCCGCAGAGCCGTTTTGTTTATGGATGAAGATAGACATGATCAACCCGAATACCGGGAATGGGGCAATCAGTCCACTGAGCTGTGGTCCAAGAACAGCGGCAAAGCTGGTAATCCCGAATACAAACGCCGTCGCCAGCAGCATCCTCAATGGGAGATCCCATTGAGGAAGAACAGTATTCTTGAATTCTCCACCTGAACGGGGAAGAAGCCAGAAAACAATGGCGATGGTTGCTAGAATCAGAAAAAAAAGCCGGTAGCAGTGTCAGATTGAACTGGTTCAAGATAATGATTGATGCGAAAAACGCCGTAATCCCGAAGGCTGCACTGACCATCCAGTTAAATTGCAAGGCGGCATAGCTATAGACCAGACAAAAAACACATACAGAAGCCTGCCCGCCAAGGTTTCCAGCCGCCGAGGCAGCGGCAAAATCTGTCCCATGCTGCAAGGCCATAACCAGAGTTATAGGGGCAGAGGTTAATGGAAATCCAAGGAACCAACCGCTGACAGTGGAACCCCATCTCCTCCCGGCCAGTGATATCACGGCAATGATCAGGGGAGAAAGAATCAGTTTTACTGTCAGGATCATGGCAAAATCAACTGTTTATATCGATCAGGTCGATATTAATCCAGATTATTTCTAGAAATAACTAATCGCTCAGGTGGCGGTGCAGCGCCAGCAGGTCTTCCACCAGGGCATATCCGGTTGGCAGTCGCCCGGCGCCAGGCCCAATTAATGTGACATCTCCCAACAATTCAGTGGTAAAGGTGATGGCATTGGTCGCCCCGCCAACCTGTGCCAGAGGATGAGTCTCGGGCAGGCACTGCGGTTTGACGCTGGCCTTGATGCCGGATGCTGTTTTCTCAACCCGGCCGATCAATTTCCAGCGTTCATTCCTGGCATGAGCCTGTTGGATGTCATCCACAGTCAACTTTGTAATACCTTCACGTTCCACGTCTGTCATGCGGATATTGGCGCCCATCAGCAGGTTGGCCAGAATGACCACCTTGCCGGCGGCATCGAACCCTTCGACATCACCGGTGGGGTCAGCCTCGGCATATCCTTTGGCCTGGGCTTCTGCCAGCGCGTCCGCGTAAGCAGCACCCGCGTCCATCTGAGAGAGAATGTAATTCGTTGTTCCATTGACGATTCCCTGAATACAGGTCACACCGGCTCCACTCAATAATTCCGTCCCCATTCGTAGAGACGGCGTACCGCTCATCACGGAACCTTCCACCCCGATGGTCACTCCGCGTTTATCCGCCAGATGGTGTAATTCCTGATAGGCCAACGCGACCGGCCCCTTGTTGGTGGTGATGACATGCTTGCCGGATTGCAATGCTGCCTTCAGGTGGGTGATGGCTGGTTCGCCGGTTTTCAGATCGGTAAAACTCAACTCGGCTACCACGCTGGCATTTGATTCATTTATGGTCTTCAAGGCATCCCAGCCTTTGAATGGAGCGGGAACGGATTCCAATGAACCAGTTTTGGCAATGGCATCCAGCAGGACGGCCGGTTTCAATCCGTCAGGATCATACAGACTTCCTTTTTGCATGTCGCTGACGGCTGTGATGACGAAATTTGCCCCGAATTCTTTCTCATATTGCGTACCATAATCACGCAGAATCTGGGCAAAACCCTGTCCCACATTTCCAAATCCGATAAGTGCCAGGCGGTATGTTTGCATAGTATTATCCCTCGAAGATGACAGATTTACCCATTATAAGGGAGATGCGGCTCTCCATAGCACGTAAAATAAAAAAAAGGCGGAGTGTTCCTGCTCACTCCGCCTCCTGTATGACTGTGATGGATCAATCGGTATCCGCTTGATCCAGGCAGGGACAATCATACCGGTTACCCTGGAATGAGGATCTTCTTCCCATGCCAAAGCCGCGCTGTTTCATCCAATCGGCCTGGTCCTGGGTAATCGTTCCATCTTTTACCGCCTGATCAATGACCTGGGTGCGGACATCGTTCATCATTGTTGTGAAATTTTCTGCCGTGATCCCTTTTGAAACCGCGATCTGGTACATGGATTCACCTTTATTCAGGCGGGATTCCAGATCATTGGCAGACATATTCAATTTTTCTGCCATTGCGGCCGTCATTTTGTCATCCAGGAGACCGCCATCATACGAATAACCGCGTCCGCCCATCATCCAGCCGCGGCTGCCCATCATTCCAAATCCATTGAACCGGCTATTATTAAATTGTGAATTGGCAAACCAGTATCCAACGGCTCCGAAAAGGACGAATAACACAATCCCGGTGGCAGCACCAATAAGTATTTTCTTCATTTTTTCCTTCACTTTCCAAATTTTTTAGGTTTTGAGTTCCTGTTATTGGAAATAGTAGCCGGGTTATGTGAAGAAATTATGAAGAATGAGAAATATATTCAAACTGCTGAATCATGGAGTGTTATAAATCGTCATGGAATTATGGAGAATTATGGAGATTGTCCACAAAGCGAACTTTGCAGTTGCAGAATTAATCAAAAATCCCGAAACTGTTATTGTGAATCGATGAGCAAAGAGGTAATCATGGGAATGCAGGCAATCAGTTCAATATCTTCAAGCGGAATTTCTGCAACAGCGCAGGCTTTGACTCAACGTGTGTCTTCAGGCAACAAAACTGGTGGAGGAGGTGGAGCGGCTAAAACCAGTTCTGCCTCTGGAAGCAGTTCTTCCTCTGAAAGTTCAACAACCTATGACCCCATGGATTTGAATAAAGATGGTATTGTATCTCCAAGTGAAAGGGCAATCTATCTGCTCAGACATCCGGAAAAAGCCAATAACCAGAACAATGCGCAGACCTATTCAAGCCAGGGAACACAGACTGATCAGACGACCAGCCTGAGTGGTTTGATCAATTTATCTGCCTGATTTGAAATAAACAACCCAATGATCCTCGAACCCTTCGGCGAGGATTGCTTCACATTACCTCTCCTGATCAGGAGAAATGAACACCCTTCCGCCAAAGGGTGTTTCATTTTCTAAAAACACTGTTCTTTGTGGCACGAATCGTGTAAATTTAATGGAATAGTGGAGTTCTTTCAGGTGATTTGGTTGGTATAATCAATAAAGAAACCAGAATCACAGGCGGGGTTTAGGTGGAGATTCGGGCTATTACAAGGGTAAATTCTTACAGTCCCTCTGTTACAGCGCTGGGAGTAACACAACGGTTGGCTGCCGGCGTCAAACCTGATAGAGGCGGGACGGTAGTTTTGCCTTCTGATTCCTCCACGGCTATCATTGTTTACAACCAACCAGAACTTCAGACAAGAAAATCCTTCACAAATCGGGATCTTCTGCAACAACTTTCCAGTGCTGATACACTGGAGGATGATTCAACATTGCAGGCACTCCTGAATCTGGCTGAAGATGAATATGCCGGAGGATTTTTCGGCATCATTGATCTGTATGCCTGATGGTCTGGTTTTGCCTTCAAATAAATCAAAAACCACCCCCTCTTTCATCTCCCCCATTTTTCCGAAACAAGAAGAATGGGGGAGAAAAATATCACTTAAAAAGTTCCTTGTACCTCTTAAAAGGTGTAAATGCAGTCTTCCGATAGAGACCGAAGAGGTGCCATTGAAAAAATTGGCCTTAAATGAAATCAATCTGTAAAGCAGCACCTGGAATCAGGTGTGTTGTTAAAATGAAAAGAGGCGTCCTGATATTTATCAGAACGCCTTCCGGGTCTTTTCTTTTCTATCCCTCTTTGGGACCGGTATAAACTACTTCCATCAATAACCGGTCAGGGGTTTCAAACATTACCTGGTAGTAGGTGGAACCCGGACCGCTGAATTCAGGGCGGTGACGGGGTGTTTCAAACAGGGCCGGAATGCCGCGTTTTTTGAGATAATCCACGGCTTCATCAACATCAGCCTGTTTCTTAACACCGATGCCAATATGGTTGACACCCACTCCATCATAATCATTGGCATGGTCTTTCAATGGAGCACCGAACCACAGGCTGCCGCCATTTTCATCGCCAACACCCAGCATGTTCGGATCGTCATAGAGCACAGCCCATCCCAGAAAAGTGAACAGGTCTTTGTAGAACCCGAGGTTCTTAACGTCAACCCATGCGACAATGTGACTGAAAGTCGATTTTTCCATTACGCTCTCCTTGATAAAAATGAAAACAGAACATATGTATTATATAATTATAATAATATATATGTTCTATATTGTCAATAGATGAACCAATCGCAAAGCGAATAATTAACCGAACTGCCTGATCACGCGCAATGCCCTCAGCGTAACCCACTCGTTCGGTTTATTCATCCGGCCGAAATTACCCCAGGTCTTGCTGCCGTAGTTGTATTCCAGGTTCCATCTGCCCTGTTCATCCTGTTTGGAGAGGATGAATTCAATCAAAGATTTCATGCGGGGATCTGATCCGTAACCCAGGGCGGTTAACGCTTCAGCCACCTGCAAGAGATCGGTGATGTAGAATACGGGGAAGCCGAAATCCCACCAATCCCTGTTGGGTTTGCCTTCCGTCGCCCGCGGATAGTCAGCGGTTACCGGGTCGATGCTGAAGAAGAAGTCAACACCCTGCTGGATGGCCTGCTGCAGTAATGGAGTCCGCTCACTTGCCGGGATCTGGGCAGCGGCCATCATAATTTTGACGGCGCCCCATGCACAGGGGAGCTTGTTGTTCGCCCCGCAGGCAAAATTGGGGCCGCATTTATAAGCGTAATACCGCATTTCGGCTTTCTTTTCTGTCATTGGGGCCAGGCCTTCACCGGTGACGGTTCGGGCGATCCAATCATAGGCCAGATCAAGGCGGGGATCCGTGCAGCCCATCTGTTTTAACGCCCAGCACAGGTTGCCCTGCAGGCAATCAATTGTGCCTGAGGGTTTACCGTTGTATGACATTTGTCCGTTGCAAGCCATGGTGTTGTTCAAGACGTACTGGCAGGCCTGCCCAATGCGTGGATCGTCATCGATATCTGCCCCCAATTGTCCCAACAAAGTCACCGACCAGACTGTCGAGCGGTACTTGGGGCCGTATCCGGGACCGGCTTTCTGCCAGTAACCGTCTCCCACCATTTTGGAGAGAACCAGGGCGATGGTTCCCGTTGTGCAAGCCTCTTTCCGGGCTGACTTGCGTTCAGGGTCATCCTTTGGCCTGTCCAGCAGGTCACCCAGCGCCATATTGCGGACTTCTGGAATGGGGGAATTCACCAGCCATGATAGAGAATCCCCGTTGATTTTGTCAGTCCAGCGCATATTTCTCTTCCTCTCTCCCCCAACAACGGGTCATCCGCATGCTTTATATAGCAAATATATTCTACAACTAACTGCGTTGAACTTCAATGGGGTGATTGATTGGTTGATTATGTACTTGTGCTCTCTACCGGGGTAGATCACAGGTTTCCAGGATTTCTTTTCGTTATCGGCTGTGCTCTGGCAGGCTGCCTGTTGGGGTATCTGATGGCGACGTTGGGACAGAATCCGGACAGAACCCGATGGCAGCAGCTTCCCCCAACTCCGCAACCAGCTTCCTGGATCATTGAAATTGGTTCGTATGGAGCGGAAACGCACAGTATCACCGTGGAAACGGCATCCGGGGATCAATATGATTGTTACGGAACCTGACCGTCTGTATGGAACCGTGTTGAATCCAGAAAGACACGATATGGACCAACCTGTTCACAGATCGGAAGCACCCTGTTTGATACCTTATCCGCCCAACGGATGGATTGCGCCTGTGAGTCGCAATTTGAATGGACAACGGAATATTACTATGCCGCTCTCCTGGAGGACGGTTCCCTGTGGCGCTGGCATTTCCATTATGGTCTTGACACAATAGTGGATTCCTCGGGCAAAGGTTTACTGGCAGGTTTGATCATCGGCATGCTCGGACTGTTTTTCTGGAAATACCGCAGAAAAACGGCGTATTGATTTTTTATAGAAATATCCCCCTGAAAGCGCTACAGGGGGATTGGGGAAAAGTAAAACAGATTATCGGGCGTTTACAAATTCACCCGGCCAGTCAAATGTGGCAGAATCTTCATACCACGCCGGCCAATGGGAACTCCAGGCAGGGGTTGAGACAGTCTTGACCCGATCAGAACAGGGTACATACGGTTTGATATCCAGAACCGGGCTGCCATCTTCCGCATCGGTATATGCCAGACCAATACGGCCATTGGTTTCATCAACGTAAAGTACCTGGGAAACTGTCAGGCAAACCGGATTGGGACGTTGAGGGGAACGCGTGGCGAAGATTCCCAATTGCTCGGGTGCTTTTTTATAGGGCTTTTCACAGGTCAGCACAGCCCTTGATTCCGGATTGTCCAGGTAATGGCTCCACCAGAGAATATTGATGTGACTGAATCCATCCATCCCGAGCAACGCTTTGCGGAACTCCGGCTTAACCTCAAGTACAAATCCGCTGTCTCCAGCCCGGATGTAGCCAATAGGTGAGAGAACACAATCTGTTTGTGCCATGATTTACCTTCCTTTTATATTGAATGTTGAAAACAGCGGCCGCTGATTTTTCCTGTTTTAGGGTTCTACCCGGTCAAAATAACTCTATGAAACAAAGCTGGCGGCATAAACCAGCCGTTTCATATCACGCAGTCCAACTTTTCCCTGGAAGTATTGATGTTCATTATTTACACGGGCGAATCGTTCACATAATTCTTCCGGATTGGCGGCAGCCAGTTCAACCGCACTGCCGTATCCGGCCAGCATCAGTATGCGGGCGGTGATCGGGCTGACCCATTGTACGCGGGTCAAGTCGGTATATTTTAGAAGTTCGTTCAAACTGGCAGGGTCAATTCCTGCTTCGATCAATTCTGTTTTTGTTTCAGGATTTGTAACCTTCTCAAAAAAACTGGCAGCATTCTTGATGCCCTTCGATTGAAGAATGGATGGAACTTCTGATGGAAGCCAGTTGAAATCGGTCAGAGGTATTGGTTTGGGGAAGTAGCTTTCCACTTCCCGCCGGAGCAGGATGAGGTAATCCACCTCTAAACCGGTTCGGGTGGCCAGGTCGCGCATCAATTTCTCTGTCTTCAATTCGGCTCGGAGATCAGCCAATGAAGATATGCCCGATTTCCCTAATGCAGTCAGTTTTTCTTCCACGTTGTCGAGTAAGGGTGCTCTGCTGGGGACCAGATCAGAGGACTGCAACCGTTTTAATAAATCATGGAGGGTGATTTTTTTATCATCAATGTAATACGGCATTTGATAAGTCTCCGAAATTTAACTTATCTGGGCATACAGATGACCGGAATCTGCAATTCCGTCAGGGCATCGGGGTCAATGTCGAATTTATCTTCCGCCGGTAAGCGCAAATAGATTTCACGATCCGGCCCGGCAATTTGAAAACCGTTGTCGCTGATCCACTGCCAGAGGGCAGTGAAACCGTTGATCAAACCAGAAAATGGACCGCGGTGGATGGTAAACGCCATTGTTTTTATTTCCGGCAGGGTATGCACCAGTGAATTTGTTAAAATCAAGTCCTGATTAGCCAATGGGGCACAAACTTCCAGCTGAATCTCCGGTTCAGCAGAGTGGCACAGGGTCAAATAAGGCGGTATTGGCTGCAACGATTCGCGATGCAATGCTTCATACAATTCATTCCAAAGCGGATTCACATCATGGTAGTTGGGCACCGTCCCGCTTACAGAGGCTACTGTAATGGGATCGACATGCTTGATTTGAATTTCGTAACTGGAAGGCCGGGTATCCTGTTCCAACATTTTCAACCGCAGGTCAATCCGTTCTAACTGGTCAAGATTGTTCTGTACCTGCGACCGGATTTCATCCTGTTTGAGCAGCAATATTCGGCGCATTTCTTCTGCAGAGATCTTATCGTTCAACATCCGTTTGATCTGTTCCAGCGAGATGCCCATATCCTTCAATGCCAGAATGCGGTGCAGGGTGGAAAGCTGATCGAGCCGGTAATACCGGTAGCCGGTGAATGGATCAATCTCCCCGGGTTTTAACAGGCCAAGTTCGGCATAATACCGTAAAGTCTGTACCGTCACCTGCCCCAGCCGGGCGAATTCACCTATCTTCAGCTTCATGGCGTCTCCCATCTGATCACCACTATACACCCTCCTGTTACCATAGAGTCAAGCAGTAAATTGAGTTAAAACTGCCGGATATCTTATATTCAGATTTCCGGCAGAAAATGAGATGGCAGGTTTATTCGGCCACGGCATGAATGAAATACGAATTTTCAAAGGCATGATACAGGTCGTCACGATGAGAGAAATACCGTTTCTCAATTTCTTCCGGCGGGAGGTTTTCTCTGGTCTGGAAACCAAATTGATGTAATAGAACTTCCAGTTTAGCCGGGTCGAATCCTGTTTTTAAAGGTTCCCCCGACTGACGGGTGATCTCCTGCGTGGCTTTGGTCCGTCTGTTACCCTTTTCTGGTTTGAAGACATCTTCATGGGAATAATCAAATACCAGTGCGCTGCCCGGAGAAGAGAGTGAGGCAATTGTCTGAAGGGTGTTCTCAATTGCCTGACGCTCCAGGTAATAGGTTACACCCAGCCAGCTGAAAAAAGCCGGCCGTGAAGAATCAAAGCCAGCCTGCAAAAGTGCCGTTTTCAGGTCATCCTTTTCAAAATTGACCGGCACCAGGTGGAGATTAGATGGCAACTCCGGAGATATTTTCAACAGGCGTTCCCGTTTATTCGCCTGAGTGGCCGGGTGGTCCACCTCGAAAATTTCCAACTGCCCGGTAAGTTCCGGCCGGCGCAGAGAGAACGTATCCATTCCAGCCCCCAGGATGACATACTGTGTTAGCCCTTTGGAAATATATCCTTCCAGACAGTCTTCTGTGAACCGCGCCCGGCCAAGGATGATCGAACTGTTATGCACCTGCATCACCAGACGCAGTGCTTCTGTTTCATCGGAAATAGTTGCCGCAGTCTCTGGATCAAAAACATTCAGAAGGCCGGCCATGGCGTGATCGAAAAAGCCAATCTCTTCAGGTGCATATAATTGTGCTGCAATAAAATCATCGAATATCCTGGGGGAATCATGGGTGGCATGATACGCTCTGGTATAGCCGCACATGATGGCGGTGATGCTGGCCCTGTTATTATTCATATTGTGAATCTGCTCCTCTGATTTGAGTTTTGCGAACGATGCTTAATAGCACATTTGGAGGTCAGATTCAATAGCCAAAATCAAAAGAGATGGAAAAAGCAGGTTTTCTTTTCTGTATGCCATGAATCGGATTTATGAAGGCTCATTAAGTAGAGGAACGATATTGATCAAGGGTTCTTCATACGGATGAACCTGACGGATCTCCCGAATGACATTCGAAATGATTGCAGCCGGGCAGTTTACTTCTACCTTGCACTCGTGCCCCTCGCTGATCTTTCCGATCTCCCCATCGTATGGATGGGCGCCTTCCAAAGGGCGCCAGTAGCCGAGCACCGGCGTGACCGATGCACAGTGGTCGTAATTACCGATCCTCCCCGCACCGGCTGCACTGATAACATCCAGAAGCGCTTGAACATTTTCTTCCGGTATAAAGATTTCGAGTTTTACATGGGTGAATTCCATGATGGATGTAAGCCCTTTCGTTTAATGAAGAATAAAGTGGATTACGCCTGACGTAAATAATACTCTGCCATAATGGGTGTGTGCTGCTGTGACATATACCAGTCATTCTTTACCAGTTGCAGGCATTTGACGTCAAACCGGCCGAACTCACGGTATCGGTTGGTCTGAATGATTTGGGATAATTCAAATGGATTACGTAACGGGTGGGAAAAACGCATCACAGTTGAATGGGCGGCCGTCAATGTGTAGCGTTTGTCCAATCCCTGGGCCAGATTATTCTGAATAAGTTTCTGCCTTAATGCATTTCGAAGATTGTTCAGGGTATCAGAATCTGGATAACCGCAAACCATTAAGGCACCGCGCGAGACGGTTAATCCTCTCAGATGTAATGAAAAGGGTGAAACACCATCAATTACCTCAACCACGACTTTTCGATATCTATCCAGTTGATTGTATTGTTCTTGATAGTCTGGAATGGCTGTAAAAAGCGAAAGTACTGTGAAATGCAGGTTGGATTGACCATAGTAATACTGGTCAGGTTCCAGAACCTGGATGGATTTCAAAAAGTCAATAACCGTTGTTTTTATTTCTTCCGGCGGCCGGAAGATCAATGTCAATCCTCTGCGCCGGTCTAAACCGGGATTGGTAATGTAGGGATCGATATCGATATCACCGCGGGATATGGCTTCAAAACTTGTATCCCACAGCATGTCATATACAGTTTGGATGTGGTCATCCGGCATGAGAAAATTATAGTGTCACAATGAGAAATCAGCTTCCCGAACCCATTAGCCCGGAAAGCTGACTTCGACAGGAGAGAAAACCAATTTTGTCTTACTGTAATACATCCCTGTGTGTGGCAAAGTAACAACCAATACAGGCTACAAGAATCCCGCCGATAATGCCGATGGCCAACGGTAGAGCGTACGGTTCCCCATAATACATGCTGTTGGAAACAATACCCGGAATGGTCCACGGGTCGAACATTTCAAAGTCAGAACCAATGATGGTGATCCCGAATACGGTGGCCACAATACCAACACCCATTGCCAGCACAAAGCTGCTGCTATACAGGCTGACAAACAGGTGGATGGAAATGATCAACCAGGCAGCCAGAAAAGATACAGCCATATTTTGGAGCAGAATTTGCCAGGGAATGGGGGCATCAAATCCGAGGTCAGGGAGAAAGATTCGCCCGATCAACCCCACACCAATGGCAATCAGCCCAAGTATTGCCATACTCAGACCGATAATCCCTGTCCCGGTGATTTGTTTGGCCATGTAGATACTCCAACGCGGCAGCGGCAGGGAAAACAACTGCTTCCAGGTTTTATTATTGTGCTCGAGTGCGCCCAGCAGACCCATTTCGAGAGTGATGAACAACGGCAGCAAGAGGAGCACCCACATCATGGATATATGGTCGAAGAGAGTCATCCAGCTGTCTCCGTCCACTTTATACATTCGTTTTCCATACTGGAATCCGATTCCCAGTTCCAAAAAACCCATAGCCAGCGGCGCCAAAATAACCAGAACCATCATCAGGGTACGTTTCGATTTCAGCCATTCCGCCGATATGGCTCTGAATATATATGTCATAGAAACCTCCTCCAATCTACTTTCCGGTTAATGTCAGGAAGATATCTTCCAGCGAAGGATGTACGAGGCTGAGCTCGTAGACCTGATGACCGGCGTTCACCAGCTGTGTATTGATCATGGCCGCATCTGATGGACCGTTAACCAGAACTGTCAGATGGTGATTGGCAAGGTGAACCGCATTCCACCCGTTGTCTTGCAGGAATTGCCGGGTTTCATCCAACCGGTCGGTGATAATGGCTGCATAATCCTGAAATCGTGACCGTAATTCGTCCGGGCTGCCCTGAAAGATCAGACTTCCATCTTGCAGGATACCGATACGAGTAGCCATTTGCTCGACCTCGCTGAGCAGATGGCTGGAAAGAAAGACCGTGATTCCTTCATACGGCAGACGGCTGATTAATTCACGGATTTCGTGGATTCCGGCCGGATCCAGTCCATTGGTGGGTTCATCGAGAATTAGCAATTCCGGCTGGCCGAAAAGCGCTACAGCCAGACCCATACGCTGGCGCATCCCGAGGGAATACTCACGGACAAGGCGGTTCGAGTCGGCTTCCATGCCGACGATTGATAACACCCGGTTGATTTCTTTCGTTGGTCTGCCGGTGAGACGACGGATTAATTCCAGATTCTCCCGTCCTGTCAGATGCGGGTAAAGTGACGGGGATTCAACCAGCGAGCCGGTGCGCTGCAGGATTTCCATACGGCAGTCTTTGTGCGAGCGTCCGAACATGGTAATCGTGCCTGCATCCGGGCGGATCAGTCCGAGAAGCATACGAATGGTGGTGGTTTTTCCGGCACCGTTAGGTCCAAGAAACCCGTAAATACAACCCGGCGGTACCTGCAGGCTCAGGTTATTCACGGCCTTCGTTTTCCCAAATTTGCGGGTGATATTTCTTGTTTCAATGATTGAATGCATCATGGTTGTGCCTCTTATTTCTTCAAGAAATCCGGTGTCCATTCCATGCGGATTGGACGGCCGGCTTTGAAGCGGAAATCGCAGCGCGGACCGCCGTTTCCGAGTGTGGTGGTTCGCACCAGACCAGAACCGATGCTCTGGCTGATAGGATAATCGCCCAGGCACATGTATTTCGTCAATTCGTAGGCGTTATGGGCTTTGTAAAATTTCACCACGCCACACTCGGTATAGTCCACTCCAAAATCGAAGTTGACTCCATCTCCTTCCACAAAAGTCATTTTCCAATCTCCGAGATACCGGCTTTTGGAGAGATACCGTTCCATACGGCGGTATTCGTTTTGCTCTTCTTTCCCGGTTGGATTGCGAATTTGGGCAGCCATCAAGGGATCGTTGAACGAAAACATTTTTTCCATGGTGCGGTACAACACCCGTCCGGTCTCTTCCAGGGTCTGATGATGTGTCTTCATCACCTCATAGAGTGCCAGTGCCACAGCTGACATGTAGAGGACTTCGGTCAAACTGTTGTCATCTCCGCCGATATAAGGAACCTCGGGCAGAAGCGATAAATACCGCTCGCGGCTTTCGGACATGATCTGCCCGGTCTCTTTGGTCGAAATGTTTTCATTGATGAAACCTTCCGCGTTTTTCATGATTTCATCGAAATCTTTCATCAAGTCTGTTTTCTTCTCCTGCCAGTATTCCATCGGAACAGCCGCCGGTTTATGCCCGCAGGCTGACAGGCAAAGGGCACAGGTTCCCAGTGCCGAAAATTTGAGAAAATCACGACGTGACAGATTGTTCTGATTCATGTTTATTTTTTCTCCTCTTCAAAGGTTTCCGGTTTACGGAATAACGATATGGCATGAAGTAAGCTGCGGATGAAGTTCAACGTCGAACCAGCCAGTAACCAGATGGTGATATCCGGCATCAATTGAAAGGGTTCTATCCAGTCTGGAGATGCACCTTCGAAGACATTAACCAGTACAGGCAGACCAAATACAATCAAGAGCGGAACTACCATGCCGAACGCCACCTTGATCCATAACCAGATGCGCGATTGCCTGGCTGTTCTCTCCACCCAAGTGGGAACCATGCGAAATAAACGGACATGGTTTGCCATGTCGGCTAACGCCAGGAAGAGTAAAACCAGTCCCGGCCAGGCGTTATTGGCTGCCCGGGGTGACTTACCTCCCAAAAAATTCAGCAGGTCTGAATTGACCGTTGAATTTTCAAACATCATGTTTTCCATGCTGTTCTGGTTATATAACGTGACAAATCCGGTTTTCTCTTTCAATTTCATCCCGACAAATGCCTGGAAGTGATGGATGGCACCTCCATGTATGAGGGTGTCGCCATCATCAGCAGACATCCATCCCATCGCGTAATCGCTTTCAATGCCGGAAGGGGGAGTACGCATTTCAGCCAGAAGGTCTTCCCGCAAAACCGGCTTGCCGTCTAATTGCCGGTTGTTGATCAGGGCAATAAGGTATTTCGACATATCTTCGGCTGTGGTGATCAAATAACCGGAAGGTAGAGCGCCGGGAATGTATTTCTCTGTTTGAGGCAATGGAAAACTGAAGAATCGGGAATAACCCTGTGCCAGATTAGGGGCATCAGCCGGATCTGTCACAGTATGGGTCATTCCGAGAGGCAGTAATATAGAGTCCTTTACAAAATCGCCGTAGGATTTACCGCTTACTTTTTCAATTATCCGGCCGACGATTCGGTAATTCTGGTTGTAATATTCGTAATGGGTTCCAGCCGGATAAGTCGGTTTGACATATTGCATCAGGGTGACCTGTTCTTCGATACTGGCCGTATAAGCCGAAGCATTGGGATCACCTTTTTCCACCAGTCCGCTGGTGTGATTCAACAGATTGCGAAGGGTGATCCGGCTGGATGCCTCAGGATCATCCACTTTAAATTCTGGCAGGTACTTTTGCACCGGGGCATCCAGATCCAGTTTGCCCTGTTCCACCAGTTTCATGGCGGCCAGTGCAGTGAATGATTTGGTTACCGAGCCGATATAGAACTGGGTTTGCGGAGTGACCGGTTTGCCGGAAACAGAGTCGCCATACCCTTTTTCTAATAGAACCTTGTCTCCTTGAACGACCGCCACGGCTACTCCAGGGATGTGGTTTGTGCTGACATATTCCTGCAAATAGGCATCAATGGCGGATGTATCCGGGGTTCCGATATTTGTTTCCGCTCGGGCGGGCAACAACGGGATGACAAACCCGGCTATCATAATGATCAGGCAGACAGGTACCAAACACTTGTGAACAAATTTCATTTTCCATATCCTTTTCTTCGTTGTTATACAGAAAAGGATACCGGCAGGTTGTATCATCCCTGTCGCGAAAATGTCGCAGAATTGTCGCAAAACCCGGGAATTCCGGATACGTATGAATTTCGAGCAGACTGTGTTTTTATGCGATTGCCGGAATTCTCACATAAAAACAACTTCCCTGACCCGGCTGGCTTTCAACCGTGATGCTGCCGCCCATGGCTTCAATCAGTTCTTTTACCAATGCCAGCCCCAGCCCGGCACTTTCAGAGGTGGCGTTCTTTCCCCTGTAAAAACGCTCAAAGATATGCCCGATATCTTCCGGATCAATTCCTTCCCCTGTATCCCGGACGTCAATCTGAACATATCTTTCAACTTTTTCTGCCTGAATGGCTACGATTCCACCCGGCGGAGTGTGGCGTACCCCGTTGCGCAACAGGTTCAAAATCACCTGGTTCAGCCGGCGCGGATCTGCATTAACGAAGGGCAATTCTTTGGGCAACTGCGCGGTGACTTCCACCCGGCCGGATTGCCATGCCAGTGGCGAAAATGAATCTACTGCCTGGTTAATCAGAGAATGAAGGTCTACACGAATACAATCCAGCGCGAGGTGGTCTACATCAACCTGCGAAAGTGTAAATAAATCATCAATCAGCCCCGAAAGCTGCTGGATTTCGTTTTCCATCAATTCCACCTTACGGTGAAGCTCTTCTGAAGGTGTTTCCTGCCAGTGAGCGAGCATGGATTCAATAGCCGCCCGCAGAGTGGCCACCGGGGTGCGCAATTCATGGGAGACATTGGCTACCAGTTCGCGTTTGGATTCCAGGATCTGTGCCACCCTGTCTTTTTCCTCGTTCAAGTCCATCAGTGTTAATGAGAGTTTGTCGGCCATGGCGTTGAAGTCAGACTGCAGGTGGGCTACTTCATCTTCCCCTTCCACAGTTACGCGGGCCTGATAATCGCCCGATCGCAATGCAGCGGTGGTTACAGTAAGGGCTTCAAGCCGGCGGGTCGTACGCCGGGCGACGAAATATGAAAATAAGGCCGATGGCGGAAGAATGAAGAAAAGAGTGGCACCCATCCCAACGACGATTAATGTGAGTGCCGGGAAAAATGTGACCAGAAGCCCGGTCAACAAAGACGCCATTGGATCACGGGTTTTTTCCCAGATTCGAAGGGCGGTTGTGGAATAGGGCGTAATCAGAAAAGCCAGAAAGGCAAAAATGAATGCTATGAAAAGCGCGACCAGTAGATGGGCATGGGTGATAGACCAGCGCATCCGCTGTTTACGCATCCTGTTCCAGCGCAGCCACAGGCGCAATCCTCCCCGGGTAAAGAAATAACCCGGTCCGGTCAATCCGAAAAGTAAAAGCACCTGCCACTCATCCCAGGTTGTCAGCCGCCAGATGGCGTCCCAGTGGAGGAATAATCCGCACAACCGGAGGGCGAAAACCATCATGAAACTGAGGGCAAGTCCGACACAAAATTCCCAGAATGTCTGTTTCTTCCAACCGCCATCCGGCAGACGGATGCGCAGCACAGCCCACATTCCACAGGAACCGCACAGGAAAAACATGGCGGTTTGAAAAACAAATGGATCGGTGTACCCTTCCAGGTGTGACGTGAGGCCGAGAATCAGGCAGCCAACCAGCCAGGCTTCCAACAATCCCTGCCAGGGCTGCACAGACAAAAGAAATGACGACAGGCGCATACGGGGTTTCATGGATGGTTGAAACGGTAGCCGATACCCCAGACGGTTTCTATGGAATCTCCCACGGTCTCCAGCTTTCGACGCAAACGCAGGATGGCATTATCAACGGATCGATCACCCGAAATATATGATTCTCCCCAGACGGTTTCAAGCAAATAATTCCGGCTGAAAGTCCTCCCCGGGTTGCGTGCCAGCAGGGATAAAAGATTGAACTCGGTGCGGGTTAATTCAAGAAGATTCCCATCCAATCGGGCAGTAAAAGATACGGGGTCCAGTTGAAGCGCCCCGCAGGTAAAAACACTGTTCTGGTTGTTTCGGTCTGAAGTTAAGACCGATTGAATGAGTTCAGAACGCCGCAGCATGGCATGAATGCGGGCTACCAGTTCGCGCATACCAAACGGCTTTGTGAGATAATCGTCGGCTCCGACTTCAAGACCGATTACCCGGTCAGTTTCTTCCCGGCGGGCGGTTAACATCAAGATGGGAATGGCTGATTTTTGACGGATGCGCCGAAGGACTTCCAAACCATCCATCCTGGGGAGCATCCAATCCAGAATGATCAGGTCAGGATGGGCTGATTCAAAACATGCCAGTGCAGACTCGCCATCTCCCGCTGTCACAATCTGATATCCGTTGGCCGCAAGTTCCGTCTGAACCAGGTTGGCCAGTTCTTTCGTGTCTTCAACGAGAAGAATAGTCGTCATGCAGATTATTATATATGCAGGACGACCAGACGGATCGTAATAACCTACTCCGCATATCCTGTACGAAGCCAGGTCTCCCATTCAAGACGATTGTTTTTACGGGCCATGTCGGCAGCTGTATTGTGGTCGTAGGGAATGGAAATAAGTTCCACTACCCATCTACCATTTGTCTGTTCCATAATGGCATATCGGGCACAGGGAGAACCGGTTTCCACCCTGTGTTTTTCCGGCTGGTCATCGGTGTATGCAGGCAGTCCAACACTGCCGGGATTTACGATCAGGGTTTGATCGGCCAGAGTGACACAGCGGGGAATGTGGGTATGGCCGCAGAGATAAATCTTGCAGGAATGCCCGTCCAGGCGGGTTTTGATTTCGTTATGGCTCGAAAGAAAAATACTTCCATTTTGAACGGTTTCCAGTAAATACTGACTGTCATTCTGCGGTGTTCCGTGAAATAAAAGAATCTCGTCATTGATTATCCTCGACACCGGCAGAGAGCGCAGCCAATCGCGTTCTGTCTGATGGATAATTGCATCGGTGTATTGGTCTGTCAATCCGTATGTGGAGGGATCCTTCTTTACCAGTTGGCGGTCATGATTGCCGGCAACCTGGTACCAGCTTTGTTTCATCAAAAATTGAGCTGTCTCCCGAGGCCAGAGTGGCCCCGAGATCAGGTCCCCCAGTGTGACCACCTGGTCAACCCCGCGTTTTTGGAAATCTGCCACCACTTGTTCAAGGGCAAGGATGTTTCCATGAATATCAGCAAGAATGGCAATTTTTTTCATAAAACCTCAACGGCTGCGGTCAAGTTGAACGTGATGACCGAATGTGTATCTATATCTTAAATCGTCTTTTTTGCGGAACAAGGCAGACGATTTTCTGTGCGCGTTAAAAATGTTCGAGTGCTCCATCGAATCAGATTTCAGGTCTTCTTACAAAGACTCTAACAGGTAATTTCCTTCTATCCGTGTTGTGGCACGGCCGCCGAACAAAATTCGCGTTTCTCCATCGGCCATTTTGCTTTTCAATTTGACAATGTTCGGGTTGTTCCGGCTGGGACCCTGCTCAATGGAGAAATCTCCCGGCCAGATGTTTTCGGCGTGCAGGTAGTACCCGAAAGCGGAATTACCAGAACCGGTAGCCGGGTCTTCAAGATAGCCAAAACGGGGAGGAAATACGCGGGTTCGGTACCTATTATCTGGCTGGGCTGTTTCATCGGTGAATACATGCACGATATCAAAATCTTTCGATAAAGAAAATTGACGAAGTCTTTCCTGATCGGGGAAGATTTTCAGAATTGGATCCAATCCTTTGATGGGAACGAGCAAGGTACGCAGACCACCGTCAATCAGACGGATGGGTAAATCGGAATTGATTTCAGAGAGAGAAATTCCGAGTGCTTCCGCTATTTCGTGAGATGCAACAGGGCATTTCAGGTATTTCGGAGAGGGAGCCGTAATATAAACAGAATCCTCGTCAGCCAGGTGGTTATAAACAGTCAGATTCCCGGCTTTTACCTGAATGGTCACTTCCGGGGCCGCTTTCCCCCGCTCGGTCGATTTTAACAAATCATACATTATGGCAATGGTGGCATGACCGCAGAAGGCCACTTCACAGTCTGACGAGTAATACCGGAGAATAAAACGATCACCATCCGGGTAGATGTAACCAACTTCGCTGACAAATCCTTTCAATTCGGCGGCGATTTGCTGCATCTCCTGTTCGGTCAAATCGCCTGCCTGGTCCATCCAGATGTATCCGGCTGGATTTCCTGATGAACCGGCTCCCGTGAAGGCATCGATCTTTTTGAATCGTAGTGATTTCATCGTTGAAAGCTCCTGTTTCAGACAGTTGATGGTGACGCGATATTCACCGGCCGGAGGGGGCGGGCATACTGCCACACCCAGGCTGTGATAAATTCCAGACTGACCGGTGAACCGGCGCATTTTCGAACAAAGCGAACCATCTCCATTTCATCCGCTGCCAGCCGCTGCCCGTTGATGCGCAGGAACAGGTCAACAGCGGCAATAGCGGTGCGTTTATTCCCTTCCAGGAAGGGATGTTCCTTAACCAGCCCATCCAGAAGTACGGCAGATTTTTTATATAAACCGGGGTAGAGTTCTTTCTCTTTCTCCAACTGACCGGGACGGGTGAGAACGGTTTTCAACGAGTTCAGATCGCGTAGACCGATGTCACCGCCGGTTTCGCGCATCAAACGGTGGTGGATAAAGAGAACCTGCTGCGGGGTTAAATAGAGCGTCATTGTGCCAGCTCTTCCAGCGCAGACCGATATTCTTGAATGAATTCGGCCAGATGACCGGCAAAATCTTCATCCACTCCCACAGATGTCAGCGGCTTTTCTACCTTGGTGACCAGAAGACGATGCTCTTCAGATTCCAGCTCGAGGTTAACCTCATCTCCATCCGCCAGTTTCAATCCATCGAGCACTTCACGCGGTAAAGAAAGAACAATGCTGTTTCCGGTTTTAAATAAACGACGCAGCATGGCAGCCTCCAACCTTTTATTCCCGAGATATGCTTACAGTGTAAGTATTGTGCTTACCCTGTAAGTATACTCCACAACAATTGGTTAATATATCAGCGGGACTTTTTCAGTTTTTGCATGGCCGGAATCATCCGGGCTTCATTGCAGCAGGTGATTAATTCTTCCAGCCGCTTCATCCGGGTCTCTTCTTTTTTTGCACAGACCACCCACCAGTTGACCACCTTCCGGTAGGATGGCGGTTGGGAAAGGTAGTATTGCCAGGCAATCTCATGCTGTTTGAATACGCTGGCATACGGTTCGGCCAGTTCCTCGCTGCGGTTGGCATAAGAGAATTCCCCAAATATCTTTTCTTTGCGAACGTCATAGGCAGACAGCCCGGCAGGCTGCATGCGGCCAAGCGCTAATAATTCTTGGACCCGTTTGATATTGAACGGACTCCACAGACTTTCCGGTCTACGGGGTGTAAAACGTGCCGTATAGCTCTCGTCATCCAGTTTCTTGCGGATACCATCAATCCAGCCAAAACACAGGGCTTCATCCACAGATTCGGGGTAGGTGATGCTCTGCTTTCCGGATTCTTTTCGGTAGTATCCCACCCAGAGTTCCGGAACAATGCTATGGTTTTCCGCCAGCCACTGATGGAAGGCATTAGAGTCTGGAAAAAATTGGATATTCATCCCTGCGTACTTTGCCTGACAGAAAGTTGACGGATCTGGTCAAGGTGAGTCTGACCGTGTCCGGAATACAATTTCAATAGTTGGTCAAGGGTCACCAACCCGTTTTCCAGATGAATGCCGGCCCGGTTCCAATCATCATCGGGTAAATTGGAAAGAAGTTCCGCCCAGCGTTCGTGCAGGCCGCGAAGTATGAGCAGCGATGATTGGATGGGTAATTCTATGTCCGCTTGCCGGGCCCACTTATCCTGATCATATGGTTTAAGAATCGGTTTATCTTCTGTCAGCACCAGCTTCATGCGGATCAAAGCGTTCATATGGGCATCCGCCAGGTGATGAACGATCTGCCGGATTGTCCACTCGCCGGGTTTGACCGGGATATCAAACATGGTTTCAGGGTATTGCGCCAGAAGAGCTTCGAGTTCTATGGGAAAATTCTTGATCTGGGCGACCAATGCGTTGCGTTCAGATTGGGATGTCAACGTTTTTCCTCCTGTTGGCTGAAAGGTAAGATTCTAACATTGTCATTGACTCCAACTTTCCATCATAGCCTGAACAGACCGGGTCATCTCCACGCTGAATTCCGATGCAAACTTGCGCAGATAAAAATCCTGACCGGCATTGACAGCTCCATCAACCAGCTTTGACCGGGTACTCTCTTTGAACATCATATCCAGCTCCAGACCTTCGAGCCGGTAATACCGGTTGCGCTGGACAATATATTTTTCGTCAAACCGGCGCGATTTCACCCGCTCGGCGGCATCTTCGCGCGGATAGCCAATGCACAGCATGGTCACCGGCAGCACATATTTCGGCAGGTGGAAAAGATCGCGGTGGTATTCGTACTTCTCCAGAATATCCCCGATATAACACGATCCCAATCCGAGAGCTTCTGCGGCGATCACGGTCGTCTGGGCGGCGATCAATGTGTCATTTACAGCCAGCATAAGGTCGCCCACACCCGGCTTGCGCAGGTTCAGGTTGCGCGTCCGGCAGAGTTCTTCCACACCACAGTGCAGAAAGTAGTCATACCAGCGCTGATAGTCAGCCAGAAAAACCAACAAGAGCGGTGCCCGGGCTATGAAAGATTGGTTGTCACACGAAACGGCCAGCTTGTCTTTCAATTCCTGATCGTCAATCTTCAGGATGGTATAAAGCATCATATTTCCTGCCGTGGGAGCCCGCATGGCGGCCTGCAAAAGAGTTTCGGTTACATCATATGGCACGGGTTTATTTTCAAATGCCCGAATGGACTTGCGGTTGTGAATGGTTTCAAGCACTTCGTTCATGGTATTCTCCAAAATTCTTTCTGTTTTACCTAAACAATTATTTCTTTTTTGGCAGGGGCAGTTCCTTTACAGTCACCCTGACCAGACCGCACAACCAATCGGCATCGTCCCACCGATCTCCTGAAATATGAAAGAATGGTTTAGCACCACTATGGGGTGGGGCTTCATCAACATCGCCTATGTAAATCCTTCCTCCATTGGTGGGTTTAATAAACAGGCTGTCATCGCATATTTCGGCAAAAAAGATTCCATTGCAGAACAGACCGTATTCCCCAAACATCTTCCTCGCGGTGACATTTCCTGCCCCTTGCATTTGTTCAAGAATAAAATCCACTGTATCTTTTGATGATGACATGTTGATCCTCCAAATGGATACTATTTCCAGAACCCTTCATGCACTGCCCGCGCATCGGATGTCAATTCTGCGCATGGACCGCTTACTTCCATCGGTTGGCGGCTGTGAGCAAATACATCACGGCAGTGTAATAACAGATGTTCAGGTGATGGGTCAACGATGGCATATAGATCCTCTTCGCTGAGGGCGTACACCACCCGCCCTATGTGACTCCAGTGAATAGCCCCGGCACACATGGCACATGGTTCGGTGCTGGCATAAAGTGTACATCGAGCCAGCTTATCGAATGAAAACTGCTGCCCGGCCAGTCGTACCAGGTTGGTTTCAGCGTGACCTGTTATATCATGTTGGGAAATCACGGTGTTTTCTGCTTCCAGAATAATCTGACCGGTTTCATCCACCAGAACCGCCCCGAAAGGATGGTTGCCGTGTTCTCGTGCACTTGCCGCCATGCGGATGGCTGCCCTGAGATGTTGGATGTCTTCGGTATTCATACTTTCACTCCCGGTGTCTGATGGTACTATTTTAGTCTTCAACGCGGTCAGAAGGAAATTTGTGCTATATGGCAAAAGGGATGGAAATGGTTGATATCAATGATGGCTGCCTGGGCAGAGGTAAAGCAACAGACAAAGAGAAAACTCAGAATGAAAGATTATCAGATGACGATTTGATTGAGTTGCTTAAGAACAAACTGCCCACTCTTCGCACATCAGCTGCACGTATACTGGGAGAACGTAAATGCATTGCATCTGTCCCTTTTTTGTGTTCATCTCTTTTAACTGAAAAGGCGTTATATCCGCGGCTCGCAGTTTGTGAAGCTCTGGCTGCCATTGGAGAACCGGTCCTGCCAGACCTGGTGACTTTGATCGGGATGGTTGGAAATAACCGGCACGAATCTCTGCCTGAGAGGGGTTTCTATAAAAAGAGTTATCCACTTCCCAGAGACCTGGCAGTTCGAACCATCATACGTATTGGTCCGGTTGCCCTGCCATTTCTGGAAGACGTATTGCAAAATGGTGAACGGAACGGCCGACTAGAGGCAATAGATGGAATCGGCCATATCGCATTCTATTTTAAACAATATCCGTCAGAGCCGGCATTGTTGGCTGCCTATCCCCAAACAGAAACTGACCCGGTAATGCGGTGGAAAATTATCAGGGCTTTCCAGTCATTCCCATCCAATCAGGTTCGAGAAATTTTGATCGCGATTATTCGTGATGGTCAAATACCGGCACATCGCTGGGAAGCAGTTCGCAGTCTTGGTCAATTAAGGATGAATATCCCGGATGATCTGATACAGCAAGCCGGGATGGATGAGAATAGCGAAGTTCGGAATATAGCACAAAGGTTTCTGTAAAAAAAAACTGGTCAGAGCCTGATCAAACACTATACAGGATATGGAACGTACGACTCAATACAGATACCATAATGAAAATTCAAATTTCTTATGGAATGATTTGTATGAACAGGTCGAGATTACTAGCCATTTTCTTTATCGTGTTTGTAGATATGTTGGGCTTCAGCCTGATTTTACCGTTGCTGCCATATTATGCTGAAGGGTATGGAGCAAATGCTGCCATTGTTGGTTTGCTTGTGGCTTCTTATGCAGCCGCACAATTGATTGGTGCCCCAATTCTGGGGAGACTTTCTGACCGATACGGACGAAGACCGATATTGTTGTTTTCGGTAGCCGGTACATTTACAGGTTTTATTCTGCTGGGTTTTGCTGATCCCATCGGCCGGGCTCTGGCAGGTGTCTTTGCCCCTGAATGGACGAACAGTTTCATCATAGGTGTGTTGTTTATCAGCCGGATAATGGATGGCCTGACGGGTGGAAACATTACTGTCGCTCAGGCTTATATTGCTGACATCACCGATGAAAAGAACCGTGCCCGCAGCATGGGGATTATTGGTGCGGCGTTCGGATTGGGTTTTATTATTGGCCCCGCCACTGGCGGCCTGTTGTCAAAATGGGGTTTTGATATACCGGCATTTACAGCGGCAGCTGTTTCGTTTCTCAACCTGAGTCTGATCTATTTCCTGCTCCCTGAGTCACTCGTCGGGGAAGTCCGCGAATCTGCCCGAAACCGGCAAAAACCGCCGTTTACCTTGAATGCACTGGTAGAGGCTTTACAACGCCCGGGAATAGGTCCCTTGCTGCATATTCGCTTTTTCTATGGACTCGCTTTTGCCATGTTTCAGAGTATTTTTTCGTTATTTGCACAGGCGATTGGACTCTCGTCACAGACAACCGGGTATATCCTGGCTTATGTGGGTGTTTTGTCTGTCATAACCCAGGTAGCGCTCATTGGTCCTTTGACCCACCGATTTAAGGAAAACGTTTTGATTATTACCGGTGTGTGGTTGATGGCGTTTTCTCTTTTTGCCTGGTCGTTTACCTCCAGCCTCATTCCAATACTGGTAGTTTTACTTCCCATGGCATTGTCAGGAGGTGTCTTGAATACCGTCCTTCAAAGTGCCATTAGTAAATCCGTCAGCCGTGAAGAAGTGGGCGGAATTCTGGGAATAGCTTCCTCACTGGAAGCCGTTACCCGGGTAATCGCTCCTTCGATAGGCGGATTTTTATTACAACAGTTGGGTGTCTGGGCACCCGGCGTATTCAGCGCATTGGTGATGGTGTGGGTTGTATTATTCACATACCGGAAGGTGATCTTGCCGGCACGCCGGGCATCTTTAACAGTGGTGGAATAAATGTGACAGGTATTCCACAAACAGACAGGCCTGAGTGGTGAAATTAACCTGCCTGTAAACTGCTAATCCAGAATATTCACCAATCCAGCCATCATAGATTTGATCCGGGTTGGGCTCCACCAGGCAGGTTGTTCGACTGGCTGCCAGGTTTTCATAGCCTCTTGAGTTATACGGTATCCCTGTTCCATTAATTCAATGGATTGACGGAAATCCCACATAGGAACGGGCGGATCACTGATCAGTGAAATATGTTTGACATCAACTCCTCTGGCTTCGGCCAGTTTTAGTTCCATCTCAATTTGCCGATTTTCCACGGTCCGATCCAATTTCCACAGGAAAGGACGGATGCCCTGCGAGGTAGTGTCATCTTCTTCCCGCGGGTTAAACAGGTCGAGTGCAATGATTTCTGTGGCACCCTGCCGGAGTGCGGCTTCGATTGGCAATGTGCTAACTGCACCACCATCCATTAAATACCGGCCATCTTTTTCGAAAGGTACCATCCACGGGGGTAAGGTCATAGATGCCAGAATACTATCCAGAACAGAGTCTTGGGGATTCAGCCCGAAGATAATTTGTTCGCTGGCATTTAAATCGGTGGCAACCGGATAAAGGTACACAGTGTCGAGATCACAGAACCGCAAATCAGGCGTCAGCCCGCTTTGGATGGCAAATTCACGGATTTTGTTTACAGAATAACCATCCGGATGCTTGAAAAGGATCCGCATGGTCTGCCACCACAGATTGGACGGCAACAAGTTATGGTCAATGGTTGACATCCAGATCTTTTCGAGTTTTTCGATTCCGGCAAGAGTGTAACCATGAACAGCCAGGAAAGCAGCATTAGCAGCTCCAATGGATGTGCCGGTCACCAGCTCTGGATGGTAACCCGCCTCGATCAAAGCCCGTAATGCCCCCACCTGGAGTGCGCCCCGTGAACCGCCCCCACTTAATACAAATGCCAGTTTGCTGTTCCATCCGTTTTTCATTTTTAACGTCCCTTGCTTCTGTATACGAATTTACCGGGTGTTCTGTTTTGCTCTATTGACCGCCTTTATATACGACACTGTGTTGATTATTTATTTAGCCAAAAGTATAATATCGTCAGGGATGAGAATCAATAATCAAAACATTAAATTTTGTCTGATAATCGACACAATTTCAGCATGTGTCGAATAACAAAAAGGATGATATGCAAACTTCAACAGGTTTGGATCGCCGTATTGTCCGTACCAGGGATGCCATCCGGGAAGCCCTGATTGACCTGATGGAAGAAAAAGGATTCGAAGCGATATCCATTAAAGACATCACTGATCGCGCGAATATTAACCGGGGGACATTCTATTTGCATTATCATGACAAATTTGATCTGTTGGATCAAACCGAAACTGAAATTATCGAAGATATGAAACAAATCTTGATACGCGAAGATAGTCTGGGACTGGAGGAATACATGATTTCAGACCGACCGCACCCGATCATCATCGCGCTTTTTGAATATATTCAGGCACGATCACGAATGATGCATGCCATACTCGGGTTAAAAGCGAATCCGAATTTTCAGGGGCGTCTGAAAAAAGCCATCGAATCCAATTTGTATTTCATCGGCTTTGCCCACCATAAAAGCGAAAATGACCTTCTGGTACCCGGTGAATACCTGATATCATATGTGGCGGCGGCGCACATGGGGGTGGTTCAAGCCTGGTTGAATAATGGTTGCCGGGAAACACCCCGTGAAATGGCGCAAATCCTTTCACGGTTGTCTTTTCAAGGTCCTTTCAAGGCCATCCGTTGAGAGGTGTACGTTGGAAATAATGACCGGAACCGCCTGGAATTTGCCATACTTATTCGATTTCTATCAAAATCATAGAAGTACGATTGCCCGTTTTACCTCTTGAAGAGTGCAAGGCAATAATCTATAATAGATAACGAATGTTCGTTATCTAAATCAAGCCCTCAGGTGAGTCCATGCCCCGATCAAGCCGCGAGAAGAGTGCATTAACCCGTTCACGGATCATTGATGTTGCCTACCAGCTCTTTATTGATAATGGATACAATGCCACCCCTATGCGCGAGATCAGTCAGAAGGCTGGCGTGACAGTGGGTGCTATATACAATCATTTTGAAACCAAAGAGGATATATGGGTGGCGGTTATTCGGGAACGCCACCCATATCATGATATTTTGCCGTTGATGGACACGGTAAAGGGAGACTCTATAGCCGATATTGTCCGTTCCGCCGCCCGGCTTTTGGTTCAAGAATTATTGAACCGGCCGGATTTGTTCAATCTCATGTTCATTGAGCTTGTGGAATTTAAGGCGGTGCATGTGCCTGACCTTTACGAAGCTATTCTTCCCCATCTTATTTCGCTTCAAGACATATTTGCCGGGAAAAAAGGCCGTTTGCGCA
Organism: Leptolinea tardivitalis; assembly: GCF_001050275.1. Taxonomy (GTDB): domain Bacteria; phylum Chloroflexota; class Anaerolineae; order Anaerolineales; family Anaerolineaceae; genus Leptolinea; species Leptolinea tardivitalis. The sequence goes on from NZ_BBYA01000009.1 coordinate 152,791, forward strand.
ATTTCCCTCCGGCTGTTCTGCTTCGTTCCTTTGTTGGTCTTTTCTTTTCATATTACATAACCGGGGTTCTTTTAAAAAACCTACCTTCAGTAGCTTCCAGTGAAGCTGTTCTGGATCAATTTGTCGACCTTTACTTAAATGGCATTCTGGAAAATTCCGGTGATCTGTCTGATAACCCGGTATGAAACAGCGACTGTTTTCCCTGATCCGCAAGGAATTTATTCAAATCGTACGCGATCCGCGGACGCTTATCCTCACGCTGATCTATCCGGTGGTCATGCTGTTCCTGCTCGGGTATGCCATTACCAATGATGTGCGCAATATTCCGCTGGCTGTGCTTGACCGCGATCGCTCGGGTCAATCTCGCGCCCTACTGGATGCTTACAGGGCTTCCGATTATTTCAAACTTGAGTATTACATCACATCTGAAGATGAGATGAATTATCTGATCGAAAGCAATCAAGCCCGGGCAGCCGTGATTATTCCTCCGAATTACGGGAGAGAAATTGTTGCGGGGCGGGTGGGACAAATAGCTTTTATTATTGATGGATCTGACCCCAATGTTTCCGGCACCGCTTTAACGGCGGCCATCATGGTGGGACAGTCGCAGTCAACAAAAATTGTGGCACAACGGACCATGCGTGAAACGCAAACCCAGATGCCGGTGGATGTGCGAACCCAGGTATGGTACAACCCCGGCATGATCACGGCGTATTACATGATTCCGGCGCTCATCGGCATGATCCTGCAATTCCTCACCACCTTCCTTACGTCCACATCCATTGTTCGTGAACGGGAACGCGGCACCATCGAACAATTAATCGTCACCCCTATCCGTTCCTGGGAACTGGTGGCCGGGAAAATGGTGCCGTATGTATTGATTGCCTTCTTTGACATGATCGAAATCCTGGTGGCGGGTGTATTGTTGTTTGATGTTCCCATAAACGGTAGTCTCATGTTGCTCCTGGTGCTGTCGTGCCTTTTCCTCGTCACCACGCTGGGGATTGGATTGTTGATTTCCACGGTGGCCAATACCCAGCAGGAGGCCATGCTGACCACCATGTTTACCCTTCTGCCCAGTATTTTCCTATCCGGATTTATGTTTCCCCTGGCGGCCATGCCGACTTTTTTGCAGGCGGTCAGTTATCTCATCCCTCTTCGATATTTCTTGATCATTACACGCGGTATTGTTTTGAAAGGAACCGGTGCTGATGTTTTGCTGCCTGAAATTCTGGCCCTGTGTTTCTTTGCCATTGTCGTTATGGCAGCTACGGCTGTTCGTTTCAAGAAGCAATTGGATTAACCATGCCCGAACCTTTTTTGGTTGTAGACCATCTCTACCGATCATTCGGTTCTGTTAAGGCGGTGAACGATGTAAGCCTTACTGTTCAAGCTGGACAGATTTATGGTCTGGTTGGACCGGATGGAGCCGGTAAGACCACCACATTGCGTCTGATCTGCGGTGCTTTCAAGCCCGATAACGGCTCAGTGATGATCGGAGGTTATTCACTGGATCATCAGGCGGAACAGGCTCGTGAAACGATCGGTTACCTTTCTCAGCAATTCTCCCTTTATGAAGACCTGACGGTGTTGGAAAATATCCGTTTCCTGGCCGAAGTCCGCGGGCTCTCTTCAGAAGACTGGCTCCCGTGTGCCCGTGAAAACCTGGCTTTTGTCGGACTGGATGCGTTTGAAAACCGCCTTGCCGGAAAACTTTCCGGCGGGATGAAGCAAAAATTGGGGCTGGCCTGTGCACTGGTCAACCGGCCGCGTCTGTTGCTGTTGGATGAGCCCACCACTGGAGTTGACCCTGTCACCCGGCAGGATTTCTGGCAGCTGGTGATCCGTCTGGCTGGCGAACAGGGGATGGCCGTTCTGGTCTGCACACCGTATATGGATGAGGCTTCACGCTGCTCGCATATTGGATTCATGCGCAGTGGACGCATCATTCAGGATGGGAGTCCAAGTCATTTGCGGAAGATGCTGGATGACAGGATTTTGGAACTGGCGGGCGGTCCGATGAATGTACTGCTGGAATCCTCTCATTTTGATACCGATGTGCAGGATGTTCAACGCTTTGGAGACCGCCTGCATTTACGGGTTTTACCTGGCAAAGCGCAGGATGTAAAAAGACGATTGAGTAAACGAATCCACTCTGCCGGTGGATCAATTGAAAAAATCGAGATAATTCCACCTCTTCTGGAAGATGTATTTATCGACTTGGCTGGAGAAGGCATGTCTATGAACGATGCCGGGTATGGGGAGAAACCTTAATGGCTGTTATTTCTGTACATAATCTGACCCGGCGTTTTGGCAATTTCACGGCAGTGGATCATATCAGTTTTGATATTGAACCCGGCCAGGTTGTGGGATACCTGGGTCCCAATGGCTCCGGGAAAACAACCACAATCCGCATGCTGCTTGGATTGATCCGTCCAAGTGAAGGGGAAGCCAATGTACTGGGTTTTGATTCAGCCTCCCAGTCAGATTTGATTCGCGCCAACACCGGGTATATGTCACAGAAATTCGCTCTTTACAATGACCTGACTGCCCGCGAAAACTTGAAATTCTACGCCGGAGTCTACGGGGTTCGCAACGGTCAGCGGGTGGACGAGCTTTTGGAACAGCTTGGACTTGACGTCATTGCCACTATGTTGGTACGCACATTATCTGCCGGATGGCGGCAGAGGCTCTCTCTGGCGGTGGCTATTGTTCATCATCCAAAATTGTTATTGCTGGATGAACCGACCTCAGGTGTAGATCCTACCGCGAGACGGGCCTTCTGGGATCTGATCTACAGTCTTGTTGCTGAAGGGATCACGATTCTGGTCACCACGCATTACATGGATGAAGCCGAATATTGCAGCCGGGTGGGGATTTTGAATTTCGGGAAACTGCTGGCATTGGATACCCCAAACAATCTCAAAGCGTTACTCCCGGGAAAAATGTGGGAAGTGTTTCTTGAAGGCAAAGAGAACGAGCAGGCAGATAGACTGCTCCCGCTGTTGGACGTGATGGGTAAAACAGAGGGAGTCATTCGTGCCAGCCTGGCAGGCGACCACCTGCGTATTCTCGCAAAGAATGCAATCACCAGAAAAGAGTTGGAATGCCGATTTAAGGCGGAAGATATCCACAATATTCGGGTGGAATCGTCCATTCCAGTCATGGAAGATACATTTATGTCCCTTGTGTCGCAGTAAAAATTTTTGCGTTTGAAAGAATCAGATCCTACAATATTAATGGGTCAGGGAGCAGAATGCCAGAAAACAGCAAGCGATTCATACCTGTATTTATCATTATTCTGGGAGCATTGATCTATGGCATATATGTCATGTATCAAAACTCTGTGTTGAATCGTCAATTGACGGTTTCAGGGTCTATAGAAGCCAACGAAGTGCGTCTTGGTGTGGTGACGGGTGGAATTGTTGACCGTGTACTGGTGAATGAAGGTGATAAGGTGAAGAAAGATCAGCTGCTGGCTGTGGTCAAAGAAGGGACCGGCATTTCCACCGGCAGCATCCGTTCACCGCTTGATGGCCTGGTATTAATGCGGGCGGCTGATCCAGGTGAAATCACCACAGCAGGCGGCGCCCTGCTGGTAGTGGCAGATTTGCATATGGTCACATTGACAGTTTATATTCCTGAAGACCGCTATGGACAGATTTATCTTGGACAGGAACTTTCTGTGACAGTTGATTCATTTCCGGGAAAAACATATATCGGGCAGGTCACCTATATCTCAGATCAGGCGGAATTTACTCCGCGCAATGCCCTCACTGTGCAAGGGCGCAAGGACACGGTTTACGCCGTCAAATTGACCATTCCCAATCCTGATCTGGATCTGAAACCCGGCATGCCGGCAGATGTGAAGATCGACCTAAAATAAAGACAAAAAATCATTTTATGCTTGTCTTTGTATGTATTCCCCAAAAGGGGCTATTCCGAACCGTTGTATTGTATGGTACGTGTGTGAAGAAAAAAGCGGAGAATGGTATCAATCTCCGCTATGAAAGGTTCTTACCTTCTCTTGCCTGTCAGTGATCTAATGTTTTCTTCCATCACCTTCATAAAACGCTTCGAGGGTTCGGGAAGATGTAGCGAATTATTCTCATCAATCAGGCATTATCCAGAGCAGGGGATTGTTGTGTTTCTGCCTGTTCCTGTCTGCCAGTCACAGATGTATAGGCGTATACCGCCAGAAGAATGGTGAAAAGCGTAAACAAACAGGGAGGAATCACTTCCAATGAATAATTTTTTGCTGTGATGCCAATCAGAGCTGGTATGGCGGCGGAACCGATGCCTGCAGCACTCATCTGCATACCAATGGCATTGGCGGCAAATTTCGGTTGCACCCGCTGACTTGTTCCAGACATCAATCCAGGGAAGATGGGTGCGATGGCCAAACCTACCAGACCGACACCAATCAGGCTGATGATTTTGACCGGATTCCACCACAGCATGATGACCCCGAGCATGGCAGCGAGAATACTGATATACATCAACGTCTGTAATTTGATCCTGCGGGTGTAGAGGCCGGCAGAAAAACGGCCGATGGTGAATAAAGCCCAGTAACTGCCGGTCAGCATACCTGCCACAACCGGTTCAATCCCGCGGCTTTCAGTTAAAAGTGTATATGCCCAGGCACCGAGAGAGACTTCTGCACCGGTGTATATGAAGAAGAGCAGGAAGCCAAGCCATACCCTGGGTTGTTTGAACGTCTCTAGATATGATGTCTTGTAATCTGTAAGTTTGCGGTTTTCTGATGAATCCTCCGCTTTCTTTTCTGTTTTCCAGAGGGGCAGTGAAATAAAAAAGCAAATTGCCAGCACAATCTGGAAAATCCCAACAATATCATAACCAATACGCCAAGATTTCAGCGAATTTACAGCAAAGGTCATGATCAATGGGCTGAATGTGATTCCAATCCCATAACTGGCATGGAGCCATTGCATCAACCCATGGTGGAAATTGGCGGCAACATATGTATTCAAACCGGCATCAATAGCGCCTGCTCCCAGACCGGCAAATAATCCCAATGCGACCATGAACCACCAGTTAGCTGACAGTGAATATCCAATCAATGTGGCGCCGGTGAGGGCGCAGCTTCCTGCCAGCACCCCACCCACTCCAAATCGTGAGATCAATTTTCCGTTGAGAAAGCTGGCTGTGAGGTATCCGGTTGTGGAAGTGAACAGAAGCATTCCCAGTGAATCCAGTGGAATACCAAATTCAGACCGGACAGATGGCCAACCTACTCCCAGCAATCCATCGGGGAGTCCTAACGCGATAAAAGCAATAAAGGCCAGAATGACCAGGCCTTTGCGGCTGTTTTGTACATTCTTTTCTGTCATTAAATCACCTCTCCCTTAATGGAGGGCATTCTAGCATATTTGATCGAAGTCCGCTTACACGTGCTTACTGAACTCCATACCCCTGTTCCAGTAATTTTATGATACGGAAGACCGTTTCGTTAACTGGAGTGGGAATGCCATATTGTTTCCCCAGAGCAATCACCTTTCCACTGAAAACTTCCACCTCGGTTTTTTGACCGGCTTCAATATCCTGCAGCATGGAGGTTTTACCATCAGGGGAGAGTCTGTTCAATACCGGGTACCAGTTGGTAATGTCTTCCTCTGTCAGATCAATTCCGGCTGCCTGAGCCAAAATAATAACTTCTCGCATCAGAGATTCCATCAATTGCTGGGCTGTTGGAGATTTCTGAAAGGCGGCATACCGCATTCGGGTGACGGCGGAGGCCTGATTGATGCCCACGTTCACCATGAATTTCCACCATAACCAGCGCATCATATCTTCAGGAATTTTATAGGCAATTCCAGCTTTTTCAAAAGCAAGGCGAATTTGTTCCACCCGTGGTGTATGGGTTTCATTTTTTGCTTCACCAAAGTAGTGGATGCCGGGTGTGGTGAAAACGATCTGATTTTCTACGCGGACGGCGTCAATGCCCAGGGAAATGGCATAAACAACTTTTTCCATTCCATAGAATGATCCGAGGATTTCTTCACTTTCAAGCCCGTTCATAACAGAAAGGAAAACCGTAGAATTCCCGACCAGTTTATTCAGTCCGCGGGCTGCTTCCTGCAAGTGGTGGTGCTTTAACGCAACAATGATTAAATCCACCGGGGAATCTGCTGTATCCGGATCAACAACTGGAATCAGGTATTTCTTCCCATTAACTATCAACCCATCCCGGGTCAATTTTCCATTTCGCTGGCCGCGGGCGATCAGACAGGTTTCAAAACCAGAATCAAAGAAACGGGTGGCAAAATAGGCCCCCATAGCACCTGCACCCAGAATGGCAACTCTCTTAATTTCCTTCATCATTACTCCTGTTGACTTTTGCTGCTGGCTCAGGCATCGATTCCCTCTTTGGATTGAAGGAATGACAACCCTGCCACATATAATAACATCATGCAGAGTTTATTATCTCTGAACCATGATCTGAAAAATCCCGTCCGTTCATTGGATTCATTTCTCACACCCGTTTAAATGTGACCTTAACCAGGACAGATTTTTTACTTCCGACGGCAGCAAAATCCAGTTTAAAGTTTTCGAGTGTAACTTCCAATAGTTCCACTGTATCTTCGTGGATGGTACCATCGGGTTTTTTACCCACCTGACCGAAAATTGCCAGCCATCTTTCCAGACCGAAAAATTCCATCTGGTGAACATGGACGGTAACCGGTTCATAAATATTGCAGTATGGCGGGAGATATTCATAATTACCTTTTAATTACTGGCTTTTTTGCGATGGAACAAACCAGTAAGTATAGAGTATGTACATACTGAATACGAAAATCATTATCTTTTGCCATTCGAAAAGTATGCCTGTGAATGGTTGGATATTCAACATTGAGTTGACTTTCAAAAAATCCCGATCAAAGTTGATCGGGATTTTTCTGTAAAGAAGGTGAAACAGTTGTTTTTCTATAATTGATCTGTAAAAACGGTCATTTGGCGGGAACTCCAAGAATGGAACAAGTCTTATCCTTCAAACAGGCGAATAATTTCGTCCCATCCTTCGAAAAGAATAGATTGGTGATTGGATTATCGTCTGATCCTACTGACAAACGAAGCAATAGCTCCCGGCTGTTCACGTTCCAGATGGTCAATATACCCTCGTAACTTCCCACGGCGACCAGAGTCTGGTCAGGATTATAGACAGCCGAATACAGGCCATTCCGAGAGAAATCAGGCACGAATTTGAACAATGATTCCTGCGTGCTGATCTTGAATACCTGGGCGCTTGTATCGGTTTCAGCTGTGACCAGGTACTGGTCATCGGGGCTGAATGTTAATTGGTTGACCGGTTTCACCGTGTCTGGCAATGTACCGGCCCGGGTGCATGACTCAACAGAGAACAAATCTAGTTTCATGTTTCCGTAACCGGCTGCCAGCAGACTTCCACCGTGATTAAACTTCAGTGCCCTGACTTTATTGGGTGTGGTGAAGATTTCGCATTTCTTTTCACCGGTCAGATAGTTCCAGATAAAGACCGTTCCATCAGTAGTACCCCCGGCGATCAGGTCATCTTTCGGGCTGAATGTGATGGTTGTCAAATTCAACCCATTCGCAGCCAGAGATACATGGATCTGCCGGTTTCCGTCCATTACATTAATAATCGTACCGTCAACAATTTCCGCCCGATTCTTAGCTGTTCTATCTTTTGCCAGCAGTGTGTTATTGGATGTTCCTGAAAATTCCACCGGGTATTGGAGCTGATCTTGATACAGGGAAATAAAATCTTCCAGTTCGATTTTTTTCTCGAGAACCTTAATTTCGGAGGAATTGGAATCAACTATGGCACCCTTTGACAAAGTTGGTATAGTTTGAACCGGTATTTCATTGAGAGAGATACCTGATTTCACGGTGGGAGTTGAAGATGGTAAGACCTCATGAGCGAATGGTGCGGTGTGATCCGGAGTTTTCAGGCTGGTACGATCCACGCGGTAAAGCCGCATGTTTCCATCGGTAAAACCTCCTGCCAGTATGGAGCCATCTGGTGAAAAAGCAGTTGCATTACAGCTTTCTTTGTCTGTACCCGAATACAGGGTTTGCATTGGTTCGATAACATTTACCTGACTCAGTGCCAGATTCCCTTTCGATGTGCAATAAGCGGTCAAAGATCCATCCGGGGAAAGCGACACACCGCTTTTGAATGAAACCGCTTTTTCTTTTAACAGGAAGGCATTTCCATTACTGGTATCCAGCATCATCAAGTTGCCATCTTCATCACCGGCCGCCAGCAGATTTTGAGCCGGATTGATGGCCAATGAGTCTATGTTGGCTGGATGAAATTTCACCCGGCCTTGATAATGACTGGCTGATGTATCGTAAATGTACAGGAAACCATCCGGGTTTCCGTAGAACAAGCGGTCTTTCTCTGTATGGATGGCCAGACTGCTCACCTGTGGTGATTCGTGTGATTCCTGAAGGGCACCATCGAGACTGTAAATAAAAACAGCATTCCCATTGTCATCTGTTTTATCACGTGATATGGTCAACAAAGTGCTTTTGGAATTCCAGGCCAGACCGGATACGGCGCCGCGGCCCTCTTCAATGGAAAAAAGCATGGACCAATCTGTCAAATCCCAAACGTACACGGTTGATGTGGCACTTTCAGATGAGTCTTTATGCCGGGTTATGGCTGCCATCATCTTGTTATCTGGGCTGAACACCAGTTGTTCTGCTTCATTTTCTGAAAATGACAGATCAACAGTCTTCAAAAATTTTTGCGTACTGGCATCGTAGAAACTGATTCCATTTTTGAATCCGGCCGCCAGGTAATGTCCATCTCCTGAATAGGCAACTGTCATGATTGGATCGTCAGCTACGTCAATATTCATGCTGCCTGAATCACCGATTGCGATATTTGTTGGCATAGGTGTGGCCTTCGCCAAACGAGCCGCCCAGACTGACTGGGACGGAACAAAACTCAGACTTCCAATAGTCAATATGGCAAGAAATGCCAGAGTGATTTTTCTAAAATTCTTTCTAATTAATCCATTCAACATGCCAGACCTCCAGCTAAATTTTGAGGAAAGATATTCCTGAATTCTGATATTCATTTTTGATTCTCTCTGCTTTACTCCGGTTAATCTTTGATACCAATCAATTTGGTCTTCAAAGAAACCATGGTTGGGATAAATACCGGTAAGAAGACCAGGCAGAGCATGGCGATACCCACAATAACGGTCACGGCAATTTCCATCAGGGTATCAACACCTGACGGATACATGGAGGCAAAAGTGCCTGAAAGGATCAAACCGGCCGAGATGATGACGCTGCCAACTTTGAAGGCTGCCTGTGTGATGGAATCGGTTTCCTTCATGTTTTCATTTTCTTTATGACGCATGATCAGGAAGATGCTGTAATCCACACCCAGCGTGACGATCATGATGAAGGAACAGAATGGAACATTCCATGAAAGATCACCAATCCGGGCCACATGTTGGAAGAATAGGCTGGATAATGAAATAGCCAGGAAGTAAGATGCCAGGAGTGAAATCATCACAAAGATCGGCATCCAGATATCTCGGGTGATAAAAATCAGCACAATAAAAATACCGATCAACATGATCACCCTTGCGAAAGTGAAATCGCTGGACGACATGGCTTTCAGGTCATTGTTGGTTTGCGTAATACCCGTTATTCCCCATGAGGAATCTTTTAACGTGGAATTTGGAACAAAAGCAGAAACAACTTTGCTGATGTTATCAACAACTTTCATTCCATCGCGAGTATATGGATCCACGTTCAATGTGATCAAAATCTTTGTTGTTTTGCGGTCTTTGGACATATAGGTATTCATTGACCGGGTGAAATCTGACTCATGGATTTTGTCTGCCGGAATGTAAAACGTTCCCGTTGAAACCTTGGAAGTCGATAATTTCGTCAGATAGTCATTGGCTGAACCCAGGCCGTCGTTAATGGTAGTTACACCATTTTTCGCGTCATTAAGTCCATTCTTTAATTCTTTAACCTGAGACGATAATTTGGACAGACCATCGATCAATTGATTTTGACCCTCTCGTAGTTTCTTGGCACCTGAATCGAGAGTGGCCATACCATCAACAATTTGCGATTGGGCCTGGGCGGCACCGCTGATTGAGTCATTCATCTCCAGACCACCTTCAGCGAGCTGGCTTGTGCCTGATTTGATCTGGGAAAGTCCTGCCTGTGCCTGAGCCAGTCCGGCATTGGCTGTATCCAATGAGCTTTTGGCATGTGCCACACCGGCTTCCAATTGGCTAACGCCTGCCTGCAGTGTTCCAAATTGATTGTTCAGGGCATTTGTTGTGCCTACCATGGTCTGAAAAACCGGATCCACCATCAAGGTTCCGGCATAGGCCGGGTTGGCAGCCAGCTGTCCTTGCATGGTGACAATACCTTCAAGGCCGGTCTTAATTCCACTCAATCCGGTCATAATGCCCTGAAGGTTGGTATCGATCGTCCCCAATCCGTTTGAAATCTGTGTATAGCCGTTATAGAGTTGAGTTAACCCATTTTCAACACTGCCAATACTCTTGTCCACTTTTTGAATACCATTTGACAACTCTTCAGCCGAACCTGAACCGTCTTTCAATTTATCGCGGAATTCAATCCCGGCTTCTGTCAATTTGTCCAACCCGTAGATCAGGTCATTGGCGCCATCTTGAAGCTGTTGAATGGAATCCATCGAATCTGTGGAAGCGTTCATCTGTTTGATGGCATCCTGCAATCCGTTTTGGATTTGAGTGAGGCCATCTTTGGCGTCATTCAACCCGTTATCCAATGTATCAGCCTGGTCGTTCAGATAAAGTTCTTTCAAACGATCCCCTTTTGGCTGAGTCACACTGTATACTTTTTCCACCCCATCCACTCTTTTGACAGCTTCTGTCAGACTATCCAGTGATGACAGATCAATCTGGTTATCCAGACCGCTCTTGCTATCAATCGCAATGGTTACCGGCATTACCTGTCCTTTGGAGAAATGTGCGGTAACAATATTGTTTCCTGTGATGGAGGAATATTGCTTCCCAACCTCCTTCATATTGTTATACGAGAGGTTATCGTTATAGAAGAAAATCAATCCGCAAATCAAAACGGTGAAAAGCAGGGTTATCCCCGGATATTTAACTGAAAAGGCAGAAACCCACTGCCAGGCTTTGCTGTCAGAATGCCCTTCTGTATGGAAAGGCGACCAGAAAAGGTTTTTCCCCAGAAGGATCATCATGCCCGGAACAAACGTAAACAACACGACAAGTAAAATGGCGACACCAATAGCCACGGCTGCGGCTGACCGGTACGTGCAGAACTGGGCAAAATACAGGCAGGTAAACCCGATCAAAATTGTCAGCGAGCTTAGAAAAACCGTCTTGCCGGCAGTTTTGTAGGCCGTCAACACTGCTTCTTTCTTCTCGATTCCTTTGTATAGTTCCTCTTTGTATCTCATGAGAAGCAACATGGTGTAATCCGTTCCAATCCCGAACAACACCAAAATGAGGAACACTTTTGTGAAACTGGATATAGGGAAGTTCCCAAACTTAACCAGTTGTAAAACCACATTCAGGGCAGTAAAGAAGGAAAGACCCACCGATATTATTGTGACAAATGGGGTTATCGGAGATCGGAAGATGATCAGCAGAACAAGAATGATGAAAACGATGGTAATAATTTCAGTTTGTTCTACACCTTTCTCGGTAGTCAGAATGAAATCTTCGGTAACCAGGTCAGCGCTTGTGGTATAGAGTTGAACGCCATCCACTTTACTGACATTGGTGATCTCATCACGGATATTGCTGACTGACCGGTTTGCCTTGTCGATGGTTAGCGGGACAAGGATTGTGGTACCGTCTTTGGATGTGAGTGAGTCGGCGAGGTCTTCATTTGTGAACAGATTGTCCATCGAAACGATGTGGTACTTTTCTTTCATCTGCTCCAATAAATCCATCCGAACTTTAATTTGCAATCTGTCTTTATCATTCAACTTGTTGGGGTTGTAATATATAAGAGCAACACTGATCTCTTTGGCGTTTTTTGAACCCGGATTATTAATCTTTTTAAGAATGTCATCGCCAATGGAAGACGGATATGTGCTGCCAACAACCACCTGCCCTTTTTCTCGGACCAACAGCCCCATATCGGGCATGGTCAGGATAACGGCGGTAAATATGAGTACCCAAATGACCACGGGAATCCATCCATGTTTTAAAAGCCTGTTCAAATCCATCACCTCGTTTATAATAAGTAATAAGTAGAACTAATTACTTGGTACAGTATAGTGAGATGTATAGGGTTTGTCAATATGGTAAGATGGGTTCTAATAAGAATTTGATGTTTATCTGACCCCCTGTATCCTTCCTTTTGCTATCTCACCTCAGCTAATAGAAGGTTTTATGAAAGACGAAAATAAATCTGCCAAGAAGAAAATCCCAATGCGTGAATTAGAGAAACTCACCAATTTCACGCGAGCTACGATTAATTTTTACATTCGGGAAGGAATCCTCCCATTCCCGCAAAAATCCGCCCGAAATATGGCGTATTACGATGATGAGTTCATTAGAAAATTGGAGAGGGTCAGATTATTAAAAAGATCAGGTTTTTCTTTATTAGAAATCAAACAATTGATGAATGATGAAAAAGAGCCTGCTCCTGAAATCGTATTGAATGTTCTGAACCGGATCAATACTCTTTTACCGTATGAAAGTAACGAGAGCACGGTAACCCTGGAGCAAATAACAGGCATCGGCCTTGACAAAGACCTGGTGAAAGATTTTGTGAATCTGAAAATCATCAGCCCCAGCGCGGATGATCCCAATCTGTTCCCTTCTTATTGTTTAACGATTTGTCGGTTTGTGAAATACTTCCTTGATGCGGGTATTCCCTTGGCCGTGGCGCACGAAGTAGTACAAAAATTAGTGGAAATCACGCGCATTGAAAAAACGGCTTTTGATCTGTATATCCGCCAGCCGATGATGATTGAAAATGCCCCTGTTGAAGAGCAGACCCGAGCCGTACAGAACTGTCTGGAGAATATAAACTCACTACTTCCGCTAATCCATTTACAGTTATTGAAACAGACGGCCGAATCTTTGTTAAAAGGGAATTAATCAAAGATAAACAAACTTCCCGACTTTGTCCGGGAAGCTTGTTGAACACATCGAAAATTTGAGCGACAGCTATTTTGTATACTTAAACGTCCACCAGACGGACGGAGTTCCCAATTTGCGGTTGGCGTCCATAGGAGTAACCCGCCACTTGCCGGGTTGAGCCCCGATGAAGTTAAAGGTATAACTGGTGGTCGTGGTTTCTCGGGTTGTCTGTTCGATCATCGGATGAGAGAAACACTCATTGGGGTTGGAATTGCTGCAGGCCATGATCTCGACAAGATAGCTGGCAGCGCCCGGTACAGGCGACCAGGTGAGCGTTAATGTGCGTGGAAAATTATCACTCACAGTTCCATCAGGCGGTGCTATTAATGTAGGAGCCGCTTTTCCATCTGACACGACTGTCGGGGCGGTTGATGAGGTATTGGCCGGCATAGGTGTGGATGATGATACCAATTCCTCTGTTGGTGAAGTTTGTTGCATCAGGAATGATGTGGATGGTGTGGGTTGTCCTGAATCGAACTCTTTCGGAAGTTTCCGGAAAATTGAACCAGACAGGTCGTTGATGGCTTTTAACGTGTCAGCTTCCTTCTGGGTTTCGCTGGTCACAATATTGATATTTACAAGGGTATCTCCTCTGACCGCGACATAGGCTCCCTGTTGGCGGGGAGCCGCTTTGATCCATGCCCAATAGGTCAGGTCGTTTCCGCCACCCTTATAAAGCCGGGCATTCATGATCGTTGACCCCTTAGCGGTAAGCACGAGTTCAGTGAAGAATCCTTTAAAATCAGTGGAAAGTGCCATGGCTTTGAATTTATCCAATGTGGCCGAATCGATGTTAATTCCAGATAATCCCAGCAGCGTGGCCTGACTCTGCAGGATGTAGTATGTATCGGTTTTCTGCGCGGTGGCAACGTTCAAAGAATAAATACCATCTTTTGCATTGGTAAATACACAGGACCCATTCAGTACTTTTGCCGGTGAAACTGGTTCGCCCAGGATTGCTTCCGCCTCTGCTGCCGTGATCAGTGAGCATGGATCAAGAACATTATCTGTATCTTCGTCTTCAACATTCTCTGTGGCTTGTTCTGCAGGAGCACCTTCTCCTGCAGATGGAGTGGCCGTCATCTCTGCTGCTGCCGCAGAAGGAATGGGAACGGCAGTTACGGGGGTTCTCGGTGTCAATAATGTGGTATTGAAATTACAGGCCAGAATTGTGGCAATAATTATCAAAAATGAAAATAGACGAATAGACGACTTCATCAAAGACACTCCCTCATAAAAAATCCTTTTTGTCTATCTACAGGTAAGTATAAACAAAATCTCAGAACGGGCAATTCTCAATACCATTAAAACACTGATTATCAAAAAAAGAACCTGCCGATATGTAAGGCAGGTTCTTTTGGATTACGGAAAATCTACGGATCAGGCTTTTTCAGCAACAACAGTACCGGCGCCGCCCTTGTGAGATTTGTTGAAGGCGTTGATTGTTTCCACAGCCATCCAGACTGCCAGAATAACGTAGATTGCACAGGTGATCGGGATGATGATGTTCGCACCGGCGGGGAAGCCGATCCAGGCGCCATCTTTGGTGGTGTACTGGATGAACATGTTGATCAAAGCCCAGGTGCTCATGATGAACATGAAGACAGCAGGCAGGAAGGTGACCAGCCAGGCTTTTTTGTTCTTGGCCGTGTTGACCAGCCAGATAGTGATGCCAATCAGGGCCAGAGCGGCCAGCAGCTGGTTGGAAGCGCCGAATGTTTTCCAGAAGATACTCCAGGCAGCCACGGGCTTCCCTTCTGCATCGGTCATATTGACAGTCATTAAGAAGACCGGCAGACCACCCATAATGGCTGTTGAGAGAATGCGGCCAAACCAACCTTTCCAACCGGTGAGTTCCTGAATAATGAAGCGGCCGAGGCGGACGCAGATATCCAGGGTGTCATACACGAAGGTCGTGAAGGCCATCAAACCGAAGGAGATACCGAAAGCAGGGCTGACACCAATCAACTGCATGAAGGCGCCGATACCGGAGGCGTACACAAAGTTCGGGGATTTCTTCAGCAGTTCATTGTCTTTGGCCAGGATCATGACGGTAGATAAGGCAATCAAGGCAACCACACCTTCAAGAAGCATGGCACCGTAACCGATGATCTTGGCATCTGATTCTTTCTTCAATTGTTTGGAAGTGGTACCAGATCCAACCAGGGCATGGAAACCGGAACAGGCACCGCAGGCTACGGTGATGAAGAGCATTGGCATCATCGGAGTCCAGAAGTCATTTCCACCGAAAGCCTTGGTGAAGGCGGGGTATTTAATCGTGAAACCGCCAAAAATAATACCAATGGCCGCAACGATTACAGAGGCATACATGAAGTAACCGCCCAGATGGCCGCGGGGTTGAAGCAGAGCCCAAACTGGAACGATAGCCGCTATGATGCAGTAGACCATGATGATCAGGTTCCAGACTTTTTGCGGTGACAGATCACCAATCCCAGATATGGTCACGGGGATATATTTGCCAGCCCAGATTGCCACACCGACCAGCGGTAAAAAGATGATCGTCGCCCATTTCAGGCTGAGCTTGGTGTAGCGCAGCAGGAAACCCATGATGATCGGCAGGATCAGGTACATAATGGAAGATGAAGCAATGGCGCCGCCACCTACTGTTTCTCCATTGGCCAGTTCAACCACGTTCACAAAAGATGAGCTGGTGACATCTGTGAAAGCCACAATGACCAGAACCAGGGCAAAGAAAATGAACAGATTGAACAGAACCCAGGCACTTTTGGAGACATGAACACGCACAGTCTCAGTGATGGAGCGGCCTTTATTCCGAACGGAAGCCATCAACGCGCCCATATCATGCACGCCGCCAATGAAAATGGATCCCAGGAGGATCCAGATCAACGCAGGGACCCACCCGTAGGCAATACCTGCCAGAATAGGGCCGGTCACAGGTCCGGCAGCGGCGATGGCGGAGAAGTGCTGACCAAGCAGAAACTTCGATTCGATGGGCTCATAATCCAGACCATCTTCCATTTCTACAGCGGGTGTTACTCTTTTGTCATCGAGTTCGTAAACTTTAGTGGCAACGAATTTGCCATAGGTGATATAGGCGAGATAAAAAATCACCGATCCACCCAACACAATGAAGATAATACTCATTACTATGTCCCTCCCGGCGCAGAAGGCGCCAATGAATTATATTAATCACACCGGTTGGAAGTGTGATCATGAAAATGCCCCCTGAAATCCAATAGGGGTTGCAAGCCATTTCCCCACCTGGCATTCATCGTGATGAACGCTTCTATGTATGTATTTTACTTTTCAGGGGATGATACAAAAGGGAGAAATCTTACCTTTCTCTAACATAATTTTAATACTTTCTGTATGAATCCCTATGTGATATTCTTCATTTTTTTACTGGTCAAAACGCAGTTTAATACGTTTCTAATGTTGTAACGTAATTATTATTTCTTTAAATTTATATAAAAATAATCTTATTGGAAAAATAAGAAAACTGGAGAGAAAACCATCTTGCAAAAACAACAACAGTCAGAGTGATTTGGTTTTATAACAACTTTGTTCCGTTGGGAATTGGTGCATCAGGTGCTGCCAGAACTACGGCACCATCATCACGGTGAAATCCAGTCACCAGGCATTCTGACATAAACGGTCCTACCTGTTTGGGAGCGAAATTCACCACGGCTAACACCTGTTTGCCAAGTAGAGTATCTCTGGTATACAAACGGGTGATCTGGGCACTTGATTTTCGAATACCGATCTCTTCTCCAAAATCAATGGTCAATTTGTAAGCGGGTTTGCGGGCTTCAGGGAAATCCTGCACATCGATAATGGTTCCAATTCGGAGTTCCACTTTTTCAAAATCAGTCCAGGTTATTGTTTCCATAAAACCATCCAAATCTGATTAATCCTGTTCGAGAGTACTTTTTTCAATAATCCTGTAAAAGAGATTATCAGGAAGAAGCCAGCGGGCCATATTGACCATCATTGCATCGGTACCTACCGGGTACCGAAGTCTCCATCCCTTTTCAATGGCAGCCTGATAGATGACCTTCGCTACCGCCGCCGGTTCTGAACCTCTCTCGATGAATGATGGATTGGTGCTCTTTTTCCCCCGGCGGAGGATATCGCCATAATCTCCATTAAGATTTGATTCAGGAGCATGATCCATGGACCGGTCATAGAAATCGGTTTTGATCACCCCCGGTTCAATAATGCGTACCTTGATATTCAACGGTTTTAATTCAAAGGCCAACGCTTCTGAAAAACCTTCGACGGCGAATTTGGTGCTGTTATAAATGGAGTAAAGAGGAAACCCGTTTCGTCCGCCCATAGAGGCTATATTAATGATGGTTCCCATTCTCTGCTTTCGAAAAGCAGGGAGAAACGCACGCGTGACTGACATCAAACCAAAAACATTCGTGTCAAATTCACGGTTGATCTGTTCCGGGGTGGTTGCTTCAAATGGGCCGTAAACAGCATATCCGGCATTATTCACCAGCACATCAATGGTTTGATATTTATCTATCGTGTGGGTAACCGCACTCTGGATAGAATTCTCATCCAGTACATCCAGATGGAGCAATTCGCATTGCCCATCCTTATGAAGGGGTGTCTGCCGTTTTTCGGGATTTCTCATAGTGGCCACCACATTCCATCCCTTTGATGCAAAGTAACGGGCAGATTCAAGCCCAATACCGCTGGAAGCCCCGGTGATAAACACAGTTTTTCTCATTTGATTCATACCCACCTCAATATGTTTATATCATTCAGAAGATTTTCTGATTATAAAGTCTAAATCTTTTTGCATCTTCCTGGCTATCTAAAAAAAGCGCCTGTTACTTCAAATCGTAGGAGCGGACGACCGTCCGCCCCTACCGTACCTGACTCGGGATTATCTACCCACACTCGTGAGGAAAAAACATCCAGCGCCGAATATCTTTTATCCGTGTAGATAATATTCGCGTGCTTTACCGTTTCCTCTGAATTGCATGACGTAATCAGGAGTACTTCATGTCTCGTAGGAGCGGACGGCCGTCCGCCCCTACCGTACCTGACTCGGGATTATCCACCCACACGTGAGGAAAAAGCATCCAGCGCCGAATATCTTTTTATCCGCGGAGGCTATATTCAAGTGTTTTACCTTTTCCCCTGAATGGTAAAACGTAATCAGGAGTACTTCATGTCTCGTAGGAGCGGACGGCCGTCCGCCCCTACCGTGCTCGGCGTGGTTCCAACTGCCCAAATGTAATAAAAAGAGCCGTCTCCATTTTCCAAGACAGCCCTTTAGGTGGCTTATAACATCAGATTAACTGCTCTTCGATGGCACCTGGGGAATGATCCAACTGATGAGGGCTTGCGGAGAACGGGTTTGCATGTAGATCCGGCCGGGGCCGGTCAGTTCCACCACCAATCCTTCACCTGATAGAAATGTCGATTTCAACCCGCCAACGGATTTTGTGGTGACCCCGATATTTCCATCAAACGCTACAAGATGCGTTGTATCAACAATGTATCTTTCACCCGAAGAAAGTTCCTTTTCGTAAATCGCTCCGTAAGAAGAAACCAGAATTTTTCCACTGCCTGTTGCTTCAAGCATGGAAAAACCTTCACCTGATAAAAATGCCTTTCCACTAAGTTTCCCGGAAATATCAATGCCATCTTCGGACGCCAGGTAGGATCCCGATTGAATCAACAGGGACGTGCCGCTCATGGTGATACAGGTGATATCGCCAGGCAGGTCGGGGGCGAGTGTCACTTCGCCGCCCTGCGGACCGGCTTTCCAGAAGTTCTGAAAGAATGATTCTCCACCCAGAACAGCCCGGCCAAGTGATTTCAACAACCCGCCTTCCGCCTTTGTCTCTACTTCAACACCGGCAGAATGACTGACCATGGCACCGGAATCGGCGCGAACGCGTTCAGACGGGGCCAGTTTCACAACCGCCAGTGAGTAAGACGGACGAAATTGAATATCAATATCCATGATTTTCTCTCCTCTTTTATCTATTCCATATACGAATAATCCGCCCAAACAGTATCATGAGAAGGATTGATTTATCTCATCAGGCTGCTTTGAATTTCCAGATCATATGCTGGCTTATCATGCTTTCAAAAGGGGTACGATCAAAATTGCCATAAAAGGTGGTTATTTCAAAACCGGCAGAAGCTGCCAGTGCCTCAAATTCTTCTCGTTCTGACAGGCGGAAGTGCAATTCCATGTAACGCTTCCGAAGTAGATTTCCCATTCGGTCATATTCTTCAAAGAATTCGGATGTTTCCACCACCTGCGGGTTACCGGATTGGAATTTTTCCAGCAGCCAGAGAAGGAGTGAGCCTCCGGTTTCCGGCAGACTGTACTTTCGAAATAAACGCAGATTGCCATCTATTTGCTGACGTCTGATCTGGGGATTGCTCAGGGTGCAAATGAACACTCCTCCCGGGATCAGGGAATCGTGTATGCGGATTAACGCCATCTTCTGTTGATCTACAGTGGTGAGGTGGGCGAAAGAATTAAAGGGGATGATCACCGCATCGAATTTTCCTTTGAAGTCTATGGAACAAACATCTTCACTAACCAAATGAGCCTGTAGATTGCGGGATCTCAGTTTTTCATCCAGGATCGCCAACATTTCTGGTGAGCTGTCTTCGCATGTCAGGTCAACCCCGGCTTCAATTAACGGAAGCGATACTCTTCCCGTCCCCGCCATCAATTCCAGAACCGGCCCATTGATTTCTTTCGTTTCCTGCAGAAAGAAGTCAATATCAAATTCCGCCGGAACATAGATATCGTACAGATCTGATATCCCGCTGTAGTCGTTGGTATTCATCCTGGCGTCACTCCCATGCCTGTTAAAAAACCATACCGAATCATTATAGTGATTTCTTACATGAGGGTGACACAACTTCTAATACAGATGCCTCCATCCGGGAAAATTTTCTACTTCTGTACGGCTATCACGGCCATTTCAAACGAATCATCAGAAAAGGGAGTGCCAGCCACATCGTTAAGAACACATTCAATTTCCAGTCCGTTATCTGAAAATTCCTTCTTGATTTCGGGAATGCTGAAATACTGCAGCCAATTATATATGGTGCGGGTACGATCAGCTTCGATGATCGTGTATTTATCCAGTATGACTTTTTCCTGATCATATTTAAAAACATTTAGGAAACCAAAATACTCATTGGGAGACCAAAAACCATAGAGAAGATTGCGTTCAAATCGGGATGATTCTTCCCGGTTGTGATAAGCGTTTAATGTGTATGCATCCAGCAAAACATGCCCCCCGGTTTTCAAATGATGAGAGAACTTCTTGAGCATGATGGATCGTTGCTCCGGACTGAGCGCACAGAAATCGCAATAGATCATCATGATGAGGTTGTAATAATCTGAAGATTGATATTCAAGATAATTCTGCGTAATATACCGGGTGGTAAGACCTTCTTTTTCAGCAGCTTTCCGGGCATAGTCGATGGACCGTTGTGAGAAATCAATCCCGGTCACGTTCATATTCTTCCTGGCAAGCCGTGATGTGTAATGCCCCGGTCCACAGCCAAAATCTGCCACAGAGTCGCCCGGTTGAAGGTCAAAATACCGGATGATCCAATCAACAGATTGGTCTATAAAGCTGAACCGGCGTGAAGATAGGTCGGTTGAATCGTCCAGATGGCAGGCCAGCATTTGTTGAGATGTGTATTCATCCGTCCAGAGGTCTGCTGCCGTGTAAAATTCATATGGTTCCGGACGTGAAACAATGCGGGATAATTCGTTGAACATATTGTTACTCCAATCATGAATCAAAAAACAGGTCTGATGACGGGCAAAAACCCGCACCGATAACGGCACTAGTACATGAATAAGGGATGATTGGAGGGCATTGGATTGATCCTTGAGGTGATATTATAAACCTGGCAGAAAAAGTCCTCCTTTTACGTTCTTGATATGGTTTCCATGATTTTTTCATTTTTCGTCTTAAATCTGGTCATTTCAAGGGGTTATTATGGAATTCTCGCAATCTTTTAGGGATGTAGTCCATAAACGATATTCCTGCCGGATCTATTCGGAGGAACTGATGTCTGAAACGACCCGGGTGGAATTGGAGACTTTCATTGTCAATCTGCCGCAAGGACCATTTAAGAGTCCATGCAGGTATCAACTGACGGCCATGGATGGGAAAACCGAAAATCCATTGCATGGGCTCGGCACATATGGCGTCATAAAACAACCAAGCGGATTCATAATTGGGGCAACGGTTGATGGGGAAAAAAACCTTGAAGATTTTGGTTATCAGATGGAATTGCTCATCCTTAAGGCAGCCGACCTTGGCCTGGGAACTTGCTGGTTGGGAGGCTCTTTTACCCGAAGCACATTCTCAAAAAGGATGGCTGTCAGAAAAGATGAAATTCTTCCGGCTGTGGTCTCCATTGGACGACCCGATTTGGAGAAAACCCGGGAACAGATTGACATGTCTCGCAAGCGGTTCGATCCAGAAAAATTATTCTTTTCTGGCAATTTCACCCATCCATTGACGTATTCAGAGGTTGGAGATTTTGCTTTTCCGCTTGAAATGGTCCGGTTGGCACCGTCTGCCAAGAATTACCAGCCCTGGCGGGTAGTCAAAGCGGGCAACAACTGGCATTTTTACCTTCAGCGTACCCGGAGCTATCGGGAAATGGTGGTGCCGGCAATCACGGGAATTGCCGACCTGCAGCGCCTGGATATGGGTATTGCCATGTCTCACTTTGAACTGGCTGCCCGCGAGGCGGGGTTGACCGGCCGGTGGCAGGTGGAAGACCCGGGTATTGAAAAAACGGGGAAATTGATGGAATACTCGGTCAGTTGGGTTCAGTAAGGTACTGAGCCTGGAACATGGTAGAAAAACGTCCCGAAACCCAATATTAATAGTTTCGGGACGTACCAATTAATCATGGAAAAAATCAATGAGAGGCCAGCAGCGCAAGCAAAGGCAGCATTCCGATGATATTCACACTGCAATGCGTGATTATCCCCAGATAAATATTCTTCTTCCGCGAAACAACATATACCATAGGGATCAGGGCTAAAATCCGGGTGATATTTTGCCAGGGGGAAAAGAAATGGTAAAGGGAAAAAAGTAAAACGTTGATCAATGGCGCCCACGTTGTTGAGACAGGAATGCGCGGGAGCAGGTATCCCCTAAAATAGAGTTCTTCCACAATTGGACCGGCAAACCCGTTCAACACAAAACCTGCGATGACGGTTGTCCACAGAACGGATGAAGGATATTGAGCCAGAATTTCGGCTGATTGCGAAACAATTGACCAGGTTGGGAGCCAGGAAAAGAAATGCTGGATTAAATAAGAGTCAAGGGGACCGAGGGTAACAAAAAACAACCCGCACCAGCAGATCAACAGCGGAACGAAAACAAAATATTGCCAGACCGGGATGGGTTCGCGATTCAACACAATATTGTTCAGAGAAAACTGCCCGTTTTGTTTCTTTCCCTGAATAAATAAATAACCCAATTCAAAGGGGACCAATACAACGAGAATGGCCAGTAGAATGGGCATGAGTACCGGAAAGCCGGCTTTGATCAAAAATGGACCTGATATGAAATACAACAGTGTGATCAGGGCTCCAGGAAGTAGATGCAGCAGGATACTCTTCCATAAAGAATGATGTTGGATTGGTAAATTCATGATCGACAAATTGACTCTTTTCTGGGGATTTACTGGCAGAATTTCCAGTTTATATAAATACGAAAAATTTTTTATTGAGTTGTAGGAACATTTGAGCCTGCAAAACAAATTGTGTCTGTTTACCTGGAATACCAATCACGATCTTTGAGCAACAAAACCAACGCACCAAATTCAACAGCCATCAGGCTGAAATCTGCCCAACCCAAATCATCCATGATGGATGTCAGAAGGATTATTACCAATACCCCATTAATTAAACAAAATGACTCCCGGGCGGGGCTCACCCGGAAGTCTTTTTTTGTAAGGAAGAATAGACGAACTACAATCCCTTTGTAATTGTGGCGATAGCCAGAAGGGCCAGGCCGACGATGGCAAGCCAGATGGCGAATGCTGAGATGGCCGGAACGACGTTGAAAGCGCCTAATAAAGCCAAAATGCCGAGAATAACCGAGATCCACCAGGTTACAACTTTGGGTGCGCTGAATTTCATGAGATTTCTCCTTTTTCTTTCATTTTCTCCCCCGCCCCACGGTCAAATTGACCTGTCGAAGAGAATGGTGAGATAGTTCATACTATAGACAATTCCAATGGTTCGTCAATATTGATGAGCTGTTTTAACAAAATTCTAATGTTTGAGGTTTATCCCATCCGACTGTTTAATTCTGCCAGCAATTTTTCTGCTTTTTCGCGATTGATTCCCATCAGGGCAGCCTGAGGCATGGCCAGAACATTGTTAATCGTCATACCGCGGATCATACCCACCATCGGATCAGAATAGGCACGGGGAGTATATTGTTCAATGATTTCTTTCGCTTTTGGATCATCCAGAATAGTTCCGATCATTGTGTCGAGTGTAAATGCCATGCAGCCTCCAACGGGTTAATTAAGAAATGATTTATCAGGATCAATGTTTTCGGGATTAATTATGAAGCATTTCCCAACCCTGTTTAAGAACTACTACCTGTGACATCAGTACACAGAAGAAGAATACGCTTAAGATGCTAAACGTTATGGTCACAGCTTTTTCAACATTCTGAGAGAAGTCTTCAAGCAGCCATTTCGTTTGTTGCATGGATGCCTGCGATTCGGCCAGCATACCTTTATAGGTTTTCAGGCTATCTGAAATCTTTTCGGCATTATCTTTGATTGCCTGAAAATTATCTTTGATTTCTGTCAGGTTGTCATCCGTCCGGCCGATGTTTATGGATACATCCTCAAACGCAGACGGCATGCTTTTAATATTCGTTGATAGATTGCCCAGAGATTCAGCCAGTGTTTTTTCTGGATTATAGGGAGGCTGTGGTGCCGGAAGAAACGTTTTAAGCAAAGGGACATTCCCAAGCATGGATTGAAACGAATCGAGGGAATGTATGGCGCCTTCCAGCGAGACCGCTGCCGATTGTGCCGCTTTCAGAGAATCATCGGCTGCCTGGAAGGCGGATGGAAGAGTGTCTTTCATCAGACTATTGAGGTTGTCGAGGACGGGTTGGGTATCAGCGACAACCTCAATGGTGTTATCCAGAACGTTTTTCAGGGAATCCACACTTTGAATGGAAGCGTCCAGGGTTTCACCGGCAAGCGTCAGGGTGTTACTACTGACATCCAGATTCGATCGTAATGTATCTGTAACATATAGGACAGATGTGACCACCTTCGGCCTGACTAACCATAACCCGACGATTCCCGCCAGTCCCAACAAAATACCCAGTGATCCAGCGGCCAATACCAGAATTCCCAGAGTTCGGCGAAGCAATCTCATATACTCCTCCGTTTTTCCATATTTCTGTATACGTTCAGATTTGATTAAGGTTGCCGGGTTTGACCTGGAGTTGTGTCAAAATGGCCGACGGATTAACGCCGACCAGACGGCACAATTCAATGAAATGCTTCATGCGGATGGCCAGATCTTTTTCATGGAAATCATAAATGATCGTATTGTCAGGATCGAAATCTGATTTGGCTTTACCATAAAGAAATAGCGACATGGCGGCACAATGGACACGGACATCATCATTGCCGGTCAGAGCCGTTGAAAGAATACACCGGCGGATTGCTTCGGTGGGGTAGGTTTTGGCCAGGCTGAGGGCAAAGGTTAAACCATTTCCAATTTTTGTATCTGGCAGAGTCTGTATTACAACCTCTTCAACCTGATCTTCAATACCCATTTCTTTCAAGAACTTTGCGGCGAACAACCGGCATTCCAGATTATGACTTTGAAGACAGTCTCGAAGAGCCTGAACGGCAAAGGGAGTGTTCAGGGCAGCCAGGGCTTCCACATCACGCCAGTCACTGTCTTTCCGTGAGATCAACAGATCTTCCACCTGTTTCAGCTCGCTTCGATTCATTTCATTAAATGCATCCAGATCATATCCAATACCGTCATGCCATTTGTAGAAATCAATCTTCATGCTTTCGAGGAAACGTTGAAAGGCCGGACCTTGACTGTCTGGCGGTTCATCTGATGCGCGCCTGAATTTTGTTTCAGCCATTCAGGCTTGTTCCTGTTTTCCGGTCTTTGCTCTGAGCCTGTGAACCGTTCGGATGCTGAATGTGTACGAAAGTATTGGCATGAGCAGCCAGATGGCATAGACCGGATAAACGCTTAGAAAACTGATTGGTATGGAGATGCCGATTATGATGGGAGTAGATAACCACAGGTTGCCGATCATCCTGACAACCTCTGGTTCCATATTTTCAACAATCAGATGCCCGTTCCCCGATGCATAACGCCATTCGTACCATGAGATCAAACTGAACATGGCCAGATTTCCCCCAAAGATTGCCAGCGCCAGTGGATCGAGTGGATATTTGCCGAGAATATCGGCCGATGTGGGCAGCAGCACAATGAACATCAGCGAGAGAAGGTTGAGCCAGATGAATGTGCCGTCTGCGTTGGTGATATACCGTATGGTACGCTGGTGGACATCCCATTGCTGGGCAACCACCAGAAAGGTGAATACAAAGATCACCACTTTTGGCAGAAGAGCATACAGACTTTGCCCCAGATTGCCCTGGCCAATTTCGGGTATTTTCAGGTCGAAGGCCAGCAGGGTGAGTGAGAAGGCAAAAATGGCATCACCAAGGGTCTCGAGCCTGGAAAGGCTCATAAAAAACCGGGGGATGCCTGCCATCTTGCTTTTATTGGGTTTTGCGATAGCATTATTTTCCGTTTTTTTCATAACAGATGCAGTCTATCAGAAATCCGATCAAACAGAAAATGGAATTCTGACAGGAGTTGTTTGGGATTTTTTCACAATTCTTTGGACGGGATTTTTTGGAGGTTTTTTTATGACCGCCATGGCTGTTTCTGCCCTGATTTTCCATAGAGCGGGTGATGCCGCGATAGCGGGGACCATTGTTGGTATTCTCTCTATTCTGATTTTCACCGTATATGAGTGTACTCGGGGGTGGCGAGCCTGGGAAACTTCGCAGAAAATTAAAAAAACCTCCTGATATAGAAAATCAGGAGGCCTGAAAATATGCAGAAACATCAAACCGTTCGCAAAGGTGCACCGGGGCGGGTCAATGAGCGGATAAGATCGGCTTCCTGCGGATACCGGCGGATCATGTCCTGTTGTTCGCCGCCTTCGTAATCGCTGTCAGCGTAACCGGGTGACATGGTTGTGCCGGCCAGGGCGAATTGACCACCCGGCAGCAGATGTGAACTCTGCCAGACACCGTGCGGGACGGTAAATTGCACTTTCTGTCCGTTTAAGACATCATGCCCAAGGATAATACGTTGACTTTTTCCGTCGGGATAAAGCAGCAACATTTCCACTGGATCGCCCATATAGAAATGGTAGGTCTCATCGATGGGCAGACGGTGAATGGCGGAGAAACAATCAGGATCATCGGTGTAAAAATATAAAATGCCTGTCCCCATGGGATGCGGACCGACACTTCCTGCCGGTAACACATTTTCGGGTAATAGATCAGGACTCTTATAGGTTTGCTTATACCACCCGCCCTCAACCGGCAGAGGTTCAAATTTAAAATAATCCATCAATTTTTGAATATAAGCTTTGTCGGTCATGTTTTCTCCATTTTTCAAACAGTAGGTAATTGTATTCGAACTTCTTATTAAATTCATCCAATGTCATTATCTCCTGCCGGCATATGCATTTTAGAAAGAGCATTCCAGATTTTCATCTGATTTCGGCTGGTATTTGCGCGGTCATGAATTTCAAGGCCGGTATAAATCACATCGATGATGGTCATCAGAGCAACCGGGGATTCATATAAATCAGGATGCAAATCACGCGTTGCGCAGGTCAGGGTGACGTCTGCCGCCTCAGCCAACGGTGAAGCTGGATTGCCGGTGATGGCGACCACCCTGGCGCCGCTCATTTTTGCCTGCCTGACGGCTTCTACCAATGTCAGGGGGGTGCCGGTTCGGGAAATGCCAATGACGCAATCTGTATTCTTCAAAATAGATGCCTGCATTACTTGTTCATAGGCATCGGTCACCGCGTTGACTCTATACCCCAGCCGGAACAGCCGATTGAAAAATATGCCAGCCAGAGGGGCAGACGACCCTACGGCGTAAACCGATAAGCTGGCGGAAGAATTGATGATATCCAGCGCTTTCAAAACCGATTCGGTTTTTAGTGTTTGCAGTGTGTCTTGAAGCAGGCGAATATTGGAAAAGAATATTTGTTGGATAATCCCCTTCGAATCGGAATCATCCGTAATCTGGTTAAAAATTTCTTCTGCCGGGTGGGCTGTATCGGCTGCCAGTGTGATCTTCATCTCGTTCAGGTTTTCAAATCCGATGGCACGGATAAACCGTACCACCGTGGCATCACTGACATCCGATGCAATGGCAATTTCCAGCAGAGACATGCGCAATACTTCGAGCGGATGCGCGAGGACATACTCTGCCACTTTGCGCTCTGAATGTGACAGGGTTTGCCTGTTTGCCAGAATGCTGTTTCTTACACTGCGATCCAATCCGGCCATGCTGTTTTACCTGATCTGACCAGGTTCAAAAGAGCGGGCAGGCCTGAACGCCGCCATCAACGATCAGGTTGGTACCGGTGATCCAGCGGGCTGATTCACCTGTCAGAAAAATACAGGCATCGGCAATGTCTTCAGGTTCGCCCAGGCGGCCCAGGGGCGTGCGGCGCATGAAACGGTTGTATCCATCAGGCCAGGCAGTTTCCAACCCCGGGCGATTGATCAAGCCGGGAGAAACAGAATTTACGCGAATGCCATGCGGTCCCAGTTCCTGGGCAGCGGCTTTTGTAAAAGCAATGACACCCGCTTTCGCGGCGGAATAATGACTATGGTCAGCCAGCGGATTGGTGGCATCAATAGAACCAATGTTAACAATCGCCCCACCTTTGCCTGCCTTTATCATTAAGCGGGCGGCTGCCTGGGTGCACAGAAAAACAGACTTAAGATCAATATTGATGGTTTGATCCCATTCCTCTGGTGTCATTTTCAACACGCTGGCGTTAGGATAAATACCGGCATTATTTACGAGTGCATCGGGTACACCAAATTCACGGGTGATTTTTTCGAAGGATTCGGTTACCTGTTTTGGATTTGATACATCACATGTTACGGGGAATGCCCTTCGACCTGTATTGACGATGTACTCACAGGTAGCTTCAACCTGGTGTAGATCGCATACCACCACATCGGCACCGGCGGCTGAGAACCGCCGGGCAATACCGGCCCCTATGCCTGACCCGGCTCCGGTCACCATGACGATTTTCCCTGAAAGATAGGAGCTCTGAACGGGGACTTGTGTTGTCATACCTTTCACCTTCCTCTTGGTGTGAAAATAAATATTTTCTATTTATTGAACTGGCGGATTACACTATTGTAGCAATGCTACAACACAAATGCAATATTGTTGCAATACAACAGACCGGGAGACAGTAGACGATAGTAAAATCCTGATCCAACAAAAAGATCCGGTAAGTGCCGGATCTTTTTGTTCATCTGGTAATACTTACCTTCAACGTGTATGTGGCATTCCCACGCGTTGGGCCGACCAGAATGGCATACGTCCCCTCTTTCTTAATTGATCCAGACCAGTTGTTTGTGTCTTTGCCTTCTTCTGTTCCGGGGAGCGGGTTGTTATCTGGCCCGATGATTGTGAAGACGGCATTGCCTTCTGACGAGGTCACCAGAACTTCGAAGTTTTCTCCGGTAACCATTTGCAGACTGTACCGGTCTCGTTCGCCCCTGATGACCGATCCTTTGATTTCCTGATTGATGAGACCGGCATCAGACCGGATTACCTGATCTTTTGCGATTTTTGCTCCCAGGGCTGTTGATGGGGTTGAGGCGGCGGCTGACTTTGTCGCCAGGCCTGATCCGAGCGGCGGAATAGTCACGCTCAACTGATATGGAACGGGTTGATCAAACACCGAGACGAGTTCTACATAGTAATCCTGGGAAGCCGGTAGCCGGATGGATATGTCTTTTGTGGGAGACTGAGATGTGTAGGTTGTGCCATCCATACTCCAGATATTCAGGTAGGCTTTGGCATCTGCCGGATCCGTGGTCAGACGGATGGTCATCTCCTGCCCGGCCATGGCTCCGAGGACAAACCGTTGGACCTGTTTGGGAGTCAATTCACCGGGGGTATGCCAGCCGGTGGTATTGGGCTGGAACTGTATGCGCGTGGCTTCGGGAAGGGAGAGCGGCTGCATTTTGATAGTCATCTCATAGCCCATAGATTCCTGGGCGCTATTGTGAAGATCAAGATAATAATCCTGTGTGGATGGGATAACACCTTCCCATTCCGTCAGCCCGGCAAGCTGTGGGATCAGATTGGTGCCGTCTGCGCCCCAGAAAGCCAGTGAACCCAGAGTGCTGTATTCAATTTTTGCTTTGATGTTGATCTTTCGACCCGAGTCACCTTTAAATACCATCTGGATAGATTCGTCGGGTTTAATCTCACCGGAACCTGAAATCATGGTTCGGGAAGAGAAATCGAGCCGTGAGGCATCCGGCCGGGCTGAAGGATGCTGGGGAGCCGAAGTCGCTGCCGGAAGTGGTGTGGGGATGGGATATGTGGGGATCACAGTCGCCGTCGGAACCTGTGCGGCCGGTTGGCAGGCGCCCAGTGCCAGAGAGGTCAGAACCATAATCACAGCGATGTTCTTGCAGGGTAATTCCATTTTTTCCTCCGTGAGATATACCGGGTAAGAATGTTCGAGGAATTCCAACCTGAATTACCATTTTCCCCTTATTCCATTATAGCTGAGAGACCCTCCCTTTAAAATTCTGCGCTTGTAACCCGACCCTGTTTTCGGTAGAATCGTTGAAACCACAGCCTGAATTGGGGTAGTTCCGAGTGTGTCAGGTTCTATATCCACTGGAGGCGTAATCTCCAGTAAACACCTGGAAGTTTAAGTGGGAGAAAATATATGCAAAGCATCCTTCGTGTTCTGGCGAAAATCGGAATCGCCCTGCTGTGTATTCTTGCCTTTCTCTTTTCGATAATTTTCTTCTTCCCGCTTACCTTGCTTCCCAAAGCCACGGCTGTTCCCATGCCGGTGTGGGTTCTTCTTATGGCCGCTGGATTGTTTGCCCTATCTTTGCAGTTCTGGATAAAACCGGTTGGAAAAGGGATTGGATTAAGCCTGGCCGGTGCATTGGCTGTCACCGCACTGGGTGTGGCCGCCTCCCAGATGTATGCAACCACGCCGCCTATTACAGATGCACAGGGCAATCCTGTTCCCGGCAGCATTGCTACACTGGAAAAAATGACCCTCAACGGCAGCCAGCAGTGGGTATCCATACGCGGAAAGGATGCCACCAATCCTGTTCTGCTCTTCCTGGCCGGAGGGCCGGGCGGCAGCCAGATGAGCACCGAACGCCTGAACCTGCCCGGGCTCGAAGACCACTTTGTGGTGGTCAACTGGGACCAGCCCGGGGCGGGAAAGTCATTTGATTCGGTTGACCGTTCAAAGATAACCGTGGAACGGTATATCGAAGACGGGCACGAACTGGTGCTGCAGCTCCGTGAACGCTTCAAGCAGGACAAGATTTACCTGGTGGGAGAATCCTGGGGGAGTGTACTGGGTGTACTGCTGGTTCAACGCTACCCAGAATTGTTCCAGGCTATGGTGGGCACCGGTCAGATGGTGGCTTTCATTGAAAATGACCGGATTTGCTATGAATTTGCCCTGAATTGGGCCCGCGAACGCGGTGACACGGCCAAAGTGGAAAAATTATTGAAACAGGGACCGCCGCCTTATTATGACAAAAACCTCATCTGGGAAGAGGCGGCTTTTCTGCTGGATACCTATGATTATATGAACCAGAATCCTCAAATAAATGATAACGGGTCCAACACCTGGCGTGATCTCGCCGCGCCGGAATATGGACTGTATGACAAGGTGAGCTGGTTCCGCGGCGGTATTGAAACTCTTGGTATTGTTTACCCGCAGCTCTGGCATGTGGATTTCCGCAAACAGGCGACAAAACTCGATGTACCTGTGTATTTCCTGATCGGCCGGCATGACATTAATGCGCCGGTGAAACTTGCCCAGGAATATTACGATCTGTTGGATGCTCCGCACAAAGAAATTGTCTGGTTTGAACACTCCGGCCATAATCCCTGGGTGAACGAAGCCCCTGAGTTTGAACGGGTTATGGTTGAGAAGGTGCTGGCCGAGACGAGGGACTAGGATCAAGATCGGATAACGAGAAAAATCATAATTACCATGAACCCCGCAAAACCCAGAGACTATACATCCCCGGGTTTTGGAAATTAAAAATGATGATATAATCATATATGAATAAATAATAAATATATTCATATATAAAGGGTAATAATGCCGCGCGGATTTACCCCCACCCAGACTCAAAACATCACCCGCAGGCTGATGGATGCTGCCCGAGAGATGGCCCAACAAACCGGCGTGCGCAAAACGTCGGTTGAATCGTTGACCCGGGCAGCGAACATTTCCACCGGGGCGTTCTATCATTTCTTTCCGTCCAAAGAAGCCCTGTTTTTCAGAGTGTTTGAAGAGCTGGAAACTTCTCTGAAAGACGAATTTCTTGATTTGATAGAACCCCTGCCGCATGGTGACAGGTCTGCGCTGAAACAGGCAGTAATGACCATGTTGTCATCTGAAAAAATGAACCGGCTGGTATCCTTTATCCGGCGGGAAGAGATGGATTACCTTTTACTCAATCTCGAACCGGCAAGTCTGCTGGAGCATCAGCAATCTGACCGCGAATATATGCAGCAGGTTCTCGATATTCTATCCCTGCGGGGTTTTCGCTCCACGGGGGATGCCAGCCGGGTGAATAACTACATTCAGGCGTTGTTCCTGCTGATGTTTGACCGCAGTCAGTTCCAGCCTGATGCAGACCGCATCCTTTCCAGTTTCGTCGGTGCCATGCTGACCGATTTATTTGGATAAACTACCATGACCGATTGGAAAAACACCTGTTTTTATCCGATGATGAATCGGGCGATGAGCACTCCTATCTATGCAAACCTGCGAAAGGAAGTCCTTTCAACAGCTTCAGGAAATATCCTGGAAATAGGTTTCGGATCGGGACTGAACCTTCCATATTATCCTGCTGATGTACATGCCATTACAGCGGTGGATGTCAGCCGGACGGAACCGGCTGCCCGCCGGTCTGATCTGGCAGTCGATTTCCACCAGACTCCGGCTGAATCCCTGCCCTTTCCAGACGGAACCTTTGATACGGTCGTCAGCACCTTCACCCTGTGCAGCGTTTCTGATGTACAGCGCTCACTGGCCGAAATTCGGCGGGTGTTGAAACCTGGTGGACGATTCCTTTTTGCAGAACACGGCCGGAGCTGGAACAAAGGGATGGTCTGGGTACAGCACCTGACCAATCCTTTATACCGCCTGTTTGCGGCCGGCTGTAATGTCAACCGCAACTTTCCTGTGGAATTCACCCGCAGCGGCCTGATTGTGACTGCCATGCGGCAGGTCTACAATCCCGAAGAATCGATCTCGGGTTACTACTACATCGGATCGGCTCTAAAGGTGACAGAATAGGAGCAGCACAGAATGTTCAAAATCAAGACGTGGATTATTTTCACTTTCATGACGGTCATGGCGCGGGCGGATATCATCCGGCTGTACGGCCGGGAGTTTTACTCCCGGTTTGTGCAGGAATCCCGGAAGGAACTGCGTTCCATCCTTAACGAGACACCCGATATCGGAGACAGTGTTTTCAGCCTGAATTATCACTATGGACCGTGTTATTTCTCGTGGTACAGGGCTTTTCGCTCGCTGGGTATCGAAAAGGAAGCCGCGTTGCAGCATATCTGGCTGATCAACGAAGCCATGGTCAGGCCGCTGCCAAAGTTCGTGCTGCACTGGTTTGCCAGAGCCATGTACCTGGGTGAATTCCGGCGCAAGGCGGCCGAAGCTGAAAAGCGCGGCAAGGCCGGTCAGCTTCACCCGTTTGACTGGCGTATCGAGTATATGGATATAGACAGGCACACCTTTGGTATCAATATTTACGAATGTGCCATGTTGAAGCTGGCGGATAAATTCGGGTACCGTGAGCTTTTCCCTACCATTTGCCGCATGGATTACCTGTTTTCACACTATTTTGACAACGGCTTCACTCGAACCGGCACACTGGCTGACGGGAACGCCTGCTGCGACTGTGTGTATGAATATCCGGGCAGGTGTGAGTGGTCGCCCGAAAAGGGATTCGAGACCCGAAAGTAGATACTATCGGGCGGGATCGCTTTTGTTCCCACCATAGTAATTTCTATCCGATGACCATATGGTTGAGCGAGATGCCTGTTTGACAGGTCACCCGGTATGTGGCTTGAAATCTCATAGGGTGGGATCGCTTTTGATCCCACCACATTAATTTTATCCGATGACCATATGGTTGAGCGAGACGCCTGGTTTGACAGGTCACCCGGTATACGGGTTGAAGTCTCATAGGGTGGGATCGCTTTTGTTCCCACCATAGTAATTTCTATCCGATGACCATATGGTTGAGCGAGATGCCCGTTTGACAGGTCACCCGGTATGTGGCTTGAAATCTCATAGGGTGGGATCGCTTTTGATCCCACCACATTAATTTTATCCGATGACCACATGGTTGAGCGAGACGCCTGGTTGAAAGGTCACCCGGTATACGGGTTGAAGTCTCATAGGGTGGGATCGCTTTTGATCCCACCCTATTAATTTCTTTCCGGTGGTCTTTTGGATGAAAAAAGCCCGTTTGACAGGTCACCCGGTATTTTGACATGGATCGAATGGACAGAATCAGGTGGGTTGAAGGCTCTCCATGTTTGGCAAAGCTCTTTCAAATGGACAGGGTTTTCAAATGTGCCTTCAACCCACCCTATAAGAATTGTGCTGTGTTATCAACGGTACGGCACTCAAGGCAATGTCTCAATGCCCTGACGGGCATTTATTGTTTTTAACTGATGACTTAGAATCACTGTACAAAATTGGTCGTCGTCTCAATGCCCTGACGGGCATTTATTGTTTTTAACGAGCGGTTGCCGGAATTTGCTCTTAGTAAGCCCCGCTGTCCGTCTCAATGCCCTGACGGGCATTTATTGTTTTTAACACGACCGTAGACATACCGGGTCTACGGCCAGAGCAAAGAGGGTCTCAATGCCCTGACGGGCATTTATTGTTTTTAACGCAACCCGGGGCAGTTGTCTAATGATTTAGAAGAATTAGGTCTCAATGCCCTGACGGGCATTTATTGTTTTTAACAAAGATGGATTACTTGGAGCCTTGTGGCTCATAGCGGTAAGTCTCAATGCCCTGACGGGCATTTATTGTTTTTAACCAATTGTGAATAACCGGATTGATGTGATTCGTTTCGTCTCAATGCCCTGACGGGCATTTATTGTTTTTAACCAGCGAGAACTTACGCTTAATCAACTTTTTGGTATCGTCTCAATGCCCTGACGGGCATTTATTGTTTTTAACCGTGATGCGCTCTTTTCTTTTAATATATTCCTCTGGACGCGCACCCCACATGGAAATTATACCGGATATTCCATTTTTGGGAGGGGGGGTGCGCGAAAAGATTACGGGATATCTGGCATCGAATGTCATCACGAGGGTTTCTCCTCCTGTACCGCAACTATACTGGCTTCCGCCAGCTTAAGCTCGGCCAGCTCCAGGTTTTCCACCCCCTCGCGGTACGCCCCGGCCACCAGCGCGGCGCCAATCAGCATAACGTAGAAACCGACGGCCAGCGGCAGGAGGACGATCAGGCAGATCAGCACGATGGTCATGGAAAAAATCTGGCTGACAATGTAAACCAACCCCATCAGGCCGGTGATCACCAGCAGGGCAATGAGAAATCCTCCGGTGTTAGCGCGGAAGATTTTCCACCAGCCGGTGAAATCAAACCCAGCGGAAAACGAATCACGGGCTACGGTGTGTCCCAGTGCGGCCGGCAGCACCAGGAAGGTGAGTGTACCCGTAAGAATGCTCAACCCGATGCTCAGAAAGAGGATGCCGATGGCCACAAACAGGAGTATGGAAGCCGGTGAATCGGGGTGGTTTCCTGCGGCAGTCATCGCTCCGATGAAGGTAACAATGTAGATACCCATCCCGGCAAATGACACAACCAGGGTGGGAAGGCTGTACAGAAAGGCAACGCAAAACAGCCGCCAG
The DNA here is from genome assembly GCF_001050275.1 of Leptolinea tardivitalis. Classification (GTDB taxonomy): domain Bacteria; phylum Chloroflexota; class Anaerolineae; order Anaerolineales; family Anaerolineaceae; genus Leptolinea; species Leptolinea tardivitalis. The sequence continues at coordinate 188,222 of NZ_BBYA01000009.1, forward strand.
CCGTCTTTTAGGAATTTTCCCCAATTGTCCCATTCCGGCAGGTACAGGCTGCCGCGGTCAACAATAACCCGGTGCATGATCTGGTACACATAGCCCATCAGGATCAGGCCGGGGATGATCGGGATGATCATGCCGGCCAAGGTCAGGCCGATGCCGATCAGCATTTTGGACTGCCAGCGGTCTTCATGGAAGGGGAAAGCCAGCAGGGTTTGCAGAGGGCGTGTGGAAACTTCAGTGGTCATGGATGCTCCATTGAATGAATCTGATAGATTTTACTTCGACAGGCTCCCTTTGACAGGCTCAGGGATCGGGGCCGGGACAGGGGTTGGGGCGGAAACAGGAAGAGTCGGTGGTAAACGGTTCATCCCCCCTTTGACAGGCTCCCTTTGACAGGCTCCCTTCGACAGGCTCCCTTTGACAGGCTCCCTTCGACAGGCTCCCCTTCGACAGGCTCAGGGGCCGGGATCGGGATCGGGACATCCCTATTATAGGGTAAACCATGTGTCAGCGGGGGGAATATTACACTGACGCCGGATCGAGGTCGTAGATAAAGTGAATGGCGGCAATACGGCCGCCGGATTTATCAAAACGTTCTTCGATGAAATGGGGTTTGAACCCCAGTTTCTGGTAGAGCAGCAGGCCGTCAACATTCTGGTTGAAGCAGGAGAGCTGTACATTTTTGACCCGGTATTTTTCCCTGGCAAGGCCAATCATCGTACGGACCAGGTACGAACCCACTCCCCGGCCGCGCGCCTCCGGTGAGACAATCACGTTGCCGATGGAACAGGTGTCCCCCGGCTGGCAGATATAAAAATTGGCGAATCCAGCCGTCTTGCCGTCCAGAAGCACCACGGTGGAATCCTTTCGATTGTTGATGGAATCCCGGAGCTGTTCAATCGTCAGCGGGTATTCCGCTTTGGGGAACATGAAAAACAATTCCTGTTCGCTGCGGGGAAAACGACAGATGACCGGCAGGTCGGCATCCGTCACCGGGCGGTGGGATAGGCAGGTAGTGTTGTTGGTTTCCATGCAGGATACTATAGACCAATCTCCTGCAGAGATCAAGGAAATTACGTGCCGGTTGCGTTCAATCCGCCAATCATCCGGTAAGGTGCGGCGGTTCCACGGGTCTTATCGGGCACGCACCTGGTTTCGACCGGCACTTTTGGCATCATACAAAGCCTGGTCGGCACGTTCAATAATTGACTTCTCGCTGTCGCTTTCACAACAACTGGTCACCCCGAAGCTGCAGGAGATGTGTCCAATCTCGGGTATATCGAGTGCTGAAATTTTCTCGCGGATTTTCTCCGCCACCTGTGTTGCCCGGGTCAGATCCGTCTGCGGAAGGATGATCAAAAATTCGTCTCCGCCCCACCGGCCGACAAAATCAGATTCTCGGACTGTTTTCCTCACTGTTTCGGCAATTTGTTGCAGCATCGTATCACCGGCATTATGCCCAAATGTGTCGTTGATATGCTTGAAGAGATCAATATCAAATAGAATCACAGAGAACATGGATGAATACCGGGCGGCGCGTGCCAGCTCTTTATTAATCGAGATGTCCAGTGATCCACGATTGTTGATCTGCGTCAGGCTGTCTGTGCAGGATAATAATTGCAGTTCTTCATTGGCCTGTTCTAATTCATCTGTCACCGCACCCAGAAAATGGACAAGCCGTAAGGTTGTATTTTGCGGGTGGTTGATTGACAGATCATTCTGATCTTCTTCCATACCGAGGCGGAATGTATTTTCAGGCGGTCCTTCACGAAAACCCACGGCAACCAGCGTTGAGTTCAGCACTTTTACATTTTCGCCCGTGCCATGCAGCTCTCCGTAGGTATAAAAGCCAAATGTCGGGGCAATGGATTCAAAAGGCGATGTTTCTTTTTCTACATCATTTTGCATAAGGAACCGACGGCAGCAGCAGGAAAAAAGGAAGAGCACATCGGGATCAAAACTGGCCAGGTCCTTCTTAATTTCGGCGGCATCTCGAATGATCATTTCAGGATTGCCGTACCCCATTCGGAACGTTTCGCCTTTCTTGATGTCGGCGACGAATTTTATGGTTCCATCTTTTCTGGCGCCAAAGGGAACCCGTGCCATGACCACATTTTTTCGGTTGAACATGAAGGGGAATGCCAGGGCGTTAAGGAAAAATTTTTCGTCATTGAGAACACCCAGATAATGGGCATAAATATCAAAGGCTGGTTTCCCATCCACCGATTTGACCAGCAAGCCGTCCGTATCGGTGATGGTCATTTCTTTGCCGATCATCCGCCAGCCAAGATACGTACTGGTTTTAATGTGCAGGTCTGACCCTGAAAACACAACAGCCACCACCCCGCTGTCGAAACAGGCGTTCCCGTCAAAAACCAGAGATCTTGACATCTCTGCATAGTCACCTGCACCGCCGCCAAAAACCGGAAAGTCGCTCTTCTGTGATTGGAATCCCTGCATCAGCGAGGCGACATCGATCAGAAGAGGAGTGGTGAGCAACAGGATGCCGCTGATGGGAAGGTTCAGGGCGTCAATGGTACTTCGCAGCTGCCTGCCCGCATCTTCTTCCTTGCCGCTGTCACAATCCAGATGAACAGATTGGATATGGGATGACTGAAAGAACGTGAATCCAACAATGGTCTGCCCGGTGATGGTATGACCGTTAATGATTTCACCAAATGTGCTCGCCCCGACAATTACCGCTGAAGGGAATCTACATGAAATCTTTTCCTGTAGTTCCCTGTACCAATCTTTCTGGTTCAGGGCGCTGTAGATTTGAACAAGTATGGCCGAAGAATGCTGAGCTTCACTGGCAAGATCAGGCGAAGCCAACATACCGGCAATGGCAGTAGAATCGTTTACCGTAAATGAAAAATGCTTCATATTCTTTTTAGGAGGGCAACAAATTCTACTACTATTATGCTATTTTTGACATAAAAACACCAGAAATTTTATGGATGATTAATGGGATTTATGCCTGGTTTATCCGATTTATTCGGATAAACCAGGCGTTATCTATTCAACTGGTGATATATCCCTTTCATCTGTTGATAGATTTTCTTAAAAATATCAAAACAAGAATCATAGGTGTTTCGATTCTGAGGATTGGGAACATAGGTGTTTTTGAATTTCACCAGCTCCGGTATGTCATTGAAGGTGATCTCACCCATCCCAACCGCGCCGATCCAGGCAGCACCGCGCGCATTGGCATACACCGGGTCTGCCACCTGATGGATTTCCACATTCATCACATCTGCGAATATCTGGCACCAGATATCCGATTGTGCCCCGCCGCCCACGATATTGACATGATAAATTTTCCGTCCCATGAATCGCTGCATCGGGTCAAGCAGCCAGCGGGTGTTATACGCAATACCCTCAAGGAATGCTCGGATGATATCTTCGCGCGTATTGCGAAGTGACAGATTATACAATCCGGCACGCACGGCCCGGTCATCAATGGGCGCACGTTCCCCCCAGATCCAGGGTGTATAAATCACCCCGTTGCTGCCCGCCGGAACGCGGGCGGCAATGATATCCAACACCTTGAAGATATCTGGAACATTCTCTTCCTGCAGGAGCTCATCTTTGTGATACAGAATATTATCGCGCAGATAGGTCAGATTGCCTCCGGCGGTGGCCTGCAGGGCAGTCAGCAGGTAATGGCCCGGCAGTGCGCAGGGCACTGAGGCCATAGAGGTGGCGATATCCGTCTTTTTGAAAGGCACATGGGCGGCCATCCAGGAAGACGTGCCGATATACAGATGAGCGGCAAAATCAGCCACGGTTCCGGCGCCGATGGCAGCCGCCGTATTATCAATGGCCCCTGCCACCACCTTTACATTGCGAGACAAACCGAGCAAGTCGGCGATTTCAGGTTTCAGATTTCCCAGAACTGCCGTACAGGGGACGATTTCGGGGTATTTTTCAGCCGCAATACCGCTGGACTGCACCAGCCCGGCATGGTAATGGACGGCATCTGGGGAGCGGTTATCGGTCACCCAGGAGGTGAGGATCGAGTCATACGTGGCGGCAAAACGGCCGGTTAACCGCATGTTGAGGTAATCCAGCACATTCAAGAACTTGTATGTGCGTTCGTATATCTCCGGGAATCGGTCACGCACCAGGAGCATATGCGAAGAGGGGTCTTTGCCGGTCAGAGAGGGCATTCCGCCGGTGAGAGTGACCCAGCGGAGAGTGTTATACACGCTGACTCCGCCCATATTGACCAGCCCGTGGAATTGTTTTTTCAGGTGTGGTTCGCCGCGCATATCCATCCACAGGATGCAATTCATCAGGGCATGCCCGTCTTTATCAACCGGGATGGTACCTTCTCCTTGTGTGGAAGCACAAATGGCGGCCACATCTTTCTTTGCATCCGGGAACCGTTCGAGCAATTTTTGTGTGGTTGACAGTAAAACACTCCACCATTCATCGGGAGATTGTTCGGCCCCGCCATCCGGAGTCAAATACAGCCGGACAGGCTGGCTTTCCCATCCCACTACCTGTCCGTCCACGCGGATTAAGGCGACTTTCATGCAGGATGTACCGTGGTCAATGGCAAGGATGAGCGGCGATTCTGTCATAAGAAATATCCTAGTCTACAGATAAAGATGGTTCACTGGTCGGAGTTTCAAATTCGGGGTCTTTAAGCCGGGTGATGAGAAAAGTGCCCAGAACGAGCAGTCCGAGTGCAAGCAGCAAAGCCGGAGTGAAGGAACCCTCCGGTGTTTTCACGGCTTCCATGATATAGACAAACACAACGGATGCCTGCCCGAAGAGCTGGATCAGCCCGTTGGATGTGCCTTCGGGAGTGGGGCGGGTGATTTCGGCGGCATATTGCATACCGATGGGCATGGCGCTGGTGAGAAAGAATCCCAGACCAAACGCCGAAATTAATAACACCCACAGCGATGTTCCATACGTCAACCCGATAAGAAACGGAATGGTCAACACAAAACCCATCAGAATGAAACGTTTGCGTTTGTGCTGACGGTCTGAGAAGGGCGGAATGACTACAGCTCCAATGACGCCGCCTGCCAGCATTAAGGCTCCCAGCGTACCGGCATCTGTGGGGGTAAAACCGCGCGGACGGATGATGCTCTCCACCCAGGTGGTGATCCCATTGAAAACTCCCAGGCCGATAAACGAAACCGCCAGGTAAATCCAGAAATACCGGTTTTTCGCGGCATTTTTGAGTCCATCGAGCATGAGGGCGCGCACTTCCTGCCCGGCCGGGCAGGGAGGAGTGGGTGGTGTTTCCCGGGCCAGAACCACAAACAACACGGCAGAAAGGGCGGCCACACCGCCAAAGATCAATTGAACATTGGGGATGCTCATAGATTCAATCAAAACAGGAGTGAGTACCATGCCCAGTGCCGTTCCGACCAGATTGGAGAGTGTGACCATACCTACGGCGGTGGCACGTTCTTCGATCGAGAACCAGTTGGCTGGAACCTTCGTCCAGGCGTTTAACAGGAAAGGTTGTGCGGCGGCTATTCCGATGGTTGCCAGCAGAACCGTGTTGTAACTGGTACCGGCCAGTCCGCGCAGCAGTCCAAAAACGCCCATGAGGATGGCGCCAATACTTACAGCAAGGCGGAACCCATAGGTGTCAATCACCCAGGAGACTGGAATGGAAAGCGGAATAAACGCGATCATGAACGACATGGCCAGCCAGCCGATCTGCAAATCTGACACACCGTAAAACATGGCGGCCGGGCCGGTTATGGGTGCGTAACTGATCCAGAGGATCTGGATGGTCAGGTTGATGAACATAAAGACCGCCAGTACGACCCATCGGTAAGGATACAGTCTGTATTGATTGTTCATGATCTGTGCTCCGGTTGTGGAATTATTTTAAGAAAAAATCATCCCCGCAGAAAGATTGCGGGGATGCCTGAATATCTTAAACGCACTCGCTCAAAACAAGCTCGAACCGGCGCAGGGCTTCGTCAATCACCTCGTCGGTGTCGGCCATGGAGGTATACATACGTGAACCGGCCAGAGTGATCAGTCCGTTGGCCATATAAGCGGCACCCATTTGTTCAATCATATGCTTGCGGGGTTTCAATTCTTTGGCCAGTTTAATGGGATTTCGCAGGTCCAGCAGCATGACGCCCGAGGTTTCAAGATGCACAATGGAACCCTGGTTGAAGGCTACAAACGGCAATCCATATTTATCAATGATAGCATTGAGCCCCTTGGTCAGCCTGTCACCGGCTTTTCCGGCAATGACCGGAGCGTTGGTTCGTTCCATCTCTTTCAGGGCATAATATCCGGCCACACAGGAAAGCGGGTTGGCTGATAGTGTGCCTCCCACATAGGCTTTCTCTCCCACACCGCCAATACCGGCAGCAAACGTCATGATGACATCACGGCGGCCGCCAACACCCCCGGCCATCGGGTAACCGCCGGTAATGCACTTGCCGAACACCGTCAGGTCAGGTTTGACGTTGAAATATCCCTGAGCTCCTCCCAGCCCGAGGCGGAAACCGGTGACCACTTCATCAAATATGAGCAGGGCGCCAAATTCATCGCACAACTCGCGGACTTTCTGGTTGAAATCATAGGGAACCGGCCGCGTACCGCTCTCCGGTCCCACCGGTTCAACAATCACCGCAGCCGTTCCGCCCAGCAGGCGGTTGAAAACAAGCCGCCGTTTCAGTTTTGCCAGACTGTTGGGGAAGAATTCTTCTGTGGTTGCGTTGGCGCCACGGGGAATGCCTGTGGCTTCCAGCCGGCCGGTGCCGGGAACATGAAGACCAAAGACCATCTGGTCGCTCCAGCCGTGATAGGCTCCGCCTACTTTAATGACATATTTTTTCTTTGTGAAAGTGCGGGCAGCCCGGATGGCTGCCATCACACCCTCGGTACCGGAACCCAGCATGCGGAGCATTTCAATGGAAGGCATGTACTGGTTGATCAGTTTGGCCAGTTTCAACTCATACTCATGGAACAGACCGGTTACCGGACCGCAGGATCGCAGCATATCAAAAACTTTTTCCCGCACGGGTTCATAGTTGCTGCCGAGGACAGTCGGTCCACCTGCCTGAAGGAAGTCAATGTACTGATTCTGGTCGGCGTCCCACAGGTAGGCTCCGTCTGCCTTTTCAATGGCGATCGGAAAAGGATAGTTAAAGGCCAGGTTGTGTTGCACCCCGCCGGGAATATATTTTTTCGCTTCGTCAGTCAATTCTTTGGAGCGTTTGCATTTGGTCTCAAAGAAATTGAGATACTCCTTCATTTTTTCTTCCCGTACCGGCCGCAGAGGCTGCTTTACAAGGTTGTTCAACCGCGCGTAGACGGCATCCACATCGGGGTATTCGCTAATGGCATAGTTTTGTTCGGTCATCCTGGTCTCCCTGAAGATTTACTTGTCTTCACTTTTTTCAGAATTCTTTAATAACTCGGTTACCCGTTTTTCAATTTTCTTCTGATCGCTGCGGAGTTTGGAAAAAGCAATCTCTCGCACGGCCAGGGGAATCTTGGTCACATCACGTTCGCTGCAAAGAGACAGCAGGTAAGCCAGCGCGCATTTTTCTAGAACTTCTACATTATCAAGAGCGCGGTCCATATCGCTGCCAAAAACCAGAGCACCATGATTTTGCATCATATAGGCATTGTGGTGATTTTTTACGCTTTTGGCCACCTGATTTTTCAAGAAACCGGTCCCTGATGGTGCATAGGGGATAATATCCACGCTGCGGCCCAGGAAGCGTACCTGTTCGTCAAACAGTGCCGGAATGGGTGCTTTGATCAGAGTGAGAGCGCTGGTATACACCTGATGGGTGTGGATGATGGCGTTAACATCCCCGCGGGTTTCGTAGATGGCGCAGTGCATGGCCGCTTCGACAGACGGTTTAAGCATCCCCTCGAGAATCTGTAAATTGAAATCCAGAACACAGACATCGTCTGGCGTCATTTTCAGGTAGTCAAAATTGGATGGGGTTACGGCAAAAGCCTGACGGCCGGGAATGCGCATGGAAACATTCCCTCCTGTGGCCATAAGGTAGCCTTTTTCCACCAGAGTACGGCAGGTGGAAACGATGGTTTCTTTCACAGGCATAAAATCTTCCATATACACCTCTTTATTTTCCGCTTTTTGTGTACCTGTATGGGGGATAACCCTGTCAACGGGGTGGGGGATAAATCCAGTTTTCCTAACGGATTATTGAAATAAACTTGACACTGTAAAGATTGTAGGACGATATCTTGACAATGTCAAGATTTTCTCATACCATGTATTCATGGTTACTCAAAAGTACCACCACGGGGATTTGAAAAATGCCCTGATCAAAGCCGGGATTGAGATTTTATCTTCAGATGGGGTGGGCGGATTGAGCCTGCGGAAAGTGGCGCAGCGTGCCGGGGTGAGTCATTCGGCGCCTTATGCGCATTTTGCCGACAAACAGGCCTTGATTGCTGCCATATCCACCGAAGGATACCGGCGTCTGTATGAGAGACTGCTATCGGTAAACCGTAATTACTCCGGCGATCCTTTACGCCAGCTCGTGGAAGCCGCCTGGGTCTATACTCGTTTTGCTCTGGATGACCCGGCTCATTTTAAAATCACCCTTTCAGGGATCATTGAAAAAGAAAAAGACTACCCGGCATTTGTGGAAATGTCTCAGCGCAGCTTTTCTGTAGTGGCAGAAATTGTACGTGCCTGCCAGCAGGAAGGCATCCTCGAACCGGGTGACACCGATGCTGTGGCCGTCAGCGTGTGGAGTCTGGTGCACGGGTTTGTCTCATTGCTCCTCGAAGGACAGATTTCACATACCGTAACAGAACGGATGTCTACCCGCGAATTATTGATTTTTACCCTGAACAGGATGGTGGAAAAACCCATCCCGTCAGAATGGGTAGCGGAAGAGGGAAACATTTAATTCCCTCTTTCCGATATCAACCCCATCAAATGCCGCTTTCAGTTTTGCGATATCCAGTTTTTTCCTCTTCAGCATAGCCTGAGTGACCCGCCCGGCCTTAACCGGATCTTTATCTGTCATTAATTTCTCAAAAATAGTGGGGATAACTTGCCATGACAGGCCAAATCGGTCTTTCAACCAACTGCATTGTTCCGCTTCAGGGTGGGCGAAATGATGGTTCCAGATGATATCCAGTTCTTCCTGTGAATCCACATCTACGATCAATGAAACGGCTTTGGTGAATGAAAAAGCAGGTCCTCCGTTCAGAGCCAGAAGCCTTTGACCAGCCAGCAGGAATTCAACCGTCATCACAGTACCCTCCGGACCGGGACCCTACTTGCCGAATCGCGCAACCGATTGGATTTACAAATTCCTGAAAATGGAAATGTACAGGTAAACCGCCTCTTCGACGTTGCTGTCAAACCCGAAGCAGGGATAGATTTTCTGCCTTAGAACCTTGCATAATCAGCCTATCATTCCATACTCTCACGATAGCCAAAACAAAGGAAGATTCCGCAATCTGTCCATGCTTTTCGCTCGGTGAAATCCCCCTTTGGATGACAGGCAACGGGTGATGAAAACTCAGACTGCCTATGGTTGAGACTTCACCTGATCACGCCCCGCATTCTTAGCCTTGTATAAGTAAGAATCCGCCCTATCAATCAAACTGGAAGCCGTATCTCCGGGGATATGTCCGGCAATTCCTGCACTTACTGTCACAGAGACATCGTTTTCAAACTTCAAATTCCGAGCGAGGCCCAGTAAACGGTTAGCGATGACACTGGCAATCTGAGATGTGGTATCAGGCAAGATGATCAGGAATTCCTCGCCGCCATAACGGGCTACGGTATCTATGGAGCGGCAATTATTTTGAAACGTTTGCGATAATTGTTTTAATACATTATCGCCAAATGGGTGCCCGTAGGTATCATTGATCTTTTTGAAATGATCAATATCCATCATGATGACGGATAAGGCTGAATTTCGACGGACAGCTCTGTCAACTTCTTCTTTCAGGCAAGACAGGGCAAAAGCGTGATTGTATAGACAGGTCATTGAATCCCGGATGACCAATTCTTCCAACCGGCAGGTGGCTTCTTCTGCTTTTTCAAGTTGACGGTAATAAAGTTTAACAAATGACATGATAATCAGGTAATTCCCGAGTAATGAGAATACCGCTGCCACTATAATGTCGATCTTCTGGGTGGTTTTATCTGTGTACTGGTAAAAAATCTCCGGGTGAGAGAATTCAAGCAGGATAAGAACGATGACAACCAGGGAAAAGGTAGCAAGCACCGCATAGCTGATGAGACGGTTAGTCTTTGAACTTTTCGGAGTGATGGTCAATATTGAAAGAAAGGAGACAAAAAGCGGAATAAAGTAAGGAATTCCACTCTGACTGCCGCCATTAAGTATCCAGAGAAGGGGTGTATAAATAAAAATCAGGGTAAAGATGCTGAATATCCTGAAAACAAAAAATTGATGCCGGAATCGTGAAAAATAATATGATAAAGCCAGAATAAGGGTGAAAAAGAAATTAGCAGTGACCAGATAAGGGCTGAGACCGGCGATAAAGCATTCAAATCCAGAAAGGATGCAAAATAAACCACCAATAATGCAGGCAATGTTGAAAATTTTATTTATCCCGGATAAATTTTCGTCCCCACCCACCAGCGTGATGAAGCGTTGTAAATTCATGTAAAGTCTTTTCCTAAATTCGTAAGTGCGTTACACATCCACCGATATTTTTGATTTAAAACCTGATTTCTGATAGCTATTTCAATTTCTTGATTCAATATTTAAAACTGAACAAGGGATCATTTTGATACCAATAAACACAGAATCTGGAATGCGCCGTTTCTTCAGAAATCCCTGTTGATTTAACTCGATTTCTGAATCCAGAGTACCAATAAAAAAAATAAATTTGTAAGGGAAGCAGTTTCGCTTCTGGAGAGTACGGGTGAAATAATTATGAGGCTTGTAATGCACATTAATGAAAAGAGGAGTGGTTTTCCTCATAATGACATCTTTCAATCTTATTTTACGGCGTAACCTGTAAAAGTTTTGTATATATTGGATAAAAGATATGTTAAGAGTATTTACAGGTTAGGGTTTCTGGTTGGTTTTATCCTTGGATTTATGTCCTGGTCAAACCTCATGCAATATGACCTATCTATCAATATAAGGTTTTGTATAATGGATATTGACAATCCAAATTAACTAATTATAATGATTATAAAGTAATAAATATTCTAAATGGTTGGTTTATGATTTCAGCTGAAATTCTCACAGATGCATTAAAAAAGGCCGGGATGCGCATTACTCCACAAAGGATAGCGATATGCAGGCTTCTCAGCCAGACGGATTCTCATCCAACAGCCGCCATGTTATATGACGAGATTCGGCGAGAGTATCCTACGATTTCACTGGCGACCGTTTACAACACATTGGATGCATTGGTGGGGTTAGGCATGGTGAATGTTCTCGGTTCCGCTGGTGATGGCAAGGTCCATTTTGACGCCGATATATCTCCCCATGTCAATCTGGCCTGTACCCATTGTCACAAAATTATCGATCTTCCCTCTGTCAGGATGAGCCGTATTGAATCAGAAGTAAGTCAAATATCCAATTATGCCTTACAGGGCGCACGAATTTTATATTACGGCCTGTGCCCCCAATGCCAGACAATCAATAATCAGAAGTAGATATACCAAAAGGAGAGAAAAATGGAAACAACTGAATCCCAAATTATTCCCATGCCGCGTATTGGCGATAAAGCCCCCGAATTCAAAGCTGTAACCACACAGGGGCCGATCAATTTCCCTGCCGATTTCTCAGGAAGCTGGGTGATTCTTTTCAGTCATCCGGCAGATTTCACGCCCGTATGTACATCAGAATTTATGACATTTGCCTCACAGGAAGAAAAATTCGCCAAAGCAAACTGCAAATTGGTCGGGCTCTCTGTTGATGGCCTGTACAGTCATATTGCCTGGCTGCGAACGATCAGGGAAAAAATTGAATATAAGGGAATGAAAGATGTCGAGGTCAAATTCCCATTAATCGAAGACATCACCATGGAAGTGGCTAAAAAATATGGCATGATCCAGCCGGGAGAAAGCAATACCAAGGCCGTACGAGCCGTGTTCTTCATCGATCCAAAGGGAATTATCCGGGCGATCATCTATTATCCGCTCAGCCTGGGTCGTAACTTTGACGAACTATACCGGGCACTGGTAGCCATGCAAACCGCCGATGCTTTCTCAGTGGCTACTCCGGCCGACTGGCAGCCTGGTGATGATGTGATCGTTCCCACGGCGGGTTCGTGCGGTGTTGCCAAAGAACGCATGGAGAACAAGACAGATATGAAATGCTATGACTGGTTCTTCTGCACCCGTCCTATATCGAAAGAAAAAGTATTTGATGCTGTGTTGAAAAAGTAGTATTGCCGGAACACAATAGAGCGGGAGGGTTGATAAAACTCTCCCGCTCTTTTTTTGCTGGATGGCCCACAAGAAGGACTTGCCGTAAGCAATATAATGATAATAATTCGTCGTGGTTTTGGATCATTGCTATCTTTTCTCCCTTTTGAGAAAAACCTGTTACCAGTCAAGGAAAAAGGATAAAGGAAAATGAAAAACCGCTCTTTACTGATGATTCCCGGTCCCATTGAATTTGACCCGGCTGTACTGGCTGCCATGGGCGCCCCGACAACCGGCCACCTGGCACCCAGTTTCATAGAAGCCTTTGGACAGGCGTTGGAACGAACGAGGACGCTTTTTCAATGCAAAGATGGTCAGCCTTTTGTTTTGGCCGGAACAGGAACCCTGGGCATGGACACCGCCTGCGCCAATCTGGTCGAACCGGGAGATACCGCACTGGTGGTCAATACCGGGTATTTCGGCGACCGCATCGGTTCCATACTTGAACGCTACGGTGCACAGGTGACACACGTCCGTCCAGCAGCTGGTGCGCACCCTTCATTGGAAGAGGTGGAAAAAGCCCTCAAAGCCGGTACATACAGGGTAATGACCATCACCCATGTGGATACGTCCACCGGTGTACTGGCGGATATCAAGAACCTGGCAGCTCTGGGGCGGCGATATGGGGCTCTGGTGATCGTTGATGGCGTCTGTTCGGTGGCAGGGGAAAACCTGAACATGGATGCCTGGGGTGTGGATGTGGCATTCACGGCATCCCAGAAAGCCGTCGGCGTTCCACCAGGCCTGGCGTTGTTGGTGGCTTCTCCAAAAGCACTGGCTGCTTTTAAAGCCCGCAAGACCCCGGTGGGCAGTTATTATGCAGACTGGACCAACTGGCTGCCGGTAATGCAGGCTTATGAAGCCCGTAAATCGGCTTACTTTGGCACACCGGCCGTCAATCTGGTGTTTGCCCTGAACGTCAGCCTGGGTCAGATATTGCAGGAAGGTCTGGAAGCCCGGTTTTCCCGGCACATCAGGATCAGCCGGGCGATAAAAGCAGGTATTTCAGCTCTGGGAATGGGGCAGGTACCCCTTACCGATGATATTGCCGCGCATACCATGACAGCTCCCCGGTATCCGGCAGGAATCAGCGGCGCAGACTTACTCCCGGCGGTGACCAAAGCCGGGGTGACACTGGCAGGTGGTCTGCACCCGGATATCAAGAATGAGTATTTCCGCATTGGTCACATGGGTGCAGTCACTCAAGGCGATGTGCTTGCCACTCTGGGAGCCATTGAAAGTGGTCTGGCGGCCTGCGGTTACTCCTTTGCTGCCGGAACAGCACTGTCAGCTGCCATGAAGGTGTTTGCAGAAAATTAGAGGCAGGATTAGTTCAGGCTTTTAAGCGCAAATACCGGATGGAGAGAGGCTTCGTTCACAAAGTCTTCCACCGGAGATTCGGGTCTTGCGGTAAAGAAAGACCAGGTGATCGGTTCAAGGGCTACGTATTTCTTCAGAACAGGGGCACTTTCTGATGCGGCCAGCTCCTGAATGGAATACTTCTCTGTTTTTCCCCCGCGAAAAAATTCCACTGTGCCTGCCGCCCGTACGTTTTTCACCCATGGAACTTCTCCGTAAGGTGCCACCAGCCATTTTTGACCATTATCCTGAACCAGGGTGACCGGTGTTGAATAGTCGCGACCACTCTTGCGCCCCTTGAATTTGAGAATATGCCGCCCGGATGGACCCAGGTCATACCGGATCATTACACGCATAATAAGATTGATAATTTTTCGTGTCGGGGTGAGTTTGTATGTGCTGTTCATGCTACCTCCGTTTTTTTATACGGATTTCACCCTGCATGTGTTGTACTCCTTTGTGGAAATCGAAGACCAGATTTATTTCTGGTTTGTGATTGGCTCCTCTTTCTCGAATTTATTAGAAGAAATAGTTTTAGTTTTCCGGTGATGATAAATTTCATCCGAATATGACCGTGAATTGACCGAGTTTCACTCAGATCGTAAATACATAAAAAAGACTGCTGTGATGAATTACTGGACCAGCAGTCAGATAAACAGTCTGGTTATGCTCTTTAAAAAGCCTGTTCTGTTGGGCGGACGAGCACTTCGTTTATGGCAGACCGCCATGGACGGGTAACGATGAAAGCAATGATGTCGGCAATGTCTTCTGGTTCAAGCGGGGTGATACCGGCAAAGGGTTTCATGGTTTGTTCGCGGACTTCTGGTTTCATGTGGTCTGTTAATTCCGTGGCTACCACGCCCGGTTCTACGACGGACACGCGCACATGCCGGCCGGTGACTTCCTGGCGCAGGGATTCGGTGAAGGCCACCACGCCAAATTTGGTGGCATTGTATACACCGGCGCCCATGCGAGCCCGCCGGCCGGCCACCGAGCTGATGTTGATTACATCTGAAACCTGGCGGGGAGAATCTTCCGCTGCTTTCAATAGATACGGAAGGGCAGCATGAGAGGCATACAGCAAACCCTTCAGGTTGATATCGATCATGCGTTCCCATTCATCGGTGTCTGCACCTTGAATATTACCCAGTAGCATAACACCGGCATTATTAACCAGTGTATCAAGACGGCCCATTTCTTTAATGGTCTGTTCCACAACCGCAATGGCTTCATCCTGCCGGCTGACATCAGCGGCCAGAACAAGGGCCGTGCCGCCGCTGGCTGTAATTTTGGCGGCCAATTTTTCCAGCCGTTCCTTTCGGCGGGCTACAAGAGCAACGGCGGCACCCTGCGCGGCCAACTGCCGGGCGGTGGCTTCGCCGATTCCGCTGCTGGCACCGGTGACCAAAGCTACTGTTCCATCCAATCGTTCTGTCATATTCGTACTCCTGATGTGCTTTTCTGTAAAACGGCTTCACATAGTGTTCTGCATACCGGTGACGTAATCTACATTCTTCGATGGCCGGTTGTGGCTGCACTATTGAACAGGTTGAAAGATTTCCACATTATCAAAAATGACTTTATACCCATTTTCACCGGCACCGGGATAGGCATAAACATAGAAGGCTCCGTTTGCTGTCTTTTCGAGCGGTTTCTTGACGTCCACCTGATCAACCAGTTTGTCATTGATAAACAAAGTGATATTGTCGAGATAACAACTGATGGCAATACGGTTAACGGATGTCGAGGGAGTTTTGAAAGCATTTGTCTTTTGCCAGTACTGGCCGCTGGCATTTTGCTTCGTCAGTGGAATTTGAACGTCGTCTTTGACTTCTGTAATCACATATTCGCTGGTTTCCAGGTCGAATTCGACATAATAGAAATTATTCTCGTTTAAATTCTGACAATACACACCAAACGTACCATCCTGCTTACCAGAAGTACCTTTGACATCAAATTTAATCTCATATGGGATGAAATCGACCGGGAAGTCCACCCAATCCAATTTATCGGGTTCCTTTACCTGCATAGACAGGGCTTCATTCTCAATCACGATAATATAGGTTCCATCATCATATTGCGACCAATTGAGGGCATTGGATGAAAAATCGTCAAAAATGGAATGATCGGTAATTTCCTGTTTACCGGTCAGGCCAGATTTTGAACCATCTGATACCGAACCAGCTTTTTTCTCAGGAGAAGGTTTGACCGTCGGTGAGACAGCATTCGCCGGTTTCTTTGCGGTGGGTTTGGAGACGGCTGTTTTTGCGGGCAGCGCAGTGGGTTCTTCCCCGGCCGATTGAGTCTCAGGTCTGACCGGTTGGTTTTTTTCTGTCTTGACCGGTTCAACCTGGGCGACCTGGTTCTTGGTCATGTAATATGCGGTTACACCACCTGCCACCGCCAGACAACAAAATAAAACACCCAGTCCGGCGGCTGCAATGAGTACAGGTTTCCAGGGGAAGCTTGATTTTTTTCCCATGTCATCTCTCCGCACCTTTGTTTTGGATTGTATCGAAAAACCCCACTTATTATTTTATCTATTCAAATAAATAAAGAAAGCGCAGTCCCTCCTCAAAACTGGTTCGAACGATTATCGTTTTTTGTTTGAGGGAAATGCATAGTCTACCTGAAGACAACGCTGCATAACTGGAAGTAGATTATTCCGGGATTCAAACAATGGAGTTGCAGCCGGTTGTTTATATGGGTGCCTCGTATGGTAATAAATTTTGTTGAGAGCCAAATCCACCAGCATATACTGCCCGGCTTCACCGCCCTTCATGGGGGTTTCATACACCGATTGGACAAAATCAATCGTATCCTGGTCATAACTGGTGGTGGAGACGGCCACCAGTATCATGGAAGGAATGGTCAACCGGAATACATTGGGGACTTTGAATTTTTGATTGACTGTTTTGGAAAATGATCTGTACGTCTCGATCATGTCAGGTTTCCATCTGGCCAGTCCAATTTCCCAGTCAACAAACAGAAAATGATCGCTGACTCTGGTGATCACCGTCTGGTATGGTTTGGCCGAACAGGCATACAACAATCCGGGGGTATCTCCCATTGATATCCGGTTCTCAATCAAATATCCTTTGAACTGTAACTCAGTCGAAATTCGATTGACATACGTTTGAATGATGTCCATAAAATCCCTGAATGCAAGAATGGTTCAAGAGAATGACGATGAGAGTTGACACTTTTTATCTGAATTTCAGCTAATCCGGTACCTGCGCCGTTCACACACAACAGGATGGTGGGCAAAGTCATATTCATCATCATAACCGATCAGTTTAAAAGCCGGTTTTGGATCGAGGCCGGCTTCTTCTGCCGTGACGTACAGGTCTGCCATGGCCAGAATATAGTCGCGCCAGTCCGGGTAGCCGTCTTCAAGGATGGAAGCGCCCAGACCGATGTGCAGCCAGCGGATGTCTCTGGTCTCGCGCAGCCTATCTGCGGCTTTGCTCATGTAGCCGAGAAAGCAGCCTGCCAGTCCTTTTTTGTCCTTGATGGCTTCCTTGATAAATGTGCTGTCGTATGTGGAATTGTTAAACAGGGCTCTTTCACAGAGTTCTGTAAACAGTTTGTCCGCGTCTTCGGTGGATGGGACAGGGATCAGCAGGCTGCTGTAGGGATATTGCTCTTCCAGAGAAAGCAATTTTTCTATGAGAGATTGCAATTCAGGGGTTGGCGTAAAAGCCATGAGAAAAAGATCCTTTTGCAGATAATTATCGCATTTTTTGGTAGAAAAATTCCATGCCTATGCATCCCCCGTAGGGGCGAACGGCCGTTCGCCCCTACAATGGCCAAGACTCACTATATCTGAAAAAACACTTGCCTGTTTTTTATAAAACAAAGAGAGCGGATTGCATGACTTGCCTAATGAATGGGTTTTTTTCGTAGGGGTGGACGGCCGTCCACCCCTACAACGGCGAAGACTCACCATATCTGAAAATAAATACGCTTGCGTTTTTTCGAAACGTATAGGTGCAAATTGCATAACTTGCCCAATTAATAAGCATCCCCCGTAGGGAGCGAACGGCCGTTCGCCCCTACAATTGCGCAGGCATCTGCCTAAACTGAGAGAACTCTACTTTCCGTACAATACCGTCATCTTCCCAGAATCTGATCGATTTCTTTCATCTGATCACTGCTTAAAGGACCGAATTGCATGGCTTTGCAATTCTCTTCAACCTGAGCCGTGTTTTTAAATCCGGGGATCGGGACGGTCTTCTCACTCTTGGCCCATATCCAGGCCAACGCCCCCTGACTTAACGTCCGTCCGCCGCTGGTGAGCACTTCACGAATCGATGCCAGCTTGTTCAACCAATCTTGCGTGGGTTTCCCATCCTGAAAACCGGGATGCCAGTTGGCATACCGCCGCACATCATCACTGGCAAAGGTCGTATCGGGGGCGAATTTTCCGGTTAATAACCCCATTCCGAGGGGACCGCGGTTCACACTGGCCAGATTCTGTTCTTCGCACAATGCCAGCAATTCCATATTGCCATCGAGCACACTCAATTGCTGCTGCACCGCACTGCAATTGGACGATGTAGCGAATGCCTTAATGGCATCTGGCCGATCGGTGCTCCAGCCGTAGGTACGGATCTTCCCCTGCCTGACCAGGTCTTCCAGAACTTCGCGGGCTTCAAGAGCCAGGTCAATATCCAGACCCCAGACATGCAGGAAATACACATCAATGTAATCCGTATCCAATCGTATCAGGCTGGCTTCCACATCCTGTTTTAAATGTTCTGCTACATGGCTGTGTTCTTCGGCTTCATCATAGTGCCTCACCTCTTTGTTCCTTTCATCTACGATGTACCCGAATTTTGTGGAAATCACCACCTGATCTCGCCTGTCCTTAAAGACATTCCCCAGCAGCCGCTCACTGTGACCGGCGCCGTAATTGGCCGCCGTATCAAAATACGTCACCCCCAGGTCGAATGCCCGACGGATGGCACGCTCCGATTCAGCATCATCCACCTGACTCCAACCGGCGGGAACCCCGTTGAACTTCCACGGTCCGCCAATAGCCCAGCAGCCCATTCCCATCGGGCTGACTTCGATGCCGGAACGCCCCAGTGTGCGCGTAAAATCTGTGATCATTTTTAATATTCCTTTCAAGTTTGACTGTCACCGCTGGAAATATTTTATGAATCAAGTGGATATATTACCAGTACCACATCCTGTTATTTTTCTTAATTCCACTCACTGAATATTGTTTTGTGGATACAGAAAATGGATAAAATATCTTCATGCGCATTCCTCTGGACATATCGAATGAGATTCCACTTTACCGGCAGATTGAGAACTGGTTCCGGACGAACATCCAATCCGGCAGTCTGCCTGCAGAGACAAAATTACCATCCACCCGGGAACTGGCCAACGAGCTGGGCGTCAGCCGGATCACCGTCAAAAACGCGTATACCAACCTCGAAAGCGACGGTGTGGTGTATACCCGCGAAGGCTCCGGGACGTATGTATCGCCGCCAATACCCGATCTTGGGGTCAGACCGCCGATTCAACCGGCAACATGGCCGTTATGGCAAATGGAAGTGGAGGATGATTACGCCATCGAACCCGCTCCGCCGTATTTGTCACCTTCTGACACCATTGCTTTCATCGGAGTAGGTGATCCCAGAGAATTTCCTCTAAAAGAGTTTGCACGCACGGTGCGAGAAGTTTTTGACCATGATGGTATCGAAGCCCTGGAATATGGCGGATTGCATGCCGGGTACCCGCCGCTGCGAGAGACGATTGCCCACATTCTTGCCAGTCAGGGGATTG
This sequence comes from Leptolinea tardivitalis, assembly GCF_001050275.1. GTDB lineage: Bacteria > Chloroflexota > Anaerolineae > Anaerolineales > Anaerolineaceae > Leptolinea > Leptolinea tardivitalis. The sequence continues at coordinate 207,780 of NZ_BBYA01000009.1, forward strand.
CTGCCCGGCCAGGTGAAGTGCTGGTGACCGGCGGGTCACAGCAGGCACTGGCGCTGGTGTGCCAGGCATTGCTCAAACCGGGAGATACAGTTCTGGTCGAAAAACCCACCTATAATTTTGCCCTTGAACTGTTCCGCTCTTTGAAACTGAAAATTACCGGCATCCCGGTCGATTCTCAGGGAATGCAGGTGGAGTACCTTGAACCGGTTTTACAGAAGCAGCATCCACGTCTGATCTATACCATTCCAGTTTTTCAAAATCCCAGCGGCATGTGCATGAGCATTTCCCGACGGCGGCAGCTACTTGAGTTGGCCGCCCGGTACAATGTGCCTATTCTGGAAGATGATTTTGTCAGTGATTTGCGTTACGAAGGACGGTCTCTTCCCGCTATCAAATCATTGGACCCCGGCGGTCAGGTGATCTACACGGGTACATTTTCCAAAATGCTGATGCCCGGTCTGCGTATTGGCTACCTGCTGGCGGATGGTCCCATCTTCGACCGGTTGCTGCGCCTGAAATGGGTGCAAGATCTGGCGACATCCAACCTGATGCAACATGTACTGGATACATACGTCACTGTCGGCCGATACCAGTCCCATGTGAGGCGGTCAACAAGGCTGTACCGCAAGAGGCGTGATGCCATGCAGATGGCTATTCGCAGGTATCTTCCTGCCGGTGTGACCTATGCCGTTCCACATGGAGGATTGTTCCTGTGGCTGCGTCTGCCGGAAGGCATGACCTGTACCGAGTTGCTGCCCAAGGCCATGCATCAGGGTGTGGAGTTTTCACCCGGTACCCGCTACTTCCCCGACCCGGATGAGGGTTTACCTTTTATCCGCCTGAATTTTGCCACCCATACACCGGAGGAAATTGATGAGGGTATCCGGCGTCTGGGCAAGGCGATGCGTGACGCCTGACGTTACCCCCAGTATCGCTTCAATTTGTTGGATGAAAGGATATCAAATATCCTGTCGTCACTGCGATAGGACAGATATTCTTCCACATCCTTTGCAGCAGCCCAGGCTTTATATTCACCGGCAGAGATTATTCCTTCCGCCAGGCAGGCAAATTCATGGAATCCACCATATCGTGAAAGGTTCTTTGGTTCGAGGTCAGATGGGTTGAATGCCCGGACATCCAATACCGTTTCAGCACCGGGTGAAAAGAGGAATATCTTGGCCATATGTGGAAATGCGGTGATAAAACCGACTCCTTCCATTCCGGAAGTTCGGAGCCGGTTCATAAAGTCCTCTTGTGTCTGATGGCATTTCCCCCACTCATACAGCTCAGGATTCTGTCTACCTGTGATTGACAGGAAGTAAACCTTGAAAATCGACTTCCCGTCAGGCAATCGAAGAATATCATCTCCAACAAGCCTGGCGTGATACGGATTACATTCCCTGATTTCCAATGGTCAAAATCCCTGCCAGTGAGTCTTATTTTTTCTTCCCGGCGGCTTTTTTCTGATTTTCCACCATTCGGTAAATCACAATTCGTCGAATCAAATCGAATGGTATGGGCTGATCAAAAGGAAATTGTACCCCGCCTTTTGAATGGGGGTATTTTGATATCTCATCCTTGAACGCTTCAAGCCCGGAAGGTGCCGGAAAGAAGCCGATATGGTTCTTGAATGCGGCAAAATGCACCAGGTTGCCGTTCAGATAGAACGTGGGCATCTGGTAGCTGATCTTTTCGGTTGCCTCGGGGGCTGCTTCCTTAATCACCGCACGGATTTCCTGCAGCTTCTTCTGGATCTCATCCGGAAAACCGGAGATATAGTCATCTATTGTCGCATATCCGGTTTTCGGTTGATCCATAAAGCCTCCTGATCAGGAATGGTGATCCTTGCGGCGGTAATGGTCTTGCAGACTGCGGTAGTGGAGTTCCTTCTGACGCATCGCCTTGATAGCCGCCACGGCCGCTGCGGCTGCGGAGAGTGTGGTCAGCAGGGGCACATTCATGGTGACAGCCGCCGAGCGGATTTCTGCGCCATCTGAATGGGATTGCGGTCCCAGCGGAGTGTTGATGATTAACTGTACCTGACCGGCGCGGATAAAGTCAACCGTATGTGGAGACCCGTCCGCCATCTTGTTGACCTTTTGCACCGGAAGGCCGACTTTTTCAAGGAAGGCGGCTGTACCGGGTGTGGCCATCAACTGAAAGCCCATGCGGTACAGATCGCGCGCCAGTTTAAGCCCGGCGCTCTTGTCATAGTCATTCACACTGATCAGCACCGTCCCGCTTTCGGGCAGGCCGGTTCCAGCGGCTATTTGTGACTTGGCAAAGGCGTGACCAAAATGCGCCGCATGCCCCATCACTTCTCCGGTTGACCGCATTTCTGGACCCAACAGCGTGCTGGAGCCGGGGAGTTTCTTGAAGGGCAGCACGGCTTCTTTAAGGAAGAAACCGTCCACCTTGGGTTCTTCGGTAATGCCGATCTCTTCCAACGAACGGCCGGCCATGACCTGTGCGGCGGCATACGCCAGGTTTAATCCGGTTGCTTTGCTGGCAAAGGGAACAGTGCGGGAAGCGCGCGGATTTACCTCCAGCACATAGACCATTTCGTCTTTCAGGGCGAATTGAACATTCATCAACCCTTTGACCTTCAATGCCAGGCCGAGTTGTTCTGTGTACTCGCGCATGATGCCCTGATGATAGGTGCTGACTTTATACGGCGGCAGTACACAGGCTGCATCACCCGAATGTACCCCGGCCTCTTCAATATGCTGCATCACGGCGCCTATGACCACCCGCTCTCCATCTGCCAGAGCATCAACATCGATCTCAAAGGCATCTTCCATGAACTTGTCGATCAGGATCGGCTGTCCGGGGGCGGCTTCAATGGCCTTGCTCATGAAACCAGCCAGTGCTGATTCATTCTCCACAATGGCCATAGCCCGTCCACCCAACACAAAAGACGGTCTGACCAGCACCGGGTAGCCGATATTGGCCGCCACTATGCGTGCTTCTGCCAGTGAACGGGTGATGCCATTTTCTGGCTGGGGAATTTCCAATTCCTGTAGAAGATGGGCAAATTCCTCGCGGTCTTCTGACAGTCGGATGGATTGCGGCGATGTACCCAGTATCTTCACCCCGGCAGCTTCCAATCCGGCCGCAAGGTTGAGGGGTGTTTGTCCGCCAAATTGCACAATCACACCCACCGGCTGCTCACGGTCAACAACATTCAACACATGTTCCAGCGTAAGGGGTTCAAAATACAGGCGGTCGGCTGTGTCATAATCGGTGGAAACTGTTTCCGGGTTGCAGTTATACATGATGGTTTCAAAACCCAGCTTTGACAGGGCAAAAGCCGCCTGACAGCAACAGTAATCAAATTCAATTCCCTGACCGATGCGGTTCGGACCGCTGCCCAGGATGAGAATTTTCTGCCTGTCATCCGGTCTTGACTCATCTTCCATCTGATAGGAGCTGTACAGGTACGGTGTCTGAGCTTCAAATTCGGCGGCGCAGGTATCCACACGTTGAAAGGTCGGAATGACGCCGGTTTTCTTCCTCAATTCGCGGAGTTCTCCGGCGTTCATGTTCCACAGGCGGGCGATATGACTGTCGGCAAACCCCATGCGTTTGGCGGAAAGCAACAGGTTGACCAGTTCTTTCCCCTTCAGGTTGCTGTCTGCAATCTTTTTTTCCATCGAGGCAATCGTTTGTAATTCCGTGAGGAACCACAGATCATATCCGCTTGCCTGACTGATATCTGCCAAAGAAGCCCCCTGTTTAATGGCGCGGTATACCTTGAACAATCGGTCTGCAGTGGGGCTGGCCAGTGCGGCTAGAGTGATCTTTTCTTCGGTTTCTTTTCCATTAAGACTGTCAACACCGATTTCCAGTGATTGAACTGCTTTGTTCAGGGCTTCCGGGAACGTCCTGCCGAGAGACATCACCTCGCCGACGGATTTCATTTGCGGGCCAAGAACGGGATCTACACCGGGGAATTTTTCAAATGCCCATCGCGGAATTTTGACCACTACATAGTCCAGAGACGGTTCAAATGCGGCTTTGGTCTGCCTGGTAATATCGTTGGTGATTTCATCGAGTGTACAACCGACAGCCACGAGGGCGGCCAGTTTGGCAATGGGAAAACCGGTTGCTTTGGACGCCAGAGCAGAAGACCGGCTGACGCGCGGATTCATCTCAATGACCACCACCCGGCCATTCTGCGGGTTGACGGCAAATTGTACGTTTGATCCGCCTGTCTCCACACCGACGGCCGTCAAAACACGATGGGCCAGATCACGCAAGATCTGGTATTCGCGATCGGTGAGGGTTTGCGCCGGGGCGACGGTAATGGAGTCACCGGTATGAACGCCCATCGGATCAATGTTTTCGATGGTGCAGATAACTACGAAATTATCTGCCTTATCGCGCATCACTTCCAGCTCATATTCCTTCCAACCGGTCAGGTTCTCTTCGATCCAGGCCTGTCCGATGGGTGATTCACTGGTGGCTTTGCGGATGGCTTCCGGAAGTTCCTCCGGGGTATTGACCCATGATGCTCCTGATCCACCCAGAGCAAAGGATGCCCGTACCAGCAGTGGATAACCGATCTCATTCACCAGGGTTTCCGCTTCTGCCAGCGAATGAGCGGCACCCCCGCGCGGGATGGGTATGCCCGCTTTCTGCATGGTTTCGCGAAAGAGCAGGCGGTCTTCGGCAGCTTTAATGGCCGGCAGATTGGCTCCAATGAGTTTGACGTTGTACTTATCCAGAACACCATTTTCACTGAGCGCCAGTGCCAGGTTCAGTCCGGTCTGCCCGCCAATAACGGGCAGCAGAACATCCGGTTTCTCCTGTGCAATAATGGCTTCAAGAGCGTCAGGGGTGAGGGGTTCAATATAGGTGGCATCGGCGATTTCCGGGTCGGTCATAATGGTGGCAGGGTTTGAGTTGACCAACACAACGCGGTATCCTTCTTTGCGTAATGCTTTCACGGCCTGGGTACCGGAATAATCAAACTCGGCCGCCTGACCGATGACAATGGCACCCGAACCGGGGATCAGAATGGTGTGGATATCGGTGCGTTTAGGCATGGTTTCCCCCGTTTTTTATCATTGTAAAAAAATCAGCAAAAATATTATGAGCATCGTGCGGGCCGGGGGCTGCTTCAGGGTGGAATTGCACACTGAATACCGGTTTGTCTTTCAAACGAATGCCTTCCAATGAGTCATCATTCAAACTGCGGTAGGTGATCTCCACCTCAGCGGGATCCAGGTCTTCAGGTACCACACAGTAATTATGATTCTGGGCGGTGATCAAAACTCTGCCGGTCGGCAGGTGTTGAACAGGGTGATTGCCGCCGTGATGACCAAACTTGAGACGGCAGGTACCGGCTCCCAACGCCCGGCCAATCAATTGATGGCCCAGGCAGATGCCGAACAGGGGCGTACCGGCGGCAAGTATTTCCTGGACGGTTTGTACCAGATAGGGCAGGCCGGCCGGGTCGCCGGGTCCGTTGGAAAGAAAGATTCCATCAGGGTTTTCCGCCAGTACATCACGGGCTGGTGTGTCTGCCGGATAAATGACAACCTTTGCCCCGAAGGAAGCCAGATGCCGCAGGATGTTCTTTTTAATACCAAAGTCGAATGCGGCAATAGTCAGAGTTTCTCTGTCACTGGAATGTTCATCAAGGGTGATCGGTGGAACCCATTTGCTGCCGGTATCTTCTGTCCAGGTGTAAGGCTGATGACAGGTGACTTCTTTGACCATATCGCACCCATCCAGCCCCGGCCAATCACGGGCCATTTGAAGCAATGTTTCCGCCGGAGTGCCCCGGGTGGAAAGAGCTGCTTTTTGTGTGCCGCCATCACGAAGTTTGCGGGTTAGCCAACGGGTATCCACGTTACTGATTCCCGGAATCCCTGCCTGTTCCAGCCAGTCAGATAAAGGCAGTACCGAACGCCAGTTGGAGACAGCCGGGCTGAGCTGGCAGATCACAACAGCAGAGATCTGCGGCCGGGCGGATTCGTCATCTTCAAGGTTGATGCCTGTGTTTCCGATATGCGATACCGTGAACAGAACACCCTGCCCGTGGTAAGACGGATCGCTCATGATTTCCTGATAACCGGTCATGCTGGTGTTGAATACCAGTTCGAAAACGGCGTCGGTTGCGGCGCCAAATGCCTGGCCTTCTATAATAGTTCCATCTTCCAAAACGAGAGTTGCATTTTTCACAGATCTGCTGCTCCTTCACTTGACTGGTTCGCCGGGGTAAAAAAACAGCCCTTCGGGAAGAAGGGCTGTCTGGTTTGACGTTATCATACAACACCGCGGCAATCAGGCCGCCATCCGAAACCCAAACATCCGCTCTTCTTTATGGAAAGCGGTTCGATTGCCTCGAGCTCGGATCATCATAGTCTGGTCTGCCATATTGCGCGCTATTCTATCACACCCATTCTGAAAACTCAAAGTAAGAGGTCAGACCAATCCCCATTGTTTTCGCAAAGTATCAAACACCCCGGCACATGTGATCGTGTCTTTCCAGGGGATCAAATCGCTTTCTATCTTCCCTTTCTCGAATAATTCGGCGCAATGGCGGGCTTCGTAGATAAATCCATTGGGAACACGTTCTTCGAATCGGGCTGTCTGTTTGTCTTTAATATCAAACAATCTGGTTTCCATAGGCCCGCAGCAGTTTTCCACTGTGATTTTCCCAGACGTGCCATAAATAATGGCGTCATCATACGCGTGGGCATTAAATCCACAGGAAAAACTGGCAAGCCTGCCGCCCGGGAATAACATGGCGGCGGCGGCTGATTCGTCTACATGTGTGGGGGCAAGGCTGGCAACTCCGGTAACCTGGATGGGATCAGCGGCGAAAATCCCCGTCGAGAACTCTATGGGATAAACCCCCAGGTCAAACAGACTTCCTCCAGCCAATTTGGGGTTATACCATCGGCTCTCGGGATCATATTTACCCAGAAAATGAAAATTGGCCGATATTAGAGTCACATTGCCAATTTCCCCTTCACGCACCCATTCCTGCGCTTTTCGGTAAGCCGGCAGACAACGCGTCCACATGGCTTCCATTAATAATGTGTTATTCCTCTGAGCCAGACCGGTTAATTCTTCGGCTTCTTTTCGGGTAAGAACCAGGGGTTTTTCGCAAAGCACTGCCTTGTGGTTGTTGAGGCATTCTTTAACAATTTCATAATGGAAGTTATGGGTTACGGCAATGTAAATAATATCAACATCAGCATCTGCGATAATATCGGCATAATGGCCGTAGGCTTTTTTTGCCCCGTATTTTCTGGCAAAAGCATCTGCTCTTATCTGCTCCCGGGCGGCAACAGAGACCAATTCAATGTTTTTCTCCCTGTTGACGGCATCGGCAAATTTATTGGCAATTTCTCCCAGTCCGATAATGCCATATCTGATTTTCATTCGTAATCACCTCCACCTGACTATGGAAACCGTTGTATGGATTTTTCTGTAAAAATTCACATGTCCATCGTTGAATCATTCGTTAACATAAGAATCGTTTTATTGGTTGGAAATGTATATCACTCTGTTAATAGCAGGATAATCGCAAAGACAAATTTTTTCAAGAAAGAATACAGGTTCCCTGAATTTTCTGAGCATGTCAACCCAACGGGAACATTCTTGCCAAATCTCGAGGTAAATTCTCGGCCTGACTATATAGATCAGGGTACATTAATGCTTCCATCCACGGCTGGGGATTCTCTCTGGGGGTAGTAAAAAGATTCGTAGATAAGGCACTTCCAGTAATGGCTCCGGCAACCAGGAAGTCGAAAATGTAATTATGCCTTTTACTGGACTTCCAATTTTCACGAAAACACCACCACTGACATTTCTCACAATTGAACAGATAAGAATACCGATGATTTTCCATCAACTTTCGGGTATGCAAATCCATTCGAACGCTTTGCGAAGGTTGAAGTACAGATACTTTCAAATTGCCGCCACATTTTGGACATCTCGAAGGTTGACCGGGTTTCTTGGAAAAGGAGGTTCGTATGTTATAGACCGTAAATTCAGAATAAACCGGAATGGTTGGACGGATACTTCCTCCCCGATTGTTTACTGTTTTGTCGTCGTCTAACAACCGCGTATCTGAATTGTCTACGCCAGACCTGAAGTTGTCAAAATTCAGATTCCCGGTAAAAAGGGGAATAGATGATGAGGAAGTGTTCGATTTTTTCTGAAATGAAGGGGCTGTTGGTAAAAACGTGGATCCATTGGATGGGGAGTTTACTTTCACTGTTGTTTTATCCTGTACTGACTGACTTTCCTCCGGCATGGTCTCCAAAAAGAACACTCCGGCTGCGATCACCATAATTAAGGTAATCCATGTTATCCATGCCGTTGCAAATCCGCCCAACAGTGAACCAGTGATTAAAACAATGGACAGAACCCGTACCGTCGAATTGGAAAACCCCTGTTTTTTTGAGATTCTAAATTCACCTTTAATTAAGGCTGCTACCCCAATAATGACAAGAATCATAGAAAAAACCATTTCTTCACCCCGCATCAGGTTATGAATTTTCCAAACCTGTAATTTTATTTAAGTATACCGGTTATGGAAAAATGCTAAAAAATAAATATAAAAATCTGCCTTGTTGGCCTGAATAATTAATTAACCGAATTCGTATGCTTTCTTCTTATACTAAAGGGAATTAATATACAGTCTGCTGCCTGGCACCTTTCCCTACCTGGAAAGTCAGGTTGGGTTTTATTTCTTTTTCGGGAACGATTCTTCAAAAGCGGTTATGATCTGATCCCATTCCTGGTTAGCTGCCTCATCAATTGTTTGACGACCTGGATCGGCTTCAAACCAGTCAATCGCGCGTTTGACGCCTTCCGCCCAAGAGACAGTGCATTTGAAATCTGGCACAAATCGCTTGATTTTGCTGTTATCAAAAACCACACTGTTCGATTTATCGCCGATCAGCGAACCGGTGTACTCACCATCCCAGGCGGCCAGCCAGTTGGAGGGAATATAAACCGGGTTCAGTTTTACACCATAAGCCTCTGCTGTCTGCTCATAGAGTTGATTCCAGGTCAACACTTCATCAGACGTGATATGGAAGGCTTCCCCAATGGCGGCCGGCAGGCCGAATAATCCCACCAGTCCGATAGCAAAATCAGCATTCCAGGTGCACACCCAGAGCGATGTGCCGTCACCGGGGATGATGACTTTCTTTCCATGTTTGATGCGATCCAGCATGGTATAGGGATGCTGCCAGCTGCCTGTGCACAGGGGAACCTGTGTAAGCCCATAGGTAAGCGATGGGCGAATGATGGTGACAGGGAATCCGTTACGGTGATATTCATCCAACAGACGAGTTTCGCAGGCAATTTTGTCGCGCGAATACTGCCAGTAAGGATTCTCCAATGGTGTCTCTTCAGTAATTCGGTAGTTCTTGACCGGTTTCTGATAGGCACTGGCCGAACTGATGAAGATAAACTGCTTAACCTTTCCCTGGAAGAGACGGATATCACGCTCAACATCCTCCGGGGTGAAGGCAATCCAGTCGACCACAACATCAAACGAATGCGGTGCCAGAGTAGCGGCGAGTTGGTCGAAATCACCATGCACGTCAGCCGTCAGGAGCTGAGCGCCATCTGGAATGGGGATTTTCTTCGTCTGAGCACGGTTTAGGATAGTCAGGTCATGTCCGCGTTTGATAGTGAGGTCAGAGCAGGCTGTGCTGATCAGTCCGGTTCCGCCGATAAAAAGGATTTTCATAGTGGCGACTCCTGAAAGAGGATGGACATTGTCAATTGACCAGGAATAATTGATTTAATAATAACAAAAAAGCCAGTTTGGCATGGACTGGCTTTTTTGTTCAATTTGGCAAAGGTTTTTTTACCGCCGGGTAGCGATTTTGACCAGATTCTCGTTGACTACTTTACCATCCTTATCCACAAGTCCAAAATCAAGGGCTTTGTATGTCCAGATGGCATGACCAATTTGAAATTCATTCAGTAAGTCTACTATATCGCTCGTCCAATTCAGGCGGGTGGACATGGGGGCGACTTCATATACACCAAATTCACCACAAAACACCGGCTGGTTGATCTTTCTGGCAAACTCCACTGCTGGAAGTAATTTTTTCTTCAAATAATTCCGGTTGAATACTGTGTCAACCTCGTCTTGAAGATTGAAACCGGAATAATTACGAATGATTTTTTCCAATCCGTCCGCCTTCTGGCCGGGATATTCGATTGTATGGTTGTACTCCGCCAGAACAGGCAGCCAGGGAGCTTTCTGGTGGGTAATGGTCAGAGGCAGATAATAATGGAAGGTGTAAAGAATCTCCTGATCTTTCAATACTTCAAGATTCTGCAGTTCATCGGCTGAATTGAAATAATTGCCGCCTATCACGATCAGACGGGCAGGGTCAATTTGCCGGATTTCTTCGACAATTTTCTTATACAGGGAAATCCAGGGTGAGCTGTCTGGCAGGGTGATCTCATTCAGCAATTCAAACGCCAGAGTGTCTTCCATTTGACCGGCGAAATGTTGGTTGATCAACCGCCAGAGGTTGATCAACCGTTCTTGCAGGGCCGGGGTGTCAAACAGGCTTGTTTCTACCTTAATGTCAAAGGCAAATCCTGGCGCTTTATGCAGGTCGAGAATGACACGCAGGTTATTTTTCTGGCACCATTCCAGGGCAGAATGAATATAATCCAGGCCGCTTGGTATTAATTTGCCCGGATGGTTGTCATCTTCGATCACCGGGTAATCCACCGGCAGACGAACATGGTCAAACCCCCAGTCGGCAATCCGACGGATATCCGGTTCGGAGATAAATGTTTTGAAATGTTGGTGGTCAAAAGACGGATATTGTGAAATCCAACCGCCCAGGTTAATTCCAGTCTTTAATGAAGTTTTTTTCATTTGCCAATCCTTATATTGAAAAATGATATATTCCCCAAATTGCCTTTATCCATTATTCGGAACAGACAACCTTTTCCGGCAGATCACTACATTATTACAAGGTTTATTAAAAACGAACAGGTGGATTCAATGTCGAATCCACCTGATATTTGATTTGACTCTCGTCATTTTTCCGGAAAATCAGACCGGAAGAAATCCGCCCAGGGTGGTCGAAATGTAAATATAACCATTTCCGTAAACCCAATAATCCACAAAACCCATAGGGTGATTTCTCCGCGAGTTGAGTAGTTGATCATTTCAAGACCCGGCTCGAATGAGGACAGGATGACACCAATGATCAGTAATATGATATTGGCATAAATAATCTCCAGCGGGATGGTGGGCATGGGTTTTCCATAGAACGCGGGGGCGATGTAATAAACTATGAACATGACCCAGGGTAAAACCATGGACGTGATCACACGGGAATAAAGGAATGACACCGGATTGGAAATCTGGGTGCTCCACAGGAAGTATTCGGCAACAGATGCCAGCGAATATGCCAGAAAGCCGATCTTGGCATGCTGCATAAATGATTCATTGGTGCCGCTGAAAACGGCAACAATAGGCCTTTTTACCCAGTCATATGAAAAATGCAGGATAAGGAATAACACCCAGAAAATCACAATTTTGATGATGATGTGAAGCACGGCAGGTGACATTTTTTAAATCTTTCAGAGAAAATGATGAAGGTTATTTCTTTTGCAGGGTATACAAAGGAAGCCAGGGGATGAGAACCGGAACAGATTTGGAGTATTGCTGGAATTCCGGCAGGTTTCCATAGCGGGAAATTTGTGTTTTTTCCAATCGTTTTGTCGAACCGAACATGATGTAGACAATACACGCCATTCCAATAATGCTGATGATCCATTCCCATACAGTCTTATAAAATCCGATCCCCATCACCCAGGTACCAACCCAAAAGATAATCTCCCCCAGATAATTCGGGCTGCGAACCACACTGTACAATCCGGTATGACAGAAAGTATTCGGATTTTTTAGTTTGAAAGCTGATTTTTGCCTGTCTGCAATCCCTTCGAGGATCAGTCCGCCAATCATCAGAACCAATCCCAGGAATTGGAATATCCGTCCGGCAGGTGCTGGTTGGTATTCTGTTTCGAGGCTGAAAAGAAGGGGAGATACCATCATTAAGTACAGCACACTCACAGATATCCAGATGGCGAATTTAATGGGAAGAGTGATGCCGGTATATTCTTTATCAATACGATCTCGTTCTTTTTGATACCCTTTGCTCATTTCCCGTCTGGTCACAAAGATACCAAGGCGCAAGCCCCAGAAGATGATGGCGGCCGATTGGAGCAGGATCAAGACTGTGGCATTTTTCCACATGAGTATGACGGATAATATGATCACCGCCACAATCGAAAATGCATACCCTATATTAAGGAAATACACCATCCGGCGAAAGCCGACTGCGGTGACAGCCAGGGTGATAATCGCCAGGATGGGAAGTATTGTGAGTAATGAGTTTGACATGTGTTCTCCGAATAATTCAGACAGGGTGAATTACGAATGTATTGTGTTTTGATTAGCCAACTGTTCGCGTAAGTAATCGCGCACGGTGCGGGATCCTATGGTTGGGCAGGTCAAGTCTGTTGTGCTTGCCCAGAGGAGGAACCGGAAAACACTCCACAGAGCTGGATTGAATGGTTTCATAACCGATAAAAGCACCTTAAAAGCCGGTATAGATAACATTGTCAGTTTTGGCGGCTTTTTTAGTAAGTCAAAACACAGGTTGGCAATTTCGGTATAGGTAAATTGCTCAGGCCCGCCCACATTGGCGATCCGATCATCGGGAGAGAGATTCGCAGCAATGAATTCTGCCACATCGCGCGGGTGAACCGGACTGAACCGAAATTCTTCGTCAGTTTTGATCAGTGTAATTGCACCTTTTTGAGCCGAGGTCATGAATGTTCGCCAAACGTCCGTAAAATAACTGGACGGACGGATAATCAGGTAGTGAAGCCCGCTTCTGGTAAGCTCTGCCTCAAAATCATACTTGGCTCGTAAAAGCGGAACGGAAAGATCAGTATCCACACCGGCAACAGAAATATAGATAAATTTTTGAATGCCCATTTCCTTTGCGGCATTCAACAGGTTCAAGTTGCTGCCATAATCAACATCCCTGAAATCTGTCAATTTCTTTGGACGGCCGATACCCACTGTAGTCACTACCAGATCGGCTGATTTAAGGATGTTTTCCAGTCCATCCGGTAGACGGAGGTCAATTGAATGCAAACCGGCCAATTTTGGCCGCAGCGGTTCAAGACGTTGGGTGTTCATATCCATGGCCACAACATCATGACCCTGTTGCATCAATACAGTAGTCACTTCATATCCGAGATTTCCGGCTGCGCCGGCTACGACAATTCTCATTTTTCCTCTCCGGTGTTTTCTTAATGGAAAACATTTTTCCTTTCCTGAAATTTTCGCGTTAAATTACATCCCCAAAAATCCTGGGATGTACAAATATGCCTGAATTTCTCCTGTTATTTACTGGATGAATCGGAGGAAAAAATCCGATTGAACAGGCATAATGCCTGATAAACCTCTTTCTGGGTTTCTTCCGGCTGCCTGGCACAGACAGATTCAAACCATTCCTGCCGTGCTTTTAGGCCGCCTTCTACAAGAGATCTCCCGCGATCAGTGAGATGTAGTTCGCGGGAACGCCTGTCACCCGGAACTTCATTGCGTTCCAGTAAATTTTGATTAACCATTCGGTCAACAAGTTGGCTGACAGCGCTCTTGTTTGTTTCCATCAAGCCGGACATGCGGGTGATTTCACAGGATCCCAGGTAATACAGATGTGTCATCATATTCATCTGAGTGGGAGTGATGTTGTTATCCTGTAAATAATCCTGAAAGCTGTCCATAGCCTGCTTCAAGGTCACAGAAAAAAGTGTCTTCAATTCGTTTGAAATTTCATCAAGCATCCGCCAACCCTATTTAGTTAATTGGTATGAATTGTACATATATATAAACTATATGTCAATGGATTTACTTTAATACATGGCGGTTGAAATCGATTGAACAGTCAAGAGCGATATGTTATAACTAAAACCGTACATCATGGCAGTTTTGGCCATCATTCCTGCTTAACAATCCATCACTCATTCCAGGTTTTCATCCCGAATTCCTGCCAAAACTAAACAACTATCTTCACTATCGACAACAGCGCACGCCGGGTGTGTATTGCTTTGCTTTAATGTCAGTTCAATACATTCACATTCCGATGCGAATAATGCAATTTACCGGCTGATGGATCCCCATTTTTGGAGGTCAATCTGGATTAAAAGTCGACAACCATATCACTTATCTATCATAGACAATTGTGACCATACACGATCATCCCTTTTGTTGATTTTTCCTATCATGGAGAGAAATTGTCTACATTCGCACTATAATCCCGATCGTGATGAAATTCACAAGAATCGAATTGTTAACCACCAGCCAACCAATGGTTGGAGAATTCTGAAAGTAGATCATGATTCGCTATCAATCCCTATATAAAAAATTCCTGATAATCTCCCTTTTAATAATGTTGGTTACTCTCGTTGGCTGCTCTAGTCAGGCGGAGCAGACAGTTGAATCAGCGAAGACTGCCGAAACCCAGACAACTGCATCGGAAACCAAATCTTCCGCATCAGAAAAGGCCGCTCTGGTTATTGCTGGCCCAGCTACCCCATCATCCATTCCATTGATCATTGCCGCGGAAAAAATGGGAAATGCCGATGTTCAGATCATTGAAAATAACTCGCAGGCAAACACGGCATTCCTGAGAGGTGATATTTCCATTCTGGTTTCCGGTCTTTCAGTTGGTGTTGACCTGTATCGCAATCAGGCTCCGGTTCAGATTGTTAATTCCTATGTAACCGGTATGTCCTCTCTGGTGACATACGGTGAAAAGGTGGAAAACTTTTCTGAGTTAAAAGGGCAAGAAATTTATATTCCTTTTGAAGGATCTCCCATTGAAGAAGCCACATCCTATCTGGCCAAACAGGAAGGATTGAGCTGGGGCAAGGACCTTAAACCCATCTATTCTCCGTTTGATGCCTCTGTGGCATTGCTCAAGCAGGGAAAAGCAAAGGCAGTCGTCTTACCTGAACCATTTGTCTCGGTAATTGAAGGTCAGAAAAACCTGAATATCTCCATTGATTATTTTGACCGTTGGAATAAGGCGACTGGTTCCACTGCAGGGTATCCGCAGGTGGCGGCATTTGTCACCCGCGATTGGGCGCAGAAACACCCGGCAGAATTGGCAGCCTTCAATTCAGCCCTGGAAGATGCCGTCAAGTTTATTCAGGAGAATCCCGAACAGGCTGTCAGCCAGGTGAAAGACCATTTCAAACTGCCGGAAAAAGTACTTTTGAAATCCATCAGCCGGACACATTTTTCAGTAGCGACCGGCGATGAAATGAAGAACAGTGTCACCGATTATTACAGGTTAATTGGAAAGCCGCTGGATGACGGGTACAAAGATTTTTATTACCTCCCTGAGAAATGAGGGTTTCGCCTTTCTGCTGTTTCTCGGCGTGTGGAGCATCATCTCGATCTTCTATCCGGTATATGTGATCCCCTCGCCGCTGGCAGTAATTTCGGCGTTCCCTGGTTTCCTGCCCGATGAATTTCTTCATCATCTGACAGTTACAGCCTGTCGCATCGGGGTAGGATTTGGAGTCTCGTTTTTTGTAGGCAGTTTCATCGGAATTCTGGCCTTCGCCCGCAAATGGGAAGCGCCCGTCAATGCTTTAATGGCGGCCTTGAATATTTTGCCGGGAATGATCCTGGGGGTAATCTTCCTGCTGATTTTTGGTATTGGCCATCTGACTCCCATTGCGCTGGTTCTTTTCCTCACACTTCCCACCCTGACCATCAATACCATTAACAATCTATCCAAACGTGATGTGACTCTCGAGCAGTATCTTGTCTCCCTTGGGGCTAAACAGAAGCACATACTGCGTTATCTGTATCTTCCGGCTCTGGTTCCAACTCTATTGAGTAATCTGAGCATCGGGATGGGATTGGCTATAAAAGTAGTGTTGATGGGTGAATTCATTGGTTCGCAAGACGGCATCGGTTATTTATTGAATGCAGCCCGAATTTATTTCAATATGAAAGAGGTTTTCTTCTATCTCATTCTTCTTCTGGTATTCACTCTGATTTATCAGGGTATTCTGACGCTGCTGGCGAACACCGTATTGCGAAAATACTTTTATGCAGGCTGAAATATGAATTCAGACTTGGTTACGGTCTCTCATTTGATGAAGAGTTTCGAATCACAATTGGTGATTGATGACCTTTCGTTTTCCATTTCGGAAAAAGACCGTGCCGCCATCTTTGCCCCTTCAGGTGCCGGCAAGACAACCCTTATTCAAATTTTAGCCGGTCTGCAAAAACCGGACAGCGGCTCATTTTTGGTAAGGTCTGAACGCCCTGTGATTCTCTTTCAGGAACCGCGCCTGTTCCCTTATATGACCGTAGAAGAAAATATCTTTCTGCCGTTTAAAGTACAGGATAGACCGGTTGACGGAGATGTGCTGGAGGATTACAGAAACTGGTTGTCCGTTTGCGAACTTGAAAGTTGCTGCCGGCACTTTCCATATCAGCTTTCGGGCGGCATGAAGCAAAAAGTATCCATAATCCGCGGGTTTCTTCAGAAACCTGCTCTTGTGATGATGGATGAACCGTTTCAATCCATCGGAAGGCAGTCAAAACAGCAGATTATCCGGCATATTCTTCAGACCAATCCAGATCAGACTTTACTGCTGGTAACCCATGATCCTGAAGAAGTCAATTTGCTGGCTCATTATATGTTGTATTTTCCTACGTCGGTTTTAGGGCATTTCGCCCTTATGAAAACAAATGACCATTCATTCCAATCGTTCCACCAGTCAGGGATGGGTTTGCTGCAGAGCGAACCGGAAACGGCAGCCTCCATCCATGCCTGAACGAACCTTTGGAACGGAAAATTACTGTCTGGAGGAGAATCTATGAGTGACTCTGTAAAAAACTCTCCCTGTTGCGATCTGACAGGGCATCCGTCCTTTCAACAGTTGGATTCTTATATCGATGCACTGAAAATCGATAAAGAGAGTCCGCGTCGAAAAGACACATTGATACAAACGCTGCATTATGCACAAAATCTGTTCGGTTATCTGCCCGATGTTGTTCAGATGCATATTGCCAAACGGTATGGAATTCCACACGCAGATGTTTCCGGTGTTGTCAGTTTCTATAACTATTTCACCACCACTCCAAAAGGAAAAATTCAGATCAGTGTATGCCTTGGAACTGCCTGCTATGTAAACGGTGCTGATAAGGTTTTGCAGGAATTTGAACAGGTTCTGGGTATTAAATCCGGTCAGGTCAGTGAAGACGGCAAATTTTCCATTGAAAGCCTTCGCTGTGTGGGTGCCTGCGGTTTGGCTCCAGTAGTGACAATCAATCAAAAGGTATATGGAAAGATGAAACCCGGCAAGGTTCGCGAGATCCTTGAAGACTTCCTGGTAGAACACAGCGAGAAAGAGGAGGCCGTCAATGCCTAAGATCACTTCTTACGAAAAACTGCTGGAATGTTACAAGGAATACCAGCCCCTACTGCATACCCGTAAAGACGGGGCAGCGCATGTAGATACTAAAACCGTACTTATCTGCGGTGGAACCGGCTGCCAGTCTTCAGACAGTCTTCATATTCTGGCAGAGTTTAACCGCCTGATTGCTGAAAAACACCTTGAAGGGAAAGTGGAAGCCTCCATTACCGGTTGTTTCGGTTTCTGCGAAAAAGGTCCCATCGTTAAAGTTTTTCCTGATAATACCTTCTATGTGCAGGTGACCCCGGCAGACGTCCTTGAGATTGTGGAACAGGACCTTATCAAAGGTCAGCGGGTTACCCGGCTGCTCTATGAAGAACCCAATAAAAAAGAGAAAGTTGCCGCCTCAGAAGATATTCCCTTCTATAAATTACAGAAGCGCGTTGCACTGCGCAACTGCGGTTTTATCAATCCGGAAAAGATTGAAGAGTACATTGCCAATGCCGGTTATCAGGCTCTTGGCCGAGCTCTCACCCAGATGACACCTGCCCAGGTGATTGACGAAGTCAAGCGCTCTGGCCTGCGCGGCCGCGGTGGTGCCGGGTTCTCCACTGGCAAGAAGTGGGAATTCGCCAGCATGTACGAATCGGAAGAAAAATTCGTCATCTGCAATGCAGATGAAGGCGATCCCGGTGCCTTCATGGACCGCTCGATTATGGAAGGCGATGCCCACAGTGTAATCGAAGGGATGGCTCTGGCAGGGTATGCCATCGGGGCGCACCAGGGGTATGTTTATATTCGTGCCGAATATCCACTGGCTGTTAACCGGTTGAAAATTGCCCTGATACAGGCCCGTGAACACGGTTTGCTCGGTGAACACATTCTGGGTACCAATTTCAATTTTGATATTGATATCCGTCTCGGTGCCGGTGCTTTCGTCTGCGGTGAAGAAACTGCCCTCATCCATTCTGTGGAAGGCGGCCGTGGTGAACCTCGCAATAAACCACCGTTCCCGGCTCAGAGCGGCCTCTGGGAAAAACCGACCATCGTTAATAATGTGGAAACCCTGGCAAATATTCCCATCCTTTTTCAGGAAGGTGCAGCCAAATTTGCAGAATTGGGCTCTCAGACATCCAAAGGCACCAAAGTTTTCGCCCTGGCTGGCAAAGTCAACAACGTCGGTCTGGTGGAAGTTCCCATGGGAACACCGCTCCGCAAGATTATTTACGATATCGGCGGCGGCATCCGCGGCGGAGCCAATTTCAAAGCTGCCCAGACGGGCGGCCCTTCCGGTGGCTGCATCCCTGCCCAGTTCCTGGATACACCCATTGACTATGAATCGCTGATGTCCATTGGATCCATGATGGGCTCCGGCGGTATGATCGTGCTCAATGACCATGACTGCATGGTCAACATTGCCCGCTTTTACCTTGAATTCACCGTGGAAGAATCCTGCGGACGCTGCGCTCCCTGTCGTATTGGTAACAAACGCATGCTTGAGATTTTGACAGATATCACCGAAGGACGCGGTACTGAAGCCGACCTGCGGGAATTGAAAGAACTGTCTCAAACCATCACCGATACATCACTTTGCGGTTTAGGACAGACAGCCCCGAATCCGGTGATCAGCACTATGAAATATTTCTGGGATGAATATGAAGCCCATGTCAAAGAAAAACGCTGCCCGGCGGGAGTGTGCCAGAAACTCTTGAAGTACGAAATTGATCCGGCCAAATGTATTGGCTGCACAGCCTGCGCCCGCGGCTGCCCGGTGAGTTGCATTTCCGGCAGTGCCAAACAACCGCATGTTATTGACCAGACCCGCTGTATCAAATGCGGAGCCTGTATGACGAAATGCCGCTTCGGCGCCATCTCACGGAATTAAGGTAAGGAGTGAAGAGCAATGGTAAATATAACGATTGATAATCAACAGGTCAGTGTTCCGGAAGGAACCACTGTTCTTGATGCAGCGAAGCAGGCGAATATCAAAATCCCCACTCTTTGCTACCTGCACCTTGAAAAATCCAACTTCCTGAATAATGTCGCTTCCTGTCGAATCTGTGTGGTTGAGGTAGAAGGCCGCCGCAATCTGCCGCCTGCCTGCGCCACACCAGTTACCGAAGGAATGAAAATCACCACTAATTCCAAGCGTGTGCTTTCTTCTCGCCGCAAGAATCTTGAACTGATCCTGTCAAACCATCCGTTCAACTGCCTGATCTGCGCCAAATCTACGGATTGTGAGTTGCAGACACTGGCCTGGGAATTTGGCATTAACACGCAGCGGTACCGTGGTGAACGTGCTACCCATGAAATCGACAAGTCGAGCGGCGCTTTGAAACGCGATCCGGAAAAATGTATTATGTGCCGCCGCTGCGAAGTGATGTGCAATGAAGTGCAGACTGTAGGCGCCCTCACGGCTTTCGGACGCGGTTTCAATACGGTTGTAGCCCCGGCAGAAAAGAAACCCCTGATTGAATCTCCCTGCGTATACTGCGGGCAGTGCGTCAGCGTTTGTCCTACTGCCGCCCTGACCGGTGTCGGGTATATTTCAGAAGTGTGGGATGCTCTGTTCAATCCGAAGAAAAAGGTTGTCGTTCAGGTTGCTCCGGCCGTACGTGTGGCCATTGGTGAAGAATTCGGAATGCAGCCCGGTCAAATTGTGACGGGTAAACTGGCAGCCGCCCTGCGTCGTATCGGTTTTGATGGTGTTTTTGATACCACTTTTGGTGCTGATCTGACGGTTATTGAAGAAGGCCGTGAGATTATGGACCGGCTGAAATCGGGCAAGAATCTGCCGATCCTGACATCTTGCTGCCCGGGGTGGATTAATTTCATCAACTATCATTTCCCCACTTTGAAATATATGCCGTCAACTTGCAAGTCTCCGCAGCAGATGACCGGTGCCATTGCCAAAAATTACTATGCCAAAAAGATGGGTATTGACCCGAAAGATATGGTCGTGGTTTCTGTGATGCCCTGCATTGCCAAGAAATACGAAGCTGCCCTGCCTTACGAGAGCACCCACGGTATTCCCGATGTGGATTATTCCATCACAACACGTGAATTGGCTAAAATGCTCAAAGAGGGTTCGGTAGACCTGAAGAATATGCCGGAAGAAACCTTCGATGATCCGCTGGGTGAATCCACCGGGGCTGGCGTGATATTTGGCGCAACTGGCGGTGTGCTGGAAGCTGCCCTGCGTACTGTGTATGAAAAATACACTGGAAAGACTCTGGAAGATGTGAACTTCATGGCTGTTCGCGGAACCCAGGGTATCCGCGAAGCTTCCATCCAGATCAATGGACGCACTGTCAATGTGGCGGCGCTGTCTGGTCTGGGGAATGCCCGCAAAGTACTGGAAAAGATCGTCAAGGGCGAAGCCCACTATGACATCATCGAAATCATGGCCTGCCCGAGCGGCTGTGTCAATGGCGGCGGTCAACCGTACTGCCATGATCGTGATGAGGTGATTGAACAGCGCATCCGAGGCCTGTATCACATTGACCGTAACCAGGCGATCCGCAAGTCACACGAAAATCCATCCATTCAGAAGCTCTACCAGGAATACCTGGGTGAGGCCGGCAGCCATCTGGCGCATGAACTGCTCCACGTGGAAAGCCACAATTAATCTTCATTTTGATCTGAAGCAGCCTGCAGAACTTTCTGCAGGCTGCTTTTTTTGCCCTTCTGCCTGAATTTCATTTGATCAGTTTCGGCGGATCAGGATTTTCCGGATGACTGAAAAAGATTTCGGCAGGAGAGACGGGCCGTCAGTAAAGATTCGGTACAATAAATGCATGGAAAAAAAGAAACTGAACGGCCTGATCCGTTTGTTTAGACCGGATCTCTCGCTGGCAGCTGGCCTGTGCACCGTGGGTGGACAGATCATTGCTGCCGGGCGGCTGGCACCTTTGCCTGTTACTCTTCTTGGTTTTTTGTGCGCTTTTGGTTGTTCCGGTTCCGCTCTGGTGGTGAATGATTACTTCGATTATGACGTAGATTGTATCAATGCACCCGACCGGCCTCTGCCGTCGGGTGCCGTCACCCGGAAAGAAGCATGGGTACTGGCTGTTCTTTTATCTGTGATTGGATTGGCTTCGGCAGCCTTACTCGGTCCGCTTTGTTTTTTCTTTGGAGCGATTTTCTGGATCATCGGTTTTCTGTATAACTGGCGGTTCAAAGAATCTGGACTGCCGGGAAATTTGATGGTCAGTTCATCGGTGGCTTTCACCTTTGTTCTTGGCGGTATGTCAGTCGGTCAGCCGTGGAACGTGCTGGTCTGGGTTTTCGCGATGATGGCTTTCTTTATAGATTTAGGTGAAGAGATCACCGGTGATGCCCTGGATATGGATGGTGATCTCAAACGAGATGCAAGGTCGGTGGCCAGAGCAAAAGGAAAACAATTTGCGCTCCGGCTGGCCGTAGCATTTTGGGGATTGGTTATTCTGCTGGGGTGGATTCCGGTATTGACAGGCTTGATGGGGATCGGATATCAGATCACCATGCTGGCTGTAGATGCATTAATACTCTATTTTTCTATTCGGCTTATGCGTACAGATGATGTAAGTACACAGCGATGGTGTATGAAGGGTGTCTACATGGGTATGACGCTGATTGTACTGGCATTCTTGATCGGGCAGATTGCCCGCTAATATGAACTAATGATCTTGTACTTTTCTACATCTGATTTTCATCAGCCATTCCTGAAACTCCCGCACTTTTCACACAGCCACTTTTTCTGTTGAGGGGGTCCCCCTCTTTGCACGATCAGCTATCATAATAATGGAATAACTCTATCTGGCAGAGGCATTTGCTGTCTGCACGGTAGCTTCCAGAATTTGTTCGAGATCGGCATCACTGATTTCTTTCACGGCCCCCCCGTGAATGGTTCACAGGGAATGAATGGTCTGCAATGTTTCGTTCATATTGTTCGTATCTGCCAGTTTCATTTACATACACGTGTGATTAAACCGAATTAAATTCCAATTTTGAAAAGCCGGTTCAAATTCCAATTCCATGATGCCGCAAAAATCGACCCTGAAATCCCACCGACGAAAGACAGGGATATGCAGGATATGACATAACCACAGACGGATTAATCCTTCATGGCAGACGACCACAATATCTTTATTATCTTTTTGCTTTTCCAACATAAAGGTTTCGATACGTTGACGGGCATCTTCGCCGCATTCCCCACCGGGGAAATAGAAGTCATGATCTCGCTCCATGAAACCTCTCCAAACCTCAGGGAACCGTGCCTCAATTTCTTCGGCTCCCAATCCTTCCATTTGACCGTTGTCGATTTCATTCAAACGGTCATCCAGAACAGGTTCCAATCCAAGTTTTTCTGACATGTATCGAACGGTCTGACCGGTCCGCACATACCGGCTGATGTAGATGGCATCAACCGGCCGGGTGGAGAAGAAATCCCAGAGGTGTTCCGCCTGCAATTGACCCCGGCGGCTGATTGGTTCATCCTGATGCCGGAGGATAGGATTGAAATAGTCCCCCTTTTCCTTTTCTGCATGCCTGACGATGTACCATTTCATATCTGGATGTCCTCTTTTAGAAAAGAATGGAGACGAAATGACAGGATTTTGAATTAATTTTAGAAGATAATGCAAAAATCAATGAGATTTGCCCTGGTCATTGCTGTTTTCTTTCAGGTAATAAAAATGGTTACAACAGGGATATCCTTCCATCAGTGTCTGGGTGCGTTTGAATCCAATAGCCGGATTGAAACCGGCGGCTGCATGCGGATCACCGCTGCATACCAGATGATACAGCCATTCAGAACCGTTGATGCTTTTACCCAGGTCGGCATGAGGGCAGTGGGTACAATGGATTTGCACACCGGAAGATGTTTTTTCCACGCTCAGCTCAAATCCCTGTGACGGGAGGGGTTCCCAGAGCAGGCGGATCAGGTCATCTATGGTATTGGCGGGTTGGGCTTTTCCCACAGCTTCCCATTCCGGCCGGATATTGGCGGCCACAATCTTATCCATCACATTCCCTACAAGTTTCCGGCCAAAACTCTCGCCCAGTGAATCGAACAGGGCGATTTTATTCGTGGAGTGCCACCCGGCAGCCATCTTTGCCAGAATGGCTTTCTCATACTCATTCAATTTCAGCCCCACAGGATCAGCCTTCGTGAACCAGGGTGTAATCCAGGGCAAATTTTCCTCAATAGGGTCATTGTGCATGATTCGGCTTCCTTTCTGAACGATATCTGGAAAAAAGTATAAGAAGCAAATGCATCAGCCACGCGTTAATGAGCAGAAATTATACGCAAGATATGAATGATTGTCGAACTCTTTTTCTAATTTGAATGCCGATATCAGGATTTGACCAATTTTTTCGATTTCACCCGCAATATGAGTAGATCAAATATATCTTTGACGTCATCCTGGTTTTCGACCGGAATGAACAGCCAGCGTCCTTCCGGGTAAGGCGTGGCTTTTTCAATTGCCTGCCGTGTGTTTTTGCCAGTATTCATATTCAGGGCGGCTTCAATGGATTCCGGATCAAGGATGATCTGAACAGTAAAACCACCTTCTGTTGGATAAAGTGAGGTCAACAACTGACCTTTTAAGCGAAACCGCCTGCCCCAACCGTAATTACTTCCATACAGAAATTTGAAATCTTCCATGGGAGAATAGGTACTCTGAATTCCGTTTATTACTTTTTCCCAGAGCGAAAGCCGGCTGCCGATCACCCTTCGTACATCGGTGTCTGCAGGCTCTGTCTTTTTATCAGTAAAATATCCGATACTCATGGAAAATACTCCCAGGAACAACATGGATGGAAAGTTATTATCTGACGTCATCCTCTGCGATCTTTAATAAAAATCCATATTCGGTCCAATCCCAGATACAGAAGAATGATCAAGATTACCAGCCCAATAAAGGGTATTTTGACCTGTAAAAAATGTCCCAGCAGTGCGGCGGCTGTACCAAACCCGATAGACAATCCCAGGGCCTGCAGATGATGTTTGATAAACCGGCGAGTATGTTCACCAGATGTGTTTTCTCCCAGGGCGGAATTAAAAAGCAATAGATCCCAGGCAGCCAGCGATGCGGCAGCGCTAATGACAGCCAGGAACGAAGCTGAACCAAGCAGCAGACCGGTCACAGCCAGACTGATACTGGCCAGCAGGCAGAGGTGCGGCAGCCAGGTTTCAGGATGTCTTTTTGCCCAGAACCAGACAGCTGAAACAAAGGCAGCCATGACTGCCAGAACCCATTGGCTGGTAAGAATAAAGAGCATGATAAGGCAGACAGCCGAGACCCCAAAGCAGATGAAATACATGGTTTGACGTAGTGGCAGATTCATTCGATCCATGATCAATCACCCTGTACTCGTTCCAGTCGGGAATGGGTCATTGCATTTCGCAGAAGGGGATAAAGGGACTGGTTGACTTTCCAATCGATGACGGGTACTTGCAACTGGGCGATACTATCCAGTTGAAGCCGGCGTTCCACCAGGGCAGTTCTCACCGCCATGCGGGTGTATTCATCTTTACCCAGAATGGGACGGGCAAAGTCAATCGGATTCGGGCTGACCAGCAGTGCCTGATAACCAGATGCTTTTAACCGTTGGTACAGAGAGCGATCAGTAGATGCCAGCGGGCTAAAAACGATGATCATTGATTTGCTTGGAAACATGCGTATGGGAAGAAAATCAATATGCGCGGATGATCGTTCTTCTCCTTCCACTCTGGCCTTTGCCAGACAATTCATGATTCGATTCAACTGAGTTTTGCCATATCCCGGAAAGGCAATAGACATGCGTTTACCGAAAACAAGCAGACTGACCCGGTGCCCCTGGTGCAGGAACATTTCGGCCAGAGAGGCCGCCGCACCGACGCTGTGTTCAAACAGACTGTCATCACCAATACGCAGTTCGGTATTGGGGCGGGCATCCAGAATCATGCCAATCTCGGCAATTTCTTCCCGCTCAAATTCCTTGGTGAAAAATTTTCGAGGGTGACGGGCGGTCATACGCCAGTCTAATGAATGCAATGGATCACCAGGATGATATTCTCGAATACCATAGAAATCTGTACCACTACCGCCCAGCCGGGCCGGGATGGAACCCGGGGCATGCAGGGTGCTGCGAGGCCGCAGCGGGATAGCTTTAAATTTTCTGTAGTGCGGCCGAATCTGTATACTGCCAGTAGCCGGGATAGTCATTTCTGTGGTGATCAACCCCAGGGGATCGCCCACCTCAACGTGAACAGATTCCCAGGCGAAATCACCTCGGGGAGCTGTAAAGGTATAGTGCAGGAATGTCGATTCAGACGGCCGAAGGGTGGCATGGCGGGTGGTTTCGCCATCAAGTACGATCATATCGCCGGGTTGTTCATCCCTCATTTTCAAATGCACGGTATCTTTTGACAGGTTCTTGATGGTGATGGTGGTTTCCACCGATGGTGATCCATCCACACGGTTTTGTTCAAGCCCCCGGGTTACTTGCAGCTTTGTTTTATCTCTGGCCGGAGTCAGCAGGATGCCTGTTCCGAAATAGGCAAGGAAAGGCAGCATCATCCAGGCGGCGTCACCGTTCCGAGAGATCAATGCGGTGATCAGCAGCCCAACCAGGATCAGAATGACAATCCGGGTTTTAGTGTTCATCATCCATCTTGAAAACCGGAACAGAAACCGACTGCGCAATCTCTTCGATGATTTTGTTTTCCGATTTCTTCACATCCCACAGGCTGGGGTCAAGGATGATGCGGTGGGCAAGAGCCGGTTGGATAAATTTCTTGATGTCATCCGGAACGACATAATTCCGGTTATGAATGGCCGCCCAGGCACGCGCCAGCTTGAGTAATGCCAGCGATCCACGCGGGCTCACCCCTACAGCAACCTGGCGATGAGAACGTGATTTGGAAACCAGTTCAACCATATACCGGCGTACATCAGGATCAACATAGACCTCTTCTGCCGTTGCGCGCATCTGCAAAAAGGTTTCCGGGGTGATGATCGCCTGCAAAGGCACAAGGTCAGATTTGCGTTCTGCCCGGCGTTTTAATATCTCATCTTCTTCTTCCGGTGTGGGATACCCGATGGATATCTTGACCATGAAGCGGTCCAACTGAGCTTCAGGTAATGGGAAGGTGCCTTCATATTCGATCGGATTCTGAGTGGCGATCACGATGAAGGGATCAGGAAGGGTCTGAGTTTCTCCTTCAAGGGTCACCTGGTATTCCTGCATGGCTTCCAGCAGCGCCGATTGGGTTTTTGGCGAAGCCCGGTTGATTTCATCGGCCAGCAAAATATTGGTAAAGATGGGACCTTTGCGCAGCATAAAGCGGTTTTTGTCACTTTCAAACACATATCCGCCGGTAATATCGCCGGGAAGCAGGTCGGGTGTAAATTGGATGCGCTTAAATTGCATGCCCAGTGCAATGGAAAAAGAATTGGCGATCAATGTCTTTGCCAGACCGGGATAATCTTCCAGAAGGATATGTCCGCCAGAGGAAAGGAAGGCGGCCATCATTTGTTCAAGAACATCCCGCTTGCCAATAACAGCTTTTTCCACTTCTGCAATGATTTGGGTGGAATACCCTGCCACCTGTTCAATCGTCATTTGACTGATCGTTTTCATCATCTTGATTCATCTCCAGAGAGGTTTCGAAAAAACAAAGGACATCATTAGACATACGATTATGGTCAATCCTGATCCGATCCGCCCGGCGTCCGGTCAACCGGTCAGGGAATTCTCTGATCGCACGAAAGAATCTTTTCAATATAGAAGGTTTGTCTTCTATTTCTTCATCAAAAAGATACGCCCGAATATCTTCCGGAACAGGAATGGTACCTTTTCGAAGCGATTCGTACAGGTGGTAATCTACTGGAACGTGCAATTTTGTTGAAACCATCTGGCTGAGCATCCGAATGTATTCGCGTTCCCGGAATCGGTCAGTATGTGTGCTGCTTTCATTGGGAATATACAGGTAACGCCAGCGTTCGATATTCTTTAGCATTTCATTCTGTGTATTGTTATCTACTGGTTCAGATTCCACCTGGCCGTTTGGAATTAACCGAAAAATGAATAGTATAAAAATCAAGACCAACGCACCCCAGTAAAACACCTGACCGATGCTTAATACAAAAATGCGCAGCAACAACCAGGCAACCAGTGATAGCGGTTTAAGAATCTCATCCATGATAAACGGCCAGAAAATTAGTCCAACGAAAACGCAGGCCAAAATAATAAACAGGGATACCACCAGCCGTTTTGAGATGTTCATTTCAAGACATCTCCCTTGATGCCTGGCAGAAGGAAATTATGGCCTCCAGACAATCGATGGCTTTCTGTTCATCTTCGGTTGTTGGCTGCCAGTTTCCGTACCGGGCGGCATCAAACAGCCGGGTCAATTCGTGAACGGGTTCACCTGGTACGCCGGCCTCTGAAAGCAGTTTCTCAAATTCACCGGTAGTCATAAAGAACCGGCGTTCAATTTCACGATCCTCTTCCATCACCCGGCTCATCTGTTTGTAACATTTAAGAATCACATCCTTTAATCCAATTCCGATGCGAATTTCCTCCCGGGCTTTTTCTGCTTCCAACCCGAGTAAATCAATGGCTGTTGTTTGCTTTTGAGAGGAACGATAAATCCAGATGAAGATCAGGATACCAACAACCAGCAGACTGAGTCCGACAAGCCAGAGAACATAAGACGGTACTGGACCCAGCGGAGCTGTTACCGGTGGTTCCGGGGTGGGCAGGGGAACGGAAACCGGTGGTGAACCTTCTGACCGGGGCATCATCAGAATCACCCAGATAATGAAAACCATGAGAAGACCAAGACCTATCAATATTCGGATGACATTAAAAATATCTTTCCAGCTTGATCTTTTAATCACTTTGTAGATGATAAAAACAATCGTAATCGTTAATAGAATGCCAAAGAAAATGGCCAGAAACCGATTAATGGAAATGACTTCAAAATGGTCCTGTTGAGGTGCTGCCACCACAACGTTCTTGTTTTCAACGGCCGGGAGCGGCATGCCTGGCTCAAATTCCAATCCAGGCAGACTGATAGCCAGCAGGATAGTTATGAGAATTACTATCCCGAAAATAATTAAGGCTTTGCGTTTGACTGTGCCGGTCATTTTTTTGAAAAATTTTCTAAAGGCCAAAATAACAACAGAATCAAAGAAATTTTTCTGTTTGAGAAAAAGATGCTTATGATGTTTCTGATAAACCGGTTGGGAAAAAGAGACTGTCTTTAAGACATAACAGCCCGGGGAAAAAGTCAAGCTGGTATTCAGGTGCAGAAAGGCCGATCAGGTTTCTCCAACCCCGCACAATTGGAATTATACCCACTAGCGCCAGTTTTTGAATCTTTTGCTAGATTGTTTTACCTTCCGAATCCACAAAAACTAGAAAATCCATCCCGCCGGGAGACTGATGACACTGGGTTAACGTGAGCGCGATCTCACTGCGGTGCTGGGTGGCATGGTTGACCTGATGCACCATCATCTGCCACAGTGGATAGCCATGTTTTTCACGCCTGAAATTGGTGTAGGTCAGTTTCTCCGCCAGGCTTTCTTCTGTCTGTCTTAAGACGAATTCTTGTGTTTCGTGGTTAATTTCATCCCAGCGGAGACGCAGGCTGCTGATGGTAGGATAAGAAGCCGGGTCATCAAATCCGGTCAGAGAAATGCCGCGCCAACGGTTTAGCCAGACCCATTGCACACTCATGATATGGACAAGGGTGTCATGCACCGAACCGAATGACGGATTGGTCTCTGCGCGGTATTCATTTTCGGTCAACAGGGCAGCTTTGTCGAGAATCCGCAAATTCGCCCACCGGTTGAAACGATAGAACGTGCGTATGAAATCAACGTTCAAGAGAGCCTGCCTTTCTATTCCCCTTAATAGATGATGACAAATCAAGCAAGGATAATCATCTCCAAATGATACTCATAAACGGGTAAAATTTACACCAGTGACAGGTCTTTCTTTATTTGTTTTTGAACATTCCAGCTTTTAACTTTCTTAATCTATTAAAAATCCAATATTCTCATCCATCCTTTTGTTGTGCAGGATTTTATTGTTTCAACCAACCTGATTCTTATTTGTTGTGGAAAGGAAGATATATGGATAAAAAATTGAAAGTCGGTGTTATTGGTACGGGCTTTATTGGACCGATCCACATAGAGAATGCCCGCAGAAGTTTCAAAGCCGATGTGATCGCCCTGGTGGAAAAAGATATGGAAACAGCCAGAGAAAAGGCTGCAAAGTATGATATTCCACTGGTCTATGATGATTACCGTGACCTGTTGAAAAATCCCGATATTGATGTGGTGCATATATGCAGCCCGAATTCCATGCATTATGCGATGGCACGCGATACCCTGCTCGCCGGCAAGCATTGCCTTTGTGAAAAACCCCTTACGCTTACCCGCACAGAGGCCGACGATTTACTGGCGATTGCCCGTGAGAAAAAATTAGTCAACGCCGTGCATTTTAATGTACGCTACTATCCGTTGATCCGTCATGCCCGTGAAATGATCCACAGAGACGATGTCGGACGGATTTATGCCCTGACCGGTTCCTATCTGCAAGACTGGCTGTTCAAGGATACCGATTACAGCTGGCGGCTTGAATCAAAGATCAGCGGGCCAACCCGTGCCATTGGTGATATTGGCTCCCACTGGCTGGACCTGATCGAGTATGTCACCGGACAGGAAATCAACGAGGTGATGGCTGACTTTGAAACCTTCCACAAAACGCGGAAAAAACCGCTGAAACCCGTGGAGACCTGGTCAGGAAAATTGCTGACCAATGAAGACTATCAGGAAGTGCCCATTGATACAGAAGATTATGCTACCGTGATGCTGCGGTTTAAAAATGGAACCAAAGGGGTTTTCACCGTCAATCAGATGGCGGCCGGCCACAAAAACCGTGTTTATTTTGAAATTAATGGTTCCAAATGCTCCCTCATCTGGAATTCGGAAACGCCCAATGAGTTGACCGTAGGTCACCGCGACCGGGGGAACGAAGTGATCATGCGAGATCCATCTCTCATGTACCCTGAAGCCAGAGAAATTGCCGCATATCCGGGAGGCCATAATGAAGGATTTGCCGATGCTTCCAAACACCTGTTCCGCGAGGTCTACGACTATATCCTGGCAGGAGATATGACTGCCAAACCCAGGTTCCCCACGTTCGAAGCTGGTTTCCGTGAAGTTGTGCTTTGCGATGCCATCGTAAAAAGCGCCAAAACAGGCCAGTGGGTAAAAGTTCTGTAGCACTAATATTGGTAGAAAAGGAAAGATAGATGAAAGGTGATATCAAGCAGATTTGCGTGGTGGTTAATGACGTCGAATCCGCCATGAAGGACTACTGGGAAAAATTTGGTATCGGACCCTGGGACGTGCGGCATTTCACCCCTGAAACTGTGCGAGACCTGTATATTGGCGGGAAGCATGTGACGGAAGGTTTTGATTTTATCTGCGCCGTCTGCTGGGTTGGGAAGGTGGAATTTGAATTGATACAACCCATTGCCGGTCCGGTGATCTACTGGGATCAATTAAGAAAGCAGGGTCCCGGCCTGCACCATTTCAAAATTGTGATTCCGGATGATGATGAACTGAAAGCCTATGTCAATGAGCTGGAGTCCAGGGGATTGAAAGTCACACAGACCGGCTGGATTGACAATGATGTGCATTACTATGTTGATTCCCTCAAAGAACTTGGTGTGGTGGTCGAACTGGGGAATGGCGGGAAGATTGGCAAGCCAGATACGGTATACCCGGCGGAAAATGCCACACCACCCGTCGATCACAGGTTAAACATCCGGCAACTGGCTGTGGTGGTGGATGATGTTAAGAAAGCCATGGATAATTATGCAAAATACCTGGATATCACCGGTTGGGACGTACGTCACTTTACACCCCAAAAAGTACGCAATTTCTATGTGAACGGGGAACATGTCACCGACGGGTTTGAATTTATTTGTGCAGTGACCTGGGTGAATGACATGGAGCTCGAATTAATCCAACCGGTGAAAGGAAAAAACATCTACTGGGATTTCCTGAAAAAGAACGGCTCCGGCTTCCATCACATCAAAGATGTCTGCCCGGATGACGAAATTGCCCGGGAACAAAAACGGTTGGCACCCTATGGTGTTAAAGTGATGCAAACCGGCTGGATTGATGATGACAGCCATTATTACATGAGCACCGATCCATACTTGCAGATGATTCTGGAATATGGCAACGGCGGCAAGATTGGCGCACCAGATTACGTGTACCCGAAGAAATAACAAACCTGTTGACTGAAATAGGCGAGGTTATTCCCCGCCTATTTTCATTTTTGTGTTGTCTGTATGCTGATGGATAGGTTGGATAAGGGGGTAGGTATTGATATGCGGCCCATATGAGGCTGAAAAAGATTTAAGATATCCCCCTGAAAATGCAGAAATTTTGCCATCTGCCGGTAGGACGGAGGCTCCTGGGATGGCATGAAGGGGAAAAATCCAGGGGAATTTTGAAAAAATAGACGAAAACACTTGACCTGGAGTTAACTCCAGGTGCTAGACTATAAGTCAGAGGTGAACAAATGAAAATAGCGGAAGTAAGTGAAAAATATGGTCTGTCACCAGATACACTTCGCTATTACGAGCGCATCGGACTGATTTCAACCGTAAACCGCAAAGAAAACGGCATCCGTGATTACGACGAAGCAGACTTGCAGCGGATCGAATTCATCAAATGCATGCGGCGTGCGGGTCTACCCATCGATGTGCTCATTGATTACATCGGTCTGGTGGAACAGGGTGATTCAACCATCGAGGAACGAAAAGCCATCCTGCAGGAGCAGCGGAGACTGCTGGTTACCCGGATGGAGGAAATGCAGCAAACTTTGAATGTGTTGGACTACAAAATCAACCTTTATGATGAAGCTGTATTAAAAAAAGAAAAAGCCATGAATCGCAAAATTGTAAAAGAAGCAATCGCGGAATAATCAGGAAGCAGGAGACTGGAAATGCAAAAAAGAAATTTAGGCAGCAGTGGATTGGAAGTATCTGCCCTTGGATTGGGCTGTATGGGGATGACGTTCTCGTTTCCTCCGTTTCCTGAAAAATCGGAGATGATCACGTTCCTGCACAAGGCTGTGGAACGAGGTGTGACTTTCTTTGATACGGCAGAGGTCTACGGTCCATTCACCAATGAAGAACTGTTAGGTGAAGCCCTGGCTCCCTTCAAAGGAAAGGTGGTGATTGCCACCAAGTTCGGTTTCAAATTAGATCCTACCGGTGGATCCCGGTGGACTGGTGTTGACAGCCGGCCGGAACACATCCGGGAGGTGTGCGAAGCCTCGCTCAAACGTCTGCGTGTTGAGGCCATTGATCTGTTTTACCAGCATCGGGTTGACCCCCATGTGCCTATTGAAGATGTGGCAGGTACGGTGAGAGATCTGATTAAAGAAGGCAAGGTCAAACATTTTGGTCTGTCAGAAGCCAGTGCCCAGACCATTCGCCGGGCCCATGCTGAGCAGCCGGTGACGGCTGTACAGAGTGAATATTCGGTCTTCTGGCGCCGCCCGGAAGCAGAAATTCTGCCCACTCTTGAAGAGCTGGGAATTGGATTTGTTCCTTTCAGCCCGTTGGGCAGGGGGTTTCTGACCGGTAAAATCAATGAAAAAACAACATTTGAGAATGGAGATCTCCGCAACTCGCTTCCGCGCTTCACACTGGAAGCCCGCAAAGCCAACCAGGCAGTTGTGGATATGCTTTCCAGATTTGCTGAAAAGAAGAATGCCACGCCGGCACAGATTGCCCTGGCCTGGCTGCTGGCGCAAAAGCCATGGATCGTACCCATTCCCGGCACCCGTAAACTGGAACGCCTGGATGAGAATATCGGTGCCGCCGCAATTGAATTGACAGCAGACGACCTGATCGAAATTGACCGTGCAGCCGCGCAGATCAAAGTGATGGGAGATCGCTATCCGGAAGCTATGGAGAGGTTGACCAATATCTAAATGCCAGTCTATGTATTGGATTGGTTAATACCATTTTGTTGAAAAAATGACCTGAATCTGGCTCTACCACCTTACAAGGCGGACGGATAATATGGTAGAAAAATGTATCGATAAATGGAAATAGAAAAACTAAAACAATTGTTGGAACAGGTCAAATCAGGTCAGATAGATGTGGATGCTGCCCTTGAGCAATTGCGCCGTCTGCCATACGAGAATCTGGATGGATTTGCCCAACTTGACCATCACCGCACACTACGTAACGGATTTCCCGAAGTGGTGCTCGGGCAGGGCAAGCAACCGGAGCAGGTGGCGGCCATTGTATGTCGCCTGGCTGAACACAGCGATAAAGTGCTGGTGACTCGAGTTGATCAGGCCATGGCAGATATCGTCTGTACTGAAATGCCGGATGTCGTCTACAAATCTTTACCACGTCTGCTGGTGTTGGACCGCTCAAAACCGATTGAGAAGATTCCCGGCATTCTGGTGGTGACGGCCGGTACAGCCGATATGCCTGTGGCGGAAGAAGCGGCTGTAACCGCCGAACTGATGAACAATTCGGTTGAACGGATGTACGATGTAGGCGTGGCAGGCATCCACCGCCTGCTCGGTCAGGTGGAAAACCTGTGGCGCGCACGGGTCATCATTGTTGTTGCCGGAATGGACGGTGCCCTGCCCAGTGTGATCGGCGGGCTGGTTTCGGTTCCGGTCATTGCCGTGCCGACCAGTGTGGGGTACGGCGCCAGTTTCAACGGCCTTGCACCTCTGCTGACCATGCTCAATTCCTGCGCGGCAGGTGTGGGTGTGGTCAATATTGATAATGGTTTTGGGGCAGCCGTGCTGGCCAGCCGTATCAACCAGTCAGGCCAGTGACATGAATTTTTCAGAACTCGGAACAAACCTGTCCCCTGAACTCAAATTTCGCTGGGAGATGCTTCTTGCACCTTTTCGGCAATGGGGAAGTGCGGTAGTCGCTTTTTCCGGCGGGGTGGATAGCGGTCTGTTATGCGCCGCCGCCTGGAGGGCGTTGGGAAGCCGGATGCTCGCCGTGACCGTCAGCTCACCGGTGGAATCGGCGGGGGATGTGACATCTGCGCGGGAACTGGCGGAATTGGTTGGCTTTCCGTGGCTGGTAGTGGATCATGACGACCTGGATAATCCTGCCTTTGCCGCCAATCCGCCTGACCGCTGCTACATCTGCAAGCGGGCACGGTTCCAGCGGCTGCAGGAACTGGCAAATCAAAAAGGTTTTACTGTGCTGGTGGAAGGATCGAACGCTGATGATCGGGGAGATTACCGCCCCGGCATGCGGGCGGTGCTGGAAACGGGTGCAAAGAGTCCGCTGCTTGACCTGGGTTTCACCAAGGAAGAAATCCGCACGATGGCCAGAGCGTTGGAACTACCCATCTGGAACCGGCCGAGCGCCCCCTGCCTGGCAACCCGTTTCCCGTATGGGTCACCGGTCACTCGTGAAGGACTCCGTCAGGTGGCGGAGGGAGAGCGGTATCTCAGTGAACTGGGTTTCCATTCCATCCGGGTACGACATTATGGCGATATGGCACGACTGGAAGTCTTGTCTGAAGAGATAGAAAGATTGGGTTCCATGCATGAATCAATTTCTGATATGTTTAAATCACTCGGTTTCCACTATGCGGCTGTTGACCTGACCGGATACCGCCGGGGAAGCCTGAACGAGGTGCTTGAATGAAGATTGCCTATGCAGACTGTTTCTCTGGCATCAGTGGAGACATGTTCCTGGCCGCCCTGCTGGATGCCGGCCTGCCGCTGGATGTATTGCAGAGTGGTATCGATAAACTTAACTTGCCTGAAAAGGTGGAGCTCAAGGTGACCGAAACTCATAAAGGTGCCATGCGTGCCACCAACCTTGAAGTGATTGTGCCGCACAGCCATACTCACCGGCACCTGAATGATATTCTTGCAATCATCTCCGACAGCCAGCTATCAGACCGGGTCAAGGAGACGGCATCACAGGTTTTCACCCTGGTGGCGGAAGCTGAAGCCCGGGTGCATGGTGAGCCGGTGGAGCATATCCATTTCCACGAGGTTGGCGCGTTGGATTCAATCGCCGATGTCACCGGAGCGGCCATCGGGTTGGAAGCGCTGGGAATTGAGCGGCTGTATGCGTCACCCCTGCCGTACGGATCGGGAACCGTGCAATGTGACCACGGACTGATTCCCCTGCCGGCACCGGCCACGCTGGAGGTGCTGCGCATGGTGAAAGCTCCACTGTCACCTTCAACGGCCGACGTGGAACTGGTGACGCCCACCGGCGCCGCGATTCTGGGCGCGCTGGCCACTTTTGACCGTCCGGCGATGACTGTTACCGGTACCGGCATTGGAGCCGGTAAACGTGACCTGCCGTGGCCCAACATTTTGCGTCTGATGGTTGGTGAAACATCTGAAGCAGAGACCGGTGAAATGGTGCAGCTTGAAACCAACATTGACGATATGAATCCGCAATTTTACGGCTACATAATGGAGAAACTTTTTGCTGCCGGAGCAAAAGATGTTTATCTGACACCCATCCAGATGAAGAAGAATCGTCCCGGCACCCTGATGGGGGTGATTGCCTACCGGCGCGACGAAGCCGCTCTCACCGAGCTAATCCTGAGGGAGACGACCACTCTGGGGCTGCGTTCCCTGCCTATTGGACGGCATGAAGCCCTGCGGGATTTCAAACAGATCCAGACCGAATACGGAAAACTGACTGTCAAACTGAAAGTGCTCAACGGGAAAGTCATTCAATCGGTTCCTGAATATGACGAATGTGTACGCCTGGCAAACGAGAATAATGTGAGCCTGGCGGAAATCTATCGATCCGCTCAACACACACTGGAAGGAGAAGGAAAATGATGCAATATCGGAAATTTGGCAAGATAGACTGGCAGCCTTCCGCCCTCGGGTTTGGCTGTATGCGTCTTCCCATCAAAGACGGAAAAGCTGAGAATATTGACCAGGATAAAGTCAACGTCATGATCCACCGCGCCTATGAAGCCGGTGTAAATTATTTTGATACTGCATGGGGATACCACGGCGGGATGAGCGAACCAGCCCTGGGCAAGGCGCTTTCCGGCGGCCTGCGGAATAAAGTCCGCGTGGCCACCAAGTCACCCGTGTGGCTGATTAATGAACCGGGAGACTTTGACCGTTTGCTGGATGAGCAGTTGACCCGCCTGCAAACCGATCATGTGGATCTGTACCTGCTGCATGCCCTTAACCGCGGTTCGTGGATGGATCGAGTATTAAAACACGATGTCATCAAACGCGCTGAAGCCGCCAGAGCAGACGGACGCATCCGCCGGCTGGGTTTTTCCTTCCACGATAATCTGCGAACCTTCAAGCAGATCGTGGATTATTACGATAAATGGGATTTCTGCCAGATACAGTACAACTATATGGACACCACGGTACAGGCCGGTACCGAAGGCTTGAAGTATGCCGCCAGTAAGGGGCTGGGTGTGGTAATCATGGAACCTCTGCTGGGAGGCAAACTCGCCATGGATCTACCCGCCACCCGCCCGCTGTGGGCTTCTGCTTCGCGCAAGGCCAGTCCGGCGGACTGGGCTTTGCAATGGTTGTGGAACCAGCCGGAGGTCTCGGTGGTATTGAGCGGTATGAGCACCCTGGAACAGGTCGAACAAAACATCGCCTCGGCGGAACGCTCGGGTATCGGCACATTGACCGCCGCCGACAACGAACTGATCATGAAGGTGTGCGATGTGGTTAATGGACTGAGTCCCATTCCGTGCACACGCTGCGAATACTGCCTGCCGTGCCCCAACGGGGTGAATATTCCACGCAATTTCGACGCCTACAATAAGGCATTGATGTTTGACGCGCTGGCAGACAGCCGCAATGAATACAAATACTGGATTCCGGATGAAAACAAGGCGGAACAGTGTATCCAATGCGATGAATGCCTGTCGAAATGTCCGCAGAAGATTGCCATCAGCACCTGGATGCCGGTGGTGGGGGAAGTGCTTGGACTGGGCCGTGAGTATGTGAAGTCAGTGTAAGAATTAGTGATAATAACGGGGAGGGATCGGTCTACCGGTCCCTCCTCTTTGTTTCTTCTTTATGTGACAAAGACTATGGTGGCACCTTGAAAATTGTCTTTTTTTCCAGTAAACAAAAACGGGATCATCTCGATCCCGTTTTCTGACTTTATCACAAATCTTTTTATCCCGCTGTCTGGTCGTCCACTGTGGCATCAGGGGCATTCGTCTTTACCGACTGGATGCCGTTTTCCATTCCAGATACAGAAG
Organism: Leptolinea tardivitalis; assembly: GCF_001050275.1. GTDB lineage: Bacteria > Chloroflexota > Anaerolineae > Anaerolineales > Anaerolineaceae > Leptolinea > Leptolinea tardivitalis. The sequence goes on from NZ_BBYA01000009.1 coordinate 245,531, forward strand.
AATACATTTCACTGGTGCCGATGATCTCCCCGTTTCCGGCTTTCAATACGAAAAACGGTTCCTTGTTCTTGGATTCTTTTTTCTCATAATGGGCATCCACGACGGCATTCTTCTTTACTGATTCGATGCCGTGCAGGGCGCTGGCTTTTTCATTGTACTGTTCGCTGGTCAAAATAATCTGACCGTTCCCGGCTTTCAGGTTGAACATGAACTTACCGCTTTTTGTTTTTGTGACGACAAATTTCCCAGCCATTATTATCCTCCGACACAGGTTGTGAACTTTCAAAATTCCTTTTAATAAATATAAACGAAAATCTAAATTTATACCAAATTCCCCATGATTTTTTGTTGACATCCAAATCCATTCCACCTACAATGATCCGCATCAGGAGGAAATGCACATGTCAGATAATAAAGCGGTCATTCCGCCGTACGTTAATGCGGCGATGAAATTCATTCTGCGTTCCCCGCTGCATGGGATGGTCAGCGAGACTATCACGGTGATCACTTTTACCGGACGAAAAAGCGGAAAAACCTATTCCACTCCGGTCAGTTATTCACAAAAGGGCAACCAGGTGATTATTTTTACAGACGGCAGGTGGTCGAAAAACCTGATCGGTGGGGCACCGGTTCGCTTGCGGATTCGCGGGAAGGATTATTCCGGTTGGGCGGATCTGGTTGCTGATGATAAGGAACTGATGGCAAATATGCTGGTGGAGCACCTTAACGTGGTCCGCCGTGATGCCCAATACTACAACGTCACCTTTGATGAAGCCGGGAATCCGCGAATGGACGAAATCAGCCGGGCGGTTGATCATGTGGTGATGATTCGGGTCACGCTGAAATAATCGTGCCCGGCACGATTACCAGGCGATGGGTATACAGAATCTATAAAAAAGTTCTGGATCAATAAAGATTAGATCAGATCCATCACCGGATGATCTTTGGTCAGCACCTCAAAGCGGGATGTACCGCCGCAGTACTTCTCCAACAATCCGGCCACCTCGGCGCAGATTGTTTCTACATCAGTCTGTGTGAAGGGCGGCAGCCCGTCCAGGTTGACTTCAACAGCCGTGGTCTCGGGTACCACCAGACTGTGTTTGGCCTGGCGCCACGTCCAGCGGCGGGTCATCACAATATCGCCATCTGTAAAAATGATTTCACCCGGAGCGGGATGTTCCACGATGTCGGTGCCGAAAGGTTCGAAGGTCTCATTACCATTGGCAAAGCGTAGTTCGATATCGCCCTTGAGGTGGTCGATGGCATGGGCACCGGTGGGGAGAAGGTGACGGATGGTGACAAGAGAGCCGATATCCACCAGTGTACTGATGGAAGGCAGCGACTCGCCGCGCAGCACCCGGCGAGCCAGGGCTTCCACCGAGGGGCGGAATTCCGTCGGTTTTATACCAATGGAGCGGTATGCTTCACGCCAGTTGGAAATTTTTGGGTTTTCCAGGATGGTGTCTATATTCAGTATGGACGGGAGGGCGGCTTCTGCTTCACGCAGAGCAGCCGTCAGATCCGCCGGAGCAGCTCCATTGGTCAGTCCGATGGCCACGACCACACCCCGGCAGAAGCCGGGAAATTTGTCGAATACCTCTTGGGAAATGGAATAATGTTTGGTCATGGTCAACCTCAATAAAATTAGAATGGTCTCAATGGTAATACAGGTTCAATCACCTGTGGATATTTCCGATAGGCCGGTTATCCCTGGGGCGGAGAGTGATTTTTTCACGTGTTACCGGAAACCGTTATTCCTCTCTTTACAAAGAGGGAAATAACGGAATCAATCTACTATGATGCGGGCATCCACGGTGAAAATATCTTTCCCGTACCCCTTTACCGGATTCAAATCCAGTTCCCGGATTGATGGGAAGTCCGTCACCAGCAGGCCGATGCGGACGAGAATATCCTGCAATGTTTCAAGATCCATACCCGGTTCTCCGCGCACTCCTTTGAGCAGCGCAAGCGAACGGATGGACTGAATCATTCGTCCGGCCTCCTCTTTTCCCAGTGGGGCCAGGGCAAACTGCACATCCTTGAGAGCTTCGGTATATATGCCGCCCAGGCCGAATGCCACCAGATGACCGTATCCTTCCTCTCGGTTGGCACCGATAATCACCTCGGTTCCCTTGACCATCTGCTGCACAAGCACGCCGGAGGCGTCTTTGATCTTCATCAATTCGTCCCAGGTCTTTTCCGCGTCTGACAGGTTGTTGATGTTTACCCGGACTCCACCCACATCGCTTTTATGCAATGGACCCATGACCTTCAATACCCAGGGAAAGGCGAAGGGTACATTTTTCAATCCGGCTTTGTCTGTCAATTCGATCTGACCGGGGAAACGAACTCCGGCTGCCTGCAATACTTCACGGGTCACCTGGGGAGTCAATGCTCCATGCTGGTCATCCATCAGATGAGAAATTTTTACCCGGTCATATCCGACCGCACCGCTTTCCGGTTCGTAAATCTTAGGACGATTGACCACCCGGCTGAGGGCGCGCGCCAGGTAGACTTCGTCTTCAAAATAGCAGCCTCCCACCTCGCGGAATTTTCGCAGTGGAACTTCTGATGAAAGCACCGAAACCATTGATGGAATGATCGGGATCGGGCTTTTGTGCATGGCATCATCCAATACCCTGTAAATCTCCCAGTTATCCGAAAGCCCGGAATCACCCATCATAAAGACGATGAAGTCATAATCATCCTTGACCTCTTCCATCAGGATGTTCAACACTTTTTCCATGACAGGTCCATTGATGGAGGGCAGGCAGTCAGCCGGGTTATTTAGCCCGGCGCCCGGCGGAAGGACTTCGGCCAGCCGCTGACGGATGCGCTCGTTGTAAGGGGGGACTTCAAAACCCTGCCGGTTGAGCTCGTCAGCCAGCATCACACCGGGCCCGCCCGCGTCGGTCACAATGGCAATGCGCTTTCCATCAGTGCGACCCTTCACACATTGAAGGATCATGGCCACATCCACCAGTTCCATGCGGGAACTTACGCGAATCACCCCCGCTTTATCGAACAAGGCCTGCACGGCTGTATCATTGGTGGCCATTGCCCCGGTATGACTGGCAGCCGCACGGCTTCCAGCCTGGGTTGTTCCGGCTTTGATCCCGGCCACCAGACAGCCTTTTTTATTCAGGCTGCGTGCCGCTTTCAGGAATTTTTGCGGATTGACGATACTTTCCTGATAGGTGATCATGATTTTTGAACTATCAGGTCCGTAACCGTCATCATAAATTTCCATAATATCGGGGACGCCGCTCTGGGCGGAATTTCCCACGGTCAGGAAGGAATTAAAAGTTAAACCTCTGCGCATGGCATGTTCAGCCAGGAAGTCAACTGTGGCACCCGAACCGCTGATGAAATCAATGCCGCCGCGCACCAGATTAAAGGCCGCTCCTGTAAATTTACTGGCATGCGCATAGGTCATGATTCCAGAACAATTGGGGCCTAACAATAGAATGCCGTGTTTCGTGGCGATTTCTGCCAGGAGTTTTTCTTCTTTTTTGCCTTCCGGTCCAAGCTCACCAAAACCGGCACTGAGCACCACAACAATTTTGCTGCCGATGGCTGCCAGTTCTTCCAGGGAGGCACGCACAAATTTGGCCGGTACACCGATCAATGCCAGATCGGGAGCTTCGGGCAATTCCGGTATGGATGGATAGGCCTTAACGCCCTGGATCATTCCGCCTTTTGGATTGACCAGATACAGGTTGCCATTAAATCCCTTGGTCAATATATTTTTGGTCAACCGACCGCCAGGTTTGGATACATCTTCACTGGCGCCAATCACGGCAATACTCTTCGGCTCAAGAAGATTTTTCAGCATGGATTTCCTCCGGGTTGACGTGTATTTCAGGCAGTAATTTTGCCTGCCGCCGCCAGTTCACGGCCGGCATGGAAGGCCGCCGTATTGGCCGCCCAGACTGCTGGTTTGGCATTGACCTGTTTGAGTGCCTGCACCCACATTGTTTCGGGGAAGGCATCAAATGGCGCCACAACACTGAGTACTCCCATCATCACCACATTGGCGATTCGGCCGGTCTGGTCGCCCAGTTCCAGTGCCTTGCCCAGCACATCCACTTTGATGGTGCGGTATCCTTTCAGGTTTTCCATGATCTGGTCATCAGATGGGTATTGTTCTTTCGGGAATCCCAGAGGCAAAATGCAGGTATCCGCCAGCAGTACCGTACCACCCGGCTTTAACAGGGATAGAAAATCAGGCCGCAGCACTTCACTCTTTTCCATGACGATCAGGCAGTCAGTGGTTCCGGGCAGGAACAGCGGGCTGGATGTTTTTCCGCAGGCGAAGGTGCTGATCACCGGTCCGCCCATTTGAGCCATACCGTGGGTTTCACCTTTAATAATATTCTCTTTGTCGTAACCTGCCAGAAATGCCAGTTGTGTGAGTACATGCCCGAAGAAAAGATTTCCCTGACCGCCCACCCCGCGGATGGAGAGGGATAGCCGTTCCGGTCGTTTAATGCCAGTGATATCAAACGGAGCGATGTCTGAGGGTACCGGATACTCGGGCATAGATTTTCGTTTAAGGTCTTTCAGGTCAATCGGATGCAGCACGTGAGTCGGGCAGGTTTGCACACAGGCGGGGGTCATCCCACCGCAGCCGGTGCACAGATTGTTGACTACCGGAACTCCATCTGGACCGGCTTCGATACCGGGGCAGATCAGGCAGGCGCCGCATTTCTTGCAGACCTCGGGATCCACGTAAACCCGCTGTGAACTGGGTTTGGCCATCTGGATGCAGCTTCCGTTTTGCACCACGATGGTGGTATAGGTGCCTTTGGCGGCTTCTTCAAGCGCGGTCTTTAGGGCAGTGCGCAGATTGTTCTTTTCATAGGCACCCACTTCAATCACATTCGCTCCATGTGCCCGCAGACTGGCAGGCAGGCTGAAGCGCATGGGTTCTCCGGCGAGATTAGTCGGAGATGTTGGGGTGGGTTGAGCGCCGGTCATTCCCGTCCAGGAATTATCCAGAATAACCTTCACACCGGGCACATTGCGGTAAACAGCATTGCGGGTTCCGGCCATGCCGGTATGACATTCGGTGCTGTCTCCCACTACAGTGATACAGCGGGATGCTTTTTCAGGAAGATCCATCACATATCCAATACGCTGACCTTCGCTGGCTCCCATGGCCAGTCCCGTATCCATGGCGTTCATGAAATACAGCAGACCGTTGCAGCCGATATCGCCAAAGACCACTTCGACCAGTTTCTTCTTCTTTAAAAGCGCCATCTCGTTGGCAAACAACCGGTACGGGCAGCCGGCGCAAAGTGATGGGGGGCGTGAGATAGGCTGGGTTTCCACCTTCTTATGAGTGACCGGTTTGCCCAATTTCTCGGCGATCAGGGCTGGAGACCATTCGGTGAGGGTGCTGTATTCTTCTTTCCCAATGGGATGAAGTCCGGCTTGCTGCATGGCCTCCTGGATAAATCGGTAGCCGTCTTCTATCACATAAACGTCGCCGTCAATAGAGTTGTAGAACTCCGTAATCAGGTCCATGGGCAGTGGATTGGTGAAGGCCAGTGAAAGGATATCAAAATCTAACCCGAGCGCGTTCTTGACCTCATGCACATACATGTCGCTTATACCGGCGGTGATCACGCCCATTTTTCCAGAACCTTTTTCCCAGTAATTTAGCGGGCTGCTTTCTACCATAGCCTGCAAGGCGGGCATGCGTTCGTGCATCGAGATATCAAAATTCTTGCGGGCAAAACCGGGGAACACATTGAATTCTTTGAGGCTCTCCGGCATAACCACAGGATCACGGCGAACCGGTTCCATCAGGTGGATCAAGCCTTCGCTGTGGCACAGGTTGCCATTGGGGAAAATGACCACCTGTGTTTTATATTGACGTCCGATTTCCACGGCAATGGCAGCCGATTCGTGTAATTCCTGATGGTTGCGCGGTTCAAAAACCGGAACAAAGCATGATTTGAACAGGTAGCGTGGATCAATGACATGCTGTGTGGAACTCGGTGTGAAATCACTGGCAATGTAATACACCAACGCACCACGTTCTTTGGCAAAGGGGGCTCCACTGGTAAAAATATCGCCAGCCTGAAACAGACCGGGAATCTTCATGGTGACCACGCAGTCGCGTCCGGCCAGGGAATGCCCCATGCCAACAGCCGAAGCTACTGCTTCATTGACAGACCAGTTCACATGGATCATGTCTTGTACCTGTGACAGACCCCGGTCAATCACCTCGCTGCTGGGCGTGCCCGGATAACCGTCAGCCGCATGAACACCGCCGCGTACACAACCGACGGCAAAGGCGATATTCCCCTGAAGGATTTCGGTTTTTCCAGCGGGAGCTTCACACAATGCACGTATTGATTCACCCATTCGTTTCACTCCTGATTGGTTGATGAAAAGTAAAAATAGTTTGAAAAGAAAAACCCGGAATCGCGGCAATGCCCGGCCCCAGGTTGACTTTTAAGAAATCTTCAAAAAAACTTGATGTCATTTTCCTTGAAATGTGGACAGTCTATTCAAACATACCGGCCACACCTCCACCTGGTTGAACAGGGATTTTTTTCATGCGAAGGAATTCTTCTACTGAGAAGAGGAATTGCAGCATGTATTCACGTTCGGCTGCTTTACCCAGATGACCCACCCGGATAACTTTGCCAGTCAATTCACCGAGACCGCCGCCAATGGCAATTTGATGTTCATCCATCAGCCATTTGGTCAATTCATCAAGGGTGAATTCCGGCCGGGCTTTCACCGCTGTGGCTATGGGAGAGGCATAAGCCTCAGGAACAAGCATCTCAAAGCCGAGATTGGTCAAACCTTTGCGCATGGACCGGCTGGCAGTGGCATAGCGGGCATAATGTGCTTCTACACCACGCTCAAATATTTTCTTGATGGCTGTTCGAGCAGCCAGAATAACATTGGTTGGAAGGGTAACCGGTGATGGATGCCAGGCGCCCCATTCCTGGATGTAATGCCGCCAGAGTTTGAGGTCAAGGTACCAGCATCCCGGTGCATCATGGCTGTCTATAACGGTCCAGGCATGCGGACTGACACTGATGAAACCAATCCCCGGTGCAGCTTCAATGCATTTATTGGCGCCGCATACGCAGATATCAATTCCCCAATCATCCACCGGAATATCCACTCCAGCCAGCGACGAGACCGTATCCACAATGGTCACAAGACCAGCCTTCCGGGCAACAGCCATCAAATCTTTCAAAGGATTTAGGACAGTCGTGGATGTCTCATGATGGACCATGGCGAAGGCTACTGTATCGGGGTTTTCCTTTATTAATGATTCCAGAAGGTTGGGATCAAGCGGCTTCCCCCAGGCTGCTTTAAAGGGGATGATTTCGAGACGATGGGCCTGTGAAATTTCGACCAGGCGGTCTCCAAAGAAGCCATTTGTTCCAATGATGATTTTCTTACCCGGGGCTACAACACTGCCGATGGCCATATCGAGCACAGCCGAAGCCGGCCCGGGAACCACATACATGTCATTTTTCGTCTGGAAGAGTCTGTGAAGCAGCTCATCCATCTCAACATGCACGGGCATCCAATCAGGACCATAGTGGCGCATAACAGGGAGGCTTAGAGCATCCAGAACATCGTCATCAACATCACCGGGACCGGGAGTGAAAAGCTTAATATGTTGGGTCATGGGGAATTCCTTCAGGATTGATTTACAGGTAAAACAAAAAGAGGAAAATTGTTTCCTCATTAATATTAATGAATCAAAACGGGCAATAATGTAGTTATGACTACATTATTGCAGATTAAACTGTTTTTTATACAAATTATTCAGGCTGTTCCACCAACCGGATCAGTTCGGGAAAGTTGGTGATTTCCAGCTTGTTTTTGGAAAATTGACGGATAATGCCCATCTCTTTTAATTGACTGACCGCTTTGGTCACCGTCACCCGGTGAACACCCATCAGGCGGGCAATGTCATCCTGGGTCATTCCCGGTTGAAAGCTGACAGATTTCTGTCCGCTTTCGATATGAATCTCTTTAAAGCGCACCAGATAGACGATCATTTTACAGACTCGGGTGAACTGATTGCTGACGAGTTCATCGGTCAGTAATTCAGTAAACATGCGGGCCTTGTACGAAACTGTCTGTACTAGTTCGAGCATAAGGGCAGGGTACTGGACGGCAATGACCTGTTCAATGGTTTCTTTCTTGAAATAATATAAGACACTGTCTGACCGGGTTTTCGCGCTGGCTTCTTCCGCGTCACCCCCGATGAAACAGGATACTTCACCGAAAATGCAGCCCCGGCCTACAATGAACAGCACCTTCTCAGGGCCATGAACGGTATGCAGGTTAATTTCAATGGAACCGTCCACAATATAGTACAGGCCATTGATGAGCTCTTCTGTAAAAAAGATACGGCTGCCTTTGGGGAAGGCCTCGCGCACTCCAAGATGAAGTACCTTTTCCCAGGATGGGCACAGATTTTCGAAAATGGGGAGTTGGTAGAACATAATTGTTTCCATTATCGTACAAACCGGAGAAATGCAACAACCCCCTTTCCTGCCTTCCTTTTATATAACGAAAAGGAGTTGAGTGATTACATTGCGCCCGAATATGGATAAACTGAAGGTGGGAGCCCACGCTTTTGAGTAATAAAAGTGAACATTGAAAAACAAGAATGATCTTTTGCAGGTAAGAAGCAGCGGTGTGGATTATGGTACGCGATTGAGGCTGATCTCCGCCTGCTTCTTCTGCACTTTGCCGAATATGACGGTGACTTTGTTTAAAATCATTATTCTTCTGGCAGTGGAAACCTTTCATCTCACAAGAGGTGAAGGAAGGAAACTTTCAGGAATAGGAGTCTGATAAACCACTGGCAAAATGGCACATCTGAGCCTAAGATGGTAATGATACAATGCGAACCCGGATGATGAACTCTGCAGGCAGGTTGATATGACAGATACCTCGTATGATGTGATTATTGTCGGTGCAGGACCCAGCGGAATCTTTACCGCTTATGAGATTCGTGAACACAATCCCTCGTTGAAAATCCTCTTAATTGAAAAAGGCCATTCCATCGAAAAACGCAAATGCCCCAAACGCAAGACAGGCATTTGTGCCAACTGCAATCCCTGTAATATCACCACAGGTTTTTCCGGCGGGGGTAGTTTCAGTGATGGCAAACTATCCATCAATGAAGACGGCGAAATTGGCGGAGATCTGGTTCAATATATTGGACTTGAGAAATTCCGGAAAGTGCTGCACTACACGGATGCCCTGTATGTAGGTTTTGGGGCAGATCCGACTGTTTACGGTGTGGAAAAATCACCAATGGTGGATGCCATACATCGGAATGCTGCCCAGGCGCACATGAAATTAATCGATTCCGGTGTACGCCATATGGGGACGGAGAAAGCATATGAAATTTACTCGCGCATCCAGAAGGAACTGGAAAAACGCAATATCGAAATGCTGTTCGATTCCCCGGTGAAAGATTTCATCATCGATGAAAAGCCCGACGGTGAAAAATGGGTAAGGGGAGTGATCACTTTTGATGATCGCCAATACACGGCAGATCATGTGGTGGTGGGTATTGGCCGCGAAGGCAGCGAATGGTTGAATGGCATTTGCCGGGAATATGGTATTCATTCAAAAGTTGGCCCGGTGGATATCGGCTGCCGCATCGAAACGGATGCTGCCATCACGGAGAGGATTGACAATACTCTGTATGAAGCCAAACTGGTGTATTACACCCCAACTTTTGAAGACAGAGTGCGTACCTTTTGCTGGAATCCACGCGGTGAGGTGGCGGAAGAAAAGTATGGCGAGACGCTGGCAACCGTCAACGGGCATAGTTACAAAGATGAAGCCTATAAAACGGGCAATACCAATTTTGCCCTGCTGGTCTCCAAGAACTTTACTCAGCCGTTTAAAACGCCCATTGAATACGGGCGTTATATTGCCGAAATGGGGAATATGCTTTCAGGTAACAAGGTGATGGTGCAGCGATACGGCGATCTTAAACGCGGCCGCCGGACTACTGTGGAACGCCTGGCAAAGAACATCATTCGGCCGACCTTGAAAGATGCCGTACCCGGAGATTTAAGCCTGGTGCTGCCATACCGTATCATGGTGGATATCATTGAGACCATAGAGGGATTGGATAAGATCATGCCCGGCCTGTCGGGTGATAATACCCTGATTTATGGAGTGGAAGTCAAGTTTTATTCAAACCGGATTGTGGTGGATAAGCATTTCCAGACCAACATTCATAACCTGTATGTGTTGGGTGACGGTGCCGGTCTGACACGCGGCCTTATGCAGGCCAGTATGAACGGTGTTTGTATGGGAAGGATCCTGACAGGCACCTGGTAAGTCAGCTTTTCAGACGATCGGCAAATTTCTTCCGAAATTTTGCCACTTTGGGCGCTACAACCATCTGGCAGTACCCCTGCCCGGGGTTATGAGCAAAATATTCCTGATGGTAATCTTCCGCCGGATAGAATGTGACGTATTTGTTGATTTCGGTGACGATCGGATTGTCCCAGATTTTTTCTTCTGTTAATTCGCGGATGACATCTTCAGCCGTCTTTTTTTGTTCATCAGTATGATAAAAAATGGCGGATCGGTATTGTGTCCCAATATCGGCTCCCTGCCGATTCAGGGTCGTGGGGTCATGTATCGAGAAAAATATTTCCAGCAGGTCGCGGAATGAAATGACCGCTGGTTCAAATGTTATCTGCACGGCTTCAGCATGGCCGGTTGTTCCGGTGCATACCTGCTGATAGGTAGGGTTGACGGTTGAACCGCCGGTGTAACCAGAGACAACATCGGTTACACCCTGAAGGTTATCGAAAACGGCTTCTAAACACCAGAAACATCCACCGGCCAGGGTGGCCGTTTGCGTTTGGCTCATTTATCTGCTCCTACTCACGAATAATTTCAGAAACGTCTGGTTTCCAACGGAAAAGAAAGGTACTGATCAGGGCCACCCAGATAAGCAGTGTCGGCAATGAAAGGTAAAGCAAGACCTGCAGAAGCTGTTGATCCACGATATAACTCAGTCCGCCGAAGAATAACAGCAAGGATAAAACAAATCCCAGCCAACCGCTCCATTGGGGAATATTGCGAGCTTGATTTATCAATATGGATGACGTAAGAACCACACCTGCCAGCGCCAGCAACTTGAAAGTATCAAGATCGTTTATTATGGTCAGGATCAATCTGTATGGGATCTCATTTGAATGGCTCAAATTACCCGATAAGACCTGTTGAAAACCAGCCTGTACCAGAGAAATGCCTGAGGCCGCGATACCGAGACCAAATGTGACCAGAATTGGAACCAGTTTATCCTTTTGACTTTTGAAGAGAAAAACTACTAAACCGGAAATGAAAACGAGAAGGGCTATCCCGGCTGCACCATCAATGAGAAAAGCCTGAACACTGTGGATCAGACTGTGAGTCGAATAGTACATCCCCAATTCCATCGAAGATGATGTTATTTTTGGTGCACCTGGCTCTAAAATCAAACCAGTTATCCAGAAAAGAACATAAACCCATCCTGCAATAGCAGAAACCCTCATTAATTTCATGTGTACCTCCCACTTTACGTTAGACCAAACGTAACTCGAAAGTCCAATTTATTTTTAATTATGTATATATAGGATAATATTACTCGTAATATATTTACAGCATCCTTGTACATACCATTATTTTCAATATGCTGGTTAGATATGGATAAAGATTTATCGAGAGAAGGATGGAAGGATGATTAGTTAATTGGGAAGGAACATGGCATACACCCGGCGTTTTTCCCCTCCAGGTTGAACCACTTCCTTTTCAAGATGCATTCCTACCTTAATTGCCACATGTTCAGAGGCAACATTTTCCGGGTTAACCTGAGCAACCAGCCGGTTGATGTTTCTAACATAGTAAGCATACGAACTTAATGCACGTCCAATTTCTGTGGCATACCCTTTCCCCCAGAATTTTTTTGCTAAAACATAGATCAATTCATACTCGGTTAATCCGTCAATCTCTTTGCCGAGAACACCACAATGCCCGATCACCAGGCCACTGGATTTTTCCACCAATGGCCTGAGGTCATATGGCTCAGCCAGGGGATTTGCTGCGGTTTCAGCCAGATTTTTCTTCAAGGCTTCCGGTTCGCGGGGGCCGCCCAAGAATCGGGTAACATCTTTGTCAGTCCATAACGCAACCAGGGTTGGAATGTCATCAGGAAGCATGTAGCGCAATAACAGGCGTTCCGTCTCAAGAATGATCATGGATTATCCTATTGAATCAGATTCTCGTTTTCATTCCATTTATATATATACAACAAAATGATATTCACCATGGAGGTGATTCCAAAAATGATTGCCGTAATCCACTGATGCAGGGAAAATAAGGCCAGAATGGCCAGAAAAAAGATGAACAATTTTATGAAAATCAACCGGGGTTCTTTCAACCGTGATTTTGATGCCGGCGCGAGATACTTTCCCCAGATTAGAGCCAGCAAGATTGGCAATCCTGCTCCCAGGATGATTTTTTGAAAAAAAGAGCCAGAGACCGAGACACCCCAGAAACCGAAAATCACCAGCAGGCACAGCTCCAGGACGAATGCCACGGCAAGATTAATCATTTTCAACGGAACCATAAACCCATCCCTTCCTTATAGATAGATGGTAGGCTGACGGTCATGGAAAAACAAGATCGTTGTACACAACATGTTGCCGAAACTGAAGCCGATTTGAAAAGAGGATGATTTATGGTATGAAACCTGCCGGGAAATAATCATCTATGGCTGGAACCCCCTGGGGTATTTGGAGTATTATCCTGAAAGGGTTTTCTGACGTAGATTTAATATTATTAATGTGAGGAGACAACAATTTATTAATTTTCGTTAGGGAGGGGGGATTGCTTTGTGGAATCCTGGCAAACATCCATTATCAAATCTTCATCGGCTTCGGTACAATAAAAGTTGATAGATTTTGAATGATTCAGGCAGGTATGCTTGTGAACACTCATAAAATGGAAAGTCTGGATAAACTCAGGTTTTATGAATTGACTCTGCAGGAGCGCGGTAGTTACCTGCAAAAACAAACCGGATTGACAGATGCCGAGATGGACGCCCTGTGCGGTCTGGCCGGACTGGCACCGGCTTCCGCCGATAAAATGGTGGAAAATGCCATCGGTATTTACAGCCTGCCGATGGGCATTGCCCAGAATTTTGTAGTGAACGGCCGCAAGGTCTGGGTCCCCATGGTGGTCGAAGAGCCTTCTGTGGTGGCCGGGGCATCTTTTATGGCGCGGCTGGCGAGGGCGGGCGGCGGGTTCTTCGCCTCGGCTGATGAACCTTGCATGATCGGGCAGATGCAAATTCTTGGTTTGCCTGACCTGGAAAAAGCCCGTAAATTGCTGCTTGACCACGGTGCTGAATTGCTGGATGAGGCTGCCCGAATTGACCCGGTCTTGCAGGAACTGGGCGGCGGCCCCCGCGAGATGGAAATCAGGATTGTGGAAGATAGTCCCATTGGTCCTTTTATGGTGCTGCACATCATTCTGGATGTCCGTGACGCCATGGGGGCGAATGCCGTCAACACTGCCTGTGAACGGCTGGCTCCCAGGGTGGAAGCCCTGACCGGCGGACGCGTGCACCTGCGCATTCTGTCAAACCTGGCTGACCGGCGCCTTGCCCGTGCCAGAGTGACCATCCCCGTAAGCGAACTGGCATTCGACGGATACAGCGGCGAACAGGTGCGTGACGGAATTATCGAAGCCTGGGCATTTGCGGCAGTGGATCCATATCGTGCAGCAACCCATAACAAGGGCATCATGAACGGTGTGGATGCCGTGGTCATTGCCACCGGCAATGACTGGCGCGCCGTGGAGGCCGGGGCGCATGCTTTTGCCGCCCGCAGCGGTCGCTATACCAGCCTGTCTACCTGGGGACAGGATAAGGACGGTTCCCTGGTGGGTTCACTTGAAATGCCGATGGCTGTAGGGATTGTGGGCGGGGCAACCCGGGTTCACCCCGGCGCGAAAGCGGCGGTCAAACTGCTGGGTGTTCAAACCGCCCGTGAACTGGCGGAGATTATTGTTTCGGTGGGTCTGGCACAGAATATGGCAGCTCTGCGCGCCCTGGCGACAGAAGGTATCCAGCGCGGACACATGACCCTGCATGCCCGTCAGGTGGCGGCGGCTGCCGGAGCGGAGGGTGCCATGATCGACCGGGTGGCAGACCGCATGGTTCAGGAAAAAACCATCCGCATTGATCGTGCGCAGGAAATATTAAAGGAAATAACAGGCAGGTAGCTGCTCAACAGCCATAAATCCCTGAAAAAGTTGTTTCGTTCCACTCACGGTGGAGACGAATTTGTAGTCAAAAACATCGGAGACCTAATGACCGAAGAACATGTGCATAAAAATGGATTACTGAAACCCAACCGACCGGTGGGCATCATCGGATACGGCGCCTATGTGCCGCGTTACCGCCTGCCGGGAGCGGAAGTGGCCCGCATCTGGACGGGCGGTACGGGCGGATCACCCGTAAAAGAAAAATCTGTACCCGGGCTGGATGAAGATGTAATCACCATGTCTATTGAAGCTGCCCGAAACGCCCTGGCGCGAGCCGGGATTGACCCGTTTGAATTGCGCGCTGTGTGGGTGGGGTCCGAATCACACCCGTATGCCGTCAAACCGACCGGCACCATCGTAGCCGAAGCCATCGGTGCCACACCGGCTGTTTCAGCGGCCGATTGGGAATTTGCCTGCAAGGCTGGAACCGAAGCCTTTACCGCTGCCATGGGTCTGGTGGGCTCGAAGATGGCCAACTATGCCCTGGCCATCGGCATGGATACAGCACAGGGACGGCCGGGTGATGCCCTGGAATATACGGCGGCCGCCGGAGGAGCCGCGTATATCCTCGGTCCGGCGGAAGAAGCCCTGGCGGTGGTCGATTCGGCGTATTCCTATGTTTCTGATACGCCCGATTTCTTCCGGCGGGCGGAACAGAAATATCCGGAGCACGGTCAGCGGTTTACCGGTGAACCGGCGTACTTTACGCACATCACATCGGCTGCTCGCGCTATGCTCGATCTGACTGGCGCTGCACCGGAGGATTTCACCTTTGCCGTGTTTCACCAACCCAATGCCAAATTTCCCCAGCGGGCAGCCAGCCTGCTGGGATTCAAGCCCGAACAGATTACTGCTGGACTGCTCTCCCCGGTGATCGGCAATACATATGCCGGAGCCGCTCTGATTGGTCTGAGTGCGGTACTGGATATTGCCAAGCCCGGCGACCGGATACTGGTTGTCTCGTTTGGTTCCGGCGCCGGATCAGATGCCTTTGATATTCGGGTGACAGATAAGATCACGGAACGGCAAAAGAAGGCACCCACAACACAGGATTACATTGCCCGCCGTACACCCATTGACTACGGTACGTACGTCCGCATTCGCGGCAATCTGGCATTGAAGTAGGAGCCGACCGAATGAGAGACGTAGTCATTGCCGGGATCGGACAGATTCCTGTGGGTGAACACTGGGACCTCAGCCTGCGGACGATGGCGGCACGAGCCATGCTGGCTGCCATTAAAGATGGCGGCGGAATGAAACCGCAGGCCATGTATATTGGAAATTTCCTCAGCCCGGTGCTTTCGCACCAGGAAAATCTGGGTGCTCTGTTAACGGACAACGCCGGTCTGACCGGTATCGAAGCCTTCACTGTGGAAGCGGCCGGTGCATCTGGCGGAGCCGCTTTGCGAGTGGGCGTCAATGCGGTTGCCTCGGGATTTATTGATTGTGCTCTGGTGCTGGGTGTGGAAAAAATTACCGACATGGTCGGTTCAGAAGTAGAAGCGGCTGTTGCACAATCTTCTGATTATGATTATGAAGCCATGACGGGTTTGAGTTCCGCCGGACAGGCTGCCCTGTTAATGCAGCGTTACCTCTATGAATACAATCCTCCCCGCGAGGCCTTTGGCGAGTTTGCCCTGATCGCTCACGCCAACGGAGCAAATAATCCCAATGCCTTTTTCCGTAAAGCCATCAGCCGTGAAGCGTATGCCTCGGCGGGTATGGTCAGTGATCCCGTCAATATGTTTGACATGGGCCCTTACGCAGACGGAGCCGCCGCTGTTCTATTAACCGCCCGCGATACGGCGCCGAAAGATCTGCCCCATCCTTTAGTGCGGGTGAGCGGGTCCAGTGTGGTCATCGATACGCTGGCCTTGCATGACCGGCCCAACCCTCTGGCGTTTGATGCCGCCTGCCAGTCAGTGGAACGTGCGTGCAGTCAGGCTGGGATAATGCCGGGTGATGTTGACCTTTTCGAAGTGTGTGATGCTTTCAGTATCTATGCCCTGCTATCGTTGGAAGCTGCCGGTCTTGCCCGGCACGGCGAAGGCTGGAAGATGGCTGTCAATGGTGAGCTTTCCATCAACGGGAAACTGCCCATTCTGACAATGGGCGGCTGCAAAGCCCGGGGTAATCCCCTGGGTGCTGTGGGTGTGTACCAGGCTGTGGAAGCCGTCCAGCAACTCCGCGGACAGGCAGGTAGAAATCAGGTTAAAGATGCCCGCCGGGCGCTCATCCAGTCACTGGGCGGCCCCGCCTCAACGGCGGCTGCTCACATTCTGGAACGCCTGGATTAAACCCGACGGCTGAGCTTGTGGTGAATCCGATGGCTGAGCCTGTCCGATGGCTGAGCCTGTCGAAGCCCGATGGCCCTGCCCTCGACAGGCTCGGGCAGTGGAACCATCCCGGTGGCTGAACCAGACCGGAGGCTGAGCTTGTCGAAGCCCGAAAGCCTTGCCCTCGACAGGCTCGGACACCGGAACCATCCCGGTGGCTGAGCCTGTCGAAGCCCGGCAATTTGATAGTATTTGATAGCCCTGCCCCTATACACTAGGCTTACATATTTGGCTGTAAAAGAAAGAAGATGTGATTATGGAAATACCTCGCCATTGGAGATTGAAAAAACAACGTTACGGACTGGTCGGTGAAGTCTGCCCGCACTGTGACGCAAAAATCTTCCCGCCGCGTGACGTATGTCCGCATTGCGGTGGTGAAGCTAAAACCGCGTTCAACTTCAGCGGCCGTGGCGAGGTGTACTCTTACACCGTAATGCATGATGCCCCTGCCGGTTTTGACCAGAATACTCCCTATGCTGTGGCGTTGGTCAAACTGGAAGAAGGTCCCGTGGTCACAGCACAGTTGACTGACCTTGGCGAAGAGCAGCCGCGCATTGGCATGCCAGTCGAGATGGTCACCCGCAAAATCCGCGAAGATGCCAACGAACGCGGTATGTTGATCTACGGGTATAAGTTCAGACCGGTATTAAGATAATAATTTTCAGACTATTGAAGCGCTCTCCAGAGATGGAGGGCGCTTTTGATTTCTGGTTTGTAATGTGATTGATGAAAAATAAAGTAATTATGCGAACCAAAAAACCCGAATTTAGCATGATGACGGAGATCTGTCGTCACTATTTTTCTTTTCTCGGACAATAACTTGATGTGTTGTCAACCTGTTTGATTAATTATAGAAATCCATTAGGTCGTACTCGAATCTATTTACCTGCAAAGAGTTTTTCCACAATGGATATACCGCGTATCTTCAACATCACGGAAAGTGCTCACCGCATCCACAACCCGTTTTCACCCGAAAAACTTGCCACTCTTGGTGCAGCGCTGCGTCTGGAATCGGGAGCTCGAGTTCTAGACCTCGGCAGCGGTTCAGGAGAGATGCTGTGCACCTGGGCACATGATCACGGAATTATTGGCATCGGGGTCGACATAAGCCAGTTGTTCACCGAACAGGCGAAACTCCGTGCCGAAGAACTCGGCGTTACCGATAAAGTTAAATTCATACATGGCGATGCTGCCGGCTATGTCTCTGACGAGAAGGTCAATGTGGCAGCCTGTGTCGGCGCCACCTGGATTGCCGGGGGAGTAGCCGGCACGATTGAGCTTCTATCGCAAAGCCTGCTTACTGGAGGGATCATCCTCATCGGGGAGCCTTACTGGCGGCAGCTGCCACTGACGGAAGATGTTGCCAGGGGGTGCCTGGCCAACTCGATCTCTGACTTTCTCATGCTTCCAGAACTTCTTGCGTCTTTCAACCGCGTTGGCTGTGATGTTATTGAAATGGTTCTGGCCAATCAGGACGACTGGGACAGATATGAGGCGGCCAAATGGCTCACCATGCGCCGATGGCTTGAAGCCAATCCCAACGACGAGTTCGCGAAAGATGTTCGAGTCAAATTGACCTCAGAACCGGAGCGATATGCCACATACACACGTGAATATCTGGGCTGGGGTGTGTTTGCGTTGATGCTGAGGTAATGCATTTGTGATCCTCCGAATTGTCAAAAGCTGTACTGCGTTAAGTTTATTGACCTGTCAGAATATGATACTGTCTGAATTCATTTCTACGGGCTGATTATCCATATAAAAAATGTGATGATGAATATCATTTTTTTTAGGGATATGTTACTTTTAATGTTTTATTTATTTTCTTGAGAAATCGATTCAGATATACTTGGCTGTGTGAATTCAGTTGGTTATCGGTTAATAAAATTTTGTTTTTCTAAAATTTATTCCAATTGAAAAAAACCAATTTGAATCATTTTTGTGAAACAAACTAACCAGCTTCTAAAAAATCTGATTCAAGGTTTTTGACAGATCACCTGGTTGTTTGAGTTTTTATCTTTTCTTGATCTCCACTCTCTATATTAGATAACTCTCTTTGTTTAATATGACTTTAGCCAAACCTTGCACCATTCATTCAAAAATAAAAATCGAGGGAAGTACCGTTGCTGCTTACAATAAAAATCAACCATGGTCAACTGGCCCGTATGGATTCCATACAGGGTGAATGTGCAAAACAAATAACTCAAGAAGGCTTCGCAGGAACTTCTGGAGGTTTCATGGGGGCAGATAACCATTCCTTCTTAATGAAGGTGAACGGTTTTATTTGCATTAAGCCATATGAGCAGCAGGGAGATTCAAGAAAGTGATCCATAAGCGCATCGCCCAATTATTAACAGCATGGATGATCGTTGTTCTTATCTGGCCGGTTGGAGTTACCGGTAGGGTATTCGCAGAAGACACCTGGGTTAACATTACTTCGGCTGCCGAGTTCAATAACATCCGTTCAAATTTGACAGCCAATTACCGCCTGATGGCCGATATCGATCTGACCGGTTACCCCAATTGGACGCCCATAGGAACTGACGCTTCCCGTTTTACCGGACAATTGGATGGCAACGGGAAGATCATTAGCAACTTGAGCCTGACCAACACCTCTACCAATAACCAGGGGTTGTTTGGAGTAATCGGTACGGCTGGTAAATTAACGAACGTGGTCGTGGAACACGCCAATCTTTCCGCCGGGGTTAATACCGGTATCCTGGCTGGAACCAATTACGGGCAGATCAGTGCAAGTTCGGCCAGTGGCAACATCTCCGGGTATGACAATGTCGGCGGTCTGGTGGGATCCAACTACGGGCAAATTTCCAACTCTTTTACCCAATCTCAGGTATCCGGTAAAAACAATGTGGGCGGTTTGGTCGGTTACAACAACGGCACAGTGCAAACTTCTTACGCCGCATCTGTGGTTTCAATGTCAGTTTTAAACAACTATTTGCAGTTTGATGGTGTAGATGATTACATTGAGATTCCTCACCAGTCTTACTACATGACCAACAGTTTTACTCTAGAAGCCTGGTTCCAATGGGATAAAGCAGGTACTGATGATACCCAATTTATCACAGGCAAAGGGTTTGAGCAGTTTGAAATTCACACGGGGGGCGGTTCGGGTGTAAACGGCATTCGTTTTATTCCAGTTTACCGGCCAAAAACTCTCTACGCCGATGGACGAGCTTACCAGGATGTACGTAACGTAATCCAGCCAGGCTGGTTTCATGTAGCTGCTGTATGGGATTACTCGACCCAAACTGCACGTGTCTATATAAATGGCCAACCACAAAATATCTACCAGGTGGGAAATAATGTTGGCACCATCGCTCCGGTACCGCTGAAAAATCCTGGTGTCAATCCATACGCAGATAATCTCAGCAATTTTACAATTGGTATTCGGTCAGATATGACTTTCCCCTTCAAAGGTAAAATCAGCGATGTGCGTTTTTGGAACACAGTACGTACCAGTGAAGAAATTAATGCGGATAAAAACAAACAGCTTACCGGCAGCGAATCCGGTTTGATGGGCTACTGGAAATTGAATGAACCTTCTGGAACGGTCGCAACAGACAGTACCAGCAACCATAATAATGGAACCGTTATGGGTGGTGCCGTCCGAGTGCAGGAGAGTGGCATTAATTATGGTGGACTGGTGGGTCTTAATGCAAGCAGCGTAACTGGCTCCTACTACGACTCGGCTATTTCAGGACAAACGGATGAAGGCAAAGGCGTTCCATCAACAACCAGCGCCATGAAATCCATCAGCACCTTTAGCGGCTGGGACTTTACCTCCATCTGGAAAATCAACGAAGGTAATTCATACCCTTACTTCAACCGGTTTTCCGTAAAGTATTCCGCCGATCCCAATGGCACCATTGACGGCTATGCATCGCAGATTGTAAGTCCTGGTGGAATAGGCAGCTCTGTAACGGCAGTAGCCAATAAAGATTACAAATTTGAAAAATGGAGCGACAACCTCACCACGGCTGCCCGTCAGGACACGAATGTAAGCGGCGATTTGAGTGTTACTGCCAGCTTTTTGGAAGCCGTTCCCCCTGATACTCTTTCCATTGTTGTTGCCGATACTTCTCTGGTTGTTGGCGAAACCAGCCCGGTGATTTTCACTTTTTCTGAAGCTGTTACAGATCTGACTACGGCCGATCTGACGGTGGATAACGGCAGCCTGAGTGAACCCACATCCTCAGATGGAGGTCTCACCTGGATTGCCACTCTCACCCCCGCCGCGAATGTGAGTGCTGCAACCAATATCATCACCCTGGATAACAGCGGCGTGCAGGACCTGGCCGGGAATCCCGGCATCGGTACCACCGATTCAAATAATTATGCCGTCGACACTACCCTCTTGAGTGTATCCGTGGAACAGGCAAAGGATCAAGCTGATCCAACAAACACAGGTCCCATCCTGTTTAACGCCACATTCAGCAAGCCGGTCAGTGGTTTTACAAAAGAGGATATTTCGTTTGATGGCAGTACCGTTTCAGGCAGTCTGGTTGCTGCGTTGAGCGAAATCGCGCCCAATGATGGCACAACATACGAGATTTCAATCACTGGTATGACTGGCAAAGGATTAGTTGTGGTGTCCATCCCTGCTAACAAGGTTATGGACGCATTGGGCAACCAGAATTCAGCCAGTACAGGCAAGGATAATACTGTAACCTTCGACACCACATCCCCACAAGTGACCATTCCCAAACTTCAGGCAAATTATAGCGGCCTCAGCCCGATAAGTTTTGGGGTGAATTTCAATAAACCGATGAACAATCCCATTGGTGACACTGATACCGATGATGTGACCAATCCGGATAACTACCTGCTGGTGAAAACCGGACCAAATCAAATCTTTGACACACTATCCTGCGTTGCAGGATTGGCTTCTGACGATATACAATTTGCCTTCAACAGTGTGGATTACAACGATACATCCAACTCTTCTATCATCCACCTGTCAAACCGATTGCCAATAGGATCGTACCGTTTGTTTATTTGTGGAACCACCTCAATTGTTGACCTGGCCGGTAATCCTATTAATGGGGGTAAAGACGCAGTTTTTAACTTTACCGTGTACCCGGAAGCTGGATCCTTGCCCGAAACCGGTTTTCCTCAGGAGAAAATTACAATTCTGCCCGTTCAACCGGCGGATATGACCTACGCGAATAGCGGATTAACGCTTTCCATTCCCAGTCTGGGTGTGCAGACGGCAATTGTGGGTGTGCCGCGCAGTGAGCAAAGCTGGGACGTATCCTGGCTGGGCAATCGCGTCGGTTATCTTTACGGCTCGGCTTATCCCACTTTGCCGGGTAACACTGTTCTTACCGGGCACACGTGGAATGCTGATAATACCCCGGGCATTTTTGCCAACATAAAAAATTTGAGCCATGGTGATATTCTGAAGATATTCGCTTATGGACAAACCTATACCTTTGAAGTGCGTGAAAATAGTCTGGTCGAATCTGATAATGTTGATGTGGCAATGAAGCACGAGGAATTGTCCTGGGTGACTCTGCTGACCTGCGAATCATACGATGCAGGGACAGGAGATTATGCTTACAGGCGCATGGTCAGAGCTGTATTGATCAGCGTGGAATAATTACTCTCTGTGGTTGTAGAAGAAAAAAGATGTGATTATTCAGAAACCTCGCCGTTTGCGATTGAAAGAAACAACGTTACGAACCGGTCGGTGAAGTCTGTCTGCACAGTGATATAGAAATCTCTCGGCTGTGTAATGTCTGTCCATATTATGGCGGCCAAGCTGAAACTGTCTTAAACTTCAACGGCCGGAGTGAGGTGTGCTCTTACACCATAATGCCTGATACCCTTGCTGGTTTTAACCGGAACACTGCCGAGCTGTGGGGTTGGTCAAACTGGAAGAAAATTCTGTATTCACCGCACAATTGACCGACCTGGTCGAAAAACAGCCGCGCATCGGCCTGCCTGTAGAGATGGGCACTCGAAAAATCCGCGAAGATGCCATTTAACATGGTATGTTGATGTACGGGTATACCTTCAGGCCTGTGATGGCTGGGATGAAATAAACAGCGTGCTGTATGTAAAAGATAGAAAATCGTTTTTCATGATAGAAAGGCGATTTTTATTGTTTTTTTATGAATAAACTTTATGCAATGATAATAGTGTTCGATGAGAAGGGCGGATTTTTTCGTTTTTCTCTAAATTTGAAAAGTAAGGGATCAAACTTTTCATGATCTCAAGGCGAATCTAGTCCTGACAATAAGAGGTACGAGATGGCGAAAATATTAAATAATAAAAAGCGGATCTCTTTACTGCTCTTATCGCTGATGATGATCGTCACCGTTTGTTCATTCAATAGTATGTCACCAAAATTGACCCTATTCAATAATGGCACAATCTATATAGATGCTGACAATAAAGTGAATAATTTGCTTGTGAAAGATGGCATTGTAGTTGGATATGATGTAGATCCACAAAAATATCAAAATGCAGAAATTATTGATCTCAATGGGGCTGCAGCATACCCCGGCTTTATAGACAGCCATGTGCATCTTATCAGTATGGCTGTTGCGGGAAGTATCCTTGTTCCAACAGGAGAGGAAACGGATCCGACAAAGATAGCGACCATTGTCGGAGATCGTTGTAAAAAAGTTTCCCGAGGTACTCCCGTGATGGCACATGGATTTGTACTCTAAAATTATGATACAGACTGGGGTCTCAGTGACCTGGAGAATCTAGACGCGGCTACTGGACCTGATTGTCCTGTGATGATTGCTGATCAGTTAGGTCACAGTTATATTGTCAACACCGCTGCGATGCGTCTCAGCAACCTTGACGGTTCAACGGCAGATCCACCGGGCGGGAAGATAGTAAAACATGACGGCAAACCGACGGGTATGCTCAGGGAAACAGCCGGTTCGATTGTTGGAAATGCTGCAATTTTTCCACTGGTGCAAAATAGCCAGGCCAAACCGTTTGCCCTGGGGTTAATGAAGAAATGGGCGGCTATGGGATATACATCTGTTGTCGATTTGATGGGCGGGCCGATGGGGAGGACGATGAAGACAGAACTATGTCGAGAACTTGAAAGCGAAGGCTCTCTCCCTCTTAGAGTCTATTATGCTTATACATTCTTCCATCTGGATGATATGGAAGATTATCGCAACGCGGGAAAAGACACCGAATTTGTACATTTTACCGGTCTAAAACTTTTCATTGACGGAGCAGCTGGGCAGGGTGGTGCCTGGACTAGCTGGGAGAACACACTCGGAGATCATGGGCTAAATGCGATTACCTTTGATGACTCTTATGGCGAAAAGTACAATATTTTCAGGATTCTTGAAAAGTCTGAGGAACTTGGACTCGACATGCACTATCATGTTGGCGGAGATAAAGGAATCGATGCTGTGCTCAGTGCCATTGAGGCGGTGAAAGAGAAAAATGGTTCTTTGAAAGGTACGCACACCTTATATCACCTGGGGCTGATTACGGATGATCAAATCCTGCGGATGAAAAAACTGGGTTCCAATGTGATTGCGGACGTGCAGCCGTCGCTTCATTGGGAATTCCAGAGACCGCAAACAGAATACTATTACGGTGATCATGCGAAAGGATCATATCCGTATTCGAAGATGAAGGATGCCGGTATTACCCTTGCATTTTCGACTGATTATGCATCCAATTTGGAAAAGCTAAGCTGGCCAACTGAAATTATGAGAGTAGCGCTTACCGGTGGCGGCAATCCTGATAATCAGCCATTAACGATGCGGGATATGATTGAGGGTTTTACAGTAGGCGGCTTTGCCACTACCCCCGAAACAAAATTGGGCAAACTCCATGTTGGTTATAAAGCTGATTTAGTGGTGTATGAGAAAGATTTATATTCTATACCCGCGGAAAAACTATCAAAAGATAATCCGCGCGTTCTTTCCACATGGATCGGAGGAAAGAAGATAACCCCATAGTTTTATCAGTCAGGTAATTGAACACTTCTGTTGTGCTTTTGAGGTCGTTAAGTTGCCTGGTAATGCATACATCAGATGTGTTTGATATTCTGTGCCCTTAGTGATATCACAGAGGGTGTTTTAATGTTTTTAAAAAGAAAAACCGATACCTTTTATTGTGAATGAGGATTATATAGACGAGAGTCGATTTTAGACGGTTTGGGATGTTATTCTCAATGTTTCTCAGATCGTGCTGTGACATTGAAACAGGAGTTTATTATCTTATCCATTTGTGATTTATTTCCATTAGATGATACAACATCTTTAGCATTATGTTGAACATGTTTTTCAATTCAAGAATCCCAATAAATCCAAACATTTCATGCCATTAATCGTTAAACGATTATATTGATCTTCACTGCGCAGACCACTTGGAATTTTTAAGTAGAAATTTACACCTTTACTGAACAAATTATCTAATCCTACAGTCCTTCTTATTCAGGCGTTTTTTGTTTATTTATTAGAAAAGTGCGGTAGTAATGGATAAAAAGGGGTAAGAGAATATTTTCAGAAACATTTTCATTTTATGTGAGGTCGAATTTATTCGAAGCGGATCAACCGTCTGTATAATTATTGCTTATTAGTTGAAAAAAAAACAGGATTTCTTTGCTTAGGATTCGAGAGACCAATGAAAATTTACAGTATTACCACAGACAACAAGTTCAAAGAGTATGCTGAAATTGGATTCAAAGATGAGCATCGAGAGTCGATTTTGGAGAATTGGCTTGAAAATAATCCCGATAAAATTATTGAAGACGGTAAATTACTCATAATTGGCCGTCAGGTAAATACCAATCTTGGCAGTTATATTGACCTTCTCGCTATTGACAGACAAGGCGATTTATTGGTTATTGAGCTTAAAAGAGACCGTACTCCCCGTGAGACTCTTGCGCAGGCTCTTGAATATTGTTCCTTTGCAGAGAAATTGAGTTATGAGCAATTAGATGAGATTTTTCGCGATTATTCGGGCGATGAAGCTTTAAACCTTGCCCAATACCATCGAGAGTATTTTGGTCTTATACCTGATGAAGCGGTTGTATTCAATAATGACCAACGGATTGTTATTGTTGGTCAGAAGATCACACCTGAGATTCGTCAAACATCTTTATTCTTGAGAAACAAGGGAGTAAGAGTAACTTGTCTCGAATTTACCTTTTTTAAAGCTGATGGTGGCTTGCGTCTGTTATCAACAAATATCGTGGTAGGCAGCGAATCCCCCAATATTTCTAAAGTATCGTCAAGTTCATTGCCTGCAATTACTGAAAGTTTTTTTCTCAATTCAATAGACTCAAATGGGAAAGTAATATTTGAAAAACTTTTAACATGGGCAAAATCAAAATCATTTCCAATTCATTGGGGTACAAAAGGTTTCTCACTTAATGTTGATTTATCGGGAACTCACGTAGCTTTTTGTTTCGGGTATCCACCAAATGCTGTCTATCAACAATCCATATATTCCGCACTATTTGGGCGTGGAGGTTTGTTAAGTAAGATTGATATTTCTGAGCAAGAATTACAATCCTTGTTTTCAGATGCCCGAAATACTGGTTTATTCCAACCCGCTGGCAGAGAATTAAAGTGCTTAATAAATAGGCAGTTTTCAGAAGAGGAAACTGATAAGTTAATTTTGTGGCTTACAAAAGTTACGCAAGAGGTTGAAAAACATGGGTTGAAAGGGCAAGGCGAAAGCCACATCTAATGTCTTGGGGCATTATCCTGGCTAATACCGATTACAATGCTCAGGAGCTCCACCACTCGGAAAAAATGTGAGAAATATTTAACAGCTGGAGAAGTATCCCTTTAATTTTGCCAGACCGCTAACACCAGTCACTAGACATTATCCGATCGCTGTTTCAGCACAATTAAGTATCTATGGCAAAACGCCCTTCAATCTACGTGGAGGATATTTTTGTTTATATTATGTTGTTCGAAGAAATAATTAACTTTCAACAATAAAAGAGTAGAAATAAAATTCTTCGGTACTGGAAGATTTTTCAAACTTCATTGAAAACGCGATCACCTGAGTGCTGAATAATCAAAGCCGGAATATGGAAAAATATCAAGATGTTTGGCGGCTGAATCGGCGGAAGAGTATGACGTCAATCCGGTTGGCAAGCCGCCCAGAGGTTCATTTGTTTTCTATCGCGCCGAAGGGCCGATAGATGGTGTGGAGAAGATTGGGGGCATGTCGGGTTATGTATCGGCAATGGTGATACGATCCTAACCTGGAATGTCTTTCGCATTGACAAGTATTTGAAGGTTCAAACACTTGCCGGTGCCCCGGGTTGGAGTCAGCCGGAATATCTTGGCTGGACGCCGCCGGATGTGTTTTTAAGGGGATTTATTGCCCATTCGAATCGTCCAGTGATCAAATAGGATAAAATAGATTAGAATAAACACATATAAATCGCCTGTTAAATTGTCCATCGGATTGTACAAGTTAATATCGGAGGTTTTCCATGTCAGATTATCAGAATATGGATGCATTAATTCCCCTACAGGTAGGTGCGCTGACTGTGGAGCAAATCGCCGCCATCTTTACTCACCTCCCGGTGGATATCACCTTTGTAGACGAGGGCAACGATGTACGCTTTTATTCCGGTGGAAAGAGCCGGGTTTTTGAGCGCACTCCCGATATCATCGGGCGGAATGTGTTGAATTGCCATTCGCCCGACAGCGTACAGATCGTTTTCAAGATCCTGGAGGATTTCCGCGCCAGGACGCGCGACACTGCCGAGTTCTGGATTCAGACAAAACCAGGGGATAATGAGAACCGCTTCATTCACATCCGTTATTACGCCGTGCGCGATCCCGGGGGTAAATTTCTGGGTACGTTGGAAGTCACCCAGGACGTGACGGAAATCCAGAAGTTGACCGGCGAACGCAAGCTGCTGGACGAAGTGAAGTAGGACTGCTGCGCTTTGAAGTGCAACGGGTATTTCCGGTAAAGAATATGGAAAATAAACCTCTTTCTCCCGATCAAATCTCAAATCTGTTTGGTGTGTTGAAAGCCCGTTTTGACCAGAATCTCGGCCGACACCCTGGCATTGACTGGGGTGACATTCAAACCCGGCTGGAAGCCAGCCCGCAGAAGCTGTGGTCGCTCAGCGAAATGGAACGTACCGGCGGCGAGCCGGACGTGGTCGGACAGGATCAAACCAGCGGCGAATACATTTTCTTCGACTGTTCCGCAGAAACCCCCTCCGGACGCCGCAACCTGTGCTACGACCGACAGGCGTTGGACGCGCGCAAGGAACACAAACCGGCAGACAGCGCCATGGACATGGCCGCCGCTATGGGTATTGAGCTCCTGACGGAAGAGCTGTATAAACAGCTGCAGGCGTTGGGCAAGTTCGATACGAAGACCTCAAGCTGGCTACGAACCCCGCCTGAGATCCGCAAGTTTGGCGGGGCCATTTTCGGTGACCGGCGCTATGATCACGTCTTCATCTATCACAATGGGGCGGATTCGTACTACGGAGTCAGGGGATTCCGCGGTGTATTGCGGGTCTAACCGGCACTCGTTCAGGTGTCAGACAGGCAGAGGATGGAAAAGCTGTTCGCCGCAGGCCTGCGGGATGTCTTCCTTACGCCCATTCCGATGAAAAGGAATCGCCCCGGCACCCTGCCGGGAGTGATAGCCCTGTGGCGTGATGAAGCCCGGCCGGTGGATTCACTCCTGGGTGAGACCACCACGCTGGGGTTGCGCGTGCAATCCATCGAACGCGTTGAGGCGCATCGGGAGTTCCGGCAGGTGGATATGGTCTTTGGGTGATTTTCCTTGAAAGAGAGGATTCAGAATGGCCGGATCATCCAGTCTGTCTCCGAGTACGAAAACTGCCTGCGGAAACTAAAGTCGGCCTGTATAAGGTCTACCAGGCAGTCCAGCAGGCGTTGAAGGAAGAAAAAAGATCAGGGAGTAATCCCGTATATCTTAATAAATCGGCTACTTTTACTTCGTTAGTGGAATGGAAATGACAAACGAATCATCCCCGCATTTTATGGTTCCCGTCAACACAGACTTCTTATTAATAGCCTCACCTGAAACAGGGTAATCACCGCTGCATGAGCGTGGTCTAAAAATATACCCGGTGAATTTCCCCTTAATGATCACCCGGCATTTTTCATCGGGATTTCCCACATAACAGGTATATGGATGCAGTCCCTTGATGGCCATGCATTTTCCGATGCTGATAATTTCATCCGATGATCTGTCGCTCATAACCAGAGTCATTTCGTCCTGCGTTTTGCAGTATTGCTCGCCATGATTCCAGGTCCAGGTATGTTCTCCTGTACCTGTAAATGTCATTACATCTTCAAAATTCTGGGCTTCCTGAAGAAAATTCAAAGAAGAATTACATGCCAGTACACAGAGCAGACAAAGAAACAGGATCAAGTAATGAGGGAATTTAATTCGTGGCATCGTTATCTCCTTTTCTGTCACGTAGACAGCCGCCCTTGGTGGATAGGGGATGCTTTTAAACACGGCCAACGGATAATTAATTTCACCCTGACCCAGCCGGCATCTGCCCGCTGGATGAAACCGGCTTCCTTTAAATTTTTACATATTTTTTTAAATTTCATCCTACATGGCAAACACCATGGAAATGCAGATGACGGACTGTTGTATCATAACCGGGAAAGTTTCCTGGTTCGATCGATAGAAGTATGATCGTTGCTACAGGTCCGGCAGCTGCCAGTTGATGGGTGCAAGTCCGGCGGACTGCAGGATGGCATTGGTTTTGGAAAAATGCGCACAGCCGAAGAAACCCCGCGAAGCCGAAAGCGGCGACGGATGGGGAGCCTTCAGCACGGTGTGACGGGTGGTATCAATCCCTTCCGCTTTACGCTGGGCGTAACTGCCCCACAGCAAAAAAACTACCCGCTGGCTGCGGTTGTTGACCGCACGCAAAACGGCATCGGTAAAATTTTCCCAGCCTTTGCCCTGGTGTGAATTGGCCTGGTGCGCCCGCACTGTGAGTACGGCATTCAGCAGAAGCACCCCCTGTTCCGCCCAGGGAATCAAACAGCCGTTATTGGGAATTCGAAACTGGACATCATTGTGTAATTCTTTGTAGATATTTTGCAGGGAAGGCGGAACTTCCACACCCGGCCGTACAGAAAATGCCAGTCCGTGAGCCTGATTTTCTTCATGGTACGGATCCTGCCCGATGATCACAACGCGTACCTGGTCAAAAGGCGTATAGCGCAGTGCATTGAACACATCTGCACCCGGTGGAAAGACTTTGTATTTACGGCGCTCTTCCCCGACAAAACGGTAAAGCTGCTGGTAATACGGCTCGGTGGTTTCGCCGACTAAAGCGGGAAGCCAGCTATCCGGAATGGGCATGAAAGGCTCCTTGCGCATTATGCGGGAGAATTGACCCGCAGCGGTCAGTGAGATGTGGCGATAATCGTTCTGATTTTACATCAGGTTTCAAGATATGGAATCTCTGATGTGGTAAAAATGTTTTATCTGTTTTGGATATTTTCAAAATATCTTTCATGTAATCGGGAAAATACACTTGTTGGGATTTGCCCTCATTTTTACTATCTGTGTAAAATTGTCTCAAATTAATGAATGATAGTAAAAAAGGGAGATTTTTATGACCACACCGGCAATTCTGATCAGAGACGAAACCGAAAAGGATAAAGCGGTCATCACCGAAGTGACGGCCGCTGCCTTTGAGACCCTGGAGATCAGCAGCCACACGGAACAGTACATCGTCGAGGCGCTGCGCGCGGCCGGTGCTCTGACCATTTCTCTGGTGGCCGAGATGGACGGCCGGGTGGTGGGTCATATTGCTTTTTCCCCTGTGCAGATGTCAGATGGCACAAAAGACTGGTACGGGCTCGGGCCGGTTTCCGTGCTTCCAGCCTACCAGCGGTCGGGAATTGGTAAAGCATTGATACGCGAAGGTTTGTCTCGATTGAAAGCCCTGGGAGGAAAAGGCTGCTGCCTGGTGGGGCACCCGGAGTATTACGTCAAGTTCGGGTTCCGCAATGCCACCGGCCTTGAACATGAAGGCATACCCCCCGAAGTGTTCTTTGTGCTGCCGTTTGACGGCCCCGTCCCACAGGGGAAAGTCACCTTCCATGAAGCCTTTCTGGCCGACGGTCATCCCGCGCAGGGTTAATCCACAATCGGTATTTTCCACGTGAGGAATATGTAAACACAACCCCCGGGCTGTCGGTTATTTCATCTTTTCCTTCATCGGCCGGGTATAACTGGATGAAATGCCGTATTTCTTCCGCAATTCGTTGACAACCCGATACAGGCTGTCTTTATACTCTTTGCCGGCGCCGCCGGTTTTATACATAGACTGTAATGGGGGAAATAGCTCGGGGTAATTTTCCTGGATGAAATCAAAGAAGACCTTGCGGGTTTCCCCGCGTAAATATAGGGTGCCGGGAAGCATGTAGTGAACACCGCTTTCCCGGGCCCCGATACACAGGGCTTCGATATTTTCCCGGCTGTCCGTCAGATACGGGATGATCGGCATCACATGCAGCCCGACCGAAGCGTTGGTTTTGCGGAACTGTTTGAGCATGGCAAACCGTTCGGCCGATGGCGCTGAGCCGGGTTCCAGTTTTTGACGGATGTTTTCGTCTGTGGTGGTGATGGTGGCGGCGATATTGATATAGGTGATATGCGACAACTCGTCGATCAGGTCAAAATCACGCAGGGGGAGAGTCGATTTTGTTGAGATGATGGCCGGTGTTCGATACTTGATCAACAGCTTCAAGATTTCGGGCATGAGCTGCCAGGTCTCTTCTGCTTTCTGGTAGCTGTCAGTCACACCGCCAATGTTGACAACCTCCCGCTTCCATCCGGGGGAACTGAGTTCACGTTCCAGCACGTCCACGATGTTGGATTTGACATGGATATCATCATAAAAACCATCTGAATTCAGATACTGGTGCGAATAAATGGCATAACAGTACCGGCAGGCGTGACGGCAACCCCGGTAAATATTCAAATCCCAACCATAGGGAATCTTCCGCTTGAGCCGGGTCAGGGCGCTTTCACAGTGTATTTCTTTAACGGTGAGTTGGTTATCCATTATCCCTATCATTTCCTGTGCAACATGGATATGTTATCTGCCGGTTAAATCAGGTCTATTCTACTCAAAAGACCTTGTGAACTGTCAGTTGTACCATACCGGATGGGCTTCGATGTATTATCCCCCCTTTTATCAGCCATACATCTGTTATTGCTGTTTTACCGATTAAATAATGGCGGACTCAAACGCCTGAGCCTCGAAACCGGGACGGAGCCGTTCTTTGCCCCGGCGCGGGCGCTCTACCGCAGGAACGGTTTTGAGGTCTGCGGTCCTTTCAACGGATACACCGATGACCCGAACAGCGTCTATATGACGAGGGAGATTTAGGATCAATCTACCGCAGACCGGTCAAGGCGGCCGTCCTCCTGGCAGCTGCTGGTGTTGGGGGAGTTTATGAAGGCTGTGAGGGGAAAATTAGGGGAAATGGAGGCGGATACAGCGAAGGGAGAAAAGGCTGGATGTCTGCCAGAGTGTTTTGTGGATGTAAAATGAAGGTATATGGAAAGGGGATGCGGACAGAGATGTTGGGTGATGAAATGAGGGATTATGACAAAAGAACCGTGGAAGCAAAAACAAGCCTTGCTGGTTTACTGATGATGGATAGTTCTGTCAGGTATGCCGAAGATACCCTGAATTCGCGCACCCCCCTTCAAGAAAATGGATTTTCCGGTATAATTTCAGGGAGGGATGCGCGATCAAAAGAATATATTAAAAGAAAGAGCGCATCACGGTTAAAAACAATAAATGCCCGTCAGGGCATTGAGACAGATATTCCGTGGGATGACATTGCGTCTATGATTTCGGTTAAAAACAATAAATGCCCGTCAGGGCATTGAGACAATTTCTTGTTCTACGCAAATTGATGCAAACCACATTCGTTAAAAACAATAAATGCCCGTCAGGGCATTGAGACTTCACATCCAAAATAGATAATCTTATTGATATCAAAGTTAAAAACAATAAATGCCCGTCAGGGCATTGAGACTCTGCAATGGGAAAGAAATAAGCTCCCCGAAGAATACCACATTCGTTAAAAACAATAAATGCCCGTCAGGGCATTGAGACTTTTTCGCTTGTACGTGCGTCACCTTTCATAGCGAAAAATGTTAAAAACAATAAATGCCCGTCAGGGCATTGAGACATAGATGGGAATGAGCACAATGAAGGCATCTGAGAATAGTTAAAAACAATAAATGCCCGTCAGGGCATTGAGACTTCATCAGTTGTCAATTCTGCTGTCATATTCCCGATGGCGTTAAAAACAATAAATGCCCGTCAGGGCATTGAGACAGAAAAACTGTACTTCGTTCCCGCTTTCGTAGCTAAGTTAAAAACAATAAATGCCCGTCAGGGCATTGAGACAAATACAAGCAATGACATCGGATTTTTCCCGTCTGTGTTAAAAACAATAAATGCCCGTCAGGGCATTGAGACCTCATCATTCATTTCGCTGCAATCACCCATTGCAGCGCTTGTTAAAAACAATAAATGCCCGTCAGGGCATTGAGACACAGTACAATCCATTCCTCTAAGCTCACTTTAACCTCCTAGGTTAAAAACAATAAATGCCCGTCAGGGCATTGAGACGAATACTTTCATCTTGCCATAGACACCATAGATGTTAAAAAAATAAATGCCCGTCAGGGCATTGAGACCCAATAAATTTGACTTCATTGGCCTTCAGTTCAGTTAAAAACAATAAATGCCCGTCAGGGCATTGAGACGCGTGTTCCTTTGTCTAATTCGTCTAAATCGTTAGACAGTTAAAAACAATAAATGCCCGTCAGGGCATTGAGACATATGCCTCCCTGAATTGCTCAATCGAATCTGTTCTGGTTAAAAACAATAAATGCCCGTCAGGGCATTGAGACCTGTTAAAAAGTCGAATCCATGTTTCCCTATCGCCGTTAAAAACAATAAATGCCTGTCAGGGCATTGAGACTGAGTATGAAGAAAAGGAATATCAAACCCAACTCCATTGTGTTAAAAACAATAAATGCCCGTCAGGGCATTGAGACATAATCTGCCTGTTGGTGGTTGACTTTGAAGGTATCAGGGGGTAAAACACCCAGTGCCCATCAAAAGTCAGATGTGCGGGTATCCCATCGCCACAAATTCCCCTGCCGGCCAAACATCCGTACAGCGAGCGCCATAAACAGAAATATTCACCCCATTTGCCCCTTATTGATTCGATACGCTAGAATTACCGGATACATCCCCGCCCATCTGGAGGAATCTCATGAAGCGAGCACTTCCGGTAATTGTGTTTCTGGCGCTGGCTCTCATCACACTTACAGCCGCCGCCGCGCCGCATCCTCCCATCACCCCTGAAAACGTGACTCAACTGGTCAGGCAGTCTGAAACCGGCACGCCGTCTCTGCGCCGGGTTGTCTTTTCACCTGACGGTTCTCTGTTTGCCACCGCCGCCGGCAATGACAACGACTACGGCATCAAGATCTGGCAAAGGGATGATCTGTCTCTCAAGAAGGAGATCACGAACCTGACCGGCATTGTGTGGGATATCGCCTTCTCGCCGGATGGCAGGTTTCTGGTTTCGGCGGCAGACGACACCAACGGGCGCACACTGCGGGTGTGGAATCCGGCCGACGGCGCGCAGGTGGCTGTGCCCATCGCCCTGCCGTCATCCTCCAGCCTGGCTTTTTCGCCCGACGGCTCCCATCTGGCGGTCGGCGGACTCACCGGCTGGCCCAACGGCACCATCTGGATCTATGACACAAAGACCTGGGATGTGGAGCAGCAGTGGAAAGCCGCCAATCAGAATGTCACAGCGCTGGTGTATACCTCAGACGGCCGCCGGTTGGTCAGTGCGGGTACCGATGGACTCATCCGGGTGTGGTCTGTGGCAGATGGCAAAGAAGAGAAAGTGTTTTCCGCCGGAAAGCAGGCCAACCGCCTGGCGCTTTCGCCCGACGGTCAGCGGCTGGCTTCGTCATTTTGCGCGGCATTTGATGCTTCTGGCTGCACAAAGGGTGGGGTGGCTGTCTGGAATACGCAGGATTGGAAGAAGCTGCAAAAATTTGACGATCTGGCGGAATGCCTGGCGTTCTCGCCGGATGGACTCCTGCTTGTCACCGGCTCGGGTCAGCATGACCCGGTAATGCGATTCCGCCGTGTGCAAGACTGGACGCTGGTGCATACCCTCGCAGGAGATACCCGCAGCGCGGCTCTGTCACCCGACGGCCGGCTGCTGGTGTCGTTGGAGTGGAACAAAGTCCTGGTATGGGCGGTACCCTGACATTCGGGAAACCGTCTCGATTCAGTATCCATCGGTTAAATAAAACATCGGAAAACTTGAAATCCGACATTTTTACAGTATAGTTAGGCTCTGTCAGGATTATCTTTTCCCTGGTGTTACATGACCTTAGAAATTGATTTATCCGTTCAACTATTCCATCAAACCTTCCGTAATCCGGTGATTCCGGCGGTGGGCCCCAATGTGGGTTCGGGCGCCATGCTGCGCAGGGCGGCGGAAGGCGGAGCAGGCGGACTGCTGGCCAAGACGATCTCCCGTGTGGCGGCGCCGGTACCCCACCCCAATATGGTGCGCCTCGGGAAAGACAGTCTGCTGAACACCGAGTTGTGGAGCGAGCTGCCGCCTGAACAGTGGTTTTCACACGAGTACGGCATTGCCCTGTCAGCCGCCCGGGAATTCAACCTGCCGTTGATTGCCAGTGTCGGGTACACCGCTGAAGACCTGGCTGCCCTGGGTCCGCGCCTGGAAAAAGCCGGAGCCGATGCCATCGAATTCTCCATCCACTATCTTGACACCCAGCGTCTGCTGGAAACAGCCCGGGCGCTAAGGAACGCCGTCTCCGTACCCATTATTGCCAAGCTCAGTTCCCATGCCGGTGACCTGGGCGAACTGGCGCAGGTGCTTGATCCGTATGTAGACGGTTTCACCTGCATCAACAGCTTCGGTCCGACCCTGATGATTGATATTGAACGCGGCGAGTCACCGCTGGGCTCCAAATTCGGGTACGGCTGGTTATCCGGCCCGGCCGTCAAACCGCTGGCAGTACGGTCAGTGTTCGAGGTGGCGCGTGTCACCGATAAACCGGTCATCGGGGTGGGCGGCGTTTCCAGCGGGGCGGATGTGATCGAATTCTTCATGGCGGGGGCGTCCCTGGTGGGTGTGTGTACCGCCGCCATTCTTAAAGGCCCGACGATTTATGGCAAAATTGCCGAAGAAACTGGCCAGTGGCTGCAAGATCACGGCTATCACAGCCTGGATGACATAAAGGGTCTGTACCTCAACCGGTACAGGCAGGGTCAACCGGTGGTCACAGCGGTGGAACAGTCTGCCCGGGTGGATGAAAATCGCTGCAAAGCCTGCGGTCAGTGCGAGAAAGTCTGCCAGTTTGGCGCCCTGCGCGCCCCGCTAAAAGAAATCGCCCGGGTGGATGCCTCAAAATGCGCCGCCTGCGGCCTGTGTGTATCTGTATGTCCATTTGACGCGCTGCAATTGCATCCGCGCGAGACGTAAAATTAAAAGTGGTGAGCATCTCATGAACCTGTCTGAAATATTTAAGCAGCAAAAAGTCCATTTCAGTTTTGAATTTTTCCCCCCGAAAACCGAAGAAGCCTCCCATGCTTTGTTGGAGACGATCAGCAAGTTGTCGCCCATCCAGCCGTCATTCGTCAGCGTAACATACGGGGCGGGCGGCTCCACCAACCAGTTGACGCAAAACCTGGTGATCCGCCTGAAACAGGAGACCCCGCTCAATGTTGTGGCGCATCTGACGGCCATCGGCGCGAGCCGCGATGAGATCAAAGCCCAGCTGGACCGCTATTCGGCGGCAGGTATCGAAAATGTGCTGGCTCTGCGGGGCGATCCGCCGAAGGGAAATCCGTCATTTGCACCGGCGGCCGATGGTTTCGCTCATGCCGCCGATATGGTCGCCTTTATTAAAAAGAACTTCCCCCATTTCAGCGTCAGCGTAGCGGGTTTCCCGGAAGGGCACCCTGAAACCCCCAACCGCCTGCTGGAGATGGATTACCTGAAAGCCAAGGTGGATGCGGGCGCGGACTGCATTTGCACCCAGCTCTTTTTTGATAACCGCGATTTTTATGATTTCTGCGAACGCTGTGAAATTGCCGGAATTAAAGTGCCGATTATTGCTGGCATCATGCCGGTGACGTCTATCAGCGGTTTGAGGCGCATGTCAGAGCTGGCGCTGGGAGCACGCATCCCGGCCAAACTGCTGCGCGCGGTGTTACGTGCCCGGGGCGATGACGCCGTGGAAAAGATCGGCATCCACTGGTCAACCCAACAGGTTTTTGACCTGTATGACCATAACGTCAGCGGCATTCACTTCTACACCCTCAACCATTCCAAAGCGACCCTGAAGATCTATGAGACGTTGGGCATGAGTCTGGGCGAAGCCTGGCATATTCCCAACCACAACGGAGGATGAACCGGGTTGTAGAGGGAAAACCAAAAATGAAATATAGCTGGTGGAAATCAAAATGACCGGGTATATTCTCTTGGTATTCCAGTGTATACTATTTATGTCATGATTTAAAAAGGTGGCATATATGGAATACAGGGTACAGATGAACGCCGATGGCAGATTTGTTCTTCCTTCCCGGATGCGCAAGGAATTAAAACTCGAACCGGGAGATGAAGTTATTTTGCGACTCGAAGATGGTTCTGTCCGTCTTATTCCTCTGCCGCAGGCCGTATCCTATGCAAGACAAACCGTCCGTAAATACATCAAAGAAGGTACATCACTGGTTGATGACTTGATACAATCCCGCCGGGAGCAAGCGGCGCGTGAATAAATATGTGCTCGATGCCTCCGCGTTGCTGGCATTGCTTAACAATGAAACCGGCGCAAATATTGTGGAAGAATTGCTTCCAGAATCTGTGATCTCTTCCATTAATTTCTCTGAAGTCGTTGCACGGCTCTCGCTTCTTGGGATTCCAAATGATGAGATTCACAATGCGCTGGATATTCTTGGGCTGGAGATCATCCTGTTTGATAGTGACCTTGCATATTTGACGGGAAATCTGGCAGCCCCGACAAAACCTTTCGGATTATCCATTGGAGATCGCGCCTGTCTTGCCTTGGCGATGAAGACCGGAAGAACAGCTGTCACAGCAGATACGATCTGGGGAAAGATCCCGGTTAAGGTTGACGTAAAATTGATTCGATGAACAATCTGAGAGGATCAGTCAAATCAATAGTGATATCCTGCCTGCAGGAAATCAATCTGGTTGCCGAGCACCAGGTAAACAATCCGATGTTCCTGAGTCAACCGCCGAAACCAGGCACCTGGTGAGAAACCAGGCACCTGGTGAAAGATATTTCAGAGGCTCCGGCTTTCCAATTCCATTAAACGGATCCCGCAGAATAGCTTCAATTAAATCGAAAGCCCGTATTGCCAACCTGGGATCTGTCTCTACTCAAAAAAAGCAGATCATCAATGAACTCCGGTTGAAATATGGCTGTTTATTCTCCCTTACTCAATACCGGTCTCCCGGCGTAACTCTTCTACCGACATTGGTTTTAAGTCATTTTTCAGAGCCCTTCCCAGAGCTGTAAGCAATCGTTCGGCATTGGCTGGTGATCGCAATAGATAGGCAGTTTCGGATAGACTAGCCAGTTTGAAAGCGGCAATCATGGCTGCCTCTTCTTTCCCCCGTTGTTGAATTAGAACAACTTCACGGTCGTATGTTACCTGATCGAGCAATTTTGCCAATCTGGCACATGCCTGGGTATAGGTTGTCTGAATGGTCATAAAATTTCCTACATGTACAGATTTGCTGTACAGTAACCCCCTTTTTCAGTCAAGGAGTTTATAAATTGATAAGGTAATTTCATTACCTTTGTTATCTTCATTCAAAACCAGCATGTGTACGGTTCGTTTATAATATTGTTTTTAATCATCCTCTACGGCAGATTGGAATTATTTGCAATGACCACAACTTTAACCACCATCATCTTCCAATCTGCCAAACTGGGAGACATCCCGTACCTCATCAAAGAACTTGAATGGGCTCAAAACCTGTTGGATCAGGGGGCAGAACCCGGCCGGATATTTGGCGTTAGTGGAGGGAATTTCGCTGCCCTGGCCTTCGGTCTTGAACTGGCTGCCCGCCGGTCTCCGCAGACCTGGGGTAAGGCAGCCGGAACAGTTGCGGAATTCCGTCAATTTCTTGGTAATGCCCACAGCAGTCATATCCGGTCCCTTAAATTAAATCCAAAGTACGGTTTTTACACACTTAAACCTCTGCGCTGGTGGGTCACATATTACCTATCTGCCCGTACCGGCCGGGCTGACTGGAAAGTCTCTGATCTCAATGTGCCCCTCTACCTGTGTTCACTGGATAGCGGCGCCATCTTCCGCATGTACGGTCCGCCCGATGAGAGCCTGCAATGCGATCACGGCTTTGTTCACATTGATCCTCCGCAGGATGCTCCCCTGCTGGATGCCTGGATTGCCGGATTGAGCACATTACTTTCGACAGATGCACAGACCGTGAATGGCGAATGGCGCTTTGACTGCCGCCCGGGGATTGTGGATGCCGGGGCGATGGTCGCCGATCTTCAAGCGGCCGATCCGCGCCCCATCCTGCGTTCCCAGCCATATACCCGCATTCGGCCGTGGCAGCTCAACTGGTTCACGTCGTCTTTCGTTATGCACTCGCAGCATGAACGCAACCATGCCCTGCTGGCCAGTCTATACCTTGATCTTCTGGGCCGGCATGAAGCGTTGAAGAAGCTGGTAATCACCGCCGATCAGAGGGAGACGGATTCCCCGGTGATCGGTCATGTTGACCTGCCATACATTGGCAGCACGGAAGCCGCCACCAATATGCGTCAGTCTGTGGAAAACCGGGTGGAATTAACCCAGACTTTCACCGCCATCTTGAACGGAGAGCAAGACGGCCAGTCATCTGGAAAATCGGTAGGGCAGCTCGATAATTTCCCCTTCGACCGACCGGCCAATGTCATCTACGGGGCTGGGGGCTTTTCCGGTATTCTTGCCGGCATGGTCACCACGCGGGCTGTGGATGAAGGTTTCGCGCGCGGCGGCGGAGAGATCCGCTATGTCTACGGAGTGTCAGCCGGGGTGTTGAACGGTTTCTTCCATTCCGTGCAGCTGGCTGCCGCCCGTCATCCCGATATCTACAAACCGGCTGCGCTGCATGCGTTGGATGACCTTGAAAACCTGATGGAACATCTCGAACGCAAAAAGTTCATTTCCTATAACAAGAATCCCTTGAAACTCTGGAAGGGATTTGGCAACCTTGGACCGCTTGAGGTGTTTCTACTGGATAGACTGGCTGCCTACACCGGCTCAACCCACCCGGAGAGTATCACCTTTGATGATATTGCCCTCCCATTGACAGTGTCAGCATCACGTAAGGACGGCTATCCGGAATATATGGGTATGACCAATCCTGTGCGTTCGTTTGTGTGGCAAGGACGTACCTGGGAGGTAAGACCGGCGCCGGTGGTGAAAGCCGTGCTGGCCGGTTGGAGTATGAACACTTACATCATCCCAACCCGGTTGAACGATCAGGAGTACACCGATGGCGGCGGCACGTTTTATGATCAGTCCCTGATGGTGGCCTGCTTGGACCGCGAATTGACCAATCTGCTCAATATCCATCTCGACGAACCTTACGGTCATTCCTACAACCTGCCAGAGCATTTTGACCTGTTGAAGACCGTATTTGAAACGCATAACCTGTGTTTTCCAGAAGAGCGCCGCCGTATGCGTAAAATGACAGACCTGCTTTATGAACATTTTGCCCTGCGCAGGCGTGCCGAAATACTGGGCATCAGTCTGCCTCCCGATTTTCGTAAAAACTGGGTGATCGAATATTCCAGAGCTATAGAACTGTAAGGATGCCATGACAACTTCCACCAGACTTTCTTCCAAAACAAAACTGGCGTACGGAGTCGGCGACCTCGGGGCAGCCATTGCCACCGCCATCAATGGGTTCTTTCTGCTGAACTTTCTAATTAATGTGGCCGGATTGCGGCCGGGTATTGCCGGAAATGTTTTTCTGGTGGCGAAAATCTGGGATGCCGTCAATGATCCCATCATTGGCTGGCTGACTGACCGCACCGTGAGCAAGTTCGGGCGCCGCCGGCCGTGGCTGCTGATCGGCGCCATTCCGTTCGGGCTGGCTTTCTTCCTGCAGTGGATTGTTCCGCCCCTGAATGAAACCGGTCTGTTCTGGTATTACCTGCTGATCGCCATCTTGTTGGATACTGCCTATACGGCCGTTAATGTACCGTATGTGTCTCTTACGGCTGAATTGACGCAGGATTATGACGAACGCACCCGCCTTTCTTCTGTCCGGATGGGTTTCTCCATTCTGGGCGGTGTGTTGGCCGCTTTCTTCCACGGCATCATTGTCAGCCAGTTTCCTCAGGATCCCAAGCTGGGGTATATGGTCAGTGCGGCTGTGTGGGCGGTCACTATTGCCGGGCCGTGTTTCATCACCTTCTTCGGTACAAAGGAACCTGATTTCGCCATCAATGCCAAACCTGCGGTTGAAGGCCCTGGGTTCTTTGAAGGTTTGAAGATTGCCTTGAGCAATAAACCTTTCATCCTTGTTACCACGATTTACATGCTCTCCTGGCTGGCCATCCAGTTTGCACAGAATAACTTGCAGCTCTACACCAAAGACTGGATCAAGATGGATATGGGCCTGTTCAGTTTCTTGCTGCTGGCCATACAGTTTTCTTCCTTTATATGGGTGCTCATCTGGGCAAAGGTCAGTGAAAAGATCGGCAAGCAGAATGTATATTACCTGGGCGCGGGCTTCTTTGTCCTCGCCCTGATGGGATTGTTCTTCCTGCAACCGGGGCAGGTTGTCGCTACTTTCGTATTGGCCGTCATTGCCGGGATTGGCATATCCGTCGGTTATCTGGTCCCCTGGAGCATGGTGCCTGATGTGGTCGAGCTGGACGAGCTGGAAACCGGACAGCGGCGCGAGGGTGTATTCTATGGTTTCTTTGTATTCCTCCAAAAAATGGGACTGGCTGTAGGCCTGTTTATATCCGGCTGGGCACTCGAACTTTCCGGATATGTCAATGCCACCCCGGGTCTCCCTGATCCGGTTCAGCCTGCTTCAGCACTTTTTGCCATCCGTGTGCTCATTGGTCCGGCCAGTGCTGTGATCCTTCTGCTCAGTTTCCTGGCGGTGAAGGCTTACCCGATCACCCGTGAAAAGCATGCTGAGATTAAAGTCGAACTGGATAAGCGAAAGAACAATCAACCCATTCCATCAACCTTATTGCCTGAAGAATAATTTGGTGGATGGACATAGATATGACGGGATGACATGAATTTCTTTCTTCTCGCTTTTTGAAGCATAGAAGATATGAAGTAAAATAGATCATATCTTCTATTTATTTGACGGAGAGGTAATGGAAACGGTCAACGATGTTGAATTGCGTGATGAAACTATCTTCCCTGATGATCATGTCCTTTCTGCTATGCTGGGTGATTCTTTTTCTGCCTATCAGGAATTGCTCAAATTGTTTGACGATAACCAGTTGAACTACGGCTGGCGCTTCTATCACGATGTAAACATGTGGCTATGTAAAGTTCAAAAGAAAGAGAAAACCATTGTCTGGATGTCTGCGAAACAGGGGTACGCCCAGGCGACCATCTATTTTCCGGAAAAACATATCGATCAGATTTACACACTGAATATCAGCGAAGAACGTAAGGACCTTATCCGCAATACAAAAAACACGGGTAAATCCAAACCCTGTATCTTCGAGGTCCGGTCAGCAGATGTTCTGACGGATTTTAACGAAGTGATGCAATTCAAAATAAGAGCCAAATAATCGGCGAAAAGGGAGAGGAATCCCTCCACAAGAAAGTAATGCTTCCCGGATAAACCACAAAGAACGCCGTAAGGCGTTCTTTGTCTATTTGGTGTATCAGGGCAACAAAAATCAGTTAGTTGCCAGATGTTTTTTCCTGTCAACATTGAGCCATTGCAGAAGGATTAATCCCAATAGGGGAAGAAGAATTCCCGAAACCAGCTGGTACATGGAGACTACAGCCGAGTATTCTGCGTACATGGTTATGGGCATATTGGCCGCTGTAATACTGGTCAACAAAATCCCTCCGATGGGAACGAGAAGGAATAAACCGGCCAGACAACCCAGCAACCACCCCCATCTCTGTTCAACGAATTGTGAAAATGGTGACTGACGGACAATCCCCAAGGTTTTTTCCCGGGTCAGGGTTTTAACACCCAGCCAGAGAATGACCGGCAGCAGAATGGAAAGAACCACAAACAGGATGCCGCTTGAAAGAATGGATTTTGTAGACATCAGCAGCCACGAACTGCCTGCTCTGGCCAGAAAAGCCCAGACAGTACTGAGTGCCTGAAAGCCCAGGATGCCAATGACCATCCAGCGCAGCCGATGGATCCACAGGCTGCCGGTATTGACCTTTTCAAATTCCGCTTCCAGATTTGCCCCTGTACCGATGCGTCTGGCGGCAATCAGGAAGGCCTCTTCTTCTGATAAGCCGAGGCTGACCAGATGAGAGATACCCATCCGCAGATGGTCTTCGAGTTCATCTATATCATCTGCCAGGATGTTTTCCTGCAGATTCAGTCCGGATTTCCAACGGGAAATCAATTCGTCAAGGTTATGCATACGACCCCTTCCATAGTCTATTCAAGGTATTGTTTACAATCCCCCATTGATGTTTTTCTTCCTGCAAGGCACTGACGCCTTTTTTGTTAAGTCTGTAATACTTCCGTTTTCGTCCGGAATCCATCAATCTCCATTCGGATGTCACCAGCTCTTCTTTTTCCAGGCGGTGAAGCACCGGATACAGCATCCCTTCTGACCAGCTAATTTCTTCTTCCGATAATTCGCTAATACGCTGGATGATTTCATAGCCGTAGCTTTCCCCTTCGGCCAATATGGACAGGATCAACGGTGTGGATGAAGCCGCCACAAGTTCTTTATTCAGCATAGTCCTCCTTTTATACATAACAGTTTTAGGTATTATACATAGAACTGTTAGGTAATGCAAGCCCTCCATATTCACTACAGATCTGTTTGGGACAGATTTGGGGGAGAGTGTTGCAATTTATGATCTACAGGCGGATTGTTGCTCGGTCTGATCCCTGATCAATCGAGATAATCTGACGTTCACCGGCGGCAGTTATTTCATATTCTCCAGGGAATCCACTGAAATGTAAGCAGCCATTTTCATCCGTGAAAAAGTCCGTTTTTTCCAGCCACCATTCGCCTTTAACCCGTTTCAACAGCTCGTCATAGGCCGGTTTGGCCGAACCGTCACGCCGGATCAAACCGCCGGGTGAATTCAACCAGTTGCCGTCCTGCATATCCCACCAGGTGATGCTTTGCACCAGTGGATGGGCAAACAGGGTTTCATAGTGCATCACGGCTTCTATTGCCTGACGTTCCTCGCCTTCCGGTGTTGACGGCCAATCTTTCACCTGATAATCGTTTAAATCAACAATCTCCGGTGGCATCAATTGACCGGAAACCAGGGTGGTTTCTGTAAAATGAATCGGCAGATTGAAACGACTGAATCGTTCCAGAATTTCCAGAGTCTTTTCTACTCCCCAGTAACCCTGATGCATGTGCGATTGAATC
Organism: Leptolinea tardivitalis; assembly: GCF_001050275.1. Classification (GTDB taxonomy): domain Bacteria; phylum Chloroflexota; class Anaerolineae; order Anaerolineales; family Anaerolineaceae; genus Leptolinea; species Leptolinea tardivitalis. The sequence continues at coordinate 289,906 of NZ_BBYA01000009.1, forward strand.
CCAATGGCATCAAATTTCACTCCGGCTGCCAGGCATCCCTCTACCAGAATATCATAGGCAACAGATGTATCAAAGTCATTGATTAGGAAGATGGCATCCGGATTTTCTGCCCGGGCAGTCTCGAACATCGTCTTGATAGTCTGTATCCGTCCCATTTCTTTGCAGATGCGGGTGATGCCGTTGTCATACCGGTTAAAAACCGGCATGATCACGGCTTCGTTGATTACATCCCACATATCAATCAAACCACGGAAATCGGAAACCTCGCGGCGGATCCGTTTTTTCTCCTCAGCGAGGATTTCAGAATTGGTAAGGGGAAGCAGCCAGTCGGCGCACAGCGTATGCCAGCACAAAGGATGCCCTTTCACTGTCAAATGATGGTCAAGACACCATTGGGCGGCGTGTTTCAAAGATTCTGTTTTTGGCTGGCCGCGCTGCGGTTCAAATTGACCCCAGTAAAATGGCAGAGTGGCTGCATTAAAGAGAGTGGTGAGCTTTTCCGCCCTGATGTGAGCCTGTTCCAGTGATTTACCCGTGTACTCGTTATTTGCCAGTGGAACGGTATCAAAAGCGGCTGTACCAAAGAGGAATTTGTGATTGATCTGCTTAACGATCGCCGGTTGATTGATGAGGGGTGAACCATCGGTATTTAAGAGAGTGATAGTTGAGTGAAACATACGGCTCTTGAGTTGACTGTTCATTGGTTCCTCCGGTTACGCGATATTTAATCCGTTCGTTTTATTTCACTGATGTAATGGATAGGCGATCCCATCTTACCATGATAGGATTCTTTATAATATCCATGTCTTTTAATCTTCCGGGTTTTATAAAAGACAATCTCTTTATTTCATCCTGACCATTGCTCCAATGGATAAACCCGGATGCAATCAAAATTCATAAAACATGGTCGGTGATTTCCCATGAACGAACAAATCCATGATTATGTAGTCTCAAAAATATCCAGTGCGGCATCAGATGATGACATTATTTATTCCATCTGTCAGGAAAAGGGATTTAATTGGGAAGAAGCCAGCCAATTAGTGGAACAAGTCAAAGAAGAGCACAATGATGACATAGCAACCCGGCAGGCTCCCATTAAAATGTTCTTATCTATTGTTTTCTTTATTTTGGGAATTGTTCTGGTGATTGGTCCTATCCTTTATCTTTGGAATATGTTGGACATGTTAAGGGTTTTATCTGAATTCCTCAATGGCCGCGGTGGTACTCAGTCAGCAATAAAGCTGTTGCAGAGTCGGTGTCTTTTATTGAACTGGTATGAACTGCCTTCCTGGTTTTCCTTAATTGCTCTTGGAGCCGCGATTTTCGCGGCAAACATCCAGTATATTCAAGAATTCTGGAGACAATTGTTGCCAGGTCAGGATTGACTTGAAATATCCAATACGTTCCGGGTAAGACAGAAAAACTTGTTTGGGTTATCATTTTATTCATGGTTGAGCATCAGAATACAGATCTAACTACTTTTTTTATCGGTACTTCCGGCTGGACATATGAACACTGGAAGGGTTGCTTTTACCCGGAAAGCCTGGCCAGGAAAAAATGGTTTGACTTTTACTCCACCCGGTTTAATGCTGTTGAAATCAATGCCACGTTCTACCGGTCATTTCGTGATCAGACGTACCTGAATTGGAAGGCGCATGCCCCGCAGGGATTCGGGTACGTGTTAAAGGTGCCCAAGACCATCACCCACAGAAAATTGCTCAAAGACGTTGAAGTGGACATTCAGGCCTTTTGTCAGTCAGCTGCCCTGTTGGAAGAATCATGGAAAATGGTCCTTTTACAGGTGCCTCCCAATTTGACGTATGATCCGGGGTTGCTGCGCGCTGCCTTGCAAGTGTTCCCGGATCCTTCACGTGTGGCGGTGGAATTTCGACATGATTCCTGGTTCAATGCGGATATTGAACGGTTGTTATCTACGCTTGGCGTAGCTTTTTGCAATGTTGATTCACCCCGTCATGCCTTAACGGATTTCCTTACATCAGAGCGGGCTTATATTCGCCTGCACGGACGCGAACACTGGTATTCGTCCAATTATCCTGATGAAGATCTGGTCTATCTGGCCAGTCTATTGCGCCGGTTGTCTGTCCGCGGTGCCAGAGAGGTCTACGTCTTTTTCAATAATGACTTTGGGGGCTTTGCCCCTGCCAATGCTCTGACATTGAAACGTTTTCTTGACTCTTGAATGTTTTTTGATGGCAGTTCGATTGTTACAATTATTCAAATATGTCTCCATTGCACTTGACTGACCTGAATTTGGTTGCCAATCAAGAAACTTTCCAGAAAATCAAGTAGTAAATAAATATTCGGATAGCTTAATGAGCGAGAAGAAAAAGCAGTATTACATCGTAATAAAAGGCCGGCTGTCGGGTGTTTACACAAAATGGTTCGGTACCGGAGAAGCGGTTGAACAGGTGAAGGATTTCCCTGGAGCGGTGTATAAGGGTTTTTATACGCGTGAGGAAGCCGTCAACTGGTTGGAAACCTTCTCTGAAGATGAGCTTATAAAATCTTCACCTGAGTTGGTGGATTTTATCCACAAAACCACTCCAGAGAACAACGAGCTGACCCTTCCCCCTGTGGAAGAATTTTTGAAAGCCGGAAAAGTGGTCATTTTTACAGATGGCTCTGCCATCGGAAACCCCGGACCCGGTGGATATGGTGTTGTGATGAAATTCAGAGAACATCGTAAAGAACTTTCCGGAGGATTCCGTCAGACGACCAACAACCGTATGGAAATTCAGGCGTGTATTGAAGGCTTGCGGGCATTGAAGCAAAAATCCGATGTGGTGATCATCAGTGATTCGAAGTATGTGGTTGAAAGTATGACCAAGGGTTGGGTCAGACGATGGCAGTCCAATGGCTGGCGTCGTAATGATAAAGAGATGGCCGAAAATATTGATCTTTGGATGCAAATGCTGGATTTGTGCGATCGGCATTCAGTTGAGTTTCGCTGGATCAAAGGGCATAACAACACAAAGGAGAATGAACGTTGTGACCAATTGGCTGTTTCCTTTGCTCAGAGGAATGACCTTCCGGCAGATGTAACATTTGAAAAAGGTCTCTCTGAAAAGGATATGCCTTTATTTTCTTCTTTGAGATAAGCATATTCAAATTGTATAATAAACAAATTGGGCGTGGCATTGGCCCGTAACGTTATTGCCATTGCAGATTTCAGGGAGGAATTCAATGAAAAGGCTGAAATACAGCGTTTTATTCTTTAGCACAATCCTCGCGTATGTAATCTTCCACATTACAGAAGAAGCGCTGGGAAACTTCCCATTATTTATGCATCAAAATTGGGGTATCCCCAATATTGGATATGCCCGCTGGCTTTATCACAACATCATTTTCTTTTTACCTGTATTGATGATTGGTTTCCTGATGTATCTAATTGATGAGAAAAGGATTTATCTGGGGCTCGGCATTACATTCTGGGGAATTCTCAATTTCTTTGAACATACTTTTTATACTATAAAGAACGGCGTTGTCTCACCGGGCTTCTTTTCATCATTGATTTTTGTTGCTCTGGCAATTCTGACAATGATTACACTCGCAAAACAGAAAAACCTTACAAAAAAGATCGTGATCTCTTCGGTTCTTACGGCCGGTGTCTATTGGTTGATATCTATAGCCCTTGTTTTAACCTGTTCCCAACTCGTGGCAAAAATCTTCCAATAATCTGAATGTTCCAGAGCAAGAAATTGATTTTGCACGTAGTTGGTGGTGAATTACCGGTAATACCAAAGATTGGTTGATCTGTATAATGAATATGGATTAAGGGCGGTAGCCACGAAATTTGCATTTTTCATAAGTGGAACCGGGAAGGTGGAAAAATGACCAAATACTCACGTAACCATGTTTTGGTGGTGTTTATTCTTTTAATTCTGGGATTTTCTGGCTGTAGACCTGAACCTGAGCCAACAGTTGAATTTCCGCCGGTCGCCATTCCTGATTCGGAAATCCGGCAGCTCAAATCAACCGCCACCGGACGGTCGTATGATCTGTACATTCGATACCCCAATAATTATGTAAAAGACGGCGGTTTAAAATACCCGGTCCTCTATCTGCTGGATGCCCAGTGGGATTTTAAAATGCTGGATTCGATTTACGGCTGTCTGGAGTATGACGGATATATTCCTTCAATTTTTATCGTGGGGATTACATACTCAGGCAAAGATGTTGACTATAACGCTCTTCGGGCTATGGACTTTACCCCTGTACATGATGACACCGTTCGCGGCTCCGGCGATGCTCCCAAGTTCTTATCCTTCATCAAGACAGAATTAATGCCTTTTATTGAGTCAAATTACCGCATTGATACCAGCAAACAGGTTTTGATGGGTAGTTCGTACGGCGGTACTTTTACCCTCTATACCCTGTTTACAGAGCCTAGTCTTTTCAAAGGATATGTTGCGTCAAGTCCGGTTACTGTGTATGGCAACCGGTTTGCGTTTGATCAGGAAGAAAACTATGCCGCCAGCCATAAAGAACTGCCTGCACGATTATTTATTGGTGTAGGCGGGGATGAGAATCTACTGGAACCGGTAAAATCATTCATCAACGTGCTGGAAAAAAGGAATTATGCCGGTCTCAAGATGGAAACACGGATCATAGAGGGTGCTGCACATTCCAGTAATAAACCAGAAGTGTACACCCGGGGATTGAAATTCGTGTTTCTCGATGTGCCCTGATTTAATGAATCATCTTTTACCGGTAATTTGTATGGCAAATTCCTTCATCGTTGATGTGAAGTATTTTTGTCTGTGATAAATCAGACAAAATTTTCGGCGCAATTTCAGTTCAGATATTGGAACAATATGGATAGTCTTTTCCATAAGTTCCTGTTGAATTGCCACGATAGGTAATACACCCAGCCCAAGGTTATTCAGTACAGCAAGTTTGATAGCTTCTGTGCTGTTATAAACACCAGCTTCTTTCCATGGAATGCCAGCTGCATTCATCTGAGTTGTAAAAATTTCCTTTGTGCCGCTGCCATCCTCCCGAACAATAAAAGGGAATTCAGCCAATTGCTCTGGTTTCACTGATGGTAATTTCATCAAAGGATGTTTGGAAGAGCAAACAATAGCCAGATCATCATATAAAAAAGTTTCCTCCAGGATATCGTCTGAGTGAACCATGCCTTCTACCAGTCCAAAATCCAGCTTATCTTCCAACAAAAGGCTTTCAATCTCGCGGGTATTATCTACCCTGGAAAAGATTTCCACATCAGGAAAGCGATCTTTATATTTCGCAATTGCATCGGGAAGAAAATAGGCACCCACGGTTTGGCTTGCTCCGATGCGTAAGATTCCGGCATGGTTTAAGTCAGATAGTTCTTTTTTTGCCTGAGCTTCCAGATTAATAATATGCCGTGCATAAGACTGCAACCGTTTCCCTGCTTCCGTGAGGAATAATCGGTGATTTAATCTTTCAAATAGACGTGTATCGTAATACTTCTCCAGATCACTTATCATTTGGCTCACAGAGGGTTGACTCATATACAGTGATTTGGCTGCCATGGTCATGTTCATATAGTCGCAAACTGATAAAAAAACAGTTAAATGTCGAATATTCATAAGTAAATCCTTATGAATATTATCATATCATACTATTTTACATATTCTTATTTTCTATTTATTATCCAGAAATACTTACAATACAAGGTGAATTAAATATGTGGATTAAAAAGTTTTCCATCCTGGCAGGTATCTCTCTATCTTTGGCATTAGCCACAGTTGGTTACTGGCTCGGTAAAATATTCCCTATTATTGGTGGAGCTGTATTTAGTATTCTTCTGGGAATCCTGCTGGCTTCCGTCTGGAAACGTCCTGCTTTTTTTGAAACTGGCATCCGTTTCACATCAAAATATATCCTTCAATTGGCTGTAATCTTACTGGGTTTCGAAATGAGTATTGGCAGTGTACTGGTTGTCGGGAGACAATCGCTCTGGGTAATTATCGTGACACTGTCCACGTCATTTCTTGTCGTTTTTCTTGCAGGTCGTTTTCTGAAAGTCAATAGAACACTGCGAGTGTTGATTGGTGTTGGAACTGCCATTTGCGGTGGATCTGCTATAGCAGCCGCATCTTCTGCCATTCAGGCGAAAGATCAAGATGTTTCATACTCGATTTCCACCATTTTCCTTTTCAATGTAATTGCTGTATTTCTGTTCCCCCCTATGGGCAGACTACTGGGTTTGTCGGATACCGGTTTTGGTATGTGGGCTGGAACGGCAATCAATGATACATCGTCAGTTGTTGCAGCCAGTTATGCCTTCAGTAATGCAGCCGGCAACTTCGCTACGATAGTAAAACTGACTCGCAGTTTAATGATTGTGCCTATCACGCTAATTCTGGCAATTGCTTACGCACGAATCAATGGCGATAAAAACAAATTTTCCTTTATAAAAGTGTTTCCCTGGTTTGTTATCGGATTTTTAGCAACCGCCATTGTTACCAGTTTGGGATTTATCCCGGCAGAAAATTCCCATTTTCTTGCTTGGATTGGTAAGTTCTTGATAATGACTGCTATGGCAGCGATTGGGTTAAACACCAATATTCAGAAATTTATCACAGCTGGTCCACGGGCATTATCATTGGGGGGCATTACCTGGCTGGCCGTTATGGGATCTTCATTGGCTATCCAACTTGCCAGTCGAATCTGGTAAAAATGAATTAGAAAGTATCTTTAAGGATAAACCGCAGGGATTTTGATCTGACTTTACTTTCCGTCTAGAACAATAATACCTGAATGAAGGCTTAAAAGCAGACCGCAGAATTTTCTGCGGTCTGCTTTCCCATTACTTCTTTGGAGTATGATTCGAAAAACCTCAGGCTAATCTGGCCGTTAACTTCATCTCCACTGCGGATAGAGCCTGGGAAACCGGGCATCCAGCTTTAGCCTGTTCGGCAAACTCGACAAAGGTTTTTTCATCAATACCGGGAACTTCACCAATAGTCGAAAGTTCAATCAGGGTGATTTTAGGACCATCGCCCAGATGTACTTTGGCGGTGGTGGAAATGCGGGTGGGGGTGTGATTGGCTTTGGACAGGATGGCTGAGAGGAACATGGAAAAGCACCCTGCATGGGCGGCACCGATCAATTCTTCCGGGTTTGTACCCGGGCCATCTTCAAAGCGGGAAGCACGGGTAAAACTGCCTTCATAAGCGCCCGATCCAAGGCGCATAGTTCCCTTACCGTCAACTAGATTTCCATTCCATACGGCCGATGATTCTCGAATTGCCATTTGAACGCTCCTTTTGCGTATTAATTATTTTTATAAAAAGAGCGTAGCATGATGACGGCACAGGTTCAATACAAGGTATCATCTTTTTCAAATATTCCTTTAGCCTGAATTGTTCACAAAAAAGGCAGAAGATCCATTTGAATTCAAGTTCGGTTGTAATAGATTTGATTCGCTTACATTTGAGTCGGGTGATAATATTCACGCCTGCCAGATGAAATGACGTAATACATAACTTTTCACAGCTTTTAATTGGCTGATTGAATTCACACACCAGAATCAACAGGAAATTTACAGAATCTACAAAGAAAGGATTACTGCCATTTTGCAGTAACTTAATAGCATGGATGCACAAACCCTGTCTGAGCGAGTGGAACGGTTACGCATCACTTTTCGGAGTGGAAAAACACGCTCTATTGAGTACCGTCAGTCTCAATTGCTGGCCCTTAAGAGAATGTTGACGGAATGCAGTTCTGATTTTGATACTGCGTTGAAGGCAGATTTGAATAAGAGCACTTTCGAATGTTATGCCACTGAGGTCGGGTTTCTTCTGGGAGAAACCAACCATGCATTGGAACATCTTAAGACATGGATGCAGCCTCTGGAAAAAAGCACACCGGTATTCCTTCAACCGGCAAAGAGCCGGGTGGTCTTTGAACCGCTGGGGGTGGCATTAATTCTGGGAGCCTGGAATTATCCAATTCAGCTTACGCTCGGTCCTCTCGTGGCTGCCATCGCTGCCGGCAACGCTGCCGTCATCAAGCCGCCGCGCACGGCAAAAAACACTTTTCAAACCATTGCCCGGATTTTGCCTCAATACCTTGACCCCGATGCATACATGGTGATTGATGATGACACAGCCAATGACCTTATCCTGAATGAACGCTGGGATAAGATCTTTTTCACCGGAAGTGCAGAGGTAGGCCGGATCGTCATGCAGGCGGCGGCCAAACATCTAACCCCCGTTACATTGGAACTGGGTGGCAAGAGTCCAGCGCTGGTGGATGAAACAGCCAATTTACGGGTCGCCGCCCGCCGCATCGTTCAGGGGAAATTTTTCAATGCGGGGCAGACCTGTGTGGCACCTGATTATATTCTGGTGCAAGAAAACATCCTTGATAAACTGATTTCCGAACTGACCTGGGCTTTACATGAATTCTATGGAGATGATCCCCGGGAAAGTGATGAATATGCCCGGATTATCAATGTAAAACAATTTGATACCCTGATTGGCTACCTTTCCGATGGCGATATTGTTATTGGCGGGCAGTCTGATCGCGAGCAACGCTATATCGCACCTACGATTTTGAAAAACGTTTCTCCCGAAGCACCCGTTATGCAATTCGAAATCTTTGGTCCCATATTGCCGGTATTGCCGGTCAAAGATATGGATCACGCTTTGCAATTTGTTCAACAACGCGAGAAACCCCTGGCTTTTTATGTGTTTTCGGAAAACAGGGCGGAAGTGGAAAAAATTCTGAACAATTCGACATCCGGCGGTGTGTGTGTAAACGAGACGATCAACCACCTGGTGGTACCCGGTCTGCCATTTGGTGGAGTGGGCAACAGTGGCATGGGGAAATATCACGGTGAATGGGGTTTCAGGGAATTCTCTAATGCCCGGGCTGTTTTGGATCATGAGACCAGTTTTGATCCGTCTCTGCGGTATCCACCTTATGGAACCGAAAAATTGAACCGCATGAAGAAGTTGATGGAAATGCGTATTCCTTATCTGTTTGAAGGTCTGGTTGGCAGGTTATTGCGCCGCCAGGGAGATAAAATATTGCAGTTTATAAAGTAATGTTGACCGAAAAAAATAAAAAAGAATCTGACAATCAAAGGCTCGATTGTCAGATTCTTGTATAAACATGATGGGTATGGTATTCACAAATCATCCTGATGGAACATTTAAAGACCACATGGGATTTGAAGGTAAAATTATCTATCACAACATACTTCACTCAAATCCCATGGGGGAAAAACATGAGCACGCCCGACAACCAAGTTTTCCATTCCGAAAGTCAGAATTGGTTGCAACGTCATCCACTGGTCTCGTATTTCTGTCTGGCTTATGCGATTTCCTGGATATTGAGCATCCCGTTTATTCTATCTGAATGGGGTATTCTGAGTGGAGATTTCAGACCATTCTTTATTGTAAAATCGTTCGGGCCTTTTCTGGCTGCCTATATCTTGACAGGTTTTCTTGAAGGGAAAGACGGCGTAAAACGGTTTCGGAAATCTGTACGGCAATGGCAAACAGGCTGGTTGTGGTATCTGATTACGTTGCTGGTTATTCCGGCTTTGCTCCTGGGGGGATTCTTATCCAACCTGGATCGTTGGCCGGATTCAAAGGAATCACACCTCTTATTCTGGTAAATTATGCTGTAACCTACCTGGTCGTGTTCTTTGGCGGGGGGCCGCTTGGAGAAGAACCTGGTTGGCGTGGTTTTGCCCTTCCCCGGTTGCAGAAACAATATGGCCCGTTGGCGGGCACATTGATCTTGAGTGCGTTGTGGACCTGCTGGCACCTGCCCGATTTTTTGACGTCAGCCCAGGGCGGCGGGCCGGGGACGGGTATTTCTGCGTTTCTGGTCAATTTCCCGATTTTTCTTGCCCTGGTCACAGCCATTGCTGTCATTCTGACGTGGATCTTCAATAACACCAGGGGTAGCGTTTTCCTGTCTATATTGGCGCATGCCAGCGTGAATACTCCACAGGTTGTGCTGGTACCGCTTTTCTCGGCTGTTACGACTACCAGCTTGAATCTGGCCGCCTTGATCGGATTCAGCCTTCCTGCCGTAGTACTTTTACTCGTTACCCACGGTAAACTGGGTTATACCTTAAAAGACTAAAAGTTCTCGCAGGAAAATATCATACGGCTACCCGTATTTTTCGTCGCGTATTATATAAAAGTGCAATAACTATTTGACATGGATCTGCCTGTTGCTTTTTTTTAAATCTCTTAATTATGTAAAAATCACAATCTAATGTACAATAATAATCGCGAATAAAAAGATTTCTGGGGGAAACAGACGTCTTTCGGAAAGGAGATGATGTTCAGACATACTGCTCCTGCTTTTGGTTTAAAAGATGAATATATATTTTTCAGGAGGAAAGTTATGCAAAAAAGGTTTTTATGTCTGGTAAGCGTAATTCTGATTCTTGCATTCTCGCTTTCCGCTTTTGCACCGGCTGCACCCGCTGTCCAGAAGAAACAGGTTGAAGTCTTCTCCTGGTGGGTTGGCCCTGGCGAAGCTGATGGTCTGGCTGCCATGGTAAAAGTCTTTAACGCAAAGTATCCTGATATTACCTTCGTTAATGCTGCCGTGGCTGGTGGTGCCGGTACAAACGCCAAAGCGGTTTTGCAGACCCGCCTTGCCGCCAATGACGCACCAGATTCCTGGCAAGCCCATGCCGGTCAGGAAACCATCGCCAACTATGTGGCAGCGAATCAGGTTGCACCTTTAGACGACCTGTTCAAAACTACCGGTTTAAATGACGTTCTTCCAAAGACCCTCCTTCCATTAATTTCGAAAGACGGTCATCCTTATAGCGTTCCGGTTAATATTCACCGTTCCAACGTCCTGTGGTTCAACCCGAAAGTCTTAAAAGATGCCGGTGTAACGGCCAATCCCAAGACTGATTTCAAAACCTGGGACGATTTCTTCGCCGCCTGCGATAAGATCAAGGCCGCCGGAAAGACCTGCCTTTCCATGGGTGCTCCCTGGACGGCCATTCACCTCTTTGAGAATGTGATGATCGGAACCATTGGTCCTGATAAATGGAACGGCCTATGGTCGAACCCACCAACCACTGACTGGGCTGGCGCCGATGTAAAGAAAGGCATTGCCAATTTTGCCAAAGCCCTCTCTTACACAAACCCCGATGCCTCTACACTATCTGACTGGCAGCCGGCTTCCAAGATGGTTTCTGATGGCGATGCCGCCTTCAACATCATGGGTGACTGGGCATACGGCTATTACGCCAACCCGGCTCCGAACGGCCTGGCTCTGAAACCCCATGAACAATTTGACTGGGCGGTCTCTCCGGGAACCTATGGCGTCTTCAACTTCCTGGCAGACAGCTTTGTTTTACCCGCCAAGGCCAAGAATGCGGAAGGCACCAATGCCTGGTTGACTGTTGCCGCTTCCAAGGAAGGTCAGGAAGCCTTCAACCCGTTGAAAGGTTCCATCTGCGCCCGTACTGATTGCGATATGAGCAAATTCAGTGAATATTCCAAAGATACGGCCAAAGACTGGTCTTCCAATACAGTGGTTGGCAGTTTGCAGCATGGTGTGGTTGCTGCACCTGCCTGGGCTACGAAGATCGGAACCGCTATGGGATTGTTCCAGGCGAGTAAATTGGACGATGCCGCACAGGCTGACTTCCAAAAAGCCCTTGCCGATGCCTGCAAGTCTGACGGCACCTGCAAGAAATAATCCTGAATATATCTACACAAGCATGGGGCGGCTCTTTTTGAGCCGCCCATTCTTACCCAATCAAATCATTTTGCCTCTTTTGATACCCCGTCAATTGTATGGTCCAAAATCCTTGCGAAGGAGATTTTGTTGAAATGCAAAGAATAATCGGCAGAAAGAGAGACAAGATATGTCATTGAAATTCAAGCTGAATATTCCACATCTTATCCTCTCGGTTATTCTGATGGCTGTAGGAATTTCGGCCATCTTTGCTCTTTCAAAGATCGACCTGATCCTTTTTGAAAAGAACTTCACCTCCATTGGTATTCTGTTGGCCGCTCTTATTTTTTATAGTGGCATCATTCTGATTGTTATGATGTTTGAAAACGAGACTCTTCTTTCCATCTCGTTGCTTTTCCCTTCTGTTGTGGCTGTGGCCATCTTTGTATATGGGTTTATCGGCTGGTCAATACGGGTTTCACTGAGCAAATGGAAGGGCTTAACTCCAGATTTCACCTGGGTGGGACTTGCACAATATCAGGAATTGTTCAAGGACCCCCGTTTCCTGATTGATGTCCGTAATACAGTGATGTTCACGGTACTTTTCATTGCCGGGTGTCTGATCATTGGTCTAACACTGGCCATCCTGCTGGATCAGAAATTAAAAGGAGAATCGATTTTTCGAAGCATTTTCCTCTTCCCCATGTCCATCTCATTCATCGCCTCCGGTGTGGTGTGGGGCTGGTTGATGAACCCGGCCACCGGAAGCCGCACGGCTGGTATCAACCTGATATTCAAATCTCTGGGATTGAATTCTCTGATCAGCCTGTGGCACTCCACGCCGCAGCCGTGGGGGATGGCCTTCACAGTCATACCGGCGGTTTGGATGCTCTCTGGATATACCATGGCCCTGTATCTGGGCGGCATGCGGGCCATATCAGATGACCTGCGGGAAGCCGCCCGCGTGGATGGGGCGAGCGAATTTGAAATCTACCGGTATATTGTGTTCCCCATGCTGCAGCCGGTCACCCTCAGTGCAGTCATCATTCTGGGTCATATGTCGTTGAAGATTTTCGACCTTATCGTTGCATTGGGAAATAAGGATATCCGGTTGGATGTTCCGGGTATCTACATGTGGGTGACAACTTTTGATGGTACGAATTACGCCCAGGGAGCGGCGATCGGTGTGTTGATGTTAATCAGTGTTGCCATACTGGTTATTCCATACCTGGTTCAGAATATCCGCACGGAGACAGAACTATGACCCATCGCAAACCTGTTGTTTCAGTTCTGTACTATACGTTTCTTATCGCGTTGATGCTGGTCTATCTTCTGCCTATATATCTGTTGCTGCTTACAGGGTTTAAGCCGTTTGACCAGGTGGATTTAAAAACCATGTGGAACCTGCCGGTTGGTGGGTTATATATTGATAACTTCATTGCAGGGTACAAGCAATTGGCGCCCAACATTGATAACAGCCTCAAGATGGTCATCCCTGAGGCCCTCCTTTCGGCTTTGCTGGGTTCCATCAATGGCTACCTGCTGGCAAAATGGAAATTTAAGGGCTCCAATCTCCTGTTTAGTCTGATTCTGTTCGGGATGTTCATTCCGTATCAAAGCATCTTGATCCCGCTGGTGAAATTCATGCAGTCCATTAACCTGTACGGTGACCTGCCCGGTCTGGTAATGGTGCACATCATTTATGGTATTCCCATCACCACGTTGATCTTCCGGAATTACTATGCCGGTATTTCTTCCGAAATTCTGGAAGCCGGGCGCATTGACGGAGCCAGCCTGCTTGGACTGTACCGTTACATCATGTTCCCGCTATCCGCGCCCAGTTTTGCCGTGGTCATCATCTGGCAGTTCACCCAGGCCTGGAATGAATTCCTGTTTGCCGTGGTGCTCACCAACCAGTCCAACTGGCCGGTGACGGTGGCATTGAACAATCTGGCTGGCAGTCAACTGGTGCAGTGGAACGTACTGATGGCAGCCACGTTTATGGCTGCTCTGCCCACCATGCTGGTCTACATTTTCCTCGGCCGGTTCTTCCTGCGCGGCTTGATGGCCGGAGCATTGAAAGAGTAAATTCTCTTTATCAACCGTACTTGACAAGAAACAAGCCCACCATTTTGAGATAGATTGGTAAGGTGGACTTGTTTTTGAATCTCATTTTTCCTTCATAGGATCAGGGATCTTTATTCCGTAACAGGATATTCGATTACCAGTCCAATCGAATGGGATATCTGATTCATTTCTTTGGGCGTAAGCGAACCTATTTTCTTTATAAACCGAATGGTTGAAACAGACCGGATTTGAAATGTATCTGCACTGGATCTTTTCTGTAAGCCGTTTTTCGGCGTTGGATTGATCTTAACCATCCAGGGTGCTTGTTGGTAATGCAATTTTCAATCCGTGAGGGGGCACCACGATACGGAGAGGTAGTTTTCCGATGGCATTACTGCTGACAATCGCAACAGGACAAGTTTTCTTGATCTCTGCTCCAATGGTGGGATCAAAGTTGATCAACCAGATTTCGCCTCTATCCATGGATTACGTCATCACCATTCAATGCAGTCATATCTGTGAGGTCGGAGTCGGTGGAATAATCGGCAAGCAATGCATCGGCTGCCATCGCCATTTCTTTATGGTTTGAAACCTGAGTTGTGAATTTAAGTACTTTCGAACAAGTTCAGAAAAAGAAAGCCCATCTTTGTCTGCGATTTTTTTATAAATCGCTCTGTTCTTTTTCGAGTATCACCTGTTTACGGACATAATTTATTGACATCATATCCTCGCTTTTGGTTGTTACATATTATCAACACAATTGAGTGTGTATTGAAAATACACACTCAATTGGTAGAATACACCAACAATCTGTTTAAGAGGATTTTTTCCGGTGGAAAAAGATACCAACAGAATGACTCTTTACATGAAATGTATAAATTTAGATGTAAGTAAATTCAGACGAGAGGTTTCACTTCACGGCGAATAACCCGATCACAGTATCAAACATCTTGCGAGAATCGGCCAGTGCTTTCTCAAACCAGGCCGATTCTGAAGGCAGATACAGCTCGCGGAATTCATTTTTCACCCATTCAGCCGCTTCCGGGCTGCCGCCTTGCTGGTTGAGCTGGTTTTTCAGTATGGTAATGCGCAGGCTGCGGGCTGCCTGTATGGTGGAATCACCATAGGTACCGAATTCACAGGTGGCGGCAAAGAATTTTGCTTCGGGAAATTCGCGGGCAGCCAGCTGGTATTCCCAATCGATCATATCGCCTTGCATGGTATAAAATTCGTCCGGGTTGGCAGCGGCTACCCGCGGGGTGCCATAGCAGGCGGCAAGTTCCGCGGCTGGCCGCTTCTCATACGGCGAGGTGACCAGGGTCATCTGGTCGCGCGGACCGTACCCGGTGTGCATGTCAAGGTGGGAGATGTCTTTATAACCGGTAAAACCCTGCCGGTACACAGTCATCATGGTATCTGTCTCCGGTTGTCTGTCAAATCCGCCAAAATATATACCTTCCGGATGGTTGTATTGCCCCATCAAAGCGGCTTCACGTATGCGCCGGGGACCGAATACGGCGAAGTTCCTTATTGTTCTGCCGATAAATCCCAGCTTTGAACCGGCCAGATTGTTGAGCGGTTCTTGCGGTTGGAAGTAGGGCATAAGCGCCGGGTAGTCAGGATTGGTTTGCTTCAATCGGGCAAAATCACCATCAAAGAAGTTGCGGTTAAGGTCAACATTGGACGAATTCTGGCGTTCCCAATTGTGCATCCCCCAGGGATTAATAGCATGAATCAACAAGAGGCCTGTGGTTTGTGGATCCAGCCTGTGGACGTATTCCTCAAAGAACAATTCCATCACGGCTGAACCGAGAAAACCCTCTATACCATGTTCGCCGGTGGTGATGACCAGCAGCCGGTCTTTGGAAACGGATGGTTCGCAGGTGATCACATCGGTTGTCAGATTGGGATCAACAACCAAAGGCAAACTGGTCAGGCGGGTTGCCGGCCAGCGGCTGGTCAAGTCAGCCAGATGTGCCTGAAATCGGGAACGTGATGTCAGATAGGAATCAGGGATAGTGGTCATAAAGGATTGCCTTTGAAATTGATGACGATTTTAGAACGGCCCATAATGGGTAAGCACGGCGATGCCCAGAAATGCCACTGTGGCCAGAATAACCCAGACCCACAAATTGAGAACCCAGCGAAGCCACTTGGGGAAGGGAATTACTGTGAGGCTGAGAGTTATAAGCAAAGCGGCGTTGGTGGGATAAACCATATTGGAAAACCCGTCTCCAAATGTATAGGCGCTGACGGCGATCTGCCGGTTGACACCCACCAGGTCAGCCAGGGGCATGATGATGGGAATCAGCAGAAAGGCTTTGGCGGATCCTGAGGTGATGAATAATTCGAGCACCAGGGTAAGGCCGTAGATCATCAAGGCAGCTGTGAACGGGCTGGTGCCCTGTAATCCATTATTGGCCCAGTGAAGAACCGTATCCAGAATCCCTCCGGATGAGATGATGTGTTTGACGCTGGCCGCCATCATCAACAGAGGTACAGCAGGAACGATACCCACAAATCCGTCCCAGGCAGCCTTCCAGGCAGATTTGCCTGCACCTGAGATCAGACCGGCACCAATACCGCCAATGACGAATAGCAGACCCGTAAGCGGGAGAGCGATGTCTCGTAAGATCTCCACGAAGGGGATGGCGATCAAGACGACCAGAATCAAGGCGAAAAACACGCCCAGAAATATGGCGGCGTTCTTCATTTTCGGATTGGTTGACATAGTGTCGTCAACATTGTAGGAACCAAATTTGATTTTCTCAGCTTTATCTTCTTCAAACACCAGCGATGTTTCTGGCTTCTTCTCCACCTTTCTGGCATATCGCGAAATAAAGACAGCCAGAATACCATAGACCACCACAAATAGAATCACTCTTGGTCCGGCGCCTGAGTAGAGCGGCAATCCGGAAAGCTGTTGGGCAATTCCGATGGTGAATGGATTAAACACGGCGGTGGAAAATCCTACATTGGTGGCCAGAATGGACATTCCAAGACCAGTCAGGGAATCCCACCCGAGGTAATACGCCAGTCCAAGGATGAGTGGCACCAGCGGGATGACTTCTTCAAAAATCCAAAAAAAAGATCCCAATGCCATGAAAACAAAGGTGACCACCAGCAGGAGCGTGTATTTACGCCCTCCGAATGTTTTTACGATGCGGGCAATTACCGCCTGCAATATTCCGCTGCGATCCATAATGCCGAAGGCGGTACCCACCAGCAGAATAAATACTATGATGGGTACAACTTTAGTCAGTCCATCTGGAGTGGCCAGCACTTCAAACGGGGAGGTGAACCACCGCCAGATCGGGAAATCTGGTTTGGCTACATATTGAAAAGAAGCCGGATCAATCACCTCGCGGCCATCGACTTTGATACGGTCATATTGTCCGGCCGGGATCACCAGCGTGAGTATGCCGGAAACCATCATAAGCAGAAAGATGATGGCCACAGCCTGAAGGAATGCTCGTGTGCTGATTTGTGCACCTGATTTTTGTTCTGCCATGAGGTTGTCTCCCGTGGTGGGTTTCATGAAAAATATAGAATTTGAAATAGCATATGGGATAAGCAATGATTCTATATCATTCGTCGAAAACCGGGTTAATCAAATTTGTATCGTTTTCTTCCGAATAAAAACGCCTCTATACTCGTTATATCTATAGAGGTTGAAACACTGTGCCCGAACATATATCAGAAATTGAAGAAAATCTGCTGATGGAAGCCAGAACCGGCGATCGAAATGCCTACGGTGAACTGGCTGGCCGTTGCTATTCCGATGTCATCCGGGTGGTATATCGTGCCTGCGGTGATACTGCCCTGGCACAGGATGCAGTACAGGAAGCCTTTATCCGTGCCTGGGTAAAACTGCCGGAATTTCAGGCCAGGGCGCCTTTCAGCCACTGGGTGTGCCGCATTGCGGTTAATGTTGCACTCGATACTCTTCGGGAAAAACCTCAAGAAAGTATCGAAGATAATCCGACAATGACCCATCTGGCAGGGAAAAACCTCGATCCTGAAACAGCGTACGTGGCTCGTGAACAGGCCGACCGTGTGCAGAATGCCATCAAATCATTACCTGAAGCCGCCCGAACGGTTCTGGTATTTCGTGAATATGGTCAGATGTCATATGACGAAATCGCAGCAACATTGGAGATCCCTGTTGGTACGGTTATGTCCCGCCTTAATTATGCCCGGAGCAAGCTTCGGGAATTATTACTGGAAGAATGCATGGAAACGGAGCGTGAGTATGCCTGATCTGATGCGTGAAAAACTGGGAGCTTATCTCGATGGTGAATTAGCCGCCTGTGATCGGGTGGAGTTGGAAGCTCATGTTGAAACCTGTCAGGCCTGCCGGGTGGAATTAGAAGAAATGCGGCACCTGTCTGCCATATTGAAAGACGCCATCGAACCCGAATTTATCCCTGCGGCTGACTTCAAGGCACAGTTGATGCTGCAACTCCCACGCAGCGCGGCCGCCCCATCTGACGACAGCCGCTGGCTGCCGTGGATAGCGCCGTTTATTGTTTTGATTGTGCTGATCTTCTTTCAGGTGACCTTTAATCTTTCATCTCTGATCGCCTGGCTCAATCCTATAGGGCTTTTCAATGGTATGGCGGCCTTGTCAAACCCGGCTCCCAGGGAAATGCTCTGGTTTATTACCGCTCAGGCTACCATTGGTGGTTTCCTGGATACGTCAGAGATGATGGGTCTGCAAATCCTCAATGATCTGGGATTGGTCACCCGCAACCTCTTTGTCGCACTCCTCTGGCAGATCGGAGCGGCTTTTCTGTACTGGGGTGTATTTACGGCCGTCTGGCACAGCCGGATTAAATCTATGTGGATGGCTTCGGCCGATCATTAATCAATTACCGGAAATCAAGACCGGTATCAGGTTCAAAAGAAAGTAAAGGAAAACTATGGTAAATATTGGGAAAATCTTAAAGCGGTCCTGGCATATTCTCTGGAATTACCGGGTTTTATGGATTTTTGGCGTGCTGCTGGCGCTGACTTCGGGAGGCGGTAATGGCGGTGCAAATGGCGGTGGAAGCAGCTCGCGATCTTCAGGCGCAGAATTTAATGGCTTTCACGGCGGTATCCCGAACGATGCCCCCCAATGGGTCCGTGATTGGTATGAATGGGGTACTCAAAATGTGCTTCCGCTTTTCATGCACCCCGAACAACACATCAGCACATTTGTGACAATCGGTATCGTGATTCTTCTTGTCATTTTGCTGATAAGTATTCTGTTTGCCCTGGTTCGTTACCCGGCCGAGACTGCCGTAGTCCGCATGGTGGATGAATTTGAGAATACGGGCAGCAAAGTCAGTTTCAAACAGGGATGGAAACTCGGTTGGAACAGACGTGCGTTCCGGATGTGGCTGGTAGATCTGTTGTTATTCCTTCCAGTATTTGTGTTGCTCCTGCTTATTCTGGCTGCCGGATTGATTGTCTTTGCCAGTGTATCGTCCACTTTCCAGGTGACCAATACCTTTGGGATAGTAGCTGCCATAGGACTGGCCTTCCTGAGCCTTTTCCTGTTGATCGTGGCAGGAATCCTGCTTTCTCTGCTAAGAAACCTTGCCATCCGGGCTGTATCTTTGGAAGATATGCGGGCGATGGAAGCGCTGAAATTTGGCTGGGCCATGTTCAAACGTAACTGGAAGAGTGTTGGCTTGATGTGGTTGGTTATGATGGGTATCGGTATCGGGTTTGGGATCGCGGGTTTAATTCTGTTCTTCCTGCTTATTCCGGCTTATCTGATCTTGCTGCTGCCCGCCGGACTGGTGGCAGCAGTGCCTGGCGCGATCGCCTACGGCATCACCAGTATCTTTACCGCCGGTCCGCTGACATGGATCATCGCTTTCCTGGTGGCAATACCGTTCTTTTTCACCATTTTGTTTGCCCCTATGGTGGTCGTCAGCGGGTGGTTCAAGATTTATGAAGGCAACGTTTGGACGCTCACATATCGGGAGATCAAGGCACTCGAAAACCTGTCCACTCCTGAGATACTGGGAGACAACGTGCCGGCTGCATAATCTGCATATATGATTTCATACGAAATAAATTAAACACAAGAGGCTGTCATATAAGACGAATAATCTTTTGTGACAGCCTCGAAATTTTGTTAAGCTGTGAAAAATTACTTGGCTTTTCCCTGATTCGCCACACTGGCCATTTTGGCTTCGATGGCTGCCTGGTCACCCAGGTAGTATTTCTTGACCACTTTGAATTTATCGTCAAACTCGTAAACGAGCGGTACACCGGTGGGAATATTGACACCGACGATTTCATCATCGGTAAGGTTGTCAAAATACTTGACCAGAGCACGCAATGAGTTGCCGTGAGCGACGATGACTATTCTCTTGCCTGCCTGCATGTCTTTTTTAATAACCTCTTCAAAGTAGGGCACCACACGGGCAACGGTATCCTTCAGACTTTCAGTCAGGGGAAGCTGGTCTTTCTTTTCATTGCGGTACTGCACCTGGTTCTGCGGGTTGCGCTCATCTGATTTCTCCAACGCAGGCGGCTGGATATCATATGAGCGGCGCCAGATTTTAACCTGTTCTTCGCCATATTTGGCGGCCGTCTCAGCTTTATTGAGACCCTGCAGGGCACCGTAATGGCGTTCGTTCAGCAGAAAGGTTTTCTTGACAGGAAGCCATTCACGATCCAGTTCTTCCAGTACATAATTCAGGGTGTGTATAGCCCGCTTCAAATATGATGTGTAACAGATATCGAAATCGTACCCTTCCTGTTTAAGGATCTGGCCGGCGCTTTTCGCTTCTTCCCGGCCTTTATCTGAAAGATCAACATCTGTCCACCCGGTAAACAAGTTGAGCCGATTCCATTCACTTTCACCGTGTCGAATCAAGACTAATTTCATAGTATCTTCCTCTTTTTCCAAAAGACTGTGGATTCTCGTGTTCAATAACAGGTCTAATTTTACTCAAAGCTGGTAATTATGACAAAGAAAAGACTATGTAAAACTATTGATACATATTTGGCAATGTCATATAACACAGCCATCGGATTATAGTAATATAAACATACAGAGCATGGTTTTTTCGCAGAATCAAAGATGAATTGTAACAATCAACCAACACTCTCTATGGGGAAATAAAACCAGATGAATGTAAAGAAATCGTCACAACCGGTATTCCACCTGGGTTACAGGCCGGCTATTAATGGATTGCGGGGTTTTGCTGTGCTATGGGTGATGGCATTCCATTTCAACTTACCATTAGGTCGTGATGGCATATTTGGAGTGGATATGTTTTTTGCCATAAGTGGATTCTTGATTTCTATTCTTCTCATAGAAGAATATGAGAAGAACAAGAAAATCCGGTTACTGGATTTCTATATTCGCCGGATATTACGATTGTATCCTGCACTCCTTTGTATGTTGATCGCTGTTGTTTTTTTTGTTCCAAGAGCATATATCATTTCCACTCTTTTCTATTTCACAAACTGGATTAAAGCTCTTCATCTTCAACCTGAGAGTTTATATCTCGATCATACCTGGTCGTTATCTATTGAAGAACAGTTTTATTTAATATGGCCGGTTTTGTTAATGATTTTGTTACGGTCAAAATTACCCAGAAAAGTTCTTTTTGTTTTTCCGGCATCATTAGGCTTGATTTCAGCCTTTTCGCGAGTTTGTATATGGAATTCAACTCAGGATTGGTTTCGCGTGTATATGGGTACAGATTTGCATGCAGATGGTCTGTTGTTAGGATCCGCTCTTGGACTGCAGACAGCATATACAGACCCCTCCTATTTCAATAAACATAAAATGGTTAATACACTCATTACGGTATTGTCGTTTACTTTACTGGCATGGTTGTTGATTGAGAAACAGATGGACCGGTCGTTCATACCAATTGCCGGGAATCTACTGGTTTCGTTAATCACTCTCGTAATACTCTATCGGCTGGTTCTCGCTCCTTCACAACTAATTATAAAAATATTGAGTTTCCCTCTCCTGGTTAAAATTGGCGTCATTTCTTATGGACTATATTTGTGGCATTCCCCTATTGGCGCGTGGATTGATTTGGGAAAGTCGAGTATCAATCCAATTTTTCTCGGATATATAAAAATCTTACTTACGTGCTTTATAGCAACAATTTCATACGTATTTGTGGAGAAACCATTTCTTAAACTCAAGAATCGGTACTCACCGAACAAGTCAGAATGCACAGTGGAATCCTCAGAATCAAATTCTCCGAAACAAAGCATCCTCGAAGTACAGGATAGCCTTAAATAATCGGTCTGTCTCTTGTAGGATGGGATAAAACAGATTTGCATCCTTACAGCTAACATATAATTAGTGTGATGGCAACTCCTGTTCTGGTAACCAAACTGTATATCCCTGAACTTCGACCAAAAATCGTTGCACGTCCACGTCTTATCGAACGTCTCAATGAAGGCCTTCATCGAAAATTAACTCTGTTATCTGCACCGGCGGGATCTGGGAAAACCACATTGGTCTGTGAATGGGCGGCACAAATCCGCAAAGACCGGGGGATTGCCTGGCTTTCATTGGATACTAACGACAATGATGTCCATCGTTTTTTGATATATCTGATTTTTGCCCTACAGACGGTTGAACCGGATTTGGGCAAATCTGTTTTGAACCTTCTAGAGTCTCCGCAACCACCGCCCGCAGAAACATTGTTGACAGTAATCATAAATGACATATCCAGTCTAAAAAAATCCTTCGTACTCGTCTTTGATGATTACCATCTGATAAGTTCACCGGGAATTAATAATGTTCTTCTGTTTTTGTTGGAGCATATGCCCCCACAGATGCATATCCTTATGACAACGCGGGAAGAACCAGATTTCCCTCTGTCACGTCTGCGAGCCTGTGATGAGATAACCGAAATACGGGCTCATGACCTGAGTTTTTCTCTCGAAGAAACAACCCGGTTTCTCAATGATGTGATGGAATTGGGATTATCTACCGAGTATGTCAATATACTGGAAACACGTACTGAAGGCTGGATCGCCGGACTGCAGCTGGCGGCTATTTCTCTGCGCGGTAAAAAAGATCCAGATGGTTTTATCCAGTCTTTCACAGGAAGTCACCATTACATTCTGGATTACCTTGTGGAAGAGGTTATTAAACAACAGCCTGACGATGTGAAAAACTTTCTGCTGTGCACATCGATTCTGGATCGCTTTTGTGGTTCTCTATGTGATGCTGTATTGAACAGCCCGGAAGGTTTCAGTCAGACGACAATTGCCCGACTGGAACAGGCAAACCTGTTTCTGATTCCTCTGGATAATGAACGGAGATGGTATCGGTATCACCATCTGTTTGCCGATCTGTTACGACAACAACTTCATCAGAAGCCTCCAATCCTGGCATCGCTTTCGAGGGAACTCACCGAAAGTGAAATTGAAGCCGAATTGCACTTGCGCGCCAGTCAGTGGTATGAAAAAAATGGATTGGAAATAGAAGCATTTCAACATGCTGCCGCTGCCAGTGATATTGAGCGTGCAGAACGTCTGATTGAAGGCAAAGGCATGCCCCTGCCTTTCCGCGGAGCAGCCGCTCCGGTCATACAATGGATTGGGTCACTTCCGAAAGAGATCCTGGATTGTCATCCCTCTTTGCGGGTGACCGATGCCCTGTGTACCATGGTCTCCGGCCATCCCAGTCTGGTTGAATCAAAGCTCAAGGAGGCTGAATCCTTGCTTGATGTAACCAGTATGGATGAAAAGACGTGTGATCTGATCGGACAGATTGCCGCCTTGCGTGGACTGGTGGCGGCATCTCAAAACAATGTTGAAGCCATAATTTCCCAGTCTAATCGGGCACTGACTTTCCTGCATCCTCAGAATCAGTCTGTTCGAACGATTACAACGTATTCTCTGGGGGTGGCGTATGAACTGCAGAATGACCATGAGGCCGCTGCCCGGGCGTATCAGGATGTCATAAACCTGGCGAAGACTTCGGGTAATACCATGTTTGCGTTGGCAGCCCATTCATCATTGGCCGATGTACAAATTGCAGAAAACAAACTTCATCAGGCTTTTGAAACGTATAACCAGGCGATGGCTCTGGCTGATAAACCAACCCATTGGACGACGTATGATCCACATTATGGTCTGGCCCGTATTCTCTATGAATGGAATAACCTTGATGAGGCACATTCTCATGCCGATGACTGTATCCGTCTGGCTCCCCAGGTGGAATGTGGAACAGTAGTTTCTGCCAAAATCTTACTCTTGCGACTGTATCTGGCACGAAATGATGTGAAAAGCGCAGCCAACGCATTGGAAGAAGCCCATGTAATCGCAAATGAACGCAGTCTCACGGATTGCGCGTCTATCTTATCTGAAGCCCGTGTGGATCTTTTACTCCATCAGGGCAGGTTTGCTGAAGCGGTTGAACTGGCAGAAAAATCTGGTTTACCAGAAAGTCTGGCTCGTTCATACCTCGCAGCCGGGAATGATGAATCGGCCCTTTCTTTACTGGAATCACTGCGCTGGAAGATGGTTGAAGTCAACCGCCCGGATCAACGATTAAGAATTATGACTTTACAGGCGGTTGCCCTTTATGAACATGGCGAATTAGAAAAAGCTCTCCGCATACTTACGGAGGTATTGGAAGAAGCAAAACCCGGAGGTTTTATTCGTCTTTTCCTCGATGAGGGGGAAAAGATGGGAGAATTACTGGAAATTGCTCAATCCAGGGGGATTAACCCGGAATATACATCTATTCTGCTTGCTGCTTTTACCGAAGAGCCGTCAGACAAGGGGAAGAAGCCTGCCGGTGAGGAAAACCAATCACTCATTGAGCCGCTCAGTCCGCGCGAGCTGGACGTGCTGCGGTTGATTGCCCGGGGTTTATCAAACAAAGAGATTGGGAGCCGGTTGTTCCTGGCGCTCCCCACAGTCAAAGGGTATACCCGGATAATTTTCAATAAACTACATGTCCAACGACGTACAGAGGCCGTGGCACGGGCGCAGGAACTTGGCCTTCTGTAAACTCCTCAATTGATTAATAGAACTCCCGGTGGGAAACCATACCGGTAATCAATACTTAAGTATCTATTCATCCATACCCGGTGCCCTTTATATTTTTATCAGAATAAGGGATCGGGTTGATTTTATGGCGCAGTAGTTTCGTATGAAGACCTGATCCGATACATCAGATCAGTTTGTAAGAGAAGGGAAAGATGAAAGCAATTGTATACACCCAATATGGTACGCCGAATGTGATGAAGCTGAAGCAGGTTGAGAAACCCGAATCTGGTGATAATGAGATTTTGATAAAGGTACATGCTGTTTCAGTTAATTATGCAGACTGGCATGCCCTGACCGGAACACCGTATATTGCGCGCATAGCCTTCGGATTTTTTCGTCCGCGCAACGTTATTCTGGGGGCGGACATAGCCGGAACAGTGGAAAAAGTTGGTCGAAATGTAGGATTGTTCAAACCGGGTGATGCTGTTTATGGGGACCTTGGATTGCATGGGTTTGGTGGTTTTGCCGAATACATATGTGTAAAAGAAGAATGGATTGCCCATAAACCAGAAAACCTTACGTTTGCCCAGGCGGCAGCCGTTCCTATGGCAGCCGTCACCGCCTTACAGGCACTGCGGGATCATGGTCAGGTTCAACCCGGGCAAAAAGTCCTGATTCATGGGGCCGCCGGTGGTGTGGGAACATTTGCCGTTCAACTGGCAAAATACTTCGGCGCCCACGTGACGGCTGTTTGCAGCAGCCGGAATACAGATCTGGCTAGCTCGCTCGGAGCAGACGAGGTCATTGATTATGCCAGGGAAGATTTCTCGGCGAATGGTCACAGGTATGACCTGATTCTGGGCATCAATGGAAACCGCTCTATTAATGATTACCGGCGGGTACTGAGTCCCCACGGCAGGTATTTAATGATCGGTGGCAGCGACCGTCAAATTTTTCAGGCCATGATCCTGGGGCCGTTGCTTTCAAAAAAAGACGGCATTAACATGGGCGGCATGACTGGCAGAACCAACCCGAAGGATCTCGCTTTTATTAAAGACCTTCTGGAAGCCGGGAAGATCAGGCCGGTTATAGACAGGTCTTATCCACTGGAAGAGACGCATGCCGCGTTACGTTATATTGGAGAAGGACATGCCCGTGGAAAAGTGGTGATTCACGTGGTGGACGAAGGAAAATAAGGATGGATGACATCGCATTCCTTTTAAATAGGAAACGATAATCCAAAATGACAGATAAACCTTTCCTTTTCTCATTTCTGTGGGCCGCCCTCATGCTGACCTACTTACTTGGGGATGTTTTGCGCATCTTCAGCGGTGATTTCAAACCCGGTGAAATTGATGGAATAAAACTTTCTCAGGCGGCGTGGCTGGGGATAGCCGTATTGATGTTGATTCCGATCCTGATGATCATCGGCTCGCTTCTGTTAAATCAACCTGTGAATCGCCAGGTAAATATTGGGGCAGCTGCATTTCTATTGCTTTTCAACCTCGTAGGTCTACCCACATACCCTTCACTGTATGACCGTTTCCTGATCGTTGTAGGATTGGCAATCAACGTGATGACCATCTGGTTTGCCTGGCAATGGGGATGATCATTCTTTTCTGAGAGCAAATGAGCGATCAGGCAGATTACCATCCGGCAAATTTAACGGAAGGAGTACATGCAAATGACTGCATCCAAACCGGAGAAATTGCTGATCGTATGGACCAGCGGCGATAAAGACGTCGCCATAAATATGGTCTTCATGTATGCCCGGAATTCCATGTTAAAAGGCTGGTGGGATGAGGTAACCCTGCTTATCTGGGGACCTTCAACCAATCTGTTGGTACAAGATGAAGAGCTTAAAGTGGGTCTGAAGGAGGTACAGGATGCCGGAGTGCGGGTGGTTGCCTGCAAACGTTGTGCGGAAAACTACGGAGTAGTGCCCCAGATGGAAAGCCTGGGAGCAGAAGTGATTTACAGCGGCGAATTCCTCACGGATTGGATAAAATCTGAGGAAAAGTACATCACCTTCTAACCATTAATTTGAACAGGAATATAGCAATGGCACATAACAGCTCTTTGCCTGTTGTTCCAGGCGCATAATTTGCGGAATTGTCAAAATTGATCTTGTTCGATGGATGGGAACTGAACATGCACGGATTTGATTCCAATATATCAAATACGTGCATGTCAACCAGTTCTTTATTTCTGAGAAAGCTAAAGTCGAAAGGATAGGTGCAGTCCGTGAAGCAGAATATTGTTCATATTGCCCTGGTTGTCAGGGATTACGATGAAGCCCTGGATTTCTATGTAAACAAATTGAATTTTGAACTGATCGAAGATACCTATCAACCGGAGCAGGACAAACGCTGGGTGGTTGTTGCCCCGCCGGGCGGCACCGGCACAACGCTTCTTTTGGCAAGGGCTTCCAAACCTGAACAGGAACCGTTCATTGGCAATCAAACAGGCGGACGGGTTTTTCTCTTCCTGAACTCTGATGATTTCTGGAGGGATTATCACGCCATGCAGGCGAAGGGGATTAAATTCATTCGCGAGCCCAAACAGGCGGAATATGGCATGGTGGCTGTTTTTGAAGATTTATATGGAAACCTGTGGGATCTGCTGCAACTAAATGAGGATCATCCGATTGTCAGACGGATGAATTAAAAAACCAGGGTGAGGTTACAAGTACCTCACCCTGGTCGTTTTCTCACATATTCAAGTGGAATTATAAAATCTCTACCAGCCCTTTGCCGCCATCCACCCGAACACGGTCGCCGGTTTTCAGACGCATGGTGGCATTCCCACAGCCGACCACAGCCGGGATGCCGATCTCACGGGCCACAATGGCTGCGTGACTGAGCGGCGCTCCCAGGTCGGTGACAATGGCGGCCGCACGCGGAAACAACGGTGTCCAACCGATGTTGGTCATGGTGGTGACCAGCACTTCACCGGCTTTGAAGGAGCTGCTTTCTTCCAGCGATTCCAACCGCCGGACGGTTCCTTCCACCACTCCCAGTGCTCCGGCAAATCCATGAATGGATCGGCCGTCGTCTTTGACAGTGGGCGATTTTGTCTGGACGATGGCATTTGCATCGTACACATCAGATCGCCGGTTCGGATCGGCAGCCCAGGTGAAGGGATCAAACCGGCCGCAGATCACCGCCGGGTATGGAGGCAGGGCGCGGTATTTTTCGAATGTTTCCCTGCGCAGTGGGATATACTCAATGGCTTTTGTCCCGGTGGTTAACCCTTCCAACACCTCATTGATGGTCAGGAAGAAAATATCATCACCAATACCGAGAAACTCACCGGCTCGCAGAGCAAATGCGCGCAGCACAGCCATACCCCGTGTGGCTTCTGATCTGACGGCTTCCCGGTTACGGGCGGCGGCGGAAACCTGGTCAAGGCGTTTTTTCATATACTTTGCCTTCCCCGGCACTTTCTCACAGAAGCGTGCCCAGGCGGCATCATATGCTTCACGCTGACGATGGATTAATTCATCCACATCCACCGGAGTTTTTTCCCATTCCTTCAATTGACGGTCAAGCCAGGCTGGATCTTCATTGGGTCTGGGCCAGGCACATTCGGCTTCATTGACTCCACGATGGCCATATCGGTCCAGGTATTCTTCACGGCTCAGGCGGCCTTTTTTAACGAGGTCCAATCCAGCCATGGGGCCAAGGCTTTCCAATTGCGAAGAGGTTCCGCTGAGGTTGGACAGTAACGCATTGGCATCATCATCACCGACCAGCCCGTGAAGCTCACGATCCACTCTAACCTGGATATCGGAAGAGGCAGCAATGATGTGGATCAATGAATCGCAATACCGGGGGAATATTTCATTCTTCCATAAATCAACCAGTTCCATTCCAGTTGAGGTTTGTTGAATTTTCCCACGTAACTCGGCACATTTCTGACGGTTTTCCGCCAGAAACCTGGGGGCTTTCTTGCGATATTCCCCAAATTGCAGGGTGGATCGAATCAGGCCGGGAAGAACATTTTTTGACCATTCTTCTCCTGTCAATGGGAGAAGAGGGATTTGCATACCTTCCGGCAGACCGCCCCACCAACCGGCAATTTCCTGGTAAGCCCGACGGGCATCCCCTTTGAAGAAGCGGGCAAAAGCGGAAACCTGCACGGTGATATTTGAATAGAACCGTCCGCAAATGATGCCATTGAGAGAATGGTTGCGTACAAATAAGTTGGGGCCATTCCGCTTATCCAGGTAATATCGCAGTGATGTGGTGAACGGTGTCAATACCTCCGGGCTGGCTTCCATCAGGTTGGTGGCCGACCACAGGAAATTGCCTTTGAGTGTATCGTTCCACACGGCTGTAACCGGATTGAAGTTATTCAATGTGGTGATGGGACGCGCCTGCAAAATGCAGACCTTGCCTCCGGTGACAGCCCACTCAATATCCTGTGGACAGCCAAGATCGTTTTCAATCATATTGGCGAGACGATGCAGGTTCTTTGCAATTGCGTTGAGTTCAGACGAGCCATTATATTTCCCGGATGGACGTTCGAAAGTGAAAGTCTGTGCAGAAACCTGCCCTGATACCAGCTTTTCGCCAATACCGGCCACGAAATTCCCGCTCATTTGACCATAATTGCCAGTCAGAGGATCAACGGTGAAAAGGACACCGGCGTACTCAGGTTGTACCATTCTCTGGATGACCACGGCGACCGGATGTTCCCCGCCTTCCAATCCATGATGGCGGGTGTAACTCTCCACCCGCGCGCTTGTGCCAGAATGGACGACGGTCTGAATGGCTTTGCGGATCTCTTCGTCGGTTTTTACGTCCAGCACACTTTCAAACTCGCCGGCAAAGGATGCCTGTGCTGAATCTTCCTGCAGGGCGGATGACCTCACGGCAAAGGCCGCCGGTTTTCCAGCCCGCAATCGGGATAGCTCTTTCTGAACCTGTTCCCAGGCTGCCGGAGTGATATCACCCTGGGTAAAAGATTCCGGGAGAAGCACACAACCATCTGGTACGGGATAACCGTTCTGCTTTAGCATAGACAGGGCTTTGCCTTTTCCACCCGCCTGCAATGACAAGGGTTCGTCAACGGGCAATCGGTTAAAGGCAAGAACAGTCTCTCCCTCTTTAGGACGGACCAACCACATATTCAGGTGCATCAGTTCGTTCCCCAGCCAGATGAAAAGCTGGTTCCCAACGCCGCCAGCAACAGTAGCCAGAACGATCAAGGCAGCCACATTTTTTATTCCGCTGAATCGGAAGACTGAAATGGCGCAGATGGTGGCACCAATCCCGCCCAAGAGTGGGACAATAATTTTCTAAAAAAGTTTATTCACTTTCGTTTCCTTTGTTTGTTAGTGTGCTTTGCTGAATAATGGCGAACATCCCCGGGTGTTTTTCCAGAAGGGAGGTCGCCTTGATCAGAGCCAGTCCCTGTTCAAGATCCCCCAGCACCAGCATTTTGTCGCCCACTTCAATATTGAAATCACGCCGGGCTTCGGCTGGAATGACGATTTGACCTCTTTCGCTCACAGTCACGGTTCCGTAGAACCGTTTATTTTCTGATGGATTATTCATGCTTTTCTCCGGTAAGATATATCTTGTATACAAGATATATCTTACATATCTTACATGAAGTTGTCAAGAGATATTTATTGGTACAATAGTCCTATGAAACTAAAACGAATAGTGATGATTGTTTTATCTGCCGGTTGGCTGCTGCCCGTAAACCTCGGTATTTCCTCTTTTTTTTCATGGGCGCAATATGAGCTTGAGCCGCGGTTGAATGGCGTATTTCCCGGTAATTCCTTCCCATTCCTCGGTTTCGCCGGTCAGATGATTGCGGTTGGTTCCATCTGGCTGGCTGTTGCAATTACTGTTTGGGTGATTAAGGTTTTTAACTACATAAATATGGGTCGATGATGTTTCCTGAAAATATGATGCTGGGGGTAATAGCCTCGCGTTTTCTGATCAGGCAATTAAGGCCTATTCCAGTCAGAAGAAATATTCTCACAGGCAGGAAAGAACGTGAACGATATGGTCACATTAATGGATTTCCGCTGCCTATGAGAAATGCAATCACCTTCTGGTTTTAGCGTATATCTTTATAAGGTAAAACGTAATAAACCACTGAGTAATCATCGTTTCATATTTGGTTGGAAGTCTAACCAGTGGTTCTTAAAATAGAGAATAATTTGGCGGTGTCGAGATGAAAATCGAATTTATTCTTCCCGGTTTTTTATTTCTCTTGATTGTACTGACTGGATTGGTGCTCCGATGGCGTGAGAGACCTTTCAACCAATTTCTTCTAGCCATCCACAAACTTCTTTCCCTTGGGTGTCTTATCTACATCGGAATGGTATTGTATCGAATATACTCGACTTCATTCATCACTCCATCCGTCTGCCTGTTGATCGTGCTCACGGGAGGATTGTTTGTCTCCTCCATAGCTACCGGAGCAGTAATCAGTGCAGCCAAAAAGGCATCCCACCCAGTTTTACTGGCACATCGATTTCTTTCTTTAGGCGTGATCATTTTCTCATTTTTTACACTTTGGGTTGTCACCCGCTGAAATTTCGACTGAGTTGGCCTGGCATGGAATGTTCCTGTCATTGATCCATCTTAAATTTGTTAATGAATATAAGGTTCATAGCCTCTTGAAGTTGTAGAATCTAATCCGGATGATATTCTGAAAAACAGGGAGGTTGTCTCCGTGCGTTTTGAGAAAATTCAAAACACATGTATTCCCAAAGTGGGTTTTGGAACCTGGAGAATTGGGGGAGAGGGATTGCCCGATTCCAAAAAAGACAATGATTCCCTGGCAGCTTTGAAGTCCGCTCTATCAATTGGTTACCGTCACTTTGACACGGCAGAATCGTATGCCGCCGGTCATGCCGAAGAACTGTTGGGATTGGCCGTTCAGGAAAGCGGCATTCCGCGCGGGGATCTTTTCATCACGTCCAAGGTATCTCCTGACCACCTGTCATATGAATCTGTTTTAAGCAGTTTTGAAAACAGCCTGAAACGGCTGAAAATGGATTATCTGGACCTGTACCTCATTCACTGGCCGCGACGCGGAATGAATCTGGCTGATACGTTTCGGGCGCTGAATCAACTGGTGTGTGACGGCCGGGTGCGCCATTTGGGTGTCAGCAATTTCAAGCTGAAAGAGCTGCGCGAGGCAGTTGCTTTATCGCAATCCCCTCTATTTACCAATCAGGTATCCTACAGTATTCCAGACAGGAGGATGGTGGAAAATGGTTTGCTGGATTATTGCCGCCAGCAGAGTATTCTGATCACCGCCTACACTCCGATTAATCACCGCAACACGCGAAGCAGTAAAACCATCCAGAGGATTGCAGAAACAAGAGGATGCACACGCGAGCAGGTCGCCCTGGCCTGGCTGGTTAGCCAGCCGGGGGTGATCACCATTCCCATGTCGTTTAATCCACAGCACCAGAGAGAGAATTTCCAGGCAGCCGATATCCAATTGACGGCCGAAGAAATGGAATTGCTGGGTTAATCTGATCTGCCTGTCTGCGCAAACAGGCAGATCAGATAATGGTTATTTTTCTTTTATGGCTACATACAGATCAATACCCGGCTTCCTTGCCTTGCTGCGCTCATCATGGTATTCAAAATCTCCCACTACCGCATTGTCTGGTTCATACGGTGAAGAGGGCAGCCATTCTGTATAAATATACTTTTTCAACAACCCCATTCCAATACCCCATACAAGCACCGAACGCGGTTGAAAGTGGAAGCGGGCATACCGGCCAACTGGAATTTCAAAAGCGGTCAGACCGTCAGGGACAGAGTCAAAGCTGGTGACGACATCACCGTTCAGGTAATCCCAACTTCCATCATCCATAAAGCCTTTGCTGACGGCAACGAATCCCCACGGTTCGCGTTTGTTTTTAATCAGACCGGTTTTCTTGATCTGGTTATATTGCTTTCCCAGCCGGTCAGCATCACGAAAGATGCTTTTCTCGTTGGTATGAACCGAAACACCGATCATTTTTATGGGTTCATTCAAGACAACAATGGCCGGTTCTTCTTTTTTAACCTGTAGAAAATCGTAAATCGTCATATTCACTCCCTTTTTCCTTTATCATAGCCGGGTAAATATGACAATGTTATGTCATATAAAAATCAATCAGGAATACTGTACCAGTGTCTTCTTCAACTGTTTAATGATGCTTTCACACAATTCCGGCGGGTCAAGCACTTTTACATGACTGCCGTAGGATAAGATAAAGCCGGTAAGCCAATCATCCAGCGGCATAGAGATATTAACCTCGCAGGAACCATCGGGATTTTTCTGAATCAGACTGTCATCAAAATCGTCATAAACCCGATGAAGCACCGGGGGAAAGAACCGCAATTTTATGGGAACAAAGGGATTGGTCAGGATTTGATTTTGAGTATTGTCTTCCGGCGGTTCTTCCCGTCTGATAAAGGATTCGCCGGTGTCAATCAGGTTTTTAATGCGGGACAGGCGAAAAGTTCGATACTCTTGCCGGGTACGGCAAAATCCCCACAGGTACCAGGCATCACTCTTGAATATTAACCGCATGGGTTCCACGTTGCGGCAGGAGGTATCTCCCTGAGAATTGACATAATCAAAATGGATTACCCTGCTATTCAAGATGGAATGTTTGATAGTGACAAATTTTCCCTCTTCATTCGGTTTGCTTCCCCAGGGAGAAAACTCAATATGCACCCAGTCTGCCGATGTTGATTGCTGAAAAATCGCCCCGAGTTTTTCCAGGAACCTGTCAATTTCAGGGTATTGTGTTGCCTGAAGCGTCTTCAAACTCAGCAGAAGGCTGTCCGTTTCTTCGCGGGTTACGAGGGCTCTGTCAAATGTATAGTTTTCCAAAAGGGAAATGCCGCCGCCTCTTCCTTTGCTCATATAAACCGGAACTCCGGCGGAAGAAAGGTCTTCAACATCGCGGTAAACTGTGCGAATGGAAACCTCAAATCGGTCTGCAAATTCTCTGGCAGGTA
The DNA here is from genome assembly GCF_001050275.1 of Leptolinea tardivitalis. GTDB lineage: Bacteria > Chloroflexota > Anaerolineae > Anaerolineales > Anaerolineaceae > Leptolinea > Leptolinea tardivitalis. The sequence goes on from NZ_BBYA01000009.1 coordinate 323,625, forward strand.
TTGTCCCTCGATTCAGCAACAGGGAGACCATCTCCAGCAGGCGGTTTACTCTCATGAAAGTATTATTTCATACTTGCCTGAAATATGACAGGTGAATGTCAGATATATGTAGACCCCATTACCATTAGAAAGCTGTGGAGCAGGGTATTCCCAGATCGGAAAAATCCGTCATCAAATGTTTCACTGCCGAGTCAAAGAATTCACCGGTCATTTTTTCCTGCAGACCGGCATTCCTGTATAACCGATCGGCATGGTGATAGTTCATCCGATCAAGGATCACACTGTCAACTTTACCCGCCAGGCTGCCGGCAAGGGTTTCGGCGCCGGGAAGGAGCGGGGCGATCATGACAAAGGTCTTAATTCCGGCTTTATGCAGCTCATCCAGTGCCCTGATTCGTTCAGAAATGGGCGGGGCTAACGGTTCGAACATTTTCCGGATGTTGTCATCTGCTGTGGTGACGCTGAATCCCACCTCAAAATTCTCTGCACGAGATAAAAGATCGATATCGCGCAGTACCAGTGGAGACCGGGTTTGCACGGTGACCGGCCAGCGGTGAAAAGCCAGAATTTCCAGGCATCTCCGGGTCAGTTGGTATTTGGCTTCCAATGGTTGGTATGGGTCGCACACTCCGCTTACCCAAACTCTGTCAGGTTTTTTGCGTAGTATCTCGCGGCGCAATAAATCAGGTGCATTCACTTTTGCATCAACAAATTGCCCCCATGGTTCAAGGTGACCGGTGAATCGTTTCATAAAACTGGCATAGCAATAGGAACAATTATGCTGGCAGCCCGTATATGGATTAATAACATATGGATAGATTTTGGATGGCGATAAAATGGATTTAGCCAGCACTTCTTTTACGATCATACGTTCTATTATACATGCAAAAATGAACCAGAATACATAATAAGCCTGTTTTCTCCATACAATCACTCGAAAACATCCATACTATCTCCACAATGTACAGGTATTCTCAGGTTTGTAAAAAGATATTCTTGAAAAGTGAGTAAAAAATGCCAGAAAATATAGAAACATCCACTTCAGTAGTCATGACTGGCAAACGAATGGCCCGAAACTATTTGCAGATGCAGAAGTTATTCAGCGGATTATATATGCAAAGGTTTTACCGGACCCTTTCAGAATGTGCCAGAACAGGTCGTTTCCTTGAAATTGGTTCAGGTCCAGCATTTCAGACGGCGGAAGTGATGCGTCGGTTTCACCCGGCTGAGATTATTGCCGTTGAACCTTCACTCGATATGATCTCGGTGGCGTCGGAATATATAATGAAATGCGGGTATTCGGATAGGGTTAAATTTGTGGAAGGTTTTGTGGAAGACGGCAGCCTGATTCGCGGTCTGGGTCAGTTTGACCTGGTTTATTCAACCCTTTCCATGCACCATTGGGCCAGTCCATCGATTGGATTGGCAAACCTTTATCAGGCGCTTAAACCGGAGGGTATCATGGTAATCTTTGATTTCCGTCTTACCCATGGAGAATCCAACCACAACAAACAAAAACCGCCCCAGGGAATGGAATCAGAAAAAACGGACATCCAGACGGTATTACTCCACGCAGGGATTAAGAAATTCGAATTACAATCCGGCCTGCTTTTTCAGACAATCCTGGTATCCAAGAATCTATAATTCCCCTTTGTTTCTCAAGAGGAAAAAAATAACCGATAAAACTCAACGGCGATTTTTCCTGAAGACGGATTGATAACGCTCATCTGTTCCGTCATCCAATCCCAAAATAGACAGGGTGGTTGGATGATATAAACAGGTAAAATAACGCCTATAGTTTTCTTTTCTGTAAATTCATAATCCCTAAAACCCGAATCATCCCTTTTCAAGGATAAGACCATGCGTATTGTCATTCTGGATGGATACACCTTGAATCCCGGCGACCTTTCATGGGAGGCATTCCATGCGCTGGGAGACTGCCGGATCTATGACCGCACATTGCCCGAAGAAATCGTTTCTCGTGCGGCAGATTGCGAGATCCTCCTGACAAATAAAACCGTGATCTCGCGGGAAACCATCCGGCAGCTGCCTGATCTGAAATATATCGGGCTGCTGGCAACCGGGTATAACGTAGTTGATATCAAAGCGGCGGCAGAACGGGGCATCCCGGTGACCAATATCCCGGAGTACGGAACAATGTCGGTGGCACAGATGGTTTTTTGCCACCTGTTAAATCTGAGCATCCATGCGGCAGAACACAGTCAGAGTGTGCATCAAGGGAAATGGAGCGAGTGCAAAGATTATTGCTTCTGGGATTTTCCGCTGGTGGAACTGGCTGGCCTGACGATGGGAATTGTCGGCCTGGGCCGCATCGGTTCTGCCACTGCTGTCATGGCGAAAGCCTTTGGGATGGTTGTGCAGGCCTACGACACCCGGATTCCGCCGAACATACCTGATGACGTCAAAATGACCGATCTTGAAACCATCTTTCGCGACAGTGATGTGGTCAGCCTGCATTGCCCGTTGACCGAAACCAACGCCGGTTTTGTAGATGCCAAATGGCTGAAAAAAATGAAAAGGAGCGCCTTTCTCATTAACACCAGCCGGGGTCAGTTGATTAATGAAAAAGACCTGGCGGAAGCCCTGAACTCGGGGCAGATTGCCGGAGCGGGTCTGGATGTATTAAGCGTTGAACCGCCTCCGGCGGATAATCCGCTTTTGACTGCCCGCAACTGCACCATTACTCCGCATATTTCCTGGGCAACCCGGTCAGCACGCCAGCGGTTGATGGTTACAGCCGTCGAGAATATCCAGGCCTTTGAAAATGGCAAACCCATCCATGTGGTGAATGGTTTGTAGAAGTATTTTTTTCAAAGATGAACCAATTCTCTCCCTTCAGGATTCCCCCCTACTTTGGTATTGTTTTAATTATTATGGGTGGAATTATCCTCGGAGCCGCTCTGGGTCTGGTTCCAACAGACGGCGGTCGGTTCATGGCACCGGAGTGGATTATCTATGGCTTGTCCATTTGCCTGATCAGCGGCGGTTTATCCCTCTGGCTTCCTGAAAAAACACCGGTCATCATCAAAAGTCTGTTTCTGATTATTGTGCTGGGTTCCCTGGCACTGGTGTGCAATTGGTCGGCTTTTGCCCCGGGACTGGTTTATGAATCATCTGTCGGAATTAACGGTTTTGAAGTATCCGGGGTTGATCAGGTGGGAGGTCGGATTGTTTTTGGACTGGCTGCCGCGGTGTTTGATGTTTTTATTCTGACAACCATCATAGGTTGGATTCGATCAAAAACCCATTGAGGCTGTAGGTGGACATGAATAAAACGATTATGGGAGATTTTCTGCTTTCAAGCGGGCCGGCAACCGAATATGCCGATAAATTAATGCAATACGGCCAATTTGTCGGTTCGTGGGATATTGATTGCACCTGGTTTGATTCAACGGGCGCGCAGACTCAGAAGAAAGGGGAATGGCATTTCGGATGGATTCTAGGAGGTAGGGGAGTTCAGGATGTATTGTTTGTTAAAGGAGCTCCACCTGAAAATTACGGCACCACCCTGCGCTGTTATGATCCTTCTCTGGATGCCTGGCATATTGTCTGGATGCAGCCCTATGGCAGAGAATTCGTACACCTCATTGGGCGTAAGGTGGGCGATAGAATGATCAACGAGGGTTGTGGATACAATTTGACTCAATTGGAGCGTTGGAGTTTTACTGAAATAACCGCGAGCTCATTTGTGTGGCGGGGAGAAATTTCCACCGATAATGGTCAAACCTGGATATTACAGCAGGAGATGCGGGCTGTACGTGTATCTTCATAAAAATGACTGCACTGATGACATATAATATTCGTACCAATAACCAATTTTTCAGGAGACTGCCATGTTGAAAGACCTGGTTTTGCGAAACCGGAGTTACCGAAGATTTAACCAGACAGCGCGGATCAATCCAGCCGTGCTGCGCGACCTGTGCGATCTTGCGCGTTTGACTCCTTCGGGCAGGAATGCCCAGCCTTTGAAGTATATTCTGGTAACTTCTGAAGACCTGTGTGACAAGATCTATCCACTTCTTGGATGGGCTGGCTATTTAAAGGATTGGGATGGTCCCATCGAAGGGGAACGTCCTGCTGCCTACATTGTCATGCTGGGAGATAAAACCATCTCGGAAAACTTTGGCATTGATCCCGGCATTGCCTGTCAGACACTGCTTTTGGGCGCAGTGGAACAGGGACTGGGCGGCTGCATCATTGCCACTGTAAAGCGCGAGAATTTGAAAACCCTGCTTGAAATTCCGGATACCTTTGATGTTTTGTATGTGATTGCTCTTGGAAAACCGGTGGAAGAAGTCGTGGTGGAACCGGTTGGTTCGAATGGAGATATCAAATACTGGCGGGATGATAAACACGTTCATCACGTGCCGAAACGCGAATTGAAAGATGTGATTGTGGCAGAGAAGTAAAGTCTTTACAGATTGTTTTTACATATCCAGCAGGGTTATCTACAACTGATTCCTGCTGGATTTTTTATTCCATCAGATCTTTCGGGCAACAAGAAAAAGCCCTTGACATATTAGAGTATATGCTCTAATATTAGAGTAATTACTCTAAAGGATAACCTATGACCGTAAAAGATGCCATTTTAAAGACAGCCATCTCACTTTTTAATGAATTAGGTACTGCCAGGGTAACGACTAATCTGATCGCCAAAGAAGCCAAAATCAGCCCGGGCAACCTTTATTACCATTTTAATGATAAGGCTCATATTATCCGCGAAATCTATGAAATGATGATCTGCGATTGGGATCAGGTCTATGAGAGGGTGGATGCGCGGCCGAAAGACTTGAACGATTCCATCAAATACTTTGTCCGCGATAATTTCGAATTACTCTGGCGTTACCGATTCTTCAACCGGGAAACAATCGCCTTGATTAATGCTGATTGTCAGCTCTATGCGCGGCACACAGAAATGACCCATATGCGGTTAACTCGTCAGAGAAAGATCATTCAAGAAGCTATTCAGATCGGTCTTTTCAAACCAACTACCACAGAAAAAGAAATGGACGATCTCTTGACCATAGCCTGGATTGTTTCCAATCACTACCTCCTTTACCTTGAGGGGATGGGACAATGCGTACAAAAATCCGATTTTGATCATGGTGTAGATCTGGTTATGCAGGTTTTAAAGCCATATCGCAATGATGATAGGAAGAATGAATGAAGAAAAAAGAGATGACCAGACGTGATTTTCTGAAAATTTCTGGCATGGTTGGTATCGCCGCCGTCAGTATTGGTCTGCTGGACACCTGCCAACCCTGGGTAGATTTGCCTACAGGGGCGGTAAATAGTAAACCAAACAAATCGAAGGAAATGTCAATGTTGGAACAAAAAAAGGAATTGATCCAGATGGCTTCCCTGGCGGCCAGCGGACATAATGCGCAGCCTTGGAAATTTGAAATAACGGAGAGAGGAATTACCATTCTTCCGGATCTTTCCAGGCGGTTACCGGTTGTTGATCCAGATGATCGGGAATTGTGGATCAGTCTCGGGTGTGCACTTGAGAACCTGGTGGTGGCGGCAAGAGCGGCGGGATTAAACACAGAAGTAACATATCCTGATATTTCTGAAAAAATCAATATAGACCTGAAGGACGCAGAAACAGAGCAGGATGAATTATTTAACGCATTAGCATTACGGCAGAATACTCGGTCAATGTATGATGGAAATACTGTACAATCCGCTGAGTTGGACAAATTAATGGCTTTGCCGGTGATTGACGGAATTTTCGTCGATTTTTTCAATGAATCAGACGAAATTACCACCCTCTCGGAGTTCATCAGACAGAGCACAATAAAGCAATATTCTGATCCTTTGTTCATCAACGAATTAATCCATTGGCTTCGGTTTAATAAAAAAGAAGCCCTTTCCATGGACGGTTTGTATACACGCTGTTCCGGCAACCCGGAAGTGCCCCGGTTTATTGGTCAATTATTTATCTCTGGTATAAAACCAGAGAAGCAGGCGGAAGAAGATATTCAGAAATTGGTTAGCTCAGCCGGTGCAGTGATGATTTCCACTGAAACAGATTCACGATCTGAATGGGTAAAAACCGGCCGGATTTATGAACGGCTGGTATTACAAATGACCGCGTTGAATATTCAATCTGCCTTATTGAACCAGCCGATAGAAGTGCCGGAGATTCGTGGTGAGATGACAGAGTCGCTCCATCTAAAGGGCGCACGGCCACAGATGCTTGTGCGTTTTGGACATGCACAATTAATGCCAGGTTCTCTCCGCCGGCCAGTGGGACAGATATTGATCTGAGTTTATCTGCCTTTTTGTGTTGGCAGGTTGGAATAAAATGATGACCTGCCAACCAATCTTTAAGCATATTTTGAAAATCTGATATATACTGATAATCTCATAATAAAAGAGGATATGAAAACCTTCGTTTTACGAAGGATTTATCTGACCACCAGGTGGTATGGGGCGAAAGGAGAGAAGGGTACCATCGGATAACAATGAAAAAAGGGATGTACCGGGATTAAGATGTCACAATATTGTGAAATCAGACAAATTCCTTAAATCCTGATTGATCCTGAACGGGGGAAATTCATCACAGCCAATCCGACTAAGCGCTGTTGATTTAAAACTGCATACTCTTAACCTCGCACGAAGGGAGGTGGTTGATTTCTAAAATTTCAACGTCGTTGAAGTAGAGAAAAAAACCAATTTCTTAAGGAGATGAGAGATGTCTAAAAGATCAATGAGCTTGATTGGCATTCTGGCAGTCCTGGTAATGGTGCTCTCGGCATTTATTCCATCTGCCCCGGCAAAGGCAGATGGGGGCGAGCTTTATTTTCTCAACTTTAAGCCGGAACAGGCGCCGGTTTACACAAAGATTGGCGATGCTTATAAGGCAGAAACCGGCGTCACGTTGAAAGTAGTCACTGCGGCATCTGGAACATATGAGCAAACATTAAAATCTGAAATAGCCAAGGCCGATGCTCCGGTGCTATTCCAGATTAATGGCCCTGTCGGGTATCAATCCTGGAAGGGGTACTGTGCGGACTTGAAAGATACCGACCTTTACAAGCATCTATCAGACAAATCCATGGCAGTGACTTCGGGTGATGGCGTATACGGTATTCCGTACGTTGTTGAGGCGTATGGGATTATCTATAACAATGCCATCATGACGAAGTACTTCGCCCTGGATGGCGCCAAAGCCAAATCCATGGATGAGGTGAAAAACTTCGCCACATTAAAAGCGGTCGTTGAAGATATGACCGCGAAGAAAGACAAGTTAGGGATCAAGGGTGTGTTTTCTTCCACTTCCCTGAAACCCGGTGAAGACTGGCGCTGGCAGACTCACCTGGCCAATATTCCGGTGTTTTATGAATGGCGGGACAATAAAGTAGATATTGCCAGTGATGCCACCAAAGAGATCAAATTCCAATACGCCGATAACTTTAAAAACATCTTCGATCTTTATTTGAACAACTCTGTAACCTCTCCCAAATTGTTGGGCAGCAAGAGTGTGGATGACTCAATGGCTGAATTTGCGCTCGGTCAATCTGCCATGGTGCAAAATGGCAACTGGGCGTGGGACCAGATCGCCGGGGTTGACGGTAACACGGTTAAAGCTGAAGATGTGAAATTCCTGCCCATCTACACCGGCATGCCTGGTGAGGAAAAGCAGTCCATCAGCGTAGGTACAGAGAACTTCTTTGCCATCAACAGTAAGGCTTCTGCCGAAAAGCAAAAGATGGCAGCAGATTTCATCTATTGGCTGTACAGCACACCCAAAGGCAAAGCCTTTGTGACCAATGATTTGAAATTCATTGCCCCATTTGACACCTTTGCTGAAAATGAAAAACCAACCAACCCTCTGGCAAAGGAAGTGATGCGCTATATGGCCGATACGAATCTGTACAATGTCGCCTGGAATTTTGTCAAATTCCCGAATCAGACTTTTAAAGACAATTTCGGAGCTGCGTTATTGAAATATGCCCAGGGTAATATGAAGTGGGATGACGTCAAAACACTGGTGGTTGAACAATGGAAGAAAGAAAGCGCAAGATAAGATAATACTCCGGTTTTTTCCTGGCCTCCCGCACTGCCAGTTTGTGCGGGAGGCCAATTCAATGACGTGCGGCAAATTCCGCAGAGCAGGAGTTCCCCGTGCAAAAGATGCCGAAGAAGTATTATGTCTTTTTCACACTGCCTACTTTACTGGCTTTTGTGATTGCTTTTTTCATCCCTTTTCTGGCAGGCATTTACCTTTCTTTCACCGAGTTTCGAACAGTGACGGATGCTTCATGGGTGGGTTTCAATAACTACATTCTGGCTTTTACCGATGACCAGAACTTCATCAATGCGCTGATTTTCACCATCAAATTTGCCATTGTATCTGTTGTATTGATCAATGTCTTCGCCTTTTTTCTGGCTTATTTACTCACCCGCTCAATCCCTGGAACGAACATCTTCAGAACCATCTTCTTTATGCCGAACCTGATCGGCGGCATCATATTGGGGTATATCTGGCAATTGCTGATAAATGGGATACTGATCAATTTTGGGGTGGATATCACCTTCGATGCCAGCTATGGCTTCTGGGGATTGGTGGTTCTAATGAACTGGCAGATGGTCGGATATATGATGATCATCTATATCGCTGGGATTCAGAGCATTTCCAATGAATTGATCGAAGCGGCCAAAATAGACGGCGCGAATGCCTGGCAGATTCTCAAAAGCATCATCGTCCCCATGGTGATGCCAGCGGTCACGATTTGTACATTTCTTACAGTAGCCAATTCGTTCAAACTATTTGATCAGAACCTGGCCCTCACGGCTGGAGCCCCGGACCGGGCATCAGCCATGCTGGCTCTGGATATCTTTACCACTTTTTATGGCCGGATTGGGTCTGAAGGTGTTGGGCAGGCAAAAGCGGTGATGTTCTTTATGATTGTGGCCGCCATTGTGTTAATCCAGTTACGCCTGACAAGAAGTCGGGAGGTTGAAAGCTGATGAAAAATCGGGAAGTAATTCGAGAACGGATTCTATTCATCTTATTGCTGATCCTGGCTCTCCTGTATTTGTTTCCCATGCTGCTGGTATTGATGAATTCTTTCAAGGGAAGATTCTATATTTCAGATACGCCGTTTGCGCTGCCAACAGCTGAGACATTTGCCGGAATAAAAAACTATTTCAGCGGCATTGAAAAAACTGGCTTCCTGCCGGCTTTCGGATACTCTCTGTTCATCACGGTCTTTTCGGTGGGGACGATTGTCCTGTTTACTTCCATGACAGCCTGGTGTATCACGCGGGTAAAATCAAAATTCAGCTCGTTCCTGTATTACCTGCTTGTGTTTTCAATGATTGTGCCTTTTCAAATGGTCATGTTCACCATGTCAAAAATGGCCAATATTTGTCATCTCGACAATCCGGTGGGTATTATTGTGCTTTACCTGGGTTTTGGTGCCGGTCTGTCTGTTTTTATTTTTAGCGGCTTTATTAAGGGAATCCCACACGAAATAGAAGAAGCCGCGGTTATCGACGGCTGCGGCCCGATCCAGACGTTCTTCCTGGTGGTACTCCCGATTCTCAAACCGATCTGTATCACCGTGGCAATATTAAACACCATGTGGATCTGGAACGATTACCTGCTGCCATACCTGGTGATTGGAAACAACTACAAAACCATCCCGATTGCCGTCCAGTACCTGCAGGGTGGGTATGGCAGCCGTGATATGGGCGCCATGATGGCCATGCTGGTACTGGCGATCCTGCCAATCATCATCTTCTATTTATCATTGCAAAAATACATCATCAAAGGTGTAGTGGCCGGAGCGGTAAAAGGATAGGTTAAAGTTACAAATCAAGGAGCTGCCTTCAATGGAGCAGCTCCTTTTTCTTCTCTCATGGCAGGTTATATGAATGCACATGAGATATTAAAATATTGACTATATGAGGGCATCAGCCGGGTATATGAAAACGCAGCACGAAGAATCAGCCGATGCCGGTATTAAATATTCACCGGCCAAAGATCATTCGGGGATAGGCATAATTGATGGGACGAATGTTGATCATGATTTTCCGAAGCACATTCACCATTCCTATTCTCTGGGTCTCGTCACAAAGGGACAACGGATTATCCAGACAGATAATGAAACAGAGGTCCTTTCGGCCAATCAATGTTTCATTATCAACCCTCTTCAACCTCATTCTTGCAGAAGAATGGGTGGGAAAAACCATGATTACAGCGTTATTTCCATCTACCTGCCAATTATGCAGAAGGTTTCCCGAGAGATATGGAACAAAGAGGAGATCCCATTTTTTCCAAAAGTGAAAATCATTGATCCGCTCATCACAGACCGATTTTCTTCTTATCTGTACAACCGGAACAACCATGATTCCAACAGACAGGAGAAATTATTCTCTCTGCTTGAAAGATTGATATGTGATTATGCAGTAGCTGCCAGCCCTGGCAAGTCAGTAACAGAAATTCACCCTGTAATCCAACAGATTTGTTGTTATATAGACAGGAATCTTGATCAGATTATTCGATTGGATGACCTGGCCGATCAGGCGCATGTCAGTCCATTCTATTTGAACAGATTATTTCGAGAAGAAATTGGCATCCCTCCGTATACATATCTATTGCAAAACCGGGTAAAGAAATCAATGGAAGTCCTTCTGGAAACACGATCAATCATTGATACATCGAGTCAGATGGGCTTTTCTGACCAGAGCCATTTTTCCCGATTCTTCAAGGAATTTATTGGTGTTACACCAGGCCGGTTTCTAAATCAAAATCAGGGTGGCACCGAGGAATTTTCCTCGGTATCACCCCTTTTTTAAATGAGAATTTACAGAAGAGCGGGAATGAATTTGGCCATTATATAAAGGTCCTGATCGCCAGCCACTACCCTGTGGATTTTTCCCTGCGGTATAACGGCACAGGTTCCAGGTTCATAACTGATCTGTCTGTTCTCAATGATCCCGATGGCTTCCCCTGAAACGACCTCGTGCAATTCCCAGTTTTCCGGATGAATGTGATCACTTATCTGGCAGCCGGCCTGTACTTTAACCAGATGGCAGCTGAATTTCCCTCCGGTTTGTTCTCCTTTGATCAGGTGCTTTAGAAAAACACCCTCGCAGGTGGCATGTTTGTTCCATGGGATTAGGGACAAACTCAATTCTCCATCAACCGTGGCGATGATACCCTGGTCAATAATGTTATTCATTGTTTTCCTCCAAAATTGATATAAGGAGATTTTAGGATGACCATGCCGAATCGTCTTGAATGATCTTGCACTCTTTTGAATGGAGAATGAAAAGCGTGTGGAGCACTTTTCCGTATTATTCATCATGCATACCTGCATGCACTGGTTTTCAAAAATGCAAGCTCATTCGAGGATTATTGATGGGTTTTCAGTGATCTGATTGATTCCGCATGTAGATTGACCAGACCAAAAAAAGATCATTTATAGTGGTTGAAAGGAAAATACCAGTTTCAAACCTGGCAATCGTATAGCGATTCTTCCGTTGTCAGGCTGTTCGGGCATCCGATATAATCTGCTTATGAAAATTGCGGTGATTGGTGCGGGTGCATCGGGGATGGCGGCTGCCCTGCAGGCAGCCTGGCATGGGGGTGATGTAACCCTGATCGAACGCAACGAGACGGCCGGACGCAAGTTGCTGGTCACCGGGAGCGGCCGGTGCAATATCACCAATGAGGCTGTTTCAGCCGGTGCGTATGCCTGTGCCGATGGTCAATGGATGGAAACGCTGCTCGGACGGTTTGGTGTCAGGCAGTTGATTGAAATGCTGTCTGGCATGGCCATTCCGATACACAAAACTGATGATGGCTGGTATTACCCCCTGTCAGAATCAGCACATTCGGTTGTAGATGCCTTTTCCTGTGCACTTGCGATGGCCGGTGTAAAACTGTTAACGTCTTCCCGGGTGAATCAAATCCGGATTGTTGAACAGGGCTTCATCGTCCGATATGCCACCGGTGAACGGGAATGGGAAAGGAAATTTGACCGGGTGGTGGTGGCTGCAGGTGGAAAGGCATATCCTTCTCTTGGTTCCCGCGGCGAGCTTTACCCTTTGCTTCAAAAGCTGGGTCATACCATCCTGCCTGTGCGGCCTGCACTTGCCCCGTTGCTGGTTGATCTGGGAGACTTGAAGTCTCTGCAGGGGCTGCGATTGGATGTGAAAGCCTCAGTATGGGAGGGTCATACCTGTCTCGGTTCTTCGACAGGGAATATGATCTTCACGGAATGGGGGGTAAATGGGCCTGCCGTCATGAATGTCAGCCACATCGTTTCCGCCCGGCCTGAATCACGGTTGACATTGTCACTCGATCTGTTGGCCTTCGTTTCGAGGGAATTTAACGATCTTTTAGCTAACAAGCGAGATTCGAATTTACCGCTCAAAGTCTTCTTTGAGGCATTTTTCGCCCCAAAAGTGGCCGATGTGCTCATGAAATACACACGCTTTTCAGAAAACATGACGTTGAATCAACTGGATGATAAAACCTGCAAACAGCTTGAATCTTTCCTGAAAGATATTCGTTTACCGATCAAGGGGGTGCGTGATTTTGATTATTGTCAGGTTTCTGCCGGCGGTGTACCGGTGACACAGGTGGATCCTTCAACAATGGAATCAATGAAGGTAAAAGGCCTGTATCTGACGGGTGAGACTCTTGATGTGGTCGGTCCTTGCGGGGGGTACAACCTGCAATTTGCCTTCAGCAGCGGAGCATTGGCCGGTATGGCAGCTGCAAGATCGGTTTAATCTCGGGCGGAATACCAGAATTACTTTTCCTCCTTGCTCTTGAATTTCATCAATGTGTGGGTATGATGGAAGAAATCATCCTGACAATCGGTTGGTTTTTGAGGGAGGGAGGCGTATGAAAACCTTTACCCGATTAACCCGGAGGGAATATCCGCTGGCGGTACGGCTGGTAGTCACGCTGGCTGCCGGAATGGTCTTCGCCCTATTGATCCCATATCTGCTGTTCGGTTATGCACCAAGATTGGATGCTCTATGGTCTTTTCAGCGCATTTCACTGGGAACCGTTGGATATATCGTGGGAGGCTTGATTGTACTTTCTGGTTTTTTATTTGCACTCTGGCCTATTTCTGACCAGTTGTTTGCTGCCAGGGGAACACCGATACCCGTAGTGGCTACAAAAGTGCTGCTGGTGAGAGGCCCATTCCGCCTGTGCCGCAACCCCATGGGCTTTGGGGCAATCATGGCTTACCTGGGAGTGGCCATCCTGACCGGGTCCATCTCGGCTTTGCTGTGTGTTTTATTCTTTGCCGGGCTCTTTGTAACTTATGTCAAACTCTTTGAAGAACATGAATTGGAAGCCCGTTTCGGGGAAGCGTATACGGCGTATAAGGCTTCCACGCCTTTCCTTATACCCGATTTCACCAGGTTAAAGAGGCCGGAGAAACACGACAACTAGTCTATGGGAGATTTCTGAGATTCTTCTTCAAACAAAACGCTCAACATCTGCTCACGATGATTGAGAAAATCTTTTGCCACCTGATAATGATCTGTTTCTTCGTATTTTATATTCCGAATGCCTGTCTCAGTAAATAGATACAGGTGAGCATCCGGGTAGGCCATCAGAATGGGGGAGTGGGTGGCAATGATGAATTGTGACCCCGCTTTTACCAGTTTGTGAATGACCGCCAGGGCGGAAAGCTGCCGTGAAGGTGAGAGTGCCGCCTCTGGTTCATCCAGTAGATACAGGCTGCCGCCTTTGAATTTTTGAGTCAGCAAAGCCAGGAAAGATTCTCCATGGGATTGCGCATGAAGTGATTTTCCGCCATAACTGCCGGTATATTCCACATCGTCTATAAAAGAAGCCAGATTATAAAAAGATTCTGCTCGAAGAAAGAATCCATCTTTCGGTGCTTTGTAACTTCTTCCCGGTTTGAGATACTCGTGCAGACTCGAATGGGTATCACGGGTGGAAAAAAGGCTGTTACGGGTCCCGCCTTCCGGATTGAACCGCATAATCTGGGCGATGGCTTCCATCAGGGTCGATTTACCGGTTCCGTTTTCGCCGATGAAATACGTCACAGCCGGGTGGAATGTGAGGGTTTCCAACTGCTGTATGGCTGGAATATTGAAAGGATAATCTGTCCAGGATGGCACATTTCCCCGCAGCAATGTGATGTCAATGAGATATGGCCTGGCTGAAAGCAGATTGCCTGAATTCACATAATCCTCCTGTATCAGGATCGTCAGGCCATAAGTATACTATTGGGAAATAGAGCCATCCTGGTTTTTCTTCGGGGTGATTGTTGTTTATTTTAGAGCAAATGAAGCACTGACTTCCGCCTTCACAGAAATTTGTCCGAGGCTCACCGGTTCATCCCCTGAACTCGTTGCTGAGGTACTAACCGTTGGATTGGCATTTTGAATGACATTTTGGGTCATCTGGCTGCCCAAACGATTGGATCCGTACCACCAACCGTTATAGTATGACCATGAATTTTCATTGATACTCAGAACACAGCCCGTCTCACCACCCGAAGCTGAAGCCAGCGCCTGAGCTTTTTCTTTGGCCGCTGTCATGGCCAATTGACGGGCTTGATCGCGGTATTTACGCAATTCGCTGGTGTAGAAACTCACGTCATTCACCTGGTTGGCCCCGGCGGAGAGGGCGGCTGCCAGTACTGAACTTGTCTTTTTTACATCCCGTACCGTCACAGCAATAGTGTTATAGATACGATATCCCTTGATATAAAGTGAATCATAATTTTCATATACAGGCTCAATACTATATACATCTGTGGCAATATCTTTCGGATCAACATTTTCTGCTTTAATGGCGGCTATGACCCGTTGAATAGCTTTGTTATTGGAATCCTGAACCGCGTCCACTGAAGCCCCGTTTGACTGTACGCCAAGCTGAATGGTTGCCCTGTCAGGGATGACGTTGATCTGGGCGGTGCCGGTGACGTTTATACTGCGCCCGGTATTACAACTGGCGGCCGGTGTTTCAGTTTTTACGGGAGTGATATCCTGCGCATATACCGGACTGATTCCCGGTGCACCGGTCAGCAGCACCAGGATGACAACGACTAAAACGATCTGAAAATAGGTTGAAATCTTCATGGGAAACTCCTTTCCTGTTTCCCATTAGATTAATAGTTGATCGTGTCAGTTTGATGTCAGAAGACCAGCAGCTTCCGGGCAGTCATCAGATGCCGGAAGACGAATCACAAATGTGGCACCTCCGCCAGGGGTGTTTTCTGCCAAGATCAGACCTCCCTGAGCTTGTATCAGGGAGCGGGCGATGGAAAGACCGAGACCTGCTTCTCCACCCTGCCGGCGGCGGGATGTTTCTACCCGGTAGAAACGGTCAAATATAAATGGCAGGTGCTCTGGTGGAATTCCTGGTCCCGAATCACTCACGGCACAACACCAATTGGAACCATCCGGTGTGATGGTTATGATGATCTTTCCTCCTTCAGGGCTGTACCGGATGGCATTATCCAGCAGGTTGTCCAGCACCTGAGCAAGGCGGTCTTCATCTGCCCGAACAAGGGAATGATTGGCAGATTGAATATCGAAGGTGATATTTCTGCCAATTGCCAGAGGTAAAAGGCGGTCACAACGCTGCCTGACGAGATCGGTCAGGTTCAGTGGTTGCAGATGAAGTTTCAACATTCCGGCATCGGCGCGGGTGAGCACCAGCAAATTATTAACCAGTCGAATAAGACGGTCCGTTTCTTTTTGCATGGATTCAAGCAGGGGTCCTCTTCCGGCCAGATCGTCCATGGCGCCGTCTTCCAGAGTCTCGATGGTGCCTTTGATGACCGTCAGGGGAGTACGCAATTCGTGGGCAACATCGGCCACAAAAGCATTCTGTGCCTGGTTTGATTTCTGGAGACTGGCGACCATGTAGTTGAAAGTGTCTGCCAGGTTGTCCAGCTCATCTATCTGGCTGTTCACCGAAACTGTCTGGGTCAGGTCGCCATGACTGACGTTGGAGGCGCCTTTTGCCAATGCAGATACCGGCGTTGTGATCTGCCGGGCCAGCAAAAAGCCGACCGCCAGAGCCAGAATCACCGCAACCAACCCGGCTCCAACAAGTTGGAGGGTAAAACCTGCCGGTAGACCATTGCCGGGGAGTGGCATGGCCAGATATGCCAGTCCGCTGACTTCGCCTGAGGCATCACGTATTGGAGCGGCGGCATAAAGCACACGTCGGTTACCTGCAGTAACTGTTCGTACAAACGTGGCTGCAATCCCATTTCGGGCAGACTGTATTTCCGGGCGTTTTGATAATTCATCTGGCGTGATCAGGGCATTTCCTTCAGCAGGAGGCATTTGCACCGCAGGAGAGTCAGATGCCAATGGCAGCCCGATGAGCACGGTTCCTTCGGTCCCGAGAAGCCGGGTATGAATACCGGGCATTACATTAGATACCTGCGAATAGCTTTCAGCAGGAACGGCCGGTAAGGGTTGGTTATTATTATTATAGGCGGCGGCAGTCAATTCAGCCTGCGCCAGAAGGTTTTCTGCCTCGGTTTGCACATACATAGCTTCGACTGCCCGCCAGAAAAAGAAACCGGCAATACCCAAACCAAGGATAAGGATGGCCAGTCCATTCAGGAATATTCGCCCTCGCAGAGTGCGAAACATTTTCAGACCTCCATCCGATAACCGACGCCCCTGACGGCTTCAATGCAATCAGCTTCTGATGAGATTGATCGTAATTTTGCCCGCAGACGTTTAATAGTGCTGTCAACCGCACGGTTATCACCGGCAAACTCATATCCCCAGGCCTGTTCCAGAAGGCGTTCACGCGTTAATACCCGGCCGGCGTTTTGCAACAGCAAAAGAAGAACGTCAAACTCGAGGCGGGTAAGGGAAATTGTGACATTATCTATGCAAGCTTTACGCGAACCAATATCCAATACCAGACCGCCTTTACCGTGAAGCGTAGTTGTTTTTGTCCCTTCTTTTTCATACAACGGACTGCGGCGGAGGACGGCTTTAATGCGAGCCATCAGCTCGCGTACACTGAATGGTTTGGTAACATAATCATCCGCCCCCAGCTCAAGCCCCACCACACGGTCAACCTCTTCGCCGCGGGCAGTGATCATGATCACTGGCACAGAGCTGGTTTTGCGCAACTCACGGCATACATCCAATCCATCCAGCTCGGGGATCATCACATCCAGCAAGATCAGGTCTGGATGATCATCGTGCGCTATCTTTAAGGCCGATTCACCATCGGCGGCAATATACACCTGATAACCAGCCTTGCGCAGGTTGTATGCCAGAAGATCGGTAACCGCCGGTTCGTCATCCACAACGAGAATTGACGTTTGCATATGGCAAAGCATAGCATGATTTTGTGGCAATTGTGTGTCAGAATGAATTTGCGCGTCGGAAATATGTGTAGAATAGCCTTTAGAATGTAATTAGAAAGTTGACCGATAATAAGACAGGGTTGTCGTCAATGGTGTAGCAGGCGGAATTGTGATCTAAATAAAGAGGAATAAACCATGAAACATATTTGTGTTTTTTGCGGGTCAAGCCCAGGATTGAAGAAAGAGTATATGGAAGCTGCCAGTATTCTGGGGACAACACTGGCGGAAAGGAAAATCACCCTGGTTTATGGCGGGGCCAGTGTCGGGCTGATGGGACAGGCAGCAAGATCCTGTCTGGAAAAAGGGGGAGAGGTCATTGGCGTTATCACCCGCAATTTTGTTGAACAGGAAGTCGCCTTCACAAAATTGACCAATCTGTACGTTGTTGAAACCATGCATGAGCGAAAAGCTAAAATGGCTGAGCTGTCTGATGGTTTCATTGCGCTGCCCGGCGGATTGGGAACCCTGGAAGAATTGTTTGAAATTCTCACCTGGTCACAATTGGGGATCCATACTAAACCCTGCGGCTTGTTAAACACCTGTGGATATTACGATGATATGATCCGCTTCCTGGACCTTACGGTTGACCAGCAGTTTGTAGAACCAGTTCACCGTCAGATGATCCAGATTGATGATCAGCCAGATAAATTGCTGGACAAATTTGAGGTATATCAACCGCCTCAAGCCAACAAGGCTGATTGGGTGCGTCAATTAACCGAGCAGGCAAACGCGAAACAATAGTCATTATCACAATTCAAAAATATGCGTTTGGATAAACAAATCAAAGCGGGAAAATTTTCTTTCCATGATGTGACAGGTAAACTAAGGTTTTCAGCATACGCCTCTTTTTTATTGAAAGAGATTATTGCGGAAGTTAATAATCTTCTCATGATGGGTATCAGACCCAAAAGAATTCGAAATCATACGATATAATACCGCCCGCTTAAAAAAGGAGAAGCAGTATATGATTTCGAATAATGTTACAGGCAGTGAAAAACCCGTGAGAATTAACCGACTTGTATCGGTAATCTTGAATGGAGTGCCCTTGAACAGGTTGGCTGCACAGAATGGTAATGATGTTTATGGTATGGCCAATGCCCTTATGGCAGGGACATCTGATACCGTCAAACGAAACATTCTTTCACACGAGCGCCCGATGTTGGAACATTCTTTGCGGAAAGAAATTCGACGACGAACCAATATAAACCATACTCTGTGAGTTTATCTCGTAGTAACAGTGATAAAAAAAGTGCATTTTGAAAAATGCACTTTTTTATTCCCTTGTCATAGAGGGTTTTGTCTGCTAGAAAGCACGCAGATATTGTGACGGAATTGGTGCAGGTTGCTTTAACGATCTGTATGCCTGTAATGGCCAGTATGGGTTGCGAAGCATTTCACGTCCCAGCAAGACGATGTCAGCCTGACCGCTGCGGATGATAGCATCCGCCTGTTCAGGATTGGTGATCAGACCCACGGCAGCCGTCAGAATGCCGGTACTACGCACGGCTTCAGATATGGGTACCTGATACCCCGGGCCTGTTGGAATATGTACACCGGAAACACCTCCGCCGGAAGAGCAATCCACCAGATCCACCCCTTCTTTCATCAAGTGTCTGGCGAGTTCCACTGATTCCTCCACCGTCCAGCCGCCTTCTGCCCAATCGGTGCCGGAGATACGCACGGCCAGAGGTAATTTTTCCGGCCAGACAGAGCGGATCATCTTGACGGTTTCCATCAGGAACCGGATACGATTTTCAAAACTTCCGCCGTAATCATCTGTCCGGTGATTAGAGAGGGGTGAATAAAAGCTATGAAGCAGATAGCCGTGCGCAGCATGGATTTCCAGCCATTCAAACCCGGCTGTGAGGGCACGCCGGGCGCCGTCTCGAAACAGGTTTTGAATGGCATGAATCTCTTCCACACTGAGCTCGTGCGGGACTGGATAATCATCGTTAAATGCGATTGGACTGGGTCCGGCCACCGGCCAACCGTCAGGTTCGTCCGGTTGGATGGGTGAACCGTTATGATCCCACGGTCGGTTGGTACTGGCTTTCCTTCCGGCATGGGCAATCTGTATACCGGGAACAGCGCCATTGCTTTTAATGGCACGGGTCACCCGGGTAAACGGTTCGATATGCGCATCCGACCAGATCCCCACGTCATGAGGCGTTATCCGTCCACGCGGTTCAACGGCTGTTGCCTCAGAAATGACCAAGCCGGCACCACCCACTGCCCGCGCTCCCAGATGAACTACCTGCCAATCATTTGAAAGGCCATCTTTGTAGCTGTACATGCACATCGGGGAAACACCGATCCGATTTCGGAGGGTAATACTACGAACGGTGAGAGGTTCAAAAAGATGGGCCATGTTTTTCTCCTTTTTCTGTATGCAAGTATATTCTCTGTAGAAATTCGTGTAATGGGTTTGTACAGACTCTGAACAAATAGAAAATGGAATACTCATTAGCATGAGATCCATTTTGTAAGCAAAAAACACATCGAGCACGATATAATCTTTGCAAGGTTCAGAAAAGAGCGGGTTGTATTTTGAATCTGTCACATTCCTTTTTTTAAACCTTCAATGTCCAATGGAATAACAAAATGAGTAAATGCAAAATAACCGTGCTGAAAACCATGTTTAACAAAGACCTGGTGGATGAATATGTTGAAAAGGAACGCAGGAAGACTCTGGGGCCCTGCGATGTGTTCAAAGAAGGGCAGGTGTTTATCGCTGATTCCGTCAGCGGAATGCCGCCAGGATTCTGCCCGTGGGCATGGGATGATATTTACAAGGTCATCACAGCATATTACGCGGGTGGCAATTTTGGGATGTGGTATGAAGGCGGCGATCACCTCATTGCCTGTTGTACAGATGGCACCCGACCGGTTGTGTTTAAGATCGAAAAACTGCTGGAATGACACTGCTGAAAATCTGACGTTCTGATTATGGAGTCTATATGTTAAAAGGTTACTGGATTGTTCGTATAGATGTAGATGATGATGAAAAATATAAAGACTATCTGGCAGCCAACGTTGAACCGATTAAAAGGTTCGGGGGGCGTCATATTGTACGGGCAGGCCGCTTTGTGAATCCTGAAGGCACCAGCCGGTCGCGTAATGTGGTGTTGGAATTTCCCAGTTACCAGGCGGCAATAGATTGCTATTATTCACCTGAATACCAGAGGGCTATTGAATTCCGCAAGCCGGTATCCAGCGGAGATTTGATTATTATTGAAGGGTATGAGTATCCTTCAACAGACTGAGTTTTTTTGTAAATTGAGGGAATAATGGAATTGAAATTGAAAAACTGTGTAATCCGGTCGTACCGACCGGAAGATGCCGGTTCTCTGGCCAAATATGCCAATAATCGAAATATCTCGAAAAATTTACGAGATGGGTTTCCTTATCCTTACACGTTAGAAAACGGCAAGGCGTTTATAGACCATGCTATGTCATTGAAACCTGAAACCAATTTTGCCATCTGCGTGGATGACCAGGTTGTCGGCGGGATCGGGTTTGTGCTGCATTCGGATATTGAACGAATCTCTGCCGAAATCGGGTACTGGTTGGGGGAGCCCTTCTGGGGTCAAGGCATTGTGACAGAGGCACTTGTGGCTGTTACTGAATATGCCATCAAGACACATAACCTGCACCGGGTTTTTGCCGTCCCATTTGCGCATAACAGGGCATCCGCCCGGGTTCTTGAAAAAGCCGGTTACCAATTGGAAGGCAGAATGCGCAGCAGCGCCATCAAAGATGGCGTGGTGATCGATCAATTCTTATATGCCTATGTGGTTTAAGCCCATCGCCTGAATTTTCGGTTTGAATAACCCTGTCGTAGGGGCGCACGGCCGTGCGCCCCTACGTTTGTTTTCGGGCTCCCTGACGTTAAGGCCGGGGCCAGGAAATCTGTAAAAATTCATGCATATCTGCTGGTAAGGCAAAGAGAGTCTTTCCGCGATGGTTTCATCCTGACCCTGTTGCAGGGCGCACGGCCGTGCGCCCCTACGTTTGTTTTCGGGCTCCCTGACGTTAAGGCCGGGAACAGGAAATCTGTAAAAATCCATGCATATCTGCCGGTAAGGCAAAGAAAGTCTTTCTGCGATGGTTTCATCCTGACCCTGTTGCAGGGCGCACAGCCGTGCGCCCCTACACTTGCTTGTTGGAACACATTGTCTAATTAGTAATGGCAGGTTTCAAACCCACCGTCCAGTTTTAACCTTCCGGATGATATCGCGGATGTTGTTTTTCCCCTACCTGGATTTATTTCACCAATATTGAAGAAATCCGGAGAGAACCTCTTATCAGGTGGATATTCAATCAAAAATGTGGAAAAACAAATCCAATATCTTCGACCGGGTTATAACTGGTAATCAATAAGTTTGACAACCTTTTCCTGTTATTTATAATGAAATTGTCATCCAGGGAACGAAGAGCATTGTATTGCTTCAGGTAGACATTACTCCTTTTCAACCCTATAAAGCCCTCAACATACTATTCCTGTTGAAAGCCAGGATCTGTCACCAATAATTGGTCGCTTACCCTGAATAACAGGGGTTGGTGGCAGGGAGCCAGTAGCGAAACCGGTCATGTAGATTGACCGGTTGTTTTTTATATGGAGGTACTGGACCTTCCCAGGCAAATTGATCCTTGGTGTTTGTAAGAATCAATCCCACCATCCCGAAAGCAAACAGGTTTCCCGAGGTGGGAAGGAGGTGATACAGGGCAAAAAAGTAAAGCCGGATTGCCAGCCGGCAGACAGGCCGCAGAAGTGTAAATGGCAATGCTGGAAAAAATGGCCTTTATAGGGTGAAAACTCCGATCTGGTTCCAGTTTTCTTGCATTGATTCATCTCAAACAGGAGGTTAATACATGGGCAAGAAAAAATGGTATGTGATCCTGTTTTATGTTGTATTTGTCTGCATCTATGCTCTGGGGCTTTCCATTCCCATAGGCATGGTGGTTTTGGCGGATGATACTGCTCCAGCTGACCCGGCCAGTGAGGAAGTCGCGCCGGAAGAACCACCTCCGGAGCAAGTTCCAGAAGATTCTCCAGCAGAAGGAAGTTCTGGAGAATCTTCTTCGTCTGGTACTGTGTATTATGAACCCGCACCGGTGATACAACCGCCTGTGGTTGTTGAACAGCCAGTGCAGCCTCCCGCATCGGTTGAACAACCTCCAGCGGACGTTCAACAAGAACCCGCCGCTCCGGTTCAGCCTGAGGTTGTGGTAACAGAACAGCCGGCAGCACTCGATCCGTCAGCCGCCACAACAACAGAATCCACCGCTGGTTCATCAGAGAAGCAAACAGGAACGGATGGTCAGGAGACCGGAAATGCTGAACCTGAAACCGGAGGTGCTCCTGTAATGGCGAGTCCTGTTATCCAGTCAGGATCAGTCCTCCCGGTTGATTCATTCCAACCCCCAATTAATGTCGAAGAAGTTGCTGAACTGTCTACAAAATCGCCGGTAGATTTGAGTGCAGCCCTGCCAGAAGGAACCAGCCTTGTGGTGCTGGATGAAACTGGAGAAAATCTTGCGCTGGGATCAACAGAAGCTGAAGCGGTTCTGACCACAGGTGATCCAATGTGGTGTCCGGGCCATGATGCCGCGGGGAGTGCCTCGTGCCATTCAGAAACCACCCTGGAAGCGATCATTCACTATGTCCAGAGCAGCCCGTCGAGAGGTTACGGAACGATCTATGTGCAGGATACCTATACATCTCCGACCCATAATACGATTAACATCGATCAGGGTTCGCATCCTATGACGATACTGAATTTGTTCATCATCGGCGGGGTAGATCTGGCTACGGGAAGTTCTACCTACGGGCAGGTGATTGGTACAACCACCCTGGCACAAAATATCTACATTGATGATATTTCTGGCTCGTTGTCCCTTTCGAACTTCATCCTTCAGCAATTCAGTACCAGCGGAAGTTCTGTTTATATATCTGATTCGAATCAAGTCACCTTAGACAATATGGCTATCAATAATCAGGGCTTGGGAAACGGTGTTCATATTGAAAACAGTAACAACGTTACCATCAAAAACTCAACCATTGATGATGAAGATGGCGGCCATGGCATTTATGCTCATAGTAATACGAACAATCTCCAAATAATCAACACTCATATCTATGAGTACGGCTATGAAGGTGGTATCTATCTGAATGATGTAGACAATGTTCTTTTGAAAGACCTGATTGTTGACTCCAATGGCAATACACCCTGTGTAAGCGGATGGCCCTGCTCCAGCGATGCCATTCGAGTTGTTAATGGCTCGAATCTTGAAGTGCGGAATGTGAATGCCAACAGTTCATCTTCAGGAGCCAGTGGTCTGGTGGCAAACGGCGTCAGCGGATATATTAATATCTTCAACAGTACATTTGACAATAACAATAATTTTGGCATTGATATCAATAGCCAGACTGCTGACGTTACTATCAAGAATACATCCACATCGCATAACTCTAATAACGGCAGTTCCTGGGGAATGTACGTGGAAGGAGCCAAGACCATTTCGCTCGATGGAGTCCACGCGGATCACAATGTAGACGGTGGTGCCTACTTAATTGCAAGTGATTGGATCAGCATTCTCAACTCTACGTTTTCAGACAATCCGAATTTCTATGGACTGGCTGCCTGGGCAATGAATCAGGGTATCACATTGAGCAACGTAACGGTGGACAACAACAATTTCGGCGGCTGGTTTAAAACTGCAACAGAATTATCCATCTCAAAAAGCCAGTTCAACGGAAATCATGACTATGGTATTCATGTAGAACCCGGTGCCGTCGGTGATATCACCCTGTACAAAGTGACTGCCTCTGAGAATGGAACCAATGGAGCTGAACTTCAAACTGCCGGCGATATTACCGTGACGTGCAGTGTCTTTTCGGCTAATGATTCTTACGGCCTTAATGCCGGGGCGGGTTCAACTGTCACGCTAAATTCCAATACCTTCAGTGCCAACGGTTCGGGAAGCATGAATATCTGGGATGGTGGTGTTGTCACGAATATGGATTATCCGTGCGGAACCAGCAGTGGCGGCGGTGATGACGATGGCGGTACGACAACAGTCACTCCGGTGGAATATATCGGAGTCATCCCATTTGTTTATCTTGGCCCTCCTGCCGGTGTTATTCCAGTAACCGGCGGTGAATTTGTGATGCTTTCCTGCACAGGGAACAGTACAATCCGCCTGCCTACCGGCGAAGAGACCATTTTCAACCAACCCATGTGCGGTTACATCGCCGGAATGGAATTGATTACTCAGGAGGAATTGCCTGCGCCCATTCCTGAACCCTGGATCTTCACAGATGGATTTACCCTCACATTGATGTTCAATAACGAAGTGGTTCTTGAGGCGTTTGCCGGTGCCACATACACGGTTACCTTCCCGCTCACAGAAGAACAAATTAATGACACCTTTCATATTCTGTTCTGGGACACCACCACCAATGATAACCTGGGCGGCTGGGTCGATCTTGGCGGAGAAAAAGAGGCTATGAAGTGGATCCGGACACACAACCGGACAGGTACATTTATCCTCGTCAAATGAATGTTTCAGGTCTATCAAACAAGTCCTCGCCTGAACACTGGCGGGGACTTGTTATAAAGATTTCTATATTATGTAAATTTCAGCAAACTAGACCTTTTTAAACTGGGTGTTGTACAGGTGTGTGTACAGGCCGTTCAGCGTAAGGAGCTCTTCGTGAGTCCCCTTTTCCACCACCTGACCGCGGTCTATCACGAGAATCTGGTCTGCCGCCAGAATGGTGCTCAGGCGGTGGGCAATGACGATGCTCGTTCGACGTGCCATTACGGTTTTCATGGCTTCCTGGATCAGAGCTTCAGATTCACTGTCCAGGCTGCTGGTGGCTTCATCAAGCACCAGAATGCGCGGATCTTTCAATAGTACACGTGCCAGAGCGATGCGTTGTTTCTCACCGCCGCTCAACCGGTAACCGCGTTCGCCTACTATGGTGTTGTACCCGTCCGGCAGGTTGGTTATGAAATCATGAATATTCGCTGTCCGGCAGGCAGCTTCCAATTCGGCCTGAGAGGCATTCATCCGGGCGTATTCAAGGTTGGTGCGAATGGAATCGTGAAATAAATACGTTTCCTGAGTTACCATACCGATCAAATTTGACAATGAATCCAGAGAGATATCGCGCAAATTGTACCCATCCAGAAAAATGCGGCCTTCAGTCGGGTCATATAAACGGGGGATCAGATAGGTCAGGGTTGTTTTGCCTGCTCCGCTGGGACCAACCAATGCTACAAGCTGACCTGGCTTCACATGAAAGCTGACGTGTTCCAGTGCATTTCCACGTGCCTGGTGATGTGCCGGGGTTTCTTCACTGACAGATTCGCCTGTGGGAGGTGGAGTTTCTGAAAATACTGCGGTGACAGCATCCATGCTGCCGTACCGGCGTACATCACTCAATACGTACTCATCACCAGCTTCGTACTTGAAGGTCACATCATCGAAGATGATTTCCCCATCTATTCTGGAAAGAACAACGGGATTTTTTGCTTCCGGTATGTCAACCGGCAGGTCAATGATTTCAAAAACCCGTTCAAAACTGACGATCGACGTGGCAAATTCCACAGGAGCATTGGATAAATTTTGCAACGCACTGTAAAGTATGCCCATATACGAGCCAAAAGCTACGATGGTTCCTACAGTAAAGGTGCCCTGAATTACGAAATAACCACCCAGGCCATAAACAAGGGCTGTTCCAACAGCACTTAAAAGACCAATGATCGATATAAACATGGAGCCTGTGTAAGACCGTTTTACACCCAGATCGGCCACATTTTTTGCTTTTCTGGATAGCCGGTCAATTTCTGTTTGACGCCTGCCGAACAATTTCACCAGCAAAGCCCCGCCGATATTTAATGTCTCATTCATCATGGCATTCATCTGGGCGTTGGCTTCCATTTGCTGATGGGCGATATTGCGGAGCCTGTCAGCCATTTTATTGGAGGCTACAATAAACAGCGGCATAATGATGATACTGATCAAAGTCAACCGCCATTCAAAAGTCAACATGATGATAAATACAACCACAGCCTGAATCAGATTGGTGATGATACCTACAAATGTATTGCTGATGGCATTCTGTGCCCCAACAACATCATTGTTAAGTCGACTCATCAATTCACCGACTTTGGTGTTTGTGAAGAACCGCAATGACATACGCTGCAGGCCGGAAAAGAGAGCCACCCGCAGATCATAGATAACACCTTCACCGACTCGGGCATTCAACCGTCGTTGGAATACACTCAAACCGGATTGGAGGGCCGGTAGAAACAGCAAGGCCAGAGATAACCAGATCAGGCGTTGAATATCTCGGTTGGGAATGGTTCGATCAATTAAATCACGCAATATCAGGGGAGAAAGCATGTAGATACCGGTGGTAGCCAGAATAACAAACAACATACCTGCCAGGTACCAGCTGTACGGTCGGGCATAACCCAGCACCCGTTTTAATAATGGCCAGGTGACTTTTGGCTTTTCGTCGGTTTCCCGTGTAAACCGGCCTAATCCCATACCATGATATGACATGTAATCCTCGTCTGACGCTTGAATTTCCTGCAGATTCCAGTAGACTAAAAGTAAGGATGATCGCCTGTTTCAAGAAAAGCGTCAATCCTTACCGGCCTGTACATTGTAGCAGGTCGGGAAAAATCCAGGTGGGTTTCAACCCCCGGTTCATATAGCTTCCATTGATCTGCCATCTCCGGGAGGTCTGATTCACACCAGACGTTCTGAAAGGAGAATACCATGATCAAACTGGATTTGTCTGTGGATGATATCCGTATCCTTGTGGATCTCCTCGATACGGCGATATCTGAGATTCGTATGGAGATCATGCAGACCGACAACCGCGATTACCGAAAGATGCTCCAGACGCGTGAAGCCATCCTGAAAAACCTGCATCTTGAATTGACTGAAAAACTTCCCGAGAAATTAATCAAAGAAATAGTGTAAGCTAAATTCCTTAAGCGGTATTCTGGTCTGATAACGATACCTGTCAACAGGCAGGAGGGTGAATGTGTATTACCCCCTCCTGCCTTAAATTTTGCCATATACTTTGCCACTTGACAAAATATAATATTACATATAGAATCAATTCGATAAACATCAATATGTATTCATAGAGGAAGAAATGACACAAGAAGATCAATTTGAAAAGTTGCTGGCTTTTTTCAAGGCCCTGGCAGATGAAAACCGTCTCAAAATCATCGGACTTCTGGCATCGAGATCTTATACGGTGGAAGACCTGGCGGATGCGTTGGGGCTCGGGGCTTCGACTACATCACACCACCTGGCTAAATTAGCTAAAGCCGGGCTTGTATCAGCCCGTACGGACGGTCATTATTACATCTATTCTCTGCAAACCGATGTGTTGAAAGACATGTCACGGCAGATGCTGCAGGAAGACGAGCTCCCGAAACTATCAGCACCGGTGAGTGAAGATGTTTTTGAACAGAAAGTTCTGGCCACATTCCTGGATTCAGAAGGACGAATCAAGGCTTTCCCCATGCAGGAAAAGAAATATCTGGTGATTCTGCGTCATGTGGTGAAATCTTTTGAAATGGGCAAGCGCTACACCGAAAAGCAGGTGAGTGAAACCCTGGCTGCCTTTAATGAAGATTTCGCTCTTTTAAGGCGGGACCTGGTGGATTATAAATTTATGGCTCGTGAAGGCGGCGGTCGTGAGTACTGGCGTCTTGAATAAACCCGACGTGCATCAGGTTGTTGCTGCGGGGTGTCCAATTCGATACAATAACGGATAATCGTATAACTGACGGTTATCCGTTTTGTTTTTCAGACGAAGGTAAAAACCATTGAAACCAATTATCATATCAGACCAACCGGCTCCACAAATGAAGGCCATCCGATTCATCAAGTACCTTCTGTTCAGTGCATCCATCATTCCGTGTCTTGAAGCGGCAGCCATAGCCGCAAAAGTGACACAGGTAAACATAAACTGGTTCCTGCTGGTTACGTTTGCTATCTTTATCGCGCAGGTAGGTGGTGATTACTTGTATTTCTATTTCACCCATTACCATACCGATCAGCGGGATGCCCATACGAAGATCTTTGCCGGTTGGAAGCCATTGTTTACCGATGTGTTGCTCAAACCGGAACACACCCTTTTTGCCGGTTTCGCCTGTCTGTTTGCGGCTCTGGTGATCGGTTTGTTCTTCTATGTGCAATTAGGCAACATGGTACTGGTTCTCGCGGCCGTTGGCGGGGCAGTGGCCATCTTTTTTACGCCGTTGATGTTACGGGGATTAAAAGAACCCGTTATCTTTGTCACTTTTGGTCCGTTGGTTGTGCTGGGTGCTTACTATGTCTTAACCAGGCACCTTTCCTGGCAGCCGGTTCTGGTCTCTCTGCCGGGAGCTTTTTTAGTGACACTGGTTGCTTACTTTAAAAGTGCCCGTTTTGATGTGCAGGATATGGGCAGCGGCCGGGTGGTGTTGAATGTTAATAGAAATACCATCTGGTGGCTGGCGGGGTTGGCCTACCTGACTTTAATTTGTCTGGCAGCCGCTCGTGTGGTACCGATCTGGTCTTTGCTGGCTTTGTTGACAGTTCCCTTTGCTTTTTTATTGTCTGTGAAAATCTCACACCAACAGAAAGTGGTAGATTACCTGTGGGCTACGGTATATAGCTTGATTGTTTATGTGGCTACCGGCCTGTTGATTTGTCTGGGGTTTTTAATTGTGTGAAAAATTTTAGGGAGTAACCTGAATGAAAGAATGGCTTTTAACCTGGATGAAAGCTGCCCGTGCCCCATTTCTGGTGGTGAGCCTGCTGCCAGCCCTGCTGGGGGGTGTTATGGCTGCCTCGCGCGGACCGATCAACATAGGTGTATTCATTGCGGCGGTTGTGGGTATCGTGATGGCCCATTCGGCTGCTGATTTTATTGACGACTACTTTGATTACAAGAAGGGCAACCTGGGTAACAAGGTTCAACAATTTCACGACAGTCCCCTGATTGATCAGCGAGTCACGTTGACTCAAGTATTAATCGCCACGGCGGTATGTCTTTTTGTTGCCCTGGCTGCGGGTATCTATGTGCTGATGCAAGCCGGGGTGGTGGTCTTGATTCTGGTTGCTATCGGTGCGTTTATCGTTTTTTTCTATACTTCACCCCCCATTATGTTAAATTACCGCGGACTCGGTGAAACCATGCTCTTTCTGGCCTTCGGCCCGATGATTCTGGTGGGTGTTGATGTCGTGTTGACTGGCCGGTTTAATGGAGAAACACTGCTTGTTTCTCTTCTCCCCGGTTTTTTCACCATGAATGTCGGCGTGGTTAGCAATACATTTGATTATCTGGACGATATCAAATCAGGTAAAAAGACCATCTCTGTACGCTTTGGCCAACCGGTAACCGTCCGGTTGATCGCCATCGATTCTGTCATAGCCTATCTGGCAGTCATTCTGGGTGTAATTCTCCAGCTTATTCCGGTCTGGACATTACTTGTTCTTGTGACCATACCACTGGCGATTAAAACCGTCAGGAATGTCAGCCAGTTTAATGATGAAGGCCGATACACCCCGGCCATGACCAGCGCCATTGCCCTTTCATCCATTGCCACAATTCTGTTAATTGCCGCATATGGAATTAAGCTCATGATTTAGTCATTCAATTATTCGGGAAGACCATCCAACCCCGGAATTATCTGGTGATCATCTTTTCCAGAATCTCAACACTATTCTGGATGCATCCATTACAAACCCGTGAAAAAATGCCCTTCTCTTTTGCAACTGTACGGGCTTCGGGATCGTTCATGTCAAACCCGAGGATATCATTGCAACGGATGGCTCCATTTCGCTCCTTGAATTCTTTCAAAAATTCCTGGTCAAGATCATAGACTTTTTCTTTAACCGTTTTATTGGCTTCGCCATCCATGCTGGAGACACCATTCTTCAAGCCGAGTACCATCACGCCACCTGAGAGCGCTCCGCAGACCTCACCGGAGCGGCCGATACCTCCACCCATGCCAAGCGCCATCTTCTGCCCGATGACCGGATCAACGCCAAGTTCTTCGCAAAAAACGCTGATGACAGACTGTGCGCAGCCAAATCCACTGTTATGCAAGGCAATGGCTTTCTCGACCCTGTTCATATTCTTATTCTCCTGTTGAAGTATTCATAAGGTTACCGGCTATTGTATCTAATTTTTGACTGAATTGGTTTTTATCCGGTACAATGACGGACGGAGTCAGCCTGATGGGCGCCTTCATACCGAAACTGGATGTAGCTTCTTTTTATCAACATTTTGATGTTCCGATAACCAGGGAAGATTGCGGAGCTCTCTGTTCACCGCATAACCCGAGCGGAAAACCTTTCTGTTGTGATATCTGCCGGGCAGTACCTGTCGCTTACAGGCAGGAATGGGACTACCTGTCTGCTAATACCGACCAGTGGCATGAGTGGCGGGGAGATGAGTGTACAGAAGAACCGGTCAATCCGAAAGAGATGCGGGCAGAAACCCCTGAACATTTGCTGTTACTGGCCTGCAAAGGTCCGCAGGCCTGCCAGCGGCAATACCGTGCCAGCAGCTGCCGGCAGTTCCCCTTTTTTCCTTATGTCACCGATAATTACCGGTTTATTGGTCTGGCTTATTACTGGGATTTTGAACCTACCTGCTGGATTATCAGTCACCTGGACCGGGTGACGGATGAATACCGGCGGGAATTTGTTAATACCTATGATGAAATTTTTAATATCTGGCCGGATGAATTTGAAAGTTATGCCGCCATGTCAGAAGAAATGAGGGATTTTTTCAAAGAACAGCATCGGCGTTTCCCGGTTTTACACCGCAATGGAAGAACTGTTCTGGTAAGTCCGGTCAGCGAAAGATTGCAATACATTTCTGTTGCCAGATTGCGCCGTTTTGGTCCGTATGATTCTAAAGAAGAGCAGCGATAGATTCTTAGTTAAGGTATTCATATACCCGTGTATATAATACTTGTACAATCGGTTGAACACGGGTGATTCAGGAGGTTTTTTCAATATGAACAAACGGTGGATGTTTCTCGCCTTAATTCTCTGTATGGCATTTAATTCGTTTGGATTTGCAGGCCATACCTATGAGAGCCAGGCAAATCTGGCAGAGACTGTGATTCCAACATCGGAAGAGACAGGTCAAACTCCACCGGCAGAAACCCCAACACCTGAAACGGTTTCATCAACTCCAACAGCGGAACAAACATTGACACCGGGCGATACATCTGCCCCTGTACAACCAACCACACCCGTAATGACTGCAGTTGTTCCAACCGAAGAGATCGCTCCAACGACCGCCCCGGAACAGGCGCAGGTGATCAATGCAGAAAACAGCTCCAAACTGACTCTCAAACGACAGGACGGAATCGGGTGGGGCTCCCTGCAGAAATTAATCGTTTCTCCTGATGGTAAAAACGTGTTGCTTTCGTATTCAACCCGTCTGACTCTGTTGAATCTGGGTGATCTTAGCACGATCTGGGAAGTGGACCCTGGCCGGATTCTTACGGATATCACATTCACCAAAGATGGCAGTCATCTGGTTTCCTGTTCTCCGGGTGGAACCGTTCAGATTATTGATGCCGCCACGGGGGCCATTTTGACCACCTCGATCCCGCAAAGGGAAGGCGTCAGGTCAATGGCATTATCAGATCATGGTGAATATTTCGCCATTCTGGATTACACCGGTATTTCCACAGTATGGAATATAAGCACCGGAAAACAGGTACAGGATAACAATGGCGCGGCCAATCCGGGTGGTATCAATGCTATTTTCATGTCTCCGGGCGGCGGAACACTGTTGATTGATGGCATCGACTCAAAAGTTCACAAACAGGTTCAGCAATGGAATGTGACCGACGGAAAGTTCAAAATTGGTTTGCTGGGTGTATTAAATGAAATGGTGAGATGGAAATTTTCACCTGATGCCAGGCGTATTTTTGGGATTAACACCCGCAGTTTGACGGCTCAACCAGCCAACACACTGGTCTCCTGGAATTCTGCCAATGGTGTATTACTCAAGACGTATGATTCAGTGGGGTTGATTACCGATTATAAAATCTCTCCCGATGGCACAACGCTATTGATAGCCACGGAGGATAACCAGATTCATGTGCTCGATGTTGAATCTGGCGGTAAAAAAGGAGTATTTGCAAAACATACCACACGAATTGCGGGTATGGATTTTACACCTGACAGTCAGGGGGTGGTTTCGTTGGGTGTGGATGGCAAATTGTATGAGTGGAATGTGGCCAACCAGAAAGCAGATTCAGAGCATGATCTCAAGTTTGCCACGCCACGAGATTCGATGATGTTTTCTTCGCAGGGACAGAGGGCGGCATTGCTATCCCCTGATCAAAAGAAACTGGGCGTCATGGATGTTGGAACCCTCTCAGGTGTGCAGATGATTGGTCCGGAGGAAATTTCACTGCGCATACCCGCCCTTTCTCCACGCGGCGATCTTGCGGCGGCCATAGACGCGCAGAATGGTTTGAATATCTGGGATGTTACCAGCGGTAAAAAATTACAGACCATACCGACCAAGACCCGGCAGCCTGTGAAAAAGATCAAGTTCTCCCCGGATGGGAAACTTGTGGCCACCCTAAGCGAAGGTCAAATATTTGTGTGGGACGCAGCCACCGGCAGCAAAGTCAGAGAAGTTGCCGGGCAGAACGATTTTGATTTTTCACCTGTCGAGAAGATTCTGGCATCAGACAGCACAGACAATCGTCTTTTCCTTACCAACCTGGATACCGGCAAGACGGTAACGGCTATCCCTGGCGACCATATCGATGCAATCAGTTATTCACCGGGTGGAGATCGGATCGCCATTGGTGGGCAGAAAGTGCAGGCCAAAGAGCGTGGTCTGGTTAACCTGATTTACCAGATCGATTTGACCAGCAAACAACGCATGCCCGTTGAGATGCCGGAATTGCTGGGAACTGTGAGCAGCATGGCCTATTCACCCAACATGGACCTGCTGGCTGCCAGTGATTCTCAGGGAAATATTTACCTTTGGAACTTGATGGATGGCAAACGGACAGCCTTTTTTGAAGAGTTGGCGTTCTCTCCGAGTGAGTTGGCTTTTAATAAAGAAGGAACCGAGCTCCTGGTTGGCGGCGGGGATGGAACAATCGGCGTGATTTCTACCACCGGTGGTGAAACAGCCGGACAGCCCAAAGCGGCTGAAGCACCTGGTGAAAGCACCATACCCGAACTTTCGAGTACACCCTATACTCATACGAAAGGATCTGTCACGGTTCAATTACCACAGGGATGGAATTTAAAGGAACCCTCTGATCTGGCTTTTGTCTCATCAGAAAAAAATAGTAACGGTATTGTGGCTTTTGTGGCCACCAATACTATCAATCCACTGACTGATGAGGGCTTCCTGAATTACATCAGCGGCTGTGAAGCGCAATTTGCCATCTCTGTTGCCAATTACAAAGAGACGGATCGCGGCATTGATACACGTAAGGGAAGTGGTTATGTAACAAAAACTGTTTCGATTTCTGGTATTGAATATTTCTTCGAGACGTATTACACCCGCGATGGATCCATTGTTTACCAGGTAAACTTCTTTACCCGTAAGCCATATATTGAAACCTATCTGCCCATTTATCAGGGCATATACGCCAGCCTCAAAATTAATAAAGCCTATATATCCAAACAGATGCCTTACGAGGAAGTGAATACGATAAACGGGGCAGACAATAGCTTTGTTTATGCCGTTCCAACCGGATGGATATCCGAGACAATGCAGGTCACCGATACAAACGCACGACAGTATTCTGCACCTGATAAATCGGCATTGATGCAGGTTTTTGCCATTCCATGGGATGACAAACAAATGATTGGTGATACAGAAATCTATGCCAGCATGCAAACCTGGCTGGAAACACAGGAAGGCACAGTGACCATTGTCAACCGTGAAAAAACGGAAACAGGCGGCTGGCAGATCACCTATGCCCTGCCGGAAAAAAACCGAAATGGAGTAATCACCGGGCTTAAAATCGGAACCAACCTCCAGACGTTGAATGTTGAATACCCCACTGATCTGGCGGCTCAATACTCCATGCTGGCGGCCAAACTGGTTGCCCGGTTTTCTCTTCCAAAGTAAATTGAGGCAGTCATGCACAATAAACATTAACAATGTCTATCAGACCTGATCAGATGAAAGGTCCGATCAGGTCTGGTTCAACTGGCGCTTTGCAGGGAAGAATTTGCCACGTAAAATAATTATCAGAAACAGTATCCAGTGTTCATAGATGGGGATTTATTTAGAAGGTGAATGGCTATGAAAAACCGAATGGCTCTGGTTTTAATGGCTTTATTACTGGTTTCCTGTCAGGTGGTTCCGTTTTCTTCTGTGCCAGATGAAACATTTTTCTCTGGAGCAGCAGGATTGCGGCGGCCTGTACGGCCGCAATCAGACACTACCTTTGGCACGACTCCTCTGAAAGAATGGTATGAAACCCCCTATAAATTGCAGGGCGATGACTTGCCTGTTAATCTGGAAATGGTCGAAAACTGGGAGGTGGCGGGTGATTTCACCTCTGCACAAACAGCATTCCTTTCGGCAAATGGTTTTGCTGTGTTGCACACTGGTGATGAACAGTTTTCTGATATCCGTGAACAGGTTTCCACCCGTTATGGGCAGCCGTACTATCTCACTACTGATGCCGCCTATCATGCCCTGCATATCAATTTTGATGCTCTGTTGAAGCAGCTTGAAAAAGAGGTATTCAAGACGGAAGCCTCAGAGATCATCTCGGCTATGCTTGATCAGGTGACAGAATATGCATCGGGCTTGAAGGGAACACCTCTGGAGGAAGACGCCTACCTGGCTGAAGCGTACCTGGGTGTGGCTTTGAAACTTTTTGATGACACCACCCGGCTTCCGGGCGATTTATCCAAAAAAATCCAACCACAACTGAATCAAATACAGGCCGGGAATGGCCGGGAAAAATCCGTACTCATTCCGGGCTTTGAAGACGATTATGGTGCGTATAAACCCGTGGGACATTATGCCGGTGATCCTGATCTGGAGAATTACTTCAGGGCTATGACCTGGCTGGGCAGGGTGGCTTTCAAATTCCGTGATGTGGAGAATCCACAATTCAAACCGTCCAGAACTCCTTTGATCCTCACACTGGCGTTGCGCGAGACAAAAACCGCACATGGCCCGGCGATCGACCGGTACCTGCATCTGATGGATACCCTGGGTTATCTGATTGGCCCAACAGACGATGGTGGTCCGGTGGAAACGGGCACACTGATGAATTCGATTTACGGCCGAAAGCTCTCCATTGAATCACTGGCCGATGACCAAAACTGGCAGGCATTCCTATCCAGGGTTGACGCTCTTCCCCGGCCAAAAATCAATTCGACATTCGTAAATACCACCATTGCTTTGAATAAAGAGCGCAGCTGGCGTCTGATGGGTCAGCGTTTTACGCTGGATGCCATGATTTTCCAGAATTTGATTTTCGACAAAGTGGGTACAGAGGCGAAAAAACGCGAATTCCCT
The DNA here is from genome assembly GCF_001050275.1 of Leptolinea tardivitalis. Classification (GTDB taxonomy): domain Bacteria; phylum Chloroflexota; class Anaerolineae; order Anaerolineales; family Anaerolineaceae; genus Leptolinea; species Leptolinea tardivitalis. Next base: position 359,574 of record NZ_BBYA01000009.1, read on the forward strand.
TCTGGATTGGATGTAGCTGCCGCGTTTGGCTCAACCGCTGCATTGGAAGCACAGAAAAAGGCCGGTGAAACCGGTTATGAGAATTACCCCATCCAGATGGAAAAACTACAAAATCTGGTGAAAAACCAGCCGCAAAAAGAGTGGCTCAGCACATTTTATTCCGGGTGGTTGTATGCGTTCATACCCCAGCTGCAAACCAAAGGTGATGCTTTCCCTCCGCTTATGACCACATCGGCCTGGCAAAATCGAGAACTCAACAGTATGCTGGGAAGCTGGGCAGAATTGAAACATGACACCGCTCTGTATACCAAAATGCCTGAAATGATGGGCGGCGGCGGCCCTCCGGGATCACCATCAGCGCCTGGCTATGTGGAACCCAATCCAAACGTATTTTTCCGGCTGGCTTATATTGCCGGTGCCATTAAGGAGGGTCTGGAACGTCGCGGATATGCACAGGAAAATCAAAATTGGACAGAATCTGGAAACAATCTATCGTTTTCTGATCTTTGGGGTGGAATGGGTGACCTGTCTGAACAATTTTTGCATCTTGGTGATATTGCTGTAAAGGAACTTCAGGGACAGAAGCTTACTGGAGATGATTTTGACGTTATTCAATCTCCTCTGGGTAGAGTTGAATCGAAGGCTCTCTATGCACAAAGAACCGGTCAGGATGCCAAACAGGAGCCAGTGCCTGTGATCGCGTCAGTTTCAGGCGCAGGAAATAGTCTTCTTGAGGCGGGAGTCGGTAAACTGGACCGTTTGTTTGTTGTAGTTCCCATAAACGGCAAACTCCAGATCGCCCAGGGCGGAGTGTTTACCTATTACGAATTTAAACAACCCCGGACGAACCGTTTGACGGATGAAGAATGGCGATCCCGTGTGAATTCCAATTCGCCCAAATTGCCTGCATACACAGAGAACTATTTGTTGGCTGGCGGGAAAACGAAGGATATTCTGGCTTTTCGGATTGGAGATGTTTATCTCATCACAGAGAAAGGTGGAAAACCGCCGTTAAACCTGCGCGACAATCCATCAAAATCAGCGAATATTTTGGATGGACTAAAAAAAGACACCTATCTGGAGATCACGGATGGTCCAAAGACCAGTGGGGGACTGCAATGGTGGAAGGTCAGGGTTTTTGGCAGTGAAAAAGAAGGCTGGGTGGCTGAAAACCAGGAATGGTACGAAAGAGCGCATGGACAATAACCGTCTTCCAGTAAAATAATTAAATATCGGATGTATATTTGTTCGTCCAAAGAGGGAAGCAAGTACACGGCTGACCGTATTTGAAACAGCCGGTGGATGGAAAACTTGCAGGGATACTCTCGTTATACCTATACAGGAGCAAAAACTGGAAAACTCTCTCCCTTGATCAGCACAATATCATTGAATGGTTGAATTAGATGGATATACTGGCCGGAGAATTGTTTTCCGCCAATCTGTCTCCTCTGGATGATGAGGAAGTAACAGCCAAAGGGAGAGTCCCACGTCAAAAACAGGTCATACAGGTCGCCTCGATAGCAGCGGTGGTACTGCTGATTTTACCAGCCTGCATTTTCATGGTTTCCATACTGATTAATATGCTTACCGGGAATAATTAGCTTGAAAAGCATCAGTTTTAACTCCATGTATTGATTTAATGGTGCCTGTTTGATTCTCAACCCTGTCCAGAATCAGGTTTTGTATGATAGAAACATACATTGTTGTGATACCTGCCTGGAGATTTGTATGAATTCCGGAAGACGTTTTTCATTGATTTGGGTTTTGCTTATGCCTGTCCTGTTGACAGCCTGCAGCCGCCCGGGCATCTCTGGTTTTGCGCCCGCTCCGCTGCCCGTTTTTATTGAAACACCTTCCATATCTGCTGAACCGCCGGTTCCCACTGAACCGGGAAGCGTCGAATCGACTGTCAGCCCGGATGCCTATGATGTGGTATTGCCGACAGTCCGTCCGGGAGAGATTCGCCAGTGGGCAACCGAAGTCATCGCCAGTTCGCAATACAGCAGCCCGGACTGGGCAGCATCGCAGGCTCTTGGCAAACCTGACGTTTCTTTATGCGGTGACAACAGGCATGCCTGGGCATCCAAAGGAAACGATACGATTGAATGGATTGAATTGACGTATGACACACCGGTACACCCGACGGAGATTAACATTTACCAGAATTTCAATCCGTCACAGGTGGTGGAAGTCCAGTTAACGGCTGTGGATGGCAGCAAACACCTCATTTGGGAAGGATATCCTGAAAAGATCAAGGACTGCCCTGAGGTGATGACGATCGTAGTAGACCTAAACAGGCAGATTTTGGTGAACCGGGTACGGATCACCATTGATCAGCGGGTTCTGGGCTGGGGGTGGAATGAAATTGATGCCGTCGAACTGGTCGGCGCAAAAATGTAATGATGATCAAAACATAACAGCCGCCTGATCTTTCAGACGGCTGTTGAAAACTGGCTCATCCAATCCGGTTGGCGATGTTATTCCAGGCTGTTGAAAATACTGGTAAACAGTTCCTGAAGTTTCTGTTGGACGGAATTCTGGGCGGATGAGCCGAAAGCGACATCGTTCAAAGAATCGTTTTCCCGTTGGGCATACTGTTCATCCGGGGGCATCATACCCGGATTCGCAGGCGGTTCTGGCGGTTTAAGCTGGGAAATATCACCGCCGTTGGCGACATCGCGGAATTTTGTTGCCAGGTCTGAAAGCATGGAGCTGGCAGAAGACAGATCTTCATCCTCTGAAGCGGCCTCGAGTTTATCGGCGATGCTTGAAACGACCTCCTGGAATTTTTCGGGATCGGATTCCTGCAAGTCTTGAAGTTTACTGAAGAATTCTGATGGATTGGATGACTCCATGCTATCCATGCCAGAAAGACCGAACATCCCCATGGGAGGCGGCGGCGGGGTGGTTCCCGATACGCCATTGACTCCAGATGAGCTGGATGTACCGCTTAATTGCTGTAAATACGGATTGTTGCCTATGCTTGAAATTGTCATGATTACTCCTTTGTCCTGTGGATGATTGGCGGCTTACCCTGGGAAGATCCAAACACAGGAAGGTTCGTTCAGGTAATCCGTGATGGGTTACTTTCTATCTTAAGAATGCCAGCATAAAGAATCCATGAAGAAAATATCGAGAATTGTGGAGAAAAGTCTCCATAAACCTTCACATTTCAGGTCTATGGGATAATGATGAAGAATGATGGAAAAAACAATCCTGATCATAGAAGATGAGCAGCAGATCGTTGAAATTTGCCGTGATTACCTGCAGGCAGCCGGTTTCTCTGTGATTTCTGCTGCTGATGGATTAAGCGGATTTGACCTGGTCTGGAAAGCAAACCCATCCCTGGTGGTGCTTGATCTTATGCTCCCCGGTATGGACGGGATGGAAATTTGCCGTCGGATCCGGGAGAAAAGTTCGAAACCGGTAATCATCCTGACAGCCCGTCACAGGGAATTGGATAAACTGGAAGGATTGGAATCAGGTGCTGATGATTACCTGACCAAGCCATTCAGCCCCCGCGAACTGGTGGCGCGTATACAGACAGTATTAAGACGGGCGGGTAATGGTCAGGGAGATAAAAATTTTCAAAAAGCCGCCCTGCAGCTTGATCGCGACCATTACCGGGCTATTCTGCCGTGGGGTGAGGTTTCGTTGACTCCCACGGAATTTGACATCCTGGCCGAATTAAGCAGCCGGCCGGGCGAAATTTTTTCGCGGGGTGACCTGCTGAGTGCCGCCCGGGGTGTTTCTTTTGAGAGTTATGAGCGCGCCATCGATTCACATATCCGCAATCTACGGCGCAAAATTGACCGTGAAGAATTAGGTGAACGGCACATTATCACGGTGCATGGATTTGGATACAAATACGTCGAATGAATCAGTCTGATATTTCTTCTGCCGCCGCAGCGATTCGGAAACGATTGTTTCTTTTACTATTGCAATCGTTTGTATCTGTGATTGCCTTAATCCTGATCTTTGTGCTGGGTGCTTTATTCTTTTTGTTTTATCGGGTATCGAATTATTACCCCCCATTTCGACCAATGCTGTCTAATGTGCTGGAAGCCTATTATCAGGGCCGGGGAAGCTGGGAAGGTATTCAGACTTTAATCCCATCGGGTTCACACGACCCGGTTAGTATGGATCAGAATGAATGGAGGGATAGCATTCTTCTGGATCAACAGGGGAAAATTCTTATCGATCATGGCCAGATCGATTCTCCCAGGATCGGACAACCGTATTTTCCTCAGCCAGAGGATACCCCTGTTCCGATTCTGTTTCAGAACAGACAAATAGGCACACTGGTGGTCACACGGCTGCCTTCAGGTTTTGACGCCTTGAATTCCCTGATTTTGCCATTGGGTACGATGACCATATTTCTGGCCATTCTTACAGTGATCATTGGTCTATTGCTGTCACAACGGTTGATAAATCCGTTGGCCGAAGTGATTGCGGCATCACGAGCGGTCGCATCCGGTAATTTGTCGGCACGGGTAAAAGTGCAGGGTCCCGATGATCTGATGGTTCTTTCAGAGAGTTTCAATCAGATGTCTGGAACACTGGAAAAGAATGATCGCGAACAGCGTAATTTGATTGCAGATATTGCCCATGAATTACGCACACCTTTGGCCATCATTCAGGGCAAACTGGAGGGCGTGATGGATGGGATTTACCCTGCTGACAAAGCCCATATTCAACCGGTCTTATCTGAAACAGTACGTCTGGAGCATCTGATCAACGATCTGGATATGCTGGCACAGGCAGATTCAAACCAGCTTCAATTTAATTTCCTGCATGTTGATCTAAATATCCTGTGTCGGAAATCTATCAGTGATTTTGAAACGGAAGCATCTGAAAAGAAAATCACCGTTTTATTTCATCCGGATGCGACAATTCCAGAAGTTAAGGCTGATCCGCAGCGCATCAGTCAGGTGATGGATAATTTGCTGGGCAACGCCATCCGGTATATACCAGAAAGGGGAGAGGTTGTGGTTCAGACCCGCTCGTTGGAACATGGTGCCGAAGTGACCGTCAGCGATACCGGGCCCGGTATCGCTGACGAAGACCTGCCACATATATTTGACCGTTTCTGGCGAGGGGAGAAATCCCGGTCACGGGAATCGGGAGGAGCCGGTTTGGGATTGGCTATAGCCCGGCAATTTATCGAGATCCAGGGCGGAAAAATATGGGCCGCCAATCGTGAAGATGGCGGTCTGGTGGTCGGATTTAATTTACCGGCGGTAGATTAGTTTAAAACCGGTCAATCACTTTCACGCCAGTACCCTGGAAGCTGTCCATCTCTGTCAAAGCGACAGCGCCTTCTTCAAGCGTAATGGTCTTGCCGATCAATTTTGATGGGTCCACCTTGCCAGATTCGATCAATTCAAAGAGCTGCGGGTATTTGTGTGCTTGAATACCGTGGCTGCCAAGGATTTCCAATTCACGGGCAATCACTTTATCCATGGGAATGGCCGGGTGATTCTGGCCGCCCAGCATCAAGCCGACCTGGATATGTTTCCCGCGCTTTCTGAGATTCGCAATCGAATTAAAACAGGTGGTCGGGTTTCCGAGGGCATCAATGGAGACATGCGCGCCGCCCTTGGTAATATCCATTACTGCATTTACAACATCGGGTGTGTTCTTTGAATTAATCACGGCGGCAGCACCGATGGATTTTGCAAGGTCGAGTTTGTCATCGGCAATATCAATGGCCACCACATTGGCACCGGCGGCACTGGCGATCATGATGGCGGAAAGCCCCACACCGCCGCAGCCATGAACGGCCACCCACTGACCGGCTGCCACCTTGCCCTGTTCCACGACAGCCCGGAAGGATGTGACAAACCGGCAGCCCAGACTGGCGGCTGTGACGTAATCCATCGATTCGGGTAGGCGAACCAGGTTGCCATCTGCCCGGTCAATGGCTACATATTCAGCAAATGAACCCCAGTGTGTGAACCCGGGTTGGAATTGGTGATCACAGACCTGCTGGTTGCCAGACTGGCATTGCGGGCAGACACCACAGGCACAGACAAAAGGCAGGGTAACCCTGTCACCAGGCTTCCAGTTGTGCACATTTTTTCCCGCCGCCGCCACTTCCCCGGCCAGTTCATGCCCGGGAACATGCGGTAGAACCACATCGGTATCATGCCCCATCCAGGCATGCCAATCGCTGCGGCATAGACCGGTCGCTTTTACTTTTATAACGACACCAGTTTCGGCGGGTACGGGATCTGGCACCGTTTGAACTGAAACAGGTTGACCAAATTTCTCGATAACTACAGCGCGCATGATTTTCTCCTGTCAATTTAACGAGTTTTTAATGGATTGATAATCTCAAATATGTCGCATTATTATTACAATCATTGTAATAGCAGGCTTATTCTAAAGTAAAATATCGCATTCCGGGTTACCATTACTGGGGAATTGAACGCATGAAATATAAACTGGCGATTTTTGACTTTGATGGCACATTGGCTAATTCTTTCCCCTTTATTCTTAGCATACTCGATTCTCTGGCTGACCAATATCATATTCAACGGGTAAACGCAGATGACCTGCGAGAATTACGAAAACTGCATACCCGTCAGGTCATTGAACATTTCAATTTTCCTATGTGGAAATTACCTATTATCGGCCGGAATGTGAACAGGCAAATGTCTGAAAATATTCATGAAGTCCAATTATTTGAGGGAATTGACGTTGTACTTAAAGACCTGGCAGAATTGGGCATTATCCTTGTTGTCGTTAGTTCCAATTCGTATGAAAATGTTGTTCGGGTTTTAGGTAGGGAAACCTCCAGTCTGTTTTCGCATTTTGAATGCGGCAGTTCCATCTTTGGAAAAAAGGGGCGGTTCAAGCGTGTATTACGAAAATTCAAAATTGATCCGTCAGAAGTCATCAGTATTGGCGATGAGATCCGCGATCTGGAAGCTTCCCAAAAAGCGAAAATACCTTTTGGCGCTGTAACCTGGGGATATACAGATCCAGATGCCTTCGCATCGTTACAACCTAATCATCTTTTTAAATCCGTCAATGATATTCGGGCTGTTTTAACGGGTTTGTAATCAACTCATAATACTTCCACCCGGTTGCGTCCGCGTTTTTTAGCCTGATACATAGCCTGGTCTGCTCTGACTAAAAGATCTTCCAGGGTGGCGGTATTTTCATCTTTCCAGGCTACCCCAAGACTGGCCTGTAAATAATTATCATGACTGACACCGGGAACTTTGATCTGGTGAAATTCATCCAGCAGGCGGATGGCGGCAGCCCGGGCTTCTATCAATGTAGTATCTGGCAGAAGGATACAAAATTCATCTCCACCATAACGGCCTGCTGTATCGATCTTTCGGATAAATGCAGCCAGAACCTTGCCAACATCTGCCAGAACAGAGTCGCCAGCCTGGTGGCCGCAGGTATCATTAATCAGTTTAAAGTTGTCGATATCCAACATTATTATAGAGATTGGCGTATTATGTCTGCGTGATCGTTCGAATTCCTTTTCGGCGGCTTGAAGGAGACTTCTTCGATTATTGATGCCTGTGAGGGAATCAATGATGGCATTTTCTTCCATTTTTTGATACATACGGGCATTATCAATGGCAATACCCGCAAGATCTGCAAAGGCAATTAAACGGTCAGCTTCTTCATTGGAATTAAAGACATTGGCTTTATTAGAATCCAGGTTGAGGAAACCGATGACCTTGTTTTTTACCCTGATTGGTGCTCCCAGATAGCTCAACACATTTGGATTGGTAAAGTAATCTACTTTACGGGTATCGGGAATAAACATGGGTTGGCCGGTTTCATACATTTTCTTCAAATTTTCTACTTCCTCAACCTTGAATTTGGCTGCCTTTACCCAGTCTATTTCTTCAGGGCTGATATATCCATGAAAGATTTCCACATGAGCCACACCATTTTCTATTAACAAGATGTTAGCCATATTACAGGGAAGGAATTCAAACACACTCGAAAGAATTCGTTCAAGGACTTCATTCAAGTTCAAGGTGCTGTTGACAGCCATTGAAACATCACGCAGTGCTTCGGCAAACAGCCGTCGTTCAATTTCAACTTTTTCTGTTTTTTTCCTTGAAGTGATATCTCGAATGGCTAAAAGCCAACCGGCAAATCCCCTATTTTCATCTGTAATCAATTGACCGTCAATTTCTAATGTTTGTGAGGATTCCAGAGTGGATTCCAGATGAAATCCGGTTTTCATGCTCATCTTGTATTGAAGTCCGGGAATATTAATCAATCCTTCTTCCAGGTTGATACCCATCCAATTTTCCTGCGGGTAACGCAAAAGCTGCTGACCACTCCGGTTAATATCGACGATGGCATTTTGGCCATCGACAACCACAAGCGATTCCGCCAAATTATCAAAAAGCATGCTTCTGGCAATCGGCGCAATTTCCAACAGACGGTATTTATTTAAAGCGACAAAGACGAGCAATCCACTCAGGAAAAAGCCGATGGGAGTGATATCCAGATTCTTTATCAGCGGAATCCGCAGGACATATAGAATATTCGCCAGTAAAGGCGGAAGAATACTTAGGACAAAAATCAAGGATTGACTTTTGTGGATAGATAGTCGTGTGGCAAGATACTGCCTGGTGACAATGACAGACATTACCAGAAGAATCAGATAGTTGTAAATCAACCCGAGCCAGTACAACGGACCGCGTAAATAAACCAGCGTGTCATAGGGCGAGTCCGGGGGAGTAACAAACCCCGACCAGATTAAATGATGGTAGTCATTGGTTGCCGCCAACAAGATCACGCAGATTGGTACGGCCCATAACAGGGCTAATTGTGTACGCGTCATCTGGGGCCCGATTCTGAAGTATCTTGTAACAAACAGGAAGAAAAGTGGAAGGCAATTGAACACCCCAAAATAGCTGAATTTAGCAAAAAGCACTTTTAGTATCTGGTCTTGAACCGCGCTTTCAAACCCTACAAAGAAGCTCCATTCTGCGATGAGTACCATGGCGAAACCTAAAAGAAGGGACTCTCTGTTTTTCCAGCGTAAAAACACCTGAATGGCCACGACCATTGAAAAGACGCCGGTGCCAATCAAACTAAGCGCGTACGGGTTGAAATTCCAATTGATCAAAACCTTTCCATCCCCTTTTGGTTTGACATGATGAATGGATAAATTATAACGTGATACATATTGTAGGATAAGTAATCGGGGAAAAGGCTGATGTTTTCATCTTCCTTCCATTTTTCATTTATTACAAGTTAAAAGCAACTAAATAATAAATTAATGATAATAAGGACTTTAATAATCCGATATAGTAAAGAGCTATATTTACATTTATGGAAAAATACGGGTCAAAAGTCGGTCTTATCGAAAGGTTGGAGTGTATCTTCATTTTTTTACATCAAAAATTCTCTCATGCCAAAAAAGATGAAAACGAACTCCCGGAAGTTTGATCAGGCACCAGAATGATACAATCAATTTGTACCTGTTTATTCATTACAGGAGGTGATTGGATGGAATATCGACATCTCGGACGTTCTGGAATTCAGGTGAGTGCTCTTTCGCTGGGTTCATGGGTAACGTTCCATAACCAGATCGGTGTTGATTCGGCGGTAGAAGCCATGTCAGCGGCATATGACGTGGGGGTTAATTTCTTTGATAATGCTGAGAATTATGCGAATGGCATGTCAGAAGAAATTATGGGGTCTGCCTTGAAAAAACTCGGCTGGCGGCGTGGAAGCTACTTGATCTCGACCAAGTTCTTTTTTGGGATTAACGAATCGGTCAATGAAAAGAATACCCTTAACCGAAAATATTTGATTGAAGGGATTAACAATTCCCTGAAACGGCTAGACATGGATTATGTCGATTTCATTTACTGCCATAGACCGGATCCACATACACCGATTGAAGAGACCGTCTGGGCGATGCATAATATCGTGGAATGGGGCAAAGCTTTGTACTGGGGCACGTCTGAATGGTCGGCCGCTGAGATCATGGCTGCCATTGAAATTGCCGAAAAGCATCACCTGCATAAACCTGTCATGGAGCAGACGCAGTACAACCTGCTCAATCGCACCCGCTTTGAAGTGGAATATGCCCGATTGTTTAAAGATTATGGATACGGTGCCACCACCTTCAGCCCATTGGCTTCCGGCTTATTGACGGGGAAGTATAACAATGGCATTCCAGAAGGATCGCGGGGAGATTTGCCTGGTTTTGAATGGCTGCGAAACCGACTGACCAACCAGGATGGTATATCCAAAGTAAAAAAGTTGCAGGTCATTGCCGCTGGTCTTGGGGTGACCATGTCACAAATGGCACTGGCGTGGTGTTTGAAGAATCCCAATGTGAGTACGGTGATCACAGGCGCCAGTCGCGTGGAACAAATCCATGAGAATATGAAAGCGTTATCCGTGGTTCAAAAGCTCACTCCAGATGTTATGAAAAAAATTGAAGAAGCTTTATCGTGAACACGTAAAGAAATATATTCAAACAAATGAGGTTGGTATCTGATGCTGGAATCAAAAGATGGACTGCATGCCCGGAAACGTATCGTCATCGAAGCTGACGGCCCAATTCGAGTGGAAGGCGGTATTCCACTGGTTTACAAAACCCAGGTAGTCTCTGAATATGGGGAGCCGCTGACCTGGAAAACGGGTGAACATCTTGAAACCGGCGATGTGTATTACCTTTGCCGATGCGGACATTCGACGGAATGGCCATTTTGCGATGGATCCACCCATTGCGAGATCGGTTTTGATGGGACTGAAACCGCAGCCACTGATACCTTTGAAGACCGCAAAGAGATTCTTCCCGGCGGCTCAGGGATTGTCGTCAAGCTGGATAATCACCTGTGCATGGAATCGGGGTTTTGCGGCAATCGTCTGACTAATATTAAAGAAATGCTGTTTCGTACAGATGAACCTTCTGTGCGGGCTGAAATAATCGCCATGATCGAACGCTGCCCGGCCGGGGCATATACATATGCCATGAAAGAAAACGAACCAGACATAGAACCTGACCTGCCACAGCAGATTGCAGTGACGATAGATATCAACAGTGATGGACCTGTACGTTCTGCTTTCTGGGTTACCGGAAATATTCCCATCGAGCGGTCAGATGGCAAGCCGTTTGAAATACGTAACCGGGTGACCCTATGCTCTTGCGGTGCTTCCAGAAAAAAACCCTTATGCGATGGTGTTCATCGTTGTTTGGAATCAGCAAAGATAAAATAAAAATAGAGCACTACAAAAGGAGAAATTATTTATTCCAGGCCAGACAAATACGTTCGTATGTCTGGCTGAGCTCTTCGGGGATCACACGCACCATGCCCGTGGTAGTGATGAAATTGGTATCGCCTCCCCATCGGGGGACAATATGGAAATGGACATGACTGGCCACACCGGCTCCGGCTACACTGCCGATGTTGCTTCCTACGTTAAATCCTTCAGGTGTATACACCATTCGAAGAATTTTTAGAGACTTATTCACCAGCACCATTATCTCGGTGAGCGTTTCCGTATCCAGATCTTCCATGGAAGGTTTGTGTTCAATAGGAACAACCATCAGATGGCCGCTGGTGTATGGAAAACGGTTCAAAATGACAAAAGCTCTTTTCCCCCGGTAAGCGATCAGGTTTTCAACCCCATCGGAGCATTCCAACGCATCACAGAAGATGCAGCCACCCTTGTGTTCGTGGTTCATAATATATTTCATTCTCCAGGGAGACCAGATGTGATCCATCGTGTTGATTATTCTAACATAATTAAAACCCTCATTTTTTGATGAAAGGGGGTGACTTTAATCACTTATTTCAAAAAATCAGGGAATGAAATCGACAATGTACTCCAGAAATACTCCATACCCTTCCAATGTACCGGCTACATTCATCATCTCCCGGATACTCGGTCCGCGCGGTTGACCGACCAATCCTTTCAACAGGTTGATTTCGGTGGGAATGCGCGTGTAATAACTGCCCTGCCAAAGCCGCTGCATGATAGGGCTGAAAAACCCGGGACGAGAGAATCCAACATCCTGGGGATTCTGTGAAACCATATATCTCACCGTGACAGCTTTTCCGATACGATCTGCCAGATACGCCCGGGTGCCTTCTTCGGTTGTGACCATACCAGAGGCATAGCCGCTCCATTCACCACCCAGGGCAGCATCGGTAATTCCTAAAGAGACTTCCGGACCAATACCCCCCTGATAGATCAATACCGAACAGTGACCGATCCCTGGACGATCCGAAAGTTTTATCTGGAAGGGATATTCGCCTACCAACAGCATTTTTTGCCAGGTGACGGCATGCGCAAATTCATCGTTGTAATCGGTAGTTGAAGAAGTCAGGCTGGTTTCGCCATAATCTTCCTTAAATTTCTCCCAGGCCGCTTTAAGCGTGGGGAATCCTTCCCGCTGCAGCCAGCCTTCTACAATTTCATTTGCCATTGAAGTATCCAGGCAGGATGTTGGTAGAGTGGACGGGTCTAACGTTGGAAGCGGAGTATCAGTGGGTGTTGGCAGGGGAATAGGGGTGAGTGTGGCTTTAGATTCTGCGAAGGACGGCGCGACAGATGGAATCAGACCTTGCGTTGGAGAGCAGGCAGTCAATAGAACGAGAAAAATCAAAACCGGCTGAATTCTCTTCATGAGATGATTATATCCTGCACAGGATTTCCATATTGAACCATTTATGACTGGATTGGTGCGAATCATATAAATCTGTATAATGGTCATACAAATCCGTTTTGTGGAAAGGTCCATTATGTCACCCGAACAAAAGAAGAGTATTCTTGATCAGGCAATTGATGCGCTGACCGATCGCGATGAAAAAGCTGCCGCAGCTAAAGCAGCCGCTGAGGCACAGGCAAAGGCTGAAGCAGAAGCCCGGGCTAAAGCAGCGGCTGAAGAAAATGCCCGAAACGTGGCAGAAGCCAACCTGAAAGCCCAGAAAGAAGCAGCCGAGAAAGCGGCTGCCGAAGCACAGGCAAAATTGAAGGAGGCCGAACAAAAAGCGGCTGTTGAAGCCAATCAGAAAGCAGTCGAAGCCCGCAACGAACAGATTAAAGCCATGCTGGAAGCCCAGAAGGCAGCTGAAGTTCTCACCACGCATAAAGTGGAAGCCGGTGAAACCTTGAGCGGCATTGCTCTCAAGTATTACAAGAGCTCCACTCGTGAATCTTGGATGAAAATTTACGAAGCCAACAAAGCTATCATCGGTGATAATCCGGGCATGATTAAAGCCGGACAGGAATTGAAAATCCCCAAACCCTGACAGGAATGTATTATGGCAAAAGAGACGAAAGTAAACCTGGCATCACTGTTCGGTAATGTCGCCCAGGAATTGGCGAAAAACCAGAGCCAATTGAACAAAGCTGACACCGAAAACAATGACCACGGCGACAACATGGTGGCGGTATTCAACACTATCACCCAGGCGTTGCAGGAAAAACCAAAAGGAACGCCGACATCTCAACTGGAATATGCCAGTGAACAGGTGAGGCAAAACTGCCAGTCAGGCAGCGGTCAGGTATATGCCGACGGATTGGCACGTGCTGCTGAAATGTTGCAGGGACAATCCATCACCAGCGAGAATGCCATGCAGCTGATCACCGCCCTGATGGGATCAGCTGCCGGAGCCCAATCCACTTCACAGGCATCCGGTGATCCGATGGCCAGTCTGCTGGGCTCATTGCTGGGCGGCGGAACCGCACAGCCGGCACAACCGGCCGCCGGTGCAAATACCCAGGCAGACGCTCTCTCTTCGTTGCTTGGCGGCCTGCTGGGCGGGCAGTCTGCAGCTCAGCCTTCAGGATCGACGGGCACTGCCGGAGGCATTGGCCTTGAACAAATCCTGGCTGCCGGACTTGAATTCATGCAATCTCAGCAGCAAGGGCAAGATACCATGTCATCGCTGTTGGATGCTGTCATCGCCGGTTCACAGGCGGGCAGCGGTTACCGGGCGCAATCCGGAAAACTGGTGGCCGGAACCCTGATGCAGGGTCTGAGTGCTCTATTGACGAAAAAATAAGCGAATGCAAGAATAAAGTCCGGGGCAATCCCCCGGACTTTTCATTTATTTAATGCTCGTGTGGATGAAGTTTTTCTGCTCCGGGCAGTTTCCCGGCGAGCTTCTGGGGACTGTGGATCAACAGTGGGAAATGCTCCGGGCAGATATGGTAGACGTTGTTCTGATGGATCAACTGAATCAGTGGTACTTCATTCTGCCTGACCTGGCAGACCAGGCAAACAGGTTCGGATGGGGTCATAGTTTTTAACCTGATATTAAAGATAAGGTATATCTACTATATCACATAAAACCATACTGTAAAGATGAGAGAGAGAAAGTTTTTCCGAAAGGGCATCACACTGTTATTCCTCCTGTATAATCAGCCGATAATCATGGAACCCTCTCCCCGCACCCAATTTCTGGCCGGTGTACGCGACCTGCTCCCCATTTTGCTCGGAGTATTACCCTTCGGCTTGATCTACGGACTGGCGGCTGTGACGGCCGGGATACCGCCGCTGCAGGCCTTCCTGATGTCTTCCGTCGTCTTTTCTGGCAGCGCGCAGATTGCCGCCACCCAGTTGATCGCCAACGGTGCCCTGACCTCGGTAGTCATCTTTTCCATCGTGGTGGTCAACCTGCGGCATGTGATGTATTCTGCGGCGATCGCTCCCCATTTCAAGAACCTGTCTACCCGCTGGAAAACCTTTCTGGCATACCTGCTGACCGATGAAGCCTTTGCCATGACCGTCACACGCTTCAACCAGAATCCCGACATGCCGCACAAAGGCTGGTATTTCTTCGGCGCCGGAATGGCACTGTGGGTTACCTGGCAGGCATCAACGGCTGTGGGGGTTTTCGCCGGGGGACAGATCCCGGCAAGCTGGTCACTGGATTTCACCATTGCACTCACCTTTCTGGCGCTGTCCGTTCCGTCCATCCGCGATAAGTCCACGGCAACGGCTGCCGTGGTGGGCGGCGTGGCGGCCATATTGCTGCGGGGAATGCCCTTCCAGTTGGGATTGGTCACAGCGGCGCTGCTGGGGATTGCCGCCGGAGTTGGAGTTGACCGATGGGCACATTGAACCTGTGGCTGATTTTGATCATTGGCGGACTGGCCACCTATCTGATGCGCCTGTCGTTCATTTTGATTTTCCAGCATGTGCAGATGCCGCTATCGTGGGTACGTGTTCTGCGGCTAGTACCGCCGGCGGTATTTTCGGCGATCGTCTTCCCGGAATTGCTGGTGAGGGATGGGAGTGTTCAACTTTCACTCTCCAACCTGCGCCTGATCGCCGGTCTGCTGGCGGCGGTGATAGCCCTCAAAACCCGCAATGTGTTCATCACCATCGCTTCCGGTATGGTGATCCTGTGGTTGCTGCAATGGGTAGTACCAATGATTCATTGAGAAGAGGTATGGATATCAATGTTTGTAATTCACAAAAATAAACCATCAGTTGGCATTTTGAATACATGAAAATTTCAATTTTTGAATTTTTGGATAATATGAAGAATTCACCTTAAAGAAAACTTTTTTATAACTAGCCTTATTGGAAAATGAAATGAATTCGCAAATTAAAGTACATAAATATGTATTTTTGTATGTACTGTTTATCCATCAAGTATTGATATCTCAGAGTATTCAGCGGCAAATAATGAAGAATTTTGAGAAATCATATATATGAAAAATAAAAAAATCAATCCCAATATTGACCAACACCAATATAAATAGCTGAACTTAATAGATTTATTTGATAATGCTATCTTTTTTGCTGCACTAACTTGGGAAAATAGTCTATTTATTTCAGAGCGATTTTCCTTCATTCTTAAATGAATAAATTCCGCATCCTCAATAAGGATTAACTTGCCTTTATAGTTCACTTGGTATGAGAATTCAATATCTTGAAAGGCCGATAATTGTTCATTAAAACGGCAATCGATTATGTAGTCTCTTCTCCACCACATGCAACAGCCCCATAAAGCTTGTACTTCTTTTGGATAAATGGAAACATCTGGAAAATTAAAAAAGCCTGATTTCAATTGGTTGGAAGTTCCATCTTTTGTTGATATTGATAATCCAAAGAATTTTCTGTATATATGTAATATGGTTGGAGTTTTTTGGTAATTTACAACTCTTCCTCCAATACCAATTATCGAGTTTGAAGTCGAAAAAATATCTATTATTTTCTTTACATGATCTTTTTGCAGTATGGTGTCATCATCAAGAAATCCAATAATTTCTGCAGTGCTGTTACTCAATCCAAGATTTCTTTGATAGGAAATATTCTCCCTTAATGCCCCAATAAAACGAATTCGCGGATGATATATATTGATATTTGACAGAAACGGATGATTAATTGGGAGAACGACAATGATAGATACTTCTTCAGGTAAGATATTTAATAATCTATTTAAACATGCTTTAATTGTATCTGATGAACGATTTGAACAAATTATGATATCAATTTTCATTATTATCTCAATGATGGAATTTTCTCAAGTTGAATAACAGGATCATCAATAATAATTACCTTCTTTTTACAAAGAGAGGATGAGCAATAGAAACCATATCCTTTTATTCCTTCACCCTTATGTATTTCACCTCTGGCTGCGGTTCCTAAAATAATAAAATGATATTTTGCACCTTCGATAATTGTTGGAGCAAAAAAGGAAAAATCATCGTTTATTACAATGTCTTCAAAAGAAACAACAATTGTTTCATTTTCAAATTCTATAGAGTCCAAAAAATTGAACATTTCTTTGCTAGGTGGAAAGAATAAATCAACCTCAATATTTTTTCTTAATATTGCTTTCAATGGCCAAGTATTTCTATATTTAATATTAAGAAATTTATCTGTGATTAAACTAGCAATTCTTTTTGTATTCTCCAAAGATGTATCGATAACGAGATCAATATCTGTCATAGGTGAATAAATTCTAGGATCGATGAGAAGAGATCCTGTTATTCCAATTTTTTCAGTATTAAGTCTTAACTCATCATGGATTATTCTCATTGTCTGAGAAAAAGATTCATTAGTAAGTAATTTTTTAAAACCATCATAAGGATCGAAAATATTATGAACATATTTCCAATTAATCTTGCATAGATGTCGTCTTAAAAAATGATTTTCTTCAGGTAATTTAAGTATTTTTAAGCAATAGTCGCGTGAGAGTATTGTTGGGCAAATGATCTTTTGATTATTTGAATATATATACCGTAAATCCCACCATGTTTTATCTAATAAATTAATCCTTCTTGGAAAAGGGTAAAAATCATCTTCGGATAATAATTCTAAATAAAGCGGTTTTCCCCAGAAAAACATTTTATTATCTAACATCTTTGGATAAGGAGAAAAGAAAAGACAGTATCGTTTTTGAAAATGACATAATATGTAAGAAAAAGGATTAATTTCAAATTGCTTAACCAATGAATACCTTCCTATGTTCAGTAATTCTCTGAGAAATAAATCTCTTTATTTGAACAACATCGTGGATTTTCGGGCCTTTTTTTTCAGCCCATATAAAACCATCTGGTTCAATTCTGAAATAACCTCGAAGATATTCATTTAAATTAACATTTCTCATTTGTCCAGGTATATGAATTGTGACATTTCCGTTTTCTGATAATTTTTTTGCCAGATCCCTTATATAAATTTGATTCAATACTTGATTATCTAATTCTCTTCCTCTTCCTATTTGGGTGATTGAGCTGAGGCGAATTTTCTTTACACCCATTTGAACTATCTTTTGTAGGAATGTACTAGCTTTTTCTACATCATTATTCAGTAATAAATTACACCCAACATTAATTCCTGTATCGATATATTTATTAATATTCTCTTCAATTAATTCCATGGAATCCTTGCTAAGAGTATTACTCTTATGACTTTTATCATCAAATCCATGGAGTGAGATATCAATCCAATCTACCAGATTTGAACAATCTATGAATTTACTTCCATTTGTTGCCAAGACAATAATTCGTTCTCTCTTTTTTAATTTTTCGAGTAGCCATTTGATTTTCCAAAAATAAGTTGGTTCTCCCCCAGAAATGACAATTCTAGGAATTGTTATTTTTTCACAAAAATTAATTAACGATCCTAGATTGTCTTCGTTTATCCAGCTCCCATTTGTATTTGATTCTGCAAGGCAATATGGGCATGAATAATTACACCAATTTCCGATGCGTAAACAGATAGATAGGATATCGTATTCAGGAATACATAGATTTTTTTCATCTTTCGTATAATAGAAAGTATCCTTTTCAAAAGAGTAATAAATAGGTTCGTCATTCTCAGATGGAAAAAGACTCATCGACAGCATATTCAAAAGAGCTCCTAAGCAGTTCCTGATTCTCGATTTTATATGTTTCGATTAATAGCAATCTATTCTGTCTTGTTGTAATCCAAATTAAAATAAGTATTAATAAATAGGAAAAATAAAAATATAGTGGGGTTGTATTAGAGCCAAACCTAAGGATTTTATATATTCCTAATCTCCAATCACCTGAAACAAAGCCAATAATCATATGAATAAAAAAAGATATAAGCATTGCAGTGATTAGGTTGTACTCTATGTTAAGATGAGTCCAGATTTCATTTCGGAATTCCCTTGATTCTTTTTGTATATCTTCTGTTTTTTTTAATTTTTCCATTCTGGTTCGGAACAAATTTATTTGGCTTTGCAATTCATTGGTTATTATCCGGCTTTTTTCGAAAACATTGTTTTTATCAATTGCATAACTAAAAATACCCAATTTGGGTGAGATTCTGAAGAAGAACATTGGGAAAATATTTATTAAATACCCAAAGGGTAATATCCCACCTATGATCAATGTAGTAATTGTGTCGGAATAAACTGGATTTGTTAAAAAATGCCTTATTCTTTCATAGATTGGTGCACTTAATGATATTGAAAACAGAAGTAAAAACGACCATGAAAGAGAATATTTTGTTAATGTATCTGTTATTGAATTCATTTTCCCTCCTAATACTGAAATTATATAATAATTTCTACTTCTAAAATCTATTACTATATTTATGTAAAGGCATAGAAATCATTTTCTTAATAATTCCTAAATGGTAATACATGAAATTCCGAATGGTCGCAATCCATCTTCAAATGTGATGACTACTTTACCTTTTTTAATGACAAAAAAGGCAGCACAATAAGTGCCCATAGGATCCTTTTTAAATTACTTCTTTATGAAAAATTCACATTTACATTAAGCGATTGATATGTTTACTATTTAATGAACATAAAATCTCGGATAATCCCCAAATGCATATGGTGTTAAAAATGATAGTTAAAAAGTCAAATATAGGGATTTGAAATCCCTGTATTTAATCCAAAAACAGGGAATAACACTCCCTGTTTTTGGATATTGACGAAAATCCGATGCTGGAATTGTCTTCGCATTTTCAATTGTGCTATAATTCACAAAATTCAATTTCCTTCGGGGCAGGGTGCGAGGTAACAACCTCAATTCCCGATCGGTGGTGATAACCCACGAGCGCAGAACACCGCGCGCATGACCTGGTGAAATTCCAGGGTCGACGGTACAGTCCGGATGCAAGAAGGAAACACTGGCAACACAAGTCAGCATTCCGCCAGTCACCCTACCCCGAAAACCATCTCGTTTTTCGGGTTTTTTGTTTTATGGCTGCCATCTATCCATCACCCAAACGATCTCCATCACAGGCGGTACGCACAGCCAAACAGCGCCGCTGGTTTATGCCGGTGTCGCTGCTGGGGGGGCTGCTCCTCTGGCAGATTATTGTGACGGTCTCCGGTCTGCCGGCGTTTATCCTGCCTTCGCCGGTGGAGGTGGCTGTGCGCTTCTGGGATATGCTCACCGGCGGCCGCCTGCTGCTGCATACAGCTGTCACATTGAGTGAACTGCTGCTAGGCCTGCTGGCAGGCGGCGGCGCCGCCACCCTCACCGGGTATGCGCTGGCCAAATCCCCTTCGGCAGAACGGCTGATGTCACCCTACCTGATTGCCAGCCAGGCTGTACCGGTGGCCGCCATCGCCCCACTGCTGGTCATCTGGTTTGGACCGGGCATGGCTTCCAAGGTACTCATTTGCGGGTTGACTGTCTTCTTCCCGGTGCTCATCAATACCATTGTCAGCCTGCGGGGTGTTCCCGAGAACCTGCGGGATGTGATGCGCGCCATGCGCGCCACCCCGCGTCAGACGCTGCTTCTGTTGGAAATCCCTGCCGCACTGCCGGTGTATCTGGCCGGTCTGCGTGTGGGCGCCACCCTGTCAGTCATTGGAGCGGTGGTCGGCGAGCTGGTTGGTTCCAACCAGGGGCTGGGATTTCTCATCAACCTGGGACGCGGTCAGTACGATACCGCCCTGGTATTTGTGGCCGTTTTTGGCCTGGTCACCCTCGCCATCCTGCTATATGGCACTGTCTTGCTTGTGGAAAGACGCTGCCTGGCCTGGCAGTCAGACCCGGATAAAGAAACTTCTCTTCTGTAAAGGTCAATCATTATGAAACACAATTCTCTCAAATTTGGCTTTCTGGCTTTGATCCTGATCTTATCTGCCTGTAGGACTGGCACACAGGCTCCAACCAAACCAACTGCGCTGACTCCCATCAAGCTGCCGGTGGGGTATATCCCCAATATTCAGTTTGCTCCGCTGTACGTGGCCATAGAAAAAGGTTATTTTAAGAATGAGGGGATTGATATCACCCTGGATTACAACATGGAGAACGATTCTGTGGCACTTCTGGGAGCCGGACAATTGCAATTTGCCATTGTTTCCGGCGAGCAGGTCCTACTGGGACGCGGAAAGGGTCTGCCGGTGGTCTACGCGGCGGCCTGGTATAACAATTACCCGGTGGGGGTGATTGTTGATCCGGCGAAAAATGTGACAAAACCGGCCGACCTGAAGGGTTTGACGATCGGTCTTCCCGGACCTTACGGCGCCAACTACATTGGTCTGCGCGCCCTGCTGGCTGCCGGGGGCCTGACCGAGAACGATGTCAAATTGAGTTCGATCGGGTATACCCAGGCGGAAAACTTCATGACAAAAAAGGTGGATGCCGCCTCGATTTATGTGTCGAATGAACCCAATCTGCTGGAAAGCAAGGGGGTTCCTTTCACTTTGCTGAAAGTGTCTGATTACACCAGTCTTGTGGCCAACGGTCTGGCCACCAATGAAACCACCCTGAAAGAGCACCCCGAACTGGTACGCGGGATGATAAGCGGGCTTTTGAAAGGAATTGCCGATGCGGGAGCCAACCCGGAAGAAGCCTATGAAATAAGCAAGAAGTATATTGAAAACCTGGATAAAGCGGATACGACCGTTCAGAAAGCTGTGTTGAAATCGTCCATTGATTTCTGGAAGAGCCTTAAACCCGGATCCACCCAACCGGATGCCTGGGAGAATATGCAGAAACTGCTGTTGGATATGGGAATGCTCGATAAGCCTATCGACCTGACCAAAGCCTACACCAACGATTTCCTGCCGGTGCCAACAAAGTAAACCGTATGTGCCCTGCCACTTTACTGCGTATTAAAAATCTATCGGTCACCTTCCAGGATGGGAACGGCGGACTGGAAGCGCTGGATTCCGTCAACCTCGATCTGCCGGAGTGCCGTTTTGTGGCAGTGCTGGGTCCATCGGGGAGCGGGAAAACAACCCTCCTGCGTATTATTGCCGGTCTGATCCAACCCACATCTGGAAGTCTGCAATTTAACACACCGGAGGGTAATCCGCCGCGTATTGGTCTGGTATTTCAGCAGGCAAATTTGATGCCCTGGCGTACAGCCATCCAGAATATCACCCTGCCGCTCGAAATGCAGGGAATATCTGAAAAGGATGCCTGCGAACGAGCCCGAGGTTTTATCGACCTGGTGGGATTGCGGGGATTTGAAAACAGCTGGCCGCGTAATCTATCTGGCGGTATGGCGCAGCGGGTGGCGCTGGCGCGCGCGTTGATTCAAGAACCTGACCTTCTGCTGCTAGACGAACCCTTCGGGGCGCTGGATGCCCTTACCCGCGAACACATGGGCGCCGAGTTGCTGCGCATCTGGCAGGCACGCGAGACCACGGTGATGATGGTCACACATTCCATTTCGGAAGCCCTTCTGTTGGCTGACCGGGTGGTGGTTCTATCCGCTCGTCCGGGTCGGTTGGTACGCGAATTGGACGTTCCCTTCCCGCGCCCGCGAACGGACGAGATCCGTTATTCACCAGAATTTGTGGCGCTCTCGCATGATTTACGGGCCAGTATTAAAGAAGAACCCGAACCCATACCGGTTGCCCGGAAACCGAAAAAATAACGCCGAAATTTTTACCTGTGCCGGGCTGAATCAGGCGGAATGAAACGCATCTATTATTAATGATCAAATCTCCGCCTGCTTCAACCGGAGGCCTGGATTGGTCAGGTGTGCAGTAGATGCAACCGGAGCCGGGGGGACTATGTTTGGATTAGGCATATTTTATTTAAACACACCTGTGCAGGGTTGAAGCAGGCGGTATGAAACGGAACTGAAATCAATTTACCACTCTCCGCCTGCTTCAACCGGCGACCCGGTCAGGTACGCGCGCGGTAGATGCAAGCGGAGCCGGGGGTGTTTATGTAGAAGGAAGTATTGCCGCTTGCATCTACCCTGCATAGAGTTCTGAAGGGTTAATAAAATTTATAAATGATATTCCATCGGTGTGAACCGGATGCCGTTCACCGTTTGCTCGGTGTTGGTATCTACAAAACCCAACCGGTGATAGGCATTTACGGCATATGGTGATGAATTAACGGTGATCTTGCTCACGTCTCCGCGAGATTGGCAGGATCCCAAAACCTGGTTAAACAGAGCCCGGGCTATTCCCCGGCGGTGATATTCTTTTCGCACAAACAACAGGCAAATATGACTGATATCGCGGACGGCAATCACTCCGGCCAGCCGGTCATCAATGCGGCAGCCCCAGAAGCAGAGTTCGCCTTTTTCAAATTTTGAAACCACATCTTCATATCTGTTGAACGTCTTGAATTCGTTGATGCCCTCTTCGGAATACTCCGGGGCTTCAAATTCCATGAACACATCCATAATCAGGTCGAGTGCGGGTTTCAGGTCTTCTTTGGTCAGTGGGGTAATATTCATTCTTCTTTTCCAATGACAGGTCTTACAGCGATTTTACCCCGCAGACTTGATTCCGCCCATCCGGAAGGCTATAATTCAAACAGATGTTCGAAATCCATCATCAATCCGGGGAAGACCATGCCGCTTGACTATGCCAGGATACAGGAGCAATTGATTGATCTTTCCGAGCAGTTTGCCGAACGGCGGGCTGCCGAAGTGGGGAATGCCTCACATGCCGCCGTTCTTCTTGACAGTCTGGCCGGGCAGACTGCAGAAACGCGCGAGAAGATTATGGCGGCTGCAGAGGCCAATCCCGGCCTGCGCAGTGCCATCCCTACAGACGAAGATCTGACGGGCGTTTTTATGCCCCCGGTTATCCATAAACATTACACCCTGCTGGCGGCCGATGGATCTCAGGTCAACCCGAACCGGCATGACAGTATCCCTTTCGGGGTGATCAACATCGGGGTGTTCCGCCTTGATTCAACCCTACAGGTGCCGCCCCGTGAGATCGTGGAGACGGAGCTGCTTCCGTTGGATGCGATTTACAACGAATTTGGACTGGTCGGTGAAGAGGTCATTGCCCTGCGGCGTGATCTGCGCGAGCGGCAGACACTATCACGGCTGGCCGGAGAGATCGACGGAACCGTCCTGACTCTGACGGATGGCCCGCTCGAATTATTCCGCGACCCGCAGGGCAGCAGAGAGACGCAGCACGAATTTGAGCAATACCTGTCGGTGCTGCGCGAATTGGCGGAAATGGGGACGATCACTGCCGGGTATGTTGACCGCCCTGGCTCCGATCTGGTGGTTCGCATGCTTGAAATCGTCAGCCGGAAATCCGGCGGTGAGACCGGAGAAGAAAACACCCGTCCGCTGGCGCCGTTGACCGATGCATTCCTGTTTCAGAACCGTCTTCCGCCCGGGGCACGATCCGCCATTTTTGCCATCCAATCACAATCGGCTTCCAGTTTTACCGGAGAGACAGCCCTGCACTTCTTTTATCTGAATACCGGTTTCACCGATAAACCGTCACTGGCACGGGTGGAAATCCCGGCCTGGGTGGCGAATAATACCGAGATGTTGGGGCTGCTGCATGCCGTCCTTCTGGAACAATGCCGTCATTTGGGCGGTCAGCCATATCCCTATGCCCTGCACCGATCCCATGAAATTGCCCTGGTCACAATGCTTGATAAGGATCAGATCGAAGGGATGATCAACCGGGTGCTGGTGTCACAGGGGCTGCCACCGGCTATGCCTTCCAATAAACAATTTGCCAAAAATCTGTCAGGAAGAATGAGGAACCGCTGATGCTTCCGCTTACTCCCACATCCATTCAAATCGGCCGCCTGCTGCGAGCCTCAACCACCGGCTGTGTCATCGGCTGCCAGGTCAACCAGGTGGAAAACCTGACCTGCGGCGGCATGGTGCGCATACCGGCTGCCCAGGGGTATGAAATATTCGGTCTGGTGTATGACATCCATATTGATGATGACGGCCTGGTGCGTCAGCTTGTGACGGCAGAGCACGTCAGTGAGATGGTGATTCAAGACAACCGCCTGAACCGCAATATCCCGGCAGAAATCAGTGTGTTGTTTATCGGATACAAAAAAGATGGCAAGGTTTCCCACCTGCTGCCGCCGCGTCCGCCGCTTTCACTGGATGAGATTTTTTCATGCAGCGCGCAGGAAATTCTCACGTTTACATCAGGCAGCCGGTTCGGTTACTTCAGGCACATTCTGGGTAATCCAGACCTTCCGACCGGGGAGCTTCTGGCTGCCCATTTGCAGCAAACCCATGCCATCTACCGGCAAATTCACGATGAAACCTGGCTCGAAAGCGCGGTGAGCGAATTGATTGTGCTGCTGCGGGATGATTACGAGACCCTTAACCGGGTACTCGGCGCCATCAGCGAGATTTATCAGGATTGAACTGGAGAGAAATCATGACACCCAATCAACCCATCCAAAATCCCGGAGAAAATCCTGAAATCGGCTACATTGTCGGCGGGTCGCTGAAAGACAGCCTGAATGCCCGGTTGACTGTTCCGGCGCATGATGTACAGGAAGGCAGTTTTGTGGTCACCCGCAGCGGAGACTGGCAATTTTACGGCCTGGTCACCAACCTGGTACTCGGCTCGACCAATCCACGTTTTGCTGATGAACAGAGCGAGCAGCGTCTGCCTCCCAATGTGGCACGCCTGCTCCACGGTCAGACGCTGTTCACCAATCTCGAAATCCTGCCAGCCTTGATGCTTGACCGCGGTCCTGAACCCGGAACTCCTGCCTATGAACAATGGCTGACCACCCATCCCGAGGGACAGCACCCGCTGCCGGTAAAGACCGTCCCCGCGCATCATTCCCCCGTGCGGTTGGCGGCGGCTGGCGATGTGGCTGAAATCTTCGGCGACCCGGCAGACGGCGACGGCCGGCATTTCATCATCGGTCATACCTGCGAACAGGGTCACCCGGTTTGCATCGACCTGGAGAAATTTGTGCAGCGGTCTTCTGGCGTTTTTGGCGCCACGGGAACGGGAAAGTCCTTTCTCACCCGGCTTTTACTGGCCGGGTTGATCCAGTACAACAAGTCGTCTCTGCTGGTGTTTGATATGCACAACGAATACGGTTTTGATGACACCTCATCAGACACCAATACCAAAGTCCCCGGCCTGCGGACGAAATTCCCGGCGCGGGTGCGGGTGGTCGGCCTGGGTGCCTCAGCCGCGGTGCGCGGGCGCACACCGGATTACACGCTGGAAATTGCCGAAAAAGACATCCAGCCGGAAGATATCGAACTGTTGACCCGCGAATTAAACCTCAAAGAAACCACCCCCACCACACTGGATGCGCTGGTGCGCAGTTTCGGCAAGGAAGACTGGTTCCGGGAATTCCGGAACCTGCGGCCGGGAGCCACCGAAGAAACCGACGATGGAAAGAAAGTTCCGGCGGAAGACAGTGTGGAAGCCTGGGCGGCACGCGAAGGGATCCACCCGGCAGCGGCGGCCGGCCTGCACAGCAAATTGACGCGCGTCTTCAACCGTCCGTACATTTTGGAACAGCCGGCATCCGATGGATTGAGTGAGATCATCAAGTCACTGGAAGCGGGTCAGCATGTAGTGCTGTCATTTGGCAAGAACGAAAGCGACCTGGACTACCTGCTGGTCACCAATCTGCTCACCCGCCGGATCCGCGAAGCCTGGGAGAAAAAGACCAACGATTACCGCAGCAATCCGAACAATAACAATGAACCGCGGCCCCTTGTCATAGTGGTGGAAGAAGCTCACAAGATATTGAATCGCGAGATGGCCTCACAGACCACCTTCAGCACCATCGCGCGGGAAATGCGCAAGTACTACGTCACCCTGCTGGTGATTGACCAGCGGCCTTCACAGATTTATGACGAAGTCATGTCGCAATTGGGCACGCGCATTTCCGGCTGGCTGGGTGACGATCTGGATATTCAAGCGGTGCTTTCCGGTCTGGCTGGTAAAGAGTCACTGCGAGGGATGCTCTCTCGGTTGCAGCCAAAAGAGGAAGTGCTGCTGCTCGGCTGGGGTGTTCCCATGCCTCTGCCGGTTCGGTCCCGCCGCTATGACGACCGCTTCTGGGCGGAGCTGCTCGGTCGCGGCAGCACCGGTCCGATTGATGTGGATAAGACAATTAAAGAAATAGGCTTCTGATAGAAAAAGTAAACATTTTAATGAGCAGGCATCCATTAATATGTTATTTTGTCATTTTGATACTTCTATGCGCCGCCATCATCTTTGGCGCGCGTTCCATGGGAGAACAGGGTGCCTACCTGGCCCAATTCTATATGTTGACACCGGCTATTGCTGCTCTGATTACCCGTCAATTTTTTTATGAGCCCAAATTCTCGGATGCCTGCCTGGGTTTTGGACGATGGCGCGATTACCTGAAATACTGGCTGGCCGCCATCGGAATCACGCTTCTCTCCTATGGTTTCTTCACCCTGCTTGGCAGTGTGACCTGGGATTTCACCGGAAAGGTTTTTCTGGATCGTCTGGCCGCGCAGTTCGCGGCAACCGGTCAGGATATGAATACCTCATTACCTGAAGGTTTCACGCCGTTAACCATGCTGGTCATCTACACCATTGGCGGGCTGACGGTGTTCAATATTTTCCCCGGCATCATCACCGGCTTTGGCGAAGAATTCGGTCACCGCGGCTTCATGTTTCCACAGCTTTATCGAATCAAACCATGGGTTGGCCTGATCATTGGCGGCCTTATCTGGTATGTCTGGCACCTCCCGCTGGGGTTGGTTCTCCCTCAATCCATTGAACCGCTGACATGGCAGGTGGCGCTGAATTACCTCATCCTTGCGGTGGGTTCAGTTTGCGCCTTCATTTTTCTGGCGTATGTATATGTCAAGAGCGGGAGTGTGTGGGTCACGGCACTCACTCATATGACGTTGAATAATTCAGCATCCGCTTTTTCGTATTACGTGGTGATTCAGAACCAGTTGCTGGCCAACCTGGGTCTGACCCTGACGATGTTGGCGGTGGTGGCCTTCCTGTATTACCGGAAAGAATTGGATGTGTTCCGAACACAAAAAGTTATTACATAATGTGAAAGATTTTTTTCAAAAGTAACCGTAGGGGCGTACGGCCGTACGCCCCTACAACAGGTTGGACGTAACAATTCTAAAAATATCCTTGTTTGATCGACTAATTAAATACGCCGGTAGTATGGATCGTGTCCCATTCTACCGAAAAAGTTCTAGGTTATTTAGGCGCGGCCATAAAAAGCAGCCACACAATAACGGCGATGGCCATACCAAAGAATACCCCGGCAATGACCTGGCGCGGAGTGTGCCCGATCACTTCCTTGAGCTGTTTCTCATTGATCGGCTGCCCGGCAAAAATTTCGTTAATCATCCGGTTGATGCGTTCCGCGTGCATACCGGCCTGACGACGGACACCGGCGGCATCATATACCACGATCATGGTGATGGCAAAAGACACGGCAAACACAGAGGAATCAAATCCTTCAAATAAACCGGCTGCCAGTGTTGTGGCAGACATTAACGCTGAATGCGAACTGGGCATTCCGCCCGAACTGAACCACAATCCCCAGTTCCACCGGCGTGTACGTGAATAATGGATGAAGGGTTTGACTGCCTGTGCCAGGAACCATCCCAGCAGGGCGGAAATGAGTATGCCGTTACGCAGAAGAGCGTTGATCATACGTCGTCAGACTTGTCCTCCGGAAGCTCACCGCCCAGGGTGCGGATACGCAACTCCGCCTGGTCCAGCAATTGTTGACAGTGTTTGGCCAGCGCCTGTCCGCGTTCAAACCAGCCAATGGTGGCTTCCAGGTCTGTCTGTTCCTGTTCCAGCAGGGCAACAATTCCATCCAGTTCGGCATACGCCTGTTCGTAGGATAATTCTTCCACGGGTGTCTGCGTAATGGCAGTGGTTTTTTTCGTCATAGTCTGATTTTAATCCAGTCTGGTGGATTCGACGCGGCTTATGGCAGACCCGCGGGAAAATGTGGTTGTAATGTGGTCGCCGGATGAGATCTGGTCAGCCGACCGGACAATGATTCCATCTTCCCGGCGTACCAGGGCATAACCTCGCTGCAATATCCCCTGAGGATTCAAAGCCGTGAGACGTCCAACACGGTTTTCAAGCTGGGCTTTATACACCGTCATCCGGTGTGACAGGCTGCGTCCAATCTGGAGAGAAAGCATATCCACCTGCTGGCGTTCCCGTTCCACCCGACGCTGAGGGGATTCTCGGTTAAGGCGTGCTGCCGCCTGAAGAAGAGCTGCCCGGGCCGAATCAATGTTCCCGATTGCAATTGAATATATATCATCGAAAACATTCTCAATCTCGCGGGAAAGGTCATCACGGGATGGTGTGGCGGCCACCGCAGCACCGGTGGGCGTCGGGGCGCGCAGGTCGGCAGCAAAATCCGCCAGGGTAAAGTCTGTTTCATGACCGATGCCGGTGATGACCGGGGCTTCTGATTCGGCCACGGCGAACACCACCCGCTCATCATTGAATGCCCACAGGTCTTCCATGGAACCGCCGCCGCGCGCCAGCAAAATCACATCAGGATGAACTTCGGTGTTCAATTTGTGAAGCGCTGTGACGATTTCACCCGGAGCTTCCACTCCCTGAACGGCCGCGGGTGAAATGACCACCTCTGCAAGGCAATACCGTCCGCGCAGAGTGTTTAGCATATCCTGCAGGGCAGCTCCGGTGGCGGAGGTGACAATTCCGATAGTGCGGGGACGTTCGGGAAGCGGACGTTTGCGTTCCTCGTCAAACCAACCGTCAGCTTCCAGGCGGGCTTTCAGGCGCAGGAATTCCTGGTAAAGCTCACCCTCACCGCGCATCCTCACGGCATTGACGTATAACTGGTAGGTGCCATCACGCTCGTATACAGAGACAGCGCCGTGAGCTTCAATTTGAGACCCCACCTGAAACTCGGGAATGCGGAAGGCGGCAGACCGCCAGATGACGCATTTGATGGCCGCACCGCCATCTTTGAGGGTGAAATAAATATGACCCGATGCCGGACGCGAGAGGTTGGAGACTTCCCCGGCGATCCAAACATCCTGCAAAAGAGGATCACTTTCCAGCAGGGTGCGCAGGTACTGGGTGACTTCCGTCACCGTGAATGATGAAGGTCTGAGCAGGGTAGGTTGGAACATGCCTTAACTGTACCCGGAAATAGGATTTACAGGTAGTAAACCCTTATTTTCCCATGGCGAATCAATGGGAACCAAAGATCGCGTCAGTGATGCGATCTTCTTTCACCTCCTCTAAAAAGAAGGTCTTATTTCTTGATAATCTCCAATTTCGCCAGTGACGCGGCCAGCCGTTTGAACCCTACTGTGTCAAAGAATACATCCACGGTTTCATCACCGTCTTCCAGAACGCTCTTAACCACCAGACCTTCCCCCCAGACCTCATGCTTCACCCGGCAATTGGCCGGAAAACGCTGTTCGACGGCCGGTTTGGCCTGCCGGGGAGTGGGTTTGAAAGAGCCGTATGTCGGCGACGGTGTGGTCCAGTTGGCGTAACTTTCCGTCCGGCGTTCCCTCGGAGAGGAGTAAGAAGAGGAAAAACCGCCTCGGCTTGAAGAGACTGCTCCCTGCTGGAGCAAAAGTTTGGCAGGAATATCTTTGAGAAAACGAGACGGCGCGGAGTTGTCATATCCGCCGTACGTACTGCGGCGATCAGCGCGGGTGAGGTAAACGCGGTCTTTTGCACGGGTAATGCCCACATACAACAGACGACGTTCCTCGGCCATTTCTTCGGGGTCATCCAGCGACCGGCTGTGCGGCAGCAGGCCGTCATCCAGACCGGTAATGAACACGATGGGGAATTCCAACCCTTTGGCGGCATGCAGAGTCAACAACGTGGGAGCTTCCACATCTTCCGCCAGTGTGTCCTGGTCAGATACCAGAGCCAGCCGCTCAAGAAATTCGTCCAGGCCGCGATCTTCAAATTCTGCTGCGATCTTGCCAAGCTCGAGAACGTTTTCCCAACGCTGGTGGCCTTCCTCGGTGGTATCGTCAATATATTCCTGGTAGGCGGTATCTTCCAGAATCTGGAAGAACAGGCGGGTTAGGGGCATCCCTTTGGAGCTGGCCTCCCGCCAGGTGTTCAAATTCGAACCGAAATCGGCCAGACTGAGAGCACTGCGACCGCTGAATGAAGCAAAGTGGGCGGATTGCTGTCCGAGTTTGCCGAGGTCTGCCAGAACTTCTCCGGCAGAGATGTTCATCTCATGGGCGCGCTGCTGCAATGTGGTCACTGTCTTATCGCCAATGCCACGTGGCGGCACATTGATGACCCGTGTCAGGCTGACCTCATCACTGGGGTTATAGATCAGCCGAAGGTAGGCGATGATGTCTTTGACTTCACGCCGGCCGTAAAAACGCTGGGCACCCACCAACCGGTAGGGCAGGTTGGCTCGCAGAAAGGCTTCTTCCAGCAGGCGGGATTGGGCGTTGGTACGGTACATTACCGCCACCTGACTGCCTTTCCATTTTTTTGCTTTTAAATTCTGCCGGATGGTATCAGCCACGTAATCGGCTTCCAGTTTGTCATCAGCCGATTCAAACAGGGTGATGGCTTCACCTTTGCCATTATCAGAGAAAAGCCGTTTGGGGGTGCGGTTGATGTTGTGATCGATGATGGCTCGGGCAGCATCCAGAACCGTTTGCGTGGAACGGTAATTTTGTTCCAGCAGAATTTTCTGGCAATCGGGAAAATCGCGTTCAAATGACTGCACGTTTCGGTAATCTGCTCCACGCCAGCGGTAAATGGATTGGTCTTCATCGCCCACCACGAACATACTGGCATTGCCAACAGCCAGTGAGCGTAAAATCTGGTACTGGGCGGTGTTGGTATCCTGAAATTCATCAACAAGAATCTCGCCGAACCGGCGGCTGTACCGGTCGCGCACGGCCTGATTCTGAGTCAACAGGTTGACCACTTCATTTAGAAGGTCATCAAAGTCAAGTGCATTGTTAACTCGCAGTAATTCCTGATACCGGCGGTAAACCCGCAGATTGACCTCTTCACGATAATTCCGTGAAGTAAGGTCATCGGGAGTTTGCATATTATTCTTGGCCGTTGAGATGACGCTGCGGATGCTGGCCGGTTTGAACATCTTTTCATCGATATTCAATTCTCGAAGAGCTGTCTTCACAAGGCTTTGCTGGTCATCTTCATCATAAATAACAAAATTAGAAGAGAACGGAAGGTTCTCTGCTTCGCGCCGCAAAATACGGGCGCAGATGGCGTGGAAAGTACCCAGCCAGATACCCTGCGGTTTTTCTCCCAGCAGATCTTCTAACCGGCTTTCCATCACACGGGCGGCTTTGTTGGTGAAGGTGACTGCCAGAATATTGGATGGCGGCAGGTGATACTGGGTAATCAGATAAGCAATACGATGAGTGAGAACGCGGGTCTTACCCGAACCGGGTCCGGCCAGAACCAGAATGTGGCCGGGTGGGGCGGTGACCGCCTGTTTTTGCTGAGGATTTAAACCGGAAAGGAAATCAGGATTGGGTATCATAGCGGGGTGATTGTACCCCAGGAATCGAGTAGAATTTCAATCTATGTCATGGGAAATTATGGGACACGAATGGGCTGTTCACCTGCTGAGCGAACATATTCGCAGCGGCAGAGTCAGACATGCCTATCTGTTTACCGGACCGGCCGGCGTGGGAAAGCGAACACTGGCGTTGAAGTTCGCCCAGGCGCTTTTATGTACCCAACCACCGGCGCCAGGTGAATTTTGCGGAGAATGCCGGCCCTGCAAACAAACGGTACTTCAACAATTTTCTGATCTGACGATACTGCAGGCAGAAACGATCGGCGGCGAGATGAAGGTGGATGCCGTGCGGGAATTGCAGCACACCCTTTCGCTTACGCCGTTCGAAGCAGACCGCCGAGTGGCCGTGCTGCTGCGTTTTCAGGAGGCTAATGAAAACGCCCAGAATGCCCTGTTGAAAACGTTAGAGGAAGCTCCGGGAAAATCAATCTTATTATTAACGGCGGATACGGCGGAAAATTTGCTGCCCACCATTGTCTCACGTTGTGAACTTCTGCGGCTGCGCCCGCTTTCGGTGGAACACCTGGCCAGTGACCTGACACAAAGACAGGCAATTCCGGCTCCCGATGCACTGTCGCTGGCACGTATCAGCGGCGGCCGGCCGGGAATTGCCATTCGTTTGAACAGTGACAGTAATTTAAATTCCAATCGCAAACAATGGATGGACCATCTTCTGGGATTGTTACCTGAAACCCTGGCGCAGCGGTTTGATTTTGTGGAAAAACAGGTCAAGATACGCAATAGTACCAAAGAGGAACGTGACCTGCTCCGTATGCGGCTGCGAGAAGGTTTTATCTTCTGGCAAAGCCTCTGGCGGGATGTCATGTTGCAGGTCACCGGTCTGGGGGATGAAATAGCCAATGTGGATTACCGCACTCAGATTGAACAACTGGCCAGCAAAGTGAATGAAAACGAAGCCGCCAGACAAATCAATTTGTTAGAAACCACATCGAGCCGGTTGGGAAGCGCCAATATTCAGCTTTTGATTGAAGCTCTGGTGATGAACCTGCCGACAGTCCAGCTTTAAGATTTGTCCGCTGGCTAAGTCTGGTTCGATGGTTGAGCCAGTCGAAGCCCCGCTGGCTGAGCTCGTCGAAGCCCCGCTGGCTGAACTCGTCGAAGCCCCGTTGGCGAGCCGGTCAAAGCCCCGCTGGCTGAGCTCGTCGAAGCCCTGCCCTGGCCCTCGACAGGCTCGGGCAGCGGAAGTATTTCGACGGCAGCCAATATAAACATATTCGCTTTTGGTACAATGCAAATAATGAAACCTGCTTATTTAAACCTGATCCGCATTATTCTGCCGTTGATCGTCATTTCGGCTGCTGTGGTGTTATTGCTGCAAAACCTGCCAGAGACAAAACAGGCTGTTTCACCCACTCAAACCAGAGTTGAAATTACAGCTGCTTCCTCTTCCATCGAGAATACCCCCATCCCTCCAACACCCACGGAAACACCTGTCAGTACAAACACCCCGACGGAAGCCGTTACACCCACGGCAACCGCTCCAGTCGTCTCATACCCGGTTGGACCAGATACCTATCCGGAGGGAATTAACCCGTTGAATGGATTGCCGGTCAATGATCCCTCCACCTTAAAACTTCCACCGGCACTGCTGTCCATCAGCAATTCTCCGGTCACTGCGCGTCCGCAGGCCGGACTCTCCTTCGCACCGTTGATCTATGAAATGTTCATCGGCGCCGGGAACAGCCGTTTCCTGACCATCTTCTACGGTGATTTACCGAAAACTCCTGAAAATGATAATCCCGAAATTGGTCCCATCCGATCCGGACGCCTGGCTTATGAACACATTCGAAAACTACTGAATGGCTTTATTGTCATGGCGTATGCCTCGGTCTGGGTCACACCGGAATTGAATTACTTCCACAACCTGCAGACAGAACATCCGGATGATATCAACGGCGCTCGACTGCGGGTTAATGACCTTACTGCCTTGAAAGAGAATTATCAGAAAGAACTTGGCGAACCCAATCCGATCGGCTTGAAATTCGATCCGACTGTACCAGAAGGCGGCAAAGACGGTCACACCATCTGGCTGCCATACGCTTATGTAGACCAGGTCTGGTGGCATTATGATAAGGACAGCGGAACATACCATCGCTGGCAGGACAAAGAAAATGGCAAGGATTTTACCGAGCAGATAGACAGTTTGACAGGAAAACCTCTGGAAATTGAAAATGTGGCTGTGATTTTTGTCAACCACATCGCTTATCGTGAAACCCTCATTGATTTGACATTGTTGTATACCAACCGCGAACGGGCGCTGTTTTTTCGTGACGGTCAGGTTTTTGAAGGATACTGGACAACAAAAGGCGAAGAGTATGAGAAAACCACCGGCAGGCTCCGTCCTCTGCGCTTTCTGGACAAAAACGGCGATCCTTTCCCGTTGAAACCGGGCCAAACCTGGGTGGAAATTGTCACACAGGAAACACCAGTCTATGAAACCCAATACACAGATGATTATTACCGGCTGGTCAACAACAGAGAACCAGGCTCGGGTATCTGGGCTGTACGGTTTGTACATCCCGAGAACATGCAACCCAACCAATGATTATCCGGTAACCATGCCCAGACCCTATACCTTCAGCGAGTACTCTCCAGATTGGCCTTTGGAATTTGAACGGGAAGCCAGCAGATTGAAAGGTTACCTCAAAGAAAACCTGACGGCCATCTATCATATCGGCAGTACGTCCGTCCCTGGATTGGCTGCCAAACCGGTAATCGATATTCAGCCCGTTGTTTCGTCCATCGAGCAAGTTGATGAATTGACCCCTTTTTTAGAAAGAGAAGGATATAAAGCCTGGGGTGAATATGGCCTGCCCGGTAGGCGTTTCTTTACCAAAGACCGAAATGGATATCGCACGCATAACATTCGTTGTTATCCTGTAGGCCATCCGGATATCGAACGACACCGGGCTTTTTGTTTATACCTGTGTGCCCATGATGTTGAGCGCAAGGAATATGAGGCGGTTAAAAGAGCTGCTTTTGCCCACAACCCTGGAAACATCGATGGGTATATGGATGAAAAGAATGGCTGGATCAAACATCTGGAGCCAATCGCAATTGACTGGTTTAGAAAACAAGTTTCGTAATATTCTCAAATATGTCCTAAAATTAGCATAAAGAGAAATTACAGGATTGTAGATTGGATTTGCCAGGGTATCCTGTACAATGGATTTGTCGTGTTGGTTTTTATTCAGGATGAAATTATGCGCAAGACAGGAATAGTCCTTATTCTTCTGCTGGTTCTACTGATTTGTTCAGTACCGTTTGCAACCACACCGGTGGCTGCTTCGACACCGGAGCCTGATCAAAAGATAGCTGCCGTTGAACCAAGCGGTCCTACCAATTATCCACAAGGTGTGAACCCCCTGACCGGTCGGCCGGAAGAAAATCCTGATAATCTCTTCCTTCCGCCGGCAATGGTTTCCATTTCCACATTCCCGCCTTCTGCACGCCCGCAATCCGGTCTGTCCTTCAGCCCCTGGGTATTCGAACTCTTCATTGGCGAAGGCATGTCCCGTTACCTGGCACTTTTTTATGGCAGTTATCCTGAAGCAGCCGTCAAAGACAAAGACGATGTGTTTTCTGCCACTCCCACTCCAGAGATTGGCGATCCATCCATTGGCCCGATTCGCTCCGGCCGTCTTCCATATGAGAGTGTCCGCAAGTTATACAATGGCTTTCTTGTGATGGCATCTGCATATTCCAAAGTGGCTGAAAAATTGAATGATTTCACCAATATCTTTGGATCTGATAGCAGCGGGGCGGGCAGTTCCATCAAGGTGGCAGACCTGCAGGCTATCGCCGAGAAATACCGCGGAAAAATCAAAATCACAGCCGAAGGGTTGAGCGGAATGCGGTTTGATCCCCAACCACCCACGGGCGGCAAATCGGCAACTCAAGTCTGGTATCCATATGCCCTGCTTAATCAAATTGTGTGGCAATATGACCCGGCACTGGGAGCCTATACCCGCTGGCAGGACGATGCCGATGGGAAGACATTCATTCAGGCCACCGACCGGCTGAATGGGAATGTGTTGTCATACGAAAATATTGTGATTTTGTATGCTGAGCATCATCGTTATGCCGAAACCCTTCTGGATGTCGATCTGATGTATGTGAACAAAGGGAAGGCAGTCTTATTCCGCGATGGCCAGAAGTATGACCTGTTCTGGACCACACGCAGCGATGAATATGAGAAAAAGACCGGCATGGTACGGCCGATCCGATTTGTAGATGCCAATGGGGATCCATTCCCATTCAAACCGGGACAAACCTGGGTGCATCTGACTCCGGTCGGCGCTCCGGTATATGAAACCACCCCCTGGAATATGGCGGATATAAAGGATGCCACCCTGGCCTGGCAGCAACATAAGCGTTCGCGCCAGGATGGGTCAGGTTACTGGACGGTGGAGTTTTATCAACCGGCCATTGAACCGAAACAGTAAATTCAAGGTCATCTCTTGCAGAAAAAGGATTGAAGGGGCATAATAGCCCTGTTTAAACAGAACAAAAATCCGAGTTAATGTATGACACGGTTTCAAGGGATGGAAATCTATTCCATAGGTCATGGCAACAGTCTGGTTTCTCAGTTTACCGAACTGTTGAAAAAGTATGATATTCAAACACTGGTTGATGTACGCTCCACACCATACAGCAAACATTGCCCGCATTTTGACCGCGAATACCTGTCGTATTATTTACAGAACAAAGATATTCATTATATTCATATGGGTAAGAAGCTGGGGGGACGGCCTACGGATCCAACAGTGTATTTCGCCGGAGTGGTTCCACAGGACTCACATGATTTCCTTCATCTGGTAAATTACCCTGAAATTATGACGCGTGAGTGGTTCAAGAAAGGGATTGACGACCTTCTTGAAGTTGCATCCACCCAGCGGACAGTATATATGTGCAGTGAAGAGGATCCATCCACCTGCCATCGGCATTTCCTGATCGCGCAATATCTTCTTGGTCTGGGAATCGACGTAAAACATATTCGGGCCGATGGAACTATCGTGGAGGCCCACCAGCTTGCCAGGACACCTGAGAAGAAAAATAAAAAAGTAGAAAACTCTGATATGCAACTTCAATTATTCTGAGCATGAAAATTTTCACCATCGGTTTTACGAAAAAGACAGCACAGGAATTCTTCTCCATTTTGAAAGAAGCTGGAGTTAATTGTGTTGTGGATATCCGTTTGCACCCTGACGGTCAACTGGCCGGATTTACCAAGCAGGGTGACCTTCAATATTTTCTACGGGAATTGATTGATTGTGATTACCATCCAATTCCACGATTGGCTCCCACAGATGAGATTCTCAAGGCTTATCGAAGCGGTGGCACATGGGATGCCTATGAACAGGCTTTTTTTGAACTTATGAAGTCGAGGGGAGTGCCAGACGTAATAGACAAGACATTGTTCATGGAAAAGAATTGTTGCCTGCTATGCAGTGAACCCACACCGGAAAAATGCCACAGGCGGCTGGCAGCGGAACTTCTGGCGAATGCCTGGGGAGATACACAGATAATTCATTTATAAAACCATCATCAAAGAGGGGTTATGACACTGACGCACATCTTAATCACCGATGTAACCCGTATGCAGCATGGCCATGTTTGCGTGGCTGGAATTCAAAAAGGGGGAGGGAATATCCGTCCGGTTTTACCACATTGTGGCATTCCAGAAGACTGGCTTTATCAGGATGAGAAAGCCATTATCCGTCCATTTGCCTGTGTTGAATTGGATCTTCAAAAGGCTTTTCCGAATAATCCCCATACCGAAGACTGGGTGATTGATCCGGAGACACGTATATTTCATGAATTATTGCCTGAAGACATCAGGGAAAGTCAATTGACCCGTTATATCGACTCTTCTGTTGCAGACATATTTGGGGCCGATATTTATGATGATTTCGGCTGGTATATCAAAGAGGGTGAGGGTAACAGGTCTTTGGGAACGATAATTCCTAAAAGAATTGAGAATGTGGTTTATCGTCAAAATGATTTTGGTGATGGTATGGATTACCGAATCCACTTTAAGGATGCAGCCGGGCATCACTATCGATTAAAAGTAACAGATCTCTCATTCCGGTATTTTTTTGACCATCGCCATACAAAGGGAAATATTTCGTGCGAAGTATTGAGTTTTAATATGACAGAATATTTCCAATCGGCCGATGTCATCCTTCGAATCGGGCTGACCAGACCCACATGGGAGAAACATCCGCATTGCTGCGCTTTACAGATCACAGGTGTCTATACATTTCCTGATTATCTGGAAGGACGTTGTTTTGCTGATTTCCGACCGGAGAGTTAGTATTGGGGAAACTCTCTCCAGTTTGCCAATGGTGATGTACAATTCAAAACTGCTTTTTGAACCTTACACAACATTTGATGTTTAAGGTACAGTAGAATCGGAACAAACTGAAGCAAACGATCGTCATTAAGAAAGCCATATTTACTGACTGGTTGATACAACCATCGAAAAAAAAGGAAAATGTCTATGATTCACAAAACACGCACTCTGGCGGGATTAATTCTCCTGTGTCTATTGCTGGCAGCCTGTGGAAAGGCTGAGTCAAAAGAATCGCAGGAAGCCACCAAAGCCGCTCAGGCACAATCGGTGTTGTTGACAGCTCAATCCAATGTCAACGCCATACTCACCCAGACAGCCGCCGCTAAAAAACCGACCACAGCTCCCCTGAAGCCCACCAATACACAGGCGGCTGCCGCCGTTATTCCCACCCTGGCAGCACCCACCCAGAAACCGGCGGTTGTCAACAATAACACCGGAACAGACAGTGCCGCTATGGCCAGTGAAACAGTTCCAGATGGAACCACCTACACCCCCGGGAAAACCTTTACCAAAACCTGGCGGATAATGAATACCGGCACGGCAACCTGGTCAACAGATTACAAACTGGTGTTTGTAGAGGGTGACCAGATGGGTGCATCCGGCACTGAATACCGGATGCCCATTCCGGTGGATCCGGGAAAGATTATTGATCTTTCTGTTTCATTTAAGGCACCGGATGCTGTCGGAACATACCAGGGTTACTGGGCTATTAAAAACCCGAGCGGAAAAACATTCGGATTTGGATCCAATTCCAAATTCTGGGTGAAAATTGTTGTCAGCGCAGCTACACCCACAGTCACCGCTACTATCCCGGCTGCCACGGCGACCACAGTCGCCCCCACGGTTGCCCCAACAGCGGCACCAGAAGTTACTCAACAAACTACTCAAGAAACACCGAAATAAAATTGTTAGAAAAACACGCTTGCAGAATCTTCGGGATAACATATATGTGTTATCCCGTTTTTTTTATACTATTTCGATTTCAATTTTTTCATTAATTTTTTTTGAAATATCTTGAAGAATAGATTTTTTCTCGAGTGTACTACTGTGAGTAATTATATAATATTGACCTAATCTATACTGGCTAGGACCATATCTCTTGTCTTTGTATAAACAAACTAATGGAATTTTATTTACTACAAAATTTAGTGACTTCACACGCTCAACACCGATTTTATTTATTGCATTTACAAATGATAAAGCCGCGGTTTTTTCTTTTATCTGTGTTCCGTCTGAAAAAGTGATTCGTAAACCTGTTTTCCCCTTTTTTTTAGCAAGTGGAATATGTCTTTCAATTTTTTTACTATTTACTCTTTGTCTTGTTGTAATATCAAATCCGCGATTCCATTCATCTCGCAGTTTTTCAAGTTTCTCACGAAATGTACTTAATTCTTTTCCTACACTACCGAGATTCCCTGCTTGAGAATAATCACCATTCTTAAAAAAATTTGCACCCTCATCATTTAATTGTTCTATTACTAGTTGAATTTCATCCAGCATAAGCTCAAATGCAATATTAACCCCATCTTGATTCATTTTTGCCCCTTTGATTTGAAAAATTTACATAATAAATAATTACTCTTTGGGATTATACATTACTTATTTATTTTCCAGCTTAAGACTATCTTTGGTAAT
The DNA here is from genome assembly GCF_001050275.1 of Leptolinea tardivitalis. GTDB lineage: Bacteria > Chloroflexota > Anaerolineae > Anaerolineales > Anaerolineaceae > Leptolinea > Leptolinea tardivitalis. The sequence goes on from NZ_BBYA01000009.1 coordinate 399,769, forward strand.
CTTGCAGCGCTTTGATTCGTTTGGCAATCATCGGATGGTCACTCAACACTTCACCCAGCACATTTTCCAGCGAATCGTCTTCGCGTTCAATAACAGCCAGGGCACGTTTCAATCCTTCGGCGGTATTGATATCGCCAACAGCCAGTTGAGCCAGGGCGGAAATACTCTTGAGGGTACTGCCGCAGGCAGCCCGCCCGGCGCGGTCAGCGCTGTATTCACAGGCCCGGTTCCACCAGCGGAAGGCAAAGGTGAAGATGATGGCTGCACCCAATGATGACGGCATTCCTGCCATTCCGCCAAGCAGAGTATTGAGCCAGGTGTGACCGAATACAATATGCCCCATCTCATGCCCGATGACGAATTTCAACTCATCGGCGTCCATGATTTGCAGCATAGGCTCATACAAAACAATCACTTTGGGTGAATCCAACCCGAAGGTATAGGCATTCACCTGCTGGGATGGCGCAATAAACATCTCAACCGGCTCGCACCCCAGGGTATAGCGACACTCCCTGACCATTTCACCCAGTTTATCCAGCGTTTCATTCTCACCTGTTGGGTGGTCGACAGGAACGCGGATGGCCTGGCGCATCAATGTGCGGTGGTGATCCTGGTTTGCCTGATAGCTGAACATGACAAGCACTGCCAGAATGACGGGTATGACACAAACAGTCAGTCCGGTGGTAACCACCAGCACACCGCCCACCACCAGCAGGGTAGCCAGAAAGATGGGTGTTTCAGAGGGATAGCGAGCCGGCCGGTTCATTTTAGTTTCAATCCGAAATTCAGGATATCTTTCACCAGTTCAGGGCCGGTGTAGATAAGGCCAGTGTAGACCTGAACAAGCGAGGCCCCTGCATCAATTTTCTCCTGGGCATCCTGCGGGGTGATGATTCCGCCGCTGGCGATCACCGGCAAGTTCCCGCCGGTGCGGGCAACCACTTTACGGATCATTTCGGTATTCAGAGATTTCAATGGTTTACCGCTCAATCCACCGATCTCATTCGCCATATGAGAATGCAGTTTCGGCCGCTTTACTGTGGTATTGCTGATGATCACGCCGTCAATTCCAGTATTTGTAACAACATCCAGGGCATCATCCAGCTCTTCATCGGTCAAATCGGGGGCCAGTTTCACCACCAGGGGGACATTCCGGCCAGTGGCTTCGCAGGCTGCGGTGACTTCAGCACTCAACGGACCCAAAAGATCCGTCAACGCCTTGCGAGATTGCAACTCGCGCAGACCGGGAGTGTTGGGTGAGCTGACATTGATCGCCAGGTAATCTGCCAGCGGGAAGAATTTTCGGATAAGGATAAGATAATCATCAAGGGCTTTTTCGTTGGGGGTTACCTTATTCTTGCCAATATTCACTCCCATGACAAAGCCATTTCCCCGTCCGCGGGCGATTTTCTTTGCCAGAAAGTCAGCGCCGTTGTTGGGGAAACCCATCCGATTGATGACAGCTTCATCTTCCACCAGACGAAATACCCGAGGTTTCGGATTACCCGGTTGAGCTTTGGGGGTTACAGTTCCTACTTCGATGTGACCGAAGCCCAGGGCAGCCAGACCGCGCCAGCCCAGACCGTCTTTGTCATATCCGGCGGCCATTCCCACCGGATTGGGAAAACGCAGACCCATACAATCCACTTCGGGGCCTTGTTTCCTGGCCCGATACATCGCGCGGACCAGAGCCGTGGCAGGCGGAAACCACCCGGCCAAAGAAAGCATATAGATGGTCGTGTGGTGAGCCTGTTCCGGTGTGAGTAAGTAAATCAGAGGCCGAAACGTTTTATACATCATGATTTTATTTTCCCGGTTGTTTCAGAAACTCCCGAACGGCATTGATCTGATCTAATGGGATGCGTTCTTCTGCTTCCCAGTGATCCAGCAGGCCGGTCAAGGTTAATGCGGAGTGTAATTTGTAGCCGGCAGCTTCCAGCGCTTCGCTTGCGCCAGATTGTCTGTCAATCAGCACGGCGACGTCTTCTACGACAAGACCAGCCGATGCGAGTTTTTCAATGGCTTCAAATTTGCTTCCGCCGGTTGTTGCCAGATCATCAATCACTACCACCCGCTCGCCGGGTTTATAAAACCCTTCGATCTCCGCACGGGTACCGTATGCTTTGGCTTCCTTGCGCGGGTAGATCACCGGCCAGCCGGTTTGCAGGCTGATGGCTGTGGCAATCGGCAGGGCTGCATATGGCAGGGCAGCCAGCCGGTCGAATTTAAGCTCTTTCAAAATAGGAATATAGGCGGCCGCCGCCTGGGCCAGAAGGTCAGGGTGTGAGACGAGCTGGCGCAGGTCAATGTAAATCGGTGAAATCAAGCCTGATTTAAGGGTAAATTTTCCGAACCCGATACATCCGTCAGTGAGCAATCCTTCCACCAGGGCATCTGAAATGCGGCGCTTGCCATTTGTTTTGGAAGCCACAGCCGACGGATTGCACAGGCTGATCTGCCGTTGAATTTCAGTATGCAGGTCAAGCGCAGCTTTGCGCATATCGGGTGCTTTGGAGATGGCCCTTGAGACTGGAATGAGCAGGCCGGATTTATCCGCCCGCAGACCTTCACGCAAGGCAGCCGCCAGGTCACCCCCCTGGGGACCTACTCCGGGTGCCAGTATCCACATATCAGGGACCAGTTCACGTACACAGTGCAGGGCTTCCACCTGGGTGGCGCCTACCACCAGCCCGATATTATTCCCGGTGTTCCATTCCTGTGCCAGCAGGGCGACTTTTTCAAAGAGACGCAAAGGTATATGTTCACCGGCGAGATGAAGGTCTTGCAGGTCAACGGCGCCCGGATTGGATGTTTTACACAGCAGAAAAACACCGTGATTGGGATTCTTCAAGAATGGCTGGATGGAATCGTACCCGAGGTATGGGTTCAGTGTAATGCCCCCGCCCTTCAGGTTCTCAAAGGCGGATCGGGCATAGGCTTCTGCCGTGGAGGAAATATCCCCCCGTTTGCTATCCAGAAGGACAGGAATATCCGATGGAATGGCAGCCACAACCTCTTTCAAGGCCTGCCAGCCTTCTGGACCAAAGGCCTCAAAGAAAGCCGTGTTTGGTTTATAAGCGGCTGCGATATCTGATGTTGCTTCGATTAACCGCAGACTAAACTCCCGGGCGGCGCTGGCAGTCGGCTCTACCAGTTCTTCCGGTCGCGGATCGATCCCGATGCACAAAAGGGATCCGATCTTTTTGCTACGATCTTCCAATTGGGCGAAAAACGGTTTCATCCCCACCTCTTTTTACGGTTGATTATACCTTGCCTAACACGAGAGCAAGCAAAGCCATACGAATGTAAAGGCCGTATTCCATCTGACGGAAGTAGGCTGCCCGCGGATCATCGTCCACTTCCATGGCGATTTCATTGACACGTGGAAGAGGATGCATGACGATCATTTCCTCTTTGGCTTTGGCCAGTGTGTCAGTGCCAATCACATAGCTGCCTTTGACAGCTTCGTAGGAGGCTTCATCAGGGAAGCGCTCTTTTTGAACGCGGGTGACGTAAAGGACATCCGATTCTCCCAGGCAGGAATCCAATTTCTGATATGCCTGCTGGGGAATGTTTTTTGCTTTGATTTCATTGATAACTTCTTCGGGCATGCTCAGAACTTCGGGAGAAACATAATTGATTTTCACATCAAAGAGTGTGAGCAGCCGGGCCAGCGAATGGACTGTGCGGCCGTGTTTGAGATCGCCCAGCATGGTAACGGTCAGGCCGTCTATCTGCCCCATCTCTTGATAGATGGTGAACAGGTCTAACAATGCCTGAGTGGGATGTTCACCCACACCATCACCGGCATTGATCACCGGTTTGCGGGCATATTTTGCGGCTATAGCTGCAGAACCGACTTCTGGATGTCTAAGAACGATTACATCGGCATAGCATTCGAGTGAACGGATGGTATCTGGCAGAGATTCACCTTTGGAAACGGAGGAGTATTTCACCTCATTAATCGGGATGACCGATCCACCCAGACGTTCCATGGCTGATGTGAAAGAAGCAGACGTACGAGTGGAGGGTTCGTAAAACAAATTGGCCAGAATTTTTCCTTTTAGCAGGTCAAATGTGCCGATCCGGCGCACCATTCCCTGCATTTCTTTGGCAACAGCGAAAATGTAATCCAGGTCTTTCCGGTCAAACTGTTTGACTGAAATGACATCGGTTCCGTAAAAACGGGTTTCCTTATGATCACCAAACGGAAGAACAGGGTTTGGTTTATAGGCAGGTGGTTCATGAGGGGTCATATTTACTCTCCTTTTCTACTAGCAATTATTGAATTCCATTAAGGGCAGGTCTGATATTCTGACCTGATCCAGATTTGGTTGTAATCTTTCCGTCTTGATAAACAACTTTGCCCCGCAGGGTGACGGAGATCACGCGGCCGGTCATAGTGTAGCCTTCAAAGGGTGACCATCCGCAGCGGGTGTAGGTGTTTGCGGCGGAAAACGTCCAGCGGGCTTGCGGATCTATTTCCACGAATGTATCGGGCTGTTCCGGCAAATGAAAGATGCGGCGCGGATTGGTCACACTCCGCGTGATGATATCGTCTATGGTCAAACGGCCTTCTGCCGCGGCAGTCAGATAGAGGGGCAGGGCGCTTTCCAATCCTGGAAACCCAGGAGGGGGATTTTCGCCATCTTTTTCCTGTAACGTGTGAGGAGCATGATCGGTGGCAAAGCAATCGATGTATTCAAGGTTGTCCCACAAAGCCTGTACATCTGCACGACTGGCCAGCATAGGCCGAACCTCGGAACGGCCGGGGCCAATGGTAGAAACATCATCCTGACTGAGGAACAGATGGTGTGGGGTGACTTCGCAGGTCACCGGAATGCCGCGTTCTTTAGCTGCCTTGATCAGTAGAATCTCACTGCGCAAGGAAATGTGACACAGGTGCACCGGACGATTGGTCAGTTCTGCCAGTAAGATGGCAGTAGCCAGCGATGGACCTTCAGCGTGCACACACAGGGGCGAAGAAGATGGCCAATTCCTGAAATGGTTAAGCCAATCTTCCATATTATTCAATTTCAATGTGCCAAATGTTTGATCAAGGTACATTTTCAATCCGGCAGTGAAAGGCGCCAGAGTGGCAGCTTTCGTCAGATTACCGGAACCGGCGCCTAGAAATTGGGCATAATCGCAAACTGCCTTTGTCCGGGCGGCGGATAGTGCTGTTGCCAGTGTGTCTGAATCTGTGACGGATGGTTTCGTGTTGGGCATGGCCAGCACCATGGTCACACCGCCAGCCAGGGCTGCCCTGGTACCGCTTTCCCAGTCTTCCTTATGCTCACCCCCGGGTTCGCGCATATGCACATGTGGATCGATCAACCCTGGTGTACGCATGGTCTCTCTCCGGTAATAGACAAAAAAAGAGAGCCCGATTCAGGCTCTCTAATAAAAATAAAATATTGATCTCCGCCGGGAAACGACGTCATTGACTTTTGGTTTCGGAAATGCGGGGGATTTTTGTACATGTCGTGCGCTATTTTACAGGAAAAAAAGACCGTGTCAAGGGGGCAATTCTTAAAGTGGATTATTTGCGGATTTATCTCCGTCAATGACGAGTCTACCGGCAAAGGTCATCGTACAAATCCGGTCGTCTGCAGATGAAAAGGTCATTCTGACGGGTCACATGCTTGTTGTCTGCCAGAGATAAATCAATGTCGACCACAGCAATTCCGGCGGCAGTGTCATCCATCTGTGTCAAAATGTCACCGGTGGGTGAAGTAATCTGTGACAGACCGGAGAAGGTCAGGTCGCGGTCAGTGCCAGTGCGGTTGGCCGTGGCAGTGAAGATGCGGTTCTCGATGGAACGGGTGAGCATGGCCTTCTGGCACCAGGGAAGCACCAGGTTGGCTGGATGCAGAATGATCTGCGCTCCTCGGAGAGCCAGGCTGCGAGCCATTTCTGGGAAGAACCAATCGAAACAAATCATGATTCCCAGGTGGTGTCCGTGGTAATCCATTACGGGAGGTTTTTCGCTGCCGGGGACGAAAAAAGTAATTTCATTGGCGAACAGATGGGCTTTTCGATATAAACCGGTCAGACGGCCGTCAGCATAGACAACGGCGGAATTAAACAAAGTATCTCCGGACTTTTCACATAATCCCCCGGCCACCAGACGTCCGGCTAATGACCAATCGCGCAGCAATGTGCAATACGGGCCGTTATCTGCTGCTTCGCTGGCAGACATGGCCTGTTCAATAGTCTCAAAGTTATAACCTGAATTGGCCAATTCTGGCAGAACCAGTATGTCCACTTTTGCCTGATACGCCTGGTCAAGCAAGTCAGCAACAGTGTTCAGATTAGCCTGGCAATCTGCCAATTTGAAATCCGCCTGGGCAACACCTACTCTAAGCATCAGGGTCTCCTTGGGAATCAGATATTTAGGGCGATAATGGTTATGCAGAATTGCTTTATTTTAACAGCGCTCCGGTAATGATGGCTGCCTGCGCAAGATGATACAACACCATTTCCAGCGTTTTGCCACCGGGCAATGAACGGACAAAACGGTTGTATGCGAGGAGACTATCTGATAGAAGGAAAAAGAAACCGCCAGCAGTAGAAAAAGCAGCGGCAAAAACCGGCCAATCTGGACGAAACAACGTCTGGCAGGCACAAAGAGTCATAGTACAGAGAACAATACCGTAAAGAATTATCGGCACGACAAATCGTTGCCTGAAAATGCTGAATTTAAGTATCTGTAAAACATGATGAAAATAGAGATACCCCCCTGATATTAATAAAAACACAAAGAGCATAAGTCTGGGATCAAGGGCTGGTGTGGGCAGACAGAACCAGATGATGTAACTTAGATGTGCCATCAAGAAACTGAACAACCCGGCAAGGAAGAATTTTCCCGGCAGCAATAATAGCCCATCACCAACCAGTGAAAAGATCAAACCCAATCCCATCCACCTTAGGTTACCACTCCATCCTCCGAATGACAGGCTCCAGAAGATGAGGGCAGCCATGACGGGGAGCTTTGTTAGTATACTGATGTGCATCCATCCGCATGCCCGGGCGATCCAATGAATAACAGCAAGAGCAAAAGCCGCCAAAAGCCACAGGTTTACCGGTTCTGGCAAGTTGTCCTCCTGTTTACCACATCATTCGATTGCGATCAAAATGTCTGATTTCCTCATACTCCAGGAAAAATAAACGTAGATTAATCACAATGTTTTTAAATCGTTGATTTCTGAATCTTTTTTATTCTCCAAAATTTTCAGAAATGTAGCTACCACTTCCGGGTCGAATTGCCGGCCTGCCTGTTCCTTCAGGTATAACAACACCTCTTCTTCCGACCAGGCTTTGCGATATGGTCGGTCTGATGAAAGGGCATCCCAGACGTCAACCACAGAGAAAATCCTTGCGGCGATGGGAATATCATATTCTTTCAACCCGTTTGGGTATCCCGTACCATCCCACCGTTCATGATGGTAATAAGGGATATCCAATGCCGGAATCAGATACGGAATTTGAGAGAGCAGATTATGAGCATATATCGGATGTTTCCTCATCACCTGCCATTCTTTTTCTGAGAGAGGACCTTTTTTTAATAGAATCTTGTCTGGAATACCCATCTTGCCAATATCATGAAGCCTTGCGCCGCGTTGGATGTTAATCAGGTCTTGTGGGCCAAATCCCATTGCTTTTGCCAATTCCACAGAATATTTCACTACACGCTTGCTGTGACCGGCTGTCTCCTGTTCGCGTAATTCCAGCGCTCTGGCCCAGCCTTCCAGTGTGGTCTCATAGGCGTTGGCCAGTTCAGCCGCGTCTTTTTGCGTTTGTTCGTGCAAGGTAGAACGATAGATGGCATTGGCGGCAATATCGGCTATGGCACTGAGCAGTCGTATCTCATTTTGGGAGATGCTGCTTCTTCGGCCAACCCACATAAAACCGAACAGGTTATCCTGGGCAATCAACGGCATTCCGACGCTGCCCATTATCCCGTATCGAGCCCATTCATGATAAAACGTGCGTGGATCCTTCTCCAAGTTCTGGGTTATATAAGGTTTTCGTGAGGATTGAATAATGGCGTTAATACCAGTCCCCGCTTTTTGACGGGTACCAATCAAGCGTTCCCAGAGACCGTGGGCAGCTTCTACAACGGCTTCACCTGTAACAGGATCAATGATTTCAATAGTTGCACAATCGCAATCCAGCATGTTAACGGTTTGTTCCACAATGACCGGAAGCATTTCTGCCCTGCGGGGAGCTGTTCGCAAAGCCGAGCTAAGTGTGGCTATGGCCTGGAGTTCAATATCATGCTGTTTGCGATCGGTAATATCCCGAATGATCTCCATGACGGCCGGTTTCCCGTCATATTGGATCGATTGACCTGAAATTTCCACATGAACGCGCATTCCTGCTTTATTTCGATAGACCGTTTCATAATTCACAATACCGTTTACTTCAAGTTCCATCTGGCGGTGGGTTAGTTGTTCGTCTGTAACCGTCGGTTCAAGGTCCAATGGGGTCATTTCCAGCATTTCTTCTGGAGTAAACCCGAACATTTTTGGAGCCGTATTATTGACCTCAACATATTTGCTGATTGATTTCTCTCTTGACTGGAAATAAATACAGATGGCGTCTTTGTTTTCCTGGAAAAGTTCACGATATTTTCGTTCACTCTGTTCAATCCGTTCTTCTGCTCTCTTTCGTTCTGTGATAATTTCGCCAAAGACGGAAATTCCAAATGTATGATTCCCCTCTGTTAATGAATTAATCGTAAGCTGCAAAATATCAGGTGTTGATTGGACTTTGTACTCCGTGATGAAAAGGCCTTCTTTCAGAGCATTTTGATATAAACTGTGCCAGAGCTCGATGTAACCGGAACCCCTGGGATACAGGTCTTCGGGGCGCATCCCCGATTTGATTTTAATTCCCCTGTGTTTCATAAAGTAGTTTTCAAAGGTTGGATTCCATGTCAGCAGACTAAAGTTCACTGGATCTACAGTCCAAACCATATTAGGGGTATGATCAACGATCGCTTTTATAAGCGCCTGGGTCTGGGCCAGCTCTTTTTCCGCCTTCTTCTTTTCCGTAAGGTCCATATCGATGCAATAGAGTTCAAACTGCTGGCCGGAAACCTGAGCGACAGCATGGCTGGTCAGAACGGGGATACGGGTTCCATCTTTCGTCATTAATATGTGTTCCATGGCAGGAGCGGTCTGCCCGGTTTTGATCATGTTTTTTATACATAAACTTAACTCGTCGAAGGATTCAGGGGGGACGACTAGATCAAAAAAATTCCTGCCAATGGCTTCCTCGGCGGAATACCCATATAAGACTTCGGAAGCTTTGTTCCAATACTTGATTATCCCGTCAGAAGTAAATCCTTGAACAGCCACCGAAGATACACTCTGCAAGAGGTTGCCGAATCGAACCTCACTTTCATGAAGTGCATCAATTGCCTGCTTTCGTTCAGTAATATCCTGAACTATTCCAGTTCTTGATATTGGCCTTTCGTTGACATCCTTCTCTATTTGACCTGATTCGAATACCCAGCGAATATCACCATCTAATTTCCGAATAATCCTATATTCAAGATTAAAAGTAAGATTCTTGTCTTCAGCTTCATTTTGAAAACAAATTTCCACATTGTCGCGGTCATCTGGATGGATCATATCCATCCAGAGGTTAAGTGTATGGGGTTCAGATGGTTTAATTCCAAAAATCTCGTCGAGAATTTCGGATGATTCCCATGTTTCATTGATGAGGTTGGCTTTGTAAGAACCTATATGAGCCGCTTTTTGTGATTCTCGAAAGAAGTATTCGCTTTCTCTGAGCTTCTTTTCGGCTATTTTTTGTCTGGTTATATCGAGAGTCACCCCGCCAAGCAATGGATCCTGTCCGGGGCGGTCTATAGGGAATTTATACGTAGACCAGTATTTTCCGGCAAATTCCTCATCGATTTTGTGGCTGGTGTTAGACGTTATCACCTTTCTGTCATCTTCCTGGATCTTTCTGCCAAATTCATCACCAAAAAGCATCTCGTTGGTTTTGCCGATCATATCTATCGGATCCATTCCAAGATATGTGTTGAATCCCTGATTGGCAAAAAGCACTCTGCCATCAAATGTTTTAATGTAAGCCAGGCCAGGAAAGAACCGCATGAACATTTGAAATCGATCTTCACTGAATTTCAATGCCTGTTCCGCCAGGAGCCGGGCATCACTTTGCTGTTTCACCTTCTGAAGAGATCTCTTCATATTATTTACAACAATGGTGATAAAAAATTGAATGAACAACAAGGCCAATGAAAACATGATCCATGAAGCAATCGGGGAAAATATGAATAGTTGTATTGATGGAGCTGTGTTGTTTTTTGAAAGAACCAATCCGAATGCCAATAAAATACCCAGCAGGAGGAAGATCAGGCGGAACCGCTGCTGGAAGATGAAGCTGATCACAATGGTTGAAGTCAGAATGACCGGCAGTAATGGACTGTTAATACCTCCCCCGAAAAATGCAACAATATAGAACAATAACCATGCAGGAATGGTCTGGATTAGAGCGGATAATTCCAATTTACCCATAAAAAGATATCTTCGCGCAAGAAAGAAAAGCGCTGTCAGTGCCGCCACCATGATATAGGCTTCGAGTTTCTGTTCAATAAATAATGGGATATAGAAAACAGTAATAAGTGCATACACTATGAGCAGGATAAGCCCCATTCTGTTTAGGATGTCTGCCAGTGTTGTTTTTTCTTCATCCCCATCAAAAATTGGAGGTTCTACCCACTTCTTGATTTTAGCCAGCATACTGTACCTCTCTTCAAATTTCAGTACTTCCGGCTACGCAACGATGTGACTCCATTTTCTAGAGCCAGATTTTTTACATCTTTCATAACCTTGAAATACTAGAATCTTAAATCAACAACTTCACCTTCAAAGAACAGTAAAAGGTGATGATATTAAAAAATTGACATCCAATTTTTGCTTGTCTGTAGGAATACCCCTTATTCAACATGAATTCATTATAGAAATTCAGATTACACGACGCAACTGTACAAGTGAGGATGCTAAAAATATTCTGTTTCCGCAGACCTCCCGAAAATCTCCATTTCTCCTCCACAATACATCCATATTTAAACGCCATACTATATCCATAGACAGATGTGACACAGGTCACGATTTTGGAGGAGCAAATGATTCATAAAAAATCGATTTTCTTTAGTTTTGTGGGCATATTTCTGGTTTTGGCCCTGATAGCCATTGCCGGAGTGATGGGGTATCATGCCGGGCAGGTGCAGGGTTATGCCCTCGGAGGGGCATCGAACGGCGGACAGTCACAGGTGCAGGCTCCATTACCGGCTCAGATCCACCCGTATGAAATGATGCCGATACACTATTTCCCCTTCGGAATCTTTTTTGCGATTATTCCAATGATCGTAATCTTTTGTCTGATCGGATGTATCTTCCGCTTCTTCCTGTGGGGATGCACCGGGAGGCGTTACAGCCGCTGGGCAGATGCCCCATTCATGCATCATCACGGTTGGATGTATGATCAGCCGGATAATCCATACGAAAAAGAGCAACCCCAATCACCTTCGGGACAGGGACAAAAGGGGCCCGACTCGAAATAACATCCAAAACAGGGCTGATTTTCCACAAGAAGATCAGCCCTGTCGTTCTTTGAACTTTCAGGTACACTACAAACATGCATGAAACCATCCTTCTCGTAGATGATGAACCCAAGATCGTCAAACTAACAACAGATTACCTTGTGAAAGACGGATTTCGTGTTATCAGTTCGGGCGACGGTCTGGATGCTCTGGCGAAAATCAATGGCGAGAAACCCGATCTGGTGATCCTTGATTTAATGCTGCCTGGAATGGATGGCTGGGAAGTGTGCCGGAAAGTTCGTCAAAAAAGTGGAATACCCATTATCATGCTTACGGCCCGATCCGAAGAAACCGATCAGTTGATTGGATTGGAACTGGGGGCAGATGACTACATCACCAAACCATTTTCCCCTCGTATGCTGGTGGCACGGGTAAAAGCTGTTCTACGAAGGACGCAGGGGCTCATCAATCCTCCCTCCATAATCCGTGCAGAAGGTTTGGAAATTGATCTGGATGGACACCGGGTCTCGTTGGATGGCCACCCGATCCATCTGACCCCCAATGAATTCCGCTTACTCGCTGTTCTCGCTCAGCATCCGGGACAATTACTTTCAAGGGAACAATTGATAGACCAGATTCACGGTATTTCACTGGAGAGCTTTGATCGCAGTATCGATTCGCATATTAAAAATTTACGCCGGAAACTGGAAAAAGATCCTAATCATCCAACCTATATATTGACGGTTTACGGCGAAGGTTACCGATTTATGGATGTGAAATGAACTGGTCGAAAAAGAGGAATGATCGCTGGCATTACGATCAGTCAGAAGATGCTTATCCGGGGGTAAAGGATGGGCCAAATCACGAATCATTGTATGACGATAGTAAAAAACCGTATTTGAGGGGGGTGGATACGATAAAAAGATCTCAACGCGAGAAAAAGCATCGTTCGCTGTTTATGCGATTCTTGTTCTTTTTTCTTCCGATGTTTATTTTGTTTAACATCGGGTTTTATTTCTTCTATGGGTTGATTTTTCATCAGATTCCGTCATCTGCCGGCACCCCGGATTCCTGGTTTACCCTGCCCCGGATTTTATTGATAGTTTTCATTATGTTAATTGCCGGAATTGGCAGTATGGCATTCCGGCGGTTCAGTTCCCCTTTCGCTGCCATGATGGATGCACTGGACAGAGTGGCTGAAGGTGATCGAAAAGTCCGCTTATCGGAAGATTTTCACGGGGAATTTAAAAAAATGGCCCGCAGTTTTAATCGCATGGTTGAAGAACTGGAGAGTGCCGAACAACGCCGCCGTAATATGACAGCGGATATCGCACATGAATTACGCACCCCTTTGCATATTGTTCAGGGAAACCTGGAAGGTATCCTGGATGGAGTATATGAGCCAACGGATGAACAAATCCGTTCCACCCTGGATGAACTTCATCTTTTAACACGACTCGTTACAGACTTGCAAACCCTTTCACTGGCTGAAGCCGGGAAATTGCATTTGCATTTTGAAAAGGTTTCTGCGGCCGATCTGATTGAAGATACGGTCACCAGTTTTACCGGTCTGTCATCAGAACATGGGATTGAACTCAGGTCTGTTATTAATAACAAAGATGAAACTCTTGTTTTTTCGGCAGATCCTGATCGATTGAGTCAGGTTTTGAACAACCTGGTGGCAAATGCCATCCGCTATACACCGGCCGGCGGCACTATCACACTGACTGCCGGTAAAATTTCCAACCGTATCCATCTGGAAGTGAGTGACACCGGGATTGGCATTTCAGATGAGGATTTACCGTATGTTTTTGATCGTTTCTGGAAAGCAGAACCATCACGTACACGGCATGAAGGAGCCGGAAGCGGTCTTGGTTTAGCCATAGCCCGCCAATTAGTACAGGCTCATGGGGGAGAAATCTATGTTGAAAGTCAGCCTGGAAAAGGGACCCGGTTTATGATTGATCTTCCAATAAAACCAGAATACTGATTACCTGTACAGTGATTACTACTGGAACAACTCTTTGATAACGGCTCTTTGCGGATTGTTTGGATCGATCAGAACTACAACCTCATCTCCTACAGAGTATCGGGATGTTGCGGCATTCTTCAAAAAAATCTGTTTGCATGTGCGTAGTTCTCCCTGATAGCCATATTGTAATGATACCGAAATTTGATTCCGGAAACAGACAACGCGTGAGATTACAGCCTCAACACCGGTACCGAAATTAAAAATTCGGTAAAAAAGAGCAAGCCGAGCCACAACAATCGTACCTGCAATCATCGAGCCGATGACCAGAAACAATAAAAAGATGGCAGTTCCACCGGCTGTCAGAAAAGAACTTACCAGAATCACAATCAAACAGATGAGCGGGAATGCAATACAGGTATAAGTAACATAATCATTAGAAATTATTCGAAAGAAAGATGGCTTTGATGGCATGCCGTCTGAAGAGAATCCTGATGAATTACCTGGAAGCTATTATTTCCTGGGGAAAGTAATTAACGACCATATAAAATGTGTGAAACTCTGGTGAGGATTACATTCCACATTTGTTATTCGGCCGGTAAATCGATACGGACAACAATAACACCCTTAGCGATTCGAGCCAGATCTTCGGCCTTATAGTTACCGTCTGAATTGCGTTGCAGCTTTTGCATGCGAGCCGCTTCATTAAATTTGTTGAAGAACATACCCAGAATCGAAGCAATATCTAACAGATTGTTTTCCGGAGTCAGCAGACTGGCAGACGCCTGATAATTTTGTCCGCGGAGAAACACATTTACCGGTGTATTCTCATGAATGTTATGCCACCATTTCTTTAATTTCGGAGCACCTGGCATCACATACACCTTTCGGCCTTCCTGAACATATTGCACCGGTAATGTAATGGTCTTCCCAGACTTTTGGCCGACATATGTCAAAAGTAAAATGGTTTTATCCATCATCCCATGCAGAGGAGATTGTAAAATCAGACGGACAATTGGATTCCAGATATGATTCATGAACCACATAATCTACTCCTGATACGACGGTTATAAAGTGACCATTTCCCCATCATCAGGAATGATCAATCGGGCGTCAGCTATGCCCTGATAATGAGCCAGATTACGAAGACTCTGACGGGTAACCGTTCCATGATCGAGCGCTTCCATGTGGACGGCTACTACTTTGCTTTTAGGTACCAGTTTGCAGACCTCGACGGTCTGTTCGGCATCCATCACTATCGTGATGCGGTCTTTGCCCCACACAGCCCCGCTGGAGTGGGTGATGATAACTTCAGGCTGCCTTTCTGTAATTTCTCTACGGATCGCATCCGTCAGAATGGAATCGCCTATCCAGAAAACATCAGGTTCACCGGGGGCAGAAAGAATAAATCCAGATGCTTTCCCCATTTCTTTCAGCACATCACCGCTGCCATGTTGCACCTCAATTCGGTGGATATGAATATTTTCGAAATCAGCTTCATCATTGACTGCGGTTACGTTTGAGAAGCCTTTCCCTATAAAAATCATCCTGTCTTCGGGTTGGCTGAAAATTGCTGCGTTTTTCGGTAAAAGATCCGCAGCAGCCGGATCAAAGTGATCGGAATGCAGGTGTGACAGCATAAAGAACTCGGCCCCGGCGATCACGTCAACAGCAGGCATAGGCAGATCTACCAGCGGATTGGGAGATTTGCCAGTATATGACGGGCGCGAGAATTTATCTGCCAGATAAGGGTCGCAGACAAACAGATGCCCTCCATATTCAATTCGCATGTTGGCATTTCGAATGGACTGAATCTTCATTGAACCTCAAAGTAATAGTTTTGGTAATGCCGATGCCCAGATGCGGATGGCATTCCAATCACGGTGGTCGCCTTCCTCCCAGATCCTGAAAATTACACTCAACCTGAATTTAATGCGATCTCCGAGCGAAGGAATTTTTTTGATATCCAGGGCACCGGCGAATAGGCCTTCACTGCGTGTCTTTACGAGCGAACGAACCGGCTGCATCCAGGTGGAGACGTGTTCACGATATTTTCCACCGCCCATAGCCAGTGTCATGCATACGAGGAAGGCGGCAAAGGGGCGCTGGTTTAACGCCGCCCTGTGTTTCTGTAGAAAATGCATTGCTTCTGGCAGCCAGACGCCGCCCTGAATGGCGCTTCCGGCGATTACCGCTTTGTAAAGATTCAGCTCTTTCACGTCTGGCATGGGAATAACATCTACCTGCATGCCCTGTTCAGTCAACGTTGCGGCAATGGCCTGGGCAACACCGATGGTAGATCCGGTCCGGCTGGCATACGTCACCAAAATTCGATCAGCCATAGGGAAGTTCCTCCCGCAGATCTGGATTGGAATGACAGCCTTATTATAGGGTAGTTGCGGCAAATTTATTCTGAGAGTAGTTGAAGTTCTTTCCGCTTTTTCCAGAAAATAATCGCAAGAACTGAAATAGCAATGGCTAATCCGCAGCCGAATTCATCAATAATAAAAGGAGTAATGGCTGTCTGGCCGGTGAGAGGGGTGAAGATGGATTGAACAAACAGATTGTGACTGGCATGCAGCATGGCAGCTGTCCACAGGCTGCCGGATCGAAGGCGCAGCCAGGCAAACACAAAACTGATCCCCACCACCATAATCATGAACATGAGAGCCGCATACCATGTTGGTATACCCGGCAGGTTATAGTTCGAGAAAAAGATGAGCGGCATATGCCATACGGCCCAGATCAAACCGCTGAACAGACCAACCTTCCAGAATGGGAGTATTTTTGCCATTTCCGGAACAAGCAATCCACGCCAGCCAATTTCTTCACCCAGACCTGAAAAAAGACTGACCAGTACACCGACTGTTCCCATTATCAGAGTATAGACGGCAATAGCGGCAGGGCTTGATAATCCTGGATAGGAACCTGTGAGGTTTTTTAGGAAAGATGAACAAGGAAATTGTCCCAATCCTGTCAACCAGGTTATCCCATATACTACAAGACAATAGATGAGTGGAATGATATAAGCGAGAGCCAGATATTTAAATGGCCCTGGTTTCCAACCCAACCCTTTGATGGAATGTTCGTAGATCAGCTGTGTGGCAATGCCGGCCAATCCTGGTGTCCACATGAGTAAAAAAACATAGAGGCCGCCTTTGGCTTCCAAACCACCTGCATTAATAATCAGAAAATAAAAAATACATGATATTGCAAAGGTAATACCCAGAAATGTTGATATTTTCTTTATTGGTTTATTTGCCAGCATGGTTACCATCCAGATTGGAAGTATTCCCTCGGGTGATTTCAGAGGAAATGATTTTTATAATACGGTATACGATTTCAGGTAAATTTAGTTGTTTATTGAGAATTAAATAATCCAGTTATGCTGTAGAAATCCTTATTTTAAAATGAAACATTTCATCAGGAATGATCAAGCAGATATTGAGCAGTCGTGTAGTCTGTGGCCAGAACATGCACGAATTTCCCCCGCAATGCGCCTAGAATGGCATCCCCTTTGCGAACATCACCAGCAACGGCCACAATCTTGTGGATTTTTCGTAAAGCTGGCATACCAATACTGATCACACGGTCATTGATATCAATATCAACAATGGAACCATTGATATCAAAATGGTGACCGCAGAAGTCGCCTACTACACCAGCATCTTGCAATCGCTGGCGTTCTTTTTCCGTCACGTAACCGGCGATCTTTAGACTATAGAGATCTGGATGGATCGATCCAATTCCAACCAGGGCAACATCCGCCTGACTGGCGCGGTTTAGCGTATCTTTGATGCTTTTTTCTTCCAAAAGCGAATCACGGGCTGATTTTGTATCCACCACCAGGGGGGCATGCAAATATTGACAGGTGGCATTAAGCCGGTTGGTTAACAATTGGGCCAACAATGGGCCGTCAGATAGATTGCTTTCCAGTCCCGTTGCACCGATCAGTTGGACAATTTCCACTCCGCTCATTTTTCGGGGTTTCAAGGCGTTGATCATGTGCTGGATCGCACTTCCCCAGGAGATTCCAATGATCATGTTATCGTGCAAGATTTCGTCAAAGTATTCGGCAAACACCTCGCCCAGCCCAACCAGAAGATCGTTGTGAGTGGCTGCATCCATCACCATCACTCGGGCAGCTTCCAACCCAAATCTGGCGGAAAGCTCTTTTTCCATATGTTTTGATGTCCACGGATAGTGGACTTTGATTTCAACAACACCACGTTCACGGGCTTCCATGATCATATGCGATACCATCGATCGGGCAATTCCCGTGATGTCTGAGATTTCTTGTTGAGTTTTATTCTGATTGAAATATAGCGAAGCGACTCTAGCCAGGATGGCGTTGCGAGATTCGTTGTTGTCCATAGGCCGCCCCTTTTTAATCTATTCAATTCAATGAACACAGAAAATCATACTATTAATATTGCACAGATATTAAAGAAAATCAAATGCAATAGAACACCAAGTAATCTTCTTTATATCTTATTCGATAATGATCTTTGAGGATTATCTCGTCTATTCGACCAGATGAGAGACTGCCAGTTTTAATGGATCAATTAAAAGGTATCAATGGTTCACCTTTTTCCGGTGTCACGATGAAAGTGTGGCCATCGGTTGTAATCGTAATATTTCCATTGAAATTAGTACCATATACTTTGGCGCCGGCAAGCCGCAATCTGTCAAGAATGTCTTCATCTGGAAAACCGGGGAAAAAGTTTGAAGCAGAATATACAGCAACAGATGGCTTTATTGCCTCCAGAAATGCAGAAGAGGAGGATGTGTTTCCGGCATGGTGGGCAACTTTTAAAATATCCATATGCAGATTACGATTGGATTTAATCAGACGTTCTTCAATCGGTTTTTCAATATCACCTGTAAAAAGAAAACGCACTTTCCCAACCTCAAGGAATAGCACAATCGAATTATTGTTAACCACGTCCGGCCGGGCTTTGGATGGATTCCAGACTTCGAATGTTAGATCTCCAAAAGGAATCCGGTCGCCGGTTTTTACTGTTTTTCGGTATACACCAGTCTCTTTAAGTGCTTTTTCAAGCTCAAGGTAATAAGTGGAGTCCAGAACTTGCCCATTCTCGATAAACTTGTCGACCTTTATTGACCGCAGAACTTCAGGTATACCTCCAATATGGTCTTCATGACCGTGCGTGGCCACCAGCATATTCAGATGGTTGATCTTGTGTTGCTTCAGATAGTCCAACGTACCCGAATCTGGGTATCCGGCATCGATAAGTACATTTTCTCCTTTTGATGATTGCAGAAGAATGGAATCGCCATGATTTACATTGATAAGCACTACCTTCAGCCCGGTCTGGCTTGATTGGCCAATGGTTGACCAGGAAAAACCTGTAAGCCAGATAAACAGCAATATCGTTGCTGCCAGAAATGATCTCTCCCAAAAATAGACTTTATGAAGTTTTATCTCATTGCTGTGTATCATCATTTTTAATTCTCGGGACTAAATGGATTGGTTGGTTTACGATTTGTTGAAGACTGATTCTAGTACAAGGACCACAATTGGAAGATTTTTTTGTTCAATATTCTTAAATCCCAATCTCAAAGTCCCTGGTACCTTCAGGTTCTCTTGGTCTTTTTAAGTTATGGTTGACATCTTACCTCAAGAAACCTATACTGACGATATTCAATATCAGTAAAATCATGCCTTATGCGGAGAGTGCTATGTTTGAATCAATGAGTTGGGGAAAAAGAAATCGTTTGTACCAGATAGTCAACCAACGGGACAACCGATGTCTTATGCTGGCCATTGATCACGGCTATTTTATGGGGCCTACTCATGGCATGGAGTTCCCACATGAAGATACGGCAAACCTGATCCCGTATATCGATTCGCTTATGCTCAGCCCCGGGATTCTATCAACCTGTATTGATCCTCAAACCAGGGGTATAGGCTGGGTATTACGGGCCACTGGTGGAAATTCAGTGTTGGATGTGGATATTGATGACGAGGGATTGATATTGGAGGCGGAAGAAGCAGTCAGGTTGAATGCTTCCGGCGTGGCTGTTTCCATTTATGTGGGAGCAGAGCATCAACACCAGACATTACTCAACCTCTCGAAAATGATCAATGATGCTTCAAAATTCAATCTTCCGGTTCTGGGTGTGACGGCTGTTGGGAAACGTCTGTCTGATAAACGCGAAAAAAGATACCTGAGTCTGGCTTCCCGGATAGCGGCGGAATATGGCGCAGATATTGTCAAGACATATTATTGTGAAGGTTTTGAGGAAGTGGTGCAAAAATGCCCTGTTCCCATCGTGGTGGCGGGCGGTGCCCGGCTGGATACCTATCGTGATGTGTTAGAGCTGACGTATAACTCCATCCAATGTGGCGCTATTGGTGTAGATATGGGACGGAACATCTGGCAATCTGAATACCCGGCGGCCATTATTCAAGCGGTCAGAGCGATTATTCATGAAGGCGCCAATGTAAAACAGGCTGCTGAGATGGTCGAATCTCTCAGCACAGAAGCCAACCGGCGAAAACCCCGATTTTCTATTTCAGACGAAGATAATAAAATCAGTTCGGTACATTAGTTGAACCATTTATAGAATGTTTTGTTTTGTACTATGTTTTTCGGAGGCTGTCAGTTATCTGTATAATATATAACGTAAATTGTGATTTTCCGGTTGTTTTTCTCTGGATTACCTGATGCATAAGTTGATGCAGGTTTAAACCGCTCATTTATTGCAAAAAAGTGCACATGTTTATGTCCCCATCAAAAGGGAATCCAGCCTTATGAAATTTAAACCCCAAGACAGCACTCTGGGACGACGTTTTTTTCGACTATCTTTACTGGTAGCCGCTTTTCTAATAGTTGTTATCAGCCTGATTCAGGTATTTATAAGCTATCAAGAAAAACTCCATTCTGTACAGGAAACCTTTACCGATATCCGGAATACCGAAGTGAAAGGTATCAGTACAGCCCTTTGGAATTTCAGTCTGCCTGAACTTGAAGCATTGACTGACGGCATCGCCAATCATCCTCTGATTACCTATGTAGAAATCCGAGAGACTTCACAGAATGTACTTTATTCAGCCGGGCGTGAAAAACTGACCCAGAATGTTATCGAAGATGCCATCCCACTTGTTTATGAAAGCAATGGTGTTAAAACAAGCATTGGAACTCTATTGATGCAAGTGGACCGTTCAAAAATTTGGGAAACCCTCTGGGATGATATCGTAGAGGTCTTGATTTTTCGAATTGTTACTATACTGGTGATGATCTTTTTATTTGTTTTTTTGATTGATCATCAGATTACCCGGTATTTACATTACGTTTCTGAAATTTTGCAGAACTATGATCTGTCACATCTAGAGATACCGTTAAAAATAGACAAGCCAGACAATAATGATGAAATAGATCAACTGGTACATGCCTTTAATGATATGCGCCAGAGGGTATTATTCGCTAATCGTCAGCAAAATGAATCGGAAAGAAAATTCGCCACTCTGCTCGGAAATCTACCAGGGATGGCCTACCGCTGTAAATATGATTTAAATTGGACGATGGAAGTAGTCAGTGCAGGCTGTTATTCCCTTACAGGATATCAACCGGATGATTTGATTGAAAACAATGTAATCAGCTACAGCCAAATTATCTATTTTGAAGACAGAGATATGGTCTGGAATTCCATCCATTCTCAGATAGCTAACAGCCAATCATTTGAAATTTCGTATCGAATCGTAACAAAATCTGGAAGCATGCGGTGGGTATGGGAGCGAGGAAGCGTAATTTATTCGGAAGATCACAGTATTTCGGCTATTGAAGGATTTATATCTGACATCACAGAAAAAAAGCAACAAGAACGCGAGTTGGAAGCCATCGCATCCATGAGCTATGCCATTCGATCGGCGGAAACCAGTAAAGCAACACTTACTATTATTATGGAACAAACCACCAGTTTGTTGAGTACAGATGGCTGCATGATTGAATTGATCGAACCTGAAACGGGTGGATCAGTCATTCAGGTGGCAAATGGTATATATGTAAATGCGGTTGGTTCTCATATACCTGAAGGCAAAGGGCTTAACACGTACATTCGCGAAACATTGAAACCATACCTGAATAATGATGCAATAGATGATCCCAGAGTCTATCTGACAGAGATTATCAAAAAAAGCCCTGCTGTTTGCGGTGCTCCTTTAATCGCTCAAGACGAACTTATTGGTTTTCTATGGATTGGCCGAACCGACGAAATCTCTAATAGAGTAGTCAGTGTTTTAACTGCTATTGCGGATATTGCCGCAAATGCCATACATCGGATTCGCCTCTTCCAACAAACGGAAAAAATCTGAAACAATTGATTGGATTACGCAAAATTGACAATGCCATTAATAGTAATGTTGGCTTGTCTAATACGCTTGATGTTGTTCTTCAGCAAACGATTACCCTGCTAGATGGAAATGCTGCTCAAATCATAGATTACAACGCCGAATCCAATATGGTCACATATTTAGCCGCCGGTGGGATCGATATACCAACAACACAGAAGACATCATTGCTTGATCGTAATTCTTTAATCGGGAGGGCAATTGATGAGCATAAAACTATTCGAATAGAAGATGTTCATGAATCAGACCTGCCTGTAAATTTTCGGGCTTGGATGCAAATTCATGGCTTTGTCTCTGTGTTTACGGCACCATTAATTGTAAAAACTGATCTCCGAGGTGTATTGCAAATCTTCTTCAAAAAAGCCTTTCATCCTGATCAAGATTGGATAGATTATTTTGAGACATTGGCCGGACAGACGGCGATAGCCATAAATGAAGCTTCATTGTGGCAAAACCTCCAACAATCCAATATGGAATTAATACAAGCCTACGATGAGACTCTGGCGGGTTGGTCAAATGCACTGGATTTGCGCGACCATGAAACAGAAGACCACACCCGGCGTGTTACGGAACTCACCCTCCGTCTGGCAAAAATGCTTGGAATAGATAGAGATGATCTGGTTGATATCCGGCGAGGAGCCTTGCTGCATGATATTGGGAAGATGGGTGTTCCTGATAATATTCTTACAAAACCGGGCAGATTAACGGCGGAAGAATGGGAAATCATGCGTAAACACCCTGTTTTTGCCTATACTCTTCTTTCTCCTATTAAATTCTTGCGAAAATCACTGGATATTCCATATTGTCATCATGAAAAATGGGATGGCACAGGCTACCCCAGGGGATTGAAAGGAGAGGAAATACCTCTGGCTGCCCGGATTTTCGCTGTGGTGGATGTGTGGGATGCCATGACTTCTGATCGCTATTACCGGGCAGCAATGAGTAAGAAGGAAGCCGCAGATTATATACTGGCGAATTCCGGTAAACACTTTGATCCTATGGTTGTTGAAGTATTTAAAACAATTCTCGAAGAATAACGGTTTTACTTTTGATCACAATTTTCTACGATTTCTCTATACCGTGAGCTGTTTTGATATTTTTTGAATTCATCATCAAATTGCTTAATCAACTGTTCATTACTTGGATTGGCTTTCGTTAAGAGTAAATACGGTTCAAATTCGGTTAATGGCCTGTCATTAAAGGTTATCTGGTCTCTTTCTTCCTTGGTGAACTCATTATTGAGGATATATATCCCTACATTTTTCTCCATGGGGAAAATATCGACTCGACCGGCAAGAATTTTCTTAAAATTTGCACTATCAGATGAGGCTTCCTCTAATTTCAATTGATTTGAGATTGGATCGAATATATCGCTATAAACGTAACCACTGGTAACACCAATAGTCTTGCTTTTAATATCATCCAGTGTTTGCCATTCGAAAGGTCTGTCTACACGATGGAAGAATACCCAAACTTGTTTAGAAATAGGTAAAGAGCTGATGTAAAACTTTTCAACAGCCATCTTTGATTTTGCCCATTCCATAGTTCCATCCCAATCCCCTGTCTGTGCAAATGACAGGCTCCTGGCCCATGGAAAGAATCCGTACTGCACAGAAATTCCCATCTGAGCGAAGGTTTCTTTTACTATTTTCGAATCACAACCGTATTCCGATAGGTTTTTACCTGTATAAGGGGGCCATTCTCCTATGGCAAGTCGGATGGTTCTATTTATTTCAGGCTGTTTTGAGTTTTCTGGTGTGGAACCGGTCAGGGAACTGTATGAAGGTTGAACCTGTCCAGAGCAGGATGCCAGAAAAATGGAAATAAGAATAATCGGAAGGAATTTGCTCATCTGAAGAATTTACTTTGAAAAATTCGAGAGGCAACGGGGGACCCGATTTCTGGTTATAACGAACTTTTTCTATCAGATTAATTATAGAGGGTAAATAGACCGGATTATATTAACAATTCCGAAAAAACTATTGACAAATTTTAGGCAAGATATATAATACCTATTGAACATGTTCAAAACAGATTCAAACGAGAGACCATGAAAAATAACATCCGCGAACAAATTCTTCAGGCAACCATCCAATTGTTGGAATCAGACAATGATGCCAGCCACCTTACCGTTCGGCAGATTGCTGAAAAAGCCGGTGTCGGGCTCGGGTTGATCAATTACCACTTCAAATCCCGCGATGCACTGATCAATGATGCCATCGGAGCAATGATGTTCCATGCCGCCAAGCCTTATTTCTCCATTCCATCTGCTTATGAAAACGACCCGGCCGATGCCATAAAGTCCATTTTCAAAGCAACTTCTGAAATAGGCATCAGGTATTCACTGGGACGATTTGCAGTTCAATACACATTGCTTAACGGAAATATGGAAGTACCTGCATTGATTGTGCCGCTTCTACGTCAATATTTCGAAGGACGAAAATCTGATCTTGAAATTCGCATGATGGCATTTTCTATGGTTACAACCATTCAAGTGGCGTACATTCGCAGCGATGCCTTCCGAATTTATGCCGGAATGGATATTCAAAATGAACAACAGAGAAATCAATTGATTGATCTTGTTGTTGACCAGTTTCTATCTAAGGAGCAAAAATGAAAGCAGTGAGCATTATTTTGAGTGTGGTCAGTATATTGATGATGGGTTCCACCCTGTTATGTGGTTTCTGGCTTCGGTCTCACACCGCAGCTGGTACCGCAACGGATCCAAGTGGCGTGACATTCCATATCCAGATTGCTGTTGCTACAGTGGTTTGTGTTCTGGTTACCCTGGGAGTATTCTTATTCTCCAACTAATCTGAAAATCCTTTTACCCATTAAAAGGCCGCATGGATTCAATTGACATGCGGCCTTTCCTAAGGTATGCTTACGCCGCGTTCGGGTGGGACCGGCGCGGCAGAATCTTTCGAACCCCGCCAGGTCTGAGAGGAAGCAACGGTAAGGAGGACACTCTGGGTGCCGCCGGGAAACCTGCCCGAACGCATTTTGTTAAGCTGGAGACCGGATATGATGGAAAAAACACCGCCCGTTTGCAGTTATGAGGGTTCAGATTATCAAAAAAGTTTTTGGGATGAAGGTGGACGGGCGTATGAGGATGCCGCAGAAGAAAGAGCCCTTCGCCGTTTATTACCGTCAAATGGAAATATGCTCCTTGAGCTCGGCGCAGGTGCCGGCCGGAATACCCCCCGGTATCGTGGATACAAACAGATCACCCTCGTGGATTTTTCCCTGACACAACTGCAGCAGGCCAGCCAGAGGCTTGGGCAATCTGACCGCTACCGGTATGTGGCTGCTGATATTTACAGACTGCCATTTGGTGAAAACCAGTTTGATGCCGCCACAATGATTCGAACCTTGCATCACATGAAAGACGCTCCTCTGGCATTGAAAAAAATTCATGCCTGCCTGAAGCCGGGAGCAACATTTATTCTTGAATATGCCAATAAACTCAATTTAAAGGCGATACTGCGGTATGCTCTTAAGCGTCAGACCTGGAGCCCGTATACATTAGAACCTGTCGAATTTGTCGAATTGAATTTTGATTTCCATCCCCGGGCTATCCGTAATTGGCTGTTTGACGCCGGTTATACACTTGAACGCCAGGTGACAGTTTCACATTTCAGGGTTGGATTTTTGAAACGATTATTTCCGGCGAATTTTCTGGCAACACTTGATTCCTGGGCATCCTTTACCGGCGGTTGGTGGCAGTTAACTCCCAGTGTATTTACCCGGTCAATCGTGACGGCAAAGGAAAATTCAACTACCGGATCGTTTTTCTGTTGCCCGTCCTGTGGATCCGCATTGCAGGATACCCCGCCAGAACTGGTTTGTCAGGCCTGCGGAAAGAAATACCCAGTGGTTGATGGAATCTACGATTTTCGATCTGCCTGAATTTTTTCAACCACCCAGAAATGCGATAACCCCAGGCCACGCAGGGGTGTTTTTTCCAGCCATTGTAGAAAGCCCCGCAATGCTTTTCCTAATGCCGGTGCACGGGCAATGATATTGTCGTATGCACCAAATATCACTGTGCGGTATTCAAAACGCACTGGATGCCCTGAAAACAGGCGTTCCAGGTCTTTGCGGGTATATACATTCACATGAGGGGCAAGTTTGTCGCGCCAGACTCGGGGAAGATAATTAATAAAGAAAATATTTCCAAAGTGATACTGCCCATGCCAGTAAAACCCATGGGTTTCAAAAGGGTACCCCCGGTTCGGGACAAATAATATCAGCCGGCCGCCGGGTTTTAACACCCGCACAATTTCGTTAATGGTTAATTGATCGTCCTGAACATGTTCCAGAACTTCATGACTGAGAACCAGATCAAACGAATTGTCAGGAAAGGGAAGGTGTTCTCCAACACCGGCTAAAGTGATCGGGCCTTTCTTATGGGCTTCGAGGGCGCGTTCAAATTCAATATCCAAACCGACTGACATGGATGCCTGTTCTGCCAGTTTGGCCAGATAGGAACCGACCCCGCAGCCATCCACAAGCACCTGTCCTGATGTTCGCTCACCGGCAGCCTGCCGGATAAGAGCCAGCCGGCGTTCCTGCCCGGCACGCCAGACATAGGATGGCTCGCCGCGCAGGGCGGCTTTGGAGGATGGATTATGATCAGTCAAAGGAGTGATTTCCTGAATTGAGTAAGATGCGCCCTATTGTAACCTGAGATGCCTACTCTTCCGTGGTGAATGGCACCCAGGTTAGTATAGTGGTACCCATTCCCGGTTCAGACGTCAGTTCCAGATCACCACCCACATTGCGGGCGCGGGTTTGCATATTCGACAGGCCATGGCCCAGGGATGTTCGGGTACTCTCCATCT
Source organism: Leptolinea tardivitalis (assembly GCF_001050275.1). GTDB lineage: Bacteria > Chloroflexota > Anaerolineae > Anaerolineales > Anaerolineaceae > Leptolinea > Leptolinea tardivitalis. Next base: position 426,537 of record NZ_BBYA01000009.1, read on the forward strand.
CAAACCCTTTGCCATTGTCTCGTATTTCCATCAGGGCACGGTCAGCCGTTGTCCAGACTACCACTTCCACCTTCTTGGCTTTGGCATGTTTGGCTGTATTCGCCAATGCTTCCTGACAGATGTGAAAGAGAGCCAGAGCTTTGGAAGCCGGCAATTTTTCCAATCCGTCTGCCGGGCCGTTAAGGTGAGCTTCAGCCAGAGTATTTGCCCGGAATTCATTAACGAGCCGCTGGAGCCCTTGCATCAAGTTCTCATCCACCAACTGGCGGGGACGGAGATCCAATATGTACGTCCGGATATCCCGGATAGTGTTGTTGAGGCCATTGATGGATTGGTCAATGCGGTCCTGTGCTTCACCGGGATTTTCAGAAAGAAGCAAACGTGCGTGTTCCAACCCTAATCCAACAGCATAAATGGATTGAATAATGCCATCATGCAGATCCATACCGATCCGTTCACGCTCTTCAAGAACTGCGAGCCTGCGGCTGTTATTGTTATATCGCACATTTTCGAGAGCGGTGCCCATCCAGGAGCCGATGGCACCGATAAACTGAATATCCAGATCGGTAAACGGTCGGTTATCCAATACGGCAACACAGAGTACGCCAAGAACGCTGCTGCGTCCACGAAGCGGAAAACTGGCAATCTGATGAATGCTGTTCAACAGAACACTTTCATGCAATTCCTGACCGTCATTCGGGTTGACCGTCAGCACTTTGGGCAGCCCGGTTTTGGCCGTCATGCCGACCATCCCACGACCAACGGAAAACGTTTCTTCTTTCCAAAGGCAGGGTATCAGTTTTCCCCGGTGAAGGACAAGTTTCATTTTCTTTTCCCCTTCAGGACGCAGATAAACCTCACCAACTTTCAGATTTAAAAAGTCCATCAACTGGGTCAAAGAAATTTTACAGATGGCATCAATTTCAGTAGATGTCGCCAGGGTAGATGCCATATTATTCAAAAGGGAAAGATTTTCATTCCGTCTGGTCATATCCTGATCTCGTTTGATCAGGCGGTCATATTTGCGTGCATTCCGGATCGCAGCCGCAGCAGATATGGCCAGCATTTCAATCAGGTTTTGATCGGAATCGGTGAAATCTGTCCCATCTTTTTTATCCGCCAGAAAAATCACACCCAGATTCCGGTTATCTTGTCGGATGGGTACGCCTAAAAATGATCTCATGGCAGGATGATTGACCGGAAAACCAACACTGCGAGAATCGGTAGAAATATCCTTTAGCCGGATTGATTCGCTGGAACACATTAACTCGCCAATCAAACCCATCCCGATCGGTTGGTGGTCCATCCCGGCCAGCTCGGCAGCTGACAGACCAATGGGGATAAACCGTTCGAGTTTACCCGTATCGCTCAACATGCCAAAAGCGGCATAGCGGGCTTCTGTCAATTCGCTAGCCTGGGCGGCAATTCGTTCCATCAGTGAATCAAGCGAGACATCCTGAATTAACTGAATTGTTGCCTGGTGAAGCGCCATCATCTTTTGTTCCAATGATGAGCGCGAATTTTTCGCCAATAGAACCTCCTGAACCGAAGCGCTTAGGATTCTACCCGAAAAATGCCTGAGATGTTACATAATCCGGCAAGGCTTTGACATTTAGGAGACAGTCAGAAACAGAACCGATATAATCAGTAAAGGAGATTTGATTATGTTGGATAGTTTCAGGCAGCGCAAGGAACGTGAATCTCAATTACAGGCAGAAGGTCGTATTCCACCAGGGCAATCATTAACCCAGAAATTCCCGGTTCTGCATTATGGACCGGTTCCGGCATTTAATCCAGAAACCTGGGATTTTAATATCTGGGGAGAAGTGGAAAAACAGCTCACTCTGACCTGGGAAGAATTTAATCAACTTCCACGGACAAAATTGTTGATCGATATTCACTGTGTAACCCGATGGAGCAAACCGGATACACTCTGGGAAGGAGTTTCCGTCCGTTCTCTATTGGAAAGCGGGTTGATAACTCTTCGTCCGTCTGCGCGGTTCGTTTTACAACATGCCGAATTGGGATTCACGGCCAATCTGCCTGTTGAAATCGTGCTGGCTGATAACTTCCTTTTGGCCACACATTATGATGGCCAGCCCATCACGCCGGATCATGGATATCCATTGAGGGGTGTGGTTGGTGCTATAGTTGGACGGACTGATCTGAAAGTGCCTTATTTTTGGAAAGGCGCAAAATGGCTGCGCGGATTGGAATTCCTGGCAGAAGACCACCTTGGATTTTGGGAACAGGCTGGTTATAACAATAGCGCGGATGTTTGGAAGGAAGAGCGGCTCAGATAACGCATCATCTGGCTCTGTTCAGCCGGGACACATAAAATCCTAATCCGGCTCCACCCAGAATAAGAACAGCTCCGATGATCCCCAAAATGGGAGATTTGGGATTGCTCTCACTGGTTGCCGGCTGTATCTGTTTTGAACTGGGTTGTGCGCCAAAATCCAGTGTGGAGCTGTCTCCCCCGTTTAGTTTTAATGGTTGGTTCAACAGGGTTGTGGCGTTAAATCCTTCTGGTACAGCCACGCTGATGTTGTAATCGCCTTCCAGCAGGTCTTTGAAACAGACGGCTTCTGTGGCGTTGGTCTGATTGGTAAGTGAGACTTTCCCATCACGGTCAGTGACGCTGATGGCTCCTCCAGCCAGCGGTTTTTCATCCCCATCGGGAGTGGCATTTCCATTTGTATCATTGAAGAGCAGAACACAAATGTCTCCAGTGCCTGGCGGCAGGGTTGGGGTGGCAACCTGGCCTGCCGGGGTGGCAGTTGGTTGCGCTGTTGTTTTTTCTGCTATCCCAATAAGTAATTGTTGATTTTCCTGCAAGGTACAGTCATCTTTCAGGTTGTTTAATCGTTTCAATTCTTCAATCTGAATGTTGTTCTTCCATGAAATGCTGATGCAGTTATCACCGGGTTTGACAACATAGATAATGCGACCATCGGCATTTGGAGTGGGCGTAGCATAAACGACCTGCGGGGGTAGATTTTCTGCCTGAACAGGAAAAATGCGGAAAAACAGGGAAAGGGCTGAAATAATCAAGCCTGAAATAAAGAGTTTTTTCATCGTTCGTATCCAGTATGGCGACATTATAACATTTACATGAAAGCCTTCACCACCGGCGGTTATAATTTTACCTGCGCATGAAGATCAATGATCGATCCAATAAATATCTAAAGATAGAAACCCTGTTGGGTTTCTTCCTGGGTACTTTGTTGTTTTCAGCCTGTACAGGTACATTTGAACAACCCGCATATCTAACCCCAACCCCCACGGATTCTCCTACACCCACTGAGACGATTATCTGGTTTCCAGCCACATCCACTGCCACCCAGGTGCCCACCCGGCAACCGGAACCGACTGAAAACTTGCACCCGTCGGTAACAGAGATCCTTTTTCGGGATGATTTCTCCAACACAGCATTATGGTCAACAAAAGCTGAAGCGGGAGGAAATATCGCGTATGGGAAAAATGAATTAACTCTTGCTTCTCAAGAACCTAAAACCTACATTGCCAGTCTATTTGCCCCGGCTGAATTGGATGATGCTTCTGTTGAAATCTCGTCAAATGTAACTCTGTGCAAGTCAGAAGATTCGTATGGATTCTTAATGCGGGCTGTTAATGGAATGAACGGATACCGTTTTCTGGTAAACTGTCAGGGACAGGTGAAGCTGGAAGTCCTTAAATCGGGTCGTCCTTATACGTTGGTAGATTGGATGCAGAGCGGACAGGTTTTACCTGGTTCACCTTATCAGTTGCGGCTGCGAGTCTGGATGGTAAAAGATGAATTGAGGTTCTTCTTGAATGATGTGTTTCAATTCTCTGCACGCGATGCCGTTTTCAAAAAAGGTAAAGTGGGTGTTTTTGCCCGGCAGGCAGCTGATACACCTGTCACTGTAACATTTACAAATCTGATCATCCGGGCGATTGATCCGGAATTTGTTTTGCCAAAGGCAACCCTGAAACCTACAGCCACCCGGCAGCCTAAGTACATTCCGGTAAACACCAGTGTACCATCACCAAACCCCTGATCGGCGGGTTGTATAATCAAATGAAAACCCGCAGAGAACAGAAACCACCTTGTTTGATCTCTACATCTTTCCCATCTTTATAACGGGCGGCAAAGAACTGGCAGACTTGCCAGGTCTGGTTGCTTCGGCTGCTCCACGCCGCGTCCTTCGCAACCGGGCGGGGGATATGCTGACAGCTCTGCTCACACTGCCGAGCAAGAATATATTGACGGCAGAATCACAGCAAGAGATGCTTTTGCACCTTTCAGCCACGTATTTCAGTACACCTGGATCGGTAACCTCTGGTTTACGGGCTGCCTCTGAACAAATTAATACATTCATCCTGGGGTCAAACCAGTTTGATTCACCGTCAGGGCGTCCAAATGTGGGCGTCTTGAATCTGGCCGTTTTTCACGGCGATACACTGTTTATGTTGCACGCCGGACCGACCCATACCCTGGTGGTTAACCCAGATGGTGTAACTGATTTTGTAGACCTTGAAGGAGCCGGGCGCGGGTTAGGTGTAAGCAGTACGATCAATCCGCGGTATTTCACAACCACGCTCAGGGAAGGTTCAATGGTCTTGCTATGCCCGGCGCCCCCGCCCACCTGGACGGCAGCTTTGCTGGGGGGCAGTTCAAAACTTAGTTTGGACCAATTCCGCCGGCGGCTGCTGGCCCAATCGCCGTTCAACATGACGGCTGCTGTTGCCCAGGTACAGGCCGGGAGGGGTGAAGTCCACCGGTTAAGGCCGCGAATTCCGCAGGAACCATCCCCGGCTGATCCATATTCTGAACCGGTTGGGCAGCCAGAAAAAAGTGAAACCACAGTTGAAAATCATCAAGAATGGCCGCTCTCCCCGGGTGCAATTGTTCACCCATCTGAACAACCATCTGATTTCGATGCAGCCATTCCACCATCCATGCCGGAACCGATCTGGCCTATTGACTTGAACCAGCCAATCGATCTGTCGGGAATACCCGAACCGGCACCGGAAAAACCAGCGCCTCCACCGGAAAAAAAACCGGCTTCTTCGGTTCCGCCACGGCGGGAAGAAAATATGGGGTTCCGAACAATCCCGGCCAGCGAACTTCCCGGTCCGCAGGTTGCAGCACCAGATACTCCCTTATTGGATAAGTTAACAGATTTCCTGCGGAAAATTGTAGAGGTTTCATCGCAGGTCAAACCAAAAATTAAGCCTCCACAAATCAAGATCAATCCGGTAAAAACCGACCCATCTGGCAGTATTGCCGCTTCGACCCTGTTATTCATTGCCCTGGCTGTTCCGGTGATCGTTGTGTTTATCTCCACAACAGTGTATACACGATCGGGGCGGGGGGAACAACGCACTGGTTATCTCGTTCAGGCGCAGGCATTCGCCTTGCAGGCAGCCGGTCAAATTGACCCTGAAGCCCAGCGCAGTGGTTGGACCCAGTCTCTCTATTACGTCAAAAAAGCGGAAGAATATGGCCGCACTGACGAAACGAAACTGCTCCGTGCTCAGGCTCAGACGGCTTTAGACAGCCTGGATAGCATCATCCGCCTGCCGGTTCAAGAAGCCGTTCCCGATGCTATACCATCCACCGTCAATATAACCCAGCTCGCGGCATCGCCAACCGATGTCTTCGCATTGGATTCCAATCAGGGCCGGGTATTGCGATTCGAACTGACCGGCGATGGTTACCAGCTCGATCCCAATTTCAATTGCGGACCTGGTCCATCAGGCGGAAAAATCATCGGTGCACTGGTGGATATTGTGCCACTGCCGATCAACAACCAATACAAGGCATCTGTCATGGGGATGGACGCCACAGGCAATCTGTTATATTGCATTCCCAACTCACCGCCATTATCGTCACAACTTGCTCCTCCATCAACCAACTGGGGAAAGATCACCGCTTTTACAATTGAAGGAAGTGCCTTATTAATCCTTGACCCCGTGAGCAATGCTGTCTGGCGGGTGGGTGGAGATGGAATCGGGTTCCCCAACCAGCCGCACCTTTTCTTTGACCAGGATATTCCAAATCTGTCTGATGTTATCGACCTGGCCATGTATGAAGACGATCTTTTGCTTTTACGTAAAGATGGTCATATCACACGCTGTACATTCAATAATTTCTCCAGCTCACCCACGCGTTGTCAGGACCCGGCAGGTTTTGGTGATAAAGCCGGGAATCCCATCCCGCAATTTGCGGATGCTCAATTTACCCAACTGGCTACTGTACCGCCGCCGGATCCGTCTATATACATCATGGATGTCTCCGGCCCGACAGTCTATCATTTCAGCCTGCGATTGAACTTGCAGCGTAGATTAAGATTTCAGACTCTGGACGAATATTCTCTGCCCGATAAACCAGTCACTGCATTCACGGTGGGTTCCAACCGGGTGGCGTGGATTGCCCTGGGTAATAGGGTGTACTACACTCCGCTGCCATGATTGTTCCAGTGGACTGCCGTTTCCCCCATAAGGGAACACTGGCACTGGCGGGCAGTGGTGAGTATTTACCGCCCATGGAACCGGTTGACAGGGTTTTGCTGGCTGAGTTGGGTGAACCAGGCAGGGTTGTCTGCCTGCCAACAGCCGCTGGAACAGAGGGACAAGACCGGTTGGATTACTGGATGCAATTGGGAGAAAAACACTTCAAGCAATTAGAAGTGGAATCGGTTGAATCACTCCCTGTATTTACCCGGGAACATGCTTTTTCTGTAGAATTGGTAAAGAAAGTTGAACAGGCAAATTTCGTCTATCTCTCAGGGGGTAAGCCGTCATATCTGCTGGAATGCTTCACTGCAACTCCTATTCTTGAAACCATTTTGCGCAAATTGGATACGGGAGGAGTTGTGGCAGGTTGTTCTGCCGGGGCTATGATATTCGGAGAACGCATTCCAAACCGTTCTTTCATAGGTGGTACTACAACCGGTTTGAATTTACTTCCCAATCACTTTGTTGTGCCGCACTTTGACGAGATTCCCTTTATTTTGAAATTTGGTATTCCACAAATGGTTGGTCACTTAACGTTATTGGGAATCGAAGCCAACACGGTATTACATTGCCGGGATAATCGTTTTTCGGTTATTGGCGAAGGAGGAATCACGCTGGGTTCAGGGAGCAACGCCATCAGGTATTTGGCTGGTTGACAGAAAAGAGCCGGTTATTGAACTGCACCCCTATCAGTTGGTGATGTCCAACTTTTGGGGTGCAGTTTATTTAATACCAGCTTTTTCCTGTTTCAATCTATTTAATTGTGATTCAGAGGATGCACCGGTAATCAGGCTCTCTCTGTTATTTCGTTACAACTTTAATGGATTTTGGTTTAGCGTCTTCTGCTTTCGGGATTCGCAGAGTTAAAACACCGTTTGCCACTTCAGCTTCTGCTTTGGAAGCATCCAACGGATCTGGCAGTGTCAGTACCCGACTAAACCGGCCGGCAGGACGCTCGTTCAGCAGATATGTGTCTTTTTCATCCCGGTCAATCTTGATTTCACCCTGAATGGTCACTGTCTCGTTGACCACCTGGATATTCAAATCTTTAGCGGAAACACCGGGAATGGTGGCCGTCAATTCATAAGCCTCTTCTTCTGCTTTAATATCCACCGGGATAAAGATATCGCAATATTGATCTTGCTGTTCGGCTTCAATCCATCGCCGGGCCCAGGGACGTGCAAAAGCATGTGGTGTTTGTGTAAAATAGAGTGTCATTTTTTCCTCCAATGATTCACGTGTTTTATATGTTGATAGTCTTAGGATAGACGATAATTATCAAAGAAATGCAAGAGAAAAATAGGAAAAATATAAGAACAGTTAAAATGGCAGAAATCATATTGTGGTATGATCTTTGCAGTGGAGATGAACAATGGACGACAAAATCACCATAATCGAGGGACCAACCCCGACATTTGAAGAGATAAACGATGGGTGGGCACTGGGTTTGAATGAAGGACCAGTGTTATATGACCTTGTGATGACCCGAGTCCGCACGTTCAACGGACCGGCTCTGGTGGAGCGTTGTCACCGGGCCTGGAATGATCATTCCAATATATTTCTCCATTACCGGAATGAACTGGGAATGGAAGAAAAAGCTCCCATCATGGCTGCACGATCCGTAAATACCCCGGATGGTTCTGTTTTACTACTCTGGGTCAGATTGGAATTTGAACAGACAGAGACAGAATCCGGGAAAGATTCTGGAAGCGAGGATTTTGACGACTGACGATGCCATTGGATATCCAAAGGATCCGAAAAGAATTTCCTGCCTTATCCCGCCCGGTATTATTTCTTGATAATCCGGGCGGTACTCAAATTACCCGGCGAAGTCTTGAACGAATTCAAGACTACCTGATCAATAAAAACGCCAATCATGGCGGCGCCTTTGAAACCAGCCGCCTGTCAGATCAATCTGTAAACGATGCCCGCCTGGCCGAGGCGGAATTTTTGAATGCTTCAAGCCTGCAGGAAATTGTCTTCGGAGCAAACATGACCACGCTGACATTTAATATCAGCCGGTCATTGGCGCGGCTATTTAACCCGGGCGATACACTTGTGGTCACCCGTCTTGATCATGATGCCAATATCTCCCCCTGGCTGCTCGCTGCTGAAGATCGCGGATGCCGAATCCGCTGGGTGGATTTTCATCCAGAAGATTGCACTCTGGACGTGGATGATTTCAAAAAGGCCATGGAGGAAAAACCGCGCCTGGTTGCACTTGGTTATGCTGCCAATGCCGTGGGTACGATTAATCCCGTGGCTGACCTGATCCCTCTGGCACATGCCGCCGGGGCGCTGGTGTATATTGATGCTGTTCAATACGCACCTCACGGCCCAATTGATGTTCAGGCGTTGGATTGCGATTTTCTGGTGTGCTCGGCGTACAAATTTTTTGGCCCGCATGCCGGTGTTTTGTTTGGGAAATATGAATTACTCGATCAGTTACGTGCCTACAGGGTTCGGCCTGCCCCGGCTCTTCCACCCGGCAAGTTTGAAACCGGTACCGGCAACTTTGAGCACATGGCCGGTACGCTAGGTGCGTTGGACTATTTTGAATGGATCGGCCGGACATTCGGCGACGAATTCAGAGAAAACACTCAGACATATACTGGCCGCAGGCAAGTTTATAAGCAAGCCATGCAGTCCATAAGAGCATATGAATTTGAGATCAGCCGCGAGTTTGTCAAACAGCTTGAAGATATACATGGTTTGCATCTGTACGGGTTGACTGAAATCTCAAGATTGGATCACCGCGTACCAACATTTTCCTTTACCCTGGATGGTTGGACACCAAAAGAACTGGCCGTAGAACTCAACCGCGAACATATCTACACATGGGACGGAAATTTCTATGCCCTGGCAGTAACTGACCGGCTTGGCCTGGAAGGCAAAGGTGGGTTACTGCGTTCGGGTGCTGTTCATTACAACACTATTGAGGAAATTCGGCATTTTGGCGAAGTGGTACGTAAACTGGCCGATAAAAACCCTCGTTAAAAGAGATAAACACCTGGGTGAGGGGGGCACCCAAGTGCTTATCTCTTTGCATTCTACACGGATAGTTCTAAAAATGCAAGTGTTTAATATATGCCCCAGGGGGGAATTGAACCCACAACCTTAGCCTTAGGAGTGCTCTGCTCTGTCCATTTGAGCTACTGGGGCTTACAAGCGGATTATAGCATTCCACAGGGAAAAAACCAATAAAAAACGGGAGAGGTTACCTCTCCCGTTTTGACTGCTATTTTTATGTTTCACGGAGTGGTTACGGAGAAGTAATCCCACTGGATTATAACGGGCAGATAAACCGCGGACATAACACCCAGACCTACCATGCCGCCGCCCTTGATTTCATTATTGTTGGTTTCCAAAATTTTCTCGCCATTAATTTTATAGGAAAGCTTTGGGCCGACGCAGCTGAACTCAGACACGTTATCACCAGAAACCTTGACGAGTTTATGCTTGGCAACACTCTTTTTGATGGTTACATATGGGTTGGCATATGGATCGGCATCGCGGATAGATTTGTCATATTTCAGCAATTGCCATTCACCTTGAGATGAGATTCTCATCTCGTACCAGCTCGAATAATCTTCTGAAACACGGCAAACCAGAGCCACACCGTTCATGCTCTGGCCGTTGCTTTTCCATTTGGCTTCAATGACCACATCTTCGGCAACAGAACCTTTCAGGAATTTATAAACATAGGTTTCATTATCCCGCAGATTAAAAACCATAATACCATCCTGAACACTGGATGGCAGCGTTTGCATCCGGTCTTTGGTGGTCGCCTGCGTGGTGGTGATCATATCTTCCGAGAAATCATCATTGGGCAGATCGAACTCATCGCGGAAATTCAGGCCTTCTGAAGATGTTTCCTTTTCCGGAGCTTCTGCGGTTACCTCTTTTGACTCTGCCGGAACTTCTGTGGGAGCTTCAACAACCACTTCGGTTGGTTTAGGCTGAGTTGGCTCTACGGGTTGTTCAGGTTGTGCGGGTTGTTCAGGTTGTGCGGGTTCTTGAATAGCTGGTTCATTTGAAGCTTCATCTGTTTTTGCGGCTTTTCCGCCGGGCAACGAACAGGATGATAAAATCACAACCATTATTAACCCGAGTATTGCCAATTTCTTTGACATCTTCTCCTCCTGAGTCTTCTTTGTGTTTATCTATTATGAAGGGAATGTCTGCAAATCGTTAAAAATACCCCGTCATCTGGTAGACAAACACCATTATATATTATTCATTTATAAAAGAAAAAGAAACCCGAGTCAAGTTCGGGTTTCTTAAATAACATGGACGGCTTTCAGGGACGAATACATTAGGACGCATTTCCTGAAATCAGGAGCCGCCTCAAATGGGCCGGCGCGTCAAAACCAAACACGGATTGCCTTCTAACAATCCTGCACGGGGTAGCGAAAGCTATCTACCTCTGAGAATATAGGTTTTTGGAGAACTTACCTCCATCCCTGGTGTCCTCATTAATGAAAGCCGCCCATGCAAATTCACTGTAGCACGTACGAATGCTCATTTCAACTAACCTGAAGAAACTCTTAAGCTGCGGTCTGACGTCAGAGTTAAAGTATCTGCACCGGGCCAATTTTATGTATAGATTACCTGATGGAACTTTGAGGTGTCTGATTCTTTTTTAGGGTAAGGAAAACCAGCACACTGATCATACCGATCAGACCGCCGCCTATCCAGATAAACCGTGGGCCGAGATTATCCGAGAGAAGGCCGCCCAAAACCGGCCCGATCCCGGTGGAAAGTCCCCATGTCAATGAATACAGGCTCATATATCGTCCGCGCATATCAACTGGAGCCATATTAGCGGCAAATGTACTTGATGTAGGCACAAGGATCATTTCACCGATCGTCATAAGTACCATGCTAAACCAGAATCCCCAGAAACCTGTCATAAAGGCAATGGTAAATGTGGCAATGCCGTAAAATGCGGAACCGACGGCCAGCATTCCATGAGAGGAATATTTCCTGGTTTGACCAGTGACCCATAGTTGCAAAAGTACGATCATGATGCCGTTGGTCGCAGGCAGAAAACCATACAGTTTTTCGGGCATACCGAATTGCTGTTTGGTATAGACGGAAAGGAGTATCCATACCAGCGCGGAACTGATTTGAATCAGGGTAAACGCAGCAATGAATTGCATATATGGCCGGTCACGGAAGATGATGTTATACCCGCCCAATTTCAATTTCGTTTGCTCAATTTCAACCGTATCGTTGGTTTTGGCCGGTATGGTTTCTTTTCCAAAGATCCACATCATGATGCCATAGGTGCTCATACCGGCGGCAGCACAATAAAATGCGATACTGTACGAGGAAGATGCTAGAAAACCGCCGATGGTTGGGCCAAGGGCAACACCCAGGTTGTTGCTTAATCGCAATAGTGAATAGGCATCAATGCGCTTGTCCTCCGGAATCAGGTCAGCCAGCATGGCATCGGCACCCACACGGAAAAGCGGATTAAAGGATCCTGCCAGACCGGCTGTAACGGCGAATTGCCAGTAGGTAGTGTCCCCCTGATACAGGAGATAAACCAAACCGTTGCCCAGCAGACTGATGATCATGACCCATTTTCGTCCGATCTTATCCGTCATTGGACCTGCAATGAATGTAAAGATAATGGAAGCGGCGGAATTGACCGTCATAATGCTGGCTGCTGCTGTCAATGGAAGATTTAGTCGGCCGCTGACATAGACCATCAGGAATGGCCAGATCATACTGGCGCCGATGGTGCTGATCAACAATCCCCAGAACAACAGCCAGAACTGGCGTGGATATTCTTGTTTGGCTCTTTTGAAACTATCCAACATTCTCTTAAAACCTATAACGCAAACTTTATCCAGGATGGAAACGAATTATCCATCATACCAGAATTTGCTACTTCTGTTCTACAAGGTCATCCGAATCCTGTTAGAATCACAGGAATTTTCATTAATAGAGGGAAAAATGACCGTTTTTAACTATGATTCAGAGATTATCACGCGCTTCCCATTGGTCGCCGGTGCTGTTATTTTGGGCAGCGGTTTACATAACGGGCCAACCCCTGCCGATGTACTTGACCTGTACAGGATGGAACAGAAAACTGTATCAGAAAAAATTGGATCAACGCCGTTAAGTGAATTGCCTACACTTGCCGGATGGAGGGCGGCTTTCCGGTCATTTGGTGTCGATCCCACAGGTTACCGCAGTGCGGCTGAAGCGCTTTTACGCCGGTTAACCAAGAAAGGGGACATTCCATCGATTAACACTCTGGTTGACCTGTGCAACCTGATCAGCATCCGGTATGGTCTGCCTGTTGCCGCCATCGATCGAAAGAGAATCAATGGGACGATCACCGTCCGGTTCGCCCGCGGAGACGAAAATTTTGTCAACCTCAATCAGGCAGAAGCGGATCACCCGGCTGCCGGTGAGGTGATTTTTACCGATGAAAAAGATGTTGTCATAGCCCGCCGCTGGTGCTGGCGGCAGAGTGAAGAAAGTGCTGCCCGCGAAGAAACCACCGATGTGCTGATTACGATTGAAGCTCAAAATGAAGGCGGCCGAGAATTGGTCAAATCTGCTGCGGCTGACTTGCGTGAGCTTCTTAAGACACATCTTGGAGGAGATTACACACAAACCTTCCTGCCCTGAGACAGAGTCTCTGGTTCTTAAAATTTATACAAAACAACCTTCGCAAAGGTTATCCACAATCCGCGATGCTATAATTTTGACAACCGGTCAAAGTTATAGCATCGAAGGTTTTTAATTGTAGAAACGTATGTCATTTGTCCATTTGCACGTCCATTCTGAATATTCACTTCTTGATGGTTTCAGCAACATCAAGAAGTTGATTGCACGTACAAAAGAATTGGAAATGCCCGCCATTGCCCTCACAGATCACGGCACAATGCATGGCATTATTGAGTTTTACAACACAGCCACAAAATCAGGAATCAAGCCGATTCTTGGTGTGGAAGCCTACCTGGCTGCCCGAAAGATGACAGACCGCGAACCAACTTTGGACCGCAGTTCAACGCATCTTCTTCTTCTCGCCGAGAATATGACCGGCTACCAGAACCTGTTGAAGCTGGCAACGGCCGCACAATTGGAAGGTTTTTATTATTACCCGCGCATTGACCGTGATCTTCTGGCACAACATTCTGAGGGGATTATTGCCACCACCGGGTGCCTGGCTTCTGATATTTCACGCACAATTCTAGAACAGGGTGAGGATGCTGCCCGTAAGAAACTGGACTGGTATTACGATGTGTTTGGCCGAGACAATTTCTTTATGGAATTGCAGGAGCACAATATTCCTGAACTGGAAACCCTGAATAAAACACTCCTGAGCCTCGGCCCGCGATACCAGGCCCGCTATGTGGCTACCAATGATATTCACTATATCAATAAGGCAGATGCTCGTCTGCAGGATGTTCTGCTGGCTATTCAGACCAATGCCATGTTAAGCGATCCAAAACGGATGCGCATGTCAGATCCCACTTACTATTTGCGGACGCCGCAGGAAATGCAGGAAATCTTTACAGCCGTGCCTGAAGCGATCAGCAACACCATGCTAATCGCCGAACGCTGTAATGTTGACCTGACGCCGGGGGGGTATCATCTTCCTGTATTTCCAGTGCCTGAAGGATTCACAGCGGAAACGTACCTTCGTTATCTATGTGAAGAAGGTCTGAAACGGCGGTATGGCGATCGGGCGAACGATCCAAAAGTACGAGAACGTCTGGAATACGAACTGGGTGTAATTCACACGATGGGCTTTGATGCCTACTTTCTCATCGTTTGGGACCTATGCCGCCATGCTCGCGAAGTGGGTATCTGGTACAACGCCCGCGGTTCAGCCGCCGGTTCTATGGTGGCCTACACCCTGGATATCACCCTGGTTGAACCAATCAATCATGGATTGATCTTTGAACGCTTTTTGAATCCGCACCGTATCAGCATGCCTGATATTGACCTTGATTTCCAGGATGACCTGCGGCCGCGGATGCTGGAATACTGTGCCCAGAAATATGGCGAAGACCGGGTAGCGCAAATCATCACCTTTGGCACTATGGGAGCCCGAGGTGCTCTGCGGGATGTGGGTCGGGTGATGGATATCCCGTTGTCAGAGGTCGACCGGGTGGCAAAGATGATCCCCAATGTTGGCGCGGGGGCATTGACTATCGCCGAGGCTCTCGAATCGGTTCCCGAGTTTAAGGAAGCTTACGAAAGTGGAACATACCTGAAGGAATTAATTGAAACCGCGCGAGATATGGAAGGTGTCGTCCGCAACGCCGGAACCCATGCCGCCGGTGTGATCATCGCCGATCAGCCTATTGTCAATATGGTGCCTTTGCACCGGCCGACAAGCGGTGCAGAAGACAGCCCGGTCAAAGTGGTAACCCAGTTTGATATGGGAGTTCTGGATGCCCAGCGGCTTCTTAAGGTGGATTTCCTCGGGTTGGCCACATTGACAATCATGTCGCGGGCAACCGAATTGATCTACCAGCGGCACAAAATCCGCCTCGATTTGCACAATATCCCCACGGATGATCCTGAAACCTTTGAGTTCATTAGCAACGGACATACCGCCGGCACCTTTCAGCTGGAAGGCAATGGGATGACCCGGTACATCACTCAGATGCACCCGGAAAACCTGGATAATGTAATTGCCATGGTAGCCCTCTATCGGCCGGGTCCCATGGATTTTATTCCCACCTATATAAAGCGTATGCATGGGGAAGAGGAAGTCACTTACCGGCATCCCATGCTCGAACCGACATTCAAAGAGACATACGGCATTCCGATCTACCAGGAACAGTTGATGATCGCGGCCATGAATCTGGCCGGGTATAACGCATCAGAAGCTGATGAATTGCGTAAAGCCATATCGAAGAAAAATGCCGAGGCATTGATGAAACACCGGTTGAAATTTATTGCCGGTGCAAAAAATAACGGTATTGCCGAGGAAACCGCCACAGCCATCTTTGATGACTGGGAAAACTTTGCTCGGTATGGGTTTAATAAAAGCCACGCGGCTGATTACGGTGTCATTGCAGTCCAAACTGCTTACCTGAAAACTCATTACACGATTGAGTACATGACGGCGCTGCTTTCTGCCTCAAAAAACGAGACAGAGAAAGTGGCGTTCTATATTGCTGATTGCCGTTCGCTGGGGATCAATGTACTGCCGCCTGATATAAATTCGAGCGGCTGGGATTTCACGATTGAAGATTGTGAAGGCAAGTGCAGTGAAATCCGATTCGGTCTGGGTGCCATCAAGAATGTAGGACAGGGGCCGGTGGATGCGATCCTGGCCGTCCGAAAGGAAGGCGGCCGTTTCAAAGACCTGAATGATTTCGCGCGCCGGGTGGACCTGCGGACTGTCGGCCGGCGGCCGCTGGAATCTATGATCAAGGTAGGTGCACTCGATTCCTTTGGGTCACGAGCCGCTTTACTGCAAGCCCTTGATCAAATCATTTCAGTCAGCGGCAGCCATTTTAAAGCTGTTCAAAGCGGCCAGATGACATTCTTCGGCACCATTCAGGGCGTGGAGGAACGAATAGTCTTGCCAATGGTTCCCGAGGTGGATCGGCGAGAAAAACTGGATTGGGAAAAAGAACTGATCGGGTTGTATGTTTCTGACCATCCGCTTTCTCCTTACATGGCATACATGACGGAAGTCGTCACCCATTTTTCTGCCCAGTTAAAGGAAGCATCCCCTAAAGAAAAAGTGACCGTAGCTGGCATGGTGACCAAATTCCGCACTCATACCACCAAAGACGGCAATGCCATGGGTTTTGCCACCCTTGAAGATGTGCAGGGTTTTATTGAACTGGTCATTTTCCCGCGTGCCTGGGAGGCCTGTGGTGATCTGGTGAAACCCGATGCGGTATTACTTGTTACCGGTAAACCGGATTGCGAATCCGGAGATCCCAAAGTCCTTGTTGACCGGATAGAAGTGATCGACCTGACAAAGCCTCCAAAAAAGAAGAATGGATCAAAGAAAAAAGCTGCCGAAGAAAAACAGGACGAACCCGAAACCCCATTAGAGAATGCGGTAGAACCCGAACCCGATTGGAATTCATTACCTCCATCAACGGAGGAATATGAGACGCAGGTTCTACCGCCAGAAGATCCTGCCCCGATTATTGAGCCGGTCTCAACTGGTTGGCCGGGCATGGGGGCTCCTGTTAATGGACAGGTTAAACCTGAGCCGAAACAGATCAAAGAAAGCTCCCCGGTTGTTGCGCCTTCTGAAAGCCAGAATCAATCACCACAACCGACATTTGACCCAAATGCCATTCCGCAAAAAGTAACGGTGGTGCTCACACCCACAGGAGATCGGGAGCGGGATAAAGCGAGATTGATCCGGGCACATACCATACTGGTAGCTCATCCTGGAATTGACCGTTTTGACTTTCTGCTGTTTGAAAACAACGAGAAATACGAACTTGATTTCCCCAACCACACCACACATGTATGCGATGAAGTATTAACTACATTGAAGTTGCTGGTCGGAGAGGAGAATATTCACATTCATGAACTTCCCCGACAGGAAATTTCCTCCAATGCCTGAAGTTATCTATCAGGTTGATGCGTTCACCGCCATTCCCTTCAAAGGAAATCCGGCTGGAGTGTTTATCAGTGAAAAGCCGCGCGATGATGACTGGATGCGTCAATTGGCCCGCGAGATGAACCTGTCTGAAACCGCCTTCCTGGTTCCGGCAGAAAAATATAAAGATGGTTATTCGTTGCGCTGGTTTACCCCAACTGTCGAAGTGGACCTGTGCGGGCATGCCACATTAGCCAGTGCTCATATCCTCTGGCAGGAAGGATTTCTTCCACGCGATCAAGAAGCCAGATTTCAAACCCGCAGCGGGTTGCTTACCGCCCGGTTTTGTGAGGGTGGTTGGATTGCATTGAATTTTCCTGTGAAGAAGGTTGAACCCGCCCTGGCTCCGGATGGTCTGTTAGAAGGCTTGAAAATCGCTTCCGCGCGATATATTGGCCTGAATAAAATGGACTATCTGGTCGAGCTGGACAATGAAGAACAGGTTCGCAGTCTTCAGCCTGATCATTCCGCCCTGAGAAAAGTTCAAGTGCGTGGTGTGATGGTTACAGCCCGAGCCAGCAGCAGCGAATTTGATTTTGTATCGCGTTTTTTTGCCCCGGGTTCCGGCATCGATGAAGATCCTGTTACAGGGTCATCCCATACAGCGTTGACACCTTACTGGTCTGCGAAATTAGGAAAGAAAGAAATGACCGCCTGCCAGGCCAGCGCCCGCGGTGGTGTACTGAAAGTTGTGGATCTTGGTGAACGGGTTGAATTGCGCGGCCAGGCGGTAACGATTTTTAAAGCCGAATTATTGAATTCCCGGTAATTCTCACAGGGCGGATAATTAAAAGTGAATCGTCCGGCTATGGATGTGCAGAAAAACATAAGCCAGTCTTTTCCGGTAGACTGTCATTTTGTTTTTAACAATAACCGGAATTGTCTCTGTTCTGACGACGTGAAACGATAACAAGACTGAACTCCCCAGCAGAACAAGGAGAAGGGGGAATTGTTCATGCAAAATAAAGGGTTTCAACATGTATGAGAAATAAGTGCCTGTAAATGAAAAGGCAAAGAGAGCTAACAACAAACTGGTTATCCAGGTATGTGTTTGGTTATGTGCAAATCGGTCTTCTGAAAGTTCGTCATCTATTTCCATACAGAAGTAAATGACTGGCCCAGTTAAATATGAAAGTGTGTAATCATGGCTTAAGGCCGGGAGAACCAGTGCTGTAATCGTACATGCCAGGAACAGGGTGGGGTCTTTAAAATTAGTTCTCCTCCAGGCATGGTCAAAACAATGCAGAACAATTGTCAGGACTACAATTTGGAGGGCAATTTCCAACCCTCTCATTAAATGCGGTGAAAGATCGAGATAAAAATTGCAGAAATTCAAAAACCCCTGAATACTATGGTTTCCCGGCCAATCTGACTTTCCCGATGAATTCACGATGGAAGAAACCTGATGGAAGTATTCAACACCGGTATCCAATCCTAAAACAAAGATCAGGCTTATATTGGCTATCCCCAATACTGACCAACGAAAAAGCGTTCTTTTCCAATTTTTCCAATCATCGATCAGGAATAGAACAAATATCGCCGGATACAATTTTAGTTGAATGGCAATGGTGATCAGGATATAGGCAAGCCAGCGATATTTCCTGCTTTTATGAAAAATCGTAACTGCCAGGAGAGCGCAACATATAGCAATCAGGTTGAATTGCCCCCGTTCAATCTCGAAGGAAAGACCGTATGAGAAAAAGCCAATGGCAAACAGAAAACTGGCGAATGCCGGAAGTTTCTTTTTCCCGGATAATACATACGGAATGATAAGCGTCACTACAATATACGACAGGTAAGTCAATACAAGGATGATTCGATAGGCAGACCGCTTGTCCATCAATGAAAGTGGAATAAACAACAGGGCGGCAAGGGGTGGGTATTTATTTGCCCCAGCATAGGGAGATCCACCGCTTGTTACAGATTTGGCTGCATCCAAAATAAAATTCAAATCAGTACCGATGGGTCGAATGGCCGGCAGAAAGTTGCCGTTTTGCATTTCATTGGAGGGATTTAAGAAGACACTCTGAACATAGGCGATTCCAAACCAGAAGAGAAAACCGAGGATTAGCCAGAAAAACACCGTTTGAGATTTCTCCTCAAGAAACGATGCGATTTTTCGAAGAGTTTCCGACGAGAATGCCATCAGGGAACCGGTGTAGATCAAACCGAACAACAACAGCCAATAACAAACCGAATAGATAACCGCCCAGAGTTCGGGGTTTTCTTTATCAGGCAGAGAGATGACAACTTCTGCGTTTTTTTCCTGTTGAAGGTCAACAACCTGTTCATCCCAGTTCAGACGGATGGACACCTGCCCATAGTCAGGTCCTTTCGCCAGAAGCACCTCAACATCTCGGGACAGTTCTTCATTTTTCTTGATGACAAACGGGGTGGAAGTTCCGGGCTGGCTTTCCACCCCATAAAAGGTATCCTGCCAACCAGAGGAGGGCAGGTAATTGGATAATGGTTGTGGATTACTATTGATTTTGATTTCCTCAATCAAAACCGGTTTATCTGTTTCAGTGTTCAATGGTTTGATTTCAATAACCTGCATTTGGTCGGGAGTCATTCTGTGTGGAAGAGGAATCACCAGAATGATCAAGCCTGACATTATTAAGATTGCAGCCGTCAGAACAGCACGTTCATTCCTGTTTATCTTCCGAACGGCCAGGTTATTGACATGGTAAAACAAGAAGAAGGTTACGAAGGTTAGTACAATTGCAGAGCCAACGAACAAAGCTCCACCATGAACGGGTGAATATGCCCATATGTGTAAATACTGTGAGCTAAAAATCAGACTGCCTGCAATACCTGTAAGTACCGATAAAAAAACTTCGAAAAATCTATACCTGTTCATTAATTCTTCCAATAAGAATAGCCGCAAAATTTTACCTCACATTGAAAGAGGAAAACCTTGTGGGGTGAAAATTTACAAAAAATTGATATTTGGATTACCAGAAATCTTGACTTATGAAGTTCGGGTCAGGTTGTATCGGCAAATATCATTAATCGGGCATATGTCACAATCCGGCTTACGGGCATGGCAAATCTCACGGCCAAGACGGATTAGATTAAGATGTGCCGGACCATACGTCGCTGGGTCAAAAAGACTGGCCAGATATGGATGAGCTTGCTCGACGGATAAATTATCGGGGCGCAATCCGATCCGTCCACTAACCCGGAAAATATGCGTATCCACAGGGAATGCAGGAACACCCAGCGAGAATTGCAGCACAATAGCAGCGGTTTTTGGACCAACACCGTTGAACTGAAGAAGCCATTGATGGGCTTTTTCGACGGGCCATTCCTTCAGGAATGACAGATCAAGATTTCCACGTTCATCAGTAATCTCTTTAAGTACCTTTTGAATGCGGGGGCCTTTCTGGTTAGCCAGACCTGCCGGGCGAATGCATTCAATCACTTCCTGTGGATCAGCATCTCGGACAGATTCCCACGAAGGAAAAACCTGAACCAGACGATTGAAAGCTGTATCCCGGTTTTTGTCATTCGTGTTTTGTGACAGAATGGTTGAAACAAGCTCATCAACAGGTGAAAGCGCGGTGCGCCATTCGGGCAGCCCGAAGGTATCCAAAAGCCGCTGGTACACCTCTTGTGCTTGAGCAGTATGATCAAATGTTTGACGTTGAATATCTTCCATAAGCGGAATTTTGGTACCAGAGTGTTGATACGGTTAAGTCCATTGGAATATAATTATAGTATTCGCAGGGTTGATTTGTCTCAAGTCCAATTCTGGTTAGGTAAAAAGGTTTCAAATAAACCGGAACGGATGGGGGATAGGGAAATTCATAAATCAACCATTCCCGCTTTTTTGAAAATTGAATAAACGGATTTTGTCTTTTTTACCTCATCAGTTGTATTCCCTGGAGGCAAAATGAGCTATTTCCTGTGCGATCCAACCGGGAGGTATATACCTGTTGGTTTATGTATGCGGATAGGCAGTGACCCGGCCAATGATATTGTGCTCCCGGATTCGCTGGTTTCTCCATCTCATGCCATAATCGGAGACCTGCCAGATGGCCTTCTGATACGTGATGAAGACAGTGTATCGGGGACATTTATCAATGACGTGCGCATCGAAGCGGTCATGGCATTAAAACCAGGAGATCGGGTTAAGATCGGTGATACAGAATTTACTATCGGTTCAACTGAATCGATTTCTATTGAAGAATTCCCTGTTTCTGTTTCACAAAAAGTGGAAGAGGTGCAAAAACCGGATCAATCGAAGATATCCGATGGTTCCATCAATTTGACAGAAGAGCCGCATGCCATTGAGCTGCCTTCGGACGAGACTGTCTTGCCTCCCCCACCGCCAGTTGTTCCACAGGAGGTTAAATCGGCCGAACCATCCATACCTTCTGTACCTCCAGCTTCTGTGAAGACGAAGAAATCCAAAGGATGTTTACGAACAGGATTGACCATTCTTCTTATTTTGGTTCTTTCATGTGCGGTACTCGGAGGCGGTGGTTATCTTCTCTATCGGTTGGGGATCATTCCAGAACGGCTGATCAGGGTAATGACTGGTTATGGTTATCCTTATATACAGGCATATAACCTCACAGATCAGACGGTATATATAAAAATTCAGGAAGATATGGATGAGAACACCATCACAATCCCCAATGTGTATTGGACTCTGGCTCCCTATGATTCCAATGTGGATATGCAATTTTCTGGATCCTATCTCCGGGAGAAAATGATCATCGGTACAACAAAAGATGGCAATGAGCTGGGAACGTGCATCTTTTACCCAAAGAGCGAATTCACATACAACATAGTCATTCTGCCTGGAAAGGTGTTGTTTGATGCAGATCAGTACCCCGAATTCTTGGATAAACCTCCCGCCAGTGGCAAAGATCTGATACTGGCGACCTCATCCCTGTGTGTGAAATAGGTAATTAAAGCGAGGTATCGATGAATAAGAAGATTCTGTTTGCCGTTGCCGTCGTCGCCCTGGTTCAGTTGGCCTGTGGACCCCAGATTGAAGTGGTCAATAATACTCCAGATATTGTGCGGCTATCGGTTACATTTGCAAACCGCAAATTCACCATATCACCTGAACCCGGATCAACCCATATGATTGATGCTGTTCCCGGACAATACACAGCGGTTGTGGTTCCGGCAGCCATGTGGATAGATTTCGCTAAATCAGAAGAAAAGGCCATTTCCCAGCTTTTAACTGATCCTGAATCCATGACACCTGAGCAAATTCAGCAGGTGGCAGATCGGATGAAAAAAATCAGTGAAAATGAACAACAATTGTTCAAAAATGCACCTGATCAGGCGACCTGCGCCAATTCGACGAGTGACAAAGAAAATGGCCGTATTGAGATCAGCGGATCTGCAGATTCCAACCTGTCACTCTACTGTACGCGTGTGGCATCTTCAACAGCAGAACCGGGTTCCAATTAGGCAAAAAATCAGATACGCCCATCTCTGGAGGCTGAATGAGCATCGTTCTACAGGATACATTTGAAAAGCAATATTCTCTTGACAACCCCATAAAAATTGGAAGTGATACAGCCAATACGATTGTGCTGCTGGATTCCAGTATTTCACCTTTTCATGCGGAGATCAGCCTTAAAGGGAAGGGAGTTGTCGTCAAAGATCTTGCGAGCGAAGGTGGAACATTCATTAATCACAAGAAAATAAAAGGGAGTAAAAACGCCGGTATAGGCGATATGATCTCTATCGGTAAGGTGAATTTTTTCGTCTGCGAAGCAATTTCCCATGAACCGGCTAATGAGATTCGACAGGGGGAGTCTCCTGAAGCGGAAAAAGAACCGGTGGTTGAATTGGCAGCCCAATCCTATAAAGAGCCCGCGGCAAAAAAGAAACCGCTCAGCCTGATTATTCTGATTGGTGCGATTCTAATCGGTCTACTTATGATTGCCGCCGGTGGCTTTATTGTTCTAAATACAAACCCTGAAATCCAGCAATCCTTCACTCAAATAACGGGGATCACTCTCGAAGATGTTTCTTCAGGTAATACTCCGGATGTATTGAACCTTAACAGTCCGGCATTAAACACGGTCTTTACTACGAGTTTTATCCAGCATATGGAAGATGCCTATGAAGGTGTTGACACCAACGGCAATCCCCTCAAGGTAACGATTGTTTATGAGTACATGCAGCAATTAGAACCTGAGTGGTCAAACTATACACATTACGTGTTGAAAAACAATTCCAACGTGCAGAAAGAAAGTGAATTTTCTATCCTGAAAGGGCAGGTGTATTCAAAATCCGGGAAAGAATGCAAGGTTTTTGCCGATACAAACAGGGATAATCATCAACCAGTCAATTGGCCAAAATCTTCTCTACAAAAATATGTCCTGGGAAAAGTTGAAAAAGTGGAATCCGATATCGACATAAAAGGTGTAATAACCGATAAATATGCCGTCACAATGGAGAATATGGATCCTTCACGGGGCATTGATGAACTTGTTACGGGTGAATTGTATCGGGCTCAAAAAGGGGGGTATCTGGTCGAACTGAAACTCGTCCAGACGTGGCCTGGGGCCAACTGGCCTGGAACGAAAACATATGGTTTTTCTCCCGATCAACCGGTGAAAGTCAGCCAGTCAGTTGATTTCACCTATTACCCGTCAGGAAAACTGAATGTCATTGTGCCTGGTGTTTGCGTCAGTAAAGTGCCGCCGGCTGAATAGAGTTTTCCTTTTCTCCTCGACTACGAAAAACGGCTGGCCAGGGATTAACCGGCCAGCCGTTTACCTGCTGAGGTAATACCCGATCAGAATCCCACCCAGCCCAACAGACTCGTTGCATCTGTGGATGGTTGAGGTTTCCAATCCGGTGCTGAGGCTATGAATAGCTGTGAACTAACGGTAAAGTATATTTTCTGACTATCAGGGGTAAAGAAAGCTTCCTGCAGTGGTTTTTCTGATAACTGTCCTATGGAAGCTCCTTCTTTTCCATAAATTGAAACACTACCGTTGGTGTTGTTCAAAACATAAAATTGTCCATCAGGAGAGATTGTTATAGGTGAATCAACACCTTTAATGCTCGTAATCGTTCCGTTGGGATGGATCATTCCCACCTCACCCGGCATGGAGGCTGCCAGAACCCCGGACGATGTGAAGTATTGTAGTTGTTCCCATTTGCCCGGCAAAACCATAGCCTGTGGAGCGGTAGCCGATATGGTATAAACACCCGAAGGCTGCTCATTATTGGTTTCCGAGGATGTCAGCAGGTAAAACGCTGATTGCATTTTCGCATCCCAACTGGCATTTTTGACCAACCCGACATCCATTTTCAAACTGCTCGCATCTTTAATACTGACCAGGCGAAGGTCAAGGTTGCCTCGCTCCATCATGGTTTGGACAGCGAAAATCTCCGGCCCTGCCCAGCCAAGCACTGTTTCCCTCAGGCTGGTCGGTTCATAAAGCAGATTGTCTTCACTGCCATTCGAACGGACGGCATGCATCGAAGTCACCTGCGGTAAGCCCTGAGCGGTGAACCCATCGATGGTCTGATACAAAACCCACATGCCATCCGGCGACCAGACAGGTGCCACCACATCTTCCGTGGCTTGACTCAATACGGTTGAGGTCTTTGTGGCTGTATCAAATAGCATCAGGCGGGTTTTATCACCGGATGGTACATCTAAATAGGCCAATCGGGTCCCGTCCGGCGACCAAACCTGGGCGGGCTGATCAGTGCGCAGAAACTCTGTCTTCAGTAAAGCTCGTTTTTCTTCCGGAAGTTCTTTGGATTTAAGAGTGACAAGCAGTTCTGCCGGGGATTCGGCCAGGACATTAATAATATTCAGACTGTCATCATCGGGGGAATACAGGCTGAACCACGGATGAGCCGGGTCAGATGAACCGGCGAAATGTTCTCTCCCACTTGCCGCACCTAATTCACGCAATGGTTGGCCTGTGGCACTTAATCCTCGCAAAAGAGTATTGTCTTCCTGCAAAAGGGCGATCAACCAGGCATCTTGAGCTGGTTTTTCCGATGAAACTGCCTGCACTGCTGTTGGTGCAGCAGGCTGAGCTGCGGCTGGGCTGACTTTTTCAGTGGTAGGCTCGACAACCTGTACTTGGATCCTGGTGGGATTCATAGCTCCCTGAACGGGATCAATGTTCACACAGGCTGCCAGAAGTATGGTGATCAAATTGATCATAGATGCTGTTTTGATTTTCATAGACACCTCACCTGCCAGGCTATGCATCCATTATGCCATCTTTGTGACATTTGGTTGTGATGGAGAGATTTTGAAGATAAAATCGAAATACGCATATTGAACAACAGGGAGTGAATCATGGGCGATGAACAGAATTTTTACCTTGGACGGATTTTTGATACAAAACAGGGCAAAGTCACAACCGATCCCTATCTGTACGATCCGGCGGATCTGACAACACATGCTGTCATAACCGGCATGACTGGTTCTGGCAAAACTGGTTTCTGTATCAGCCTTTTGGAAGAAGCTGCCTTGAAAGGCATTCCGGCCATATCTGTTGACCCGAAAGGCGACCTTACTAACCTGTTGTTGCATTTTCCTGATTTGCTTCCAACCGATTTTCAACCCTGGATAGACCCGGATGCTGCCCGACGGGAAGGTAAGACGGTGGACGTAATGGCAGCCGAAACAGCAGCTTCCTGGAAAAAAGGTCTGGCGGACTACGGATTGGGAAAAGAACAACTGGAAAAACTGAAATCGTCTGTTGATTTTACGGTTTACACTCCCGGATCCTCATCGGGTGTACCAATCAATATTCTGGCTTCTTTCCAATCACCCGACATTCCCTGGTCGGGGAATGAAGAAATTCTTCGTGAAAAAATCGCCAGCATCGTCACAGCATTGCTGGGACTTGTAGGTGTGACGGATATTGATCCCCTGAGATCGCGGGAACATATACTGATCTCCAACCTGCTTGAGACGGCCTGGAGCAATGGAAAAACACTCCAGCTTTCGGATCTGATCTTGCAGGTGCAAAATCCCCCATTTGAACGACTGGGTGCATTGCCGGTGGATGGCTTTTTCCCGGCAAAAGACCGCGCCGAGTTATCCATGTTGTTGAATAATTTCATGGCGTCACCATCTTTCCAGATCTGGCTGACCGGTCAAACGCTCGATATTCAACAAATCCTGTACAAAGCAGATGGCAGCCCGCGTCATAGTATTTTCTACATCGCGCACCTGAGCGACAGTGAGCGCATGTTCTTTGTGACCATGCTTTATTCCTCCATTGAATCATGGATGCGGACTCAGCGGGGGACAAGCAGTTTGCGGGCTCTGGTTTATTTTGACGAGATCATGGGCTACCTTCCGCCGGTGGCCAATCCACCGTCGCGAACAGTGATTCTGCGGATGTTAAAACAGGCCCGTGCATTTGGTGTTGGTTTGGTCTTAGCCACCCAGAACCCGGTTGACCTCGATTACAAGGCACTATCCAACGCTGGAACCTGGGTGATCGGACGCTTGCAGACTGAACAGGATAAAAACCGCCTGTTGGATGGTCTGACCAGCGCTGCGGGTGGTGTTGACCGGGGTGAAGTAGACAAGCTCCTTTCGGGTCTTGGGAAACGTGTTTTCCTTGTACAAAACGTACATGCCAAAGCTCCGATTCTCATTGGCACACGCTGGTGCCTGAATTATCTCGCCGGTCCATTGACCCGAACACAGATTCCGGCATTGAATGCCCTGGTGGGTGCGAAAGCTCCTGTTGAACAACCGGCTCCCAGAGCTTCTCAAAATATTTCCGCAGAAGCAGCTCCAGCCGCTTCTGCCAGACAGCCCATGTCGCAGGCCGCTGCTGCGGCGTCAAATGGTTACACATCCACCCGTCCGGGAGTTCCTCAGGGATTGGATGAGGTGTTCTTGCCGGCAGAGGTATCATTCAGCGAGGCGGCAAAACAATCAAATGCATCTGGGCCACAGAGCGGGTTGATTTATAAACCGGCCTTGCTGGCTCAATTACAGGTGAATTATCTTTCACGCAGTTTCAACCTGGATTCATCCCGTCGCATTGCCTGTCTGGTGGAAGATGAAGTCTCAGGGCGGATTACCTGGGAAGATTTTATAATATCAGAACAGGATATTAAGAACCTGAAAGCGCAGCGGGCTCCGGTAGATGCCCTGTATGACGCCATGCCTGGCTGGCTGACGGATATTAAACGGCTTGGACAGCTTCAAAATGATTTTGAAGATTGGGCTTACCGCACCGGAGCATTAACCATTCTGTCCAACAAGTCGCTGAAAATGAACGCGGCTCCCGGTATGAGTAAAGAAGACTTCATTGCCTCCTGCAAGAAAGCGGCGGAAGAAGTTGCCAGAGGTGAGCTCGATAAGATTGACCGTGATTACGCCGCAAAATATACGGCATTAGAAAGCAAAATCAAGAAACAACAGCTCGAGATTCAACAGAAAGAAAGTCAGTTATCTGCCCGCCGCACCGATGAAATTGTCAAAGGCGCCAGCGTAGTGGGTAATGTTCTCATGGGGATACTGGGCGGAAAGAAGAGTGGAATCAGTTCGGCGATTTCCGGTGGATCATCGACAATTAATAAACACCGCATGGCAGAAGAAGCCGAATCACGGGTTGCACAGGAAAAACAGGACATGGCTGCTCTGGAAGCTCAAAAGGCGGCGCTAATTCAGAACAAAGAAAATGACCAGGCTGCTGTGAGGGATAAATGGGCAAAAGTGGCTGAAGATGTACAGGAAACATCGATCGCCCCGGCGAAAAAAGACATCTATACCGAATTGTTCGGTATTGTCTGGCTGCCGTATTACACTGTGAAAGCCGGTCTGGAGAATCGATTGATTCCGGCCTTCAAACGATAAAAAAAGAAAACGAGCCCATTTGATAATGGGCTCGTTTGTTATTACGTACGAAAGGCTGACTTACATATCCTGACGGCCAGCCAGGGCGCGGAGAAGGGTGGATTGATCGGCGTATTCCAGATCGCCACCCGCAGGCAGACCACGTGCCAGCCGGGTCATGCGAATACCCAGAGGGGCAAGCTGTTGTTTCAGAAACAGTGCAGTGGCATCCCCTTCCATGCTCGGATTGGTGGCCAAAATGATCTCAGTGACTGGTTCAGTACGCAGGCGTTCCAGCAATTCTCGGATGCGCAAATGCTCTGGTCCAATGCCTTCAATGGGTGACAGCACACCATGCAGTACATGATACCGGCCTGAAAAAGCGGCTGTCGATTCAATGGCAATGACATCGAGTGGTTCTTCCACCACACAGATGGTTCCGTTGGCGCGTTTGGGGTTGGCACAAACGTCACAGACTTCCTGGCTGGATGAGGTGATATTGAAGCATACTTTGCAGAAAGCTGTCGAGCTCTTCAATGCCAGCAGCGCCTCAGCCAGTTGACGCGAAACATCGTCTGGCGAGCGCAGAAGAAAAAATGTTAATCGTGAGGCGGTTTTTGGACCGATTCCCGGCAAACGTTCGAGCGCTGTGGAAAGATTGGTAACTGGAGCAGGCAGGATAGGCATAGACTAGAACGGCAATCCGCTGGCCAGAGGACCCATTTCCTGTGAGGTGAGGTCGCGGGATTTATCCAATGCCTGGTTTACCGCACTTAAGATCAGGTCTTGCAGCATATCGGCATCGGCATCTTTCAACAATTCCGGATCGATAATCACCGATTTACAGCGTTGATCGCCTGTCATGGTGACTTGAACGGCTCCACCGCCCACACTGGATGTAACTGTCATTTCGGTCAGGCGGGCCTGGGCTGCTTCCATTTGCTCCTGAAGTTTCTTGAATTGCGACATCATTCCGCCGCCGCCCATGCCCCCACCCATACCCATTGGTCGATTGAATCCCTTCGCCATGGTTTTCTCCTTAGTCCTTTTTAATCTGCCCGCCCAGACTGAGAGCTGCATCGAGCAGGCCTTCGCGGGCAATTTCGCCCCGGTCTGTTTTGGCGGTTTTGGCACCGGCAACCGTGCAAACGATTTGCAGGTTGGCTTTCGTCACATGATAGATGGCCCGGCGGGTCATCTCCATGTTATCGTCATTTTCCATTTTTTGTTTCACAATATCACTGGCAAAAGTGAGAATCAGACGGTTGCCTTCAAGACTGATCTTTTTTGCAGAGAGAAGTAATGCATCCGTTTGAGCTTTGGCTTTTTTGACAGTTGAACGTATCTGCGGCCAGGCTTTCTGCAATTCTTCCATGGTCAGAGAATTGGTACCCGGAGTGGTTGATGCCTCAGCAGGTTGTTCACTGGATTCGGGCGCTGCAGATAACCCGGACAGGGGTTTCCCTGTTGGATTCTGAGGGACCGGGGTTGTTTTTATGCCTGACTGAGAAGAGGCTGATACCTCCCGGGATGTTTTCATCACTGCAGATGGTTCTACAGTCCGATTAACCGGATGTGAAGGTGCCTGAAATTCCGGCATTTTCATATCCCGCAGGTTGACTTCAGATTCAGCCGGTTGAACGGCAGCTTGCACCGGCGGATGGGCGGCTTCAATGGACGCAATTATGGCCAGTTCAAGGTGAAGCCCCGGATTCCAGGTGGAACGGGTTTCACCGGCAGCAGCGTTAAACAGACGGATGGTTTCCACCAGCCTGGCTATTGTAAATTTCTGTGCCTGCAAGGCCATTTTTTCACGGTTTTCAATGGTTGCATCCACGATCTTTTCATTGCCCACACGCACTTGAAGCAGGTTTCGCAGATAATCAACGGTTTGGCGTGCCAACTGTCGGGCATCGCTGCCGCCATCCAGTGCATTGTGAATGATTTGCAGCCCACCGGCGCGGTCTTCAGCAATCAAGGCATCCACCAGATCAACCACAGCCTGCAGGGCAGCCGTACCCAGAACGGTCTGAGTCAGGGCAAGGTTGACATGTTCTCCAGTAGATGAAAGCTGATCAAGTAAAGAAATGGCGTCGCGCATGCTGCCAGTGGACTGCCGGGCAATCAGTGTGAGAGCATCGTCATCCACTCCGATCTTTTCACCATCAGCCAGTTTGCGCAGATTCCCGGTGATCTCTGGAACCGGAATTCGGCGGAATTCATGCCTCTGACACCGGGAAAGCACGGTGGCAGGAATTTTATGAATTTCCGTGGTTGCCAGAATAAAAATGGCATGCGCCGGGGGCTCTTCCAGAGTTTTCAACAGAGCATTGAATGCGGCTGTTGAAAGCATGTGAACTTCGTCAATAATATAGACTTTGTATTTACCCTGGGAGGGAGAGAAGTTGATCTTATCGCGTAGATCGCGCATATCGTCAACGCTGGTATTGGAAGCGGCATCAATTTCTATCAGGTCAAGAAATCGGTTTTCGTTTACGGCCCTGCAGTTTTCGCAAACGTCACAGGGTCGGTTGGCCGGATCTTCCGACAGGCAGTTGACGGCTTTAGCCAGCAGACGGGCAGTGGTGGTTTTGCCAGTGCCGCGCGGCCCGGCAAATAGATAGGCATGCCCCACCCGTTCTCCCCGGATTGCATTTTGCAGGGTTTTTACGACCTGATCCTGGCCGATAACTTCATCCCATAAACGAGGGCGCCATTTACGGTATAGTGCCTGAGACATGTTTCACCAGCTCAATAAAGAGATTCCCTGTGGGATATCAAAACCTGCTTTCACTCGCCTGGAATGGGAACAGGCATGAGCCGCAGAGATTCAACAGGGACGCGCAAATTGTACCCGGAAATGCGGCGGTTCAATTGCTCGATCGAATCCCGGATTTCCGGTGACAGGATGACGGTATTTTTCAACTGTTGTTGAGCCCGCATGATTTCTAACTGGAGTTGTTTACGGTCTTCAAGCCAGACAGGGAGAAAATGATTGGCTTTTAAAATATGGTTAGCCATGTAATGGTCATCTCCGGCCGGGTGAATAGTCTCAATATTGACCGGTTTTCCCGAACCTTCGAGATGATCAAAAACACCATCTGATTGAGCTTCTTTGATCTTATTTTCTGCAATGATGTGAAGAGCATCCATAGGTCTAAGGTATCCTGTAGGTGGCACGCACAGCCCCATTTTGATCCATCAGGGAAACCAGCTCGCCGGAAGACCAGATGGCTTCTTTGATTCCCATGTGCAATTCAATAACGCTGTTCGTGCCGGGTTTGGTATAGACTTTGATGGCGCCGTCTTTATTTAACATCAATTCCGGTAAAACGTAACGATGGTTATTTTCATCTTCCAAACGCCAACCAGTCAGCCAGAGTTCGCCATTTCCAGTACGTTTGAGAAGTACCACTTCTGTGTTCAGATCGCCTACGCCAAATACATTTTCAATTTGGATATCTCCCGTATTCGCTGCAGCTTTTGGAGTGGCTGTGCCAACTTCTGCTGGCGTACCGGGTTTGGTCGCAACAACCGTACCGGCAGAACCAGCTGTAACAGCGGGAGAAGGGGTGCTGATTTTCAGGCTGGCCGCCTGCTGGGTGACGGTAGCTGCCAGTTGCGAGACAGGTTGGATGACAGCCGCAGTTTGATGGTTCCGATCCCAGATGGTCAGAACGGTCAATGTGGTCACCGCCGAAACAATGGCGTTTAATATCAGGTAGAACAGGAGTCGCTTCCAGGGATTCATAACAGACTGATGGAATAATAGCACAATTTTGGCGATACAATACCCGCCATGCTGTATTTGATTGATGGACATAATCTTATTCCATTTGTCCGGGGGTTGAGTCTGAAACAGATGGATGATGAGATGCGTCTATTGAGTTTGTTGCAGGATTTTGCCCGGGGGAAAAAAGTAAAAATGGAAGTCTTTTTCGACGGTGCTGCGCCAGGCTGGGCAGGGACGAAAAATTTTGGAAGCATTACGGCGCATTTTGTGGTCAGGGGGAAGACGGCTGACGAAGCCATCCGGCAGCGCCTTGGACAGATTCCTCAGGGGAGTGGTGTGGCAGTGGTCAGTTCTGACCGCCAGGTACAGACGGAAGCCCGCAATCACCGGGCAGAGGTCATTCCAAGCGGGGTTTTTGCCCAAAATCTGGTCTTGCCGCCGCCCCAGCCCCAGCCCCAGAAACGCAAAAAAACCAATCAGGTTGAGTTGGATGAGAATGAGATTGACGAATGGCTCCAGCTGTTTGGAGACGATGCAGATAATTGAAGGTCAGGCAGCCTGTTTTTATCTGATGATGGGCGTTTTAATACAGGGTTGGATTTAAAAAAGGAATTAATGCCAGCAAGACGGCGTGGGTATACAACTCTTCGCGATCTACGGCATCGCGGGTCAAAATACCAACGGCGCCATTCATCTGCTTGGAGTTTTGTCGGCCGAAGACACGGTCATCTGCTTCGCCCAATTCAACACCCTGCCTGACTAACTCCGCCACATTTTCCGGCAGGAAAAATGACGCCGAGCGGCTCCATCCCATGTGTTGTTGATTGGCGATCACAATCCAGGCGAATGCGGATAGACGGTCATCCACATCCGCCACTCCACCTTCAATGGCAGACCAGTAGTCTGCCTGAGGATATTGTGACTTAATGGCATTAAGACGATTCAAAGCACCACGTCGGGTTTCATCGTCGCCTACCGGTTGATCGCATACACCAGAAGCGGCTTCTGCGGCAGTTATCTCAAAATTTTCTCCGGGGAAAATCTGCTTAAATCCACGAAGAATTGCCTGTCGTTTGACAGGATTACGTGAAGCGATAATGATGGAAGGCATTCCGCAATTATACGCACTTACGGAGTGTCTTCCACCGCCATCAACATATCTGAAAGAGGTGTTTCAGCCAGATCTGAGCCCAGATCGGTTTCCTGAGCTGTCATCATGATATTGAACAACCCCTGCCTGGGTTCAACACCGATGGACCGAAATATTTCTGCAGCACCGCATCTCAACATGACATCTTGCAGCCGTTTGATATGGCGTTTCTGATGCCAGATAGTAATAACTTTCCAGAGCGTCGGATCCTCGATGGATTGGATCAAAATGGTTTCACAAATTTGCGGCGGGAGGAGTTCGGTGGAATGTCGAAATTCTGCTTTGAGCATTTCCCATTTCCTCGCAGGGACAAACGCTTCCAGCACGGACATGACCATATTTACCTCCTATGGAAAGGTCCAACAGATGAGTATTCCAATAATAGCGAATCTACCAGTAGTTTACAACTGTCAAATCAAATCCTAGGGGACGGTTTTCAATTTGGGCAGGCGTAGAAATACCAGCACGGCGCTCACAAGCAAACATCCTGAAAAGATGAGGGCGGTCAATGTCTCGCTGGTGGCTTCTGCCAGTTGTCCGGCAATCAATGATCCGATCGGCTGTGATCCAAAGAAAACCATGATATAGATGCTGATTACCCTTCCACGGAGTTCATCTGGAACAGACGTTTGTGTAAGGGAATTGATGTTGTTAATCACCAGCATGAAGCAGAATCCGATCAGGCAAAGAAGTACCAGTGATAATGGAATATCTGTAATTAAAGCAAAGACAGCCATGATAATTGGCAGCACCATGCTGCCAACGGTCATGGTTTTCCCCCGGATGTGGAAACGGCTGAGATAGGCGATGCAAATACCACCTACCATTGAACCGAATCCACGGGCGGAAAGCATTAGACCGTTGGTGGTGGCATCGCCGTGCAACACATCTACGGCCCAGGCGGGAATCAGGGTAAACAGACCGCTGACGAAAATCCCCACCGTACCCACAAGCGCGAACAGTCCCAAAATAATCGGGCTCCTGCGAGTGTAATCCAGACCTTCTTTCAGTTGTTCCATGGCATTACCGGGTGCAGGCGTATTAACCCTTTTAGGAAGTTTCATCAACGCCAATGCTGTGATTACGGCTATGAAGGAAATACCATTGATCGTAAAACACCAGGCAGGTCCCAGCCAGGCATAAGCAAGACCGGCAATGGCCGGACCGACGACTGTTGCCATATTAAACATGGTCGAATTTAAGGCAATGGCGTTGGTCAGGTCCTCACGGTCGACCATTTCAACCACAAAAGACTGCCGGGCGGGGGCGTCAAATGCTGTGGCTATTCCCAGCAGAAATGCCAGGATCATGATGTGCCAGGGTTGGATCAATCCGCTAAAAACCAGAGCCGCCTGAATAAATGCCAGAACGGACATGGATGCCTGCGTGATGATGATCATCAATCGGCGCGAAATCCGGTCGGCAATCACTCCGCCGAAAAGGGTAAAAAAAAGAGAGGGAATACCGGAGGCGAAAGAAACGTACCCCAGAAAAGCCGGAGAATTTGTTAACTGGTATACCAGAAATCCCTGGGCGGTATTCTGCATCCATGTTCCTACCAATGAGACTAATTGACCGTAGAACCAGAGCCGGTAATTTGGATGCCGTAATGCGATGAATGTCAGTTTGAGATTGGTCTTAAAGCTCGATGAAATACCCGATAATGAATGCATGTCGGGATTGTATTCTTTTATTAATGATTCGTTAAGAAGGGGATTACCAGTTTGTCAGCTTTCTGGACAAACTCTTAATTGTCATTAATCTTCTTCCCATCAAAATACCAAATCCGGCAAATATCAATCCGCCAAGAAGATCTGTTACATAATGTTGACCGGTAAAAAGAGTGGAAAGACCGACAATCATCAGAATGCCTGCCCAAAGCCATCTGGTTTTGGGAAACCAGTTTGAAAAGAAATAACCGGTTAATGCACACAGGTAAATGTGACCTGAAGGGAAGGCACAGTAAAGGCCGTCAGCCGAATATAAAAGTTGAAGGAAAATGGCACCAAATGCCATCTCATCCACCGGTTTCCGCGGGACATATGTGGGAACAAGCAAGAAGAAGATCATAGCAGATACGATGGTTACCAGTCCAGAGATGATCATTTGCCTGTATAACTTTTCTGGCATTTTAAAGGCTGCCCACAGCCAGAGCGCGAACCAGCTTACCATCCAGAGTACATACGGAACTGCCCACACGGGATAAATGGGGATAAGGTTATCAATTGGAAGGTTAAGGGCTGTACCATTCTGCAATCCGCGGTTAAGCGGTAAATAGATCGCCTGTGCCAACAGGATCAAACCAAAAAGCAATAATCGTTTCTTCTGTGTCAAGGATCCGCTCCGATGAAAAAGGGATGTTGGGGATCAATAGATCCACGGAATGAGGGCGCAGGTTTGAGAACGATATTTCTCAAATTCCTTGCCAAATTCTCTGGCAAGCATGGCTTCTTCTGTGGGAAGCCGGGTAAAGATCATGGCGGTCGTAATTGGCAGATAAATGCAACAAAAAAAATTGGCTGAAAGCAGGATTATACCCTCACCAAATAACAGGAATCCGGTATACATGGGATGCCTGATCCACCGGTAAATCCCGGTTTGTATTAATTGATGACCGGGCTGGATTTCCAATTCGGCTGACCAGAAGGTCCCCAGGGCTGACCGCGCGGAAAGGAAAAGTATATTGCCCGCCAGCATCAATCCGGCTCCTATCCAGCGTAGTACGATCGGGATATGGAAATCAAAATATGTTGTATCGGGCAGAAACACGTATAAATAGCATAGTGAAACGGCAACACCGGCAAGACGAATGAAGAGCTGTTCGCGAGTTTTTTCTTCAAATCGGCTGTTTAATGAAGGTGGTTTTTGCTGTGCCATCCACAATCGGGCTGT
Organism: Leptolinea tardivitalis; assembly: GCF_001050275.1. Taxonomy (GTDB): domain Bacteria; phylum Chloroflexota; class Anaerolineae; order Anaerolineales; family Anaerolineaceae; genus Leptolinea; species Leptolinea tardivitalis. Next base: position 462,241 of record NZ_BBYA01000009.1, read on the forward strand.
TGTTTGCATAATCAATAAAAAGCCGCAAACAAGGCGAAACATAAAAGCGGAATCGATTTTCATAACAGGTTTGCCATTATCTATCCCAGGTGAATTGTGTCACTGGTACTAGTGACTTATGATACACTCTCAACGATATGGACGAAAAAACACTGGAAATCCTTGAATATCATAAAGTCCTTTCGCGGTTGGCCGGTTTTGCTGCATTCAGTGCTTCACAAGAATTGGCACTGGCCCTCCGTCCTACCCGCAGCCTCGAGGAAGCCCGCCACCGTCAGGCAATAACATCAGAGGCTGTTCACTTATTGAGTGTGAATGATTCTACCGGAATTGGTGGAGCTGTCGATATCCGTCCTTTGGTGAATCTGGCCAGAAGGGGCGGCGTGTTGACCCCGGCTGAATTATTAAGCGTAAAAACCACCCTGGCGGCTGCCAGAGACCTTTCAAGAGTGTTTGACCATTCGGGGGAAGCCTACTCCCATTTAACTCAGATGGCCATACCTCTGGCGCCAGGACTTGGATTGATTGATGCCATCTCGGGTTGTATTTCTGAACGCGGGGAAGTGATGGATCAGGCGTCTGAAAAGCTGGCGGCCGTGCGGCGGGAAGTTAAGGCAGCTCATGAACGGCTGATGGCCAAGCTAGACCGGATAATCAACGATAGTCATACATCTGTCATGTTGCAGGAAGGTATTGTTACCCAGCGTAACGGACGGTATGTCATTCCCCTCAGAGCGGATTATAAGGGTCGAATAAAAGCCATCGTTCACGATCAATCTGCTTCAGGTGCCACTCTGTTTGTGGAACCTCTCGCCACGGTGGAACTGAACAACCACTGGCAGGAGCAACTCCTGCAGGAACAGGAAGAGGAACGGCGGATTCTGGCTGAGTTATCTGCCCAGATCGGCGAACATGCAGAGGCGTTGTGCCTTGTGGTAGAGAGCCTGGCTTCGTTGGATCTTGCTTTTATGTGCGCCAAATATGCCCAGGAAATCCATGCTGTGGAGCCTGTGCTTGTATCGTTCGAACAGAATAAGCCGGATCATCACCCGGGTAGTACCGTCAAACTGTACCAGGCACGCCACCCGCTGCTCAATCCGGCCAGTGTCGTACCAATTGATCTCGTGCTCGATGAAAACACCTTCGCTCTGGTCATCACCGGGCCGAACACAGGCGGCAAGACAGTTACGTTAAAGACCCTTGGTCTGCTGGTGCTCATGGCACAAAGTGGACTACATCTTCCGGTTCAATCCGGTTCTACTCTTAATGTTTTTCCGAAGATTTTCGCCGACATAGGTGATGAGCAATCCATTGAACAATCGCTTTCCACCTTTTCGGGGCATATCCGGAATATTGTCCATATCTTGAAACGCGCCGACAGGGCTTCCCTTGTGCTGTTTGATGAATTAGGCGCTGGAACCGATCCACAGGAAGGAGCTGCACTCGCCCGGGCGATACTATCTAATTTAATCACCCGGGGAATTACCTGCCTGGTCGCCACCCATTACCCTGAGCTCAAAGTGTATGCTCATGCCACACCGGGCGCCATGAACGCCAGCATGGAATTTGACTTGAAAACTTTGAGGCCGACCTACCGGTTAAATATTGGGTTGCCAGGCCGGTCAAATGCCCTTTTGATTGCAGAAAAGATAGGTCTGCCGGCAACCATTATTGCCGAAGCAAGATCATCGGCCAGTCCGGAAGATATGCGTGCGGAAGATCTTCTGGATGAGATCCATTCCCAACGAGATCTTGCTCGAAAAGATCGGCAATTGGCTGAAGAGTTACGGCTGGAATCTGAAAAGAAACATCGTGAATTGACGGAACGACTGGCCAAAATTGAAGACGAGCGGCGGGATATACTGGAAAAAGCCCGTCTTGAAGGGGAAAAAAGAATCGCCGAACTCGAAGAGGAACTTGCTTCGGTACGAAAAGAACTGTCTCGTGCACGACAGCCTGTTGAAGCTCTTCAACAAACGCGAGACGCCCTGGATGCCCTTCAGGAAAGTGTAAAAAAGCCGGTTGAACGAAAAACAGAATTTACCCCCAATACAACAGGGTTACGATTAGGTGAAAAGGTGCGCATCCGGTCTATTGGTATGGAAGGGGTTATTTGCGGCATCAGCTCGGATGATGTTGAAGTACAGGTTGGTTCCATGCGTATGCGTACTCGAAGAAGTGAAATTGACCGGCGCACAGACACATCATCCGGGCAATCTACCACCTCAGCTCATGAAACTCCCACACGCTCGTTTTCCGGGGCAGGAAGTACCCTGGCGCCTTCACCCGGAATGGAAATTGATTTGCGCGGACAACGCGCAGAAGATGCCCTGATTGCATTAGACAGGTATATTGAATCAGCTTATCTGGCCGGTATGCCATTTGTGCGTATTATTCACGGCAAAGGAACTGGGAAATTGAGACAGGTATTGCGTGATGCCCTGCGCGAATCGCCGCATGTCAGTCATTGGGAAGATGGTTTGCGTAATGAGGGTGGTGAAGGCGTAACTGTGGCACACCTGGAAGTGGATTAACTAAAAAAAGGTCGATAGTGTTTTCTCCCGATTCACTACCGACCTTTTTGCGCTGGTTCCCTCTACCTGCGCAGATGATTTCGATGTTAACCTCAGATAGTATACATCGATACCGTTGACAAAACGTGGACGTTTTATTGGTTTTTTCCTTGAGATTTCGTTAAGAAACAGAATCGCCCATCGAAATAACAATATTACCCATCTTTTTGAGTGTGGATATTGTTTAAAAAGCGGATGAAACGCGGCAAGTCAAAGTGTTTTGTTGCCACCGGAGATTTTGACAATTTCTCTGAAAAAAGGCCTGCCCAATTTCCGTCAGAAAATTCTGGTTTACCCATAAGATTAGAGATAATGATCTCCGCCTGGGCATTATCGATGGAATCACAAATAAATTCTCCCTGTTGTTGAGATTCAGGGAAAACCACCATGGAAAGTCCGCGAGTGGATGCTTCCTTGATAATCTCATCCTGCATGGATTGAGCTTCGGCTTCTTTTCCACTCTCCATCATGAGGATTGATAATAAATAGCGTGCAGACAGGTAGATATAGTAAAAACCAGCCTGTTTTGACATAGCTATAGCTTCTTCAAGGATGTGAATCCCACGCTCAAAATCACCATTTTTAGCTGTAACATACCCTAAACGGTAGTAACAATTTAATCCCTGAAAGGAGTCCAGCAAGTTTTCATAACCGGTTGTGTATTCTTTTATGGCAGCCGGAAAGTTTTGCAGGCTGAGAAAAACATCTCCCCGCACACAATGAGATTCAGAAATATTTTCAAAGTACCCGTGTTCTTCAGAGATTTGCAGCGCCAGACTGGCCAGTTCCCAGCTCTTATCAAACCGGCCGGAATGGTAATAGATGCGTGCCTGCAATATATTAATCAAAGCCGTAGTGCGTGAATTCTCAAAAGATTCCAGATTTTTTCGGCTGAGCCTTAAATGGTTCTGGGCTTCGTCGAACGCACCGCAATAATAGGCGGCCATGGCAAGCGCAATGTGGGCGTCTGATTGGGCTGTAGGACGTGAAATTAATAAATAAGCATTTCTTAATCCCTGATTGCCTGTGACTCGGGCATTCTCCGGCATTCCCATCAGGCAGTTCAGGATTGTTAACAGGTATTGAACATACACCACCGCCTGACGTACCGTTTGATTGGGCAAACCTTTCCCGAGGTTTATAGCTTCCTTATAGGCTTCCAGCGCTTTGTCATTCATCAACCCGACGGAATATGCCATGCCTAACCGACAAAAGGCCATAACTTTTTCGTACAAATTATCAGTTTTTGACAACAGTTGTATGCTTTGACCGAGATAAGCAAGAGCTTTATCAATTTCTATTTTGAAAATTGCTGAAAGAGCCAATCCGCTTAAGCCGGCACCGGTTAATAAATCATCATGCAGTTTTTCGCCGGTTTCATACATAGCATAAGAACATTCCTGTAAAGACGTGATATCCATTATGCTATATGCCAGATCACACCAGTTCGAATAGAGTTCGTACAGATCTTCTTCAGGGATGTCTTGCTCATTTTCAATCTTGATTCGATCAGCCATACCAAATGCATTGTAGGCTTCCTGGATGGAGTAAAGACTTCGGGCATATAACCCGGCTTTTATCCAGTACTGAAAGGCTAAAACGGGTTTGCCGGCGGCCTCAAAGTGGCGGGCAATTATGCTTGCCTGCCGGTTATTTTGTGATCCTTTCGATGCAATGATGGCCAGGGCAATAATCTCATGTAAATAGCATTGTCGGGCCGGTGATAAACGGGATAAGAGTGAATCTCGTAACAGACTATGGATAAATGAATATTGCCCCAGAATGGATCCACTCTTTAATGGACGAATGAAGCGTTTTTCTTCCAATTCTTCCAAACATCGAACAAGATCAGCCGATTCGAATAAAGACAAATGATCCAATATGTCATATTGAAATTCTAATCCACAGATTGCAGCAACTGAGAGGACTTCACGAGCATCGTCACTTAAATTTCTTTCTTTCTCCACAAATACTGATGTCAGACTCTCTGCCAGAGGAATATTGTCCTGAGCGAAAATAGCGGCATTGGTTGAAGAAATTTGTAATGCATGTAATGTTTCAATAATGAATAATGGATTTCCGCCTGTGGCTTTTTGTAATTTGGCAACAAAATTACCGGTTGGTTCTTGATTCAAGATATTTTGAGCCAGAGTTGAAATATCATCTCTGGAAAGCGGTGACATATTAATTCTGGGGAAAACACTGTGATTTTTATCAACCATCAGTATATCGTGTATCTTGGGGTTCTCAATTTCGGTACGAGATAGAACCACTAAAAAACCATGCTGTTTGAAGAAATCATGCCGGGTGAGAAACATCAATACTTCAAGGGTGTCACTATCACACCATTGAATATTGTCAAAGATAAGAAGAATTCTGGATGACCGGCTGGCGAGTAGGAACAACTGGTGGAAAGCCTCAAAAAGTTCCAGCCGCGTCTCATTTGACATACTGCTTCTGTTTCCCATCGGATAATCGGTTTTCTTGAAAAGGTCAGGGAAAATGATGGATAATGCATTCTGCCAACGGACGTCCAGATTGTTCAATTCATTTTGGTCAATAAACTCCCTTACCAGGTTGATCAATGGCTGAAGGGGTTGATTGAATTCCTGAGATCGGCAGGCGATATAGAATTGTCGGGATTTGTCCAATAACGATGCCGCCATTCGTTGGACTAAAGCTGTTTTTCCCGATCCGATTTCCCCTATGATGATTAATACACCGCCCTGACTATATGCGTTTTCGAGCTTTTCCAGCTCATTCACTCTGCCGACAAAAATGTGGCCTAAATTACGGGAAGTTAATGGAGTAAGTATATTAGGTGATCTATTTTCAAAAGGATTTCGGTATCCATCACCAATATCGAAATTTTCAATCCCAGGTAATTCGTTGTCATACTCTCGCTGATAAAGTTCCATTAGATAGGAATAATATGATTGTGCTTCACTGATTCTTCCAGCGCCATACAGCAAGGAAAGCATCTGTCTTTGTAAAATGTTATTTAAAGCATCCGCTTCCAAAGCTTTATTTACATAGAGAATGGCTTTATCCAAGTCTCCAATACTTGTAAAATGATCGGCCAACCGTTCCAGACATTGGAGTCTGTGATATTCCAGAGTGGATGTTTTTGCCTGAATCCAATCATCAAATTCATGGGAATTACTGATCCGGGCGCCGGCCAAAAATTGAGGGGATCGCCAGAGCTCAACAGCCTGCTTCAGGTTATCCACCATGGAGTCAGACAGGGTGGTTTTGTCATGCGAGGTTTTGAATAAACTTTCTGCCGAGGCAATCACTTTAAAAAAATTACTGTAATCAATATATACAAGCTGAGGATTCAGCCAGACTCTGTCATGATCTGTCTGCAATGTTTCCGGGTCAGGCAGCTGCCGGCGAAGTTTGCTTAATACTTCTCGTAGTTGGCGGCGAGCATCTGCTTCTTTTTTTTCAGGCCAGAACCGATTAATCAGTTCGTCCCGTCCGACCCCATCTGGTTCACAGGCAAGGAAAAAAAGTAATGTTCTCAACTGCCGGCGTTGAATATCCAGTGGTTTATCATCAATCAGTACGGCCGGCGGGCCGAGAACAAGAATTTTAAGCATGATTATTGGGAAAAACGTGCAGCTTCTGCCAGAATTTCGCGGGCCGATTCCAGTCCTGCATCACCCGGACTGCCCAGCATCAGAGCCAATTCACGCACGCGATCGTCGCCAACCAACTCCCGGGTTTCTGTCGAGGTTCGTTCATTGTGAATTTTCTTACCCACTGTCAAATGTTGATCGCCAAAGGCAGCCAATTGCGGCAGGTGGGTTACGCAGAATACCTGATGTGACCGGGCAACCTGCCAGAGTTTTTCCCCTACTGTTGTTCCGATTCGTCCGCCAATACCCTGGTCAATTTCATCAAAAATAAGTGTGGGAATGTCATCGGCATGAGCCAGAACATTCTTCAAAGCCAACATTAAACGCGAGGTTTCGCCGCCTGAAGCGATTTTTACCATCGGCTTCAACCCTTCACCGGGATTTGGTGCAATCAGAAACTCCACCTGGTCAATGCCGGTCTGGTCAAATCGCACAGGTTTTCCGTTCTCATCCATAAGGCCAGAGGAATCTGGTTGTGATTGAATATCCACTGTGAAGCGGGCGCCCGGCATATGCAAGTCTTGCAACTGACGCTCCACGGCCAGGGATAAATCTCCGGCTGCCTGTCTGCGCTTTTTACTGAGAGCAACCGCCTTGAGTGAAAGATCTGCAAGGCACTTTTTTTCTTCTTCTTCGAGTTGCTCGATTTGTTCCCCGGCATGCTCAATAGACTCGAGTTGACGCCGTGCATCTTCTGCAAAGGCCAGCACAGAATTTTCATCTCCGCCATACTTGCGGCAGAGATTCTTGATCAATTCCAGCCGGTCTTCCATTTGTTCCAATCGGCGGGGATTGATTTCAATCTGATCGAGATAATCATGCAGTATCCGGCTAAGTTCTGCAATGTTTTCTGCAGAGGATTCGGCTTTCTCTAACGCTTCATTCATAGAAGGGTCAAGCCGGGCCAGGGAAGAGACAGCCCGCACTACCTGATCAAAGAGGTCTGTAACAGATGGAGCATCTGCTTCACCATCATCCAGAACACGCAGGGCATCCTGTCCAAAAGTAGCCAGGTTTTCTGCATTGGCCAGACGGTCTCGTTCGATTACCAGATCATCAACCTCCCCGGGTTTCAACCTGGCTGAATCAATTTCATTAACTTGATATTTGAGCAAGTCTGTCATACGGGCAGCGTCTTTTTCCTGATTCCGCAGGGAAGACAATCTCTTGCGTATACCTGACAGACGCTGAAATTCTTCGCGATAATCTGATAGTTGAGCAGAAGTTCCGGCAAACCTGTCAAGCAGCAGGATGTGCTGCCTCGTATTTAATAAAGAAAGGTGTTCTGATTGGCCGTGAATATCAACAAGCAGAGAGCCAATCTCTTTTAAAAGGCTCTGGCTGACAGACCGGCCGTTTACCCGGCTGGAGGTTCTTCCTTCTTTACGGATTTCGCGGCTCAGCGTAACCCAACCGGGATCGTCTACCAATTCTTCCCGATTTAAAATTTCATCTACCTGAGAATTGGTTGAAAACACGGCTTCCAGAATGGCTTTTTCTTCGCCGCTGCGCACCATGCCGGCTTCCGCTTTTCCACCAACCAGAGCTTCAATGGCATCAAGAATGATGGACTTGCCAGCGCCAGTCTCACCGGTGAAGATAACCAGACCGGAATTGAATTCCAATTGCAATTTCTGGATGATGGCAAAATTCTCAATGCGAAGTTCCTGCAGCATGATTCACCTTAATTGAATGCCGCTCAAACGGGCATAAACTGTTGTGCATACAATGGCAGCATACAGAGCGGGCCACACCAGACTTAAAACATATCCTGCACCTGCATAACCCAAAAGGACCATTACCAGAAGGGGAAGCTGATTGGCCACCGCACCCAGTACGGCTGAACCGGCTGCCACCTGAAATAATGGTTTGCTGCGTCTCCGTCCGGTGGCTTTTCGGACAACTTCTGCAATAACCCATCCGACACCGGGTGCGAGTAGTAACGAAAAAAATCCGACAAATCCAACCAGCAGGCTTCCAATAAAGGAAAGAATGCCTGCAATCAAAAAGGCAAACAGATAGTCTAGTGGTCTGGCGGTATCAAATTTTTTCTGCTGCATTCGAACACAGTCTTTGCAGCGATACCCTGTAGGCGTTTGTACGGCACATTCCACACAGATGGGTTTATCGCAGCGATTACAGCGCAAAAGAGTCTCTCGGTCTGGATGGTTAGCGCAATGCATTGGCGTCGGTGGAAGTATGGTCATTTGATAGTTTCCGTGCTTGGGTTGTGTTCCATATATAACGTGATATTTCGGTAAAAATAACCGGGGTCTTTTAGACGTACCATTTTGAAAACATGCTCAGAAAAAGACGTTACCACGCGGTCACCGTCTATCACTACCACAGGTGCATGACCGTCAACACTGAGAACTGCTTCATGGCTTGTATTGACCTGAACGGCAACTTTTACCCCTTCCGGAAGGATTATGGCACGATCCATGGAGAGGTGTGGAGCAACCGGTACAATCAACAGGTTGCGCATTTCAGGCGGCAAGATGGGGCCTCCGGCAGCCAGTGCATACGCGGTGGATCCTGTTGGTGTGGCAACAATCAACCCATCAGCAACATATGTGGACGTTCTATACCCATTGACACTGGCTGTCAATTGAATGGGGCGAACAAATTGCCCGCGGCAGATCACTACCTCATTAATTGCCTGCCAGTTTCCCAGTAATGTATCACCCCGGAAGTGCTCTATTTTGAGCATCATACGTTCTTCCAGGCGATAATGCCCGCTTAATATGGTTTCCAGCGATGCCTGCCAGTTATCTCGGCCTACTTCAGAAAGGAATCCGAAGTGACCAAGGTTAATCCCCAGCAGGGGAATATCCCGTGGGGCAGCGATATGCCCGGCCCGAAGGATGGTGCCATCTCCCCCGAGGGAGATCAGCATATCGTAATTTCCAACAGAAATTCGTTCCCTCAGGTCTTCCTGATAAATCGAACCACTGTCAGCCAGAAGTGCGCCATGATCCAGCAGAAAACTGGCGACTGCCTTCGAGATGCTGGAAGCATCGTCCAGACCGGGGTGACACACAATGGCAAACCTTCTGGGAGAAGGAGTGTTCGTATCCATACGGGTATTATAAGGGATTGTACAGACAGAAAATAAAACCGTGTTTCTTATGTAGTTTATTCGGCTTCGTTTACCCGTTGGGTATATTCAATCAGTGCATGTTCCATCAATTGAAAGCGCAGGCTTAATGTCAGATCTCCACGTGTTTTTTCAACAATGCTGCGTACAAGGTCAGTCTGACGGCGCAATCCCTGCGTCACGGCATCGGGGTAATCCATAGTCACGAGATTGGTATAGATCTCATCCATACAGCTCAGAAGCCTTTCAGCTTCATCGGAATATCCCTGGCGAAGAATATCCAGACAACGGCGGCGTAATTCCCCCACAGCTTCAGCCAATCCATTCCAATAGGTGGAAGTTTCCACTTCCAGATCTTCAGGAGATGGAAGGTCCTTGTTCAGGATCAAAGCCACAGTGATGCTGGCTTCCGTGAATTCTTTAATGGCATCCTGTGTATAGCCTGCGTAGAACAGGTCAGGGTAGCCAGCGAGATCCCTTTTCAGGGCTTCAACCAGTTCCCTGGCCTGTGATAATTCCTGTTCGGCATTTTCTGCTTCGCCGCGGTGAATAGCCCGAATAGTGTGGGCCGCATGCCGGGTGAGCTGGCGTGCCTGTGCAAGCGCCTGATCGCGTACCTTTGTCCGGGTGTCGAAATCTTTATGTGACCGTTCGCTGATGGATTCAAGAGCCTGCATTTTTATCATAATTTTCCTAGAAGGGAAGATCGTCTTCGGCAGAAGTTGCGCCTGTTTCGATATCTTCACCACCGATAGCGGGTTCACCACCTTCGGTGCGAGAACTCAAGAACCGCACGTTTGTCGCGCTGATTTCAAAAGAGGCTCCCGATGAACCATCAGAGCGTTTGAAAATGCGAGGTCCACCCGTGGCCGGATCGGAGACAAGACGTCCTTCGACGATTACCTTGCTGCCTTTCTTTAAGTAATTGTGGGTAGATTCGGCCTGCTTACCCCAAACAGATACCCGAAACCAGGTCGTCTCTTTTACCTGTTGTCCATTGGAATCTGTGTAATTCCGATTGGTGGCAACGTTGAAACTGGTGACCGCCTGTCCTGAAGGGGTATACCGCATTTCAGGATCTCTCCCCAAATTGCCAGCGATAATAATTGTCTGGAACATTAAATTTCCTCCTGATGGTATCGAGACGTAAGTGGATTAATCTCTTTCTTATTTTACCTTCAGTCTTCACTTAACGCACGGAGGGATTAATATCGCATTGCCTCAAATTAAAAGTAACTTTAGGAGAAACGTTGCCTCACAATAGATGTTACCTTGGGCAGAGAATAGAGAGCTGCCGAGGGAGCTATGATGAGTCAACAAAGCAAGCGAGAATTAGTAGAAACCATCCGACCCCGCTATCAAAAAGGGAACAAAACAGAAAAAGCAAGAATACTGGATGAATTAGTCGCCATCACGGGATATCATCGTAAGTATGCGATACGAGTATTGGGTAGGACGGGAAAACCAAGAGCCAAAAAGAAACCGGGGCCACGGAGAATCTATCAAGGCGAGGTGGTCACGGCCCTGGAGTATATCTGGGAAATATGTGGTCAGATTTGTTCGAAGCGTCTAAAGCCATTTTTGCCAGAAATCGTAAAGGTACTTGAACGGAATAACGAAATCCACATATCGCCAGAGACAAAAAAGTTACTGCTGCAAATGAGCCGGTCCAGCATAGACCGGTGTTTGAGTTCAAGATATGACGTGCGTCCTCATGGGCTAAGCACCACAAAACCAGGTACACTCCTTAAAAAATCAATTCCGGTACGTACCTATACCCCCTGGAATGAGGAAAGACCGGGGTTCATGGAAATTGACCTTGTAGCTCACTGTGGAGATACAGCCGCAGGTCAATTCGTAAATACATTGACCTGCGTGGATATTTGCACGGGGTGGACCGAGTGCCAGGCAGTCTTCCCGCGTAGCCGACAGACGGTTCTGGAGGCTATTGTGGCCATGCAAGAACGCCTCCCGTTTGATCTATTGGGGCTTGATTCAGATAATGGCAGCGAATTCATCAATGAGATGTTGTTCCAATACTGCCAATTTGAAAAGATCACTTTTACACGCTCTCGCCCTTATCGCAAGAATGATCAGGCTCATGTCGAACAGAAGAATTGGTCTGTGGTACGTCATCTGGTCGGTTATGACCGCTTTGATACTCTCTCTGGATATAATCTTCTGCAGAGTATTTACTCTGATCTCAGTCTCTATTTCAATTTCTTTCAACCAGTGCTTAAGCTTATCTCCAAGGAGTATGTTGATGGTCGAATTATCAAACTCTATGACAAAGCGGCTACTCCCTACCAACGAGTTCTCGGTTCTGATCTGATCCCCTTCCAGATCAAAGCCAACCTCACCAATTTGTATGTTCAGCTAAATCCAGTTACTCTTCGTAAGTCCATAGATCAGAAGGTTCACCAATTATGTACTTTATCTCGGTAACATCAATTATGAGGCAACGATTACCCTTTGGTTACATTTTCCCGTGAGGCATTACG
>NZ_BBYA01000010.1 GCF_001050275.1 Leptolinea tardivitalis
TTTCTTTGGATTCCTACGCAAGAATCTTGGTAATGACACCCGCGCCAACGGTCAGACCGCCTTCGCGAATGGCGAATTTTGAACCCTGTTCCAACGCAACCGGAATGATCAGTTCCACTTCCATGTTCACGTTGTCTCCCGGCATAACCATTTCAACACCTTCCGGCAGTTTGATGTTACCGGTTACATCCATGGTGCGAATGTAGAACTGCGGGCGGTATCCACTGAAGAATGCTTTGTGACGTCCGCCTTCTTCTTTCTTCAACACGTACACTTCCGCGTTGAATTTGGTGTGCGGGGTGATGCTCGCCGGTTTGGCCACCACCATGCCGCGTTCCACATCGGTGCGCTCAATACCGCGCAGCAGCAATCCCAGATTGTCGCCAGCCTGGCCTTCGTCCAGCAGCTTGTGGAACATTTCGACACCGGTTACTACCGAGTTCATGCTCTTCTCCCGCAATCCCACGATTTCCACCGGGTCGCCTACTTTGATCTTGCCGCGGTCTACACGTCCGGTTACCACCGTCCCGCGCCCCTTGATCGAGAACACGTCTTCGATTGGCATCATGAACGGTTTGTCCAACGCACGTTCCGGGGTCGGAATGTATTCATCCACTACCCGCAGCAGTTCTTTGATGCAGGCATATTCCGGTGCGTTCGGATCGGTCGAGGTGCTTTCCAGTGCTTTCAAGGCGGAGCCGCGTACAATCGGGGTGGTGTCGCCCGGATACTTGTACTCGTTGAGCATTTCACGCAGTTCCATCTCAACCAGTTCCAACAGTTCCGGATCGCCCATCTGATCAATTTTGTTCAGGAAGACCACGATGCTCGGCACTTCCACCTGGTAGGCCAGCAAGACGTGTTCTTTCGTCTGCGGCATAGGGCCGTCGGGCGCTGCCACCACCAGGATGGCGCCATCTACCTGCGCCGCACCTGTGATCATGTTTTTGATGTAGTCACGGTGTCCCGGCATGTCCACATGGGCATAGTGCCGGTGTTCGGTCTCGTATTCAACATGCGCAATGTTGATCGTGATGCCGCGCGCTTTTTCTTCCGGCGCGTTATCAATTTGATCGTACGCACGATATTCCGCGTTTCCCAAAAATCCGCAATACTTGGTGATGGCCGCGGTTAATGTCGTCTTCCCATGGTCAATGTGACCCATGGTACCAACATTCACATGCGGTTTTGATCGGTCAAATTTCTGCTTCGCCATATGGTACGCTTCTCCTTAATAATTGCAGGTAAATAGTAGTAGGTTATTTCAACACTTTTTCCGCCACCGATTCGGAAACCGGTGCGTAATGATCAAATTCCATGGTGAAAACACCGCGTCCCTGCGTTGAAGACCGCAGATCAGTGGCATAACCGAACATTTCGGCCATGGGAACCTGGCAGCGAACAGCCTGGGCATTTCCCGGGCGAGCTTCAGTCGCCTGGATCATGCCGCGGCGGGAACTCAATTGTCCCAGCACATCTCCGAAGAATTCTTCCGGAACGACAACTTCCACCTTCATAATCGGTTCCAGTAAGACTGGAGAACCTTTCTGCATGGCTTCTTTAAAGCCCAGAATGGCAGCCATTTTGAAGGCCATTTCACTGGAGTCAACTTCGTGGAAAGATCCGTCAATCAATTGGACTTTTATATCGGTGACAGGGTATCCACCCAGAACACCGCTTTCCGTTGCTTCTTTTACACCCTTTTCAACGGCCGGAATGTATTCACGCGGAATAGCGCCGCCCGTGATCTTATCTTCGAAGATAATCCCGGTTCCTGTATCACCAGGTTCAAGGCAGAAGACTACATGACCATACTGCCCATGACCGCCTGATTGTTTCGCGTATTTATAGGAATATTTGGCTACAGGTCGTGTAATCGTCTCATGGTAGGCAACACGTGGTTTCCCGATGTTGGCCTGCACGCGGAATTCACGCAACATGCGATCAACCAACACATCAAGATGAAGTTCACCCATCCCTTTGATAATGGTCTGTCCGGTGTTTTCATCGGTCATTACCCGAAACGTTGGGTCTTCTTCCGCTAATTTTTGAAGAGCTTCACCCATCTTTTCCTGATCGGCGGTTGTTTTTGGCTCAATAGCTACAGAAATAACCGGTTCAGGGAAAGTAATGGCTTCAAGGGTGATTGGCTGGGCAGCATCGCACAGAGTGTCACCGGTAAAGCTTTCCTTCAGGCCCAGAACGGCAGCGATATCGCCAGCCAGAACTTCCTGAATATCTTCACGACGATCGGCATACATGCGGATTAAACGGCCAATTCGTTCTTTTTTGCCTTTGACCGAGTTATAGACCATTGTGCCGCTGGCCAACTTACCGGAATAGACACGGAAATAGGCCAGACGTCCCACATACGGGTCGGTGACAATTTTAAATACCAAGGCACTCATGGGAGCGTCATCTTCTGCCGGACGGGTAATTTCTTCGCCCGTGTCGGGATTATTTCCATTTACAGCTGGAATATCCAGAGGTGATGGGAGATAATCAATGACGGCATCCAAAACCTGCTGTACACCTTTATTCTTCAAAGAAGAACCTGTGAAAACAGCTGTGGCTCGGTTTTCCAGAATACCTTTGCGCAGGGCGGCTTTGAGTTCATCAATGCTCAATTCTTCGCCTTCAAGGAACTTTACGGTCAGATCATCATCCAATTCGGCAATTTTCTCGACCATAGCTGCGCGGGCTTCTTCGGCGGCGGATTTTAATTCCGCCGGGATTTCAGCATAAGTTTCCTGTTTGCCAAGCTCATCTTCATAGTAGATGGCCTGCATGGTTAACAGGTCAACAACACCTTTGAAATTTGATTCAGATCCTATTGCGAGTTGCATCGGAATCGCATTGGCACCAAGACGCTGGCGAATGCTTTCAACAGTTCGTTCGAAGCTGGCACCAATCCGGTCCATTTTATTGGCGAAGCAAATGCGCGGTACATTGTACCGGTCAGCCTGCCGCCATACGGTTTCACTCTGGGGCTCAACGCCTTGAACAGAATCAAAAACAACAACACCGCCGTCCAAAACGCGTAAAGAACGTTGGACTTCAGCCGTGAAATCAATGTGTCCGGGAGTATCAATAATATTAATCTGATATCCCTTCCATTCCGCCGTAACAGCCGCAGACACGATCGTAATACCCCGTTCGCGTTCCTGAACCATCCAGTCGGTGACAGTATTGCCTTCATCGACGTTTCCCAACCGATACGTCTTTCCTGTATAGAACAGAATACGTTCGGTCGTGGTGGTCTTTCCGGCATCAATATGAGCGATAATTCCGATATTTCGGTACCGCTCCAAGGGGAAATTACGCGCCATTACTAATCCTTACTTCCATTCAATGATTAAGATTCGAATTCCGGAGATTAGGCGCGATAATGTGAGAAAGCGCGGTTGGCTTCTGCCATCTTGTGGGTTTCTTCACGTTTGCGGACTGCGGAACCCTGATTGTTGGCAGCATCCATAATCTCAGCGGACAATTTTTCGGCAAAAGATTTACCCGTCCGGGCCCGGGAAGCATCAATGATCCAGCGCATGGCCAGAGTCAGACGGCGGGAGGAGGGAACTTCCATAGGCACCTGGTAGGTGGCACCACCCACACGGCGTGGGCGGACTTCCATGATCGGGCCTACATTTTTGAGGGCCTGGTCATAAATTTCAACCGGATTCTTTCCGGTTTTTTCCTGGACCATATCCATGGCGTCATAGATTAATGATTCAGCCGTGCTTTTCTTACCACGGCGCATAACGCGGTGAATCAACAGCTGCAAAGGAACGCTGGAATACTTGCGATCCGGATTTACTTCACGAGCTTCGGGTTTATTGCGTCGAGACATACCACTCTCTCCGGTTTAGTTTCTTTTCTAGGTTATTTCGGCTGTTTGGCGCCGTATTTTGAACGAGCCTGGGAACGCTTGGCAACGCCAGTCGTGTCCAGAGTACCGCGGACAATGTGATAGCGGACACCGGGAAGGTCTTTCACACGGCCGCCACGAACAAGCACCACAGAGTGCTCCTGTAGCTGGTGTCCTTCGCCGGGGATATACGCAGTCACTTCGATACCGTTTGACAAACGCACACGGGCAATTTTCCGCAAAGCGGAATTCGGTTTTTTCGGTGTCATCGTACGGACTACGGTGCAAACACCTCGTTTCTGCGGAGCGCCGTCTTGCTTTTCACGGCGCTGTTTTACCGTGTTGAGGGTATACAGCAAAGCCGGAGCTTTGCTCTTTACTTTTTTGGTCTGGCGACCTTTGCGGATCAACTGATTGATGGTAGGCACGTCTTTTCTCCAAAAAAAACCATCTCGAATAATTTCTGATTGCTGCCCTGTTTTTCCAAACAGTAAGGCCATCTTAAGCTTGCTGTGATGGCCTCACCTTTCACCAAATTGGTTACAGAAACGAGGGCGGATACAAGGCAACGGAGGGCGATTATAGCACGGGGTCAGACCACCGTCAAGCGAGCTCCCCTCCAGACAGAACGGATAGGTCTTCACCAAGGCCGAGCAGGTCAATTCCCATGCGCGGCGGCTTTACCCGTTCCTCATCTTTTCCGAAGCGGATCACTTCACCATTATCCATTACCGCTTCGACGCCCAGCCCAAGGCTCTGAAGTTCTTTGACCAGAACCCGGAAAGAGGCCGGGATACTGGGTTCTTCGATCGATTCGCCTTTTACAATGGCTTCATAGGCATTGACACGCCCCTGAACATCGTCTGATTTGACGGTAAGCATTTCTTGCAGGGTATAGGCAGCACCATAGGCTTCAAGAGCCCATACTTCCATTTCACCGAAGCGTTGTCCACCAAACTGCGCCTTACCGCCCAGAGGCTGCTGGGTAACAAGACTATATGGGCCGGTTGAACGGGCATGCACTTTATCTTCCACAAGGTGGTGCAGTTTCAGCATGGTCATGACACCGACAGTTACAGGCTGGTCATATGTGGAACCAGATTTGCCATCCCGCAAGATTTGCTTGCCTAGAATGGGCATGGGTATGCCGGTTTCTACCATATAAGCATGAGCACGTTCACGAACGGCCGTTTCATCAAGTCCGGTGGTATCTACGCCTTTGGCCTCCAGCCATAATTTGAGGCAGACGTTTACCGCCGCCGGATCTTTTACTTCTGAATCTTCAATGGTGTGGTGGTAGCTGAAATTGGTGATTCCGTCAGGATCGTATCCTTTTTCCCTCAACCATTGTTCTACAACAGCGCGGCGGGCATAGGTGGGATCTGTCGCCAGTTTACTGACATCGTATCCCTTATCACCCAGCCATTGCTCCAGATAAAGCATACGCACTTCATCATCGTCCCGAATGCTTTCAGGAGAGTAATCCTGGTCTTTTAACCATTCCCAGGCTTTAATCGCGGCTTCGTTCCAGGCCTGATCAACCATCCAGGCACGTGAAAGTTCGGCTTCAATTTCTTTTTCGTCTGCGCCATCAAAAACCGGGGTGATGGCGCGGAATCCCATCTCTTTGGCAGCCCAACCCAGATGCGTCTCTAATATCTGACCGATATTCATACGACCAGGAACACCCAGTGGGTTAAGGATGATATCCACGGGGTTGCCGTCTTCCAGATAGGGCATATCTTCCACCGGAACAACACGAGAAACAACCCCTTTGTTTCCATGGCGGCCGGCCATTTTATCACCAGCGGTGATCTTACGGCGTTGGGCAACAGAAACGCGTACCATCTTGTCAACACCGGCAGAGAGGTCGGTATTATCTTCACGAGTGAAGACTTTTACATCCACAACCTTACCGCGTTCACCGTGAGGCATGCGCAGAGATGTATCTTTTACATCCCGTGATTTTTCACCAAAAATGGCTCGCAGAAGACGTTCTTCAGGTGTAAGTTCTTTTTCACCTTTCGGTGTAATCTTGCCAACCAGAATGTCATTCGGGCCCACTTCCGCCCCGATGCGGATGATGCCAGATTCGTCCAGATCTTTGATGGCATCTTCACCTACATTCGGAATATCACGCGTGATTTCTTCAGGGCCAAGTTTTGTATCACGTGCTTCCACTTCGTATTTCTCGATGTGAACAGACGTGAAACGATCATCCTGCACCAGCCGTTCGCTGATCAAGATGGCATCTTCAAAGTTTCCGCCTTCCCATGACACGAAAGCTACCACAACATTTTGCCCGAGCGCCAGATTGCCCTGAACAGTGGAAGAAGAGTCAGCCAGAATATGTCCTTTTTTGACTTTCTGTCCTTTGACCACAGCGGGGCGCTGGTCAATGCAGGTACTCTGGTTGGATCGTTGATATTTCCGCAGGTTATACGTCTTGATTCCATTGGCAGAACGCATGATCACCTGACGGCCGGTGACAGAGACAACTTCACCGTCTTCTTCGGCTACAACCACCTGACCCGAATCCAGGGCAGCAAAACCTTCCATGCCCGTGGAGATCATCGGGATATCCGGGTTGATTAACGGTACAGCCTGTGCCTGCATGTTCGAACCCATCAAAGCGCGGTTCGCATCGTCATGTTCAAGGAAGGGGATCAACGCAGCGCTGATACCGACAACCTGGTTTGGTGCCACGTCCATATAGTTGATGGCGTCTGGCGATTGAATGACAAAATCATTATGATGGCGGCAGGTATTGTGCTCTTCCACAAATTCGGAATACTTATCCAGCACTGTATTGGCCTGGGCAATAATGAATTTATCTTCAGCATCTGCGGAGAGGTATTCCACTTCATCTGTCACATACGGATAGACAAAGATGGTTTTATTCAGTTTGGCAATCGCCGGAAGCATTTCCTTTGTAACCCGGTCATCTTTCTTCCCGATCAGTGTGCCTTTTTCATCGACGAGGTCTTCACGCAGACGGCGACCGAGCAGGTTCGGATCAGAAGACGGGAGGGCTTTCGATACCCGGCGGTATGGAGTTTCGATAAAGCCATATTCATTTACCCGTGCGAAGGACGCCAGACGCCCAATCAAACCGATATTCGGGCCTTCAGGTGTTTCAATCGGGCAGATGCGGCCATAGTGCGAGTGGTGAACATCACGAACATCAAAACCAGCCCGCTCCCGGCGCAGACCTCCAGGTCCCAGGGCTGACAGGGTACGTTTGTGGCGCAGCTCGGCCAACGGGTTGGTTTGATCCATGAACTGGGATAACTGGCTGCTTCCAAAGAATTCGCGCAGCGCAGCCACAACCGGCCGGATGTTGATCAGGGAAACCGGTGAGACCTGTTCCTGATCACGAATGGACATACGTTCCTTGATGACGCGTTCCATTCGGCGCATACCGATGCGCAGTTTATTCTGGATCAGTTCACCAACAGTCTTTACACGGCGATTGCCGAGGTGGTCAATATCGTCGCGGTCTTCTTTTTCATTGTTAATCAGGATCATGCGGCGGACGAGATAGACAATATCCCAGGCCGTCACCGTGCGATGGGTTACCGGGATCTTATCCACAAGGTCCAGTTTCTGGTTTAATTTATATCGGCCTACCCGTTCCAGGTCATAATGACGCTGGTCAAAGAGCTGCTCAATCATGAAGGCCTTGGCATTATCCAGGTTGGCCGGGTCGCCCGGGCGCATACGTTTGAAGAATTCAAGCAGCGCTGCCTGAGCAATGGTCAAGCCGCCGGAAAGATTCCAGACGGGTTCCTGCCGCATGGAGTTTGTAATAAACATACGGTCAACATTATTGTCAACATCCTGGAAGAGCGAGATCAGTTCTTCATCTGAACCGGTTTTTAGAGGCGATTCAGGAAGTCCATCGCTGACAGCAGCCAATGCCCGCAGGAAAATGGTAATCGGCACCGTGCGTTTGCGGTTGAATTTCAGGATGATGTAATCATTTTTGCGTGTTTCAAATTCCATCCAGGCACCACGATCCGGGATCAACTTGGCATTGGCCAGATAATGTCCGGTGGCGCGATCCTGAGTAGATTCAAAGTAGACACCCGGGGAACGGATCAATTGAGAGACAACCACGCGCTCCGTTCCATTGATAATAAATGTGCCCTTATCCGTCATTTCCGGGAAATCGCCCAGGAAGATTTCCGTGCGGACCGGGCTCGGAACTTCAGGGCCTTCCAACAAGACTGTCACAAATAACGGAGAAGCATACGTCAAATCGCGTTCAATGCACTCGTCTATGGTGTGCTTTGGTTCACCAAAGCGATATTTCAAATCCCACTCTTTTAATTTCTCGTCATAGCACGGGAAATGCAATCGCATGCCCTTGTTATACGATTCAATGGGTGAGATTTCATTGAACAGGTCGCCCAGGTTATCGGTTTTCAGGCGGCGAAAAGAATCAAGCTGTACTTCAATTAAATTAGGTAAATTAAAAACTGTTGGAATGCGTGCGAAACTCTTAGTTTCAAACTCGGAAGCCATGTCTACTCCTGGTTAAACGTGGCGAAAGGGGGAGAAAAAACCTGCCGCCCTTCGATAGTAAAGCAATTGGTAAGTATATCAAAAGGAAATTCGAAAATCAAGTATTTTAAGAAAATCATTGAGAAATCAGTATTTTTGATTACACGAATCTCTCCACACCGGTGAATACAATTTCACCTTACTACAAATGAAAGTGTATTTCCACCGGCAATTCTTTGGATTGTTTTTCTAATAATTTTAAATAAAAATCCATTTTATAAATAGTATTTCCTTTCTGATACCAGTACCTGTTGGAATCCATCCTCCGATCGATCCAACAGATACCGGCATTTTCAAATTGAAAAACTTATTTTTGTGTATCGGGGAATATTTCGCCATCTTCAAACTGGATTCTCTTTTCAGCTTCGTGGCATAGCTCTTCCATCTCAGGGCTCTCAACAGCTCTTCCTCCGCCAAATAACTGGGAATAGACAATAGAATAAGCACCCTGTCCGAGAAGGAATATCCCTTCACGCTCCAGACGAATTTTCAGCAAGTCTTCCATTTTGTCTGACTCGATGAACAACTGGAACAATCTGTGTGCATCATCATCAGCGGCAATCCGGTTGATTGAAATTTTCCCGCAGCCTGTGCAAACATGTACCAGCATTAATTCGCCTGGCCAGTTCCGGCCATACCGTTTGTTGATCTGTTTCACCGTTAACCCCACCGGTTCCATCCGGCTGCCGCAATCCGCCAGCCGATCGCCAGCAGTATGCAGGTCAACATGCCGTGACCATAAACACAGGGGGCAATGGTTCCGGTTGTTTACACCCGCCAGTTCCCTATCAGGAGAGACAAACGCTCCGCATTGACGACATTTGAAATTTTGAGTGTCATAAATGACTCTGTGGATCTTTTCTTTTCCATCTTTGTTTCTCTTCTTCTCATGTCGAAATTTCTGCCTGTTTTCAGACTCATAACCATCGAACTCGTCATTTGAATGGCGATTTCGTAAAATATTCTTCTTCATTGTTCCGCCAGAATAAAAAAAGTCAGCCGCAAGATTTCTCCCGCGGCTGGCTGCATTTGAATAGTTATATTAATGACAGCAAGACGAATTCCCTGTTTATGCCCCCCTGTTTAACTGCGTGCACGGTCAAGGTATGTCTTTTAAATGCAAACCACGGGATATGACTTCGCCCGTGGTCGGTAATAATCCCTGATTTGGTATTAAAACCGAACTCTACAGGCGAACCCCTGCATTGAGTGTGACAACAATGACCGAAGCGAAATTAAACAAACAACATCCTTTTTCGAATTAACTACAAGAGTGATTATCTCACAAGTCTACCGGTTGTCAATGCAAGAATGAGATACTTAAATTCTGAAACAACCGGATGATCCAGACTGTCAAACCGGCAACCAGCCCTGACATGGGGATTGTGATCAACCAGGCCATCAAGATATTCCCGGCGGCATTCCATCGGACCTTGTTCACGCGGTCAGCTGCCCCCACCCCCATAATAGCCGAACTGACAACCTGCGTGGTGCTCACCGGTCCGCCAAACAGGGCGGCTCCCAGAATCACACCGGCTGAGGTTATCTGGGTACAGAAGCCATGAATGGGTCTGATGCGGAAGAAGCCGGCACCCAGTGTTTTTATCAATCGCCATCCACCGGAAACAGTACCGATGGCAATGGCTGAGGCACTGGCAAAAATGACCCACAGGGGAACCTGAAATGATGGGATATAGCCGCCAGCTACCAATCCAAGTGTAATGATACCCATTGTTTTTTGGGCATCATTGGCACCGTGGCTGAGTGCCAGTCCTATCCCGGTGAGCACCTGAGCCTGCTTGAAAAAGATGTTAATCTTCATGCTGGCATTCCGGGCCAGCCAGTAGACCAGACGTGTAAACACAAACCCGGCCGCCAGTCCGATGACAGGAGAAACAAAAAGGGCTGACAGAACTTTCAAAACACCGGAAAATTGAATGACTTGCATATTTACACCAACGCCGATCGCTCCGACCATCCCGCCGATCAACGCATGTGAAGAGCTGCTCGGGATACCCACAAACCAGGTAAAAATATTCCAGACAATGGCACCTATTAATGCCGAGAGAAGAATAGGTATGGTCATGATGTCTGGCGAAACAATTTCTGACCCGATGGTTGTAGCCACTGCCACCCCGAACAGGAACGGGCCTGAAAATTCTGCCATGGCCGTCAGGGTGAGGGCCAGGCGTGGTGAAAGCGACCGGCTTGATATGATGGTTGCCACAATATTGCTGGAATCATGCACCCCGTTTAGAAAGTCAAAGATTAACGCCAGAATAACCAGAGCAGCCAGTTGTCCATCCATACAGCTGCCTAGGCAATTTTCAAGATAATATCGGAAATCACGTTGGCTGCCTGGTCCTGCCTGTCTGCGGCATTACTCAAATGGCGGTAAATTTCACGCACCTTTAATACATTAATGACGTGCTTCACGTCTTTGGTCTCCTGGAACAACTCGGCGATTGCTTCGCGGTATGTGGTTTCGACCTGGTTTTCAATTCGCTTGGCGTTATTGGCATGTTCGGTTGCCACAGAATAATGCTTATCCTGAAGCCGCAACACGGCCAGATTCAACTCTTTCACAGCTTCACAAAGCAATTCAGCCATTTTTTGCATCTGAATTGTCGGAGTAACATCCAGAATTTCCATTTCTTCAACAGTGGTGCTGGAATAATGCAAAATATCATCCAAATCACGTGAAAGTGCAAAAATGTCTTCACGGTCAAATGGGGTGACAAAGGTGTTCATTAATTCTTCGATCATAATCCGGCGTTTTTCTTCCGCCTGACTTTCGATTTCGACTATCTGCCGGGCCACATTTGAACTGCGTTTTTTAAGATAGTGCGTCAAAAGCTCCAGACCTTTGCTAGTGATTTCGGTCTGATCAATGAGCATCAGCATGAATTTATTAGGCTTTTGCTTGAACAGGTCACTGAAAGTCATACATATCCAAAAAAGGAGGATTTTTCTCCGATCAGGAAATGCCGGGGAGAGATATGACCATTATAGATAGAGAAGAAACAAACGCCAAATTCACATAATGGTCTTGATATTATGCCAGACGAAAAAACTCCCCCGGGTTCGAAAAATCAACCTGGGGGAGGCAAGAAATGGGCTATCTCCTAACAGGATTCGCCAAAGTCGTTAATAAATGCCTGTGCCAGATTTTCAGCCCAGCCATCTACTGGCTGCAATCTGCCGAAGAAGAAACGCAACACAGGCGGCTCTTCGACGAAGCGCAAACCACCCACCAGATCGCGGTGATTGTGAAGCCAGGCGATCCGGTCTGCGGCATAATCCAACTGGCTCATCGTATAAACCCGGCGGGGTACCGCCAATCGGGCCAGTTCCAGATCTGACATGACATCATTCCCCTGGGCATCGCGGTCCATTGAAATCGTTCCGCGTTCCATGCTGCGAATACCCGAAACCAGATAGATTGCCGCGGCCAGCGCCCCGGCTGGATACTGTGGTTGAGCAATATGCGGGAGGAAACGCCTGGCATCCACATGGCAGGCCAATCCGCCCGCCGGGGTGACAGCCGGGACGCCCTTTTCTTCCAGTTGATTGACAAAGTACTCAATGAAATCGGCCCCGCTGCTGGCTACTTCTTGTTCAGTCATTTCACGCAAACCCACAGCCATGGCCTCAATTTCTTTGGTTGACATGCCGCCATACGTGGCGAATCCTTCATATACCGGCAGCCAGGGAAGGATTTGATTGTAGAAATCCTTATTGTTGGTAGCGATCATACCGCCGCGAACAGCCGCGCTCTTGCGGCCGGACATATAGAAGATATCCACGTATTGCATCAATTCCTTCAGAATTTCTTTGATCGAACGGCCGCCGAATGCCTTTTCACGGTTTTGAATAAAGTAGGCATTTTCAGAGATCAGGCTGCCGTCAAATACCAGGGGAATTTTATGCTTTGCGGCCAGTTCTTTCACCTGCCGCAGGTTTTCGAGTGAAAACGGCTGTCCGCCGATCAGGTTGGTAGTTGCTTCCATACGAACATACGCAATCTTTTCTGCTCCATAGGTATTAATTGCCGCTTCAAATTTTTCCAGGTCAAGATTTCCCTTGAATGGGATATCACTTTTTGTGATCAGGGCGTCATCGGTGAAAATCTCCAACACCTTTCCGCCTGCCAGTTCAATATGGGCTTTTGAAGTGGTGAAATGATAGTTCATCAAAACAACATCACCTGGCTTCACAAACGCTTTTGCCAGCAGATGTTCCGCCGCTCGGCCTTGATGAGCTGGGATGACATAATCAAATCCGAATATGTCTTTGACGGCATCGGTTAATCGGTAGAAGCTTTCACTGCCGGCATAGGCATCATCAGCCCGCATCATAGCAGCCAGCTGATTATCACTCATGGCATTGGTCCCGCTGTCGGTCAACATGTCCAGAAAAACATCACGTGTTCGCAGCAAAAATGTATTAAATCCGGCTTCCTGAATGGCAGCCAACCGGCGGCGGATGGGCGGAAGCTGTGTGCTCTGCACAATTCGAACTTTGTGCATTTCTATGGGAATGCTTCTTCCGTCTGATAATTGAATCTTCATTGTCTTTCCTCCTTGGGAATAAATAAAAATAGCTCCACCGCGCAGATAGTTTGTGCACGGGAGTTGGTTATGTGAAAAAGGCGCGTTCCCAGCCCGGTCAGGGCAGAGACGCGCCTAAACGTAGATGTAAGGTTTTATTCCAGAGGGAGCGTTATAGCGTCGGGAGTAAATAAAAAGACACCATAGAATTTCGTTTTCCGAATAAATTATATCATCAGTGGAGTATCTACTGTTTATTTAATGAAATTTCATCTTTGGGTCGCTATAATAAATATAAAGGATTTCCTTTGCCTGAAAATTCAAAAGGAGGTGTGAAATGACAACCGTGACCATCTCCAGAGATTTTGGCAGCGAGGGGGACAGCCTGGCCCGGAGCGTGGCACTTGATCTGGGCTACCATTTTGTGGATAAGGAGATCATCGCAGACTTGCTGGCGAACTACGGCTTTGTCGAGTTCGACAGGGAATATGATTCACTGATGGGTTTTTGGGAAAAGTTCGATGCACAACGTGGAAAGCGGCGTGAATTGATGGTTGACATGCTCAACAAGGGCATCGAAGCATTTGCCGTGCATGGCAATGTGGTGATTCTGGGCCGCAGTGGATTTTCCGTGCTGAGTGGGTATGCCGATGTTTTCCATGTTCGACTTCAGGCACCTTTCCAGGCACGAGTCAAGAAACTGATGAAAGAAAAGAATCTCACACACGTTGAAGCCGTGACATTATGTGAAGAAGGTGACAGGGTCCGTTCTGAATTCATTCACGGATATTACGGAGTCGATTGGGATTCAGCCCATCCATTTGACCTCATCATCAATACGGATAAAATCGAATCAGACCTGACATTGAGTTACATTGTCAACGCTGTTAAAGCCCTGGAAACTACATCATTGAAGGGTAAACCAACCAGCAAGATGCTTGAAGTTGACCCGATTCTCGCCAGAGCTGTGAATGAAATTCTACATTGCAAAATGGATCATTCCGAACTCAGGCCTGAGTTGGTGATGCATCTGTAAAATGATCTCGCGATCAGCTTGTAAGCACCCAATTTAATCATCTGGCCGGTGATCTCACCCGGTTAACAGACTATCCACCATCCGAACATTTTTCATGTGGTTGGTTAAGCATTAACACCTGAATATCTGGAATGGACAGAACTGGTACAGTACAATACAGCTATGGGGCGAACGGATTTCTCCAATTTGTTATCCAGAATTTATCCAGATCAAACAGCCGCAGAAGTTGAACTGCGGCTAAATTCTTTGCTCGACAAGTACCGGGGGAAAATTCCTGTACCGATCATCACCCGTCTCACCGAGCGTGATGCCATGTTAATTACCTACGGAGACCAGGTTCGCTCACCAGGAACTCCCCATTTACAAACACTTACAAAATTCTGCAAGATGCATCTGGCAAATTCAATCAGCAGTATTCACATTTTGCCGTTTTATCCCTGGTCATCTGATGATGGTTTTTCGGTGAAAGACTATGGTACAGTAGACCCCGCTCTCGGAGATTGGTCTGATATTGACCATCTTGGCCGTTTTTTTCGGTTGATGTTCGATGCTGTGATCAACCATGCATCAGTGCAGGGAGACTGGTTTCAGGCTTTTTTACAAAATGATCCAAATTTTCTTGATTTTTTCATTACCGTTGAGGGAGAACCTGATCTTACACAAGTGATTCGTCCGCGTACGTTGCCGTTATTGACTGAATTCCAGTCATCCACCGGTAAACGAAAAGTCTGGACTACTTTCAGTGCAGATCAGGCTGATCTTAATTATGCCAACCCGGAAGTATTGCTCAGAATTTTGGATGTTCTTCTCACCTACGCGCAACATGGCGCACAATTCATCCGTCTGGATGCCATTGCCTATTTGTGGAAGGAAATTGGAACATCCTGTCTGCATCAACCGCAAACCCATGCCATCATCCAGCTTTTTCGGAAAGTTTTGGATGACGTTGCCCCGCATGTGTATATCATCACAGAAACCAACGTCCCGCATGTTGATAACATCTCCTATTTCGGTAATGGTGAGAATGAAGCCCAACTGGTATATAACTTTGCCCTGCCGCCTCTGGTATTGCATACACTGCGCACCGGTGACGCAACAGCTTTATCCAATTGGGCGGCCGGACTTGCGTTGCCTTCAGAGAAAACGACATTCTTTAATTTTCTGGCCTCTCATGATGGCATAGGCTTGAACCCGATTCGCGGAATACTTTCGAATAATGAAATTGACCAACTGGTTCAAGACACATTACAGCACGGCGGTCTGATTTCATACAAAAATAATCCTGATGGGACTCAAAGTCCCTATGAGATGAATATCAATTATTTTGATGCCCTGTCTGATCCCGGCGGTTATGAACCCCTGCCTTTCCAGATCGATAGATTCATGGCCGCCCAGGCAATCATGCTGATGCTTCGCGGCCTTCCGGGTATTTATTTCCACAGTCTGTTTGGTTCCCGCGGATGGAAGGATGGCGTCAGGCAAACCGGACAAAATCGTTCTATCAACCGGGAAAAATTGGAACTAACGAATCTTGAAGCGGATTTGACCAATCCCCGGTCAATCCGATCTCAGGTCTTCCGCCGCTATTGTGACCTCTTGTCCCGGCGGGCCTCTTCACAGGCCTTTGACCCATACGGCAACCAGGAAATTTTAGATATGGGTCCCGCCGTGTTTGCCCTGCGAAGAAGTTCATCGGATGGTCGGTACCGTACGCTGTGCCTCCAAAATGTCACGGCCATTGAGCAGGAAGCCGGTGAATTTATTCTCGCTCCTTACCAGACACTCTGGATTAATTCGATGTAGCATCTTCTATCAACAATCAAACCATAAAGGCAGGTTCTTTAAGCGAATCCTGCTTATTTAACCGTGTCAATATATATGTCATAATTTGACATATATTGTTTTTATTATGTTATAGAAGGTACATGATGACCACGACTTCCACCCGATTGATCACCCTGATCCTGATGCTTCAACGCCAACCCGGGCAAAAGGCGGCCGACCTTGCCCGTCAGCTGGATGTTTCTGTGCGTACTGTGCACCGTTACTTTGGCATGCTGGATGAGATGGGTGTGCCGGTGTATGCCGAGCGGGGACCATACGGCGGTTTTTCCCTGGTACCGGGGAATAAACTGCCGCCTCTCATTTTCTCACCAGAAGAAGCGGTTGCCCTTTCACTGGGCACAGGACTGGTTTGCGAAATGTGGGGGCAGGTCTATGCAGAAGCTGCCCGAAGCGCCCAGGTCAAACTCGAAAACGTTCTGCCCACCGACCAACGTCAGGAAATCACCTGGGCACAGCATTCGTTGTTGACTACTGGGATCAACCGCGCTGACATGACCACCATCAAACCATTGCTTGAAACACTGCTTGAAACACTGAGAGAAGCTGTCCACGACAGCCGGCAGATCGAAATGACCTACCAGAACAGCAAGAATGAAACAGGTGAAACTCGAATTTTTGATGTCTATGGTTTGTTCCACCGTTCCGGTTGGTGGTATGCCGTTGGATTCTGTCATTTACGTGAAGGTTTACGCACATTTCGTGTTGACCGGATCATGAATCTTGCCCTGTTGAAGAATACTTTCACCCGTCCGCCGGATTTTGATTTTCAGACGTATATCGCGCAAGACTGGCAGGATGTCCCCCAGGTCAAGGTCAGGATGATGTTTCCGGCCTTCACAGCCCATCTGGCCCTCTATGCCAGACAATTCTGGAGCACCTATGAACCACAACAAGATGGTTCTGTAATTGTCTCATTCAATGCTCCAGACTTCAACAGTGCAGCCAGCAACGCCCTGACCTATGGCCCCGGCGCATTGGTGCTTGAGCCGGATGAAGTCCGGAGAATTGTAAGGGAATGGGCGGAAGAAGTCGTCAGAATGTACGAATGATCATAAAAGCAGAAGGAAAAGAAAAAATGAAACACAAACTATGGATCCTTTCAGGGATTATTGTGATCGTACTTGTCGCCGCCGCAGGTGCTTTCTGGTGGATGACCCAGCAGCCTCTGTATACCCCAGGGATGGTCAGCTCCGGTCATAATCTGCGTGGCCCGCTCACCCCGCCAACCCAGACCGGAGATCCAGACTACTGGCAGATGGAAAACGACATCCGCCTGTATCACTTTGCCACAGGCAGCGGGCGTAATGTACTGGTCATTCACGGCGGACCGGGAATGCCATTCCGTGAGCCAATGCGCGGATTGGAACCCCTCACCAGTGAATACACTTTCAACTATTATGACCAACGCGGCTGCGGACAATCGACCCGCCCTTTCAACAAATTCGCATCGACCAACATGTATGAGAACATAACCAATCTGGATAAGACGCTTGGACTGGGAGCTCAGATTGCCGATATTGAACGCATCCGCCAGATACTGGGTGAAGACAAATTGATCCTGATCGGCCATTCCTGGGGCGGCTTCCTGGCATCGCTCTATGCTGCAGAATTTCCCGATAGAGTGGAGAAACTGATCCTGATTTCTCCGGCCAATTCGCTGGTCATGCCGCAGCCTGATGGTGAAAGCGACCTGTTTACCAGTGTCAGATTGAAACTCCCCGAGGGTGACCGTTCGGAATATGATGCCTTCTTGAAAGACTATATGGATTTCAACAAACTCTTTACCCGGTCAGAAGCAGACTTGATCGCCATGAATGAAACTTTTGGAAAATACTACATGGCAGTGGTCAACCTGCCGGAAAATGCTCAGATCAAGCAGGGTGAACCCGGTGGATGGATGACCTGGGGTATGTATGTCAGCATGGGGCAGCGTCACGACTACCGCCGCCTGATGAGAAAAGTAACCGCACCGGTGCTGGTGATCCATGGCGCCGATGATCTGCAAAGCGAAGCCGCCAGCCGACTATACAGCGACACATTTCCCAATTCGCAATTCGCTGTCATCCAAAATTCCGGGCACTTCTCTTTTCAGCAGCAGCCGGAGGAATTCTCAAAAATCGCTTCCGGTTTCTTGAAAGCCAGATAGAATGTGAAACTTCGAGAACCGGTTTCTGCCCAATCAGAAACCGGTTCCTGATTTCAAAAGACCAGCTTACCCATCAATAGGGTGCAGTATGACCATCGTTCGGTTGATGCAATACTGTTCGAGTTGTGTGCGGTTGAAATTAAACGGCAGCCCATCCGCAAAAAACATGATGGCACGCAACATTACCGGGTGTCGTTTCACCCGTAATTCGATAAAGTCAGCCACCTTTTTAGGATCTGTGACCGCTTCAGCCACGGCATCAAACTCGCGCTGTTGGATTTGTACATGTACATGCGGGTTGGCCAGAATGTTTTTAAACCAATCCGCCTGTTGTCCGCGTGCCGATCCCACATAAATCAATCCGTCATCTTCCTCATATTGAAGAGGTGTAACGCGCGGAAGGCCGCTCTTGCGCCCGGTGGTTGTCAGGAGAAGGACAATACGGGTGGGACCTTTTCCTTTTCGGTAATTATCCACCACCTGTGGATTAAATTTTTTGGTCAGGTTGAAAAATTGCACGCGTTATCCCCGATGTTAAATACCGCAACGTTGAAAAAAACAGAGATAGGTATTCGGGTTAATGCCCGGTTCCAAATATGCGCTGCAGGATGGAGGTGCGTTTTTCCTTAACCTGATTATCGTCTTCATGCGATTCTTCAATGGAAGCGTTCATCAGGTTGGTATCCTTCATCTTGGCGCCGCGCAAAATAACGCCTTTCATATCGGCATTTGTCAGGTCAGCACCGTTTAGATCGGCATTCGTCAGGTTGGCACCTTTCAACACGGCATCTTTCAGAATAGCTCCCCGCAGGTTGGCGCCGGTCAGGTTGACCACGGTCATATCGGCGCCCATGAAGTTTACATTGGTAAGGGTGGCATTCTCCATATTGGCACCAATCAGATTGGCATCCATCATGTTGGCATCTGCCATATTGGCCCCGGAAAAATCTGTCCCTATTAAATTGGCGCGCATCAGGTACACGCCCTTCATATTGGCATTCGTCAGGGCGGCGTGCACCATCTTGACGCCCCACATATTGGCATCTTCCAGATTTGCATTCCGCAGATTTGCACCGGCAAGATCAGCGCCCTTCAATACAGCGGGTTTCGCAGGACTGGAAGTATCCAGAATTTCACGCAATGTTCGTCCATCAACGACGATCTCTTCAGGCGCTTTCAGCTCCCTCATTGTAGGTCTCCTGTTGGCTCCCCTGGTTTTAGATGCTGTACTAATTATAGTGATTTAACGCCTTTTTTTAATAGTCAACTGTCATTCACCTTGACTATGATTATCAGTTCTTTTTTGGTTGTCCATCGGTTAGCTATGATAAAATATTTTAAAATTTCTCAGTATGGAGTGCCATGTGGGGAATTTACTGGAAAATGACATCATACTGAAGAATTACCGCATAGAGCGCACTATCGGTCAGGGCGCCTTTGGTGAAGTCTTTCTGGCTACCCATACCGGATTGAATGGCAAACGCGCCGTCAAAGTACTTTTGCGTGATGAAGCCGGTATTGGTAGTTCAGATTACGAAGAATACCGCAACCGATTCCGTCAGGAATCCCAGTTGATGGAGTGGTTTAGCCACCCGAATGTCATCCGGGTTTATGACTTTCAGGAAGAGGATAACACCCTGTTCCTCATCATGGAATATGCTGCCGGGGGAAGTCTGAAAACCCGGCTGGAAAAGAAAAGGATTTCAGGCGAGTTCTTCACGGTTGATGAGACCATCAAGACCGGCATTGAAATCGCCGAAGGACTGTCTGTACTGCATAAACGAGATGTGATCCACCGTGATTTGAAGCCTTCGAATATCCTCTTTGACGAAACCGGCTGCGTCAAAGTGGCTGATCTGGGATTGGCTCAGATACCCGGCGGGCAAAGCATGCGCTCACAGCTCAGCGTATTAAAACCCCATCCCGGTACACCGGTCTACATGAGCCCGGAACAGGAAATATCCGGCATGTATCTCAGACCGGCATCTGATGTATTCACACTGGGGCTGATCCTTTTTGAGATGTTATCCGGAAGAAATTACAAGAACATCAAACCTGGAACACATTTGCAGGACATGGTTCCTCAGGCTCCAGACTGGTTGGATTCACTTCTGGTGAAGATGTTATCGGAAAATCCCAAAGATCGTCCCTGGGATGGCGCCGAAGCGGCGGATGCACTGAAAAGTGGCGGGCGCGAGACCCGGATTACGGAACAAACCCCGCCCGAGAGAACTGCAAAGCCTGATATTGCTCAAAATGCTTATCAAAATAAGACTCCCGAAAAGGAGATCCCTCTCAAGGAGAAGATTCCGAATCCAATTTGGAAGGAATCTATACCAGAAAACACAAAATTCCATGAGAAGCCAGATATCTACGACTATCTAAAGAAAAGTTGGATTTTTCTTGTTGCGCTGATAATCATTCTGGGTTACTCATTAATCAGAACAACCGGAACCAGTGGAACTTCTGCAAAGCCATACGCCACAGCCAGAACGGCAAATACAGGTTTGGTATCACCAACCCGTACACCTGTCATGGAAGAAACCGCCTTCTATGACATTACAGGCAAATGGGTTGTGACAGAATCCGTCGACGATCCCAATGAACAGGGGCCGGCCTGGCTGGAGCCGCAATGTACGATGGAATACAATGCCGGATTAATGTACATGAAGTGTTTTGGAACCGGAAGTGGAACAAATTATAGGATTTCTGGCAGGTATATCTTTTTCGAATTCAATGATGGGCATGTAGAACCCTGGGAAATTATTCCATTGGATTCTAGTAATTCTATCGAACTAAAGAAGAGTGGTTCAAGGGCTTCCATGAAACTATTCAAACAATAGCCTGCCAAAAACCTGCAAAAATAGATTATTCATTCGTTTTTACAGAAAGTGATCAAAAATGGAATTCAAATCCGGGGATATCTTATTTGACAAATACCGCATTGAAAAACGGCTGGGTGAAGGTACCTTTGGAGAGGTTTATCTGGTCACCCACCTGAAATTGGATTTACCTCGGGCAGTTAAATTGCTGCAACTCAACGATCAAACATCCGCCGGTATTGATTTTGGCGAGATCAGGCAGCGGTTCCAGCAGGAAGCCCAGATTGGTGCCCGAATCAACCACCCCGGTCTGATCCGGGTGTTTGATTTTGATGAGACGCCAGAAATCATGTCAATTTCAATGGAATATGCCTCCGGTGGTTCTCTTCAAAACCTGATCTACGACACCGGCAACGAATACGGTATGGCCAAAAAATCCGGACTGGAAATATCCAGAGCGATTGAAATTGCCTCCCAGATGGCGGATGGATTGGCTGCCATTCATGCCCTCGATATCATTCATCGCGACCTCAAGCCATCCAATATTTTGTTTGACGAATCGGGAAATGCGAAGATATCCGATCTGGGTCTGGCCCAGCTTCCCTTGAGCCAGCCATCACAAACCAGCCGGATTGCCCGAATGACCCACCCCGGTACGCCGGCTTATATGAGTCCCGAACAGGAAAACAATACGCTGTCTTTAAAACCCCCATCTGATGTTTACACTTTCGGATTGATCCTCTTCGAAATGCTGACCGTTCGGAATTACAAAAATCTCCGCCCCGGAACACGTGCCCGTGAACTGCGCGCTGACGTTCCGCAATGGGTGGACGACCTGCTGGCAGATTGTCTGTCAGATGATCCGGAGCAGCGCCCGTGGAGCGGAGAGGAATTATCAAAACTTTTCCAGGCGCATACTGGCAGCAATCAGAGCAGCGAAATTCACCCGGCTCCAGAGCCGGTGGTTTCTATCAACACACCGCCTTCACAACCCGCTTTCGATACGACCAGAATTTTAGATACCGTCAAATCTGCCATAAAAACGGACGAACGGATGTCTCGTGTTCGGCAATTCGATATCAATTCTTTCTTAAAGCAATACTGGAAATTCGTTGTATCGGGTATTCTGGTGATTGCTCTTGGTATTGTCTTGTTGATCACGGTCAATAATCCCCGGCCGGCCGCCGCCTCGACTGTGGCCACGGCGACCAAGGTCAAATCTGTACAGGCAACGTCAAAACCGGCTCCCACCGTTGTCCGCACTGTTAATGCAGAAGAGATTAAGCCTGTACTGGGTAAATGGCAGGTTTCCAAAGTGGTGGGGTTCCCCGAAAAAGGACGTCCCTGGCAGGATCTGGGGAACATCCTTGAATTCCGGTCAACCGGTTACCTGAAAATTGACACCTACGATGGTAAAACCTACGGAAATTACTACAATGTGGAGAACGGTAAGGTTACTTTCGTCTTTGAAAAGAACCGCAAGGAAGTCTGGTCAATCGCATTGTATAAATACGAAGAATCCATGCAGCTCCGCCACGAAGGCACAACAGAGATCATTGATTTGAAACGGGTGAAGTGATTGTCTGTCCTTTAGCCGCAGGTCACCAAAATCTGGCCATCACCTGTTGGTGAAATCCGGATATCTGCCAGACGGTCAACAATCCCATCTGCCTGGGTCTCTGCCAGCATAGCCCTCGTATGAGTGGAAGCCACCGCCACCACCCGCATACCGGCTTTCGTACCAGCTTCGATTCCTGCCGGGGCATCTTCCACTACAAGACAATTCTGCGGTTTTACACCGAGTAATTGAGCTCCCTTCAGATAAGGTTCCGGTGACGGTTTCCCGCTGATCACATCATCAGCTGTTACCAGATACTCGGGGACTGGCAGTCCTGCCTGCCCCATGCGAAGATGCACCAGTTTACGACAGCCGGACGTGACTACAGCCCACTTCATTCCATTGAAGGAGGTGATAAGTTCCCGGGCTCCTTCAACAGCCGTAATGCCGGTCAGGTCTTTTAATTCATGTTCAGCAAAAAGCCTGGCTTCTTGTTCTGCATCAAGATGAGGTGCCACAAGTCGCATGGTTTCTACAGTACGCAATCCATGCGCCACCCGTTCAATCTCCCGGATATCCATACCGTGTTCATCCGCCCAGGTTTTCCAGTGGCGCAGTATATTTGGTGTGGAATCGATCAAAACACCGTCAAGATCAAATAAAACAGCGTTGCAGGTAAATTTATGGCTCATGATTCGATCCAATAATTGAGAATATGGGGAGTTTCACATCCGATCGTATCAGGATTTTTGTATGTTGGAATGCCCATAATGGATGGCAAACGGCAGGTAAAGTACACCGCACAACAGCAGGCCTATCACTTCCATCCAGATCAGGTACAGAGGGTATGGTCCCAGATAATCCAACAGACTGGGTGTGGGTAGTTTTCCCTGAGTATACAGGTAATTGCTGCCGATTTGACGGTTCACCCAGCCGCAAAATATCCAGTAGACATTCATAACGATAAATATCCAGCCCAGTGATTTCCAGGTTGGTCTGAATCCTTCCACCGCCGTCATATAAACGACAGCGATAATGATCGCACCATGCAGGGCAAAAAATTCCAAAAACCGAAAGTGGGGAAAGCCGTATTGCATCAAATCCGGGGTCAACAGCGCCATCGCAGCACCCATTATGCCCATGAAATATGCCCACTGGTAATATCGGCGGCTTCGAAAAACCAACAGGAGAGGCATTGTCCATGAGGTGACACTGCATAACCATAACGGCAGCATCCCCTGGATTGTCCAACTACCGATGGCAGCCATCCAGATCTGCCAGGAACCTTCACAGCCATAAATCAAAGCCAGCAAGCCCCATCGGGTAAACCGTTTCGAGGTTTCCGATTTCCAGTGTGTACGAAACAGACAGATTCCCAGGCAGATCAGAACAACTACCATTAATGCCATGAAATGATCGCGCCCGAAAAGCACAAACGCGCCGCCCGTGTAATCCTTTGAAAAATATTCTGAAATCATGAATCGGATTGTATCGGTTTTTCCTGTCTGCGCAATTTTGCTTCAGCCGTATACTTCACGGATCAAAGACCAGCTATTATGGACGATCTTCTACTTTCCTCCGGTTTTCACAAAGACTTCGGTGTAATTCCATTCCGATTGTTTGACAGGTGAAGATAAAACCGGCCGCTCTTTCAATTGCCGGGTGCTCCCGAGTCAGGCCGTACATTTCCACAAGCACGTGGAGATGTTGGTATGTTTCCAACAGGGCATA
Source organism: Leptolinea tardivitalis (assembly GCF_001050275.1). Lineage (GTDB taxonomy): Bacteria > Chloroflexota > Anaerolineae > Anaerolineales > Anaerolineaceae > Leptolinea > Leptolinea tardivitalis. The sequence goes on from NZ_BBYA01000010.1 coordinate 24,120, forward strand.
ATTCTGGTCTGGAACCAATGGGCTGCCGCTTTCCCCATATTTCCATGAACCGTCCGCTTTTTGTTTCCCCATCAAATTTGCAGGTTCAGGTAAATACCATTGATTCTGAACAGGCGCAACAGACTGATCCAGCAGATCACGAAAGATGAAGTAATCCCGTGCCATATCCCCGCTGTTTTGTAAGGCAGGTAAAGGATCCAGTTTAAAGTGTGAGATCCATTCAGCCGGGATAAATCATTGTATATCGAAACAAAAAACAACTTCTGGTAAGGGAATTCTTTCTTGTGAGGGTACAATCGCATTATCAAAGAAGTCATCATAATTTAACCCATTATTCCCAATATCCACCGCTCGAGGAGAATCCATCATGGCCAAATTCGCTAAACGCATCGCCAATATGCAAGCCTCTGCCGATGTCATCCGGCAATTGTTTGAATCAATGACTGACCCGGAGACCATATCCTTTGGCGGCGGCGCCCCAGCCCGCGAAGCCCTGCCTGTGGAGTTGGTTCATGATATAGCCAGTGAGGTGCTCACACGGGACAAACGCGGTATTCAGGCACTGCAATACGGCAATCCGACTGGTATTCCTGACCTGCGCAGGGCAGTTACAGACCGTCTTCTGGCACCCAAAGGATTAACAGCCGGGATGGATAATGTGTTGATCGTTTCCGGCGGGATCGAAAGCATGAACCTGGTGAGTCAGTTGTACCTTGAACCCGGTGATGTGGTGCTGGTGGAAGCACCCACCTTTGTTCAGGCTGTACAAATCTTCCAGTTGTTTGAAGCCCGCTGCATTGCCTGCGAGACCGATGACAACGGTCTCGTGATCGAAGATGTGGAAGCCAAGATAAAGAAATATTCTCCAAAAATGGTCTATGTGATTCCCACCTTCCAGAATCCAAGCGGACGTACCACCAGCCTGGAACGCCGGAAAGCATTGGCCGAACTGGGAAGCCGGTACGACGTGATCATTCTGGAAGACGATCCGTACAGCGAAATGCGCTACAGCGGGACAAAACTGCCGCCGATTAAGTCTTTTGACAAGACTGGCAACACAATCTTCGTCAACAGCTTCTCCAAAATATTCTCTCCCGGCAGCCGGCTGGGATATATCTTTGCCAGTGAAGAGATTATCCGCAAAGTGTATGATGTCAAAACAGCCACCAATTCGCATGCCAGCGTACTGGCACAGATCATCTGTGCCGAATTCTTCAACCGCGGTTTATATGATGCCCATCTCAAACGCATTTGCGATATCCATCGTGAACGCCGCGATGTGATGATGGATTGCATCGCCAAAATGCTTCCGGATAGCATCAAAGCCGTCTATCCTGACGGAGGGTTGTTCACCTGGGTGGAATTACCCCAGTCTGTCAACACAACTGCTCTTCTGGGGGATGCCCTGGCACAGAAGGTTGCCTATGTGCCCGGACGCGAATTCTTCGTGGAAGACCGCGACAATCACGATAATTGTATGCGCATCAGTTTTGGCGGTGTGGAACCGGAAAAGATCTGTATCGGGATGGAACGGTTGGCCCGGGTGATCAAGGCCAGGTTATAAGCCGGTCAGGGAATAAGTGAAAGCATAATTACAGAAAACGCCATGGAGGTACATCCCTCTATGGCGTTGGTTTTTCTTTCAGGTCATCCCGCACAATATCCATGAAGGCTTTCAAGGCAGGCGGCAGCCATCTGTTTTTCTGCCAGATCATCAGCAGATGGGCGGATACCAGTATGCCGTCCTGCCAGGGTAAAACCGCCAACCGTCCATCCTGCACGTCCTGATGTACGGTGACTTCTGGCAAGACGGTGAAGCCAATACCGCTCATCAACACTTTTTTCAGGGCTTCAATCGAATTGAACCGCCACACATTTGGGATTCTTACTTTTTGCTCTGTCAGGATCTTTTCCAGCAGGTGGCTGTAGCTGCAATCATTGGATGGAGTGAACAAGGGCTCGTCTCGTAGTTGCGAGAGATCAACCGATGAATTTAGAAGCAATGGATTTTCTGGGTATGTCACCATCACCAGTGGAACCGGCATCAAAATCTCTGTTTCCAGGTTTTCAGATATGAATTGGTCGAGAATCAAAAAACCGAGATCGACAATCCCCGCTTTCAATTCTTCAGGAAGGTCGAAATACACACAGTCCATAAAGCCCAGATTGACTTTTGAAAACCGCCTGTAGAACCGCCTCATCCAGGCAGGCAGATAGAACTGGCTGATCGTTTCCGGTATGCGGATGGAAAACGACCCGTGCGGCTCATCCGGATTCGTCACTTCAGATTTGATCTCATCCTCCAGGTTGGACATTTTCTGGGCATAGTCCAGCAGCCGTGCACCGGCTGGCGTCAGGGCAACCCGCTTGCTGCCTGCCCGTTTGAAAAGAGCCGTGTTTAATTCCATTTCAAGGTTTTTGATCTGTTCTGAAACCGTCGATTGGGCATACCCTAAAACATCCGCTGCCTGACTGAAACTGCCCAACGAAGCAATCGTCCGAAAGGTGGTCAATTGTGTCAAATCCATATCAGCTCCGTGTTATCGTATTTTCCGATATTATTTATCATATTCTATACGACTATTCACATATTTTGATATTGTATTATTGCGTGAGTTGTTCATCCTGTCAATTGAGAAAAGAGGTCAATATGTTTTTGCTGGAAGAAACCAATGAGTTGTACGATCAGTTTTCGGGGAAAGCCCTTGAGGCGGGGAGAATAGACAAGAAGACCAAAGAGTTGATCGCTGTTTGCTGCTCGGTGATGGCAGATTGCGTCCCCTGCATTCAATGGCATTACTCACAGGCTGTGGAAGCCGGTGCCACGGCAGAGGAAATTTCTGAAGTACTGGCCATACCGATGGCCATTAGTGCCGGTAGCAAACGGGCTAAATATGGACCGGTTGTCACCGAATTACAGAATCACCTGTAGACATTCCAGTCGAACCGCGATAACCAGGTAATACCAATCCAAGTTTGACGAGCGGCTGGTTTACTCCTGAAAACAGAAGAAACCAGCCGTTGAATTTTAAAGAAATCTGCTCGTAAAAAGATGGGACAATGACTTTTCTGTTCTGGTTTCATCTGTTTATTAACCCCACGTACAAAATTGATCAGCGGCAGGTACAATTGGGGAATGGATATCCGCGAGCTTGGATTTGATGAATGGTTCCAAAAGGAACAGAAGAACCTGAAGAAGTCAGACGGCAGCCCGGCACGAATCTCGGCCGTGGATCGTGATAGCTATCTCATCCGGAATGATACCCGTGAGATCAGGGCTGAATTGGCAGGAAATTTCCTCTACAATATCGATTCAGATATGGATATGCCCTGCGTGGGGGATTGGGTAAATGTGCAATACTTTGATAATGGAACCTTCGCGGTGATCTATGATCTTTATCCGCGCAAATCATTCCTTCAACGTAAAGCGGCGGGGAAATCGAAAGACAGACAGGCGATTGCCGCCAATATTGATACCGCTTTTATTGTGCAATCGTGCGATGCCAATTTCAACATCCACCGGTTGGAACGGTATATCGTTATGGCCCTCGACGGACGGGTGAATCCCGTTCTTCTCCTATCCAAGAAAGACCTTGTCACCCCGGATGAATTGTCCCGGATGATTGAAAGTGTTCAGAATGCCGGGATCCGGTGCACGATTCTTCCCATAAGCAGCCGGACGGAAGAAGGCATGGCTGACCTGAAAGCCTTGATGGAGACAGGAAAAACGTACTGCCTGCTGGGGTCATCAGGCGTAGGAAAAACAACCCTGCTTAACCGGCTCATCGGTCAGAATATATTTGAAACACAGGAAGTCCGTGAGTTTGACGGCAAAGGCCGGCACACCACCACCCGCCGCCAGTTGACTGTTCTTGATGGGGGAGCCATGCTGGTGGATACACCCGGTATGCGCGAGCTGGGTACCCTTGGAATGGGAGACGGCATTCACGAGAGTTTTGCAGACGCAGCCGAACTGGCCAATGATTGCCGGTTTGCCGATTGCACCCACACAACGGAGGATGGCTGCGCCCTGCTGGCTGCCCTGAGTGACGGCCGCCTGCCTCGTGAAAGGTACGAAAGCTATATGAAACTCCTGTCTGAGGCAGATTTCCACGAGCTATCGTACGCGGAAAAACGTAAGAAGGATAAGGATTTCGGGCGTTTCATCAAGACGGCAAAAAAGCAGGTAAGAAAATAAACCTCTTCATTGCAGGTCAGACGTAATAAAATCCGCCCAGTCTTGTTCGATCAAATTGACAGACGTAGAAGAAATGGGAAATCTACCCCGCCTAGGCCAGAAATTCCCTGACATCTGTTTCGAATTGCCGTCCTAAGGCAGGGTGTCCCATATTGGGGTACAACGCCAGCCTGGCGCCGGGGATTCCGGCAGCCGTCGCACGGAACAGGGCTTCTGTGTAGAACGGATCATTTATTCCAGCCGCCACCAATGTAGGCACCCGGATATCTGTCAGGTGGTTTTTGAAATTAAACCTGTCCTCCGCATCAACTGTTATTACCAGATCAGAGGCTGACATGGGATGATCCGTCAACCCCATGACCCAGGCAACCAGAGGAAAAACAAACTGCAACAGCAACCGCTGCGGCTGCTGAACTGGAAGAATCGAATCCAGAATCCAGGCATACGCGCCAATCCAGTTGCGTTCGCTCCCCTGCCTGGCGATCCGTTTCTGAATCTCCCGGGCGGGTTCACTCAATTTGTAGGCGCTCGAATGGAGAACCAGTCTGCGAACCAGATCAGGGTATTTGGCAGCAAATACCTGGGCTATCGATCCGCCTGTTGACAGACCAATGATATCCACCGGTGGTTTAAATTCCGCCTGGATCAATTCGGCGTAATCATCCGCCATGTTTTCGAGGGTATATCCTTCAGGTAAACCCGGTTTACGCAAGACCTCATAGACTGTGTACCGGTCTGTCAGGAATTTATAGGTGCGCGTAAACAGAATAGGCTGGGGTTTATTCTCAAAATACAATCCCTGGAACACGATCAGGTCGCGCGGACCGTCTCCGGTTCGATTATACGGAAGCCCGTTCTTGAAATAGCCTGATCTTGGTTTCTTATCTGCCACGGAACACCTCATCTGAAATGGACGTAATGAATTCTTGACTGAATTCAGGTAGATTATAGGCTAGAAATAGGAAATGCTTTATGAACGAATTCTTTTTCCAAGCAGAGCAAATTATAAGGACTGAACAACTCAAAATTCATTGTCCAGTCCTTATTTGTTTTCATAAATTGTGATACACCAACTCATTTTTAACGAATTTTTATCTATTTTTTTCCAGTACTCGGTTATTCCAAAACATTGTTCCTGTTTTATGTCAATAATGCTGATAGATCGGCTGGCAGATGATCGATACCATGAAATTCTGGCACCACAATCGAATGGATACGTTCCTTGATTTCCGGCTGGATATATGTGATCGTCCAATTGCGGCGGCCGCCGATACTGCGGCAGTCATCCTCAATCAGCACATCAGGGACGATTTGTTCGGCAATGTAATGGTACTCTTCATTCTGGCCGCGGTAATACAGGCAGCAACCGGGAAAGCCCGCCCCAACAAGAATATCCCGGATGGCAGCCACATCCGCCTGTTTGCGGCAGGAGGTGAGATAAACAATCTGTGCACCCTGCTTTTCCCAACCAAGGATTTTTTCAACACATCGACCAATGGGAACATAGTTTTTAACCTGGAAGAATTCCCACCAATGCCGGTATCCGAGCACCGTCCCCTCGGTGAAAATGAGGATGCGCGGATGGGAGGGATCGGGTGAATTTCCGCCATTTGAATTGAATTGATCGATTTTTTGACGAATCATCAGGTAATTCATGGGGCTCACTTTATCCGCGCCTGCTGTGTTTTACTCCACCCCCAGCTCCCTCAACTGCCTGACGGCATCCTCACGGCCTTTGAACCAAACCGTGTTCAACCCGACAGCCTTCGCGCCTTCAATATTATCGATGAAATCATCCACAAACACCGCCTCGCAGGCATTAACCCCCAGACGGTCGAGCATCAGGTGAAAAATGCGCGGATCGGGTTTTCGCAGGTGAACCTCGCACGAAAACATGATGACATCAAACGCCGTCAGGAAGGTATACCCTCGCTCCACCGTCATATCGCGGGTGCCCTGCCAGGCGTTGCTCAAGAGGCCGGTGCGAAATTTCGGCCGCAGACCACGGATGAACATTTCCAATTCTTCATCCACAGCATCCCCATCCCAGTAGGCGCGCTGAAATTCGTCAAGCTCGCTTTCAGGGAAATGGAGCAACCGGGCGACATTCTCCCAGTGCTCTTCTCTGGTGAATTCACCCAATTCTGCCCGCTTGGATTCGGGTGACTGGAAAACAATCATTTCCAATTCGTGACGAGAAAGCCCGAATTTCGCCGCGAGCTCCGTGCGCGAGGTCATATCTTCGGTGCGCAGAATCACACCGCCCATGTCAAAGATGACGGCTTTTATGGCAGGTTTGTTTGTTTGTGCAGGCATGCAGGAATTGTAACCATGTTTTCCAGATTCTGTAGGGGCACACAATTGCCCGGTAGGGATACACAATTGCCCGGTAGGGATACACAATTGCCCGGTAGGGGCGCACGGCCGTGCGCCCATACGTGTTTGAATCAAAAGACATTCAACGGATATGCGGCCTCTCGTCCCTATGTATTTGCCTCAAATCACCTGTCCGAATATTCCCGGTCAATTTCCCATTTCAATGGATTATTTATGATGTACTCCTGAATACGATTTAAATCTTTTTCATCCCTGATGATATGGTCATAATAATTACGCTGCCATACCGGTATCCCCGGAGTCCCTCTTCGCTCATTGATTTTATGTGTAACAGAAGATTTAAATCCGGCTACCAGCGAACCCAGCGATTTTGGTTTACGATCAATACCATTGACACATGTTCCGGATAGAAGACCTCTCTGTTTATTTTCTTTCAAAAGAATGATTCCATGGAAATGATTGGGCATAATACACCATTCGTCCAATTCAATTTCCTGCCTGATTTGACCGGAAAGAAGCCATTCTGACGCAGCCAATTTTCCGAAATCATTGAGAATCATTTCCCTTGTAATGATTTCACCGAATAGATGCCTGCGCTCATGGGTAACCAGGGTGATGAAATACATACCTGCCGAAGAGTAATCAAATCCGGCAAGTCGTGTGGATTTACGATTGGGATGTTCGATCATTTTTTAATTTTATGATTTTGTTGAAAGTTTGCTTTTTTACACGTCAGTAGGGGCGCACGGCCGTGCGCCCCTACTGACGTGGGTAATAGGCGGAATTAAAGCAACAATTGGCTGGATTTGTTCCGTGCGCCCCTACGCATGTGGGTAATATGAACAGCAATTGCGACAGCCAGCCAGAACAAAACGTGCGCCCCTACGCATATTCAAGAATAATCAGATGCAATCGCAGGAAGGGTCCTCCGGGCAGGTATCTTTCCATTCAGAACGCAATACCCCCATATAAACCAGGTCATACCGTTTGCCATCGCGCTCCACAAATTGCGGGGCGGCACCTTCGCGCACAAATCCGGCTTTTTCATATGAACGAATGGCGCGTGGATTGTACTCAAACACCGAAAGCGATACACGATGCAGATTCAACTGGCAGAAGGCATACCGCAGCATCAGACGCATGGCATCTGTGCCATACCCTTTGCCCCAATCCTCCCGATCTCCAATACCAATAGCCACCCAGGCATCACCGGCAACCCAGTTGATGCCATCCAGTGCAATGAATCCTATGGGTTTGGTATCCTCGCCTTTGAGGTACATCATCATGACGATGGATCCGTCCATATGCTTTTCAAGCCAATCTTTCATCATCTTCTTTGGCCAGAAAATGATCGGATCCGAATCAAGCATACGGGCAAACAGACTGTCCTTCATCCAGGCATTGTAGAACTCACTGTCACGCTCAGGGTCCATCACCCGCAGGGTCACCAGGCTGCCTTCCAATACTGCGTCCATTAATGACCTCCGTTCTGCAATGCCTGCCATTCCGGCAGCAGCATACTGAAATGCAGGGCAGCCCAACGACGTCCATTGTAATAAACCGCTTCCCGACGGCGGGCGGATAACTGCAAACCGGCATTTTCAGCCATCTCCACCATTTCGGGAAAAAACTGCGGAATATGGATGGTCACCAGGTACAGGTTCAACTCAGTGAACATATATCGCAGTGCAATCCGGAAAGCCTCATCCCCCCAGTTTTGCAGGTCAGCCTGCTCACCAAACCCGATGCAGAATTGCGCCGCCCGGTTTGTCCATTCCACGCTGGGGATAGTAAATACACCGGCAAAGCGATTATCGGTATTTGCCCGCATGGCAAAGTAGAACTCCCGCCGGCGTGAATCGGATTTTTCCAGGCAGGTTTCGTAGTATTTTTTCATTTCACCTGCAATGTAACCACGGGGCAGATCATATTCCATTAACAACCGATAACGGCTATTGCACGTCCAGGTTGCTTCCACTGCGGCGTCTTCTTCAGGGTCAATTTCAGTCAGGTGCAGCCATTTCCCCGCCATGATATCTTCTTCAAACATACATCCTCACTCTTCGATAGTTCGACCGGTTAGTTGCAGCCCGTGGAAGAACAAAACACCGCGGGCAAAAGATTGCACCCGCGGTGGCAAATGTTTTTTGAATAAAAACAGGCGCAATCAGTCAACAGAAAGCCATCCCATTGCAGGGAGGCTGATTTGGTTTTCTCCTTTTAGTCTGATCATATATCTGTACTCCTGTCTTTTTGATTTACTTTAACGAATTTTAATGCAGAATATGACCATCCGTCAAGCAGAAACCCTTAATTTTTCTTCTTCCCTGGGAAGACAGTAGCCTTCAAGAGTGGATATGTCATTTCCCCGATAAATCAAAAGGATTTTTCCGATGTCTCCTTCCCTTCGGTATAATAACCGCATGGATTTCCTACCAACTCAGGCCAAAACTCTTCTTGGACTGCAACTGACTCCCCGGCAGGTGGAAGCTTTTTCTTTATATGAAAAAGAATTGCTGGAATGGAATGAGAAATTTAACCTGACCGCCATCCGCAAGCCAGAAGAAATACGCAGCAAACATTTTCTCGATTCGCTCACCTGCATGCAGGGTTTCAAAGAACCCCGGCCGGTAAAGGTGATCGATATTGGCACCGGTGCCGGTTTTCCCGGCATCCCTCTGAAAATCATATTCCCCCAACTCCGCCTGACTCTGGTGGAATCTGTAGGCAAAAAGGCGGACTTCTGCCGCCATATGATTGAGGTGCTTCACCTGGACAAGGTCGAGGTGTTGCAAGCCAGAGCCGAAGACCTGGGCCAACTGAATGCCCACCGTGAATCGTATGATCTGGCTGTTGCCCGGGCTGTAGCAGCCCTTCCTGTGCTGGCGGAATATCTTCTGCCTCTGGTCAAAGTGGGTGGACGAATGATCGCGCAGAAAGGCGAATCCGCTCCGGCAGAAGTGCATGCTGCCGAACATGCCGTGCAAATCCTGGGTGGACGGGTTCAGCAGATTACCCCTGTTGTTCTACCCGGTGTAGCAGATGAACGTTTCCTGGTCATCATAGATAAGGTTGCCGCCACACCCAAACCGTATCCCCGGCGGGCCGGGCTTCCGTCTAAGCGTCCATTGTAGTCTGACGTTCCACGTTCACACATCCGGCTGATACCCGCCAGATGGTGCTGGCAGCCATAAATTCATCCGAAAATTGATGCAGATCGGTGGTGGTCAACAAACCCTGATCACATTCCTGCAGTGTCTCCTGCAGATCAGCCCGGCGGTGCAGATCAAGTTCAGCCAGGGTTTCATCCAGCAGCAACACCGGCCATTCACCGGTCTGAGCTTTCATCCAGTTTACCTCGGCCAGTTTCAGTGAAAGCATGGCTGTCCGTACCTGGCCGCGTGAACCAAAGTCTCCCAAATCAAGGTCGTTGCACAGAAAATGCAGATCGTCTCGATGCGGACCGCAGACGGTCACTCCACGGGCAATTTCTTCCCCCTGTACTCGCTTCAGAGAATTTACAAAAGCCGTTTTAACAACGTCTTCCGTCAGTTCTTCCGAAACCGCCAGATCAAGGTCAATGGCGGGCTGATATCGGATGGATAAACGCTCCATACTTCCGGTCAACCGCAGATGAAGGCGAGAAGCATGTGCCTCCAATTGTTTGACAGCCAGAGCCCGGGCCAGCACCATTTCAGACCCAATGGACACAAGCTGGTTGTTCCAGTAAATCAGCTGATCCGGCGAACCGTGGCCTTCTGCCAGCATCTTCAACAGGGCATTCCGACGGGTGATTACCCGGGAGTAGTCACTCAGGTTGCGGGCATACCCGGGAACCGCCTGACATAAAGCCATGTTCAAAAACTTACGCCGGTCGTCAGGGCTGCCCTCGATAATGCGTGTCATTTGCGGCAGGAAGATCACGGCAGAGAACTGTCCTACTGTTTCTGCGGCACTTTTCTTTACCCCATCGAGCAAAATTTCTTTACGGGTGCGTGTCCCGGCCGGCATAACCGGTTCCTGGATGATACGCACCTCCATGCGGTGAGGGTGGCCTCCCCGGTCATATTCAGCCACTATCCGGGCAACCGCCAGAGGTTCATTCAAGGCTTCGAAATTAATCATCTGCCGGTCAGCGCCAGCCTGAAAGGAAGCAAACGTTGCCAGATAATAGACCGCTTCCAGAAGGCTTGTCTTCCCCTGGGCATTATCCCCCACCAGAACAAGAATCCGCCCGGTGATATCCATCTCCAGGCGGGAAAAAGCACGAAAGTTTGTCAGCGAAAGGCGGTTCAGATGCATGGACTAATCAGCCGCGTAATCTTCACCTTCTTTGGGTTTCCAGACTTCAGTTGCCCGGTCAGTATAAATGATGCCATCCAGATGATCTATCTCATGTTGGAACACGCGTGCCAGCCATCCCTGGGCTTTGATTTTGACCGGTTTACCTTTGCGGTTTTGCCCTTTGACGGTGATGCCGTAATAGCGTTCCACTTCCCCAACCAGGTTGGGTACAGATAGGCAGGCTTCCACACCATTAACGATCTGTTCAGATGTGGAAATAATCTCCGGGTTGGCCACAACATACAATTTCTTAGGGGCTTCCTTGCCCTCTTCGTCTTCTTCCCCGTACTCGATCACAATCAATCGCTGGGAAACACCCACCTGCGGTGCCGCCAAACCGACACCTGGAGCCGCACGCAGGGTTTCAATCATATCATCCGCCAGTTTATTGAATTCCTTATCAAAGACGAGTACTTTATGAGCCTTGCGCCGCAGGATTGGATCAGGAAGATGCAAGATATCCATCACAGCCATTTCGTTTAAATCTCCAATCGTTCACTATGTACAAACAGTAATCCGGCCTCCCCGCTGGTTTTTCGTACGAGAGAGGCCGGGAAATATCCGGATCAGGCAGGAACCTCTGCCTTGGTTTTTACCACATCTGCCTTATCTGCCCGGGAAAAGACAAGTTTATCCGCTTCTTTATCCAGTTCAACCGTAACCACATCTCCTTCGGAATACTGGCCCGAAAGCAGGCTGATGGACAACGGGCTTTCTACATATTTTTGCAGAGCGCGGCGCAGCGGACGGGCACCAAAGGCCGGGTCAAACCCGAGATGCGACAGCCACTCACGAGCTTCGGGTTTCAAGATGACATCGAGACCGTGTTCACGCAACCGGCTGCTCACTTCTTTCATCTGCAGGTCTACAATCTGACCCATTTGTTCAACGGTCAAAGCCGAGAACATGATAACTTCATCGATGCGGTTAATAAATTCGGGCCGGAAGGTGGATTTCAAAGCCTTTTCCACCTTGTCATGCGCTTCACGTTCTTCATCCGATTCGCCGATGAGGAATCCGAGCGATCCACTGCGGCGGACGTATTCCGTCCCCAGGTTGCTGGTCATAATCAAAACCGTATTACGGAAGTCCACCACCCTGCCCTGTCCATCAGTCAGGCGGCCGTCATCGAGAATTTGCAGCAGGGCGTTCCACACTTCTGGATGGGCTTTTTCGATCTCGTCGAACAGAATCACCCGGTAGGGTCTGCGGCGGACGGCTTCGGTCAACTGGCCGCCTTCTTCGTATCCCACATAACCCGGAGGCGCACCAAACAGACGCGAAGCGGTATGCTGTTCGCGGTATTCGCTCATATCCAGTCGTACCAGCGCTTCTTCATCGTCGAACATGAATTCTGCCAGCGCCTTGGCCAGTTCAGTTTTACCCACACCCGAAGGACCGATGAAGATGAACGAACCAATCGGCCGCCGCGGGTCTTTGAGCCCGCTGCGGGCACGCCGGATGGCATCTGCCACGGCGTGGATGGCTTCTTCCTGTCCGATGACGCGTTCATGCAAGCGTTCTTCCATCTTGAGCAGGCGGGTCTGTTCAGTTTCCATCATCTGGTTGACCGGGATACCCGTCCACTGGCAGACCACCTCGGCGATGTCGTTCACATCCACAACCTCATCGAGTTTATGTTCTTCTTCCCATTTGTCGCGAAGTTCGTTAAATTCAGTTTCCATGCGCAGGCGTTCCGCTTTCTTGCGGGCGGCACGCTCGTAATCGCGCTCCACACCGGCCTGTTCTTCTTCCGCGCGCATGCGGTCAATATCGCTCTTGCGGTCTTTCAGGTCTTGCGGCATGGAGAACAAGGCTACACGCAGCTTGGCAGCGGATTCATCAATCAGATCAATGGCCTTGTCTGGCAGATGCCGGTCGGTCACATAGCGGTCTGAGAGCCGCGCCGCCGCCACCAGGGCATCATCGGAAAAATGGACCTTGTGGTGGGCTTCATACCGGTCGCGCAGACCTCGCAGCATGGAAATGGTGTCATCCACACTGGGTTCTTCAACAAACACGGGAGCAAAACGTCTCTCAAGAGCCGTGTCTTTTTCAATGAATTTATGATATTCATCCAGCGTGGTGGCACCCACACATTGAAGCTCTCCACGCGCCAGAGCCGGTTTCAACATGTTGCTGGCATCCATGGCTCCCTGCGCCGCTCCGGCCCCGACCACGGTGTGGAGTTCATCAATAAACAGGATGATCTCGCCTTCGGAACGCTGTACTTCTTCGATCGCAGCTTTCAATCGCTCTTCAAACTCGCCCCGGAAGCGCGAACCGGCAATCATGGCACCCAGGTCTAGCGATACGACTCGCTTTCCCATCAGAATTTCGGGAACGTCATTCGCGGCAATTTTTTGTGCCAGACCTTCCACGATGGCTGTCTTGCCAACACCAGCTTCACCTATCAGAACCGGGTTATTTTTGGTACGGCGAGAAAGTATCTGCATGACCCGCAGGATTTCATTATCACGCCCGATGACCGGGTCAAGTTTACCTTCGCGGGCCTGGGTTGTCAGGTCACGGGAATACTTTTCGAGCGTGCGAAACCGGGTTTCTGATTGTGGATCCGTCACCCGCTGGCCGCCGCGCTGTTGAATGATGGCATCATAAACACGGTCGCGGGTCAACCCGGCACCTTCCAACAGCCGAGCTGCCGGGGTATTGCGTTCACTCAATATCGCCAGGAACATGTGCTCGGTGGAGATATATTCATCCTTCAATCGGCTGGCTTCTTCGTTTGCCAGGTCCATGATCCGCTTCACCCGTGGAGTGATGAATATTTGCCCGGCACCGCCGCCAAAGATACTGGCTTTGGGGCTGGTGCGAAGAATGTAGTCCAATCGTTCAGAGAGGGTGGAAGGGTCAACTTTCAAGACTTCCAACAACTGGGTAACCATACCCTGCGGTTGTTCGATCAGAGCAAGAAGTATATGCTCCGTATCAATCTGGTTGTGTCCATACCGTTGGATGATCTCTGCCGCTCGCTGAGCTGCTTCTTGAGCCCGCTCGGTAAATCGGTCAAATCGCATCATAGAGTCCGTCCTTGCCGGGGGAGATTATCCCCGGTTGAATGATTATACATTATCAATATATACAATATTTCAGAACCGTATAAGAAAAATATCAACATAACGGTAAAATAAACATACTATGCCGTCTTTACAAGAGAAAAATCCTCATCTCCGCCCATTGGATCCACGCAAAGATTTGACTGGCGTAGCAGACCTCATCGATATCTGTTTTGATTTTCATATGGATGAAGACGGCCGAGAATACGTCCGTCAAATAAGGCAGGTTGCCCAATCTCAAAATTCCCTTCTGGGGATGAGTCAAAACCTGGGCAGCGGCGGTGTTCCCATGCAGGGATTTGTCTGGGAAGTGGATGGAAAACTGGTTGGCAACCTGACCATCATACCCTTCCTGCGCAGCGGTCGCTGGCATTTCCTGATTGCCAACGTAGCCACGAACCCGTCCTACCGACGGCAAGGGATAGCCCGCAAACTTACTCAGACAGCCTTGAAACACATCCGCGAACACAACGGAAGCATGGCCTGGCTGCAGGTCCGTGAAGACAATCCCGGTGCCTATGAGTTATATTCCAGTCTTGGCTTCAAAGAAGTCGCCCGCCGCACGACCTACCGGGCATTGCCGCGTAATTACAAAAGTCTGCCGGCCGGAAGCAGCATTTACCTGACCCGGCGTCATTCCAAAGACTGGCCGATTCAGAAAGCCTGGCTGCAGGCCATCTATCCGCCTGAAATTGCCTGGCATCTGCCCTTTCAGATTAAAGATTTTGAACCCGGTTTCTGGAACAGCCTTCGGCAGTTTATTGAAGATGAGCCGATCAGACAATGGTCTGCACGCCGTGGTGAACGTCTACTGGGTGTAGCCAGTCTGGAGACCAACCTGGGAAACACCGACAACCTCTGGCTGGCACTCCCGCAGGATATCGAAGAAGATGCCCTTTTTGCCCTGTTGACTACCGCTCGATTGGAAGGTTCCAGTGTGCGCACAATTTCAGTCAACTTCCCTACCGGTGTGGCGGAACGCTGTTTCCAGTCAGCTGGCTATGAAAAACATCTGACCCTGATCTGGATGAATCAATCCATTGACCAGGGTCAGTCTTCGTTTAGAACGGATAAAACTGCCTGATGTGGGCTATTCGGGCGGCAGATTGAAATTTAACAGGCGGTTGTTGCCGCCGTCGCTCACCCATACGCTGCCATCCGGTGAAACAGCCACACCGGAAACCAGTCCGAACCCGTCAACATCAGCACTGTAA
This sequence comes from Leptolinea tardivitalis, assembly GCF_001050275.1. Classification (GTDB taxonomy): domain Bacteria; phylum Chloroflexota; class Anaerolineae; order Anaerolineales; family Anaerolineaceae; genus Leptolinea; species Leptolinea tardivitalis. The sequence continues at coordinate 39,290 of NZ_BBYA01000010.1, forward strand.
TCACCCCACCCGGTGATCAGTTTTCCTTCCGCGTCAAATTTCAACACACGATACCCTTCTGGATCCGCCACCAGAATTCGATTATTGGCATCCAGAGCAATAAACGGTTTGTTGTCCAGACTTTGTCCTTTCCAGGCATTCACCTCCCAGGCGCGCAACATGGAAAAGTTTGTTCCAGTTGCGTCTGGTGCAAAGATCTGGATACGAGAATTCCAGGTGTCTGCCACATAAACCAATCCATCTTTATCCACAGCTATACCGACGGGTTCATCAAATTGACCCGGTTCCATGCCCGCTGTTCCAAACTGAGTGACGAAATCGCCATTGGACGTGAACACTACCACCCGTTTGTTACCGGTATCGGTGACATAAATATTGCCTTTTGAATCTACAGCCAAACCGCGCGGCCCCCAGAACGCATCGGGCTTTTCCGCCTGACCAAAATAGCCCCACATCTTGATGAATTGGCCGTCTGCCGTAAATTTCTGGATGCGGTGATTCCAGGTGTCAGTCACAAACACGGAACCATCCAGACCTGCAACAACCGCCCAGGGTTCATTGAAGGTACCACCGGGTGCTTCGCCTTTGGAGATATCACCAAACGTTCCCCAGGTTTGAAGAACCTGACCGGTTGAACTCAAATGCTGGATACGGTGATTACCAGAGTCAGCTACGTAGATCGTTCCATCAGGCGCCACACTGAGATCACGCGGTTTATTGAATTGCGCGGTACTGTTTTCTCCTGTTCCAATAACAAAAGCCGGCTGCAGATTGATTAGTTTTGCGGCATACGGATCAACTTTTGCTGCCGCAGCAGGTGCCGGAGATGCACCATAATTCCATATTTCAGAGGCAATATCTTTGCGTACATACATGCGCAACTTAGCCGCCGGCTGCCAGGTTTCCAGAGTCAGGCTCTGGTTGTTGGTCAATTTAGCATAAGCAGAATAATCTCTATTGAGCCAGATGTCAAAAATAGCCGCACGCATTTCCGGATTGAGCACGGCATTTTTAATACGGCTCCAGTCGAGATTGAAATAATCCTGATTGGGCCACCATAACCGCATGTAGGTAAATTGGACAAAATCATCTTTCAGAATTGTATCTACTTTGCCGAAATTGGTATCACCGGCAAGAACCACTGCAGAATCTTTCAACTCGCGTGTGGGCTTATCGGTATACCAGCGGTGATTGGGATAATCACGGAAATACCACCAATATGGGTAAAGGCCGTCATTGTCATAGGAAACAACAATATTCTTGCCTCCGGTTGTCCGCCGGGAAATTTCTTCAACCTGTGCGAGGATGTCTTTCGGACCGCGGGCAGCATGGGCATATACAAGATATTCCTTGGCCGTATCATAGTTGATGTAATTGGCCATGATAGATGTTCGGATTGTCAGAATAGCAAGAATGGCAAAAATTCCTGCCGTAAATAATCGCAAGAGGTCATTTGTTTCAAAATTCCACAGTAGGCGCAAAATACCAAAGAGCGATCCGGTTGCCAGAATAACAGAGATGATAAATGCGCTGGTGGCTTCCAGATTCTCAATCGTATTACCATTAAAAGGTGTCTTATCGCCAAGCAGTGAACCAAGCGAGCCGGCAAAAGCCATCAAAAAAACAGGGATGAGGAGGAGGGCTATAATCCCAGACCGGTTGGCTACCCGCCGCCAGGGAGTGGTATCCACCAGATATCCCAACCCCCATCCGGCCGTCAACAACATGGGAAGGGCGATGTGAACCGTGAGCCACGGCATCTTTTCACCAGCCACACTATAAGACACCAGACTGGCAATACTCCAAAAAACGAAAAGAGCCATCACCGGAACAGGTCGAATGACAAAGAGTTCGCTTTCGTCACCGGCGTCATCAAGCCAATCTGATGTCCCAGCCTCATATAACATCACCTGCGCTTCCGGGTCTGCAGGTGAAGCAGATGTCCAGGTGATGAACCGTCTGTGCCGGATGGCGAAATAGATCGCCAGTATGGTTCCGGCTGCCGCAAGATATTCATAAATAGGGATTTGGATCAACCCGTAGAAATACCATGGCTGACTCCCGCGTTCCACTCCCTGCTGTGACAACCAGTACCCCAGAGAACCCACAATGCCGGTAAAGAAACCACGACCATTGGTGAAAAAAGTCGTGTAGAAAACAGTATAGATCGTATAGAAAAGAGCGGCCAGCTTGAGCCAGGTGGTTCCTTTCCACCAATATCCGATGGCAACCGATATACCCAGGAAAACCAATATGAAAATACCCGTTCGCAGTATTCCATTACTTGTATAGTCAAGTGGATCCCACCCGATTAATTTAATGGGGAAGGCAACAAGCTGTGGCAGGATGAGCGTGATGATCAGCACCAGCAGATCAAATGAACGCAAGCGCCGGATCTTTCCCCACCCGACAGTACTGACCAGATTTGTCAGCGAGAGAACGCCCAGCAAAAGGGCTCCACCAATTCCACCGTAAATGCAACCTTTAACCCAGGCAGGCAAAACCTTGGCGGTTGCAACAGCCGTGGTGGCCGCATCGGCCCCTTCTTCTGCTGGTTTATTCATACTGGCACCCCATGCCCCAGCTCCCAGTGCCACCAGGATACAAACAACCGCCAGCAGAGCAAAAATGGTAAATCGGCGGTGTGCCCGGTTATCCAGCGATTTCAGATCTGATGTTTCCTGCAGGAAATACAGAGCTAAAAAGATCAAAATTAATGCCGTATAGATGAAAGCCGTCTCTTTCGTGCAAAAATGGAGAACCGTTATCACGGTAATCAGATAAAGATAGGCTTTCTTTCCGGTTTCCAGATAGGCCAGTGTGCCATATAACAACATGACACCGAATAGCTCAATAAACCCTTCATTGCGAGTATATCGGCCATAGAACAACATATAGGGTGAGATTAAGAAAAGGAATGCAGCAATAAGCGCACCGTTTTTACCAATATAGCGGGGAAAATAGAAAAGAATAAAAGCAATGGCAGCGATGCTGAAGAGAGCTGCGGGAACTCTGGAACTGAAATCCGAATCACCAAGCAGGAAATAAGAAGCCGCCACCAGATGAAATTGCATGGGTCCATGCGTTACAGGGTCATGGCGATACCCTTTCCCTGTATACAGGTCATAGGAAGGCACCACATGATTTACTTCATCATGACTCATTACCCGCAGGTCGATATGGTAGAACCTGGAAACAACTGCCAGGATCAGTATCAGCACAGACAGCATTAGACGGAGGTTGATGGATGGCAACACATTCATCAAGGGTCGATCTAAAATTCCTGGCTGTGCATTCCCCTCTTGAATTTCAGACTTGGCTAGATTCATATTCTTTTCACTTGTTTTTTTAAGATGGTTAATGTGAGAAATCTACTCGACTATACTTGAAAGCCGGGTATCTGACAAGATTCTACACCGGTAGACCAAACCTGGAAGATGAAACTCAGATAGTGGAAATTAGCGCTTAAGCAACGGTTTAAAACCTTCACCCAGAGCTTCGTGTGCCTGACTGATAACCATAAAAGCACTCGGATCGACTTCCTGTACCAGGGATTTAACCTGGTTTACTTCTGCCCGGCTGATGACCACATACAGCACCGGCCGGTCGGCTCCGGTATAGGCACCGGTACCTTTCAGAATGGTGACACCGCGTTCCATATCTGTGAGGATTTTACTGGAAACCTCATCTGGTTTTGAACTGATGATCAAAGCTGTACGGAAAACACTGCTGCCTTCCGAGATCATTTCGGCAGCCAGTCCGCTTACATAGATGACAACCAGACCGTAGAGAGCCTTTTCCCAGTTGAAAGCAAAACCGCCTGCAAGCACAACCAGGGTATCTGTCATCAGATAAGACTGGGAAATGGAAATGCCAAACCGGTAGTTGAGGATCCGCCCAAGAATATCGCTTCCACCAGAGGTGCCTTGCCCGCGATACACGAGCCCCAAACCCACTCCAAGCATCACACCGCCATACAGGCAGTTCAATACCAGATCATGGGTCACACCTTCTCCGGGGATGATCCACATGAATGCATCGGTAAAGAAGGAAAATACGGTAATGGAAAGGGCTGTCCGCAGGGCAAAACGCGGTCCTCCCAGAAACCGCCAGCCAAGCAGGAAAAGGGGGATGTTCCCCAGAAAAACCATCAAACCAATTGGCCAGCCCGTAAATGAATTGACAATCTGCCCGATACCGCTGATTCCACCGCTGACCAGTTGCGCCGGAACAAGAAAAAGTCGCATCGCCAGGGCTTGAATAATCGCGCCGGCTAACAAGTAGGCATATTCCATAATGATCGATGCCGTGAATTTTTCATGCCCGAGAGCATTCAACACTTTTTTCAGGAATTCACGACCAGATTGGGAAGGCGTTTGCATATAAATCCAATTTTCAGGAGAATATTCTGCCACAAATTGTACCCGAAAGCAGTATTGAAAGAAACTTGACCACTTTGACACAGGCGGGTAAAATGACGTTTGTAATGCGGGCGTCGCCAAGTGGTAAGGCATCAGCCTTCCAAGCTGACATTCGCCGGTCCGAATCCGGTCGCCCGCTCTTTTTATTTAAGAACTCGTCCAGGGCATAAGGATTTCTTCGGTCGCCCTAATGACAGGCTTCACCGTTCCATTGGTCATTTCGATGATTTGTGCCTGAAATTCCGGTGTGGTTTCAACTTTAAGCCGGGCGGTAAGCGTTACATCTGCGGCGAATTCTTCATCTAAAACTATTCCCCCACAATTAGCCACAATTCGTCTCACCCGTTCCAGATAGGTATAAGGCAATTTGACACTGACTGTGTCTGCCATTACCCGTACTGACCGTTCCACTTTCTCTAAAACCGCCCGTACCGCATCAGAATACGCCCGAACCAGGCCGCCCGTACCCAGCTTTGTTCCTCCAAAATACCGGGTAACAACAAGAACCACATCGCCCAGTCCGCTTCCCTGAAGAACAGCCAGTGCCGGTCTCCCGGCTGTACCAGATGGTTCTCCGTCATCACTGCAATGAGCCGTAACCGAATCGCCGTGGCCTATCAAAAAAACCGGCACATTGTGGGTGGCATCAGAAAACTCTGCCTTGATCCGGCTGATAAATGAACGAGCTTCATCAACGCTGCCGGCGGGAGCCAGTGTGGCTATGAAACGCGAATTGACTACCCGAATCTCCGCCCGCACTTCATGCGATGGGATGGGGTAAGGTTCCTTCTGAGTCATAACCGTCTGCTATCTTGAAAAAATCAGATGATCCGAATATCCGGTATGGGAATAATGAACTTTCCACCGGCTTTACGGTAGGCATCCTGCTGGGTAACGATCTCTTCCCAGAAATTCCAGGTCAGAAGAAGGGCATAGTCCGGTTTGTCTTCAAGTAATTTCTCAGGCGCAAGGATTTCGAGATGAGACCCGGGAGTATAGTAACCCTGCTTGACGGTACTGCGATCCACCACATAATCCAGATAATTGCTGTTAATCTGGAAATAGTTTAAAAGGGTGGCACCTTTGGCTGATGCCCCGTAGGCGGCAATCCGTTTCCCCTGACTCTTTAGATCTTTCAAAAGAGAGGTGAGGTCTTCTTTCAAGGTCTCAACCTTTTTTGCCAGGGTTAAATAGACATCTGCCGTATTTACACCCCATTTTTCTTCTTCAGCCAGAAAATGCCTGACGGCTTCAGAAATTTTTGGTTCATGTCCCACAAACAGACGCAGGGAACCGCCATGGATAGGCAGCAGTTCCACGTCTTGCAGTGTGAGACCGTGGCGGATAAATAACTTTTGTAAAGCCGTTACGGTGTAATAACACAGATGCTCATGATAAATGGTGTCAAATTCCACATTGTCGACCAGTATCTTGCCATAAGGGCACTCTATTACCGCCACACCGGTGGCATTGAGCATTTTGGCAATGCCCTCCACAAAACCATTCAGATCAGCCACGTGAGCCAGCACATTGTTGGCATGCATCACGTCTGCCCCGTTGGGATACTTCTGCCGCAGAGTAGTGGCGAAATCGCTGGTAAAGAATTCTGGGATGGTCGGAATACCCTGTTCGTTAGCCACTTTGGCAATATTTTCTGCCGGTTCAATACCCAGCACCGGTATACCTTTTTCCTGATAATGTTTCAATAGATACCCATCGTTACTGGCCAGCTCTACAACCAGATTGTGCTTATCGAGTTTCCGTTCTTTCACCAGACGAAACGCGATAGAACGCGCATTTTCAATAGCTGTTGTTGAAAATGACGAGAAATAGAAATAATCTCGGAAAAGTTTCTCTGGTGAAACTGTTTCAGAAATTTGCAGAAGTTTGCAATGCGGGCAAAAATACAGGTCAAGGGGGAAAACCTCTTCCGGTTGCTGTGTTTGCTCTTTTGTTAATAATGCATTGGCCAGGGGAGTTTTTCCCAGGTCAAGGATTTGCGTCAAACCAGTTTCGCCGCAAGAACGGCATTTAATATCTTTTGCAGTCAAAGTACGCCTTCCTGAATAGCTGATTTACAAAAGTACGCCGATGATTATAAAGGATTATTACCGGGTTATTTTCAATACCTGCAGGTTCAAGGTAAAATACACCTGTCATTCATGATTTCTTAAGGAAAACAGATGCAAACCATCATACTTGCAGGCGGACTAGGTACCAGATTGGCTGAAGAGACAGAAGTACGGCCAAAACCACTGGTGGAAATCGGTCATCAGCCTATTCTCTGGCATATTCTGAAGCATTATAGTTACTATGGACATAATGAGTTTTTTATTGCCCTTGGGTATAAAGGAGAAATGATCAAGCGGTATTTCCTTGACTACTCAAACCTGAGCGGGCAATTGACGATTGACATGAAAACCGGCCGGGTAATTTCGGAGCAATCGGAGTGTGAACCCTGGACGGTTCATCTGGTAGATACCGGTCAGAAGACCAATACAGGCGGCCGCGTTAAACGGCTTGCGCCCTTCTTGAAGAAAGAGACTTTCTTTATCACCTATGGAGACGGAGTGAGCAATATTAACCTCGACGAATTGCTTGCCTTCCACCGCTCCCAGAAAAAGATGGTCACCATCACAGCCGTGCGTCCGCCGGCCCGGTTTGGCGGATTGGAGTTCGACGGCGATCTGGTGATGAAATTTACCGAAAAACCCCAAACCGGTGAAGGTTGGATCAATGGCGGTTTCATGGTTTGCGAACCCGAATTGCTCGACGTGATCAATAATGACCTGAGCAGTCTGGAAGCAGATGTGCTGGATTATCTGGCTTCTATAAATCAAATTTCGGCCTACCGCCACTTTGGATTCTGGCAGTGCATGGATACCCTGCGTGACAAAAAACTGTTGGAACAATTCTGGCAGGATGGAAATGCCCCGTGGAAGATATGGGAATGAGCGAATTCTGGTTGGATCGTCCTGTTTTTGTGACCGGAGCCACCGGTCTGGTAGGTTCCTGGCTCGTCAGGCGGCTTCTGGAGCAAAGAGCTGATGTGATTTGCCTTGTGCGCGATTGGGTTCCCCAGTCAGAATTGACGCGTACCGGAATGATTAACCGCGTCAAAACAGTCCGCGGGGATGTGCGCGATCAGAAGCTGTTGGAGCGGATTCTGGGTGAATTCGAAATCGACACCGTCATCCACCTGGCTGCCCAGACCATTGTCACCATTGCCAACCGCAACCCGGTATCCACATTTGAAACCAATATTGGCGGAACCTGGGCATTGTTGGAAGCCTGCCGCAGAAGCCCCAAAGTCAAACAAATCGTGGTGGCGTCATCGGATAAAGCCTACGGCGATCAGGAAATTCTGCCCTACAATGAAGGCATGCCACTGCAGGGACGTCATCCCTATGATGCCAGCAAATCATGCGCTGACTTAATCGCCCAGACATACGGTATCACCTATGACTTGCCCGTGGTGATCAGCCGCTGCGGCAACTTCTATGGCGGCGGCGACCTGAACTGGAACCGGATCATCCCCGGCACCATCCGGTCTGTGCTCCGAGGACAGCGTCCGATCATCCGATCTGATGGGGAATACATCCGCGATTACTTTTATGTGGAAGACGGTGCAGCCGCCTACACCCTGCTGGCCGAAAAACTGGCGGCCATGCCCGAACTTCGGGGTACAGCCTTTAACTTCAGCAATGAAATTCAGGTGACTGTCTTGCAGGTTGTTGAAAAAGTATTAAAGCTGATGGGTTCAGACATGGTTCCCGATGTAAAAGGTGAAGCCTCCAACGAAATTCGTCACCAGTACCTTTCGGCCGAACGCGCCCGCGCGGTTCTCGGTTGGAAACCCATGTTCGATCTCGACGAAGGTTTGAAACGCACGCTTGAGTGGTATAAGACCTTCCTGAATGAAACAGATAATTTGACGGCTTAAGGGCAAACATGCTGTTTCAAAAAACAGAATTTGACGGCCTTTTCATTATCGAACCAGAAAAGCATACGGATGAGCGTGGTTTCTTCGCCCGCACCTGGTGTGTTCACGAATTTGCCGATCACGGCCTGGTCAGTGACCTTGCCCAGTGCAGCATTTCGTTTAATGCCAGAAAAGGGACACTCCGGGGGATGCATTATCAGGTAGAACCATACCCCGAGACAAAAGTGGTGCGCTGCACAATGGGCGCCATTTTTGATGTAGTGATTGATCTGCGCCCTGGTTCGACCACGTACCGGAAATGGTTTTCTGTTGAGTTAAGTGCCGAAAATCGCCGGGCATTGTATATCCCGGATGGTATGGCTCACGGGTTTCAAACATTAGAGGATAACTCAGAGGTCTATTACATGATCTCGGAGTTCTATCATCCAGAATGTGCCCGCGGCATCCGCTGGAATGATCCGGCCATTGGAATTGAGTGGCCTATCGAGGGGAAAACAATTTCGGAAAGGGATGCTACTTTTCCAGTTCTTCCATAAACAATCCAGTTATGAGACAAATAAACGTTTCCATTTGCAGTTACCGCTGAGATTGCGGATTTTCTTTACCCAATGGATGATACAATCCACCTGATAAGGCCAATCCTTATCAAACCGGTAAGGAAACAAAGAAAAATTCCAATGTCTGATTTGTTAAATTCATCCAACTGCCAGACAAAATCCGAAAAAACTATCGTTATCTCGCAATCAATGTATTTCCCATGGGTGGGAATGCTTGAACAGATTCGCCTAGCGGATTCGTATGTTTATTACGATGATGTCCAATTTTCTCATGGCGTCTCCAACAATCGAATTAATCGGATTCAGGTAAAGACCGAACAGGGTCAAAAATGGATGACGATACCCATCCGTGATTTCCATTTTGGCCAGAAGATTGATGAAGTCCTCATTGATGACCGTAAAGATTGGCGAAACCAACATCGTCAAATTCTTCAACAGGCGTACAAGGGGGCTCCGTTCAAAAATGAGATGCTTGAATTGGTAGATCGGGTATTCTCAAAATCATTTACGACTCTTGCTGATGTCGCAAGAGCATCCACAATGGAACTCGCAGAATACTTTGATATTGTTGAAGGAAAAATGTTCGTTGATTCAAAAACAATGAACATCGGAGGAAGCAGCGATAAACGGGTTTTAGATATTGTTCTGGCATTGGGAGGGAATATCTATGTAACGGGGCTCGGTGCCAGAAACTATATGGATTTTGAAATGTTCAATACTGCCGGTGTTCAGGTTCGGTTCATGCAATACCGTTGCATACCATATCCGCAACTACACGGTGAATTTACACCTTATGTGACAGGGCTTGATCTTGTGGCCAATTGCGGAAAAGAAGGGAAACCCTATATTCAATCGGAAGCAATTGATTGGAAAGATTTTTTAAGGATTAATCATGAATGAGATTGACACTTTGGCAAAAGAATATTTGCCTGATGCGGCTACAGCAACAGAAAATGATCTGATCATGCATTGGTATCCACAACGAATCATCAAGAGATTCGATCATTGTGATTCATTGCTCGAATTAGGGCTCGGACATGGATTTACGGCAGTTCTTTTCAACCCGGTATGTAAAGAACATATTGTCCTTGAAGGATCACAGACTGTTATTGAGAATTTCAATAAAAGCCATCCTGATTTCTCCGGTAATGTAATTCTCAGCTATTTCGAAGATTATGATACTGATAAGACTTTTGACGTGATCGTAATGGGTTTCGTACTTGAACATGTGGACGATCCCAGGTTAATCTTAGAAAAATATAAAAAATATCTTAAACCGGGTGGGAAGATGTATATCACTACACCCAATGCAAAATCCCTGAACCGACGTCTGGGGTTGGAATTGGGGAAAATTGATTCAATTTACAGCCTGAATTCAAACGATATCGCTTTAGGGCATAAACGTCAATTCTGTCGAGATACTCTGAAACAATTAATCATCGAATCAGGTTACAGGGTAACCTATGAAGAAGGCGTTTACCTCAAACCATTACCTTTGGCAGTTTTAAAAACACTGGATGATTTTGAAGGTAACCTGCAAGCCATGCTAAAGGTAGGTGTGGACTTTCCGGATTTATGTGTTTCTCTACTCATGGAAGTAATTCCAGTATGAAAACAGCCGCAATTATTGGCGCCAACTCCATGCTTGGCAGCCGTTTGGAAGCGATTTTAAAGTCAGACGGTATTCGCGTTATCCGGGTCGGTCTATTTGATGGTGCTGATATTAAATTAGATTTAACCCGTGGTTTTCTTTCCCCACTTCCATCAGACCTAACAGCTGATACCGTATTTCATGTGGCATCTGCATTCGCCGATGATAGCCCACAGGGATTGCGAACGAATTTTTCAATAAACAGCGCCGGAAGTCTCTGGGCACTTGATCTGGCGCGAATGACACAGGCAAAATCCTTGATATATGCTGGATCACTTTCTTCATTTGAAGGTCTGGAACCTGGCAAAATGACCTCCTATGGATTGACAAAAGCCCTGGCAGAAAACCTGCTTGATTGGGGAATGAAGAATCTGCAAGCAAGTTTCTGTAGTCTGCGGTACTCTCAGTTGTACGATACAGAAGGTCTTTGTTGTCAACATCAGAAGTGGTTTGGGAGAATCATTGGTTATGCTTCTCGAGGATTGGATATTCATATGCCTGCATCGGAAGGAAAACGGAATTTCATTCACGTTGACGATGCTGCACGTCTACTAATTCAGGCAAGTGAACACGTCATTTCAGGTATCCTCCCTGTTGTTCATCCAATAACTAACACATACGATGAAATAGCTCATATGGCGTATGCCATTTTTAATAAGGGAGGTCAGATAATCATTGATACTAAAAAGCCCCCTTTCAGACCGATTAATTTTCCTGAAACAGGCGAAACCTATAAATTATTGCATTATGTCCCTGTGATCTCCATGGAAAGTGGTATAACACGAATACGAGACGAGGGGACCGCTTTAAAATTCGGCCCTCTGGACGTATCTTGATGGAAACAAAAACCACCACAAATGAAATTACTGTTTTAGTGACCGGTGTTGGCGCCATTATCGGACAGGGCATCGTCAAATCGTTGCGGAAATCCGAAAAGCATATCCGCATAATAGGTTTGGACAAAAACCGCCAGGCTCTTGGCCAATATGCCTGTGATGCGTTTTTTCCCAAACCAGATGGTGATGAAACTGAACCAGCTTATGTTGAGTTTTGGAAAGACCTGCTGCTGAATGAATCGATCGATCTTGTTCTTCCGGGTCTCGAAGTGGATGTATTTTTCCTAAATCAACATCGGCAATCTCTGGGAAAATGTGGGGCAATCCTTGGATTAAATCGGTACGAGCTTATTGAACTCGCAAGGGATAAGTGGCTGTTTGGTCTTGAATTAGAAAATTCTGGTTTTGAACCAATCCCAACGATTTTGACTGATAGCTGGTTAGAATGTGTCCAAAAACTGGGGAACCCTCCATTTCTCATGAAACCCCGTCAGGGCAATGGTTCAAGAGGAATTATTCGCCTGGAAGACAGGGATGATTTTGAGTACTGGAAGAAGAAATGCGGCCCTGATTTTATGGTTCAGAAAATTGTAGGAAACGATGAAGAGGAATTCACTGTCGGAGCATTTGGTTTGAGTCACGGAGAATTACTTCCTCCAATAATTTTCCGCCGCAAGCTCTCTTCGGCCGGCAATACTCAGTTTGCTGAGGTAGTTGATGATGCCATTATTGCTGAAGCCACAAATCTACTCGGACAATATTTTCAACCAATAGGTCCAACTAATTTTCAATTCCGTAAAGATCATAATAAAGCATTTTTATTGGAGATTAATCCCCGATTTTCCAGCAGCACATCTCTGAGGGCTGGCTTTGGCTATAACGAAGCAGATATGGCAATCGACTATTACCTTTATGGGAAAAAACCTTCGGTACCTGTCATCACCACAGGACAAGGATGGCGATATTATGAGGATTTTTTTATTAAATGATTGCCATCATTTCAGATATTCATGGAAATTTACCAGCTTTACAGGCTGTCTTGAAAAAGATCGCATCATTAGGTTGCGAGAATGTTCTCTCTTTGGGTGATGTAGTGGGATATTATGCCCAACCCGGCGAATGTATCGATTTACTTCGCTTAAATAAAATTCCAAATATTATGGGTAATCATGATAGTTATATTGTTAATGGAACGAATTGTTCACGCTCAAAAATTGTTTCTGAAATCATTGACTACCAGCGAAAAATCATTACACCTGATCAGGTAAAATGGCTCTCTGAATCAACCTCATGCATCATTGAAAATGGTGATTATTTTACTCATGGCAGCTGGAAGGACATGATTGATGGCTATCTGTATAATGTCTCTCCATCAGATTTTCCACAGGGCGCCATCCATTTTTTTGCCGGTCATACGCATGTTCAGTCTTTGATAAAAATCAAAGGTCAAACTTTTTGCAATCCAGGTTCTGTTGGTCAGCCACGAGATGGAGATCCCCGCGCCGCTTTTGCCACCCTTTCAGACAATGAGGTAATACTTCACCGGGTAGAGTATGATATCGACTTAGCCGCTTATCAAATGAAGAAGGCAGGTTTTCCGGAATACTGTTATAAAAACCTTTACCTGGGTGCACAAATTGGCGGTCGGATAGACAGGATCACTATCAATTCATGATCTATGTATTTTGTTCGAGTTTCTTTTTAAAAGAACCTATCTCACATGGTGAAAAGATGAATAAAAAAGAAGAATTTGAAAATGAAGTAAAAAACAATATACACCGGTTGGGTGAAACACAAAACCTAAGAGAGAAAACCATTGATTGGATGCTGGCTGTGGCAAAAGCAGGAAATTACACCTATAACTTTTCCTGGATGGGACGGCCAATCATTCAATTCCCGCAAGATATAATGGCCATGCAAGAGATCATCTGGAAAGTTAAACCTCAATTAATCATTGAAGCCGGGATTGCCCATGGAGGTTCCCTGATTTTCTATGCCTCGATGCTTGAATTACTGGGTGGTGACGGTATGGTTTTAGGTTTAGATATCGATATCCGTCCACACAACCGTATTGAAATCGAAAATCACCCCATGGCAAAACGAATTAAGATGATTGAGGGTTCTTCCGTTGATAAGGCTGTTATCGGCCAGGTACATGCGTACGCAAAAGGCAAATCTCCCGTTATGGTGGTTTTGGATTCAATGCATACTCATGAACATGTTCTTGGCGAATTGAAAGCCTATTCATCACTGGTGACAAAGGGCAGCTATCTTGTTGTGTTCGACACGTTGGTGGAAGATTTGCCCGATGATGTATATTCCAATCGTCCCTGGGGAAAAGGGAACAATCCCAAAACAGCGGTATGGGAGTTCCTAAAAACCAATGACCGGTTTGAAATTGACAAGGAAATTGAAAACAAAATCCTTATCACCGTTGCACCAGATGGGTATTTGAAGTGCATAAAGGACTAAAAATGGAGAACATTCCTGTAGCAGGCCCATGGATTACAGAGAAAGAAATAGCCTATGTTACTGATGCTGTTACGAACGCATGGTATTCCAATGCCAATATGTATCATCAACGCTTTGAAAAAGCGTTTGCTGAATATATTGGCGTGCAATATGCCATGGCACTGCCTTCATGCACATCAGCCATTCATCTTTCCCTGCTTGCGTTGGGTATCGGCCCCGGTGATGAAGTCATTGTGCCAGATTGCACCTGGATAGCATCAGCGGCTCCAATCTCTTATGTGAATGCCACTCCGGTATTTGCTGATATTGATCCCAAAAGTTGGTGTATCTCCGCAAAATCTTTTGAAGAATGCATTACCCCGCGTACAAAAGCCGTCATTCCAGTAGATCTATATGGCAATATGCCAGATATGGATGCTTTACGCGAAATTGCCGCAAAACACAACATCGCCATTATTGAAGATGCCGCTGAAGCCATTGGTTCAACATACAAAGGGAAAAAGGCCGGCAGCTTCGGCGTGACCGGGGTTTACAGTTTCCACGGCTCCAAAACTTTAACCACAGGAGAAGGTGGTATTCTTCTGACAGATCGCAAAGACCTGTATGACCGAATTTCCTTCCTGCGGGATCACGGCCGGGCACCGGGTAATGCCACGCTCTTCTATAACTCTGAAGTGGCCTATAAATACAAAATGAGCAGCATGCAGGCAGCGCTTGGTCTGGCCCAGCTAGAACGCATAGATGAACTGATCGCCAAAAAACGTGAGACGTTCAAATGGTATTACGAACGTCTGGGAAATATTGACGGCATCACCATGAATTCCGAGGCGTCTGATGTTTTCAATTCTTACTGGATGGTAACCATCATCCTTGATCCAAAATTTGGTATCAAGAAAGAAGCTCTTCAAGAAAAGCTGGGTTTACAAAACATCGCCACCCGTCCCTTCTTCCATCCGTTAAGTTCTTTACCTGCCTATCAAAATCTTCCACAGGCAGGACACGCCCATGAACGCAATGAAGTCAGTTATGCCTTGAGCCCTTATGGCGTCAATCTTCCCTCGGCCTTGAACCTGACAGAATCTCAGGTGGATTTTGTCTGTCAGTCGGTAAAACAGATCATTCAAGGATAAAGTCCATCAAATAGTGTTCAGAAACCATCTACCTGCTGGAAACTTACCTTAATAAACAAAGAGGAGAAAAAGCGAATGACAGTCATTCTCCCCTTCTTTTATGGTATAGTCATCAAAAATTTTTGTAACTTGTCTATTTTTTGAGATAAAAAAACCTCAAGTTGCGATAAGGTACAATATTCTTCAATGACCGGTATGTTGATTCCTCCATTGAAAGGAGCTGCTGCATGGCAGTAAAAATTCATCCTACATCTGATGTATCATCCGAAGCTGTTATTGGGGATGGTACCGCTATATGGTTATTCTGTCAGATTCGACCGGGTGCCCATATTGGGAAAAATTGTAATCTGGGTAAAGGTGTATATATCGATAATGATGTACACATTGGCGATCATGTAAAACTGCAAAATAATGTGTCTGTATATCACGGCGTTACATTAGAAGATGGCGTTTTTGCCGGACCGCATGTCTGTTTCACCAATGATATGCGTCCCCGGGCTGTCAACCCGGATTTAAGTGTCAAAAGCACCGATGACTGGGTGGTAACCAAAACCTTGGTGAAGAAAGGCGCTGGTCTTGGTGCCAATTCCACTATCCGCTGCGGAGTTACCATCGGTGAATGGGCCATGGTAGGTTCAGGAAGTGTCGTCACCCGTGATGTGCCCGACCACGCTCTTGTATATGGTAATCCTGCCCGCCTGCACGGATTTGTCTGTGCCTGTGGTGAAAAACTAAAAAAAGGCGAGATCAAAGGGAAAATGATGGCCGCCGAATGTCCGGCTTGCCATAGCATTGTTGATATTCCACTTGATCTCTGGGAGAAAATAAAATGATTAATATGGCCCGGCCGCAAATCGGCGATGATGAAAAAAAAGCTGTACTGGAAGTGATGGATTCTGGAATTATCGCCCAGGGTCCACGAACCAAAGCGTTTGAAGAAGCATTTGCTTCTATGTGTACCACCAAACATGCCATTGCCACATCGTCTGGCACAACAGCTCTGCATATCGCCATGCTGGCGAACAAAATAGGAGCTGGCGATGAGGTTATTACATCTGCATTCACCTTCATTGCCTCTGCCAACAGCGTTATCTATGCCGGCGGTAGACCGGTTTTTGTGGATATTGACCCGAAAACGTTCAATATTGATGCCGATCTTATCGAAGCAGCCATCACACCGAAAACAAAAGCCATTCTTCCCATCCATCTCTTTGGACTGCCCTGCGATATGGAAAAAATTATGGCTATTGCGAAAAAACACAACCTGCTGGTGATTGAAGATGCCTGCCAAAGCCATGGTGCCACATTCAAAGGAAAGAAAGTAGGCTCCTTTGGTACCGGAACATTTTCATTGTATCCCACCAAGAATATCACGTCAGGTGAAGGCGGCATGATCACCACCAATGATGATGCCGTTGAAGAAGCCTGCCGGGTGATTCGCAATCATGGTATGCGCAAACGCTACTACCACGATGAAATCGGATATAACTTCCGCATGACCGATATGCATGCCGCCATTGGGCTTGCCCAGATTGCAAAACTGGAAATGTTCAATCAGAAACGGCAGGAAAATGCAGCTTTTTATGACAAAAATCTGAAGGGTGTGGTCACCCCGTTTGTTCCCGAAGGCTGCCAGCATGTTTATCACCAGTACACTGTTCGAGTTCCGGGCGGAAAGCGGGATGCTCTGCGTGCCTACCTGGCCGAGCATGAGATTGGTTCAGAAGTGTATTATCCGGTACCCATCCACAAACAGGGTTTTTATCAGACAGATTATGGTTACCATATTTCGCTTCCTGAAACCGAAAAAGCTGCCAGTGAAGTATTATCGATCCCTGTTCACCCGGGCATTTCAGCAGCCGACCGCGAAAAAGTTGCTGCCACGATTAATGAATTTATGGCCAAAGGATAATCTGTGACGAAGACATTGAAAACCGCAGTGATTGGTGTTGGATCCATGGGGAAGAACCATGCCCGCGTCTATTCCGAATTGGCAGAATCCAATCTGGTCGGTATTTCAGATGCAAATCTTGATACGGCGCAATCCATAGCCAAAATTTTTGGGACAAATGCCTATTCCGACTATCATGAATTGCTGGAAAAGGAAAAACCTCAGGCTGTCAGTGTGGCTGTTCCAACGGCACTTCATGAACAGGTGGTTACCGATGTTCTTCATTCCGGCGCCCATGTGCTGGTTGAAAAACCCATAGCGGCTACCATCGAAGAAGGACAACGGCTGATCAAACTGGCAAAGGAATTGAACCGGAAATTAATGGTCGGGCACATCGTACGCTTCAATCCGGCCATTCAGGAATTGAAAAAACGACTGTCTGCCGGTGATCTGGGACGAATCTACCAGGTATTTTGCCGTCGGGCTGGACCATTCCCTGCCCGCATCCGTGATGTTGGCGTAGTCATTGACCTGGCTCCGCATGATGCCGATATTGTCCGTTTCCTCACCGAAATGGATCCAATCCGGTTGTATGCTGAAACAGAACAGCGTATTCATACGGATCATGAAGACCTTCTGCTGGGAATGCTGCGCTTTCCTGATGGCGTCACGGCGGCTCTGGAGATCAACTGGTTAACCCCTACGAAAATCCGCGAGGTGCTTGTGTTGGGCGAACGCGGCCTTTTCCGTGTGGATGACCTGACCCAGGACCTGTACTTCTATGAAAATGCCCAGGCGTCCGGCCTCACATGGGATTCACTGAAGAACTTGCGCGGTGTCAGCGAAGGCAGTATGTCACGTTTTGCCATTCAACGATTTGAACCGTTGAAAGCCGAATTGCAGGGTTTCTTGAAAGCCGTCTTGGAAGATACCCCTGTCCCGGTGTCTGGCGAAGACGGTCTGGCTGCCCTGCGAATTGCTCTGGCACTGGTTGAAGCCGGAACAAACCATCAGGTAATAAATTTCTAATATTTCAATAGCAGGGTGTGAGATCTTATTCCCACTCACTCCCTGCTTTGATTTAATCTGAAAGGCGAAATTTCTCTCTTATAAAATAAATAAACAGAAAAGCAGAAGTAGCCAGTCAACCACATTTGATACAATAAGCTGGTTTCTTTTATAAAATTTTTAATTTTTTCTACACATGGATATCCTGATGTCGCAAAAACAACTTGAGAGCTTAATTGAAACGAAAAAAGCCAAACTGGCCATAATTGGATTAGGGTATGTTGGGCTGCCAGTTGCGGCCATGTTTGCCGAAAAAGGTTTTGATGTCCTGGGGATGGAAATCCGCGAAGATCGCGTACATACGATCAATTCAGGAAAATCGCCTATCGAAGGTGACGAACCCGGTCTGGAAGAATTGCTGAAAAAAGTGGTGGGTGGGAAAAAACTGCATGCCACCTCAAATTATGAAGACTTGCGCAACCGGGACATTATCCTGATTGATGTTGAAACTCCGGTAGATGAAACGCATACACCACGATATGCCGCCTTGAAATCGGCCTGCAACAGCCTTTCGACCGTACTGAAACCGGGTGCTTTGGTCATCATAGAATCCACAATCGCTCCAGGAACCATGAAGGGAACCGTCCTGCCTTTGCTGGAAAAGAATGGCCTCAAATCAGGCCGTGATTTTCTGCTTGGAAATTGCCCCGAGCGGGTAATGCCGGGGAAACTGCTTGCCAACCTGCGTCAGATGAGCCGCGTTTGCGGTGGCGACTCCCCGGACACATCTGCCATCATGATGGCTCTTTACCGGAATATCGTGGAAGCTGACCTGGATGCCGCCGATTGGGCTACGGCAGAACTGGTAAAAACTGTCGAAAACGCCTATCGCGATGTGCAAATTGCCTTTGCCAATGAGGTTGCCCTGATCTGCGAACAGGCCGGGGCGGATGTCATGAAAGTAAGAGAATTGGTCAATAAAAGTCCCTTCAGGCAAATGCACATTCCCGGTGCCGGAGTCGGAGGGCATTGTATTCCCAAAGATCCGTGGCTTCTGGCATATGGAGTGGCTGGAAGCGAGGTCCCCTTGCGTTTGATTCCGGCGGCCCGTGCGATCAATGACCAGATGCCCCATCACATGGTACGGTTGCTCGAAAAAGCTTTAGCCGGTCAGAGTAAAAAATTGAACGAATGTAAAGTACTGGTTCTGGGCTATGCCTATCTAGAAAATTCTGATGACACCCGCAACAGCCCCTCAGCGGCCTTGATTGGCGGTCTGGATGCTCTGGGAGCAGAAGTTGTAATTCATGATCCTTATGTGAATGAATACAAGGGGGATGTATTTGAAAAAGCTGCCGGTTGCGATGCCGTGGTGGCGATGGTCAGGCATGATGAATACGTAAAAATCAATCTCGATAGATTGAAATCTACCCTAAAGACACCTGTACTGATTGATGGGCGGCGAGTATTTGATGCCAAATCTGCCCGGCAGTCCGGTTTTGACTACTGGTCCGTTGGGCTGGGGAGATAATCCACTTTCTTTTTAATGAAAACGGAAACCCGGAATTTAATCGCCAACTATATCGGCCGCGGTTGGGTAATGGCCATCAACCTGATTGCCACCCCGTTGCTTATCAAAATACTGGGCATTGAATCGTATGGATTGATCGGCTTCTACACAACTCTATATGGCCTGATTAACCTGCTTGATTTCGGTATCAGTCCAACCATTAACCGTGAACTGGCACGATATTCAGTAGATCAAACCCAGGAAAATCGGGGGCGTGATCTTGTCCGCACGCTGGAAATAGGGTACTGGATAATTGGTATTCTTTTGGGTGTGCTCGTTTTTTTCGGGGCACCAATCATTGCCGAAAAATGGCTTCAATCAAAAAATCTATCCATTGATACCCTGATCCACTCCATCCGGTTGATGGGTTTTCTCATAGTACTGGAATGGCCGATTACTTTTTATCAGGGATGCCTTTTGGGGCTTCAACGCCATATCCGTTTAAATCTCATCAACATTGTTAACAGCCTGCTGAAATTTGGCGGCGCATTATTGATTTTGACGTATGTCTCCCCAACCATCGATACTTTTTTTTCATGGCAGCTGGGAGTATCCACACTGCAAATCACCTTGCTGGTAATATCCGTCTGGTTATATTTGCCAGCTAAGCAAGGAAATCCAGTTTTTGATTTAAAGTTGTTGGAAAATATCTGGAAATTTGCCCTCAGTCTGAATATCATCAGTTTTCTGGGTCTTGTTATCAGTCAAATTGACCAGATTTTCGTCAGCCACAATTACAACCTGGAAATTTTCGGATTCTACAATATTGCATTAATGATTAATTCAGGGCTTTCCATTGTTGTCAGCCCAATTAACCTGACATATTTCCCGCGGTTTTCCGCGTTGGTTGCTCAAAAAGACAAGGACACGTTTAATAGAACATACCATCAGGCCTGCCAGCTGGTCTCAGCAGCCGTGTTACCCATTGCCACGGTGGGAATTCTTTTTTCTCGACCGATCATATTAGTCTGGACAGGGGATCCACAGGTTGCTGATCATGCTTCCACCATAACATCAATTGTATTGGCTGGAACGTTACTCAATGCGCTGATTGGTATACCGTATCAGGCACAGGTAGCACACGGGTGGACCCGGTTGGCTCTATGGAGTAATGTAATTTGTATTCCCTTAGTTTTATTACTAGTCTTCCTGTTTAATTCCATTTTTGGAGTTACCGGAGTTGCTGCCGTCAGGGTTGTTTATGGGGTAATAGGATTATGCATTGTCATCTTCATCATGTATAGGTACATTCTGATCGGGGAATTGAAACCCTGGATACTCAATGACATACTTCCATCACTTCTGGTATGTGCCTCATTTAGCTTAATAAAAATAGCAGGCGACATATTCTTTCCTGAAATTATCAATACAGTGCCCGCTTTTCTATTTTTCTCATTGGCCATTCAACTTGTTGTGATCTTTTCAGTACGGTATACAAGAGAAAAATCTCTATTCTTTATACAGAACATCAGGAACAAGTATGCAAAAACAATCGGTTAAGAATAGAGAGACGATTCAACCAATGTTATCCATCACTCTCCCGGTTTACAATGGGGAAGAGTATATTCAAATATTTTTGGATTCCATTCTTTCCCAAACATTCAAAGACTTCGAATTGATCATTTCAGATAATGCATCCACAGATAGAACGAAAGAAATCATTGAGAAATATGCCAAAAATGATTCACGCATTCAAATCTATTACCAGGAAAAAACTTCCACAGCAAGAGATAATTGCCAATTTCTTCTTGAAAAAGCTAAGGGGAAATATTTCATGTGGACAGCCTGTGATGACAGCTATTCTCCATTTTTTGTTGAAACCATCCTTTCCGGAATGGAGAAGGATCCTTCAATCATCTTAGGGTTTGCACCTTATCAAAATATTGACGAAAATAGATCATCATTAGGAAAACCAGTATTTGTCGATAATTCTGCAAAAACACATCTTCTCAGACTTTTAAAATTTTTTTGGACATATAATGACTGTATTATTTATGGGATCTATCGCTTCGATGCCATTAAGGGTACTGTATTACCAGATTGGTGGTCAATTAATCGGAAATCTCCTTACGATATTGCTTATGGTTATTTACCGTATGTATTGGCTAAAGGTGGCTACGGTTTATATGGCACAGAACCACTTTTTTATAAACTAATCAAGACCACTCAACACTACCAACCATTTCACAAACGCAGAAGAATATTTGCCTTCTTATTCACCAATTTATTAAGAAGAATAAACCTGAGTTGGGTTGAATTTGTTAATATTGCCAAAGGCTCATCGTTGATTATCGCCATAGTGTTCAGCCCTGTGATTATTTTGCGCAATGCATTTGAGTACCTTCGCATGATCCGCAATATCGCGCGAAAACAAATTAAGATAGCGGTCGATTCTCTTTCAACTATCCATTCCAACTAGTTTTCTGGTTTTCCTTTAGAAGACTTAGTTTATGTGTATTCAATTCAGGAAATCGCTTAAGAATAGAATTTTCTTTTTTCCAAAATTTGGACCTATGTACATCAAATCCATCACCAGACATACTTCAGGAACTCTATGTGCGGCATATTTGGAATAATACAGGATCAGCTTGATCCAGAATTGGTCGTAAAGGCAACTCGCACCATCAGGCATCGCGGGCCGAATGATGAAGGTTATCTGCTGGTTTCACGAGATCAAACAGAGGTAATCGCCTGTATTGGTGATGATTCTCAAGCCGAATTGAGATTGCCCCATATTCAATCCTTCTCATCAAAAAGATACCACATGGCCTTTGGGTTCAGACGTTTATCTATTCTGGACCTTTCCATCAATGGACATCAACCCATGTGTGATAAGAATGAGAACATCTGGGTGATATTGAATGGCGAAGTGTATAACTTCGTCGAAATCCGCCAGGAATTAATCAAAGCAGGATATGAATTCAATTCGGGCAGTGATACTGAAGTTATCTTAAACTCGTATCTCGAATGGGGAACAGATTGTTTCGTTAAATTCACTGGTATGTTCGCCATTGCCATTTTTGACCGGCGCAAGCATTCCCTGATTCTTGCCAGAGATCCATTTGGGATAAAACCGCTCTACTATTCTGTAACAGCAGATAAATTTGCATTTGCATCAGAAATTAAATCCCTGGTACAAATTCCCTGGGTTCCTAGAGAAGCCAATTATTCCTTTGTAGGGAAATATCTTTCATTTGGTATATCGGATATCGCCCCCGAAACAGCCTTCAATGGCATTGATGCCCTCAAACCGGGTTGCTTTTTGGTTGTTGACCTCGAAAATGTGACCAATAAACAGGAGACCGTTTATTGGGAAATAACTCGTGATCCTGAAGCGGCAAAATTGGATTACGAATCAGCCACGCACAGATTCAGGGAATTATTTGAAGAATCCGTTCGCATCCACATGCGAAGTGATGTCCCTGTTGGTGTCTCTCTCTCCGGAGGGTTGGATTCATCTTCCATTCTGGAGACCATTCATCATGCCACAGATCATACACTGGGATTACATGCTTTCAGCTTCATCGCAGATAACCCGGAATTATGTGAAGAAAAATGGGTGGATATGGTTTGCCATGACACAGGAACCATTTCTCACAAGACTCACATTACGGGTGACGATTTCTCAGAGTTGATGGATAGGATGATTTATTCTTTGGATGAACCATTCGGCGGTTCCAGTATGTTTGCCCAGAATCAGGTTTTTCAATTGGCCAGGCAAAATAATGTGACCGTGCTATTAGATGGTCAGGGCAGCGATGAATTACTGGGCGGCTACAGAGATCACATGGGTGACAGGTTGGCTTCCGTCATGTTGTCAGGAAATCCGATTGAAACCATTTCCATGTTATCGAAGATGAGAGCAAAAGGGTTTTCGCAATTATCAAAGTATTTTGCCTGGGCTATTGACAGGGCGCTACCCGAATCAGTCCGGCCTTCAACCTGGATGTACAACATAAAATCCATGTATCCAGCAGTGTCAGACTCGTGGAATTCCCGGTTATCTGGCCGCGTTCCACATGGATTTTTCCGCAACAAGGTGCAACAATACTCAAGCCGTGAAATATTGAATGAGCAGTTGAAATATGAGACTTTTCAGGCCGGGTTACCCGCCCTTCTTCGTTATGAAGATAGAAATTCCATGGCGTATTCTATTGAAAGCCGTGTACCATTCCTGACGACGAGTCTCGCCCAATTTTGTCTATCTTTACCCGAATCCTATAAGATTTCAACCGATTGTGTTTCCAAACGAATTCTGCGTGATGCCATGAGTGACCGGTTGCCGCCTCCAATCAAAAACCGCAAGGATAAAATCGGATTTGCCCCACCGGAAAAAGAGTGGATGTTCCAAAATTCAGAAAAGGTTAAATCGATATTTAAATCAGGCGTAGGAGATACAGTACCATTTTTCGATCGTGCAAAAGCTCTTTCCTGGTTTGACAATCATCTTCAAACTGGCAAATACGACCGTCGAATATGGTATACGATTAATCTGCTTCTCTGGACAGAAAAGTTCAATATCCACTACCCTGAAATTGTCTGAAAGAAGATACCGGATAGTAGAAAGATAAACCCAGACATTCAAGATGCGAAAAACCATTTGGATCATCAGCCTGCTGGCTATTTTGATATTTTGCGCCTATATCCCATTGAACAATAAAGGCGCTGCCACAGCCCATGAGCTTTCCAGAAACTCTGTGGATGAGAGCTTTCAATACCCGTTTCTGATTCACATGATCACACCTGGAAAAACAGCAGCAGAAACCCACTGGCGGCTGATTTCTTATGGACACTATATATACGGATATCCGTTTTATGTGGCTTCTGCCCTGGCAGCCGCTCCTGTGCAAATCATGTACGGAGAAGAGACAGAAAACCAGGTTCAGTTGATTGTATTGTTGGAACGACAGCTCGTGAGTGTATTGCCTATGCTTTTAGCTATTGGCATATTCACCTATCTGGCAACGCGGTTCAAATCCACCCTGATATCTATATTCGTCTTCTTATTTCTCTGTACAATACCTGGCATTGTTCGTCAAAACATCTGGTGGTGGCATCCAGACGCACTCACCATCCTGTGTGTCGCCTTAACTTTCTTTTTCCTGGATCGCGATTCTTTGCGGTTTAGCCGCAATTTCTATATTGCAGCTCTCTTTTGTGGTCTGGCAACCGGACTAAAGACCATTGGCGGTTTCTTTGCACCTGTAATTGCCTACCTGTTAATTAGAGCATTGATCGAAAAGAAGCTTACCCTAAAAAAAGCGATCATTTCAGGATTGGGTTTCATCATGGTGATGGTGGCCTCGATATTTATCAGCAATCCATTGCTATTCATTCCATCTGCTCGTGACCGCATCATTCAGGTTCACGTTGACCATAACTACTTTTTTACTCACGGCTGGGCAGACGATGATCCCTACGGTGTCGGTTGGGCTGCCTGGCAGCCGGTTCTCAATGGATGGTACGGCTCCTATGTCTTACTGGCATTCGCCCTTTGTACTCATTTTTACAACTCAATTTATGGCAAAATCAAAGAGATCAGCCGGATGTACGTGGCGTGGATCATCCCTTTCAGCCTGTATATCATTTACATTATCGCCGTTAAACCTGATCATTACTGGATGCCCATAATGCTCCCGCTCTTTTCAGGAATATTCCCCATGCTGCAGAATCTATGGGATAGGTTCATCGAAGCGAGAAAAGTCGATACAGATAGAGCCTTTATGTATTGTTCGTTTGCAACCATTACAGTCATTTTTCTCATTGTGCAGATCATATTCAATCTACAGACTGGGTGGGCTGTTTTTTCCAATGCTCTTTAAAGAAACCGGCTCCAGTGAAGAACTGAAGCCGGTGATTCTCTACAGGTTTTACTGCGCTGGCGGCAGGTCGACCGGTTCTTCCGGTACTACCACCCACATGATCAGGTAAATCACGATACCCGGTCCGCCCAGAAGCGCCAGGGCAATGAATCCAAGGCGTACCAGTGTGGGGTCAATATTCAGGTATTCACCCAGTCCGGCTGCAACACCGCCCAGCATTTTATTTTTGATACTGCGATATAATTTTTTAGCTTCCATTGTTTCCTCCACTTAACTATACGACTACACAATGGATTGGTTGCATTAATTCCATTTTATTCACTAAATTGTTACTGGGAAATGAAAAATACATATCAAAATCAAATATCAAAGTGGGTGGTACCTGCTTTTCTGGCTGCCCTGTGTCTACTCAGTTACGGCTTCTTTGTTCCCTATCTTGGATTTTACTGGGATGATTGGGCGAAAATTCTGGTTTATCGGTTGCAGGGTTCAGCATTTTATTGGCCATATTACGCCGGTGACCGTCCCCTCAGTGCCTGGACGCATATCGTGTTGACACCCATTCTGGGTGTGAGTCCGATTGGATGGCAGATATTCACCTTATCGATGCGGTTAGTATCTGCCTGGGGAGTCTTTGTGCTACTTTGCCAGCTACGTCCAAAGGCCAAGTTCCAGAGTATTATGGCTGCATCCATATTCCTGGTCTATCCCCTCTTCGGGCAGCAGCCGATTGCCGTCACATTCCATCAGCAATGGATGCAATTTGCTCTGATCATCTGGGCATTCAATGCAATGCTTATGGCATTACGGGATCCAACTCGAAAGGTTCTCTGGATTGCGATTTCCCTGTTGCTTTCCATTCTTCAGCTTAGCATCACCGAATATTTTGCTCCTCTGGAACTTCTCAGACCTTTCCTCATCTGGTTCATGTTGTCTCCACAGGAAAAATCTGCCAGAAAATTTGGATTGGTTTTGAAAACCTGGCTGCCATATTTTGTCCTTCTTTCCATATTCTTTGTCATTCGCATCTTTTTTATGCCATTTGCCAATGATGATCCATACCGGGCAGATGTCTTGTTTAATTTTTTCACCAAACCGTTAGAAACTCTGAAGTGGGTGGTTCAGGTATTCATTGTAGATATTTCTTATATTGGATTTGGAAGTTGGTCAAAAGTATTTGAATCCAACATTTTCTTTCCTCTCAACATGTCCAGCATCCTTTTTTTAGCTGGAAGTATATTGATTGGTCTTTTTGCCGCAATTTTTCTTTCGAAATCTCCATCAGTTGGTTCCTCAGAAGAAAATGATGGGGATTGGTCGGGGATGGCTGTAATTATTGGTCTGGCCGGAATGTTAATCGGCCCCATTCCTGCCTGGATTACCCAGAGACAGGTTCTATTCGACTTCCATTCAGACCGGTATGCTTTACCGGCCATTCTGGGATTAAGTATATTAACAGCCGGAATCATAAACTGGTTGGGTAGACAACGAGTACAAAAAGCCGCTTTAGCCGGATTGATTATCATGCTAGGCTCCGGCTATCAACTGAGAATCGCCAATGAATTCCGGGGTGTGTGGGATCAGGAAATGCGTCTTTACTGGCAACTGTTCTGGCGGGCGCCCCAGTTAAAAGCTCCAACTGCCATCTACTCGGAAAACGAATTGATCGATAACCAGGGTTTATTTTCTATGTCAGGGGCTCTCAATCAGTTATACCCCCAGCATGATAAAGACAACGAATTACTGGACTATTGGTTTTATACGTTGCTGCCAAAATTTAAAGGGGGTGCCCCTTCGAAAATCAATATCAGCAATGATTCTCAATTTCGAACGCTGCATTTCATAGGGAATTCTCCTGACACCTTATTAATCCATTCCGATCCATCGCATGGAAATTGTCTCTGGATCCTTCGATCTGAAGATAGGGAAAATCCATATCTGTCGCAATTGGAAAAAGATATGTTGCCATTATCAAACCTCTCTCGTATAGAATCTAAGCCAGCTCAAGGTTTTCCCCCCGGTGAATTGTTCGGGAAAGAACCAGAACAGGGTTGGTGTCATTCATATGAGAAAGCTGAACTGGCCTGGCAGATGGAAGACTGGCAAACCATCGTTGAACTCGGTGACAAAGAAATTGCCAATGGCAACACACCATTAGCTGGACAGTCAAATTCGCCACGAGAATGGTGGCCTTTTATCGAAGGATACGCGCATAACAACAATGTGCGTAAAGCCATCGAACTCTCTCAACAAAGCATCAGGCAGGACAAGAAATACCAGCCAGCCATTTGCTCTCTATGGCGCAATATGAAAGATGTTCCCGAGATGGGGGTCGGGCTTTCTGAATTGGGTTGCGGAGAAAACTAACGTTACCGGCCGGCTGATTGGTAAGCGTGCAAAGCGCGTTCTCTCGCCTGACTGTGGTTAACAATGGGTAACGGATAAGTCACTCCCAATTGAACACCGGCTCTCGCAAGTTCATACTCGGGAATCAACCAGGGTTCATGAATTCTCCCACCCCTGATCTCGCGTAACTCTGGCAGCCAGCGGCGCACATAGTCTCCATAAGGATCGAATTTCTTTCCCTGGATTACCGGATTGAATACCCGGAAATATGGAGCGGCATCGGTTCCGGTTCCGGCTGCCCATTGCCAGCCGCCATTGTTTGCTGCCAGATCACCATCCACAAGCTGATCCATAAACCAGTGTTCACCCTCCTGCCAGTTGATCAACAGGTCTTTGGTTAAAAATGATGCGGTAATCATGCGGGCACGATTGTGCATCCAACCTGTTTGCTTCAATTGACGCATTCCGGCATCCACCACCGGATAACCGGTTCGACCTTCCTTCCATGCCTGTATGTCACTTGGAGCATTTCGCCAGACCAGTTTCCTGAATTCTTCCCGAAATGAGGTCTCTCTGACAAAAGGAAAATGGAAAATAATGGAATGGTAGAAATCCCGCCAGATCAGTTCATTATTAAAAACTTCAAATCCTGCAGGTAATGTAGTAATTTTGTCGCTTCTCAGTCGGTTTATCACTTCACTGGCTGATATCAAACCAAATCGGATATACGGCGAAAGCCCTGATGTTCCGTCTAAATCCATACGATCCCGGTATTCGTGATAGGTGTGGGATGAGGCATCGATAAATCTGGTCAACCGGGTTTCTGCCTCTTTCCGGGTGCCCGGGAAATCCGCTACGGGCGCGAATTCAGGCATTGAATCAGAATATGGAATCTGGTTGGCTGGCAGGAAACAATCCCTGGGTCTCGTGGAAAGAAATACAACCGGGAGAGACCTCCACTTCCGGCTGAATGCCGTGAACACCGTGTACGGGGAACCATCCGGCTTAAGAACGGCTGTAGGATGATGAATAGTCAGTCCATCAGTCAGTTTAAGCGGCAAATGCTTCTTGATCACCTCATCCCGCTGACGAGCGTAGGGCGTGAAATCCTCTTCAGCAAAAATCGATGTTGCCCCGGTTTCACAGACAAGTTCCCGCATCTTTTCCAAAGGGTCTCCCCGGCGGATAACAACACCGCTCCCCCTGGCGGCCAGATGTTCCTTCAAATTTATAATGGCTTCCAGGAGAAAACGATGGCGCCGGCTTAATGAAGGTTTCATCAAATGGTCATCCAGTATAAAGACGGGCAACACCAGTAGACCACTTTTCTGAGCAGCCTCCAGTGCAGCATTGTTATCCAATCGCAGGTCCCGGCGTATCCACCAGATGGAAACAGGCATAGTGTGAAATCACCTCTTTATATTGATTTTAGGATGTTTTCACAAATTATTGGTTTGCATGTACAGTTTTTGAGGCTACTATTAGGTATAAAAGCTACTCTGGATTGATTCTGGCATCAATGGAGGGATTATGAAACGAATTGCCATCCTGACCGGCGGTGGAGATGCGCCCGGTCTTAATGCGGTTATTCGGGCTGTGGTAAAGACAGCCGCCAATCAGTACAACTGTGAGGTGATGGGTGTTAAAGATGGTTTTGACGGTTTCCTGGGTGATTATGGCATCTTTCCCCTCGACCAGGCGGCTGTGCGGGGAATTCTTCCACGCGGTGGAACAATTCTCGGATCAGCCAATCGCGGCAATCCCTTTGCCCGCAAAGTGATCCGTTCCGGGCGTGAAGTGGTGGAAGATGTATCTCAGAAAATCAAAGACAACATCAACGATCTAAAACTGGATGCCCTCATTGTGGTGGGCGGTGATGGTACATTGCGCATCGCCCGAGAATTATTCCCTCTGGGTGTTCCTGTGATTGGTGTGCCAAAGACAATAGATAACGACATCGGCGGCACGGAATGTACCTTCGGGTTCGATACAGCTCTGAATATCGCCACCGATGCCCTGGACCGCCTGCACACAACCGCCGAAGCTCATCATCGGGTAATGGTTCTTGAATTGATGGGCAGAGACGCCGGTTTTATTGCCTTGAGCGCCGGTATGGCTGGTGGAGCGGATGTAATCCTTATTCCTGAGATTCCCTTCACCATGGAATACATCAACGAAAAGATCATGAATCGTACAAAACGGGGTACACATTTCAGCATTGTTGCCGTGGCTGAAGGTGCAAAACGCCAGGGCGGTGAAATTGTTGTCAGCCGTATGGGAGATGAGGTTTACACACCCCGCCTGGGAGGTATCGGTGTTCGCGTTGCCGATGAAATCACCCGACTGACAAAGATAGAAAGCCGGGTCATTATTCTGGGGCATTTACAGCGGGGAGGCTCTCCCACCGCTTTCGATCGTGATCTGGCAACCCGTTTTGGTGCAGCGGCCGTCCGACTGGCAGCCAGCGGCGGATTTGGTCGTATGGTTGCCCTGCAACAGGAAAAAATTGTTGATATTTCCCTGGACGATGCTCTTGCAATACCCAAACGTGTTGACATCAATGGCGATATGGTGTTGTCTGCCAGAGGGTTGGGGATTTCTTTCGGAGATGGTCCATCCTATTAACGAAGAGAACCCCCTTGCAGGGGTTCTCCCGTTCGCTGCGGTATCCTTTATCGTAAAACGAGGAGGGATGCCGCAGCGACACGTTTGGAACTCATACTGTCATTCATGTTAGGCACCACCTCCTCACGTTAGAATGGCAATGGGGGATGGATTATTGCTTATATGTAGTATTTCATAGATAAAGAACGGTGTCAAGTAAAAAACGTGTAAGTATAATGAGGGGATTATGTCAGATCGCCCTTTCTTAAAAAGGTTTAACCGTTCTACCTGGTTTGGCTTATTCTTTTTTTCGCTAATCCTTTCAGCATGGTTGTACTTCTCACCGCCTGGTTTGCTGGGAAAAGCAGATGCCATTGGCTACGCCGTCTGCCATCGCATCCATGCCCGTTCATTCGACCTCGGTGAACGTCAACTTCCTTTATGTGCCCGTTGTTCTGGTATGTATCTTGGTGCCTTCGTCGGCCTCTTATATCACTTCAAAACCGGACGCAAAGGCGGGTTTCCTCCCCGGAAGATTCTCTTTGCCCTTGGCTTCCTGCTGATTTTATTCGGTGTTGACGGTGTCAATTCATATGTCCATCTTCTCCCCAATTTCCCCGGATTATATGAGCCGAATAATATCTTCAGGTTGATCACCGGAACTGGAGTCGGGTTGGGGATGTCAATTATCTTGATGCCCATTGTTCATCAAAGTTTCTGGCAATTTTGGGATTCTGAACCGGCTGTAAAAAATTGGCGCGAATTGATTGGGCTGCTGATCGGTGCTTTGATCACATCTAGCCTGATGTTGACAGAGAATCCCCTGCTTCTGTATCCTCTGGCACTCGCCTCGGCTTTTACGGTTTTAGCCATCCTTGGACTGATCTATACAATTGTCTGGGTCATGATCTTGAAAAAGGAGAATGCTTTTTCTACAACAGGTGACCTGATTGGCTACCTGTTTCTCGGATTTGGCACGGCAATTTTGCAGATACTGGTGATCGATTTAGCTCGATTGATTATTACCGGAACCTGGAATGGATTCAACTTTTTATAAAATTTCTCGTATAGTATATATAGGAGAATGGAGGAATAATGGAACTAATTAATGTTTTTTCAGCTTTTGGACTTTCAGCCAGCGCCGGGCTGAATGCATACATCCCATTGCTGACCATTTCACTTCTGGCAAAATTTACCAAATTAATCCAGCTGCGTGAACCCTGGAACGTATTGACGGATTGGTGGATCATCGGTATCCTGGTTTTTCTGTCATTAATTGAGTTCTTTGCCGATAAAGTCCCGGCAGTAAATCATGTAAACGATATTATTCAGACGTTTGTCCGCCCGGCTGCCGGCGCTATTGCTTTTGCAGCCAGCGCCAATATTGTCTCTGATATTCATCCGGTACTCTCCCTGGGTATGGGTCTCCTGATCGCGGGTGCAGTACACACCGCCAAAGCCGGTTTGCTTCGACCGGCTGTCACTGCCACTACGGGCGGCACCGCAAATGTAGCTGTCTCCATGGCTGAAGACTTTGTGTCCTTTGGCATCTCAGTTCTTTCTGTAGTGATCCCGGTTGTCATTGCCGCCATTATTATTCTGGTCACTGCCTGGATAATTTTCCGCTGGCGGCATAGTTCAGACGGCAAGTCGCGCTCAGCCGCATAATTTTGTAGAATAGAAATACGTATACCGATTGGAGAAACCATTCATGAGCACATCATCATATCCACGTTCCCCGGCAGTTACTGAAACCAGTGGATGGGCTATTTTCAGTTTGATCGCTGGTTTATTGGGCTGGGCAGGCGTCTTTGGCATTGGTGGAGTGGCCGCCATTATCGCCGGTCATATTGCCAAGAATCAGATCCACAACAGCGGAGGGCGCGTGGGTGGTGATGGACTTGCTACAGCCGGATTGGTTTTGGGTTATTTAAATGTCGGCTTTATGATTGCCGGCGGCTGCTTTGCTCTACTGGTCTTTGGTGGTTTGATCAGTATGCCATTATTCTGTGTCCCATTCATGAATGGGATGTAATACTATCCAGAGGAGAAACCCATGCAAGATTCACCCAATTCAATACCTGTTCCAGAATCACCCGATTTACCTCCACCGATTCCACCGGAAAAGAAAAAATCTAATAAGACCTGGATCATTGTTCTTGTAGTCGTTATTGTCCTGTGCTGTCTGTGTTCGTGCGTCGGTATTGGCATTTATCTGTGGAACAACGGCGATCAGATCATGCAGAGTATTCAGACCAGTATGATGATTCCTGCCCTGGTCTGATCCGAAATTATCATTTCTCTACAAAGAAACCGGGAGTTCACTGAAACAAATTCCCGGTTTTTGCTTATTAATTCAATATGAATGGTATTTTCATGATCCGCTGTAATTCGGCCAGAGCCTGCCAGGCTCGGGATGTATCGACCTCATTGAGTTTCAATTCAGCAAACTCATCTTCATCCAGCACCAATTGCCGGCCGTCTGGATAGACCAGCAAATCCAAAGCAAGATCTACATAACTGACCACACCATCTTCAAATACAGCCGGGTAAGTCACATTGCAATACCAGCCTTTTAAAACATCGGTATCACAATCATGAATTTCAAAGATGTTATACCAGCGATCATTGAAATATTTCTCTACAAAGCGGTCGCCTTCACGCAAAAGAATGCCGTGAAAAAGCTTGTCCGGTCGGTTGAAGTAGGCTTCTAATAAAACGCTTTCTGGCGTCCGGGATATCACCTTTCCGTCGTACCGCCAGGTTTCTTGATGATCGGTATTAAATTTTAAGACCAGAACGGTCTCCGGTTCTAATTCAGACATTGTATTTCACCAATGGGATACTCAATACGAATATTTTCACCAGTATTAAATTGCGTTTGAGACACAAAACGCAGGCTGGGGCCATTTGTTTTTATGGATAGTCTATATTTTCCTTCCAAAAAAATAGTTTCAGTTACCTGCCCGGTAATGAGCATATAACTGCCTTCATTCTCTTCCGGATTTTTCTCGAGGGAAATTCTCATTCCCGGAACTTCGGGAAGGAGCAACAAATGCAATTCCCTTTCTGTAGATACACCGGATCCAACAGCAAATGGGATTTCGCCAAATTGCGTGGAAATTGTATCAGATTTGCCGCCATTCTTTTCTGCAAGAATAATGTTCCCCAGGCCGAGGAATTCTGCCACCCATAAAGATACCGGATGCCGGTATACCTGTTCAGGCGAACCCACCTGTTCTATTTTTCCACTGTTCAACATAATCAACCGGTCTGCAATGGAAAAAGCCTCTTCCTGATCATGCGTTACATACACCACCGGAATACAGGCTGTTCGGACAATCTGACGCAAATCATCCAATAACGTTTGCTTTAAGGTACGGTCCAAGGCTCCCAGAGGTTCATCCAGCATTAACAATTTGGGATGCGGAGCCAGAGCCCGTGCCAGGGCAATGCGTTGTTGTTCGCCGCCTGAAAGATCCGTCACTTTACGGTTGGCAAATCCAGTCAGGTGTACCAAGTCCAACATCTCACCTGTCCGTTTTTTGATTTCACGGTCATCCAGATTTTGCATCCGCAGACCAAAGGCCACATTCTGTTCCACACTACGATGTGGAAAAAGTGCATAATCCTGGAACATCAAACCAAATCCCCGCTGGTGAACAGGGACATCTGACATATCCCGCCCGTCCCATAATACCTGGCCGCCTTCGGCATTTTCAAGGCCGGCAATAATTCGCAACAGGGTACTTTTGCCACTACCCGACCGCCCCAGCAGACAGACTGTCTCGCCTGAATCTACCGTGAATGAGACTCCCCTTAAGAGGGGAGCATTATCGTAGGATTTTTCGATTTGTTTGACTTCCAGAGTCATTTTGGATACCTGATTTTCAAGGATTATTCGAAAGAAAAGACCTTCATCCGTTCCATGGATAATATCCCGGTCAGGCAAACAACCATGAGGAAGGTGGCCATAGCCATAGCCTGACCATAATTTAATGCGCCCGGCTGTGAGAGGAAACGGAAGATGGCTACAGGCAATGTTGGCATTTCTGGCCGTGCCAGAAATGTGGTTGCACCAAATTCACCGAGAGATATTGTAAACGAGAAGATGGCCGCTACCAGAGCGCTCCGCGCCATGATTGGCCAATCAACTTCCAACCAGATACGCATCGGGTTCGCTCCGAGTGTGGCAGCCGCCTGTCGCAAAGAATCTGGAATAGAAGCAAGTGCCGGCGCAATGGTCCGAATCACAAAAGGAAGCGCTACCAGGCTGTGGGCAATGGGGATAAACAGGGTGAAGCTGCGCACGTCCAAAGGCGGTCGGTTAAAAACCAGCAGGTATCCCAATCCAAGTGTGACAGCTGATGTTCCCAGCGGGAGCATCAACAGGGTGTCCATAAAACGGGTCAATTTATTCCTGCGCCTTAAAGCCAATGAAGCCAGAGCTCCCAGTATTCCTGAGATAACCACAGTTTCCGCCGCATATACGACAGAATTCAAAGCGGCTTTTACCGGAGGCACATAAAAAATGGATTGTCGTCGGTTGATAAACAGCTCACGGTAATAATCCAGAGTCAACCCGGTATTAATGGCAGTACGTTGACCACGTTCCGCTTCAAGCCGGGTGACAGACCGGGCTGCCAGAGAGGTCAGGGGCAGAACGAACAAGATTACCAGACCAATGACCAGTAGTATGAGTAACAGTTTTTGACGGAAATTGGCCGCTTTCATGTGCCCGGCTGCCTGCATTCGGGGAACCAGCGGGATTTGTACCGCTTTATTAATACGAGAATAGGCGGCGCCGATCATAATCGTGCAGACCAGTTGGATGATCGAGATGATGCTTGCCATAGGCAGGTTCAAACGCTGCAATGCCTGGTAATACACCTCGGTTTCCAGTGTGGAAAAACCGGGTCCACCCAGCATGAGGATCACACCAAAGCTGGTGAAATCAAACATGAAAACCAGCACAGACGATGCCAGAATGGATGGAAGCAAGAGCGGGAGGGTGATTTCCGTCAAAGCTTTGAACGGCGAAGCCCCCAGCACACGGGCGGCTTCCGGCAAGCGTGAATCCATCTTCTCCCAGGCGCTGCCGGTGACTCGTATGATTACGGCTGTGTTGTAAAACACATGTGCCAGTAAAATGGCTGCCAGCGAATTGACAATGTTTATCACCGGAGTGTCAGTTCCTGTCAAAGCCATCCACCCCAGGTTGAACCACCCACGCGGCCCATACAGGGAATTAATAGCCGCTGCCGCCACCACTGTTGGAAGGATGAATGGGAGGGTCGTCATTCCCTTTAAGACTGATTTGAGTGGGAATTCATAATGGGTAAAGAGGTAGGCAGCCGGTAATCCCACCAACAGCGTCAAAATAGTAGACAGAATAGCCTGCCAGAGTGTGAATCCGAGCGGTTGGAACACCCGTTGCCAGTTTATTGAGGAATCAACGGCCGCTTCCCAGGATTCGAGGAATACCGCTGCCAGTGGATAGAAGTAGAAGAATAATAGAAAGGCTGCCGGAGCAGCCCATAACAAAGCCGTCTGAAGGTTTTCTCGATGAAGCAGACGACTTTCCATATGAGTTTGCTTCCGAGAAGATCCAACAGTTACCGGATTGGTTCGAATTTCATTCTGGAGGGCAGGCTCATCCCCTGCCCTCTCAGAAAAAGCTGCATTTTTTAATCTCACTTGATAACGGTCTTCTCCCAATCTTCAATCCATTCTTCCCGATTGTTGGCGATATCAATAGGGTTCACGGCAGCCGGTTTTTCAGGCACCTGGTTGTATTTCACAAATTCTTCCGGGAGCGTAGCTTTCTTGTTGGCCGGGAACACAAACATTTGTAAGGGAATATCATTCTGGAATTCGGTGCTCAGCATAAAATCGACAAACTTTTCTGCCAGGGCACGTTTGGTTGTTCCTTTGAGAATTCCTACAAACTCAATTTGACGGAAGCACATATTCTTCCCAACAAGAGAAGCTGTAGGGGCATCTTGAGGTTTGGGATCAGCGTAAACCACCTCAACAGCCGGACTGGTGCCGTATGAAACCACCATTGGTCGAGGACCTTTACCGGTGGAACCACTGAATTGGGTATAGTATGCCGATTCCCAATCATTCACTACCAGCAGATCATTATTTTTCAACGACTTCCAGTAATCCAGGTAGGTATCCACACCGAATTCGTTGATGGTGGCGAGCATGAAAGCCAATCCTGGTGAACTGGTTGCCGGATTTTCAATTACCAGCAAGCCTTTATATTCAGGTTTGGTGAGATCCAGCAGCGATTGAGGCAATGCCAGTTTTTTATCAGCGAAATAAGCCTTGTCGTAATTAATACAGACGTCACCATAATCCACAGGCAAAAGCAGGTTGTTTTTTGAAAGCTTCAAATCATCGGGAATATCTGCTAAATTGGGCGAGGCATAGCTTTCCAGAATTCCGCCGGATTCAGCGCGCGAAAAGAAAGTGTTATCTACTCCGTAGATGACATCAGCCAGAGGTGAATCTTTAGAAAGGATCGCCCGGTTGACTGTGGCACCGGCATCGCCGCCTTTGATAAAACTTAATTTGACATTGTTCTGTTTTTCAAAAGCCGTAATTACACCTTCACTGGCGGAAAAGGAATCATGTGTCAGGATGGTAAGGGTTTCAGGTGCCCCCTGTGAAGCCGGTGCTGGTTCCGTCTGAGTCGGCGCAGACGTTGCAGCAGGAACTTCTGTGGCAGTTGATTGAGTCGGTTCAACCGGCGCAACTGTGTCAGAAAGTGCAGTTGTGGGCGCAACCGTGGGTGCAGGCGCAGCCGTTGTACAGGCAGAAAACGCCAGAACGGCTATGACCATGGGGAATATAATTTTCTTCATTTCAACTCCTCTACTTTGTAACCGGCATTATTTGCCGGGTATGAATGCAAATCAATTTTCCACGGGAAATAGTTACCTTTGCATGCCGTGAAAGCATGACATTACTTATCCCCCTGGTTTGATCGGGGAATAGTTTCTCATAGACCAGCGGATATTTCATCTCTTCTGTTTTCACATCATAGACCGGCTCGCCAACAGGCAATAACGAAACCACATCACCCGGAGAACCGGTGATTTCAGCCGATGAAGCGATCAGAAATACTTCTTCACGCCCATCATCCAGACGGCAGTTGATTTCCTGCAAGGCCGGCTGCATCAACAGGAATATATTCCCCAGAGTCTGGTCGAGCCGACCGCCAAGTGCGGCAGTAATAATGATTTCCAAACATCCTGCTTCAACGGCATACTGAATGGCCAATTGCAGGTCGGTTTCATTTTTATCAACTGGAAACTTAAGTACCTGCGTTCCCTGTTCCCGGGCTTTTTCCACATCCAACGGAGTGACAGAATCCAGGTCGCCTATCAACACAGAAGGCATCACCCCTAATGCAAAGAGGTGGCGCAGCCCTCCATCTGCCGCAATGCATAGATCCCCGGCTCGTAATAATTGCCTCAGACTGTTGAGATCAGTGATTTCACCGTTTGCAAAAATGACAGCTCTCTGGTTCGTCAAAAAAACACCCTCCGCCGGGGGAGGGTGCTGGATTAACTCGCGTGTGCCTCCCTACGCCGGCATTACCCGGATCAGGTTCAGCGGGTCGAGGACTTTGCGTCCTCCTCTCAGCCTGGAAATTTCAGGCTCCCCGTAATCAATGTATCTTTATCTTACTCCGAATCTGTCGTATTGACAAATCCCTGTACAAATGAACAACCTACAGACTGATATTTTTTTAAAAACTCAACTTTTTGGAAACCAGGGGAAGAATGCACTGGTCTTTTCCATGTATTCCCGGTAACCGGGCTTTTTCTCTGCCAGGGTTCGTTCCAGCAGGGCCACTCCGGAAATTTTTATCAGCAGGAAGGTCATCATTGCCGGGCTGAAAACAGTCCACCAACCTCCAGTTCCGAGAGCCATCACATACCATCCCCACCATTGGAATGAATCTCCAAAATAATTCGGGTGACGGGTGTATTTCCAAAAACCTGACTGCAGGATTTTTCCTTTGTTTCCCGAATCCGCCCTGAATTTAGCCAGCTGATAATCACCCCCGGCTTCAAAACAAAACCCGATGATCCATGCCAGTACGCCTGCCCCATCAAGAAACGTCAGACCTGCCGGGGTCGGTGATGAGACGATATAAACAAGCGGCCAGCTTATGATCCACGCCAGCACCCCTTGAAGAAGAAAAACCTGGAAAAAGCTGCGCCAAACCCAGGTACGCCCATATTGTTGCCGCCAGGCGGCATAACGAAAGTCCTCTCCCTTCCCATGGTTGCGCCAGAAAACATACCCGCCCAATCGTAACCCCCATAGTGAAACCGTGGTTAAGACAATCCATTGACGCAATCCGGGGTGGAATTGGGAAACAGAAAACGAAACCCAGACAATCAGAACAAAGAACGGTCCCCAGAAGATATCGATGATGCTGCTGTTTTTGACAATCAGACTGACAATCCATAACAGGGTAATCACAAAAAGAATAGCCAGACCCGATAAGAACCAGGAATTAAGCATACAATTTGCCTTTCTTTTCTCTGTCTTGTCTTTTGGGGATTTCTATCCCACTCAGTGATGAATAAAACTCAATCTTATTATTCCCACTGATGGACAAAAAAACAATAAAAAATACAACATCTCCCGTACAATGGTTCTTGAACGGGAGATAATTAAATGTGTCAGATATTTATACCGGGGGAAAAATTAGATCTTCGGTTTATAAAGGCCGTCGTGATTCACGCCCAGCATTCCAGCCTGATACGACAACTCATCCACTCGGTTCAGTTTTTGAGCCACATTCTTGGGAATAAGAGATACCTTGCGTCGGTGTTTCAAGATTTTCTCAATTACGTCAGCGCCGGAATCATCCGCCATCCAGTTTTTCGAATCCAGAATCTGTAAATCCAGAGGAATGGTGTAATACCGCAGAGATTTGACTCCGTCGATATTGAAATAATCCTCAAAATAAGACATGGCCAGTTCGCGCAGCGAACGGAATACCGGTTCGCGCAGACGCAACCCATTGAAGTTGGATTTTGCCACGGCACCCCACAGGCCGTCTTGTTGATAGACTGCCAGCACATGGTCATCATCTAGTCCGGCTTCTGACTGCAAATCAATCAAAATAGGTGGATACCCTAGAAAACGAAGACCCAGGGCGGCAAATAAACCTCCATCGAGACAATGCGCCAGACGGTCCTTGATTACAGTTACCGGGCATCGATTCCGGTCTTCAGGGCTGTAAGGAGTGGCATCGAGGTATGCCTGCACATCTGCCGGAGTTTTGAACGTATTAAATATATCCGATACATTTGAAGGAAGGGAATGTGAAAATGTGTTCAATTGTCTATCCAACTGGAATTTTTACAATTTCCGTATTATAACGTGAGATACATTATCATAATAATTGAAACAAAGATTTTTCATGAGGTGGGGATGATTTCGACACTTTTACAACTGGGAGCCGGTGGTTTGTTGATGGTAGCCGGTAAAAAATTGTACTGGGTTGTGGTCGGCCTGTGTGGTGCCATTGCCGGGTTGTTTATTTCAGAATTCTTTTTCCACCCTCAAACCTTGGGAGAACGTGCCCTGGTGGCTGTAGGTATCGGCGCCGCATTTGCCGTTCTCGCACTGGTCTTGCAGCGCATTATGATCAGCGTCGCCGGATTCATTGCCGGGGGGTACCTGGGGGTTTCGTTGGTCAAAACATTAAATATCGGTGTTGAAAGCTGGGATTGGGTTATTTTTCTGCTGGGCGGCCTGATCGGGATTTTGATTGTGCATTTTCTTTTTGAGTTGTCTCTGGTGATCATCTCCAGTTTTGCGGGGGCGTCTTTAATCACCCGGGCAATCAATCTTGAAGGTGCTGCTGGATTGATCGTACTGCTTGTGCTAATCCTGGCCGGTATTGTTATCCAATCGGGTCAAAACAAGCCCAAAGCAGCCCCGCCCGCTCCTCCAGCGAAATGACAGAGTAACAACGTATGGATACATCCACTCCTACACAAATCACAATTACCCCAATCACC
Source organism: Leptolinea tardivitalis (assembly GCF_001050275.1). GTDB lineage: Bacteria > Chloroflexota > Anaerolineae > Anaerolineales > Anaerolineaceae > Leptolinea > Leptolinea tardivitalis. Next base: position 79,599 of record NZ_BBYA01000010.1, read on the forward strand.
ATGCAGCTTCTTTTGGTGATTGCCATCATTTTCGGGGCAGCTGCACTCGTATCCATATTTGGCGGCATGCTGGCCCGCCGGATGGTCTCATTAAGCCGCCTGGCACCAGAAAAACGGCGTCCATCGATCGAACGCACCCGAACATTGAAATCTCTGCTTTCCAGCGGGATCACATTCACAGCGTTTTTCCTAGCTGTCATGGTCTCTCTTTCGTTGTTTATTCCCGTTTCCACCCTCATCTGGATACTCGGTTTGTTCAGTGCGGCATTTGGTTTTGGGGCCAAACCATTTGTCAGTGATCTTTTGGCGGGAATGGGTTTTATCTTCAACGTTACCTTTGATATTGGCGAAAAAGTGGAATTCCTTATTCCTCCTGAAAATATTCAGGGGGTGGTCGAAGAGATCAACCTGACCACCACACTGGTGCGGTCCCCCACCGGTGAAATGTACACCCTTCCAAACGGCGAAATTCGCATTGTGCGGAATTTTAGCCGGGGCAAATTCTCGAATGCGAACATCAGTCTGTTTGTGATGCCGCAGGATGTGGGTCGGGCAACAGACGTTTTGAAAGCATTAAGTGCAGAGATTTTCTCTGAGATGAACGATCTTCTGGAACCATACCAGGTAGTCGGCTCGACCAACCTGAGCGGCAGCAAAGTAGAAATCATTGTGGCGGCCAAGGCGGCCTTCGGCAAGGCGGCTGATCTGCGTCTTAAGTTGATGCACCGAATTCAAGAACGATTCAGTACAGAAAAAATTGAGCTGGCCGGATGACCGACCTGTATCCTCCTTCCGGTAGCCTGCTGGGAAAATACCGCGTGATGGAATGCATTGGTCACGGAGGGATGGCGGAAGTCTACCGGGGCCGGCATGAGAAACTGAATCGCGATGTGGCTATTAAAGTGCTGCATTCGTCACTGACGGATGACCCGGCCTTTATTGCCCGTTTTGAACGTGAAGCCCGCTTGTCGGCTTCACTCCGTCATCCCGGGATCGTTCAGGTCTATGATTTTGACACACAGGGAGATAGTCTCTTCCTTGTGATGGAATATATCCGTGGTGGAACGCTTAAACAGACCCTGGAAGCGCTGCGAGCTTCTGGAAAATACATGCCGTTTGATCAGGTCGGTCGAATTTTAAAACAAATAGCCAGCGCATTGGATTACGCCCATACACAGGGGATGTTGCACCGCGACTTGAAACCGGCCAATATTCTGGTTGACAATTCCAATGTGGTTTTCCTAACGGATTTCGGTATATCACGCATGGTGGATGAGGCAGAAATCACCCGCACCGGTTCCATTCTGGGAACCCCGGCTTATATGTCTCCGGAACAATGTGAGGGGAAAACGCTGACCTTTGCCAGCGATCTGTATTCACTGGGGATAATTCTGTATGAAATGTTAACAGGAGCAGTCCCTTTTGACGCGGAATCACCTCTTGCGGTTCTGCAGAAACAGATTGCTGCACCTTTACCAGACCCACGAACCATCCGGTCAGACTTGCCGGAAAGCATGGTTTTATTACTGAAAAAGGCACTGACCAAAAACCCGGCAGACCGGTTCTCCACGGCATCAGAAATGTCTAGAAATTTCATGAACATCATCCAACCGGTTCAATCATCAAGACCACCCGGCCCAGTGGGAAAGATTGGAGATTCAGGGAAGGAATCCAACCGGCAGACCCGCTCAACCCCGTCAGTTAAACAGACTATCAACAGGGAAACCGGTTGGCTTCTGGCTATCGGACTGGTGATTCTGTTAATTACCATGGCCGGTGGATTGATCTGGCTTTCCCGCCAATCCAATCAGGCCTCAATTAAACGATGCACCTCCCCGCAAACCTGCCAGACGGTGGCACGCCAGATGACCGAGGCTGGTCGGCCGTTGTTGGCTGTTGAAGCCTATGCGAAGGCATCTTCACTGGTTCCAGAAGACGAGCAGTCTGCCTGGGCCAAATTGAAATGCGACCAGGGTGATATCCTTACCCTGTTAAAAAGAAATGCGGAAGCCAAAAATCTCTACCGTGAATGTATTGCCTGGACCCACGACAATAAAGATTTGGAAAGTCTGCGAATATATGCCCGTCAGCAGATTCAAAAACTGAAATAAACCTCACAAAAATCCCATCAATTCTTCATCATTCCTTCACAACAGAACCGTATCATCCAATCATCAAATCGTTGAATCTTGTGAGGAGTGAAAAATGAGTATCTTTACCCGTAGAAATATAAAAACATCTTTCCTTGCCGCTATCTGGATAGCCATGCTGGGTATTATGATAGTTGCTTTACCGGTATCTGCCGCAGGTATTGAATCCAGTGATCTGCGCGGCGGCCCTGGAGGAAATGGAGGAACATCCAGACAGGGATCAGGTTCTTCCGGTATTCCATTGACCACTGAAGAGAAGGAAGGCCTTACGAAAGCAATTCTGGAAGAATACAAGGCATTCAATCTGTATCAGAGTGTCATTCAGCAATTAGGCTCCGTCATTCCTTTTGATCAAATTGCCGCTTCAGAACAACAACATATAACCGCTTTAATCAGACAGGCTGAAAAATACGGTGTCTCTGTTCCCAGTAATTCCGGATTGGATACTACGCCAGTTTTCTCGGACCAGGCATCCGCATGCCAGGCTGGAGTGAAGGCAGAAATAGAAGATGCTGCTCTGTACGACACATTGAAAAATATCACCAGCCATGATGATTTATTAAGGGTTTATTCAAATCTTCAGCAGGCCTCATTGCAGAATCATCTTGTTGCATTCCAGACCTGCGATTAAAACAGCTTATTTCACATATAGATAATAATCCAGGCAGGATCAAACATACGGTTGATCCTGCCTTTCTGTATTGTCAATTCTCTGCATACGCTATAATATGCCCAATACCGACCTGAAATACCCATTCCAACTTGACGAATGAGCATTCTACTTGACTTATGAAAACAATGCGCCGCTTTTTCCACGCTTTTCTTGTTGTGATTCTTCTGGTCATCACGGCTGTACTGACAATTCCCCAAAAAGTCTATGCGCAAAATGTCAACCCGGTGACCATCACTCTTATCTGGGGTAATGGCTGTCCACATTGCGCGGCCGAGCGGCCATTTTTGGCGAACTTGCAGAAGGCATATCCCAATCTGTCTATTCGCACCTATGAAGTTTGGTATGTTGAATCCAATATTCCCATCATGGAAAAATTAACCAAAGCCGCCGGATTTGAAGCATCTGGTGTGCCCATCACTTTCCTGGGAGATAAGTACTGGGTGGGGTATTCTGACAGTGTCGGTAAAGAAATCGAAGATACCGTCATCTATTGCTCCGCCAACCGCTGTAAAGATCTGGCGAAAGACACGCTGACAGAGGCAGAATTGGCAGCCGGTTTGCCGCTTACCCTGAAACCCGATGAGATAGCCTCTACAAACACAGAAGCAGTTCCAACCATAGACCCAGCTTCCAGTTCAGCCAAAGAAACAAATACGTCTGGCTCGAACGTTATCAACGTCCCATTAATGGGAGAGGTAAACCTGGAAAACCAATCTCTACCTATTGCTACCCTGTTGATTGGTTTTGTGGATGGCGTTAATCCCTGTTCGATCTGGGCGCTCACCATGCTTCTTGCCATCACATTACATACCGGATCACGAAAGAAAGTGATGATCATCGGTCTCGTCTTTATAACCGTCACGGCTGGTGTGTATGCACTTTTTATTCTGGGATTGTTCAGCGCGCTGACATTGTTAAGTTCTATGGAGTGGGTGCAGGCCATTGTCTCTATAGTTGCGCTGGTTTTTGCCCTGATCAACATCAAGGATTACTTCTGGTATAAAGAGGGCGTCTCACTGACCATTGCTGACGATAAAAAACCCGGACTTTTCCAGAAAATGCGCAAGGTTGTGGATGCCAGTGATTCCTTCTGGGGACTGGTGGGAGCGACCATCGTTCTGGCCGCCGGGGTTTCGCTGGTGGAATTTGCCTGTACCGCCGGTTTTCCGGTCATCTGGACAAACCTGTTATCTGCCCAGAAAGTGGCGCCTCTGGCATTCGCCCTGCTACTGCTTTTGTATCTCTTCATCTACCAGTTGGATGAATTAGGCATTTTTATGGCAGCCGTCATTAGCCTTAAATCAACCAAGATAGAAGAGAAACACGGCCGCATTTTGAAATTGATTGGCGGTACGTTGATGCTGGCGCTGGCCATTGCCATGCTCGTGGATCCGTTCATCATGAACAATCTGAACAGCTCGATGATTGTGTTTGGTGGAGCATTGGCGGCTACATTACTGATTCTGCTTCTCCACCGCAGAATATTACCCGCCTTCGGTATTTATATCGGTTCAGAAATGAAACCGACGGGAAAAGGCCATAAAAAACATTAATACACAAAAACCGGGAGTCAAAAAGCTCCCGGTTTTCTCGTTTAAAAAGTTTTATCAAGCAAATGAAAGGATTTGAACCTGCGGCAGCAGGTTTTCAATATCCTCTTTACGGCAATCAGCCGTGCCCAGCTGCATGCAGACGGCCGCCGCCATGGCTGTCCCTAACCGCAATCCATCTTCCAGCGGCCTTCCTTCAGAAAGTGCGGCAGCCAGCCCGGCCAGCATACCATCTCCTGCTCCTGCCGTTGAAACGACCTTAACCGGCAGAATGGGAATCTGGTAGGCGGCATCAGGCAAGATCGCCAGAGTGCCGTCCTGTCCGAGGGTGATAACCAGTGAACAGCCATATTCTTGCTGGATGTTCTTCCCTGCCGCATAGATTTCATCCAGTGATGTAAGGCTCCTGCCCACCAGTTCTTCCAGTTCAATCCGGTTCGGTTTGATAACCGTCGGCCTGCCAGAAAGACCAGCCCGCAAACTCTGGCCGCTGGCATCCAGAGCCACCGGTATGCTTTTCATCCGGGCTTCTTTCACCAGACGGGTATACAGGTCAAAGGGTACATCCGGCGGCAGAGTGCCTCCAACCACCACGCAGGAAGCCTGATCCAGGGCCCTGGAATACCGGGTTTCAAGGTCCACAACATGGCCGGGTTTAACGATTAAAGTGGGAACGGCAAAAGTTGACTGCCCGCTGCCGTCTTCCATCACAATAATGGTATGGACACGGGTTTCCCCTTCCACCCAGGTGAAATCAGTTTGAGCTCCCCGGTCTTGAAGCATCTGCTCCATTTGCCTGCCGGAAGCTCCCGCCGCAAATCCCAGCGTCAGACTGGGAATGCCATATTCCCCCAGTATCCAGGAGGCATCAGCTGCTTTACCCCCCATTCCAAGGGCAAATTTGGTCGCCCGGATGGTTTTATTTAATACAAATTCTGGAACAACCAGCGTCCGATCAATGCAGGTGTTTGGGTTTACAGATACGATCATACTTATTTCGGTGCCTGAGACGCCTTGAATGCCGCAATGGTTTCGGCGCATGCCTTATACATCTCTTCACCCGGGTCTACGTTGGCCGGGAACAGGCTGCGTGCCTGTAAAATCACACGGGCATTTCTGTCCAGGCGTTCTGTCACATCGAAACCGGTTTCAAGGTCTTTCGCCAGTACAAACAAACCGTGATAAACCGCCATCACAGCAGCCGCCGAAGCGCGAATCCTGTCACCCTGGTCGGCAAAATCGGCCAGTAGATTGGCGGCCAACCCGCCGGAATGCGCTGTAGCATAGCGGCTTACTTTGATGACCCCATATTTCTGAGTGGCTTCCACAACCGGCGGCATGGGTTTGTTGGCCGCACAAAAAACCATAATGTTTTGGGCATGCCCATGTACAACCGAGCCAGATTCAGGGTAGGTTTTCAAAAGAGCATAATGCACCTTGGCTTCCCGCGAGATATCCCCTTCACCTTCCAGTTTGTTCCCTTCCATGTCGGTAACCAATACCTGTTCGGGGCGCAGCCGCCACTGGTACTTGCTCCCGGCATAACGCGGTGTTATGCACACATGATCACCGGCACGAACAGATATATTTCCTCCGGCGGTATCCGTCAGTTTCCGGTCAAACATCAATTTTCCCAGTTCGGCAATTCTTTCACGAATTTCTTCATGCATAATTTTCATTCCTGCCTCCTAGGAAAGTATGGTCTTTTTAGAATCGCGATTCTGGTCAAGTTTGGTGATCAACGCTACCCGGTCGGCATGCCGGCCGCCTTCAAATTCAGCTTCGAGAAACTGGTCAACGATCATGCAGGCCAGTCCTTCTCCAACAACACGTGCGCCCATGGCCAGCATATTGGCATCATTGTGACGGCGTGACAGCACGGCTGTGTAGGGTTCACTGGCCAACACACAGCGAATACCGGGTACTTTGTTGGCCGTAATGGAAATACCGGCACCAGTTCCACAGATCGCCACGCCATATTTCGCATCACCATTAATAACGGCTTTGGCGACCTTTTCACCGTACACCGGATAATCAGCCCGCTCCGGAGAATATGTCCCCATATCCAGAACCTCATGTCCTGAATCAAGCAGATGCTTTTTCACAACTTCTTTAAGTGCAAATGCTGCGTGATCACTACCAATAGCAATTTTCATGAAAACCTACTCCTTGTTTTGTCATTTGCCATTCAATTATGTGAATTCAATTATACATCACAGGAATCAGAGTTACATCGGGCTGTTCAGGACGCACTTGAAATAGCCTGTTTCATAACTATTATATAAGTACGGCAAACAATGCAGAGGTTGAGTCTTGTTAGGCCTCTTACCAGAATACGGGAGGAAAAATGAAAATCACCCGCAAATTATGTCTGGTCATTGTTTTTTCCGGTTTGGCTCTGGCCTTTTCCTTTCAACCATCACCGATGATTCAATCGGAAACCCCTACTCCTGACACAACGACAACACCAGAAACACCTGTACCAATTGTAGAGATTAAAGTTGCCATTATGGCACCATTTTCAGGGAATATGGCTGTTTATGGGAAGTCATTGGTCAATGGTGTAATGATGGTTGTCAACGATTGGAACGATTCCCATGCAGAAAATGGATGGAAGATCGTTCCAGTCTATGCTGATACAAAGTGTGATCCCAAAACAACCATTTCTGAAGCCAATCGTCTGATCCATGAGGAAACCATCACCTACTTTATCGGCGATGTCTGTTCTGAGGCTTCTGTTGCACTCGCTGACATACTTGATCAATCAGGGGCGTTGCAGATCAGTCCGGCTGCCTCGTCACCCATGTTGACGATTGATTCCGATGGCAATGGAAGAAGGTTTGTATTCCGCACCTGTTACCTTGACAGGTATCAGGCTCAAGCAATGGCTCGCTATCTGGTATTGAACGGGTTTAAAAAAGCCGTCATTCTGGCAAACAGCGATGATATGTATTCCTACGAACTGGCCGAGGCTTTTGCCAACACCTATACAGGAGAAGGCGGAACAATCCTGATGAATTCATTAGGGATCAGTGCTGATAAGGATTTTTCAGGTATCCTGACCAGAGTTCGAGACCTTAATCCAGATGTAATCTATCTGCCGATGTGGAGCAAACAATTAAACCTGGTAGCCAGTCAGATCCAAACGGCCGGAATCAAGGCTCAACTGGCGGGTCCTGATTCATGGGAAGATAGAAATTTGATCAAGAGTGTGGTTGAGAAAGGCTTGTATTCCACGAATTTTTCAATAAACAATCCACGGCCAGAAGCAGTTGAATTTGTGAAAACATACCAACTAAAGACAGGGAAACGCCCCGATATGATAGCTGCCCTGGGGTATGATACAGCTTCCCTGTTACTGACCGCTTTTGATAACGTCGGGAAGAACAATGTGGTCAAAGTAAGAGATGCATTGGAAGAATTGGAATTGACCGGAGTTACAGGAATGATACGGTTTGATGATTTCCATAACCCCAAAAAGCCCGTGGTGATATCACAATACAATTATGGCCGGTCTTTGTTCGTAACCGAAGTTCCTCCGAAAGATTAAAAAGCCGGGATAAATCCCGGCCTGATGAATTATTCTGAATATTCTTTGATCATTTCTTCTTTTTGATTTCGAAACCCAACCGGCGTAGAAAATCTGGATCATCACGCCAGCCTTTTGCCACTTTGACACGCAGTTCAAGGAATATTGAGCGGTCACCCATTTTTTCCATCTCAACCCGGGCGCTGGTTCCAATGCGTTTCAACATTTCTGCACCCTGGCCGATGACGATGCCCTTCTGTGATTCACGCTCCACAAACAGCGTGGCAGCCACATAGGTTTTGCCATCCTCCCGTTCTTTGAATTCGTCTACGCGCACAGCCAGGGCATGCGGCACTTCTTCACGCAGGTGTTTTAATGCCGCTTCACGGATGAGGTCAGCAGCAATTTCCCGTTCGTACAGATCGGTGATTTCATCTTCGTCATAATATGGAGGATGAACCGGCAGCAGATCGGAAATAACAGCCAGAAGTTCATCCACACCTTCTTTTGTTGTCGCAGAAACCAGCACAGGGCGGGCATCGGGTAATAATGACTGGTATCGTTCCAGTACGGCCGGTCTATTCTCTTCCAGCACACGATCAATTTTGTTGACGATCAGTACCAGTTTTTTCCGGCGTTTCCCCTGGATTAATAAATCGCGGGCTTGAAGGTCATCTCCTGAAGGTTCAGCCGATCCATCGACCACCCAGGCGATCACGTCAACATCTGAGATGATTTCTTCGGCGGTCTGATTCAAGGCTTCACCCAGCTTGTGATGTTGAAGGTGGATGCCGGGGGCATCCACAAAGATCAATTGCGATTGTGGTAGTGTGAGAATGCCGAGCTGGCGCCGGCGGGTGGTCTGAGGTTTTGGAGAGACCGCCGCAATCTTTTGTCCCATGATGGTATTCACTAATGTTGACTTGCCCACATTGGGGCGGCCCGCCAAAGCGATATATCCGGCTTTATAATTTAGAGTATCCTGGTTCATTTTCTCTTAATGAATCTTTCATTTTATTTTTATGAAATTGTTAGACCAGCGTAGGTTAAGCGTAGGGTAATCGTCAAGCGGTACCGGGCGGCGATGGGTATATTAAATATCAAAGGGCGACTTCTCTTCTTCTTCTCCTCCTTATGTACGTGCCGGGGTCGGCGTCCCCGGCACGTACCGATTCTATCACTCGTTACTCGTATTTCAGCTTCTTTATGATACACTTTGGGGTATATTGTATTTATTCGTCATAATTTCCCTCTGGAGGAATCTCAATGACAGACAAGCGTCCCGTCTATCCTATTGATATTGCCGGTGTTCACCGCGATCTACCGCTGTTTGAAGTCAAACCAGGCTTAAAAATCGCCATCCTTAATATCCTCGGCGATACCGAACTGGTACAGGCCTGTGCAAAAGAATTGGCCAAGAAGTTGGCGACCCTGAACTATGAAATTCTGGTCACTGCCGAAACCAAAAGCATCCCACTGGCTTATTCCCTTTCCATTGAAACGGGCAAGCCGTACGTGATCCTCCGCAAGAGTTACAAACCGTATATGGGTAAGGCGCTTTCTGCTGAAACACTTTCCATCACCACTGGTCAGCCGCAGACTCTGTATCTGGATGAAAAAGACCTGCGCCTGTTGGATGGAAAATCTGTTGTGATTGTGGATGATGTGATCAGCACCGGTTCCACCCTTCAGGGAATGCGTCTGCTGATGGAAAAAGCCAACGCCAACGTTGCCGCCGAAGCAGCCATCCTCACCGAAGGCGAACGCGCCAAATGGAATCAGATCGTTTCTCTGGGGCATCTGCCGGTTTTCTCTGATTGATTTTCATTGTATAAAATCAAAAACTCCTGCCATTTTGCAGTTCATTTTCTGGCAGGAGTTTTATATTTCTTTATCGGTAATGCATACCTGTTTATAGGCATTAGCAAGTTTCCGCTTTCGTTGATGATCCAGTGTCTTGAGCGAACGTTCTCGTTTTAAAGCAGCAGAAAGGCTTTCAACCTCTTCAATATAGACCAACTTTACCGGTCGGCGGGTGCTGGTATAGCGCGCCCCTCGCCCGGCATTGTGGGTTCTTGTCCGGCGTTCTGGATCAGTGCTCCACCCGGTGTAGTACGTGCCGTCAGAACATTCAACAATATAACAGAAGAAAGCCATCAGGCAGAAACCTTACTTTTTCTTTTGTGGAAGACTGATCCCCAGAAGTTTTTTCCAGATCCCTGCCGACTTGACCTCATCATCACCCTTTCCCTTGCCATCCCAACTGCCTTCAATACGTTGTTTTACCCAGGCATCGTGATCTTCCAGGGTTTTCTGAAGAGATTTCTCCAGAACCGCCGCCTCGTCAGATTGAATTTCTTCTTGAAGCCGGTCAATCTGCTCGCGCAGCATTTCCAGCATCCGCAGAGTGTTTTCGCGCTGATATGTAATTTCCTGTGACGCCAATTTCCCTACCGGGAACATCCCAAGAATTTGCGCCGCCTGCCAGAAGACAGGTCCGGTAATTTTGCGGGCATCCTTCCAGCCAGGCTGACCGGTGATGCTTCTCAGGTACAACAGCATGGCCAGCCGGGGGAATAAATCTATCTGAGAAAGCAGGCCATCGGCTTCCAGAGGATCCGAGAACATGACGGTGGAACCAAGGATTTCAGATAGCATTTCCACCTGCTGAATGGCCTGTTCACCGGTTCCGCTTGGGGTGGAAACCAGCACAAGACCTTCTCTAAAAAGGTCCGCCGTGGGATCATCATTCGATAGGCAGTTTCCCTGGATAGACGGAGTGGCATTGACCACAGTACGGTGGGCAGGTAAATGGGCAGCCGCCCATTCGCAGACGGCATTGTGAGCGGCGGAAAGGTTCACCAGAACCGCATCATCTTTTAATTCGGGCATTAATTCATCCAGCCAGGCGATCACATCACCTGCCGGAACATTCAATAAAACAACGTCGGCATTTCGGACAGATGGATGAAGATCTGCCTCTGTTTTATCCACGGCTTTCAACCGGGCAGCTTCATCACGGCGGAAGGCTTCAAAGTCAAAACCTGTACATACGAATCCGTCGTCTGCCTTTTTCAATGCCAGTCCCAGTGAAATGCCAACTCGATCCAATCCGATTATGGTAAATGTTGTGTCCATAGTTTTATCCTACAAACAATTGAAGTAAGCCGCGGATGATGGGTGTCATGATCAAACTGATCAGGTCAAGACCCAGGTATGGCAGAGCAAAAACTACGACCAGCAGGATCATCGGGCCATAAGGGCGAAGCCGTTCAAATGATGGAAGGGCACTGGAAGGCAGTAAATACTCCAGCACCTTCTCACCATCCAGCGGAGAAACCGGGATCACGTTAAAAATCGCCAAAGACAGATTTATCACAATGAATTCGAGTAAAAAATAAAATGGCGTGGGGAAAAGAATGTTTTGAACCGGTGAGTAGGGCACCAGACGAAAACGCAGCGGAAGGGCTGCCACAAAGGCTAATAACAGGTTGGAAATCGGCCCGGCCAGAGATACCCACATCACAGAAGACCGTGATCGACTCTTTAAAACATACGGATTGATGGGAACCGGCTTGGCCCAGCCAAAACCAGCCACCAGAAGCAACATGGAACCCATCACATCCAGGTGAGCCAGCGGATTTAACGTCAACCGGCCATGCAGTCGTGGCGTATCATCGCCATATGCATTAGCCACAAAGGCATGCGAAAATTCATGCACGGTAAAAGCAATTACCAGTGTGACAATTCTGGAAAGAATTGTAGCCAGATTCATGTTTAACATGACAGTTGGAGGATTATAACATGCGGGGGTAGAGTATAATTTTTTGCGTGTTGCCTGATATAAATCTTGAAGATGTCGTCCGGCTCCGCAAAGCCCATCCTTGCGGAAGTTTTGAGTGGAAGATCATCCGCCTGGGGGCAGATATCGGTCTGGAATGCTGCATCTGCAAACGGAAAATTATCCTTCCACGTCGTGAGCTGGCCAGACGCTTAAAAAAACATATACCGAAAGAATCCGATGCAAATTCGTCAACCTGAAATACCTCATATTGTTTTCCTGTTTTCCGATACCGGCGGCGGGCACCGCAGTGCTTCAGAAGCCATCATTGAAGCCATCGAATTGGAATTCCCCAACCAGATCACCTATGAAATGGTTGACCTGTTCCGCGATTATGCTCCTCCACCTTTGAACAAAGCCCCTGAAATATATCCGCCGCTATCTCGTATCCCGGCCGCCTGGAGCTTTGGGTATCGTCAAACCAACAGCCCCCGACGTATTCGCAATATTAACAATGTAGCGTGGCCGTATATCCGCCGGTCGATCTACCGCTTGATGGAAGAACATCCCTGTGATTTGATTGTCAGCGTGCACCCATTAATGAACACACCTGTGCTGCGCACCCTGCGCAACCGGCGCAACCCATTTATCACGGTTGTTACAGATATGGTTTCGACGCATGCCGCCTGGTATGACAACCGGGCAGATTTAATCATCGTTCCCACAAACATTGCACGAGAAAATGGAATTGAATTTGGTATCGATCCCGAAAAAATCAAAGTGGTTGGACTGCCAGTAGCGGATAAATTCTGCCATATGAAAGAAGATTCTCAGGAAATCCGCCAACGTCTCGGCTGGCCGACTGATCTTCCGGTAATTCTCTTGATCGGTGGAGGGGAAGGGATGGGCCCGTTGGAAAAGACAGCCCATGCCATCAATGATGCCCACCTGAATGCTGCCCTGGTCATCATCGCCGGACGCAACCGGGATTTGAAAGACCGGTTGGAAAAGCATAACTGGAATATGCCGGTCACGATCTATGGATTTGTCAAGAATATGCCAGATTTAATGCAGGCTTCCAATGTACTGGTCACCAAAGCCGGTCCAGGCACCATTAGCGAGGCATGTATCGCCGGTCTTCCAATCATCCTGTACAGTAAGATGCCCGGCCAGGAAGATGGTAATGTAGATTATGTCGTTAACGAAGGAGCGGGCGTCTGGGCGCCGGAACCAGAAATGGTGGTGCAAACCCTGCAAAAGTGGTTGCGAGAACCCGAACTGCGCTGGCAGACTGCCTCCGCCTGCCGCCGGATTGCCCGACCACAGGCCGCCCGCGAAATTGCCCGCATTCTGGCAGCCCGGGTGGGGATTACCCATCCTGAATAAAGGACGGCACAAATGCCGATTATGGATACTCATAATTTTGAATTCTTCAGCCGCAGCCCCGAACAAACCCGCCGACTGGGGACCCGGATAGGTTCATTGCTTTTACCGGGCGACCTGATCTGTATGAGCGGTGATCTGGGTGCCGGAAAAACCACGCTGGTTCAGGGAATTGCCCGTGGTTGGAATTCGGTGGATACGGTTTCCAGTCCCACCTTTGTTCTTGTGAATGAGTATCACCGCAAGTCTGGAGAGACCCTGTATCACATGGACGCTTACAGGCTTGAGAATGCGGCTGAAGCATTTGATCTTGATCTTGATCGGATGCTGGAACAGGGTGCCCTGATGATCGAATGGGCCGAACGCATCAAGGATGCCCTGCCGCATAATGCACTCTGGATTAATATGACCTGGATGGCTGATGAACAACGCGGCCTGTTATTCACCGCCTATGGTGAACGCAGCCAGGTTTTAATGGATCAATTTAAGAAGAAAGTAGTAGGAGCCTGATATGCTCTTGGCTGTAGATACATCCACACAGACACTGGGTCTGGCTTTATATGATGGGAATCGAATACCGGCAGAAAGCCTGTGGCAAAGTCAGGCCCGCCATACCGTAGAACTGGCTCCGGCGGTTGACCGGATGCTCAAGCAGAATCATAACACTCCATCAGACCTGACTGGTCTCGCAGTGGCTACCGGGCCTGGTTCATTCACCAGCCTGCGGGTCGGATTGGCTTTCGTCAAAGGTCTGGCACTGGCATTAAAGATCCCGGTGGCAGGTATCCCATCATTGGATGCTCTGGCTGCTGCACAACCGCCCTCAGACCTGCCAATGGCGGCCGTTTTGCCAGCCGGGCGAACCCGTCTGGCGGTTTGCTGGTATGATTACAAAGAAAATGGGTGGACATTTACGGGTGACATGAAAGTTCAGACTGCGCAAGACCTGTGCGACGAAATCCATCAACCGTCTCTCATTTGCGGTGAGCTGACTGCCGAAGAACGGCAGATCCTTTCGCGCAAATGGAAAAACGTACACCTGTGTTCTCCCGCGCAGGGTTTGCGCCGACCGTCTGTTCTGGCTGAACTCGGTTGGAAAAAATTGGAAGACAATCAGTCTGACGACCCGGTCACCCTGGCTCCCATTTATCTGCATGTGAATGAGGTAATTGCCTGATGAATCCCATTCCTGAGGACTTCGAAATGCGTCCCATGACGCTGGATGATCTTCCCCAGGTTTACCGGATAGAGCTGGATTCATTTACCCTGCCCTGGCCTTTCAATTCGTATGTCTATGAATTGACGGGGAGTCATGTATCACGGTGTTTTGTAGCCGCCACAAAAGATACCGGCGATCGTAAAAAGATCCTTGGAATGATCGTGATTTATCTAATCGAAGATGAAGCCCATGTAGCCACGTTTGCCGTGCATAAAGACTACCGCAGAAATGGCATCGGCTGGCGTCTTTTGCTGCATTCTCTGCGAGAAACCTGCCGGGAAGGTGCCACACATGCCATGCTCGAAGTGCGTGCGGGCAATTTATCTGCTATTGATCTGTATAAAAAGTTCAGCTTTGTACAGGTAGGTATTCGCAAGAATTATTATGTGGATAATCACGAAGACGCATTGCTGATGGATATGAATGAGTTAACATTAGATAACCTGTCTGCCATCGAAGCACGATTCCTGGCTTCAGGTATTGACCAGGCCGGTGGAGGTTCGCATGACGCCTGCTGATACATTGGCTCAGATAGCCCATCAAATATCAATCTGCCAGCAATGTGTTTTACATTCCACGAGGAAACTGCCTGTACCCGGCGAGGGACCTTCTAATGCGCAGATCATGCTGATCGGCGAAGGACCTGGATTCTATGAAAATGAACAGGGGCGTCCTTTTGTGGGTGCCGCCGGCAATTTTCTCAGTGAATTGCTGGCCAGGGCCGGCCTGACCCGTGAAGAAGTCTTCATCACCAATGTGGTAAAATGCCGTCCGCCTGATAACAGGGATCCACTTCCCGAAGAATTAGCCGCCTGCCGCGACTATCTCGAAAGCCAGATAGCCGCCATAAACCCGAAGGTTATCGTCACACTTGGCCGGTTTTCAATGGCCATTTTCTTTCCGCGGGCACGCATTGGAGCCGTTCACGGACAGGCCAGCAAAGTAAATGGACGAATTATCGTTCCCATGTACCATCCGGCTGCCGCTTTACATCAACCGGCATTAAAATCTACGGTTGAACGTGATTTTTTACATCTGGCAGAATCGATCAAACAGAATGTCCCTGCCCGACCTGTTACGCAGGCTCCGGCAGCCCAGTCTGAAGATCCAGCCGATTCTGCTACACAACTCAGTCTTTTCTAAGAGGACAAAAATGGATTATCAAAAGCAACTGATTGAACGCTTTGAAAATAAAACAGCCCATATCGGCATTCTAGGACTTGGATATGTCGGCCTGCCTCTGGCAGTGGTATTTGCCGAAGCCGGTTTCACAGTAACGGGTATCGAACCCATGCAGAGCAAAGTGGATTCCTTATTAAAGGGAAAGAGCTATGTTCTGGATGTTCCCTCAGAGACTGTAGCCAAACTGATTAAATCCGGGAAATTGATCCCCACCAGCGATTTTTCTGCCATCAAAAACTTAGACGCCGTCAGCATCTGTGTCCCTACCCCATTGCGGAAGACGGGCGATCCTGATCTTTCTTTCATTGTCAGCGCCACAGACCAGCTGGCGAAATATGTCCATGCCGGCATGGTAATTGTGCTTGAATCCACCACCTATCCTGGAACCACCCGAGAATTGATCCTGCCCCGTCTGAATCAGGAAGCCGGATTAGAAGTAGGAAAAGACGTTTTCCTGGCCTTCTCACCCGAACGCGTGGATCCTGGCCGAACAGATTTCACCACCATCAATACCCCCAAAGTCATGGGCGGAATCACTCCAGCCTGCAGCAAGGTGGCTTCCGCCTGGTATTCTGGCGCCCTCCAAAAGGTGGTACCGGTATCATCTGCCGAAGTTGCTGAAATGGCTAAACTGTTGGAAAACACTTTCCGCATGATCAATATCGGAATGGTAAATGAACTGGCTCTCATTTGCGACCGGCTTGGCATTGATGTTTGGGAAGTGATCGATGCCGCCGCAACAAAACCATTCGGCTTTATGAAATTTTCTCCCGGCCCCGGGTTGGGCGGTCACTGTATTCCGATCGATCCGTTATACCTTTCCTGGAAATTAAAAGCCCTGAATTACACTGCTCGATTCATTGAACTGGCGTCTGAAATCAACACTGGTATGCCGCGCTTTGTGGTGACAAAAACACAGGACGCCCTGAATGACCGCAAGAAAGCCATCAACGGCAGCAAAGTCCTCGTTCTTGGCGCCGCGTATAAACCTGACATTGACGACCTGCGCGAATCTCCGGCGTTGGATGTGATCCACCTGTTGCAGCAGAAAGGTGCCGAAGTCAGCTATCATGATCCACGCATCACCACCATCCAGCATGACGGCTGGACCATGCAATCTGTGCCGGATTTGATGAAAGCCGTGCGTGAAGCTGACTGTGTGGTCATAGTTACCAACCACTCCACGTATGATTACAAAGCCATCCTAGCCGAAGCCCAACTGATTTTGGATACCCGTAATGCCCTGGGAGACGCAGGCAAAGACAATCCGAAAGTCGTGAGGTTGTAATGAGCCGCTACCTTGTCACCGGAGCCGCCGGTTTCATCGCTTCCCGCGTCAGTCAGTTTCTGATGGATGCCGGGCACACTGTGGTGGGCGTTGATAATCTGAATGACGCCTATGATGTTCGCATGAAGGATTACCGCCTTCAGCGGCTGCAAAAACAGGAATTGTTTAATTTCGTCAAAATGGACATATCCGATAAAGATGCCGCCCTGGCACTGGTCGATAAAGGTCCCTATGACGGCGTAATTAACCTGGCCGCCCGCGCCGGTGTACGGCAATCCGTTGAGAACCCGTGGGTGTATGTAAACACCAACGTCAACGGTACTCTCAATATGCTTGAGGTGGCTGTACGGACAGGTACGAAGAAGTTCATTCTGGCCTCCACATCCAGCATCTACGGGTCCAATCCGCCCATCCCAACCCCGGAGACTGCCTCGTCAGATTACCCATTACAACCCTATTCAGCCACAAAAAAAGGTGCCGAGGCATTGTGCCACAGCTACCATTACCTTCACAACCTTGATGTAACTATCTTCCGCTATTTCACCGTATACGGTCCGGCTGCCCGGCCGGATATGGTCATGTTTCGGTTTTGCCAGTGGATTGCCGAAGGCCGCGAGGTGCGTGTCAATGGAGACGGGACTCAATCCCGCGGATTTACCTATCTGGATGACATTGCCCGCGGTACCATTCTCGGATTGAAACCCGTCGGGTATGAGGTCATCAATCTGGGAGGACACCAGGTAATCACAATCAATGACCTGATCCACAAAGTGGAAGACCTGGTGGGCAAGAAAGCCAATGTGATCTACCAGGACCGGCATCCTGCCGATGTGATGGAAAACAGCGCCAATGTGGATAAAGCCCGTTCCATGCTTGGTTGGGAACCGCAAGTTTCATTGGAAGAGGGCATCCCCAATCTGGTGAACTGGTACCTGTCTGAACGCAGCTGGGTCAGTCAGATACTTACCCCATGAACGGCTGGCTGGATCGTTGGCGGCAAGATCACGTGCTGGGCCGCGTAGTCAAAAATTCAGGGTATTTGTTCACCAGCAATGTGATCAGTGCCCTGTTAAGTATTCTGACCGCCAATCTGCTGGGGGTTCGTGTGTTTGGCGTCCTGGGGATTGTCATCAGTACCGTATCCAATGTGAACCGGCTGCTATCATTCCGCATGGGTGATGTGGTCGTCAAATACATGAGTGACCACCTGGCAAAAGACGAGAAACAGGCTGCTGCAGCCGTTGTCAAGGCTTCCGCCTTAATCGAAGGAGTTACTTCTCTGCTGGCTTACGGCATTCTGGCTGCCCTGGCGCCGCTGGCTGCCCGTTACCTGGCGGATGATCCGACTACTGTACCCCTTTTTCTGATCTATGGACTGTCCATTCTGTCCAACATCACCACCGAAACAGCCACCGGAATCTTGCAAATAGGTGGGCATTACCGCAGCCAGGCTATGATCAACTTCTTACAGAGTGTGGCCACTGCCGCCATCATCGTGGTTGCCTATTTCACAAAAACCGGATTGATGACTGTGATGCTGGCTTACCTGACCGGTAAAGTGATTCTTGGTCTGGCACCAATCTTATTAGCCATCTACTGGCTGCCGAAAATGCTCGGCGCTGACTGGTTCAAGGCGCCATTCAACCTGCTGCCGCCTAAATCAGAATTCCTAAAATTTTCACTAAGCACCAATTTCAGCAGTACGATCAATATGGTCGCCCGCGATAGCGAAGTGTTGTGGGTGGGATATTTCTTCTCACCTCTGGAAGCCGGGTATTTCAAAACCGCCCTGGCCATCATCAACCTGGTGGTGATGCCCATCACACCATTCATCAGTACCACGTATCCTGAAATCACCCGTTGTGTAGCACAATTCAAATGGGACAACCTGCGCCGCCTGCTGCAAAGGGTCACCTTGATCGCCGCCGCCTGGACTGGTGCCGTAGCGTTTGGTCTGTTGCTATTTGGAAAACCGGTGCTCTTCCAGAATTGGCTCATTTTCGGGAAGACCATTCATATCTATCGCCCCGAATTCCTGCCTTCTTTCCCGGTTCTCATGATTTTGTTGATCGGTTTTGGCACGGCTAATATTCTGTTCTGGAACCGTCCTTTATTGCTGGCACTTGGCAGGGCAGAAGTTCCCCTGCGGGTTGGGTTCTGGGGGATGGTCGTAAAAGTTGCACTGGCATTTCTGCTTTTACCGGGCGCCGGTTATTTGACGGAAGCCTGGTTGTTGAGTGCGTATTTTGTCTTCACAGTTGGTATGATTATCGTGCAGGGTTTCCAGACGCTGCGCAAAGTAGAATCAGTCTCTCCCCTGCCAGCCAGTTCCTGATTTGACCATGAAGATTGCCTGTATAACCCCTTCGGTGATTCCTTCCAATACAGCCAACAGCATCCAGGCCGTCAAGGCATCGCATGCCCTGGCATCTCTCGGGCATGAAGTTCGTGTATTCTTCCCGGGTGATAGTCAGGTAGTGTGGGATGATCTGGTTGATCTGTATGAGTTATCCTCTCGGTTTGACGTGACTTTCGTTGCATCCAACCCACGTTTAAAACGCTATGACTTCATCTGGAAAAGTGTACAACAGTCCCGGCACTGGCAGGCAGATCTGGTCTACACATGGCTGCCGCAGGCGGCCTGGCTGGCAGGAAAGAACGGCCTTCCCGCCGTGCTTGAACTGCACGACCGGTTAACCGGTTTTGCCGGCCCCCGTTTTTTTCGCTGGTTTCTGGGTTCAAAACAGAAAAAACGTGTACTGGTGATTACCCGTGCCCTTCAACAACGACTGGAAAAGCAGCTTCACGAATCCATTGACCCTGAGATCATCCGCATTGCGCCCAACGGGGTTGATCTGGAACGCTATCGCGACCTGCCGGATACAGCCATGGCTCGATCTATTCTCGATCTACCGGATAGATTCACCGCTGTCTATACCGGTCATTTTTATGCCGGGCGCGGAATGGATCTGCTGTTCGAGCTGGCCGGCCGCCTGCCGGATGTCACTTTCCTGTGGGTGGGAGGAAAACCCGAAGATACAGCCCGATGGAAGACAAAAGTAGAGTCTGCCGGATTGAAGAATGTCATCCTCACCGGTTTCGTCCCCAAAATGCAACTTCCTCTGTATCAGGCTGCAGGCGACGTTTTGTTGATGCCCTACGAAAAAGCCATTGCCGGGAGCAGCGGAGGTAATTCCGCCGAGATTTGCAGCCCGATGAAAATGTTTGATTATCTGGCCACCGGCCGTGTCATTATGACCAGCGAACTGCCCGTGCTTCATGAAGTGTTGAATGTAAGCAACGCCATTTTTTGCCCTCCGGTAAATGTAGATTCCTGGGTGAAGACAATACAAGAACTTCGGGCTGACCCTGAGGGTGCGGCCTTGCTTGCCAGACAGGCAAAACAAGATTCTATGCAGTATTCCTGGAAAAACCGGGCCAGACTGGCATTGGAAGGAATGGACTGATCCATCATATGAAACAGAATCAATTATTAAAATTTGCTCTTATCTCTATTTTGGCGGGTGTTCTATTTGGCATCCTCGTTGCCCTGGTTTCTCCGGGTCCATTTATTAACAGTTTCTGGGGTTCTGCCCTCATTGCGGCATGTTCGGTATTTGGACTTCTCTCAGCCTGGAAATGGGCAGGAAGCACCCGAACATTGGCCTGGATAATGTCACTGGCGTATCTGTTGCGTATGCTTGTAGGGATTGGGATGTACACCTTGCTCCCCACCTTCGGATATGACGAACCTACTCAGAATGCCGGGTATGTTTTTTATGATGCCGCACAGCGCGACCGACAATCATGGGAACTATCGCAGGCGCATCAAGTGATGGAAGCTGCTACAGGGAAAGAATATGTGACAGACCAGTACGGCGGTCTGCTGGCATTCAGCGCGGCCGTGTATTCTGTGTTCAGTTCAGATGCTCACCGCCCGCTGTTCATCGTTCTTTTCACTGCTTTCGCCGGCAGCATTGGCATTCCTTTCTTGTTTCTGGCATTGCGTAAACGTTTCGGGGATGCCCCAGCTTTGCTATCAGCCTGGATATTTGCCCTTTACCCCAGCAGTATTTTGCTGGGTGCCTCGCAAATGCGCGAACCCTTTATCCTGGGATTGGCGGCCATTGCCTTTTGGGCGGCAGCTATGTGGAAATCGGCTGACCGGAAAAATGTTATCGCCGTCCTCATTGTCAGTCTGGGTGCCATGGCCTGGTTTTCCAGCCGGGTGGCACTTCCGATCATCGGAGTACTGGCTGTCTGGTTCTGGCTGGAGCATTATGTGGATGCACTTCCCGAAAAATGGCAGAAGATTTCCTGGGTCATTTTGATTGGAGCGGCGCTGGTATTTGCCGTTTACGGATGGCGTTGGGTGGCCAGTACTTCCGTGTTTGATACCCGCATGACCGAATACAACAGTGGACGCATCCAGAAAGCCATTGAAGAACTGGGGGTTGACCTGCGTATCCCCTTTATTGTTGGCTACGGTTTGACACAACCAGTCTTGCCCGCCGCCCTTACAGACCCGGCTTTGCCTATCTGGCGGGTGACCAGCAGCCTGCTGGCCGCCGGATGGTATGCCCTGGCTCCATTCATAGTCTACGCCTTGATCGCTCTCTGGCGTGAAAAAGACCCGATCCGCCGCCGTCTGCTGGCCTGGTCAACCCTGGCCTGTGTTGTGTGGGTGGTCATTTCATCCGCCCGGGCGGGTGGTGACCAGTGGGACAATCCGCGCTACCGCACCATCTTCCTCCCCTGGCTGGCGTTGATCGCGGCCTGGGGTTGGAACTTCGCCCGCCGCAACAAAGACGCCTGGCTGGGACGAATTCTCGTAGTGGAAGGGATCTTCCTGGTCTTTTTCATCTCATGGTATTTAAGCCGTTATTACAACCTCCTGAGCCGGATGCCATTCAACACAATGCTTTTGGTGATCATTCTCCTCTCGCTGGGTGTGTTAATCGGTGGCGCAGTGTGGGATTGGGTCAAGCGAAAACAAAAAGCCTGAGCAGTATTGAGCGGTCGGTTGACCGCTCTTTTTTTTGAATATCGAACGCCATATGGTATACCTTTGCCTCGAATGAACAGACAGTGGTGATGATAAAATACCCATCTATCTATGAAACAATTCGCAAAGCATCATTCAATACCCATCGTGGCAGCCGGTGCCGGGTTGCTGCTCTTTCTGGGGCAGGCGCTGGTCTATATTCACCAGCTTCCTTCCACATTGGATGAAGGTAATTATCTTTATAAGGGTTTACTTTTCGTTACCGGGGTATTTCAACCGTTCCAACCATACGGGGTTTGGACGAACAAGATGCCCTTTGCCTTCCTTATTCCCGGCCTTGCCCAGGCAGTGTTTGGACCCGGGTTACTAACCGGCCGGATATTTGCTATCTTCCTCGGATTGATCACATTAATATCACTATGGTGGTTTGTTCGGCGGGAAGCCGGTGCATGGTGGGCAGCCGCAGCCGTTGCGGTGATCGCCATTAATCCGGGTGTGGTGCGCATGTATGCTCAGGCACTGTCAGAAGGTGTGGTGAGCTGCCTGTTAATGACAGCCATTGCGATTGGTGTAGGACGGGATCGCAAAATCTGGCAATTGATGACCTCCGGCCTGATTTTTGCTGCCAGCATTCTCACCCGTGAAAACATGCTCCCGGTATTTGGTTTCTATCTGATTTATATCATCATTGAACACGGCTGGAAAAAGGCTCTGCTGACAGCTGTCCCCGGCACAATCTTGCTGGTGTTAGTGCACATCCTCTACTGGCCAACCATTATGACGGTCATCTGGTCTTCCTGGATACCCCGTCAACTCACCCAACTTTTTCCCCAGCTTCCAGCCGCAACAGCCATCTGGGATCCAAACATCAATCTGGCCTCACGCATTTATTCCTTCTGGCAGGGAATACGCTTTCACTTTGCCATGATGTTCGGTCTGATCGTTCTGCTCCTCCTCTGGCCGGATGGCTCGGGCTGGCGGAAGACGTCCAGCTTTCGAACCGTGGTATTTCTGGCCGTAACCACCGTACTGATGGTCGCTGCCCACATGTATGCCGCCCTCTGGAAGGACTATTGCGTCTTTTGTTTCGGCCTGTACCTGAACTTTTTCAGCATTATCGGCGTAGCAATGGTAGCTGTATCTGCGCCATTTCTTCGGTTGAAAACATCCTGGTGGCAGCAGGCCCTTATCATCCTGCTTATTCTGTTCACCGGCACGGGCATCAGCTATGGCGCCTATCAGGAACTTGACGATACCCTGATGAGGTTGAGTATCCCGCGCATCAAGAATATGCAATTCCAGCCGGGTTCCACGGAACTCTGGCGGGCTTTGTCCAATAAATTTGGATATTCCTACGACCAGCTTTCGCAAATCATTCCGACGGTGGCCGGTTTTGTTGTAACGGTTCTTTTCCTTCTGTTGACAGCAGCCGCCTTCCAATTCTGGAGAAAGAACCGCCCGAACATCTCATGGGGCGCATTCACCCTGCTTTCGTTCTTCCTTCTGGGGCTGTTGCTCAGTCCAACGGTTGTATTCGGGAATCCACCCGAACCGGATTGCGGCGGTGACGTCATCGCCACCACCGAGGCAGCCGGCCGGCATCTGGCATCGCTGGTACCACCTGGCTCCAAAATCTACTGGGAAGGCGGATTATCGCCCGCCCCGCTTTTGTACATGAAAGACATCAACATTTACGGTCCGCAATTAAATGACGGGTATGCCTTTCGGCGCGGCGGTAATGCAGATGACCTGTTTCGCTATGGCTACTGGAATGAAGAACTCCAGAAAAAATGGTTGAATGAAGCGGATTACCTGTTTATCGTCGATTACGCCTATAAACAAGATTACAATACCGTGTTAGACTCGGAACACTTTGAAGAATTGCCGATGACGGAGTATATCGCCACCTGCCGAAGCAATTCCCGAATCCATACGTTCAAGCGAATTAAATGAAAATATCTGTAATTGTTCCTGTTTATAACGAAGAAGAAAATCTGCCGGTACTTAAAACCGTTCTCGATGACGTAATGAAATCTAATCATTACGATTGGGAAGCGGTTCTGGTGGATGACGGCAGTAAAGACGGCAGCGCCGGCATTCTGGAATCATTCGTTACAGCAGATCCTGATCATTACCGCTGTGTGCTCCTGCGCCGCAACTTCGGTCAGACTGCCGCCATTGCCGCAGGAATTGACCATTCTGCTGGAGAGTTGATCGTGTTGTGCGATGCCGACATGCAAAATGATCCCCGGGATATTCCTGCCATGATTGAGAAAATTGACCAGGGCTATGATGTGGTCAGCGGGTGGCGGCGTGACCGCAAGGATACCTTTATCACCCGCACACTTCCTTCACACATTGCCAATGGACTGATCAGCTGGGTGACCGGAGTTCCGTTGCACGATTACGGCTGCACCCTCAAAGCCTATAAACGCGAGGTGATCACCGGTTTCCGCCTGTATGGCGAAATGCACCGCTTTATCCCTGTGTATGCCAACTCTGTCGGTGCGCGCATTGCAGAAATGGAAGTTCACCATCACCCGCGTTTACATGGTAAAGCGAATTACGGCTTGGAACGGACGCTGAAGGTGATTCTCGATCTGGTGACAGTCAAGTTCCTGACCAGCTACGCCAACAAACCCATCTATCTGTTTGGTGGTTCTGGTTTTGGGATGCTGGGATTAAGTGCGATTTCATTGTTATATATCATCATACGAAAAGTACAGTTTAACGAATCGTTGGTGCGATCACCTTTGCTGCTTCTCAGTGTCATGCTGTTTATTTTGGGAATGCAATCCATTCTGCTTGGTTTGATCGCTGAACTGTTGGCCCGCACATACCATGAATCTCAGGCAAAACCGACCTATACCGTGCGGACTTTTCTGAACGGTTCATCAAACAACCATAATTCCTACAGTTTGCATCCGGGCGACTGATGCGCATCCTCGTCCTCTGCCATGAATACCCGCCCATCGGCGGTGGCGGCGGCCGGGTTGCCCAGGATATCTGCACCGGGTTGGCCGTCCGGGGGCATGATGTACGACTGGTGACAGCCGCTTTTGGCAGCCTGCCGGCGGAAGAGGTGCAAAACGGTGTGACGATTTACCGGCTGAAATCCGGCCGGAAACAGGAATTCCGCGCGCCTCTAGGTGCTATGGCCGGTTACCTGCTGGCCGGGCTGCCTTTCTGTCTTAACTTAATCCGCCGGTGGCGTCCTGACGTGATCCATGTGCATTTTGCTGTGCCAGCCGGGGCACTCGGGTTGGCATTGAAAATTCTTACCGGAGTGCCATATGTGATCACCGCCCATCTGGGAGACGTGCCGGGCGGAGTACCGGAAAAGACCGGTAAATGGTTCCAATTTATTTATCCCTTGACACCCCCCATCTGGCGAAAGGCGGCCGCCGTGTGCGCCGTCAGCAGTTTCACCAGTCATCTGGCGGAAGAAGCCTATCCCGGTATATCGCCTGTGGTCAT
This sequence comes from Leptolinea tardivitalis, assembly GCF_001050275.1. Classification (GTDB taxonomy): domain Bacteria; phylum Chloroflexota; class Anaerolineae; order Anaerolineales; family Anaerolineaceae; genus Leptolinea; species Leptolinea tardivitalis. Next base: position 104,836 of record NZ_BBYA01000010.1, read on the forward strand.
TCCCAACGGGGTGGATACACATGACTACGATCCGGGTGAAATAACCGTAAATGATCCGCCGCAGGTTGTTTTTGCCGGTCGCTTTGTGCCGCAGAAGAACCCCCTGCAGGTGGTTTACGCGTTGAATGAGGTGAAAGACCTGCCGTGGACGTGTGTGATGGCAGGCGACGGCGCCCTGAAACCCGATGTGGAAGCACTGGTCAATTCACTCGGCCTGCGCAGCCGGTTTACCTTTCCCGGCTGGTTGACACCCACAGGTGTGAAAGACTGGTTTGCAAAAAGCGATATCCTTTTTCTGCCGTCGCTCTCTGAAGGACTGCCAGTGGTGGGCGTGCAGGGTATGGCCATGGGACTGGCTTTACTGCTCAGCCGTGCCGGGGGCAACCCTGACCTGGTAAATGCCCCGTCCAACGGGTATCTCTTTGACCCTGATGATACGGCCGGGTTTTCCTCCGCCCTGCGGGGCTGGCTGACTGATCGCGAAGTCCTGCAGCACACGCGTCTGGCCAGCCGGGAAGCAGCTGAAATCTTTTCGCTGGAACGCATTGTGGCAAAGTACGAAAATGTGCTGATGAACGCTTCAAAGTAAGTATAACTTTTTTGGTTTTGTTTACTTTTTAAAATTCATGTGCTATTCTAAAATAATTCAGGGGCTAATTTTTCCTGCAGGAGGCAAGTTCAGGAAAGCATATGAAAATTTCAGCGATTTTTTCGCTGTTAATTCTTTTGGCGTCCATGGGGGAATATCCATACGCAATGCAAACTGGATTGCTTGCAGATGAAATTGTTTATTCTCAAAATTTCAATTCCGATTCTGCCGATGAATGGCGGTTGCAAGAAGGCTGGGCCATTGTTCCATCAGAGAATGGCAAAGCCCTGTATGGAAGCGGCCATGTTTGGGCAGATTTGATTGGTAAAACCTGGGATGATTATTACCTGCAATTTCGGATGAATTCGCAGAGCTCCGCCGTGATGCACGCCAATATCCGCCTGTTGGGAACCGTTCGCTATTTTATTGGACTGAGTCGTAATCAATCGTATCTCTCCCGGCAGGATGACCAAAATACCATCCATGATGGATTGGCAACGGGACGAGGAATTGGCTCTGGTTGGCATCTAATACGCATCACTGTTGTTGGAGGCAGGATTGAGGTCTTATGTGACAACCGCAGATTGTTTGTATATACCGATCCGAATCCCCTGACATCCGGTGGAGTAGCCTTTGAAAACCTTACAGAAGCTGCAACACTTGTGGATGATGTGATCGTCGGTATACCCACCCAGGCCATCACCACTGCTGCTTCTGCCGGGAAAACCGTAGTAGCTCCTCCCAACACCCTTAAGTGGATAAATACGGGTGGCCCATTAGGTGGACTTGGCTATGATATCCGTATGAGCCCCGAAAACCCGGATGTAATGTATGTGACTGATGCCAAAGCTGGCGTTTTCAAAAGCATCGACGGTGGTCATACCTGGAAAGCCATAAATAAAGGTATTTCCATTCGTGCCGGTGAAACCGGTGATCAGATCCCCATTTTTTGCCTTACGATCTCTCCAACCAATCCTGATTTAATCTGGGCAGGTACAACCGGACAGCGTGGTGCATTCAAATCCACAGATGCCGGGGAAACCTGGCATAAGATGGACAATGGAATCAGATTTCCAACCCTGACTTTGCGCGGGTTTGCCATTGATCCAGGAGATAATAATATTGTTTACACAGCCGGCGAACTTTCTTCTTGGGAGTGGAGTGGTTCTGAACAATTCGGCGGAAAATTCGATAAAGTAAAAGGCGTAGTGTATAAAACAACAAACGGTGGTCAACTTTGGAAAGAAATCTGGAGAGGCAACAATCTGGGTCGTTATATATTAATTGATCCTCGTAATTCAAACGTCCTGTACCTTTCAACTGGCATTTTCGATCGCGAAGCTGCTGATTCTGACTTCAAGACCGGGAAACAGGGGGGTGAAGGCATCTTAAAAAGCACAGATGGCGGGCAAACCTGGCACGCTATTAATAATGGTCTAAAGAACTTGTATGTTGGATCGCTGGTTATGCATCCCACAAATCCGGATATTCTGCTGGCAGGTGTTGGAAATAATACCTTCACGGAAGGTTCGGGAGTGTATATAACCAAAAATGGAGGGGAAAGTTGGACGCAGACACTGCAGCTATACGCTGTGACATCTGTGGAGATTTCTGCTGCCAACCCGAATCGAGCGTATGCCGGAAATTTTACAGAGTTCTACCGTAGTGATGACGGTGGGATGAATTGGATACAAGTTAATAAAGCCAGTGAAGGATGGGGGCCACCCGGTTTATTGGGTGGACAACCTATTGACTTCCAGGCAGATCCACGTGATCCTGACCGATTGTTTGCCAATGCGTATGGTGGTGGAAATTTCATAACAGAAGATGCCGGTCGTACCTGGAAGGATACATCCAACGGCTATACCGGTTCTATGATTCGCGATATCGCCGTAGACCCCACATCCCCCGGACATGTATATGCAGTTGGACGAAGCGGATTCTTCGAAAGTCGTAACGGGGGCAGCAATTGGGACACTCCCAACCGAAGTTTCCGCAATAATGATTACCATGTAATCGCTCTAAATCCATCAAACCCATCCCAGCTTGTTGCCGAATTGAATTGTGGCCGTGCACTGTTGTATTCTCCTGATGGTGGACGCACCTTCACGCAAACCTATAGCTCGCCAGAAGATAATTTTGCATGGCGGACTTTAGCCTTTGCACCATCAGACCCTTCTGTTGTGTATGCCGGAGGAATCGGATACCAATCCTGTGGGATTTCAGAACCGCAATTTGAGGCCAAAGGGTTTCTTAGATCTACTGACGGTGGCCTTTCATGGGCTGATGCCAATGATGCCATTACGAAAAATGCCGTTGTAATGCAGATTGCCATCCACCCGAACAAACCTCTGACGGCATATGCTGCCACGTTTAACCACGGCCTTTTACAGACAACTGATGGAGGAAAAACCTGGACCAACCCGGGCAAGGAGTTTTCGTCATCCACCAGATTAACAGCCGTTGAAATTTCTCCCGCAGATCCATCTGTTATTTTTGCGGCAAAATACCACGCTGGATTGTGGGTGAGCACTGATGCCGGGATCAACTGGAAACGCAGCAGCAACGGTTTGATCTCTGAAGCATTTCTAACGGATATTGTATTCGACCCCATCCAACCACAGGTTATGTATGTCTCTGATTTATTCAGTGGTGTATATCGTTCCGTTGATGGAGGAAAAAACTGGAAGGTGATCAATACTGGTCTGCTAAACCGGGCAGTAAATAAAATGTCTTTATCCAGCGACGGCCTTCATCTGTATGCTGCAACAGAAGGAATGGGTGTCTTCCGTCTTGACCTGAATAACCAACCTCCTGCTTCCATTCCGGAACGCACGGATGATGTTTCGATCGAATCCTCTGGAACACAGAATTCTGATACTCCAATCCAGTCAGATTCATCGGCAGTCCTGGAACAATCAACAGAAAATAATGCGCCCTCAACTCATAAAAAAGTGGACGTTAATGATCTGTTTGCCGGATGTTCTACCATCCCTGCTGTTATGATCTTTACAATTCCTCTGGTAAAAAATAAAAGGAAACATCATCCATAAGGCTGTTTATGAAACCATGCCCTTTCATCCTGATCATTGCAGGTAGTCTCCTGGTTCTTGGTGCTATCACGTCTCATTCCAGGGATAAAGACAAGGCCATTCAGACTCCTACCACCACCCCATATATCGGTTATGTGGTGGATGAAAGCGGGAAGCCAGTGGAAGGCGCCACAGTACGCATTCAAACGGAAAAAGGATCTACCACAACAAACCTTGACGGCAGCTTCATCCTTTTTTCCCACACAGACAAACAACCCGTAACTATCTCTGCCTGGAAGGAAGGTTATTACTGTTCTTCTCAGGAAAATGTAGAGGCTGGACAGGTACTTCCACGGCTTGTATTGAGGAAATATCAGATAACGGATAATCCGGAGTATGCCTGGGTTCCGCCTGAAGGGACCAACTCCTGTTATTCCTGCAAGCCGACCGTTACACAGGTCTGGTTGAACAATGACGCTCATGGAAAATCGGCAAAAAATCCGCGTTTTCTCACTATGTATTACGGAACCAACCTTTCCGGTCAGACCAGCCCGTTAACACGCTATGTCACCACCCAGGATTATGGAAGGATGCCGCTGCCGCCGGACACCTCCAGACCATATTACGGACCCGGATTTAAGCTCGATTTCCCTGAATCAAACGGGAATTGCAGTACCTGCCACATCCCTGGAGCGGCATTGGCCGACGCTTATGGTGTTGATCCCAACTCTGTCACAGGAGTGGATACGTATGGCATCCATTGTGATTTCTGCCACAAAATAGCCGACACATCCGTTAAAGAAAATAGCCTGCCTGATCCGGGGATGCCCGGCGTACTCTCACTGGATATTCGCCGGCCGTTTCCGGACGATAAAGATAGATATCAGCTATTTTTTGGCACATTTGATGATGACAATGTTCCAAAAGAAGATACAAAACTCCCACTACTGTCTGAGAGCCGCTACTGTGCCTCCTGCCATTATGGTGTGTTCTGGGATACGCAAATATACAACTCATACGGTGAATGGCTGGCCAGTTCATACAGTAACCCGGTGACCGGCCGCACCTGTCAGCAGTGCCACATGCCGTCACCCACTATCTTGAACGGCATCACAATAACCAATGTGGCCGAAGGAAAAGGTGGAGTTAACCGCGATCCAGACAGCATACATGCCCATACATTCCCCGGGGCGGCCAGCCAGGAACTGTTGCAGAATGCATTAACCCTTACTACATCTGCCCGTCGAATGGAAAATAATAACGCCATCCGGGTGGATGTACGGCTCTATAACGATCGTACAGGGCATCACATTCCTACCGATTCACCTTTGAGGCAAATGATCTTGCTTGTCAGGGCATATAATTCCTCCGGACAACCGTTAACGTTGATTCAGGGTGACACCCTGCCTGATTGGACCGGTGTGGGCAATCCAGAAGACGGATATTATGCCGGATTACCCGGCAAGGGCTATGCGAAGATATTATCCGAACTCTGGACGGGAATCAGTCCGACCGGTGCTTATTGGAATCCGACTCGTCTGGAAAGCGATACCCGTCTGCCCGCGCTGACCAGTGATGACAGCACATACCTGTTCTCTGCTTCCCCATCATCCCCGGTGACGGTGGATGTGCAGGTATGGTTCCGTCGGGCATACAGATCATTGGCTGACCTGAAAGGTTGGAAAGACCCCGATATCTTAATGGAATCTTCCCGGATGATCGTGAAGTAAATTATAATAGTGATATCTGTCGGGCCCGTAGCTCAGCGGCAGAGCACGGGGCTCATAACCTCTTGGTCGCTGGTTCGAATCCAGCCGGGCCCACTGATTATTGGTAGCGGGGAAATGAATGCACGATGCGGTCAAAATCGAGCTCATCCTACGAGCTGGTAAAACGCGTGACAGATTGGCCGTGGTCAAGTTTTCACCGGTATGTGAGGATGGGAGTGTATTCTGAGGATTGGGGTGGTCAGGTGGATGGTGCCTTCATGGATATGCCAGAGGGAGAATAATTTGTAGGGATGCGCTCAAAGGCGAGCACATCCTACAGGCTGATAGAGCTTCTCTCGGCAACCGATGCTATTTCGTTAACCATGTCGCCCCTTAAGGGTTTATGTTCTTTTTTCTGGATTCAAGGTACATCGTCGAAAAGCCGGTTGTTCGACTGTCCGAAGAGAAATTGTGGGATAATTAAAAATATAAAAACGCAGAATTTGGTGTTGAAATGACTACTATACTCTTGACCCGGGAATTTTGTAGAGATTGTATATTCGTTTCAATCCAGTATAAAAATTTGTAAAAGGTCACATCACTGAACATGAATAGATTGGGGAAGATAAGTTTATCCAGGTCAATGATCTTTGGATTGTTATTTATTATCTTCAATTTTGCTTTCATTATCTCCCCTTACTGGCTTCTGCCGGAATTACCCATAGGTAAATTTACCGTACTTGTAGTTACCATTATCTCGGGGATAATTTGGGCCAACTATTCGACAGGCAGGTTACAACTTCAATATAGCATCAAATCATTTGCCGGTCTTGTAATTTTGCTCAGTGTAATATTTGCGATAAATCTTGGTCCTTTATCATCCAGTATTCCCTGGCGGGGTGATGAGGATTTTCATATCGCTAATGTGCTGGCATTAATTAATGATCTGCAGCCTTACGTTTCGATTTTTGTTTTGGCTGGTTTCGTAGTTTTTCTTTACCTGTTAGCAAAAAATAAGGGATTGGCGTTTATTTGGTACTCATTGATTATGCTGGTTATCTTCTGGGCTTTAGCTGTTATACGAATTCTGCCTTTGGGGAATCCGGTTTTCTTCCCTCGTTATCCATATTTTACATATTGGATAACGGCCATTTTGTTAAAAATTCCTTCCATTATATTCACCCCTTTTCATGAAGAATTTTATCGGTTAGTCCCTCTCCTGTTCACCGGGATAATTATCTGGCTGTTTATCCGGGTTTCTTTCAAAGAGATTTCCGTTCCTTCTTTCCTGGCAGGAATCGGTGTGACAACAATACCGCTTGTCTTTTACTACTCCTCAATTTTCTACCTTGAGCTTCCAGCCGTTTGTTTAATGTTTGTAGTATGCCTTCGAATAGATCATCTTCTTCATAGTGATTTTAACGAAATCAGAAATGATCCTGCGTGGTATGCATTACTTCTTCTCGGGTTTATAAAAGAAACGACCCTTCCATTTCTCATTGTATTTGTAATTTTTCGGTTTGCCATCCTATTTCTTAAGTTGAAAAAAAGTGGACAAAACAATTTCGATGAAAAACAGCAGCCGGAACCCAATCCTCTGAAGAGGATATATGCTGTTTTGGGTCAGGAAGTTATCATCAGTTTACTTGTGTTATTTCCCGCCGTGCTTTACCTGATCTTTCGCAGTTCATTGGCTGAGATTTCCAGGGGCTATATTCCCGCCGGGAATAATTTGTTGCATCTATCAACATATAAAGTAATTATTCGATCGTTACTTGAACAGTTTGGGCCTTTTCTGGTCATCTTTCTTGCCGGCTGTATTTTGTTAATTCGACAGAAAGACTATATAAAAGTCTGTTTTTTCCTGTCCAGTATCGTTATCTTCCTCATATTTTTCACCGCTGATGATTGGAAATTCATCGGGTATAGCCGATTTAACCTTCTGATACTGCCTGAAATCCTTGCCTGTAGCATTGCTGTATTTCATCGTTTGAAAGATCAAAAAATCCTCGGTCCAGTTTTGTCAATATTGATCCTGGCTGTAAATTTATGGATCTCTCCCGTTAATTCAGATGGCACCAAAAAACCATTTTGGGGAAACTACAATTACGACACATCGGAACATTATTATCCGTACGAAGAAACACTCCAATGGATCAAGGATAGTGATATTCATGGGTCAATATTATTCACAGGTTTATATTATCCATATTATTTTGAATTCTATTTTCATAAGTTGAATTGGTTCCCCGTATATAAAGTCATCGAATCTGAGGAAAACCGCAACGAAAAAAGAGATATTTTAAAAATGCTGACCATTGGGAAGGAAGAGAATTACACCTTCGTTATTTACCATATCCTCGGGAAAGATATTCCAACTATTGAGAAGGATACAGGATATGAGCATATGCAGGAAATCTGCAATATGGCTCATTGCTTGCTGGTATTTTATTAAATTGAAATCCTTAATTTACATATACTTGAAGGATTGATTGTTAATCCACTATTTTGTACAAAGTTCGACCTGATTACCGGGATGAACATACTAGCACATATATTTATTGCGAATCTGGCAACACAAAATCATCGTTTAATACATGCCCGGTATTTTTCATATTAAATTTCAAAAAATGTTCCATTAGAATGAGAAAAATACTTGTCATCAGTAGACAAAATAGTATCCTATCTCCAAACATCTCGGATTCTGATTTAAAACCAACCAGACCTATTGATTAACAGTAGTGGATTAAGAGACATATTCTGACCAGTCGTCAATTCTCATCTATAATAAGGCCGTGACTTTCCTTCCCCCTGTATCATCTTTCGACCGGAAAAGTCCGGCTTCTACCCGATTAACATTTGGTCTGTTCTTCCTGATGTGTACGCTTGCCGGGATCCTTTCTCTATCGGCGGTCATCAACCTGCCTCCGTCTGAATCAAAATCTGCCGTCATTGCGTCGTTTTCCCCGTGGCGCATCTTCACCTGGGGATTCCTTGGCTTGGGAACACTTATTTCACTTGGTTTGTTTATTAAATCTCAGGTCACACCAGACTGGTCAACCCGGGTGGAAACCATAATCCATACCTGGCATAAGACTCATTCATTTCTCTCCTCGGCGTATTTCTGCCTGTCGCTGGCTTTGATTCTCCTGCTGGGCGGTTTGGATTACCTGATGGATGTGCAGCGTTTTCCGCGCATGGCCTATTACATTTTTCTTTATGTACGCCTGCGCCCGATATGTTTATGGTTGATGGCAGTGACGATCATATCCCTGATTTTGACGTTTACCTACAGATGGCTGACACTTTCGTTGCGCGATTTTCTACCCTCCAACCGGGCTTCTCGGGCAGGTGCATACTGTCTGTTGGTTGTGTTTGCTGGCACCCTGGTGATGTGGGTGAACCTTTTACGTGATCCGATATTTTTCGAAGATAAGAGCAGCCTCTGGCTGCCTATGATTTTCATCTCCATCCCAGTTTTATTTATAGGTCTATTTCTCATTGACCGTCAGGGGAAATCAAAGACGGAATGAATAAAAATTCAAATATATCCATAAGTAATCTGATTGAAGCCGCCGTTTATTACGGCTTTTTTTTGCTGCTGGTAGCCCTGTCCATATACTCCAGTTTTTTTGTGAAAGCGCTGCCTGATCCGAATAATCTCAACAATGCCACCATCCAACAGGTGATTTTCGGTTTTGCATTCAACCGCCTGCAGCGCATTCCGGCCCAGATACTCATCGTTTCCGGATTAGCCATCCTCATCGGAATGGCCGCCCTGTGGAATAATCGACGTGATCAGGAACTGTACCGGCGGTTTGCCAGTTTGAATAACCGGTTCTTTTCAAAGAAAATATACATAATTGCCCTGTGCCTGGTCTTTTTTACCGCCTGCTGCCTGTTGCAAAGCAATATGGTGTCAGCCGATATGGTGATATACAAAAGCTGGATTCCCCGACAGTTCATGCGCGGCATCATGCACGTCCGTTTTGACGAGATGTGGGAATCCAACCTTCACTTCAATGCATACATCCTGCTTCATACCTTTTTGGGGACAGATGTGCTGGCCAGCTACCGCCTGCTTTCCTGCCTGGCAGCACCATTCTTCCTGTATATCCTGTTGATTTTCAGCCGACGGCTAGTGCCGGATAAAGCCCTGTCATTGAGTATGTTCATTATGTCTGGCGGATTTGTTCAGCTCTTTTTTGGTGATATGGAGTACTACACCATCACCATCACCCTGGTGATGGCCTATTTCTATCTGGCATACGCCTTTCTACAAGAAGAAACGTCTTTTGTTACCCCGGCCATGATGCTGGCATTGGCCATGACCTTCCATATGGAGACATTCTACCTTCTTCCCACACTCTTCTTCTTGTCCATTGTTGCGATTCAAAGACGGGATGGTTTTGAGGTCATCTGTGGTTGGTTTGGCCTGTTTATACTGGTCAGCCTGACTCTGATGTTCTTCGTCAATAATGGCAATCCCCTTAATAACATGGTGGATACCAGCTGGGGTCTGGGCCGGAACGGCAATGTGCTGGCCAACTTTCTGACCAATACGCCGCTTCTGTTTATCGCCCGCTTAAACATGGTCACCCTGGTTTTTCCAGCCATTTGGCTGCTGGTACCTCTGCTGGGATTTTCGCGCATCAAGCTGGATCCGTTCAACGGTTTCCTGCTGACCGGCGCCTGCTGCGGGATTCCCTTTTCACTGGTCTGGGTATCATCTATTGGCCTGTACAGCGATTGGAATTTATTTTCCATGCCGCTGTTTCCGGCCATCTTACTGGTAGGGTACAATCTGATCGGTCACACTCATTTTTCTCGCAAAACCGCATTACTTTACGGCCTGACCGCATTTTCATCACTGATCAGTTATGGATGGATCGTATCCAATCATTTCATCGGGCGGTGATTCTCAACGGCAGGCATATTAACAAATTCGCCGAAAATCAAACCGCCGATAGTGGTGATTCGATTTTTCCGTAGTTCGTAAATTTCTACCAGACAATGCAGATTGACTATACTGTTATAAGTAAGTTACTGTTCAGCAGTTCCAATTTATCATCCAAGTACCGCTCACAATCAATATCAGGGAGGATTTTATGGAACGTTACTTGCCCATGTATGATCTGTCTGGTTTTTTGTCCTGTTAACCTGCAATCCGGGCGCCTTATTCGCCATAGCCACGCCAACGTTTACCGCCACAGTGGTGCCTTCGTCCACCCCAACAAATACCGCGACGCCTGCTCCCACTTCCATCATTTTGTAATAAGGACAACAAATATTTCTGGTTTATAACTCTTACACCTTTTGACGGTGTTTTAAAACGGGCAAACACATTGGTGAACACAATCACCCTTGTAATTTGAAGCTCCCCCATCCACCTTGTTCGATAAACATATGCTCATATTCATCCTTGACCGTATGTCCCATGAATCCCCAACAGCACGGTATCCAGAGCCATCTCCAACCCCCTGACTGCCCCTTCCGGGTTTTTGATCGCCTTACCTAACTGCATCGTGCAATAGCCGTGCAGGAACCCCGTCAGCAAAGGGAGGATTTCCCCTGTATCAGGGTTCTTCAGGCGGCAGGAGAGAATGAGTTTCACCAGCAGGGATTTGTACTGCTCAAAAATCTCGGCCGTCTCAGCGCTGCCGTGCCAGAGCGCCCACTGAATGGTCTCATACACACCCGGGTGGGCAATCATGTATTCCAGATATGCCACACTCACCGCTTTGATTGCTGCATCACCTGATCGACCGACGGCTGCCTGCAGCATGCGCGCATTCATCTCCCGCATGCCCCTGTGAGCCATCTCACGAAGTAGGCCGTCAAGATTGTCGATATGGTTGTATAAAGACGGCGTACGGATGGCTAATTTTTCTGCCACAGCTCTCAACGAGACTCCGCCAAGTCCGTCTTTATCGGCAATGTCCGCCGCCGTCTGAATGACCGTCTCTTTTGTCAGGCGCATGGTTTTCCCTTCCATCCACTATCGCGATCTTCCACCCGATTACCGGGCTGGTTTATTCTACTCAAAAAAATGTATCTGTTTCTATGTCATTGATTGACAATACAGACCTCTCAATTTACAATACTAATCTTATTAGTTATAATACTAATATAATTATTTTATCACAGGAGCATGGCATGAAAAAGGAAGTAATCCAAATAGGCGGGATTCCGTCCATTCTATGGGGGGATAAATCAAACAGGCTGTATGTGTATGTTCACGGTCAGGGAGGCTGCAAGGAAGAGGCGCAGTCCTTTGCCGAAGCCGCCGGTCGTTATGGCTGGCAGGTGTTGAGTTTTGATCTGCCCGGTCACGGGGAACGCAAAGAAGACATCCCATCGTTTGATCCGTGGCATGCCGTTCCCGAATTGAAACAGGTCATGGATTGGTCGAAATCTTCCCATGATCACATCGCCCTTTTTGCCAATAGCATTGGAGCCTGGTTCAGTCTGTTGAGTTATGCCGGTGAGCCGTTCTGCCAGTGCCTGTTCGTCTCCCCGATTCTCGATATGCACCGCCTGATCCACAACATGATGCAATGGGCAGGTGTGACGGAAGAACGGTTGGAAAAGGAGAAGACCATTCCAACCGATTTCGGGCAGACTCTGTCATGGGAGTATCTGACCTATGTGCGCGCGCATCCCGTTGATACATGGCCTGCTCCAACCCGCATTTTGTATGCCGATCAGGACCATCTGACCGACCGTCAGACGGTGGATTCCTTTGTGAGTAGATTCGGATGCGACCTTACTGTAATGGAAGGCGGCGAACACTGGTTCCACACGCCGGAACAATTGAATATACTGAACACATGGATGATACAGTCTCTCAATCAATTGGATGGCAGCCGGAGTTGAGCGTATCGCAGAGATTACAGACCCATCTGTGAAAACACCATCCACACTTTGATCAATAAAGCGGCATGAATGAGCAGGCTGGCACCTGGTCCGATCCCGAAAAATGGGTGGTGATCCAATCCCAGCATGAGGACGGATAGCCCGGCACCTGCCAGAGCCAGTCTGCGCCACCAACCTGCCGGAACAATGATCCCCAGAACGGACAGTCCGGCGGCGACCAATGTCCGTACCTGTGGATGGATTTCCACTCTCGTTGGGAAAAATAACCAGGATTGTCCCAGGTTAACCGGCCCCCAGGTCAGCCAGCCGGGTTGGCCGGGCCGGTCGTAGGTTTGAAACTCGTGGAAGATTGCGACGCCACGATCAACCCGTGCCGTATCAATAGAATTTCAAAGGAAATTTCCATCATAATTTCCTCCCATCGATAATTTCACCAGAATCACATGACATCATCGTACGGCTCATTGTGAATTTTCAGATGGGAAAAGATATGATCAGAATGGTACGTATCTGTTTGTTCGAGAATCATCCAAAAGAATTTTAGTATCGTACAGATTAATGATTCAATTCTAGTGGATGTTGTGAACCTGTAAATATCCATTAGAGACAATTCAGTGAATAAAAATTGTCAAATAAATCTGTTTAAAACTCAAATCCAAAATTTCAATTTCAACTATAATAGTTGAAATTGAAAAATTAAACCAATCTGGTTGAATATGAACTATCTGGTGTTGATCGGCGATATCGTATCATCAAAAAAGATTTTACAGCGAGAACAGACTCAGGAAAAATTGAATTCTGTTCTATTAAAACTATCGAAAACAAATACAAACATCGAGTCGCCTTACACGATTACGCTGGGGGATGAATTTCAGGCTGTATTTTCACAAGCAGATAATGTCTTTTTTGAAGCCTTTGAAATACTGGCGGCCGTATATCCAGAAAAAATCCGCTTTTCATTTGGTGTCGGTAATATTCTCACCCCGATCAATCATCAGCAGGCATTGGGCATGGATGGACCGGCCTTTTACTACGCCCGCCAAGGAATGGAATATTTGAAAAGGTCCGATGAACTATTTTCCATGGAAGGTCTCGAGACTCCCTGCACCGGATTGGTCAAGGAAAGCCTGTGTTTGTTTTCATATACGAGTAGGAATTGGAATCTTAACCGGATCCGCACATTTGTATCACTATGTCAGAACAACGACGTTCAGAAAATTGCCGGTGAGCTTCAGGTTTCAGACAAAGCAATTTATAAAACCATTGCAGCAGGAAATTTACATAACAACTGCAGACTAGTCACTGAGATCATCCGCATTGTCAACGAGAACCTGAAATGACCCTCTCGTTTCTCTTCATGATGAATATCACTATGAGCTCACGGCTGATATTCCTGTGTAGTGATGACCGGTTATCCAGGAATCATTGGATAGTGATGATTCTTATTCAACTTCTGGGACTTACACTTTTCGAACCTGGCATTTCTCTCTGGTTGCTGCTTGTTTTTATCTGCGTTCTTAATGCGATATTGTTTTTTTTTGATGTGCGTCTCAAACAATCCGATTTATTCAGGTTTATATTCTTAATACTTTATGCCGTTTTATTCAGTATTTTCTTCTCACCCAGAATAAGTTTGAATTTCAACACACAATTCTTGGATCAAATCAGGGACTGGATGAAGTATTCATCCATTTTTTCGGTCGTTCCCAAATTTGGTATTTACAAATTATCCCTGATCCTTTTTGGATTACTGTTGGTATCGAACGAAGTCAATTTGCTTATTCGTTCCTGCTTTCACACATTCGGTTTGATATCCACAAAGACATCTCCAAGAGAGACAAAATACTTGCTTAAGCCAGTAGACACAAAAGAGCTTAATGCCGGTAGAGTTATTGGAATACTGGAAAGGATCATTATGTACTCCATGATCCTGGGTGGATCTGCCGGTTCAATTGGATTTGTTTTGGCAGCAAAAGCCTTTACCAGGTTCAGGGAGTTGGATGAAAGGGCATTCGCCGAATATATACTTGTGGGAACGCTGCTTTCAACATTTTTCGCAGTAATGGTTGCATATTTTGTTCAGGTATTCCTTCAATAGAAGAAATACATCACAATTTTTTGTACGAATCCTTTTTCCTGACATCAGCAGATAAAAAGTGTTCGATCAGCCTGTGGACTAATACCTTTTGTACGGATAACCAATACATTGTTTGAGTTAAGAATGATTCAAAAAGAGTAATGGATTCAAACGTACACCTATCTGGTAAATAGATTGGTTGAAGTGTGGAATAGCCAGAGAGTTGTTTATAATGGTTCGAGTTTTCCTTAAAAGATGCAGGTAATCTTCCCTGAAATTTTCTCTATGTCAAAGAGGAATGAATAAATAATGGTACTCACTTACAATCACCAAACCCCGCCAATTCCTCTGTTGGATGTGCAGGATATTACCATTCGGGTAAAGAATCGCCTGTGCTTTGCCGGAACGAACTGGTGTCTTCATGAAGGCGAACAATGGGCAGTGATCGGTTCAACCGGTTCGGGGAAATCCATCTTCATTAAAGCGCTGGGCGGGCGCCTTCCGGTGGTACACGGTCAAATTGTGAATTTTTTTGACGGTTCATCCGCTGGCCGCCCTTACCTTCACCAGGGCGAGGTCATCACAGTATCAGCCGAAATCCAGCGCGAAGTCTTGCAGCGGTATGCTGTATTCCATCAAGCCCGCTGGCAGAGTACAGAAGGTGATGATGTCCCCACGGTGAAGGAATTCTTCGCTGGCAACCGCGTAGACGACCGGATCATCAGCAAAACCGACTCGACATCAATGGATGAACAAACAGCATCCGCCCGCAGAGAAGAAGCCATAGCGCTTTTGGGAATCGGCCATCTGCTAAACCGGAAGGTCACCCACCTGTCAAATGGGGAAGGTCGCAAGGTGCTGCTGGCACGGGCGTTAATGCAATCACCGAAGTTATTAATCCTCGATGATCCTTTCAGCGGGTTGGACAGCGACTCACGCAAAATGCTCATCAACAGTCTGACTGTCCTTCTGGAGCACAGACAGCAGCGGCTTCTGCTGGTCACCTCCCGCGAAGAAGAAATCCCCGACGGCATCACTCATGTCCTGGGAATCGCAGATCATCACATCGTAGTGCAGGGCGAAAAATCTGCCGTGTGTGCCTCCCCATTTGCCCAGGGTGTGTTCAAAACCAATTCCGTAACAGAAATAAAAGACATTCATCTGCCCGAAACGGATTGGTCTACCTGCCCGCCCGGGACGCCGCTGGTAGAATTCCAGAATGCCTGTGTGTCTTACCAGGGTGTGAACGTTTTACAGGATATCACCTGGACGATGAAACAGGGGGAACACTGGGCTATTCGGGGACCGAACGGAGCAGGCAAATCAACTCTATTGAGCCTGATCCTGGCTGATAATCCGCAGGTGTATGCCAATGACGTCAAGATATTCGGTCAGCAGCGCGGCACCGGTGAAAGCATCTGGGAGATCAAACAGCACATCGGATGGGTTGCGCCGGAAATCCACATGTATTACCCGCGCCGGGCAGACTGCCTGATGGTGGTCTGCTCCGGATTCTTTGATTCTGTGGGTCTGTATCAGACAGTGACCCCGGAACAATCGCAGATCGCGGAAAAATGGATGCAGGTATTAGGGATCGACGGGTTGTCCGACAGGTCCTTTCAGGAAGTCTCTCTTGGCGAACAGCGGCTCGTCTTATTGGCGCGGGCACTGGTAAAACAACCCCGGCTGTTGATCCTTGATGAACCCTGCCAGGGATTAGACAGTCTGAACCGGTCGCGCATTCTTCAGGTGTTGGATGCCCTGTGCCGGCAGACCCCGGTCAGCCTGTTATATGTCACCCACCATAATGATGAGCTGCCGCAATCCATTACTCACGTGCTTCACCTGGAAAAGGGACGGATGAAGATTGTGAAAGAAGAAAAGAAGGCTGGGGAGTGTAATACATAATTGTTATTTTTAATGATATTTTATATAAATGAGATGCGTTGCAATACAAATGATGATTTGAAGCACCGAAAACGATAAAAACACCACAATTTCCGCCCGTGTAAAACCTGAATTAAAAGCATCTGTAGAAAAGATTTTTGATGAATTGGGGCTGACGTCATCCGAAGCCATTATACTGTTCTTGAAGCAGGTAGAACTTCACCTCGGTCTACTGTTCAGTATTCGTCTGCCAGGATACAACACTCATACCATGCATGTCATCCGAGAAGCTTCGAATGATGATGACCTGCAAATATTTGATAATGCAGATGAGTTTTTCAAGGACCTTGAAATTTAGCTATAAAAAATCGATCTTTGCGGAAAAGTCCATGAAACCACGATCTTTCAGAGCCTGTAAGATGGCTTTCCAGTGTGTTTCATGCTCGCTCAGGGAACCGATACCCCCAACACCTGACGTTCACCCCATGGGGTAATCCCTGTGGCCACCAGAACCGCGGCATCCCGGATTTGACTGTTTTCCCGTACTTTTTCATATCGGGCGTCCAGATACAGGTAGGTAATTTCTCCCAACGGCCTTTCCCGCCATTCCTGCAGCACTGTATCCAGTTGCGCGGTTGCGCGGTCGCCCGGCGGACCTGCTCTGCTGAAATCTCAATCCCGCTTAATTGCTCCGTGATCTCTTTCACCTTGCGGGTTGATACTCCCATGATGTACATTTCAGCCAGCGTCATGGTCAAGGCTCTTTCGCTTCTCAGCCCTTTTTCCAACGCCGACGGATAGAAGCCTCCTTCCCGGACTTGCGGTATCGCAAAGGTTATCTCGCCCACTCGGGTTTTTACCGTTTTGGGCTTGTAACCATTCGCGTATCCTGTCCGTTCTCCGGTTCGTTCGTACTCTTCCGCCTGAAGGTATCGGGTGCGCTCTTCCAGCATGGCAGTGTTGATCATCACTTTGATCATTTCTGGCAATGCCCCCAATCCTTGCTGCATCAATGTTTCTGTTACATCCTCTGGAAGGTTATAATGATTTTGGTGAGTCATCGAGTTCTCCTTTTTTGGTCTTTAGCAACCTTTAGGATACTTCTGACTCACCTCTTTTGTTAAGGTTCTTTAATTTACAGAAAATATGTTACACCAACACTGTTTTGTCAAATAGTTGTACGAATATATCAGCGTAAATATATATCTACGCCATTCCAATTAAGTAAAACCAACTGATCTATAAATCAAAAAGCTGGTTTACAAATGGTATAAACCGAATAGATTAGAGTCGCAATGTTGCCAGTTGACTTTCCATGCGGTGGTTCAACACCTGTCGCAGGTGATCCTTTTCTTCGCGAAGTACAGCCTTAAATTCATCCGGCTGCAGTTTGGGGTACAGGCTGATCAGTTCCTGAACAAAGAGGACAGAATCCCGTTCAATGCGCTCCGCCAGGTCAAACAAATCGTCTTTATTGGTGATTTTTTTCGCCTCATCCATTAAATGGACCGTATCTTTCAACATGTTTCGTTCAATCAACAATTTTAAGTATTGTTCATGTTCTTCAGAGATTTCAACAGTCAATTCCGGGGTGCCTTCCAGTTTCTTCAGGAGCTGACTGTACATGTCATGGTGCCGGTCTTCATCCAGAGCAAGATGTTCAAGAAATTTGCCGCCTATCTTACTATCTGCGGCCAGACGCCTGTACAATGAGGCTACCGCCTTTTCGTTGGAAATCATCATCTTAATCAGGTCAGCGCCATCCCAATGTTTTCTCATGATATACCTCCAGTCAATACCCTTGCCAGAATGCAGTGCTAGCCGGGTTTCTCAGGTATATTTTCACTATACAGAATCTGGAATAGGAGTCAAGAACCGACAGGGACAAATGACCTGGGAATATGGATAGAAACCTCAAAACAAAAGGGGGCTTTATCCATCGGGAATCTTGTTGTTGTTTTCCGCAATTTTTCGGGAAACAACACCAGTTATGCTTTCTGGAGAAGAATAAGCAACAGAAAATTTTCAGCCAAAGATATTGCCTTAAATATGAAAAATGGAAAATAGAGTGTGAAAACAAGACTAATCCAGCGAAAATACTGAGTAAATAGGAGTGTTTTTAGGAAATTATCGTCTTTTTGATGGCCAGCAAATATGATTTCCAGGTGAAATCATATAATTTTTTCAGAGCCAGTAAGAAATTGGATAGATTATACTCATCAATTCCTAATTCTAAATTCTTTTTGTTTTTCCTATATTTTGAAGGTGATTGAGGAAAATCAAAAGTTCGGGTATCGTTTCTTGTATAAAAGGATTCTCTATCAGGTCATTCCAATTAAATTCCCATGACAAACATTGTTTTTTATCTTTTATCCCTGCTCGGATTGGTTTTCCTCCTTTTAGCCATTCTCTGGCTGATAATTCCCCTGATTACCGGTCTGCCCTGGGTTCCCTCTCAAAGCCGACGCATCCACAGGGCATTGCAAATGGCGGATATTCAACCGGGCGACGTAGTCTATGACCTGGGTGCCGGTGACGGACGCGTTTTGATCGCAGCCGCCCGTGACTTTCATGCCCGGGCTGTGGGTATTGAAATCAGTCCGGTACATTGTTTGATTACCTACTTGCGGGCATGTTTTTCCGGTGTCAGGCATGAAATCACCATCCATCAGGGAAATTTTTATCGTGCCGATATTTCTACCGCAGATGTTGTTTTTATCTATGCGATATCGAAGTATTCAGCAAAATTACGTCCTATTCTGGAAACCCAGTTGAAATCCGGTGCCCGTGTCGTAACAATTTCATCGGATATGAATGGATGGCAGCCAGATAAGATTGACAGTCATGAACTGATCTTTCTTTATCATATGCCACCCAAACCTGGCAATATCGAAACATTCCTTTTACAACAGTCAACTGTTCGCTGAAATAACTAATGACTTTCTGACAGCATCTTCATGGCCGTCCTGTATCCTGTATGAATCAGCGCTGGGATCTGATCGGTGTTGAGCAGATTGAATTCCGACAGATCGGGTGTGATGAGCCAATCTGCATACTGGTTATAGGGCCGGGCAGCATTAATCATGGCAGAATAGTAAGTATTGAGCAGCAGATCAACCAGATTATCAGGCGCCCGATGTGAATGGCTGGCCGTGAACAGGTCCACGGCGATTATGGTTTCAGCACCCATTTCGCGCGCCAGCATAATGGGTACATTCTCCAACAAGCCGCCATCGATCAACAATTTGCTTTTAATATGCACCGGATTAAAAACCCCGGGGATGCAGGAACTGGCCATGACTCCTTCTGCCACATTTCCCCTGGTCAGTTTAACCCGCTCACCAGTCACCACATCTGACGCCACCATACCCAGTTTAATTTTGGAATCTGAAAATTTCACGTCACCAATCAGGTTCCGTACAATTACACCCAATTTCTGATTGGACAACAAACCATATTGAGATAGAGCCAATCCGGCGGTATCGATCCATTCGAGATCCATGGCAATCTGCTCGATCTGATCCCATGATTTGTCAAAAGCATACAGGGCAGCCACAAATGCACCGATGCTGGTTCCGGTGACAATATCCACTTTAATCCCCAATTCGTGAATTGCCCGCAGCACTCCCACGTGAGCGGCTCCCAATACCACACCCCCGCCCAAAGCCAGACCAACTTTTTTACTTGAATCCCACTTTGCCATATTGTTTATTCAAGATTTTATTCTTTGTGGATGTAAGAAGAATTAATATTCAAAAATTTGGATTATCCTACTCCCGGCGGAAGCTCCGGTTTTCGTTTGCTTCGTTTACGGGTTCGCATTTTCTCCCAATGGTCTATGGCTGCACACAGATGTGCCCCAAACAGAATAATCAGAGAAGCCAGATAGATCAATAATAAAAAAGAAATGATGGTTCCAAGTGATCCATAAACCAATTTGAAGTTTCCAAAACCGCTGCGGATATACCAGTTAAACACTTCAGTGACTACTTTCCAGGCGACAGAAGAAACTATCGCCCCCCAGAAAGAGGCTCCAAATGGCAGGTTGGTGTTCGGAACCCAGTAATATAGGGCCAGAAATAACAAAAAACTTGTGACAAATGAAAGCAGGCTGGAAAACAGGCGAAACAAATCCAGATCGGCAAAAGACGTTTGATAAATTTCTTCTATCGGTATCAAGTTGGCTACAGATTCGAACAACATGGATATGACCAACAACACCGTAAATGCCACGATCATACCCACTCCGATCAACCGCTTTTCCAGGTAATTTCGCTGACGGATATCCGGCCATGCAAGATCAATATTGTAGACCAGGTTCGAAAAGAATCCAGACGCAGACCATAGAAGTGTGAGCAGACTGATGATTCCCACACGGCCGCGGGTGGCCAGAACTTGTTGAAGAATTTCTTCGATCCACTCCTGAGATATGGGGATTGCTTCCCTGAAAAACCGCAGGACGTTATCATAGACCTGCTGACTATCCAGGAAATAACTGCCTCCGACAATCAACAACAGAAGGAGTGGAAAAAGAGAAAAAATTGCATAATAAGCCAGACTGGCAGCCGCCTGTGGGGCTCTCGTTTTTGTGAATGTTGAAATGGTATTCCCCGGAATATCCAGCCGTCCACCCAACAATCGGTTGGTCCGTTTATACCAATCACCCATCAATTTCAAAAACGTCAAAAAGAACCTCCAACCCGAATTATCTTTTTGTGCCTGTTGACTCTCAGTCATTACAGATTACGAGAAAACCCTCATTTCTTCTATTGTAAACGTAATCATCCTATTGAAAAACAGGATTTCTTGATTTCATATAAAATCAACACATCCATAAACGAATTTTTCTTTTACGGAGGGATTAACATGTCTACAAAAAGAAATTCGTTTTTCGTTGTCTGCACTATCTTCCTGGCAAGTCTGGCCTGTTCTGCCCCCGGTAATCTATTCCATGCATTTAATAATGGCAGCAATACTATCAATAAGATTACTTTTTGCCAGGATGTGACGGATGATGGCGAATGTATAGGCGAAAGTGATACGTTCCCTTCAGGAACGGAATCGGTATATGCCTTATTTACATACCAGGGAATGAAGGATGGGGAAAAATGGAGCCGCAGATGGACACAAAATGGTAAGCTCTACGATGAAACCATCGATGAGGAGTGGGATGGCGGTTCACAAGGATGGATGGCATATTCGATAGAAGATCCAGATGGTTTGAGCGGTGAATTTACATTCACTATCTTGTTGAATAATCGGACGGTTCAGAAAGCATCTTTTACAACTCAAGAATCTTCTGCAGGTCAATCACAAAAGAACGAAAACGCCAACTCGTTTCCAGCCTTCGGGCCTATAACGATAGCAGAGAGCGCCACAGAAGATGCATTCCCCATCGGTGCAGCCAGATCATTTCCATACGGAATAAAAGAAGTGGTCGCTGTTTTCCCGTATGCCAATATGACCACGGATATGAGCTACACGGCGGAATGGCAGCGTAATGGAGAAAATTTGATCCGAAAAGATTATCCCTGGGAAGATACCAGCGATGGTATGCATTTCACCAGCCTTGTAGATGATAAACCGCTTGACGCAGGAAAATATAAATTGAATCTCTATCTGCAGGATGAGCTTGTTCGAACTGCCAGTTTTGAAATCATAAAAGAAACATCTCCTGATTCTGAAGGGGAATCAGAACAACCGGCTTCAACTACATCAAAAAAGCCGGATCGAATGGCTACACCGGAAGAAGTGGTGGATGCAGATGCCCTGAAGTATTTTTACAAAATATCCGAAGCCAATCTGCCAATTCTGAATCAGATTGTTAAAGACAACCTTATCGGTTGGACAAAAGTGAAAATAGTAGACAACAATCCCTGCGGAGAAAATGCCGTAGCCTGTTTCTCCGGTTCATGCGATAAACGATGGGGAGGCACAGTATATCTGCCTCGCGAAAATATCACCGGAGTTTCAGATGTTGATATTACCGCAACATTGACACACGAATTAACGCATGGAATGCAATTATATGGTGGTATGAAATGCGGCTGTACGGTTCAAAAGGAATTTTATGCCATGGCTGCTGAAATGGATTTCGTATATTACAGCGGAAATATAAAAACTTTTGATGCCATGTATGGTGGAGTTTGGGGTGCCAATGGCCGGATCGACACTGACAAGCTTTGGAGTATTGTCAAGAAAGTCTATTATGGAGATAAATGCCCGGAGTACTAGACGAGGTATGGAAAGATAAACACCTCCTCGATTGTTTTCGGGATACCTTCAATAAAACGGATTAGACAATCGATAACGAATAGTAGTCAGGTGCATTTGGGAATCTACCGGAGAATCCAACGAATAGACCTTTAAGTTCTCTGGTAGTAGATCATTTTCTTGCCAGGAAACCATTCCAGGAGACATTGGTGGAATGCGGTTTTGGTGTATGTCTCCCTGTGACCAGCCATTACAAGATCAGGCAATAATTTGTGGATTGTTTGATTTTACATGGCTATTATTTGGTCAAAGATCTATGTAGATCGCTAGAATCAGGGATCGACAGGTATAATTCAAATTGGCGGGGGAAACATTTCTGGAGCCTCTGACCCTCCTAAAAATACTTCGTTTTCAACCGATATTATGAAAGAACCTTCCCCTGTTCCTGATAATGTAACGTACCATCCGGGTGATTCAATATCTGAGAACTGGCATATTGTCCGGCTGCTTGGATCAGGAAGCTATGGTCAGGTATATCTGGCCGAAAACAATTCCAGGCATGAATTGAAACGCGCCGTCAAAGTGCTGCGCCGCGATGACACCGGAGTATCCAGCGGTGTCTATCAAGACGCCGTCAGACGGTTTAATCAGGAAGCGTCCCTTGGGGCCAATCCCAAACTAAAGAAAAATCCTTATCTCCTCGAAGTCTATGACTTCTTCCCCGAGAATGACCATCTCACCATGTGGATGGATTATGCCCCCGGCGGCAGCCTGGCGGAACGGCTGTCAGAATGCAAAGAAAAAGGGCTGCTCCTTCCTGTAGAACAGGCGGTCAACTGGGGGTTGCAGATCGCTGAAGGTCTGGCTGCCCTGCATGATCCCGCCATTGATGTGGTCCATCGTGACTTGCATCCCGGGAATATTTTGTTCGACAGCACCGCCAGTGATGCCCATGCCCTGGTAGCCGATCTCGGTCTGGCACAGATGCCGGGCGCCCCTTCCAGCCGTTACCTCAGCGGCAATATGTCCGCCCACCCCGGCCACCCCTCCTACCGCTCGCCGGAACATGAGAACCCCAACCGGGCGCTCACCCCGGCGGCCGATGTTTATGTGCTGGGAATGCTCCTGTTTGAAATGCTCACCGGCCAGCGGTATATCAACCACGAAGGCAAACACGTCCGCGCCATGCGCAAAGACGTCCCGCTCTGGCTGGATACGCTGATTTTCCACATGCTTTCCCGCGATCCATTGAAACGTCCGCAAAATGGTGCGGCGAATGGGTACGAGACTCCTCTGTATTTGATTTCCCCAATACGGAAAACCTCATTTCACACTTGCACAATCCCACCTTCAGATCGACGGATTTATCATTCCGGTGTGCTCTGGATAACTAAGGCTGTCCACCATTAGAATAGATCTCGTCCTTTAGCCACTGGTTGCCTATCAGCTGGCAATCTTGTCCGCTTTTTCGATTTGCTGCGGTATTACTCTTGAAGATGCACCTTCAATTAACCGCAATATACAAAGGAGATTACATGTCCGAATCGATCATCCTTGACCGGAACTTTACCGGTTCCGTCGACGAGGATGCGCAACTGGCGCAGGCAGCCCGGCAAAACCCGGCGAATTTTCACCAGATATATATCAAATGGCTGCCGCGTATCTACCGATATTTCTATTTCCGGGTAGAGAATGAAAAAGACGCAGAAGACCTGACGTCACAGGTCTTTTTGAAAGCGTTTGAAAATATCACGGATTATCGTGAAAAAGGTTGTTTCTCTGCCTGGCTGTTTACCATTGCGCATTCCCGCATTGTTGATTTTTACCGCCGGAAACAAAAAGAAATCTCACTCGAAGAAGCCGGTATTCTCACTGGCGGAACAGATTTGCTGGTGGAATCTTCACGCCGTGAAGATATGGACCGCATGCTTAATCTGATCCGCACGTTGACCGATGAAGAGCAGGAATTAATCCGACTGCGATTTGTGGCTGAACTGAGTTACGTTGAAATCGGCGCCATTACAAACCGCAGTGAAGATGCCGTTCGTAAAACAGTCACGCGATTATTGCAGCGACTGCAGACGAAACTGGAGGTAAATCATGAGTAACCCGACCAATCTACCTGTTGAAGATATGATCCGGGAGGCGGCCCGGTCAATTGAACCCCGCCCTGATTTTTCAGAAACACTCTGGAAGCAGATTGAATCAAAACCCCGAACCACCCAGCCTGACCGGCGGCGTACCTGGATGACCCGCCCGGTATGGACACTGGCCTCTCTGGCACTTGCTCTGGCTTTAATAGCAGCCGCCTACGGGCCCGACCGTGTCGTGGCTGCCTTCAAAACCCTGATAGGTTATATCCCTGGGGTCGGTTTTGTGCAGCAGGATGAAGGAACCAAATATCTTTCAAAGCCGATCACGATTGAGAAGAACGGCGTCAAGCTTATTGTGGAACAGGCTGTAGCTGATTCGGAAAAAATCGTGGTTGCCTATCATATCGATAATCTGCCGGCAGTTCCGCCGGGCGGTACAGTTGTCTGTGTTTATTCTGATAACCGGCTCCGCCTTCCGAATGGAAAAGACAGCCTTCCGATTGGTGGAGGGGTATCGGGCACAGAGGCGCGCATCCAATTTGCACCGTTACAGGCGGATGTAAACAAGGTCACGCTGGTTGTTCATGGCGAAAAAGATTGCCCTGCCCCGCAGGATTGGGAAGTGGAAATTCCCCTGGGCAAAGAAGCACCCCAACCCGCCCTGCCTGTCGTCGAAATTCAACAGACAGTGACAGAAGTACCGCCGGTAGCGCTTCAAAGTGCTGAAACCGGCCAACCTGACACCATTAAACTGGCTGTCGAAAAGGCAGTCGCCCTGCCAGACGGCTGGTTGATTACCGGCAAGGTAAGCTGGGATCAGGCGGGCATGCAGAATGTCTACCCTCAACCCGAGTCCGCCATTGTTACAGACGCCTCAGGGAAAGATGTTCCCGTCAGCCCATCGGATGAAGATGTTCATGATGGTGAATTCGCCCTGAAGTTGAACCAGAAGGATATCCAGGGGCCGATATCGCTTCAATACGGAAACATGATGATCTTTGGAATGCTGGAAAACGGTCCCACTTTCACCTTTGACGCCGGCACCAACCCGCAGCCCGGCCAGAAATGGGACGTCAATCTGACGGTTGAATTCCTGGGTGAAAAAGTTGTCATCAAGACCGTTGAAGCCGTAACTCTGGAGAATAATGTTCACGGATATGCTGTGACCATGCAGCTTCCCCAAAATGCCTACAATGCCAATTTGAGGGCTGTGGAGCCCAAACATAAGGGCGGCACGTTTGGGCAAGGGATGAAGGATGAGAAAGGCCTTTACCGGCTCGAGATGGGTTTCCCGGATGGATGCCCCACCGGAAAAGTGACCATGCAGCTCGTTGACATGCAATGGTCAAAATCGGGCAGCTGGAAAACAGAATGGAATATGGGGAAATAGCAGGATAAATTCATCCCAAAAATTGAAAGAAGCCGGAAATCCAGTGTGGATTTCCGGCTTCTTCTACTGTAGAAATCAGATAGTTATCAGAACGTTATTCGTACACAATAAGGACGGGTCCCCATTTTCACCCTAAATGACGGGAGAGGATTCCTGGGAAATGCCTTTCTTAGTTCTTTTTATTTGCAACTGTTACTGTTGTTGAATGCTTCGTTATAATTTTCCTTCGTAATGATGGGTATCTTAGGTTCTGTAGAGGGAACATAACCTTTTCCGGTATAAACCTTTCCGGGTAGATTTGGTGTTTCTCCCTTAAGGAAAGATATGGCTGTGGAAACGACATCCCTTACGTACAGGCAATCATCCGGGTATATCGTCATAGATTGTTTTCCGGCTTTGATATATTCCAATGAGGCGCTATGTGAGCCCATGCCGGTAATGACGTAACTTGTAATGGTTTTATCTGATGAGAATACATCGGCCAAACTGCGGGACAGGTTGTCATACGGTGAAAGGATAAATACATCTCCCTTCATTTTTGGATTGGCAGAAGAAAGGTTTGCTTCTGCAAGTTTTGCCGCCTCTTCTCCTATCCAATCCGAGCCAATCTGATTGATCACTGCCTTAATATTTTCATTGGATAAACTGTTCATGCCAGACACCTCAACCGCCGCTGTCGAATTGGCAACGACAAATGTTCCATCGGCAATTTTAGGCTGCAAAACGGACCAGGCGCCCTGGAAATACTTTTCTGCTCCTATATCTATCTTGCTGCCGGCATACAGGTAAAGCGGAATCCCCTTGCGCTGTCCGGCTTTTTGAACCAGATAGTCACCCTGAATTTTCCCAATTTGAACAGGATCAAATCCGATCGCGGCATCAACGAGCGTGTCATCATAGAGCAAATTATCAAAGGAAATAATCTTGACACCTAATTTTCTGGCCTGACTGACGGCATCTGAAATACTTGTAGATTGGTTGTCTATAGGATCAATGACCAGAACTTTTATTCCCTTATCCAATAGAGACATGATGGATAAATACTGATATTTTTCATCTTTATTGTCGCCTGATATTTCAATTTTTATCCCATTGGACGAGAAACTATTCTGAAATAATTCAGTTAATTCCTTATCATAAGTTTCGTTTTCACTCGGAAGGACGATGCCCACCAGAAGTTTATCTTTGTCAAATACCGGGGCACTGGCCGTTGGCGCAGCAGCAGAAACAGTTGATGCTGTTGCCGGCCCGGCAGCCGTTGGAGTTAGTGCGGCTCCCCCTCCCATAACCTGAATTTTCAGTGGGATCAACAATACCTGTCCGTTTTTCAGCGGGGCGTTTTCTTTCATCTGGTTGGCACTGACAATATCGGCTTGATTCACATCGAATTTAATAGCCAGTGCACGAATCGTATCGCCTGGCGATACGGTATATTCGATCATGCGTGTTGTCGTTTCGTCAGGGATCAAGACTTCTGGAATGGATGTCGCCGTAAAGGCCAAATCTGTCGCGGCGGGAGTGATGGATGCAACCGTTACGGGAGTGCCAGTGATCAATATCGTCGGAGCAGACGTCAATGCCGGTTTTGTCAGAGTGGCAGCGACTCTCTGCGGCGGGTATACCCCTGTCTGCCACAGAATCAGACCGGCAACAATCACCGCGCCCATCGCTCCAGCCCACCAGTATTTCTTCCAAACCGGAATGGATTCTTCTTTTATCTCAGCTTTAATGCGCAGGGCGGCCGCCTGTCCATCTTTTCCCAGCTTCTTTAACTCTTTGACGGTCTGCCGGGCAGCCGGCCAGTTCTGACCGGCACAGGCTTCCATGCCCTGAGTTTCCAGTTGGGTGATTTGTTCTTGCAGCCGGGCTTTCTCTTCGGCATCTTTCTTTGCCTTTTCTTCTGCCTCTTTTCGGATGCGTTCCTGCTCTGCCAGGCGGGCTTTCTCTTTTTCTTCTTCGCGGGCTTTTGCTGCGGCGTCCCGCCGTGCTTTGTCCTCCGCCGCCAGCCGGGCTTTTTCTTCGGCCTCTTTGCGGCGTTTTTCTTCCGCCGCCAATCGGGCGCGCTCAAGTTCTTCCTTCCGGGCTTTCTCTGCCGCTTCCCGACGGGCTTTCTCTTCCGCCGCTTTTTTGGCGTTCTCGACAGCTTCCAATCGCCGTCGTTCTTCTGCCGCCTGACGGGCACGCGCTTCTTCTTCCTGCTTTGCCTTTTCCAGCGCCTGCTGCCGGGCGCGTTCTTCTTCAACCTTTTTGATGCGTTCTGCTTCCAAACGTTGTTGCTCGGCGATGCGCGCACGTTCCAGCGCTTCCTTCTGTTCCTTTTCACGGATTTCCCGCGTCATCTGTTCGCCGACCAGAAGGCCTTTACGCAATTCTTCTGCGGTTTCCGCTCCGTCCCACGGCCGTTCCTTCGGTGATTCCGAAAGCATCCGCAGGATGTAGTTATCAAACCAATCTGGAACACCGGCAACCATATCCTTTATATGTGTGCCCGGCCGGATGTTCTTGTAGCTCCGACCGGTCAGCATCTCAAAAAGGATCAAACCCAGGGAATAGATGTCTGATGCCGGACGCAGATAAACTCCGGAAATCTCCTGCTCCGGGCTCATGTACATGGGAGTCCCCGGATGGGCTTTCGGCAGGCTTAATTGCGAGCGCATACTCGCTCCGCCTGGTACCTGTGCCAGACCCAGATCGGCCACTTTGGCCAATTCATTCGAATCAAACAGGATGTTGGACGGTTTCAGGTCGCGGTGGACCACGTCCTTCTTGTG
Organism: Leptolinea tardivitalis; assembly: GCF_001050275.1. GTDB lineage: Bacteria > Chloroflexota > Anaerolineae > Anaerolineales > Anaerolineaceae > Leptolinea > Leptolinea tardivitalis. The sequence continues at coordinate 133,473 of NZ_BBYA01000010.1, forward strand.
CATGACGGATAGCCCCTCCGCCACGTCAATACCAAGTTTGACCGTCTCCTTGATTTCAAACCGCTCGCCGTTCTTGCGGTATCTGTCCAGCTTTTGTTTGAGGCTTCCCCCCGATGCATATTCCATGATCAGGAACAGAACATTATCCTCTTCCTGAAAGTCATACACCCTGATCATGTTCGGGTGACTGAACCATTCCATCAGTTGAGATTCTTGACGGAACCTGTTTTTATAATCCTGATAATCTGAACTGCCCACACCAATATCATCGCGCAGCAGCACTTTGATGGCGCGTTTGCCATTCAACTCGATATGGGTGGCCAGAAAAACTTCTCCAAATGCCCCCTGACCGATGCTTTTTTCGATGCGGTAGTTCTTTAATACAATGTCGTTTTCCGCGAACCGCCCCATGGATCACTCCGAGTATAAAATGGCCATCCGGTCAATTTTATCATTTCAAACCAGATTATTACCCAAAATAGAAATTAATGGTTTATCTAAGCCCGGGCTCCTTAATCCTTTTATTTCCGGAGGTTCAAAAAAACCGTTATTTTTTTGAGAGACAGTTGAAGTGGGTGTGTATTTCAGAACCGGAACGGCAATTAAAAAAAAGACACCGCCTGTTGCGTATTGCCCCATCTCACCACCCCACAATCATGCCGGATATGACTTGATTTTAACATCTCTGACCAGATAATTCTTATGGATTCCTATGATTCAATCACCACTTCGGTCCGAGTGGAATCATCCATTTCAAGACGAATGGGTTGATCTCCCAATCCCTTAATATTGATCTTCCCACGGATCATCTTTCCCGTCTTGATGGTCACCGGGGCAACTTTGGCCATGATTTTGCCGGAGAAAATATTCCGAAATGGATCCGGCCGCTCCGGACGGTCTACATATTCAACACATACGCTGAGTTGATTTTCGGATTGAGTGGGAACAATCTCCAGATTCAAATCCCACCAACTGTTAGGAGCAATACTCTGATTCTCATCCGCCCTCACACGGTCGGCATACATCAACGAGCCGCCCACATAAACAACAATATTGTGTGCGGCGGCCCGGCCGGTATTCTTGATTCGTAATGTGATCTGGCCGGGTTCATTTTGTACAAGGGTAGGCGTGGTGGCCAGTTCTGATGTGAGCACCGGTAACATAGAAAGTGCTTCCGCTTTTCTCCGCCTTTCTTCTGCGCCAATGGGATCATTCATCCGTTCCAGTACACCGGCAGCCAGCAGGTAATAATACGCCGCCCGTCCCGGGTCCTGTGTCCGCCAGATTAATGCTGCCCGCTCAAATCCTTCCACTCCGCGTTTGCGATCACCCACACCAATCCAAAGGCGAGCGCCCCATTCCGGTTCATGGGCTTTCTCCCAGGCCTGGGCTGCTTTTTCAAGATCAGTATCCTGCTCACAGGGATCGCACCAGTATGTCTGCAAGGCGTACTGGATGGCAGCTTCATGATACTTTTCCTGATTCACTAACATGTTCGCTGCCCACATATGTTGTCCGCCGTGATACGGCATACTCCAGACGTAACCGCGCAAATCACCTTCTTTTGCATTGCACCGGGTGGCAAAATAGACACGATCTTTCTTTTTGGCCAGATTCCCCGTCAGGGCCTGATCCTTATTATTTAATCCCGAATATTTCCAAATACACACACCCGTTTGAATATCAAACCCATAGCTATACCCGTGCGAATCCCCACAAACGAGCAGCGCATCATTTACGATCTGCGGTCGCACCATCGCAGTTCCGTCAAGTTCAACCTCCCAGAGGACCTGGCTGGACATCCGGTCAAGGCAGCGCATTTTATGGTCTGAAGCACCAAAAAAAAGACGGTTTTTATAATAGGCCAATTTTCCAATTCGGGAAGATAATGACGAGCGTTGATTCAGCTCATATACCCATTGCTGCCTCCCCGAGATATCCATTGCATACAACTGACCTTTTTCGTTGGCCACATAGATATACTGGTCACCGGTTATCAGCATGTCTGTAAGATAGGCATATTCCGAATCGGCGAATACTGTGGATGTATTGTTCCCCTGTATACGCAGCAACTGACCCGGGCGCGTACCGGTCACCAGGTAATAAATGGCATTTTGGAGGGAGAAAGTCTGCGGACTGTTTAACCGGGCTGTATTGTCCCAGCGGCCAATTTGACCGCTTTTTTGCGTAGCCGGGTTGACACCAACCAGTGTTCCATCGCTGACAGCAAGACTGACCCATTCAGGATTGTGTTTTACGATTTTTGGTGCAACTGGTCCGGCAAAATCATAAGACCAAACCAGTTTTCCATTCAAATCCAACACCAAAAGACAGGAGGGATCCGGTGATCGCCGGCCGGTTATTTGCAGGATCCAATCTCCGAAGATATACGGCCTTCCAATGGCCGGCCGGTCCAGCGGCAGAGACCATTGTTTTTCCCGGGTTTCCAGACTATACGAAAACAATTCTCCTTCCGGCTGACCAACTACAGCCTCTTCACTGTGACGATTCCAGCCAACCAGCAACGTCTTCTCACCCAGTACTGTTATGCCAGCCGGTTTTCCGGGAACTGTGAACTGCCAGTCTGGAGTGCAGGGAGGCTTGGCCTGATGAAACGTCTCCCGTTTGAAGCCACAGATGGGGCATACTGGTGCATTATGTGGAAAATACGAAAGGCATTTCGTGCAAAAAAGCGATGGTATGGAAAAATTGGACATTGTGCGGCCTGTGCTGGGGAAAACCGGATGAAGGTGAGGTATGAATATTTTAGCGGAGATGGAAGAAACAGATTAAGAGATTATTCAAACGTTCATCAGGATCATCTCAAAACACACCGGAAGCCTAAGAAAATGTATCTCAATCCCGTCTTGATTCAGCCATCCGCATAAATAGTTTATCACGAATATTCACAAATGTACATATTTGTTCAAATTGCTTATTGACATTTCATTGATATTTATGTACTATTTTGTACAGTAAGAACAAGCTGATGAGGAAATGATGTCCGACCCAAAATCTGATCCCGAATACATGAAAATTGGAGAAGCTGCCCGCTTTCTGGGCGTCAATCCGCGGACAGTGTATCGCCGGGTGTGGGCAGGTGAACTTCCCGCCGCCAGAATCGGGGGATTGTATTTCATTCGTAAAGCCGACCTCGACGCCATCCTGTCACATAATCGAGCTGAACCGTCTGACCAGGCCGATACGGGATTGATGAAGTGTTCTGTTTGTTACAGGCTGCTTCCAAATGAGACCCACATCGGTGCAGTTTGTGCCGTAGAAGGATGCGAAGAGATCATCTGCACCCAGTGTGTCAGAAAAGGTGATCAATATTGCCCGGATCATGCCCCCTCGCAGGAACAACTTTTACTTGACGCCCTCCGGCGCCAGAAAAGTGGTGAAATTCCTGTGGTGGTAAAGAATTCAATAGCACGCCTGCGGGAGATTAATTTCTTGAATCGAATTCAGACCCGTTTGACGGCTATGGGTTCCTTCTTGCATCCGGTTTCGGGTGAAGTCATCAATATTGGCAACTGGGCGGAAATACTGGAATTCGGTGATGACCGTGCTGAAATTATGCATATGCTGGGCAAGGTTGTTCTGGATGCAGACACTCTGGCAAAAAATCCATTGAATGCCTGGTTCTCAGCCCGTCCACCGTTGCCCAGAGGAAGCAAAGCGCCAGCCATTCATATCCAGGTGCACGTGATGAGCCATCTGGATGAGATGATCAGGAATGGATTTGATACCCGGCCTCTTACAGCAGATGACCTCGCCCCCCGGCTTGTTCAACTATCCGAGGAAGCTCGTGAGAGTAAAGAAATGCAAATGGTTGTTTTGGCTTCCTCCACCGGCTGGGATGCCACAGCCCGCACGGTGATCAACGGGCAAACCGGAGAAAAGCATGTTTTGCCTTTCTCGCATGGCATGGTCATGATTTATCTATACGATCTGGAAAGTGGTGAGCTTTTATATAACAACCTGGATGACCGGGCCCGCCTGTATGCCGAATTGTTTATCCCTTTGCTCCCTTCGGAAGAAATGGAAGAGGTCAAAACTGCCATTGAAAAAGAGCTGGTAATGTATGACAGCCTTACTCTGGAAAATGCTGTTCAGACTCTCGGGTTTTCCCGTTCTCTGGTGCAAAAAACATTTGAAAATCTTTCTTCATCAAACCGCTTCACCCTGGTGGATGTACCAGGGTTCGGTTTGACAATTTCTCGTAAATAACTGGGAGGTTTACCATGACAGAAAAACGTACACTGGTTGATTTTGGGTTGAATATTTTGCGCGATTTATTGAACAATACCGCAAAATCACAGCCAGCTTCGGATACCGCAAAAAAGCTGAAATTGGATGAAGTCCCGTTGGAAACCTTGAAAAAGGAAAAAATCTCCCTTGAACAGGAAGAGAAGAAAACACTGTCACGTTTACGCGAAATTGAAAATCGCAAACGCCAGCTTTTCAGCGAAGGTGTACAGAACATTTCCAGCGACCGCGAGCAGACAGTTTTGGCCCGCAAAATCAAAGAACTCGATGTCGAGGCAGCCGGCCTTGATCAGGTGCTTCATGCGCTTTCCAAACAGATGCGTGTTATCGATGGCCTTGTGCAGATTAAAGAACGCACCATGATTTTCTCATCGACCAACAACACGATCCTGTCAAAATTGAACATGGACGACATTCTTCATTATGTGAATATGGCCAGCGCCGATGGTGAATTTCAGATCAACAAATTCGACGATCTGCTGCGTGCCATGGAAATGAATGCCTCCATTGCGCCTGAATTCCGTGAAGAAGCCGATGTTCTTGAAATAAAAAAGGCCATGCAGCGGGCCCGTGAAGCCGGTGAACTCAGTGATGAAAGAATCGATGAGGAATTGAAAAATCTGTACGAAAAGAAAGTTCAGCAAGCCGTTGAAGCTGAGTTTTAGTGACGTCAATCCTGCATGCGAACAGAGACTATTATGTCTGTAAATCTTGGTGACATGGCTTTTTCTGAATACCGACGGGTGCTCAAACGCGCTGAAGACGCCCGATTGAAGGGTGCTTTCTCTGATGCGGCGGCGGCTTACCGTCAATGTGCCGAGTTATACAGGCAATATGCCGCATCGTCCACTGATCCATCCATCCGAAAACAGCGATTGAAGCAGTCTGAGATCTTCCTGCAAAAATCCCGGCAATACGGTTCATCTTCCGTATCGCACCAGTCTGTTCATCACCAGGAAGCCCGGAAGGAAGCCGCCGGGCCGGCTGATCGGGATGATTATGAAGCCGATGTATTGAATCTGAGACAGCATACCAATATCAAATGGAAGGATATTGGCGGGTTGGAAGAGACCAAGAATTCCATCAAAGCAGCCTATGGAATGGCTCTGGCCCAAAAACCGAAAGGAGTGCAGATTAACAGCTGGCGGAACATTCTTCTTTTCGGGCCTCCGGGAACCGGGAAAACACTTCTGGCCGCCGCCACAGCCGGAAGTCTGGAAGCGGATTTCTTTAACGTCAAAGTGAGCAATCTGGTATCCAAGTATTTCGGTGAAACCAGCAAATTAATCTCCGCTTTGTATTCCGTCGCCCACCAGCGAAGCCCATCGGTCATTTACATGGATGAATTCGAATCCCTTACGCCTCCCCGTGATTCAGGCGACAGCGGTGCGGAACGGAGAATTGTCAGCACATTCCTTTCCGAGCTGGACGGACTGGCCACCAAGGAAGACGAAAGTTTTATTCTGACCATGGGAGCCACGAATTTCCCCTGGCTGCTGGATTCGGCCATGTTGAGCCGCTTCCAGCGACGAATTTACGTCCCCCTGCCTGATGAAGCTGCCCGGAAATCCATTCTCGAAATCCACCTGACCCGCCGCGGCCATAAGACAACGCAGGATATCAATGAGTGGGTAAAAGCCACCCGTGGATTCGCCGGACGTGAAATTGAACAGCTTTGTCAGACGGCTATCGCCAGCATGACTCAGCGGGCCAACCCCGGTCTTCTTGATCTGGTAGATCAGGGACGAAAAGCCCTGAGCAAATATGAAATCAAAATTGAGCCGCTCACAGAAAATGATATGAAATCAGCACTCGATCAAATACATCCGATCACCACGGCAGACATGCTAAGGCAGTATGATGATTGGAACCATCAATCTGAACACCAGATGTAAAAATCTCTCAATCAGGGAAAACCTCATGTCCACTTTTGATGATAAAAAAGCATCTTTTGAACAACGGCTTCAAAAATCCCGTGCCAATCATGAAGCCAACCTTGATAAACAACTGGCGGATATGCGGGTACGCCTGTTGAAAGATGCTCCCCCGGCTCTTCCAGATGCAGCCATCCGCCAGATCACCCGTTTGGACCATGAGATCAAACAGCAAAGAATCTCCGGGATGCCAAGGGAAATGCGTGTTCAGATGGGTGGAAGTACACCATTACGTCAGGTAGATTCATTCTTCATCAAGGAATTTCAAACCAATAAGTACCTGTACTCCAATCTAATGAGTTATCCTACTGTTTTCTGCGAGACTCTTGAGGAATTCTTTAATACCTTTATTGACGACCTTGACGTTTCACCATCGGCAAAAAGACAGGAATTGAACCGAATGGTGGAGGAAGCACAACAGACTGCCGCCGATTCCCACGGGGGCGGTATATTCGGGGTCAACCTGCCAGGCCAGGGGTGTTACTTAAATGGATGGTTGTTTGCCTATGAAAGCGGGAAAAAACCATCTGAAATTCTTCAATCAGAAAGTCATCTTCCATCCATATTAATGACCGCCGCCCATGAAAAACTCGGACATGGATTTCTCGCAGAATGCAGTGTCCTCGGGAAAACAAAATCGCGGTTGGGTTTGGATATGGTGGAAGTAGCCCGTCGCTTCAGCCTCCGTTCAGCAGAAGATCCTCTTACAAGCCTGAGGCAGCAGCAAAATGGTCTGATCCATACCACATCACAGCTTGTGGAAGAAGGATGGGCTACCTGGGTTGAAAGTTATATTGGCCAGTGTCTCTGGGAGAGACAACATCCCACCCACACCGTAGAACCCCTGATTGAAGCCTGCCAGAACCTTCCGCAGAATATAGAAAACCGCCAGCAGGTAAAAGAAGCTCTATTGACCGCAATGGCCTACCTTCTTGGCGATCAACAGGCCAACCTTCAAGCACTTCACTGGGCCATCAATACCATTGAAATACTGGGATCTGATTTTGATGATTATTTCTTCTCGGCTGCCAGCCAGCCCTTACGGTACTGCATCGGTGAATTGCTTCTGATGCGTATTGAAACACAGATGGGACCGTTGTGTGCTCCTTACGCCGCCCTGACGGCCGCCAATGTTGCCATTGAGCCCGACAAAATCAGTCTCAGCGATTTACAAACATTAATGGATCAGGATCCACGTCTTCACCCCGATACACGCCTGGCGGCCATTGCGCAGTTATCCATCCGCAACAAAAATGACGTGGCCGAGATGGGCAGGCAGATCGAACAGCAATTAAGCTTCTCCGTGCCTCCAAGACTTCTGAATTAAGCTGACATTTTGGTCTCAGGGAAACCCCATGGAAAGTAAACCTTCTTCCGCATCCACACCATCTGCCCGGGTATTGCCGCTTGACAAATTACCCGGTTGGATAAGCAAATCCCTCGATGTTCCGCCTCTCCGGACAGGCATTGTGGTTACGTCCAGTGGAAAATCCACTACCTACCCTTCCGGGAAACATATCATTCTTTCACCAATTGATCGATTGAGAGGTAAGGGTGTTGGATTGCAAATTGGTTATGTTTCCACAGAACCAGTAACAGCCCGATTAACCGCATCATATCTTTTATCGGGTGACGAAATTCTTGTGGATGCCGCCATCACGTATGATGCCCGGATTACCGATCTCCAGCGATATTTCTGCGAGCTGGTCATTCCTATGGGTGAAATTCCTGCAGGACAGATAAATTTCAGCAATGAAGAAGCTGCCTCATCCATCCGGCAATTGGTCCGCCGGTATACCGCCGATGATTTGATCCACGGGCTGCCTACTCACCTTCTGGCGGCCGAAATCCAACGAGCGTTGTCTGCCACCCTTCAAAATCTGGGAATGGAGGTCGATAGAATCTTATTGATAACCTTCTGGCGCTCGGATGATAAAGTGAAAGCGACAGAAAAAATCATGGAACTGGAACAAGACCTCCAGAACATTGAACTTCAGAAGAAAATGGCGGAGGTTGAATCTCAAATCCAACTGGATGATTTTATTCATCAATTGGATCCCGAATTCAGTCAATCAGCCGGAGTCCGGCCGGTGATGCATGAACGAACCGTTTCCGGTAATGACACGGCCAATTCTGCGGAAAATCTAAAAAAATGGCTTGTTGATCAGACAACTCATTCAAGCGGCTCCCATTGGCGGTTATCTAATTTATTCTCCAACGATAATAAAAATTCCCTCCTTCCATCACGCCGTCCTCCACAAAACTGGTGGGTAGGTAGAACAATCTGGATCTTGTTCCTGGTTTGTTCTGGCGCCGGAATCACGCTCTTGACGACAAACCGGTTCTCTGGTGAACCGCGCAAGGATCTGCTTTATGGTTTCCTGACAGGCTTATGGTTATTCCTTCTGCCCTTTATTCTGGGTGAAATTAAAAAACTGGTCGAAAAATGGGAAAAAGTAAACGAAGCCGTCTGGAATCTGCCTTCTGCTACGCATTTACAGGAACTGATTGGAGATGATAAAAATCGGGCAGACCGGCTTGTGCGGAAACAATGCCTTTCTGAAATGGAACGAAGTCGTTCCATTTTGGAAGATATGGTTTCACGTCTATATAATGCCGGATCTACTGATTCGGCGATAAGATTGCGCGAGTTGCGGCACAAGTTTGAAAGTACCCAGGAGCGACTCAAGCAACCTGATTTTGGCAATCCGGCATATTTGAGCGATAATCATCTAAGCAGTGCCGCCTGGGGAAGAACGCTCGATTATGATGAAAATCTCCTGTCTTTCGCCGGTGCCATAACGGAACAGGTTTTCACCGCCCAGCAAAATTTGTCGTCATCCAAGGAAATTCCCACTCTCAATTCAATAGAACAACACCTGGACGAATTCTTGTACCGCTTCAGCGGGCGGTCGCAGGTTTTGAAAAATCTATAATCCCGGTCTCATTTTTCAGGAGGAAAAATGGTATTCAATCTCTTCGGTAAAAAATGCCCTAACTGCCAGTCTCCGGTTTCATCTGATGCCAAATTCTGCTCCAAATGCGGCACCCCGCTCGCAGGTGGAGTAATCAAATGTGGTGTATGTGGAACCGAGAACAGTGGTGATGCAAAATTCTGCCGTTCCTGCGGCCGAGATTTGTCCAAAAATGCTACTCCTGAAATCCAGCGTCATCACTGGGCTCGAAATGACCAGGATTTCGCCATCCGTTTGGAAGCCGATGACCTTCCGGGGATGCTTCGTAAGGGTATCACCATTGAACCCGGATTGAATGCCCTGCTCATCGAACGTGGCGTAACCCGCGGAACCATTCCAGCCGGTACGTATTTATTGGAACGCCCGGAGCAAAAATTGTGGGATTGGCTGACCACCGGTATTCCGGAACGGGCTACCTTATTAATGGTGGAAGTAACACCCACAGAATTAATGTTCAACCTGGGCGGACGGTTTACCAATGACCCCTTGCCCATCGGCGCCAACATCCGCATGCAGGTAGAAGTGGCTGAACCGGGAAAATTCCTGACCAATCTCCTTAAGGGACGGGAGAAGCTGTCCAAAGAAGACCTGCGCGAATTCCTGTACCCTGAAGTGGTGCAGATTGCAGATCAATGGCTGCGTGAGCATTCGTTGAAAGAGCTGGCAGAAAATCCGGCCACCAAAGCTCAATTGGACATTGCCCTGGAAGAAAACCTGAAGAAAACCTTCCAGCAGGTAGGACTTGTTTTCAAAAACATCCGCACCGTGGAGTTGAACCTCGAACCCTATGACAAGATAAAAGGGACACGCAGCCAGATGGCGCTGCTTAATATGTCAGCCAGCGTGGAACTCGAATACCAGAAGCTTCAGGCAACCACAGAAGAAGACAAACACCGCCTGGAAGAAGAGACCAGGCTGCGCCGGGCACAGGAAGAAGCCGAATTACGCCGCCGGTGGGGTGACATTCAGAAACTCAACATCCTTGAAAACCTGGCCGAAGAAACTCGCAAGGTGGAAGAGGAAGAGTCGAAGGTAGACCTTTACAGCCGCATGCGTCAGGCGGTGATGAGCGACAAGATGAATGAGGTCAAATCAGAAGCTGATTTTGACAAATTCATGGATGATGTTGATTACCAGAAATTACTGCGTGAAAAAGAACGCACCGACCTGCTGCAAACCTGGAAAGAAAGCAAGGAAGATCACGACCGTGCCCGCCTGCATCTGATGGCACGTGCGGATGTGGAACACGAGTATGAATTGATCGCCCTGCAAACCCGGTTGAAATTTGGACAGGATTTCCAGGCTGTTGAAAATCAAATCAATATTGCCCGAAAACACGCTGATTTTGATTTTGAGAACCGCCTGAAAGAAAGTGATCTGGCGTTGGAAATGAACCGGAGAAACCGCCAGGATAAACGGGAAGACCGTGAATTGGAAGCGGAAGACCGTATTCGTCAGATCGACATCGAAGAACGTGAAGACAAGAGCGATTTTGAGTCCCTTAAGAGATTGACAGATCTCGAACTTTCCAAAAACGAAGAAACACGACGGATTGCCCGCGAAGATGAGTTAGCCCGAGCAGAGGCAGAACAAAAGAAATGGCGAGAACAATGGGATGCCCAGCAACAGAAGGAAAAGAGCATCCGTGAAGATGCCATCCTCCTGAACGAATCACTGGCAAAACTTGGCCCCGATGCACTGATTGCCGCGTCCGGTTTGGAACAGGCAAAACTTATCAAGGAGCTGAAGGAAACAGAAATCCTGAAAGGCATGAGTGAAGAACAGATCTTGGCCATGGCCGCCAAAGATTCTCCGGAACTGGCGAAAGCGTTTGAAGAGAAATTCAAAGCGGCGTCTTCCGGCCAGTCCAGTCAACAGATGGCTGCTTTATACGAACGGTTATTGCATGAAAAAGATGCACTACTCCACCAATCCATCGAACAGTCTGACAAGCACATTCAGGATATGAAAGAGACGCTGGATAAAGCCGCCGGATTGTCATCAGAAACATCAAGACATGCCATGGATAGCATGGCGGATATGGCCAGATCACTCGGGTCAGGCTCGCATCAACAACCGCCAATCATCATTAACACGCCATCCGGAGCTGTCACACCGGCGGTGCCTTCCGGCTTTGGAAGTCAGGCACCATCCAATACGCCAGCCAACAAGATGTGCGTGCAGTGCGGCCAGTTCGTTCCGGCTGATTCAAAACATTGTGAACATTGCGGTCACAAATTTGAGGGCGTAGATTAGGTCAAGAGAATGAAGAAAAAAATCATCGTCCTCATGGTATGCCTTCTGCTGTCTCTGGCAGCGACCGGTCAGGTATTTGCCAGCGCATTACCGGATGACACTGCTCCGACATCCACTGTCGGGGCAGTGGAAGCGACAACGGCACCTACCGCAGTGACCGCCGGACAAGCTGCTTCAAACCAGCAATTTAATGCCTCCTGGGTACTGGTTATCCTTGGTCTGGCCTTGTTGTTTGTGCTCTATTTCAATCGTTGGAATGCCCGACCCAAACCAACAGCTGAGCAGTGCGCCCAGTGCGGGTTTGACCTGACCGGCAAGTCCGGTCCCTGCCCGCAATGTGGTGGTACCAGGCGTTTGCCAAAACTTCACTGATGTAGGTTTTGTCGTACATTTACTCAAATGGGGCGTATAAAGATGCTTTTCTTTGCGCCCCCTTTTTTTTTGAACAATTATCGACTGGGCTGGATTGACAGTGAGCAGATTCTTAATATGCTAACCAATATCAAATCCGTAGAGAGATCAAAATGGGGCATTATTCAGAAAACGATATCGTAGCAAAAAACTATCGGATTGATCGAAGTGTAGGTCGGGGAGCCTTTGGCGAGGTATACCTGGCCACCCATACCGGTTTGAACGGCAAACGAGCCATCAAGGTACTCTTCCGTGATTCTGTCGGGTTGGGATCTTCTGACTATGAAGATTATAAGAACCGCTTCCGGCAGGAATCTCAACTGATGGAATGGTTTAATCATCCCAACATCATACGGATTTATGATTTCCAGGAAGAAAATGACACCCTGTTTCTCATCATGGAGTATGCGGCCGGGGGAAAATCTCAGACAGCGATTGGAAAAGGCCAGAAAAACCGGAGAGTCAATTGCCTTCCAGGAAGTTGTGAAGACCGGTATTGATATAGCAGAGGGTCTGGCAGTTCTTCACCGTAAAGATGTCGTCCATAGAGACTTGAAACCTTCGAATATCCTGTTTGATTCAGACGGCCTGGCTAAGGTTGCCGATCTTGGACTGGCACAAATACCCGGCGGGGCGAGCATGCGGTCACAGCTTAGTGTTCTCAAACCACATCCCGGAACTCCTGCCTATATGAGCCCCGAACAGGAAATTTCGGGGATGTATCTACGCCCTGCATCAGACGTCTATTCGCTTGGACTGATCCTGTTTGAAATGCTGACCGGACGCGGCTATAAAAATATCCGCCCGGGAACACATGTATCTGACCTTTCCCCTGCGGTTCCAGAATGGTTTGATGACCTGTTATTACGAATGCTCGCCGATTCTGCCAAAGAACGTCCCTGGGATGGGGCGGAAACCGTGCAGGAACTTCGACGCGGACTTACTGAAGGCGCCTCGTTGAAGAGGGAAACTGTCTCGACAATTACTAACCAGCCGGTTGAACCTGTGATCCTTCATGAAAAGCCTTCAGCGGAAAATATCAAACCACCAGAACCGGTTGTTACTGAGCCAAAAGAAGTTTTGAAGCAGGATATTGCCACTCCCTCTCCATCGAATCTGGATAGAGGCCAAGCAACCTCAAATGAAGAAATAACCCGGACAATTCTTGACTATGAAGAAAAGGGGCTGGTCGCCTGCCAGTTGCAGGATTGGACATCTGCCAGATTGTATGTGAAGTATCTGAGGGAATCAGGCCCTGTAGGTGAACAGGCTGCTGATCAGCTGGAAGCCAGGATAAATCCACAGGGAATATCTTTTATAAAACGGTACTGGTGGGCTATTGTCGGGATCGTTTGCCTTGCATTCATCTATTTCATCATTACAAATGGCAATTCCATTTCTGCCAGTCCAATGAATTTCTCCGGAGACAAGACTCTGGCATCGAATATGACGGAAGTGTCTGGTGATGTTTCCAATCAGAGTGGCTCTGGTGAAAACAAGCAGCAGGGAGTGATTGATTTCTATAAAGAAGCCATTGGCGATTACACCTCCCTGACGTTCAGCCGGGATGGAAAATACTTGTATTCCGCATCATCCAATAACCAGGTGACGAAATGGAACGCTCAAAACTTCCAACTCGTGAGCAACCTGACAAAGGCTAAATCCAGCATTTATGATCTGGACGTCTCTCCGGATGGTCTATATCTGAGTATCGGCACACAGAGTGATGAAATGTATGCCGTAGATAGTCAGGCTGGAACAACAAATTTCACATTGTTGTTTTATAAACCGGTCAAACTGGTGAAATATTCCCCAGACAATAAATACATTGCCGGTGTGGATGATACGGGGCATTTCTGCATTATTGATAATCCGAGAGGGGCAACCCCCATTATTAAGTACGATAACAATACATCGGTCACCAGTGTGGATATTGCCAGTCCGGAACCAGGCATTCATAATGTCGCCTTCGCTACAGATGATGGCAGGGTAAAGATTTTCACCATTGAAGAAAGCACCCCCGGTCAAATGGGTAGTACGGCCAATATTAAATGGGAAACTCAACAAGTAGCTACGGGCATTGGCGTTGCTTTTCGGGCTGACCCCACTTTTATTATCGGAGCCTGGTCAGATGGGACTGTGTCTGTTTTCGACCTGATGGGCTCCAAAAAACCAATCACCAGCTTTAATGCCGGTTCTCCAATTTCGCATTTTGCCTATAATGCCAAAAAGGATCTGATTGCCACTGGTGGAATCGATGGAAAGATTCGTGTCTTCAAAACGAATGGACAAATTGTACGGTTATTCCAGAACAGCAATCCAGTTTTATCGATAGCCTTTTCACCAGATGGGAACAAGCTGGTAGAAAGTAATAAAGCGTCTGGCTTATATACCTGGGATTTGAGTGGATTATAAAGAAAAAGGCAGGTTTTCTTTCCGAAAGCCTGCCTTTTTAGTTTTGTTATAAACCTATTTAACCAATTCAGGCAAAGAGCTGTACCCGGTAATTGTATCTTTTTTCTCGTGGTCTGGCTCCACCTGATATAAAGCCATTCCAAGCAAGATGGCTGTAACCAGCAGAGCTTCATTCAAAGCCACGTTGAGAATCCATTCGGAATTGATGGTGCAATTGATGGTAAAGATGGCCGGATAGAATTGCATGACGGCATGAATACCCAGCGCCACGGCAATGGATAGTATGATGACCTTTTTCTTTCCGGTTTGGGTTCGCACACGTGACATCCAGACGGGGGCGATCAAGGACAACATTGAACGGTACGTCATCACAGCCAGGGTGATGATCAATAATTGATCCGGATTATTTTGGAGATCCCATGGAGTGCCCACCACCATTACTGGCAGGATATACCCGACCAGTATGAGTATGGAAAAGAAACCATGCCGGCGGACAAAGAACGTCCCCAGAAATACCAGCAACAGCAGGGCGGCGGCGTTATACACCGTATAAGACAGTGTATTTTTCAACAAATCCATCAGTACAAATTGCCGTTCTGCCGGAAGGATCATATTCCAAATGATCGCGCTGATATTGACCCAGGCAATTCCTGCCGTGATCAATAAAATCAACACAAATCCACCACCCCAGATCCACACACCCCGGGTTGGTCTATGGCGCCGAAAATAGAATATGGCTATGGCGACCGTCAGAAGGAAAAAGGCAGCCGCAGGGAGAAACAAATCGCTCTCCACTTTTCGCGCCACCTCAAGTATAAAATTTAACAATGTATTGCTGGAGAAGACATTTGGATGCAAAATGATGAGCTGATAACCAATCTCTTGTACCAGCCGGAAAAGCAATCCAGCCGGGATTAATCCCCAGATCGGGAAACGCCGGGTAACAGCCCATACGATCAACACGGGGATGATCAAAAAGAAAGCCGCCCGATAATATACGGTCAGGTACCAGGTTTCACCGTTGAGCTGGGCAATTTGACTGACCAGATAAACCAGACCAGGTAATAGGATCAGTAACACACCTTTCCAGGGCAGCGGCTCATCAGGTACGGGTTCCATCAATCCCCATGAAGCCCGCGGAGTGGAAAGATGTTCAACCACGGCGGTATAGCCCAGGTCAGGCAAGACACGCAGCCACAATAATACGATCCCCAATCCGCCGTTTTGCTGATAGGCATCCCGGCATTGGTCTGTGAAAACCTGCAGCATTGCATCAGAAAAATCACTCCGGTATTCCCTGGGGTACAGGGTTAATAAACGAGAGAATATTCGGCGCGATGATTCAATCCACCTGTTTGTGGTCATGATGTTCTCCTGATTAACGGCAGACCAGAATCTGTTTTTGACGGGCAACCGCCACAGCCTGATCCAGCCGTTTACATTCAGCCTGCAATACCTTCTGCCCCAGACCACTCATACGGTAATACCGCCGGCGTTCATCGTCCAATTCCGGATCCGGGCGTTCATCTGATTCTTCGATCAGATTGGCATTTAACATTCGTTTGATAGAACCATACAATGTTCCGGGTCCCAATTTCAATTTTCCATCTGTCTGTTTCTCAACATCTTTCATGATGGAGTAACCATGTTTTTCTCCATCTGCCAGGGCCATCAAAATATAAAACACAGCCGGGGTAAGTGGTTGGTCGGGTGAAACAAAATCAGTCATGGTCAGGTTCCTTTCAATATCTATATCCGTTACAGATATATCTGTTGCGGATATAGTAGATCAAACAAAACAGATTGTCAAGAGGGATTATAGTAATTCGGAAAATTGACTATTGACTGACGGTCTGTCATATTGTATACTATCTTAAGTTGACCGACGGTCGGTCAGTAAGGAGCATAAAATGGTTAGAACGGTAAAAGATCCAGAAACACGCAGAGCAGAAATCATCGCCGCAGCCCGACGCTTGTTTCAAATCCGTGAATATGAAAAAACCACCATGCAGGATGTGATGGATGATCTGGGGATCGCCAAAGGCACAATCTACTATTACTTCAAATCAAAAGAGGAATTGATGGATGCCGTGATCAATCAGATGGGGGACGAAGCGGTAGAACGTATGCAAAAGGTGGTTGATGAAGGGCATGGAAATGCGCTGGAACGTTTTCAACAACTGATTGCCGCCGGCAATATTGCAGATGAAAACCCGGAAATTATGGAGCAGCTTCATAACCCGAAGAATGCCGGTATGCATGCCGCCATGATCGCCGTAACCGCCAAACGATCAGCTCCGCTCTATGCCCAGATCATACGCCAGGGATGCGAGGAAGGTCTTTTTCATGTAGAAAATCCACTAGAGACATCGGAATTTATTCTGGTCTCCATCCAATTCTTGATGGATATGGGTGTCTACCAGTGGACAGAAGAAGATTTGATGCGCCGGGCCCGGGCTCTTCCAGGGCTAATCGAAACATTATTACACGCCGAACCTGGTTCGTTTCAATTTTTGTTTCAACAGGGGAATTAATGGCCATGGAAACCACTCTTTATAAACCTGGCCGCTTTTTTTTCATTACCTATCTGGTTACCTTTGTTTCCTGGTTCATCAGCGCCTATATAAGCTATCAACCCGGCGGAGAAAAGTTATATTTCTTATTTCTTCTCCCCGGCCTGGTGGCACCATTCTGTGTCGCCCTTTACATGATTCGCTCATCCGGTTCGAAAGAACTCTGGAACACCTTCACATCCAGGTTGACCGATCTGCGTCTAATCAAATGGTCTGTGTTTCTTCCGTCACTATTAATCACACCAGTGGCTATTCTTATTGCCACTGGGATATCTATCCTATTCGGCGGGAGTACTGCCCAATTGAAATTCGCCGATGGTTTCTCCTTTTCCATCGGAATGGTTCCCACCCTTCTGGTTCTCATTCTTGCTGCAGCCTTTGAAGAACTGGGTTGGCGCAGTTATGCCATGGATAGCCTGCATGCCAGATTTGACTATTTCACGGCCTCATTGATCTTCGGCCTCTTGTGGTCCGGGTGGCATTTTCCCATGATTTTCGTAAAAGACACATACCAAAACTTGATTGCTCTTGAAAATCTCTGGTACGCGGTCAATTTTATGGTTTCGATAATTCCGCTGGCTTTTATCATCAGTTGGATTTGCAAAGCGAACCGGGGCAGTATCACGGCTGCCGTAGTCCTGCACTTTTTTATCAATTTATCTCAGGAAGCTCTGAATATCACTCAGGCAACCAAGTGTATTGAAACAGGCATCTTTGCATTGATGGCAATCGGTATCGTTTTGTTGAATAAATCACTGTTTTTTGACAAAGTAAATGGAAAGGTTATTGAATGACAAACTCCACCTCCTCCCAGAATCCCATGGCCCGTGTTATGGGTCTTCGAGACTTCCAGCTGTTGTTCGCCGGAGCCACAACTTCCCTGCTGGGTGACCAGTTTTCTCTGATCGCCACCCCCTGGCTGGTTTTGAAACTGACCAATGATCCGATGGCATTGGGCACAGTACTGGCCCTGGAAGGCATCCCCCGGGCGCTCTTCATGCTGCTGGGCGGTGCCATTACTGACCGTCTATCTCCCCGAAAAGTTATGCTGTCTGCCAGTATCATTCGCTTCATTTTGACCGCATTTATGGCTATGATTGTGTTCGCCGGTGTGGCGCAGATCTGGATGATCTACCTGTTCGCACTGGCCTTCGGGATCGTCGCCGGATTTGCCATACCCGCAGAAAACAGCATTGTCCCCATGATCGTAGAAGAAGGTGACTTGCAGGCGGGCAATTCAATCATCATGGGAATTACCCAGTTGGCCGGTTTTGTGGGACCCACAATTGCCGGCTTGTTGATCGGGCATTATGCCTCTTCGAATATGGGCATTATCCTTTCCTTCACCATTGATGCCCTGACTTTCATCGTTTCGGCCGTTACACTGGCGATCATGAAAACTGCTGGAAAATCATCCGCTTCTGGAAACCAGGAATCCGTCTGGACATCCATACTCACCGGAATAAAATACCTTCTTACTGATAAAGCCCTTCGTCTGGTTTTTATTGTTTTGATGTCAGTAAATTTTTTCCTGATGGGACCACTGCTTGTCGGAATCCCCGTTTTATCCAACCAGCGTCTTCCGGAAGGTGCCGTAGCGTATGGCCTGTTGTTGTCTGCTTTTGCCGGCGGTAATCTGATTGGAATTCTGTCAGCCGGAGCCCTGCCCCGGCCTAATTCCGGAATTATGAAAGGTATCTTGATTGCATTTGTCATTGCGTTCGGGCTGGGAGTGTTATCCCTCGGATTTGTCACCTCAACCTGGATTGATTTTGCCTCCATGCTGGTCCTTGGCCTGGCCAACGGATATGTTTCCATCATCATGTTCACATGGATGCAGATCGAAACACCTAAAGAGATGCTCGGCCGCATGATGAGCCTGATCACTTTTTCAAGCACCGGGTTGGTGCCGATTTCCCAGGCGCTGGCCGGTGTGATCAGCAAATGGGATCTCACCATGATGTTCACCATCTCCGGAGGAATCGTTGTCCTGTTTGGTCTGGTACTGTCATTCCATCCAGATTTACAGGTGTTGGGTGCCAGTCTTACCCAGGCATCGGCTAAAGAAGCCTGATACTTTTTTCCAGAAAGTTTTTACCATCCGGTTTTCTTCCGGATGGTCTTTTATTAGATGGAAGAGCAGTCAAATGGGTTGTTTGTAGATACTGTACAAAAAAGATATAATCAGACTTGATTTCTTCACGATAGATTGGTCTGGTTGGAAATAGTCCAATGTTTTCCAATCAGGAGATTTCTTTATAGAGAGCTTTTACAATTAACTATATAAACGCCGCTTACGGGGTAAAGTAATGATGCATGGTAAAAAAGTATATGAGGATCATTTCTGCATAGTTCGAATACGGCTGTGTGAAGTTATTTATTCGTAAAAACAGGGAATATCATGGGATTTCCAAATCGTTCAAGGGTAACGATAAAAGATGTGGCAAAAGCCTGCGGCGTTTCAACGCAGACAATTTCACGAGTCATAAATGACCGTATTGATGTCTCTTCAACGACCCGCGAG
This sequence comes from Leptolinea tardivitalis, assembly GCF_001050275.1. Taxonomy (GTDB): domain Bacteria; phylum Chloroflexota; class Anaerolineae; order Anaerolineales; family Anaerolineaceae; genus Leptolinea; species Leptolinea tardivitalis. The sequence goes on from NZ_BBYA01000010.1 coordinate 152,830, forward strand.
AAAATTCTGGCCGTTATGCAAGAGATGGATTACCAGCCCAGTGCCCTGGCACGATCCATGCGTCAAAACTCAAAAACCCTTGGCGTGATTGTAGCCGAACTGCGATTCGTGGGAATTTCCTCCACACTGAACGGCATTACCCAGGCTGCTGATGCCCGGGGTTACAGCCTGATGCTAAAAGAACTTCCCAGTTTTGATTCAATGGAAATGCAACCGCTTATCCAATCGCTCATAGCCCACCGGGTAGAAGGGATCATCTATGCGGCACCGGAGGTCGGTGAAAATTGGAAAACGATCCAGCGCAATCTATCGAAGCAAATACCACCAATGGTCTATCTCAAAGGGAATCCATCATCTGCACCCATCACCCTTTCAATGGACAACTACTCCGGCGCCTATTCAATCACCCGTCACCTGATAGACCAGGGCTACCGGCATATTGCACATATCAGCGGGCCGATGGATTGGTGGGAATCGCGGGAACGGCAGCGCGCCTGGAGCCGCGCGTTGTTTGATGCCGGTCTCCCTGTTCCAGAATATGCCTCCATTCAGGGGAATTGGTCTTCGGCCAGCGGATACACCTGCATGGATTCTCTTCTTAAGCAGTATCCAGAAATGGATGCTGTCTTTGCGGCGAACGATCAAATGGCCCTCGGAGTCCTCAATATTGCCTGGGAGAAACATATCAATATTCCCGGCCAACTGGGCGTAGCCGGCTTTGATGATATCCCGGAATCAAAGTATTTCTCTCCTCCTTTGACTACTGTGTATCAAGACTTGAACAAACTTGGCGATCTGGCTGTGCGTAAGTTGATTTCACTTTCATCACCCGATGATACTGATCCGGCTGTCCAAGGGAATTCTCTAATGCTGCCTACTGAGCTTCGCGTGCGTCAGTCTACAACCCGCCAAAATTAATCCCTTTTGAATGAAAAACCACCATCTGTTAGTCTTATGAACGGCACATGGATGTCTGCATGATACAATCACCCCGCCAGTCTCATGATTAAACGACATCCTGAACGCTTCATTTTGCTGACTGCTGTAATCCTCTATGCCCCATTTCTCTTTATGGGGTATGGATCTGATATTGACACCTATCGAGTACTGCATGCAGGGCGGCACTTTGTTCAGACACTGGACTATATTCCCTCCCGCGGCCCTGGTTTCTTTGTCTTTGAAACCATCATGTTTTTTATGGATCAACTGGGAGGGAGTTTTCTTGCCAATTTGACCATCATGGGCATGGCGTTGATTATCCTGTATGGATTCATGCGCCTTTGCCGGGAATACAAAATTCCACATTACCTTCTCCTGACAATCGCCCTGATGGTTCATCCGTTTTTCTGGGCCAATGCCGCCTGCAGTATGGACTACCTGATGGGAATTGGCTTTGCTTTTCTGGGTATGATCCAGATCAGGCGCAGGCACTATTTCACCGCCGGGGCTGCTTTTGCTCTGGGTGCCGGGTCACGCCTGACGGTTGTCTTGCTGGCCGGAGGTTTTTTGCTCTGGCAATTCCTTATTGAACCTCAAAACCGTTGGAAGTTGATTCAAGCTGGACTTGTGTTCGGCTTTTTTACGATTGTTTTCTACCTCCCGCCAGCCGATTTCGCCCAGTGGACAACCCGCTTCCTGGTGGCATCTGTCGGCAGCCAGGAATACTGGTCACCCGGGTTGCGCTTCGGGCGATGGGGATATAAAAACCTGATGTTCTGGTCCATACCCGGGTTTCTCCTGTTGATTGGGTTCATCATCCGTGGATTGATCAAATCCGGATGGGAATCCTTCAGCCGCCATGCCTGGCTGCCTGCAGCCGCTCTGCTGATCACCCTGGTATACGAATCCTTCTATCTGGGTATTCCAACAGAACCATCCTACCTGATCCCCACCATACCGCTGGTGTTGATTGTCTTTGGTATTTTCGTGGGAGACCACCGCTGGCCCGTCATCCTTTTGACAGTAGTTTTGTGTCTTTCCGGCATCGTGACAATCAATATTGCCCAGCCTAATCTGGGAAATCGGGCAACCTCCGCAGAATATGGATTTTGGCTGGAACCGGGTCATCTGGCAGCGTTAACAACCGAGAGGTTGAATTATCAGCAATGCGGACGGCCTTATTGCAATGTAATCCATAGCCCCATTCAGGTACAATCGAAATAAGTGCAAAATCCTGAAATCTTCTATAATCGCTGAGTACACAACCCTTAACGGGATCTCGCGTTCATCATGGATACTCCCTTGGCAGGTTCTCAGAAAAAAGCTGAAAGACTGATTTTTACCGTAATTATTCTATTTACGATCGTCACAGCCATCTATTTTCGATTTAATAACCTTCATCAGTCGCCCGCATGGTACAGTGACGAAGGCAATCATATTGACCTTGCCGAGAACTGGATGCAGGGGAAATGGCAGAATTACGGAATACTCGGTGCACCATACAGCCAGCGACCGCCATTGTATATGTATACCGTGGCAGCGGCTATGAGATTGTTTGGCGTGGATATCCAGGTTTCGCGGGGGGTCAGTGCATGTGGTAATCTGATCTGTTGTCTATTGGCTGGCTGGATTGCCTGGAAAAGGCAGGGACGCCGTGAGGGGATACTAACCCTTTGGGTGGCGGCTGCGGCACCCTGGATCGTTACATTTGGTCGTCTGGGACTGACCTATAACCTGATGGCTCCGTTTTTCCTCTTTTCGTTGATGGCCATACATGAATATTGTCTTAAGCCGTCTCCCGGTTGGCTTGCCGCCAGCGCCATAGAAGCCGCATTGGCTTTTTCGACCGATTACCTGGGAATTCTCTGCGGTGTGACTGCCGGGTTGGTGTTGCTGGTTAAAAGACCTCGGTCTCTCTTTGGATTCGGCACCATTTTTCTCGCGGTGCTGGTTGTTGTTTTCCTGCCAGTGTTGTGTGTGAATGCAGGTGTTTTCTTTACGGATATGCGCAACCTCTTTGTCTGGGGCGGCGGGGTGCAATCCAGCTCGTCTTCCCTGATCAGCATTCTGGTCAACTATGTTGAACTGCTTCGCCGTGAAAGCTGGATCCTGATCGGTCTGTGTGGTTTGTTCCTTCTGAAAGATGGTTCACTTCGCAACATTCTTTTGACCGCTGTCGGCTTGACTCTGTTGATGGTTACCCGGGCGTATACTCCGGTTGGAGTTGGTCTGCATTATTTGATGCACCTTTTCCCGATTTTCGCCCTGGGTTTGGCCGTTTTTATGCTGCATGCCTATGAGTTTATTAAGAGGTTGATGCAAAAAGAACTGACATCCTTATTCTCACGCCTTCCCAGGGTGGTCTCACCTGCAGCCACACTTCTTTCCGCCGCCATCGTATTTACACCACTGGTCTGGATGGTTCTCAGTTCTTTCGCCATAACAACATACAACTCTAATTATATTTTCACCGGCAACGATGACCTGCGCCTTCTTGAAGTGAAACCCGCCGAGAATGTACGGGCGTTTATATCAGCTCATGTGTCCCCCGGCGACCTGGTGTTGGGTTCGCCCGCCATTCTGTGGGGTTTGCCAACTATGAACAGGGCTGATTTTCTCGCCGCGCTGGCATATATCGGACAGAAACCCCAGAATTACATTACGGTGGACAGGCAGCGATATACCAATGACATCTCGCTGGAAAAAGCCAAATTTGTCATCCTTGACCCTCTCGCAGAAGAATTTGCTCCTCTGGTACTGCCCGGTATGGATGGTTTCCTTCTGGAAATCCATAAGATGCCGGCCGTTTTTACCTCTGGCAATATTACAGTATACGCCGGGCAGGAAAAATAGATTTCCTCCGCCAACCTGCTAACGCTAGCGATTATCGGTTCGATTCTTTTTCATTTTGTGGCGATCACTATATAAAACATTGAATTACAATGCGTTATCTTTTTAATGCAGGAAAATCCCATCACATACATCAGTTTCTTTCCGTTGCCCTTTATTTTCTGCCTAATCATTCTGGCTGTATTGGTTATCCGTGCCCGTAAAAAAGGCCGGACATATGGATTGGTGACCGGTATTTTTGGCGGATATGTCATAGCTGTTTTAATGATCGTTTTCTTTCCGATACCTGTATCTGTCTACTGGCCGGATAATCTTCATTGGAGCAATACCCTCCGAGAAATACGGCGGGTAAACCTTATACCCCTCTGGTATCCGGGTTTATTTCATTTTTCGATCAAATCGATTGGCATGCTGGTGGATATTGTATTGAATATACTCCTGACGATTCCCGTCGGTATTTGTGTGCCAATTCTAAAACCGGGTAAGCCGAAATTTATTCTGGGACTGGCTTTCGCTACAGGTTTCCTGATGGAAATAGCTGAATTGGCTGTCCAACTGGTGACAGGGATTCACTACCATGTCGTCACAATGAATGATGTCGTCATGAATGCACTGGGCGTTCTGACAGGTTATGGCATTTTAATTTCGATCCGGTGGTTAAATACACAACTCAAAAGAGGAAATCCCGGCAACCAAATAATCTCACAAACCAGTCAAACCAGGGGGAACGAGAACCAGTAGTTTTCGATTAAAATACTCCAATCCCACGGTGCTATTAGAGGCATGAATATGACGCAAAGCAAACGCAGAGCCAAATTGGAAGCGAAAAGAAAAACCGAGAAAGTTGTCCAGATCATTGCCGGTGTAGTCATTCTGGTTATTCTGGCTGCCATTCTATGGGCGATACAATCCTCCAGTAAACCGTCAGCCTCACAACAAGCGGCTGCAGGAGCCGCACATTCAGGAAAATATGAAAAAGAACCTGAAATGAGCATTGACCCGGCAAAGAAATACACAGCCACGTTTAAAATGGCCAAAGGTGGCGAATTCACCATCCAACTTTTCCCGGATAAAGCTCCCAGAACCGTAAACAGCTTTGTGTTCCTTGCCCGCGAAAAATTCTATGATGGAACCACCTTTCACCGGGTACTGGAAGGATTTATGGCCCAGGGTGGTGATCCTACTGGAACCGGCGCCGGTGGTCCGGGATATGAATTTAAAAATGAAGACAGTGATTTAAAATTTGACAAACCCGGTGTGGTTGCCATGGCCAATGCCGGCCGAGACACCAACGGCAGCCAGTTCTTCATTACCTTTGTCCCCACCCCACAATTGGATGGCGGATACACCATTTTCGGTCAGGTGATTGAAGGCATGGATGTGGTCAATGGTATTACCCGGCGGGATCCCCAGGAAAATCCCAATTTCACCGGTGATGTGATTGAGAGTGTCACCATCACTGAACAGTAAACTTATGGAGACTTCCCGGCAGAAACAACCATACACTCTGGCATCCGTATGTATCAAGACAGCATTGATACATACGGTGAGCTATTTTTTGATCGGGCTGATCAGCTTTACCGTATTTGACTATTCCGCACGATATGCCGACCCTCTGCTGGGGAATTTCATGCGGCAGACCACCCATCCCATGGTGGCTGCCGGACCTCTCTTCCAGATACTTCGCGGGTTGCTTTTTGGCCTGGTCTTTTTTACCCTGCGTGATGTTGTTTTTGCCCGTAAAAGAGGATGGTTAACTCTGTGGTTGGTTCTGCTGGTAGTAGGGATTATTTCACCCTTCGGACCTTCTCCCAGTTCGATCGAAGGCATGGTCTATACGACCGTTCCATTGAACTTCCATGTTATTGGACTTCCAGAGGTCATCGTCCAATCATTGGTTCTGGCGGTCGGCACATTTTTTTGGGTGAACCATCCTGAAAAGAAATGGATTGGATGGGTCATAGGTATAGTCTTTGCCATGGTGATCTTGATGGCGGTCATGGGGATTCTCTCTGCCGTCGGAATATTGGTGCAGCCAAAATAATTGTTCAATAAACAGGGTCTGTTATGAAATTTCTTGCCATGGAAATAGAAAACTACCCGGTACAGTGGAATGATGTTGATCCCGCTTTGTTGAAAGCTGAAGCAAGGCGGGTTTTTGACCTTCAACAGGCGGATCGTATCCGGCAAATCCATTTCCGCCAGGACACCAAAAGCGCCGTCATTGAATGGGAATGTGACACGGAGGAAGAAGTCCGAAACCTTTTAGATACATTCCCCCTTGTTCAGGCTGGGTTGATTCATTTTGAAATTATTCCATTAATCCCCTATTCTGGATTTAATCGGCTTTTTAGGTAGTATTAATGGAATTTCTTTGGGGGTAATTGAATAATGTTTTAAATCCCTGATCATTATCCAAAAAACATGAATCCTGATCTGATAATCGATATTCGGACAGTTGTCGTTATCCAGGTGATCGTCAATCTCACCATTGGACTTACCCTCTGGTTATCCATGCGGGGACGGTACCAGTTTGGGATGAATTACTTTATCACTTTGTTTCTATCACAGTTTTTTGTGCAAATCCTGTATATCTTACGCGGCATCCTGCCGGATTTTATTACAATTGTCCTTGCGAATGTACTGTTGATTGCTTCTTATAACCTGGGTTATCTCGGATATTGCAGCTTTTTCAATCGAAGAGTTAACTGGTGGTTTGTTTATCTTCCCATAATTGTCATTCTGGTGGTTTTCACAATTTATATCAACGATTTCCGTATTCGGGTAATTTCACTTGGATTGGTGTCGAGCGTACAATATGCCATCCAATCAGTCTTTGTCATTACTGTCAAAGAAGAAGCAGTAAAACGCTCGAAACCCATTCTACTTATTGGCTACACATTGATCCTGTCGCTTTTTTTGGTCAGAGCCATCTACATGATCATCAATCCGAATGGCATTAAAGGATATTTCGATCCGATTTGGATCAATTCTCTCACATTGATCTTATCCATCCCCAGTATCATCCTGATCGCGCTGGGAGTTCTGGTAATGATTTCGGACCGCCTGATGGAAGTGAATCGGGAGCTGGCCACACGAGATTGGTTAACCCATATTTTCAATCGTGGAACTTTCATCGATCTGGCCAACCGCGAACTTTCTCGGGCAGAACGGTACAACCACGAAACGTCGTTGGTAATGATTGATATTGATCGGTTTAAAGTCGTCAATGATACATACGGTCATCCAATTGGAGATGAAGCCTTAATTCACCTGGTCCACATTTTAAAGGACTCTCTTCGTATGCAAGACTTGTATGGACGGTATGGGGGAGAAGAATTTGTCATTCTGCTGGCAGAAACATCCTCAGAAGAGGCCTTCCAGATAGCCGAACGAATCCGGAAACAAATAGCGAATACCCCTCTTCTAACTCACAACCTCACAATCAAATTAACCGTCAGTATCGGGGTTGCCACAGCCCATGGCGGAAGTAGACCATCTTTGAATGCATTAATCAGTGCTGCCGATACCGCCATGTATCAGGCAAAAACCGCCGGCCGCAATTGCACCCGCATACTTAATCTATCCGCCATCCAATCAGATGCCCCGGTTGTGGTGTAATGCTGTGATTGCCTGATGATAAACATTATGATTACAACCAGGAATTCATCCGACAAAATACTTCTGCTTATCTATGGATAATTCTGGAAGAATCATATTCAAGCAGCGAAAATTGACATACAATCCACTCGTAGCTGAAAGCAATAGACGATGAATGGAATTCTACATAAAACACACCAACGGGTGATGGGGGAAAAAACAAGATCGACACACTGGCAGCAGATATTTGATGTTAGCGGGTTGATTCTGTTTTCACTTTGCCTGTATCTGCTGGATGATTATTTAACCGGCTTGATGCAGGCGCATCATCTTGCCTGGATGTTCCGTGATGAATACCGGACCGATAGGTCATCCCTTGCCGTGATCACACTGTTGTATCTTTTTATCGTCTGGGTGATCTATTGTTGGGCCAGTTTCCGTTCCGCCAAACCTGTGCGGATAATTTTGTGTGCCTTTTTTGTATTATCAGTGTTTATTGAATACGGATACTTCAGCACATTCAACCGCTGGATGACATCGGTTGACCTGTGGACAGCAGCTCTTTCCCCCTGGTCATTATGGACGGAAGCCATCGGGATGTATTTCAATAAGAGTGCCCTGTTGATGGCGGCCATTTTTACAGCAGCCGTAGCCTTAAACTGGAGAAAGCCCCGCTCCAAAGCATTACCTGAAGTGATTCTGCTGGTCTGCCTGATCGGCACCTGGGTCTATCGAACATACCTGCCCTTTGACCGCATTGTCGGGTCTTCTGTTTTTCAATACACTCATCTGCTCGAAGATATCCGGCCAGCCGACCGGTTGTTTGGAAGCCGCATTGATGTACCGCAAATCTCTACAAGCCGGCCTGCAAACAATATCATCCTGGTGATTGATGAGAGTCTGCGCGGCGATCATTTATCCATCAATGGATACGGGCGTGATACCACCCCCACCCTGCAAAAATTAAAGGATGAAGGTCTGGTAACCAACTGGGGAATTGCTGTATCCAGCGCCACCTGCAGTGTTTTTTCCAATCCGCATATTCTCACCGGAGTACCGTCAACACCCGGGACTGACAACCGCCTGACATCCCATTGGCCGACAATCTTCCAATATGCCCGAGCCATGGGATATAAAACATATTATCTGGATGCCCAGGCCAATTACCTGTGGAACGGCCTTTTGACGTCTGACCTGACTTACGTAGATGTGCATATGACAACAGACGATTTCACCGCAACCATGCATTCTGATAAAAATGCTGCCATGTACATCCGTCAACTGATCACAGGTTCGACGGGCAATTTTATCGTATTGAACAAAATGGGCATGCACATCCTTTATGAAAATAATTATCCACCATCAGAAGCTCACTGGCTGCCCACCCCGCCGGATAGGGATTACAAACATAATCCCACCCTGGTGATTAATGCATACGATAATGCCCTTCACTATAACCTTGAGACATTTTTCCAGACACTGATGCCTGATCTGAAAGAATTGCCAAATACACTCATTGTCTATACATCAGATCACGGCGATACACTTCAAGAGCATGGTGAAACCTGGTCACATTGTCATAATACTGATCCTGAAGCCATGGTTCCATTGTTTATCGTGGGAAAACTTGACCATTCTGTAGACACCGGATATTCAGCCAGTCATGTGAATATCATGCCAACCATTCTGGATTTGATGCAGGTGCCAGAGTCAAAGAGAAGTCAGACGTATGCCCTTTCATTATTGTCTGCCGAAGCCAGTTTGGGTGAAAAGCGGTACTTCATAGACGGGGATTTGCAGTCGGTTCAGTATAAATCCAGGTCACAGTAAACATCTGCATCCTTTTTTAGTAATAAAGCGAAATAAATCCTCTGGTTCTACCAAGGGAGTTTGGAAGAATCTCCGAACGCAGATGATGGCGGTAGACACCAATATGTCTTTCCATCATATTGTAACTAAACGTCTATAGACAATGTGGTAATAAAAGCTGTTTTATGCCAGATATTGTTGATAAAACCTGTAATAAATTATTGACAAACAGTATTTCATTTGTATACTCATAATTAAACACGGAATAATTAATTTCACCGCGGATACACTATTCTGCAGGGAATGAGAGCGTTGAACTGATACTGAGAAATTGGTCGCATATCCGGCCTTCATCCCGGAGACAGTATCAGGGAGCTAATGCGAAACCGATCACAAAAAGTGAATCGGTTTCTGTGTTTAATGAACCTTAACTCGTCAAAACAGCTTTCATTCACCAGGTTGACACCTTTTTTGACAGGTAGTTTTTGAAAAGGTGGAATCCAGGGTGGCTTTTTTTTCACATCGCGGGAACACGACCAGACTGGTTTCTTGATCTTACCGGCAGAGCATTATCAAGAAACGTTTCCCGCTTCATAGAAAGATGAACTGCAGACATTTTCGTGCAGGTCATTTTTGATTTTTATTAACCTGATCATTTTGATTAAGGAGGAATATATGAATCTATATTTCCTGATTGTGTTCTCGTTCTCATGCCTGGCACTCATCTACAGGGAATGGAGCAGGTCACGCAAAAGTTTGTTGACTGTTTTTTCAGACTAAGAGGATGAGAGTGTTCTTTTTCTTGTAACCTCGAAAGAAAGGAGATGGATATGTCTGGCATAAAAACCTTTCTTCAAAGAATCCTCCTGATACTTGTTTACCTCCTCCTGATACCGGGTATGTTGGGTTTAAACAACCAAATCGTCCTTGCACAGGATGTCCCCCCGGATACATCCGTACAGGAACCCGCATCCCCACCGGAGGAATCTTCCACTTCTGTGGATCAACCTGTGCAAGAACCAGCCACTCCTGCTGAAATGTCACCGCCGGAGACGACAAACATCGAACCACCTCCTCCGGAAGCCAGCGCCGAATCCGGTGTCTCTTCCCCGGCGGAGGAAATCCCGGCAGTGAATTCGTTACAGGAAACACCCGTTGATGTGCCCGCTATACTACCAGCAGAAAACCCGACGGTTGGTTCAAAACCTGATGAATCATCATCGAAAGAGGTAATCGCCGCCAGTATTGAAACTCTGGTTGAAACAGGATCGGTCATTACCAATGAAAGCGGTGATCCATTGCCGCTTTCCAGTGTACAAGCGGCAGACCTGTTGGCCGAAGGTGACCCGGTCATTGTGCGCGGAGGTGTTACTTACAATTTCCTGCCAACCGGTTCAAGTTGTCCGGCGGGAAATATCTGCATATTCTCAGACACTCCCATATCTACGGCCATCCATTTCGCCACACCGGGTGAACAGATCACTATTGCAGCAGGCACTTATACAGAACATGTATCTGTAGACAAAGATGTCCTTCTGATCGGTGGTTCATCTGGTGTCAATGTCAGCAGTATGATCCTCAGTGCCCCGGTGACCAGCCTGGCATTATGGACCAACATTTTCACCAACAATGTGGTTGTGAAGACCGATACGATCGGTGGAACGCAGGGAGACATCCAGAATGGGATTGATCTGGTCAATCCCGGAGGAACTGTTCTGGTTTTGGAAGGCACCTATGAATTAACCAATTCCCTGACGATCAATAAAGCCGTCACCCTCACCGGGAATGTGGGAAATCCAACTTCACCGGGGGCGGCTCTTGATGCTCCAGTGATCCAACACAAATCGGGTGGAACCAGTACAGGTCTGATCATATCGGCCAATAATGTAACCGTTCAGGGATTCATCATCAAGGGTTTCAGCACCGGCATTGAAGTTCAGGGTACTTCGGGTGGAGGCGGCCTATCCAACCTGCTCATTGCGAATAATACATTTTCAGACAATACACAATTCGATGTAAAACTGCTCGGAAAGATCACGAATCCGCATGTGGACTACAACGCCTTTCTCGATCCATCTTCACCTACAGGGTACCCGGTTGGCTATGCCATTTATAAAGCTCCAGAGACATCCCAGTTGTATGCCATCGGTGATTACTGGGGCGGCGATCCCATGACCGTTTGCAAGCATTATTTGCTTAAAGTTTGTATCGAATGGGAAACCATCATGCTCTATGGGCCAGTGGGATATGTGGAAACAATACCCGATGAATTCGGCAGTATTGTCCCCAGAACCCTGGACAATGATGACAAGCTCAACGGCCTGAATATCATTCCCGCTGGTGGACCTTTAACTCACCGTCAGGGAATTGTGAACGGATTTGCCCTGCAGGAACCCAATACTATTAAAGTCAAACTGGACAATGAACCCCCAGAAGACTACGACCATACTCAATGCCCTCAAGGCACCATGTATAACGGAACAAATTGCGCCACTGAAACGCCCGTCGTTACAGAAACCCCCGTAGTAACTGAAACGCCAGTTGTTACAGAGACACCTGTTGTGACGGAGACGCCGGTTGTTACGGAAACACCGGTTGTGACGGAGACACCCGTGGTAACCGAAACACCCGTGGTTACAGAGACTCCCGTGGTTACCGAAACGCCTGTGGTAACGGAAACACCCGTGGTGACTCCGGGTATCCCATTGATACCATTAACCGGCGGAGGTGCGCCAGTTCTGGCCATTGGCGGCATCATCCCGGTGACCGGAGGTTCGGTGATCGTGGCTGGCCTGGGGCATACCTGTATGACCACATCTGACGGAATGGTCCTTTGCTGGGGTTTGAATAAATCCGGACAGGATGGCGATGGAACAACCATTGACCGCCACAAGCCGGTATTTGTCATCGGGCTTGAAGGCATCAGCAACCTTACAGCCGGCAGTCTTCATACCTGCGCTTTGAATGGCGAAGGCCAAATATGGTGTTGGGGAGACAATGCCTCTGGTCAATTGGGCAATAACTCCACCATCAATAGTTCAATTCCTGTTAAAGTCCAGGGGCTGCCAGGTCCGGCTGTATCATTCACAGCCGGGAAAGATTTTACCTGCGCTGTAATGGAAAACAGTGATGTGTGGTGCTGGGGTGAAAACGGAAGCGGTCAATTGAATGATGGTACGAAAACCAACCGCCTGGTACCGGTCAAGACAGGATTCAAGACACCACCCAATCAGATTTCTGGCGGCATCAATTCTCTGCTTGGAGAAACCAGCGGAGCTGTAGCAAATTGGGGTATGTTGAATTCGGCGGCGGTCAAACAGCTTGAGTCATCTCTGGCCATTTCAGCGAACCGGTTTGCACTGGGAGGTTGTGCCGTGACTCTAACCGGTCAGGTAAAGTGCTGGGATCAAGATCTTGTATCCTACAGCATTATGGATGCAGCCAACACGTTGTCTGTTGGTGCCGGATGGGATCACGGTTGTGCCGTAAACAACGATTTCAGCGTTTCCTGTTGGGGTAACAATGAATTTGGCGAATTGGGAGATGGAACCAAACTTTCCCGGTCCACAGCTGCATTGGTTAAGAACCTGCCGGTTGTCGGCGCGTTGGCCGTCGGCGGTCATCACGCCTGTGTATTGACGGCAGACGGTCTGCCCAAGTGCTGGGGTCAGAATATCTACGGACAGGATGGCGATGATTCAACCATCGATCGAACCTTACCGGTGGACGTGAAATTGCCATCCAGATAACCTGATTGGCTTTCACGGGAAACCTCCTCATCAGCTCTCGAGATGGGGAGGTTTCGTTTAATCCTACGAATTGTGAATCATTACATCATCCTCAAAATCCGCAGAAATGATTTGATCCCACGGCAAAATATCCAGTATAAATAACTGAACAATAGGCCATGACGAGAATCATTCGCAAGGTCTGGTTCAACATAATCGATACTGTCAAATTTTCAGATTCGGATTATTTGCCCTGTATCTTTGATCACAAACACAATAGATGAGGATATATGACAACAGATATGATCACAACCTTCTGGGAAACCTTTCTGGAGGATCGAAAATCCAGGAACCTGCCATTGCCTGTCAGATATGATGCCTGGCATTTCTGCAATGATGAAACCAGTGCCAACAATCTGGCTGACCTTGTTCTGGCAGGTCAAAAAAAAGCCACAGCCAGTCTCTTCTGGGAGTACGAAGCAGAAGGTTCATCTGTTCCCAAACCAGGCGACCTGAGCATCATTACCCGTTGGGATGGTACTCCGGTCTGCATCATTGAAACTACGGAAATCACCATCTATCCGTTTGACCAGGTGCCGGAATCTTTTGCCTTTGATGAAGGGGAAGGTGACCGCTCATTGCAGTACTGGAAAGATGTGCATCTTGCATACTTCACAGAAGAATGCGCTGCCATCGGACGGACAGTTGAACCTTCCATGCCGGTTGTCTGTGAACGATTCAGGATGATTTACCGGCCAACACCAAAATAACGGTTGCGTGAAACAGTTTCGTCAATCTTTCGTACAATGGATATGATAAATATATCCGGTCATCCTGAATACGGCTCAAGCCCATATCTTCGGAGGGATTGATGACAAAGAAAATAACGCGGTCCATTTTGTTGGGTGTTGGTCTGGCAGGTGCTGTTATGGCTGCCTGGCGGATCGTTTCTCGGATTAAGCCGCTGCCCTGCCCGCCGTGGTTAAGTTGGATGCTGGAAAATCCACTTACTCGCGGAATGAACGCCGATCTCTTGATCAAACGGGCAGGCCTGAAGAGAGGAATGCGGGTTCTGGATGCCGGTTGTGGCGCCGGCCGTATCACAGTGCCAGCCGCAACTATGGTTGGGGAAACGGGTGAAGTAATTGCCCTGGATATTCAACCCGCCATGCTGGAAATGACTCGTAACCGGGTAAAAGCTGCCGGTCTGGAAAATGTTCGTTATATGCTTGTCCCCCTGGGTGAAAACATGATCCCCGAAAATCGGTTTGACCGCGCTTTTCTTGTCACTGTTTTAGGCGAGATTCCTGACCGCCTTGCTGCCATGAAAGAAATTGCTGCTTCTCTTAAGCCCGGCGGAATCCTTTCAGTCACAGAAATGCTGCCTGATCCACATTATCAATCTATAAGGACCGTCCGACTGCTGGCACATCAGGCCGGGTTGGTGGAAACCCGTGTGTTTGGCAATACCATGATTTATACATTGAACCTCCGGAAACCAATTCCAGCCGGTTAACGGGTTTCATTGCTTTTGTTAAAAAGGCAACAGGCTGATTACCCGTTGCCTTTTTTAACGAAAATAAAGGATGTACTTTATCCGAATTTCGGTTACTATTACTCTTCATCATGGAGAGAACCCTGAATACTGAGATTAACCTTTTTTTACCCACCTCGCCTGAAGAATTGACGGCACGCGGCTGGGATTACTGTGATGTGGTCTTGGTATCAGGTGACAGTTATATTGACAGCCCATTTATTGGAGCGGCTGTCATTGGCCGGGTTCTGGAAAAAGCTGGTTTCAGGGTGGGAATCATTGCCCAACCGGATACCACGACAGGATCAGATATCACCCGGCTGGGGGAACCCCGTCTCTTCTGGGGAGTTACCGGCGGCAGTGTAGATTCGATGGTGGCCAATTACACAGCCACGAAAAAACGCCGGAAAAACGATGATTACACCCCCGGCGGTGAGAACACCCGACGGCCTGACCGTGCTGTTATAACCTATACGAATTTGATTCGCCGATTTTATAAGAATACCCGCCCCATCGTTCTGGGAGGGATCGAAGCCTCCCTGCGCCGCGTGCCCCATTATGATTACTGGTCCAATTCGGTGCGGCGTTCCATATTGTTTGATGCCAAAGCCGATTTCATTCTCTATGGAATGGCAGAAAAATCTGTCGTTGAACTGGCGTCTGCTCTGGCTGCAGGCTCAGGAATCACGAACATTAAGGGACTGAGTTATATCAGCCATGATCTTCCATCCGGTGATTCTCTCGAATTACCCGCTTATGAAGATATTGTTGCAGATAAACTGGCATTTATCCGTATGTTCCATGATTTTTACCAAAATAATGATCCTCTCACAGCCCGCCGCCTGGTGCAGCGTCATGGAGACCGCTACCTGGTACAAAATCCGCCCGCACCTTACCTGTCTCAGCAAGAATTGGATGAAGCTGCGGGACTGCCATATCAGCGCAGGCAGCATCCCTATTATGAAAAACAGGGAGCGGTAAGAGCTCTGGAAACCATTCAATTCTCCATTAATACCCATCGCGGCTGCTACGGGGAATGTAATTTTTGCGCCATTGCCGTGCATGAAGGCCGCACCGTCCGCTGGCGGAGTATCGATTCCATCAAAAAAGAAGCCGAAACCCTGACCCGGCATCCTGATTTCAAAGGCATCATCCAGGATGTTGGCGGACCCACAGCCAACATGTACGGATTTGAATGCCGGAAGAAGCTGGCTAAAGGAGTCTGTTCTGATAAACGCTGCCTGTATCCTGTAGATTGTTCCGTACTGAAGCCAGACCATCAAATGCAGATCAAGCTCCTTAAAACACTTCGGGCAGTTTCCGGTGTGAAAAAAGTATTTGTTGCTTCAGGTATCCGGTATGATCTGATCCAGGCCGACGGTACCCATGGCAGAGCCTACCTGCAGGAAATTGTGGAGCATCATGTTTCCGGTCAACTGAAAGTCGCCCCGGAACATACAGAAGATCATATCCTGGCGAAAATGGGCAAACCGGGCAGGGCCAGTTTGTTGCAATTCAAAAAGGATTTTGATCTGCTCACAGCGCAGGTTGGCAAAAAGCAATTCCTCACGTATTATCTGATTGCCGCCCATCCCGGCTGCACCGATGAAGATATGCGCCATTTAAAACGGTTTGCCAGTCAAGAATTGCATATCTCACCGGAACAGGTGCAAATCTTTACCCCCACACCTTCTACGTATTCCAGTTTGATGTATTACACAGAAATGGATCCGTTTACCCTGAAACCGCTGTTTGTCGAAAAAGACACACTCCGAAAAGAACGGCAGAAAATGATCGTGGTAGAAAAACCGGCCAACCAACCCGGCCGCACCTTCGCGGCGGGCAGAAAGAATGGAAAGAAATCATGAGTTTTCGATTATTTGCCATCACAGCCCCCGGGCTGGAACCTTTTACCACGGCTGAACTGGCATCATTGGGAATCACAGCCAATCCGCCGGTCACATTTGCCGCCCGCGGAGAACCCAAAGAAGAAATCGGCGGGGTGGAATTTGACGCCAGTCAGGCAGACTTGTACCGGACGAACCTTTTACTTCGGACGGCCAACCGCATTGTTTACCGGTTGGGAGAATTTACCGCCGTTTCGTTTCCGGAGCTGCGTAAAAAAGCAGCCCGCCTTCCGTGGGAAACCATCCTGCAGCCGGGTCAACCGGTGGCTGTACGGGTCACCTGCCATAAATCAAAACTTTACCATTCAGACGCTGTGGCGGAACGGGTAGCTGGTGCCATCGGAGACTTTTTTGGCAAACCCGCACCCATGAAAAAATTCAATGAAAACAGCCGCCCGCTGCCACAGCTTATTTTGGTGCGGTTCAACCATGATACCTGTACGATCAGTGCCGACACATCCGGCGAGTTGCTTCACCGCAGAGGATACCGTCTGGAGACCGCTAAAGCGCCGCTGCGTGAAACCCTGGCTGCCGGTCTCATCATGGCATCCGGCTGGGATGGGCGGTCGCCATTACTTGATCCATTTTGCGGTTCTGGAACCCTGGCAATCGAAGCAGCACTTTATGCCCGGCGAATTGCTCCCGGTAAAAATCGCCGGTTTGCTTTTATGGATTGGCCTGGATTTGACAAGAAGAAATGGGAGCACCAGCTTGCCCGGGCTAATTCGCTGGAAATTCGCTCACCGGTCACAATTCTGGCGTCAGACCGGGATGCCGGCGCCATCCAGATTGCCCGCAGTAATGCGGAGCGGGCTGGAGTGCTGGACCTGATTCAGTTTGATTGCCTTGCGGTTTCGGCCATACAACCGCCCAATCAGGCCGGCTGGGTGGTTACAAATCCACCGTATGGCGTGAGGGTCAGCCCGGATAAGGATTTACGAGATTTGTATGCTCGGTTTGGAGATGTCCTCCGCCGCCAGTGCCCTGACTGGAACACAGGCGTGCTATGTTCTAATGATCTGCTGATCGGTCAAATGCATATTCCGTTATTGGAGAAAATCCATCTGACAAACGGAGGGCTGCCCGTCAGTTTCTATCGTGGAAAAGTGCAATCCCTTTAACCGAGATGTTTTTGATATATCATTTAGAATATGCAATTTTCATACGAGATGTCTTATCAAAAATGTAAGGACTCAATACCGATTCCATTGCTAAAATAGTCACAGACGAATACACGCATTGTCCATCATTCCAGAAAGAAGGGGTTGAAATTGGCTACTTCAAGAACTCAGCTTATGGTAGATCGTTTGAACCAGATGCAATCGTCCTCACCGGATATTGAAGCATCTGCCGTAGTGAGCGTTGACGGCCTGACTATCGCATCAGCGCTTCCACATGGTGTTGAAGAAGACCGTGTCTCTGCTATGTCCGCTGCTATGCTTTCGTTGGGTGAAAGAATCGCCGGAGAATTGGGACGCGGTTCACTGGAACAAATCTATATTAAAGGAGACATGGGCTTTGTTGTCCTGATGTCTGTCGGAAATGATGCTGTATTGACTGTTCTGGCGCGGGAACAGGCGAAACTTGGCCTGATCTTTCTGGATATCCGCCGGGCAGCAGAAGATCTTTCCAAACTGATTTAAACCCAAACTAACTATGGAATCTCTACCGAAAAGTGGTCTTTATTATCCCAATAATTTAGCCCGCATCACTTTGCTTGCCCTGGAAGATGTTATGGGGACAAACGGCGTCAATGCGCTATTAAATCTGGCCAATCATCGAGAGTTGATCGGCAACTTTCCACCCGATAACATGGAGGCACAGTTCGATTTTGCCGACCTATCGGGTATCATCGGCAGTCTGGATGATATGTATGGGGCACGCGGCAGTCGTGTTCTAGCCCTTCGGGCAGGAATAGCTACATTTGACGAAACTCTTAAAAATATTGGTGAAGCTGTGGATGTAAAAGACGAGAGTTTTGTTGCCATGCCAATCGTCGAGAAAATGCGGGTCGGACTGTCTCTTGTAGGTATCACCTTCACACAATCCACAAAGAACATTCCAACCATCAGCGAAGATGACAGTCATTTTATCTATTCGGTTGCCTACTGCCCTATCTGCTGGGGACGAACAACGGCTGAACCTTCCTGCCATATCCTGACTGGTTTATTAAAAGGTGCATTGAAATGGGTTACCCAGGGTACCGAATTTAATGTATCCCAGAATACGGCCCATTCTTGTGGCGCTCCCACATGTGATTTTATTATTCCAAAAGAGCCCGCTTCCTAGCTTGAAGGATAATGTTAAAAAAGAGAAACGGCAGTCCACTCGATGAACTGCCGTTTCTTTTGTTATTTCATGATTTTACTTATTAGCCGGTGTTGGCAGGGGGAGAGTAACAAATGGGCCATTCAATTCACAGACAACAAGATTGTCATAATAAATCACGCCATCAGCATTGAAGTGGGGTTCAAGCCCAATGGTGCCTGCCGGAAAAGGTTCTTTATCTTCATAAACAATCATTTTCTTTCCATCCATCCAGACTTGAATATTTCCATTGTAAAAACTAATCTCAAAATAATGCCACTTCTTCACCGATACTGCAGACCCTGTCCGGCCTACCGGAATGCCATTCCCTGAGTCAAATCGGGTTAAATCCACATATACCTGGGGACCAAAATGGGTAAAGTACCGCACATCTCCCGTATCAAAACTATGGCGCCAGTTCAAGAAAGTAGAAATGGCAGGTTTCCCCTCAAACCAGACTCTGGTACGCCAGACGGCATTATTGAATTTCTGATCAGATTTCAAGTCTGTTGGTGGGGGTTGAACATCCTTGCTTCCACTCGCAGCGATCACAAAGTTTCCCGGTTCATCCGGTTTTTCCATGACCGACCAACCCATTGCACCGGCATCAATTTCTGGCCAATTATCCGCTATCTTATCCTGTAGATCTTCTATATAGACTGGAGTCTCTCCAGGACCGCAGGCGGATGAGGTTTTTATGCCGTATGGTTCTTCCTCCAATTTGAAAATGGCGGTGTTTTCTCCCCGATTCAAGATGTAATCTTTTTCAATGGTCTTGTATCCGGGGGCATTGACAATGATTTTATTGCTATCCGAATTGAGGTTGGTCCAAGTAATCTGCCCTTTTTGGTCTGTTTGAATCACAATATCCGATTCGGAAAGGTTTTGGACATTCACCTGCGGCAAGGGATTCCCGCCTTCATCCAGTATTGTCAACACGAAATTAATGGGAACAAGAGTGGCTGTAGGTTCGGGTGTAGCGGTGGGATTGGGAGTTGCTGTAGGTTCGGGTGTAGCAGTCGGTTTTACTACCTCAGCAGGTAAAACAGGCGATTCAGTCGGTATGACGTTGGTTTCTGTCACCGGTTGAGGTGGGGTTTGTGTCGTGCAGGCTGCGAAGGAGACAACCAGGCCGATGGAACAAAACAAAGCCAGAGTGGTTTGTTTCATATGATTCTCCTTCTTTCCATATTTTCAAGGTGCATTCATAAGATCTATCTATATGGATTGTATTCCGGTAAAAAATTGAATTCAATCCTCAATCTGTCAACCTGTTGTAATCGAATCAAATAAGGATATGATGGTATCAAGAAAAGCATAGGAAGGAATATATGGGGATATCTGATCACTGGTTATTAGGTGGCCCCGCATATGTTCAATATCGTACCCGGTTGGACTTGCTTGGGCTTTCTGCAAGCGATCCCCAGGTCAAATCTGCGCGGGCAGAGATGCTTCGCATGCCAGAGGTTCAGAATCTGGTATTTTCCCTCCAAGATTGGCCAGGGAAGGTACTCTCAAGTCATAAATCATCCAATCAATCTTTTCACACTCTTAATTTCCTTGCTGATCTTGGATTGACAATTGAAGACCCGGGAATGCCGCCAGTGATCGACAAAATTCTCGCGACAGCCTCACCTGAAGGACCTTTCCGTTTGACCATGAACATCGGTGCATCTCACGGAGGCCATGGCATAGACACCGGAGCCTGGGCTCTTTGCGATGCCCCCAACTTGATTTATGCATTGATAAAAATGGGTTTGCGGTATGATCCAAAAGTGGAGAAGGCTGCATCCTATCTGATACACCTGGTTGAGGATTTCGGCTGGCCTTGTGGTGTCTCTCAAGAGTTGGGAAGTTTTCACGGGCCGGGGAAAAAGACGGATCCATGCCCATACGCCACCCTTGTAATGTTGAAGGTGATGGGACTTGATCCAATCTGGCGCAATGACCCGGCTGCGTCTGCCGGAGTTCGGGCTCTGTTAAAACTATGGCAGGAACGGCGCAATCAGCATCCTTACATTTTTTATATGGGCACTGATTTT
The DNA here is from genome assembly GCF_001050275.1 of Leptolinea tardivitalis. Taxonomy (GTDB): domain Bacteria; phylum Chloroflexota; class Anaerolineae; order Anaerolineales; family Anaerolineaceae; genus Leptolinea; species Leptolinea tardivitalis. The sequence continues at coordinate 173,546 of NZ_BBYA01000010.1, forward strand.
TGTAAATTAAAGGCGCCGTTGATCTGGTATGACATCGTTCATGTGCTCGATGTGCTTTCGTTTTTTCCTGCAGCCATCCATGATCCCCGGTATCAGGAAATGCTCCAACTGGTCAGAGAAAAAGAGCAGCCAGAAGGATGCTTCATCCCTGAATCGGTGTATATTCCATACAGAGAATGGGATTTCGGTCAGAAAAAGCAGCCATCATATTGGTTGACTTTTTTAATCCAGCGGATTTTCCACCGATCTTCACTTTCTATATCTGATTAACGTGAAGATAGGAGAATCATGACGGCTTTAGAGGAAATCGCGATTGCGATGGGGCGGCGTGACGAGATACCCAATCAGCAGCTGGCCAAAAAGCTGGTTGCCAGTCAGGATACAGCTGGAATAAAAGAATTGGCAGATCATCTGCATGACCGGAATTCTGATGTTGCCAGCGATTGCCTGAAGACGCTGTATGAAATTGGAATGATTGCCCCGACTTTCATTGAAGACTACGCCGATGAATTCCTCAAGTTGCTGCGTTCAAAAAACAATCGTATGGTCTGGGGAGCGATGATCTCACTGACCACAATTGCCGCTCAAAAAGCAGATACTCTTTTTCCTCATATCGATTTGATCATCAAAACCACCCGCGAAGGTTCTGTGATCACCACAGATAACGGGATTAAAACACTCGCATTAATCGGATCGGCCAGTTCAGATTATCGGTCGGCGGTATTTCCATTCTTGATCGAGCATTTAAGTACCTGCCGGCCGAAATCGGTGCCTCAACATGCAGAACATATTTTTGCTTCCGTAGATTCCATCAACAAAGCGGACTATATCCGGGTGCTGCAAAGCCGGTTGACAGATCTAAACGGAACTGGTCTGGCAAGAGTAAGAAAGCTAATTAAGAATACCGACAGAATATCGTCATAAAGAAGACGGCCGGGTTCAATTCAAAACCCGGCCGTCTTTCATCTATCATCAGCATCCGGCACAGTAGCGCGAGTCCACCACCCGGGTGACATATGGTTTGATCGCCTTCAATAATTGTTTTTCTTCCACGCCCTCTATTCGCATGACCAATTGTGATGTCTTGCTATCTTCACCGAGGAAGGAACCCATAGAGAGTATATTTCCGCCATTTTCATAAATCGCCTGCGACAGCCTGGCAATAATACCGGGACCTTTGGCCGTTTCAACAGTCAGACGCAGGCCGGCTTCACGGGCGCCAAATACCTCAAGGAAAGCTTTAAAGATATCCGTTTCCGTGATAATACCAACAACACTCTCACCGCGGACAACCGGCATCCCACCAATTTTATGGTCAGACATAATACGGGCGGCTTCTTCCAATGGCATATCTTCCGTCACCGTGAAAACATCACGGGTCATGATTTTTTCAATCGGGAAAGAGCTTAACAGGGATTTGATTTCCCAGACACTCAGGGAGGTAGCCGCGGAAGGAGAAGCTTTGAGCAAATCCAATTCCGTTACGATGCCCACAAGGTTCCCTGTTTGATCAACCACCGGAAGTCGGCGGATGTGCTCTTTGGTCATCAGGGACAGGGCTTCATCAAGAGACGTTTTTGGACCTATTGTGATCACAGGGTGTTTCATGCGGGATCCTACGAACATGGCAATCTCCTTTTGTTTCGGATATTGAATTACTAACATTGTATATTACATTGAGTTTATATGAAATTGATTGGAATCGCTTGAATGGATATAATCTTTATTATAGATTTTTAAGCCTGTATCCCGGAGGTTGTGTTTCAGGCTCTACCAGGAAAATAATGGAGCAGAATGACACAAAATACAATAACCCGTCGGGAATTTATTAAAGGCAGTCTCAGTCTTTTGGGTGCCGTTTCCATAGGTCGGGTGGTTGACCTTTCACATCTCCCCAATCCTGCACCCGAACAAGAGACTCTTCCACAGGCTGTGGCAGCAAAAGGATCTGACCTGCATACCCCTGCAGAAATTTTAGAAACCGCGCTGGATGGTCTGGGTGGAATAAAGCGGTTTGTTAAATCTGGACAGGTAGTAGCAATAAAACCAAATGCCACCTGGGCATTTGCCCCACACACAGCCTCGTCTACTGACCCAGATCTCTTGCGGGCATTAATTGAGCAGGTGAAAGAAGCAGGTGCATCAAGGATTATCGTTATGGATCACTGCTCGGTTGAACCTGGAACAGCACAGGCTCTTAAGGCCAATCTTCTGGGGACAGTGGTGGAAGAAACCGGAGTGGAAGGGCTTTTTCCAGACCGGTATCTGGCGCCAAAAGAAACGTATACCACCATTGAGCTGCCGCAAGGTCATGCCTTTAAAAAAATAGGGGTAATAAAAGCCGCTGTGGAAGCCGATGTGCGTATTAATATGGGGCTGGCAAAGAGCCACAGTGTAACCCGAATGACGCTTTCATTGAAGCACATGATGGGCTTTTTACAATCACCATCTGGCCTGCATACCAATCTTCATAAAGGTATCGCTGATATCAATACACCGTCACAGATTAAAGCTGACCTTCATATTCTCGAAGCCCTGTATATTCGCACTGCCTATGGTGATTATGTCACCTGTGGCGGACCCGAAACGGTGGAGACCAATCCGTATGTGGTGAAGCGAAGGAATCAGATTATTGCCGGTGTAGATCCCGTTTTGATTGATGCGTATGCATGCAGCACATTTTATGACATCAATCCCGCCGAACTGGCTCATTTGAAAAACGCCGCCGACTGGGGTATCGGCGATCTTGAAATTGAAGCGGCAAAGACCAGCGGTAAATTCAAAATTTTTAATGTGGGTGAAGTACCTGTCAAAGAACCGGAAGCTGTCCCCACAGAAGAATTATCAACCAAACCAGATGACCAACCGGGTGAATTGCGCACCAATCCAACCGGTATTCCTCTGCCAGAAGTTGAAGTACCCTCAAACACTCCAATCCAGATTGCGGCCAGTCCAAATTGCCAGACGGCAGCCAATCCCAATACCTTGTTGGATAAAGCTCTGATCCCGGCGTCTCTGGTGCTGGTCGGTGCCGGATTGGTAGCATCCAGGAAAAAACCGAAATCCAACGCACCCGACAATAAGGATCAGCCTTTTGATGAGTAATGTTCCGAAGAACACCATCGGTCGAGTAAGGATCGGACGAAGGTTGGTTCAAACCGGGTTTCTGCTTCTGTTTCTTTTCCCCTGGCTGCCGGTTCTCCTCCACCGATTGTATGGAAAAGAAACACAGCCAATGACCTCATGGTTACTGCCTTTTGATGTTCTATTGAATGGGTCAAAAGCCCTGCATGGTGAATTTGCCTGGATTGTTGCCGGAGCCGCCCTGTTTGTGGCAGCCGGATCATGGGTTCTGGGTCGCTCGTTCTGTGGTTGGATTTGCCCGATAGGGACAATTCTGGATTGGATCAGGCCTTTGTTTTTCTGGCAGCGAAAAAAAACTGTCAGACCATCTGCTAAGAACAGCCGATTACGGTTCAGGATACTGGTATTCGTTCTTGTTGCAGCATTCCTGTCACTTCAGTTTACCGGATGGCTGGACCCGCTGGTTATTTTCAACCGAACAGTCTCTGCCATTATCACCAATCTTGCCATCTTTGATCTGTCAAATTTACGCATATTGCCCTTTACTGGCTTTCTCCTCTTCGCTGTCATTGTGATTCTGGAATTTCTTCAACCGAGGTTTTGGTGTAGAAACGTGTGCCCGTTTGGCGCATTGATCAGCCTGCCGGCACATTTCAGTCTGATGAATCGCAGGGTGACCAATGACTGCACATATTGCGGAGAATGCCGGAATATGTGCCCCATGCGGGCGATAGGTCCTGAACCTCACGAAACACGATATGCCGATTGCACCTTTTGCCTGGATTGCGAAGCCGCCTGCCCGAACCAGGGGATCTCATTTGGTTTTGGAAAGCTGGCTTCTTCTCGATGGAAAAAAATCCCACCGACCGATGGGATGAAGGATCAGCCTATAACAGGTTCATATGAAGAGACAGGCAGTATGGTGCCTGGAACCATTTCCCGTCGGAGAGTTCTGGAACTGGTGGCGGCTGGCGGCGTGGGATTGGCCGCCGCACCTGCCTTGAATTTACTCAGGCCTCAAACTGGACTGGTTCGCCCACCGGGTGCACTACCTGAAGCACAGTTCACTCAAACATGTATTTCCTGCCAGGAATGCATTCGCATCTGCCCGAGTCAGGCGCTTCGTCCGGCGCTTTTCGAAGGCGGATTAACTTCCATTGGCACACCATATCTGTCACCCCGACAGGGTGCCTGTTCTTTCAATCCAAGCTGCCCTCAATTATGCGCCCAGGTTTGCCCGGTGGGTGCCATTCGATCGATACCGGTACATAAAATGAAAACCGGAATCGCCCGGGTCAACCATAACACGTGCCTTGCCTGGGACCAGGGTGTGAAATGTCTGGTTTGTGTTGAAGCCTGCCTATCGGACGCAGCCAAATCAGAAAATGGACGTGTTATTGTAAATGCGGAAAAATGTACAGGTTGCGGCCGATGCGAAAGCGGCTGCCCTGTTCCAGGAAGTGCCATCAAAGTTTACCCGCTCTAATTAATTCTATACGAAAGTAAAGCGCCGTCTTTTCCGGCTAATAGCAGGTGCTTTCCGGATTTCATCGGGCCAGCCGCGATCCAATCGCCTGTATTGATTACTGTTTTAATCTGCCCGGCGGCCGTATCCATTACATATAAATTGGACTGCGAAATGCCCGAGAAGTAAAGCTGTTCATTAATTAAAACCGGAGTGCTGCGCACCGGAACGGGAATTTCTACCTGCCAGAGCTTTTCTCCTGACTTAAGATCAACCGCAGCGGCTGACTGGCCAATGGAAAAAATATATGCCCTGTCATTATCCACTACGGGATTTGAATAAATGCTATCAGACATGGAAAACTGCCAGAAGTAATCCTTGCCATTCAATGCCAGGGCATACACCCGGCTGTCATTGGTTGCCACAAGTATCCGGTCTGACACAACAACCGGTTGAGCTTCAAGGCTGCCAGGAAGACGGGCAGGTTTTATCCATAGCGCTTCACCTGTGTTTCGATTTAACGAATGGACAGTTCCAGCCGTGGTTGCAACATACAGCGTTTCCCCATCAACAGCCACAGGAGCGAGAATGGGGCTTTCGGCATCCGCCTGCCAACGGACAGAACCATTCGCCAGATCAATGGCAGCCAGTTGACCTTCATATGAACCGACGTACAGTAAGCCGTTTTTTGCAACCGGACTGGCATATATGGCGCCCTTCAGATGAGTTTCCCAAATTATTTTCCCATCAGAACGGCGCAATGCGGTCAGCGCCCCCGATTCACAGCCCACAAAAACAGCGGATGACGTCAACGATGGCGGTGATGTGATAACCTTTTCTGTGGAGATGGACCAGAGAATCGATCCATTTGTTATATCCACGAGAGCTACATGCCCTGCGCGATAAGAGACTACCACAGCCTGTTCATCAGCCGTCAGTCCGACTGGTTCTTCATGGTTGAGCATCTGGATCCAGTCCAGTTTCACGTTTTCCGACTCTCCCGGTGAAAGATCGGCAGGCTCAATTTTCAGAGCATTTCGATCTGCCTCAGGGATTAGCTGAAACAAGTAATACGCCTCACGCAATCGGCCCTGTTTTTGATAAAGAGGGATCAATTTTCTTGTGGCCGAAAAATTCAAAGGATCTGAATCAATTGATTGGCGATATGCCAGAAGTGCTTCGCTGACGCGATCATCCGCCAGAAGCCTGTCAGCTTCATATTCCAAACGCTGGGAATCCGTTTGAAAAAGAAAAGGCGAGCAGGCTGTCAGCCAGGCCAATATCACTACGACGGAGAAGATTTTAGAGAGGTTATTCATCTTTATCTATTTAATGATAGTATGGAACCGATTTTTTCGTCAAAAATAGCTGTTATAATCGATGCCAGAACCCATTGTGAAGAAAAGGTCAGAGAAGATGAAAACGATTAAAATCACTGGCACCATTGCCATCATTGGAACAATTTCAGGATTGCTCCTATCTGCCTGTGGTGCTGCTGCTCCTGCTACTCCAACATCAGATCCTGGAGCCGTGTATACGATGGCAGCAGCTACTGTTCAGGCTCAATTAACTCAGGCAGCAGCGGCTAATCCGACAGCCGTTCCACCAACCAACACACCTGAGCCCTCTCCTACAACTCCACCTGTTCCGACAGAAGCTCCCACCCAGGAAGTTGCCCAGCAGCCAACTGCCCCGTTTGGCGGAAATGCCCTGGCTACTGCACTTCCAACTGTTGCCAACAATTTGAACCCCAATCTCGCACCAACCCGTGCCGGTTCAGCTGTTGAAGGTTTTCAGGCTGGTGATGTCGCTCAATTCCAGTACAGTATTCCTGCCGACGGCACTGTATTTGCGCCGGGTGAATTTTTCCAGATTGAAGTCGGTCTGAAGAATGTGGGTAGTGTAACATGGACCACAGACTACACGCTGAAATTCGCCTATGGAGATCAAATGTCTGGTGTCACTTCGGTTCCTCTGAAAAAAGCAGTCAAACCAGGTGAAAAAGCCATCTTCAATATTGACCAGCATGCTCCGGGAACTCCAGGCAAAAAATATACAACCCACTGGGTTTTAACCACCCAGTCAGGGCTGGCCGTAGCAAACGGTGAAGTTTACGTGATGATCGTAGTCAAATAAGTAAAAAAGCGCCGGATAAACCGGCGCTTTTTTTGCTTGACGGTCTGCAATGGACATGGTATATTAATCGGACACACGATGCGGGGTAGAGCAGAGGCAGCTCGTCGGGCTCATAACCCGGAGGTCAGTGGTTCGAATCCACTCCCCGCTACTAGGAAGGAACCAGAGTACTATGTACTCTGGTTTTTCGTTAACCCGGCGTACTGCGGTTGAATTTTTCTCAGAATCGGAGGATTTTTCAATGAACCGCAGTACTCTAAGCTCGTCAAAAAAACGGATTTCCATTCCCATATCCAAAGCCATCGATGGCTTCATGAAATTTAAGGTAGCAGAGGGGTTAAGTAAACGCACGATCGACTCCTATGAATTCTATCTAAACCAATGGATGGAACATGTCGGAGATCAGGATGTTGCCAAAGTCACGGCGTCCGATCTCACCAATTACATCGCCTGGATGCGTACCGAGTACAAACCGCGACGATGGAACGGGAACAAAGATCCCCTCTCGGCCAAATCGCTGCGCAACGTCTACATTGCCTTGCGATCTTTCTACACCTGGTTGCACAAAGAGTTCAAAATCCCCAGCCCCTTTGTCGACATCACCCCGCCCAAGTTTCCGCAGCATATCATTCAGACTTTTTCCAAAGAGGACATTGAAAAGCTGATCAAGGCCTGCGTCTACTCGCGTGAAGCTCAGACGGATGACCGGAAGGCTTTTGTCATGCGTCGACCCAGCGCCAACCGTGACCAGGCCATTGTCTTGACCTTGCTGGACACTGGTCTGCGTGCCACCGAACTTTGCTCGCTGACCGTCGAGGACGTGGATTTGAAAACCGGTAAAGTGAATATCCGCCACGGGATTAGCGGCGGTGCAAAGGGTGGAAAAGGCCGGGTCACTTACCTGGGTAAAGTTGCCCGCAAAGCTGTCTGGCGCTACCTGGCTACCCGGGAAGATGGAGATGATCCCAAGGCTCCCCTCTTCATCAGCGCTGGTGACCGCCCATTTAACCGCAACAGCCTGCGCATCCTGATCCGGCGTTTGGGTGAACGAGCTGAGATTGCTCATGTTCATCCACATAAATTTCGCCACACCTTCGCCATCACCTATTTGCGTTCGGGTGGGGATGTCTTCACGCTTCAATCGCTGCTGGGACATGGCTCGTTGGATATGGTGCGCCACTATGCCCAAATTGCAGAGGTAGACGTGGAGAACGCGCATCGTAAGGCCAGCCCAGTGGATAATTGGAGACTGTAACCGGCTGTTCATTGGGTCAATTTCCCGGCAATGAAGACCAGGGCACGGCCCAGGCTTTCTTTGCCTAAACTGCTGAGGTAGACTTCAACTTCATCTCCTGCAAGAGGTACCTTATCATCCGGCCTGGACACTGCCCTACCTGACAGCCCAGCGATACGGTCCTGAACATCCGAGGACAACATAGGCGCGTAGGTGCTGTCGGTGATTTCGATGCTATCGTGCATCAGGTTCATGGAAACGGCTTTATAGTCGGCCATCGTCTGAGCGTGCAGTAAACCGAAAACTGCGTGTCCATGCCGGAATTTATGCGGCGACTTAAAATCCAATTTCGCCAGGGAGAACAATAATTTCAAGCGTTTTTCCAGCCCGTTCAAGCGGCATTTACCAGGCTCTTCATTAGAAAGGCTTTGTTCTCCCCAATAGTGTTCGATGGGCGCATACCAGGGGGTAGTCGATGGCAGAGCGGGTCGGACAATCGCATCCCAACGGCGTACGGATACAAGCAGGTCTGGAATATTTAAAAGGAAGGTGGTAGCTTTCTTGCTGTTTTTGGTATGGACGCCCAGCTCCGGCCACTGGCGAACGGTCAGGTTTTCAAGATCAAGAGCTGAGATGGGTAGGGTCACAAAGGCGCTGCCGCGCATTCCGGAGAGGAACAGAAGGGCTGCAGCAGCCTGATCTCGCAATAGCGCCAGGTCATCCTGTGCGGCAGGGTATGCGATTAATTGCCTTACTTCTTCCTCGGATACAAACACATTCTCTGTGGTAACCTGGGGCTGGCGGATCATTCTGAGCGTATCGATCCAGGCCAACGGCAAGTTATTCAGTTCGCGTGGATAGGTTGCCTTTGCCCAGCGAAAAAAGCGCTTGCTGGTGTCCAGAATTTTCTTTTGGGTGCATCCTGCCAGAGTACCTTTTCCATCTTTTCCCGGCAAACTTGCCAGGTAACTGGGAAGGGTTGGGCGAATGTCCTGGACTGTTTTAAAATCTTTCTCCCCCGCCCAAAGAAGTAAATGGCGCAAATAAAAGCGGTAGCGATCCAAGGATGCCGGGTTCAGTTGCATCACTTCCTGGAGATAGGTAAGATGTTTGCGAGTCTTAAGATAATTCTGTCGTTCGATCATACCGATCTCCGCGATTGATGATATGCCCACATTGAGGGCACTTTCCTCTTATATGGATTAACTTACCTTTGATATGGCGTACTTCGGGTGACTGGAGCTGGGTGATTTGATTGCAATGCATGCAATACCCCTCACCGGCTGTCAACTTGCGATGCGTTCTTGGCTTTTGCTGGGCCTTAACCCAGGCGGCAAAACTTTCGCCATTAACCCACAAGTGATCCCGGCTATCCCGTTGGTGCGGTGCGCCGGCCACAAGCCAATCCCGCAAGGTGCTATCCGGGATGCCCAATTCCTCACCCAACTCACGCAGGGTGTAGAGCATGGGCAGTAGGCCAGGGGCGCGGACGATGACGAGGTGGGGGATTTTCATTCTACTTGGTGATTCCATCCAACGATTCTCCAATCAATAAAACTAAGTCTGTTAATAATGTCGGTAGGACGTTACCCCGGATTGCCATTCCATTCCGAGGTCAATCCATAAACGGCATTGGACACGACCCGATTGATCTGTTCGATATCTTCGGGAGCCGGAGACAGCGACTGCAATCCACCCATGCCCGTTCGAATCTTGGTGAGGGTCAGGGTCAACTGGTTGGCCAGTTTATTGGCACGTCTGGCATCTTTGCGAACATCGTCCCAGCGATGATTGGGGAAGACGAGTTCAGCGCTGATTTCTTCATCAATGTATGGTTCAACGAATTCATTTTCGTAGGCCGCGACCTGGATCGCCAGGCAGCGCGCCTCAAAACGATTCAGGCAGTGGTGAATGGAATCCAATTGGTCTGAAATATCAAAGGCAGCCGATGCTTCATCCGATAATCCGGCTAGGTAAGTCACAATTTCGGATAAACGGGATAGGTCTTCCTGTAAAGTTACTACCTGGTCATACAGCCGCCGGTTTTGTTTTTTTGTGTGTATATCTAAATAGCAGGTCATTCGTACTCCTTGTCTCACGTCGTTGTGATTAGCATAGCATCCGGAAATACCCTGCTCAAGGTGTTAATATTGACACCTATTTTTTATCCATTTTTTCTGAGATTATTGGTTAGGACTGCTTGCATAATCGTAAAATGTACCCTATAATGAAATAGCACGTTTGTTCTATATTAAATCGAACAGCAAAAACACCGTTACCAACCTTACACATATCATCCTGAAATGATCGTATCAACACATAAACTCCGTTACACCCACTATCCATTTTCCTCTACTCGTAAGCTGTCTACTCCGAGCCGAGGAATCTGTGTTTTAAGAGCCACAGGATAAATCATCCATAGGGGAGGATTTTTTCAATGGCGTTCATCAAGGTTAACAATGAAGAAGGCGATATTCTCAAAATCAACGCTGGGGGTATACAAGGTGATGAGAATTATCTACCTCCGTTATCGGATCCTTATAGATCGGTTGTTGAATACCGTGGTTCGGAATTTACGATCACTGCCAAAGAGCCCCTTCCCGCAGAGATTCAGGCTCCAAAATTATCGTTGAGGGAAAGCGAAGTACTTCAGTATTTGGCTTATGGATTCTCGCCGGATCAAATTGCCGTAAAAATGAAGATTAAGGTCAGAACGGTAAGGAAACATTTAGACAATCTGGAAGCAAAATTCCAAACGAATAGCAGAGATCAATTAATGGCCAGAGCTGGCTACCTACGCCTGTGCAACCCATATCAAATCCCCCCACCGGTCTTGTGTTGATCCCATAAATACCACAATGTTTTTGTGCAAGAGATTATTGCTATAAACGAAAAAATATACTATGATTAAAGAAGAACAAAATTTTCATTATCCGCATCAACCTCGAACACCTAAACAATGATTATGTCCAATTTCCCGGACTGGTTCACGCAAGAATATAGGCGATGGAATAAAACTCGGCCAGGTGAAGAAGATTTCCTGGCTTTTTGTTCTCTATTAGGGTACACGCCCGAGACTGTATTATCCTGGATGCACGGAGAATCGACCCCTCAAAATGGCGAAGTTTTGAGCATCGCCGGGATGTTTAGCGTTAAGGTTTACAAGGTGTTGGGTCTGCCTGAACCTGATAAAGAAATCCTACAGGCGTACGTATCGTTTTCAAATCTTGCAGGGGAGTTACGCAGTAAAGCTGCCCATGCCCTTTGGGAAGCTGATGTAGAGATAAAGAATAATAGGATATCGCCCCAATCCGATGAAGCAAAGGCGATTATCGCTAAAACTTTTGACAAATGGGGATTTGCTGTTTCTGGGAATTAGAGTTTTGGCTTTGAATACAGGGAAGGGGAACTAAAAGCAAGGTTACAAAGATAGGACGCATCCGATTTTGATGCGTCTTTTATTTTATGACCAATTCACTGGCATTTTTGTTTGACGTCAACAATCGTAATGCTATAATAAACTCAACCAACTGTGAAAAAATAATTTATTTGGGAGGGTCAAATGGACTCCGAATTCCTAACAGCCGAGGAAGTAGCAGAGTATTTACGTCTCCCGCTATCAACGGTCTACAAATTAGTTCAAGATAAACGATTACCTGGTTTCAAAGTTGGAAAACATTGGCGTTTTCGTAAAGATACAATCCAAAAATGGATCAAAGACCAAGAAAGTAAAAACGAGCCGGCTGATGAAAAATAATGGGGACTCAATAATCAAAAATATGCAAACCAAAATCTATACCGGCCAAATTTGGGAACAAAGCACTTCTTTAATTTATCCGTCTGAGCTATTAGGCTTGCTAGAATCTAAAGACACTTTGGTAATTCTTAAAAATGGAGAACCGCCTTTTCGAGTTGTCATTGGCGTTCCTCATCAGGCAGCGATTGGTGAATCGGTAATTGCCGAAAATTGGACAAACCAACATGGCAGGAAAGGTCGCGACTCTGATGAAAATGCTGCTTCTTTTGCATTAGTAACTTTCTCCAAACTGTGTGAGCAAAGTATTCCTTGCAAGATTGTCATTGCCACCCATGCTACCGATCACGATCCAAATAAGGATACGAATAGCGCTTATTGTGAGGAGGTTTTTTCTGAGGAGACAAATTTGCTTTTTGAGTGTCACGGTGCCGGCGATAAACGGAAGCAAGACATCGAAATCTCAGCTGGCGCTAATACATTCTCCAATGCTTTAGATTTTGGTCGACGTTTGGCGTCACAGTTGAATTACCACTATTCCTTATCCGCTCAAATTGAAGCAAGTTCAAAAAATGCGAAGAGTATCTGCAGAGAAAATGAAGCAGATACTACTTTGACCCTTCCGGCATTAGAGACCACCTCATTAATTCAAGCAGGGAAAAGGAAAGTTGCTGCTTTACATTTGGAAGCCAAACCCTGCTTTCGAATTCCCGAGAATGATCATTCAGTATCTGGGGAAGGACTGGTTTTAGGAAATGCAATAGCTGAAGTCATCCTCTCAAAGGTAGATTTATGAAACTTCAACTCACAAACGGCTACCGGCCTCGTTTTGACCAAATCTCTCGCATCCTTCAATACCTTCTTTTGCAAGGAGATAAGAAAAAGATATCTCGGCTAGAGATTGTCACCTCCTTAGGTATTCCCGAAAATCAAGTTGAGAATTTGATCAGTATGATGACCGGATTTGGATTAGTGCATCCGCGAGTCACTACACTTACCCCTTTTGGGAAAGCCATTATACAAGCCGATCCATATTTCGATAAAGAAGAAACCCTTTGGATCATTCACTACATCGTATCGAGCAATCCAGAATGGGTTGTGTGGCATAGAATTATCAATACGGTACTCCCGTCTCAGGATCATTATTCGGTCGAACAAATAAGCACCCAGTATTTCTCAGACCTTGCCATTCATTTTTCCGAAAGAACCATATCCGAAAAATTACCGAAAGAGGTTGGATCGGTCTTTGCTGCTTATTCACGAAGTGAATTGTCTCGTTTGGGAATTCTTGGGGTAGAAGGAACAGGCAATTTTATTAAATCCAATCCAATAGAAATACCAAATCTGGCTTTCCTTTTCTGTTTACTTTATTATCGCGACAAATATTCACCGGGATCTTCAGCAGTGAATACTGAAGATGTATGCCTGGCTGAAAACAGTCCCGGTAGAGTCATTAACTTACCCGAGTACCAGGTGCGAACGATATTAGGGAACCTACATAACGCTGGTTTGGTTCGGTTAGAGCAATTAGCCAACCTCGATCAAGTGCGATTATCGGATACATTGACGCAAGAAGATGTATTAGGACGAATATATGGGGGAAAAAATGCCAATTAGCGTGTTCGACGCCATAAGTCATCTGGAACAAGAACGTTATCGGGCGGTTGTTATACATACGGTTCCAGAAAAGAGCCCTTCTATGTCTTTATTTTTCCAGAAGCTTTGTAAACAAGCGAATGGAAAGTACTTGGATTTATTGGAATTTTTTATTCAGTCCCCAGCTCTAAGTGAGAGTATCGATCGTTTCAGTCCTGAGAAATTCAGGGGCTTGTTGATTGAACAAAGCCAGGGCCGGTCATTGCTTGTCGTTGATCGAGCTGACTTTTTGCTGGATACCTGGCGCAAATCGGAACGGCAGGATTTTTTCCGATTTATCAACAACCAATGGGATAGTTATAAAGATGGCATGAAAGCTAAACTCATCATCGGGTTGCAAACGTCACAAGAAATTGAGGCGTTGAAAATACTCGATTCGAAAGACCAAAGTCGCATATTCCGGTTGCATGATTTCAATGATATAGGATAGGGGAGTTCTTCACTATGACCAAGATTCGAGACATCGTACAAATAAACAGTGGGTACACCAGTTACGTCGATCTGTATGAGGATTACTACGACCTGGTAAAAAATCGCGGCCGTATGGAGCGTTATAAGCCGATCGCCGCTCATCGACAGGTTTTTGAAAAAATTGCCAATGTACTCAACCCTTTAGATCGCCGATTCTATTTCCTTTCAGGTAGTTATGGTACTGGTAAGTCCCATTTACTGTTAATGTTCGCAAATTATTTTGCCAATCCAAGTGATCTTCCTGAAATAGAAGCGTTTTTCAAGAATTATGAAACCGCCCAAAACGAAGTCCTTCTGAAACCGGGAGAGTCGCTCAAGGAAAGAAAGGCTGCTTCGCTAAAGGAAGCCCGTAAATCAGGTCGCTTTCTGGTTGCACTTTGCCGCTATAGTTTAAATCTTGATTTCGAAGGCGCAGTTTTAAGGGCCTTGGAAGAGGCTTTGCAGAAGGATGAATCGAATATCCTTTTGGATAGCCATTACCGAGAGGCTTTACGTCGGATCAAAGATTGGGAATCGCGACGGAATGAAACGCGTTTTTTCTCGGATCTTGAAGCTGTTATCAGTCGCTTATATCCAGATTGGACTGTCAATGATCTGATCGATGGTTTGGAAAAGTATGATGAGCAAGCGCTAAAAGCATTCAAGAGCTGCTTCCAGTCGGTTACTGATTCGGAATTTGCATATAAGAAAGACAATCTTCGTGACATTATTTCGGATTTCTTGAAAAATCCCGAATTCAAGGAACGTTACAAGGGTATCGTGTTCCTGTATGATGAATTTGGCGCGGCCATCGACGCCAACCTGGTCAATTACACGACTTTACTTGACTTTGCTCAATACTGCGCCAATTCTACTCTCGACAAAGGGGGAACAGTCGTCTTTATTGGTACCGGTCATAAAGCTTTCCGCAATCACGGCCAGATTGGGGACTTGAATGCAGAGACGTTAGAGGCGCGGGTCTCTGAAATTGGCCTGCAAACGCAAGGGATGGAAGACATTATTGCCGCAATCGTCCAACCGAAAAAAGATTCACCAGAGTGGATGCAACAAGTCCAATCGCAATCCGGTAAATTCACCTGGTTCTCCAGTGAGTGTAATCGACTGCATTTATTCAATTGGCTGCCGGCGCCAAAGATAAAGAACAATATCATTCAGAACATCTATCCCATGCACCCGCTGGCAACTTTTGCACTCCTTCGACTTGCCGGTGAAGCCGGTTCTGATAACCGATCTGTATTTAAGTTTTTTGCTCCTGAATTTGAAACGGGTGAGCAAGGGTGGGTCAATGTACAGCCCAACTCTTATCCCTGGTTCTTGGAAAACAATGAAATTGTAAATCAAAGCAAACTGGCATTGTATACAGCCGATTTGCTGGTGGATTATTTCAAAGAAAGCCTGAAAGCCACCAACAGCCGTCTGGTTGACCGTGTAAAAAATGCAGTTATTAATTATGAGGCGACCATTCGGGAATTAAATGCCTATTTAGCCCGTAAATCGCAGCAGCAGTTATTTGAGGAAGCAGATGAACTCATGCTGCGCATCATCAAGGTGATGCTGGTCAATGAAATTGCCAGTACATCGGATGTAGCGATTGCCAATACTGCTCAGAATATTGAGTTCGCTTTGGAATTTGTTGCTCCTGACGAGAAAACTCAGGTCGAAGATCGTCTGAAACTTTTATGTGAAGCCGGCATTCTATTCAATAACCACGGCGTATATGAATTAGTGCGCGGCGACCGCAAAGACGTTCAGCGGCTTGTGGATCAATTCAAGTCCAATCCAGATAACCGTCCTACAAATTTGTTACAGAACTTTTTAGAGCTAAACCCATTACGGGGCGATGAGGTGTATCTTGAGGCTAAAGATTACAATGCTTCATTCAGCGAGGACAAGCGCTTGAAGGTGCTTTTTGCTACACCATCCATGCTTACCGAAAAACGCAGCATTAATGGAAATTCAATTTCATTCTTTGCGGCGTTAGAGCAAGAACGCTTACAGACGGCTGGTGTGACCAATGGTTATGAAGGAGCCGCAGTTTTCGTCTATAGTGAAAATGAAAACGACATCGATGCTGCGAAAAAAACTGTTGCTCAAAACAATCAACAGCGCGTAATGGTGGCTATTCCCCGTAATCCAATTAGCGTCTACGATGCGATTTTCACGTTGAAAGCTCTCGAGAGCGATTGGTTCAAGAAACAGTCACAGAGTTTTAGCCCTTACGAAAAAGCGGAAGAGAAGAAAATTCGCGACGATGCTGCCAAAGCCCTGACTGATGCTAAAACGGATTATTTTACCAATGCAAAAGTATATTGGTTTGGTGTGAATGGGGTCGAGGTGCCGGTGCAAGAAAGTAAGCGCCACGATGCCGCAAACAGGATGATTCTCGAGCTTTATGGAAGTAAACGCAACACTTTTGGCCACAACGAATTTAACAAGGCACATATCAACTTATCTGGTCAAGTCCGCGCCATATTCAAAGAAGCTGGGGATATACTTTGCGACCTCTCACAACCCATCCGGGTCAATTGGTCCTGGCCGGATAACCGCGGTGGAACGAAATATCTACGCAAGTGCTTTGTAGATCACCAGGCTCTGAGAGTGTTAACCGTTGAGGGAGATACACGCTATTTAGAGGCTGAAAAGGATATCAATAAATTCCGTACAGCCTTGCCGGCTTACGCAAAACTTCTAGAAAACCTCGCCGCACTTGAAGGGAAAGGGCAGACAAACCTTTTGCCGTTCCTCAAGCCGTTCTTTGAGGAGTACGGTCAAGGAGAAATTGCAGTTTCTTTGATGCTATTGCTAGCCCGGCGGTTCTATGGCGACAGCTTACGCTTTAAACGCGAGCCCAATAATCTGACGGACATCCAATTTACAAGCACCGACGATATGCTCGCCCTGGTTCAGGGTCAATATCCCTCTGCGGTGATTCTTTTTGAACCGGTGAGCGCTGAGGATCAGACATATTTTGGCAAAATCACGCAAATATTCACGAATCAACCAGCGCCGGCAGGCAAAGTTTACACGATTGGTGAGGCTTATCAAGCCGCGGTCAATTGGTGGGGTAGTCTTCCGATCATTGCTCGTTCCCTCGGTTTTTATACAGGGGACGAAAAGTCGTTAGCTGAAATATTCAGCCAGGCAAAAACCAAAGACCCATTTCGGTTCATCAAGTATGACCTGATGGAAATGCTCGGTCAAGTGCCGGGTGAAACCCTTACCCCAGTTAAAATCACGCATATCGAAGTTCACTTGAAAGCTTTCAAAAGCACAGCAGAGACTATTCAAGCGAGCGTGGAGGAACAGATTTTGGGCCAGGTGGCGGATATCTTTGGATCGTCTTCTCATTTGGATGTCGATATCCAGGATGCTTTCAAGAATTGGCACAACGGATTGAGCAGCACCCAAAAGGATCCTTTTGGCACTTACCACAACAACGACAGCAAACCTTTGGTGAAATTTACAGCGTATGCCAACATCCGCGAGCTGCTGTTTAAGACGTTACCAGAGGCTTATTCGCTGGGAAGTGTGGATACCTGGATGTCTAATTTCGTTTCGACGTTGGTTCAACGAATTCAAAGTGGCAAAAAACATATCGAAACCAACGCGCCGCAAATCAGCCAGCTCAAAGTGGATTTCACGAACGATCTGTCCCAACATGGCAACCAGGTCACCTATCAGGGTGAACTCGTGCTGCATGCAGACACTGAGGATGGCCAGGGAGTCATTTATTATACAGAAGATGGTTCCGATCCTACCTCCAGCAAACAGCGGCAAAAACTGACCCCTGGAGACATTTTGACGATCAAGGGCAACCGCAAAGTCAAGTTGGTCGTTGCGGATGAAAAAGGGAATTACACCGCAGTAAAGACAGTTGAAGCAATTGACGAACTGGAGAAATATAAGATCGTTCGGCCAGCGCAGAAAACTGCCTTCGACGAAACGATCACCTTTGTTTTTCCGAAGAACAAAGAAGCAGCCAGGATTACCATTCTGTCTATGCTTTCGGAATTGGCAGAATCGAGCCTTTATGCTGATAACGAATTCCGCCAGGCTGTTCTTCGCGCTTTAGACGAGATTGAAAAATAAGCGATATCCTGGTAGGGTATCGGGCGATAAGGATGAAACAACATGCCAATGTATTACCACAACGAAACGCTCTTCTCTGAAATTTACCTCGAAGAAATTACGCGCCAGACCGAAAACGCTGACGTCCTGGCGTCCTTGAAAGTTTTAGGGGAATACCGGGAATATGCCGATACCCACAACTTGCAATCCTGGAAAGAGTCCTATGTCCACGAGGTGCTTTCAGCGTTGGGATTTTTCGCTCAATTCAAGAGTGACCACATCACATACCTGTTTCCGATGGGGAGCAGCGGAGCGGAGAACCCTCTTTCGTTGTGCTATGTTCTTTTGCCGGAAGATAACCTGGATAACACGACCATCGGCCGTAATTGGGCTGAGAAAATTATCCGAGCGCTGCGAGCGAATGATCTTCAATGGGGTCTGCTCACCAATGGCAAGCAGTGGCGCATCTATCACCAGGATGAACCCACGCCGTACGAAACCTATTTGGAAATCGATCTCGAAGCGATCCTGGCAGATAAAGCCAAAGAGGCTTATCAGATCTTCCACAAATTCATGAAGGCGGAGAATTTCGCGATTCATGAAGATGGCAAGTGTCAGTTTGACCGCTTTAAGCAAGAATCTCAGGACAAAATAGATTACATCGAGAAGGAGCTGGCCAACGCTCTCAAGCAGCGTGAAGAGGGTGGCAAGGGTGTTCTTTCGGATCTCTGCATGGGCTATGTGGAAGAACTGCGCCGTCGCAAGGAAGGTGATCTGGACGACGAAGGTCTGCGTAAGAAGATTTACCATGGCGCGATGTTGTATATGTTCCGCTTGCTCTTTTTGTTCTATGCAGATGCGCGCCGGCTGCTGAGCGACGAGAACCATGATTTGTTGTCGAAAGTGGAAAGCGAATGTCGTGTTCGCCATGATGGTATTGATTCGGGCGATCTTACTTTCCCTATCTGGGACAGCCTTGAACACATCTTTGTAGATATCGACCAGACCTACAATGGCGGCCTGTTCAGCCCGCAGGAAAGTGAGTTTACCCGCTTCCTGTCAGATACCCGGATAGGTGACTCTTACCTGGCAAATGTCATTTTCAACCTGACCACCTACCGAGAAAAGAACGGGCAGGAAAAACCCATCAGCTACCGCGACATGAGTGTGCGCCATCTTGGAACTTTGTATGAAGGCCTCCTTGAACACAAGTTATTTATTGCCAAAGAAGATACTGAAGTCAAGGTTGCCAAAAGCGTAGTTCAATTTATCCCTGTTTCACAGGGCGGAAAATTAGTTATTGGTCAGTATCTTCCGGTCGGATCAGTTTATTTCGCTGGAGACCCAAGCGAACGAAAATCCA
Source organism: Leptolinea tardivitalis (assembly GCF_001050275.1). GTDB lineage: Bacteria > Chloroflexota > Anaerolineae > Anaerolineales > Anaerolineaceae > Leptolinea > Leptolinea tardivitalis. The sequence continues at coordinate 192,777 of NZ_BBYA01000010.1, forward strand.
CCGGATCGTATTACACACCTGAATATATTGTTGATTACATCGTGCGCAATTCGGTCGGTGAAAAGCTGAAAGAATTAAAAGCGACTTTTCTGGTAAAAGAAAAAGAAAATCTTGAAGCATTTACCCAGGCTGTTGATGAAGTTGAGCGCAGTTCTTTAGCATCTATGCTAGAAGAAAATGCTCTGGAGTTTATTCGTCATAAAGTACTTCAGCTTTCGGTTTTGGACCCAGCAATGGGTAGCGGTCATTTCTTAGTCAACGCGACTAATTTAATCGCAAACAGCATTACAGTTCTACTCAACGAATTTGAAATTGAAGGTCAGCTTCCAAGCGGAACAGCTTATTGGCGCCGTTGGGTGGTGGAAAACTGCATTTATGGCGTTGACCTAAATCCGTTAGCAGTAGAACTTGCCAAACTCTCCCTGTGGATTCTCTCGATGGCGAAAGATCAACCTCTATCTTTCCTTAAACATCATCTCAAATGTGGCAATTCGCTTGTGGGTGCCAGGCTAGATGATATTGGTAATTATCCTTTCACATCTAACAAAAATGAAGCCGGACAAATCTCGTTATTCGAGAGGGATCCTGATTATAAAGCTGCCGTAGAAAAAGCTATTTTAAGATCACAGATGATCGCATCCCAAAGTTCTTCTGTGCGACATGAAGTAGAAGAAAAGAAAGTCTGGCTTGATGAAATAGAACAAATACTAGCTGGTTACAAAGCGATATGCAATGTACATACAGGATTGTTTTTCAACAATACTGCTGTAAGTGAAAATCAATACAAAATGATGGTTGATAGGAAAGATTTTTCTTTGGCTTTTTCATTAGAAAAAGACAGCCAATACTTTAATTGGGAATTGGAATTCCCATTGATATTTATGAATCAAAATGGTTTTAATTGTGTTATTGGAAATCCCCCTTATCTTTTCACACGAAATGAAGGAATTGTTAAGGCAGAAAAAGATTATTTTTATTCCGCATTCAAAACTCAGAGCGATCAGTTAAATACATTTTGTCTATTCCTAGAGCAATGCTTTCATATTCTTAGGGAGAATGGTGCTCTGGGTTTTATTACGCCTAACAATTGGTTAACAATTTCTAGTTTTTCGTCGCTAAGAAAGTTTCTACTTGAAAGTGCAAATAATATCAAAATAGCAAATGTCTTAGAAAAAGTTTTCGAGTCCGCTAATGTAGATTCGGCAATCCTTATCTTTTCTAAAGGCAGAGAATATTCAGATAATGTTTCCATGGTTGAATTACAAAATGGGCAAGAAGTCTTTTCTGTATTAACAAACTCATCCACATTTGTGTCCCCAATGTTCATTTTCAATATCAGTATGCTAAAAAATAAGGGGAGTTCAGATCTTATTGAACACATAGAAAATGAAGCAAAACCACTTTCGAATTTCTGTATAGTATCTACAGGCCTAAAAGCATACCAAACAGGAAAAGGCAAACCTCCTCAAGGTGATGGAGATAAGAAAGACCGGGTGTATCACTCAAATAGAAAATTAGACAATACTTACGAAAGGTATTTAGAAGGCCGAGATGTAAAGAGATATCAATTAACATGGTCAGGTCAATATCTAAGTTATGGTAATTGGTTAGCAGAACCGCGACGATCAGTTCCCTTTGATGGTGAAAGAATCTTGGTTCGGCAAATACCCTCAAAACCACCCTTTATGGTGCTTGGAACACTAGTAAATGAAAAATATTACAATGATATAAACAGTATGGTTGTTTTCTCACCTATGAAGGGGGTGTCGTTAAAATTTATCCTGGGAGTTATAAACTCTAGGTTAATCTCCTATTGGTTTCAAAAAAAGTACGACAAATTACAACGAACCATTTTCCCTCAATTTAAGGTGAATGAATTAGGTTCCTTTCCTATTGTTTACGATAGCAATAACCAAAGCCACCAACAAATTAAAACTCATATTGAGGTATTAGTAAGTAAGATGTTGGAATTATTAAGTGTTGAAAACATAATTATTGGTGAAGCTGAAAATGCCAATGTGTTTGAGGATGTTAGGTATATCAATCTTGAATTAGATAGATTAATTTACAAACTATATAACTTATCAACCAAAGACATTGAGGAGATAGAAAAGGATTAATTCTAATCGGAATTTAGCACATTACAGAGAAGAGCCACTGATCAGATATGATTAAAGTACACCTTGACCAAAATCAATTATTCCAGCATAGAAATACCACTATAGTTAGCAATTTTAGTGGTTATGTTTCCACTTATGCCATTATTCTTCGAATAATCGAAGATAAGGGTGATTCTACGATCGTTGTTTCAAATATTGCCATATTTCAATGGCTAAAAAATATGGCAAACCGTTATCCAGATGGCACATTTGTTTTTGAAACGATTGACGCACGGGGTACATTGGCACAGCGCTGGGCGCTAGATATTCCTACTGGTGTCACTAATGATGATATCCAAGGTGCCGGTCTCCTCTCGCTGGATTTACATCCCCAACCGGGTTTCAGCTTCGAAGATGTCCTTCTGGCGCATTTTTACGCCCCTATTTTAACCTCGACAACTTTTCCCCTTACCCAATTGGTTACATTGTTGAACGCAGTTAAACTGGAACAATGGAAAACAAACCTAGCTATCCCCTTATTGGCGCGCATCCTGCACACCCGCATGGAAGGATGGAAAAGCAAAACCCACTCCAGCGAGCAGCACCAGTTAGTAAATCTTTTTGCTGCTGATCCGGCGGGTCTCAAGCTGCTGCTGATGCGCTTCCGCGTGCTGCAATGGTATCCTACGCTGGGCGAAGTGCTGATGGGTGAGACCTTTCACCTCTTGCGGCTGCTCAAACTGCAACTGGACGACCTGGCGGTGGAAGAAGCCAGTATCCCCGAAACGATTCTGCAGGTGACCTACTTTCTCAATAACCAGCAGCCGCAAAACGCGGAGGAGCTTTCCGCCCTGCTGGAGCGAATGAGCGGGCTGCTGGCGGTGGAGTTCGAAACCATCGAAAAATATCTGCGAGACCATCCCGATTGGATTACGCCGGAATTAATTGAACAAATCGAGGATAAGTTCAGCGGTCAATCTCTCCGGCTCGCTCGAAAAATAGCGACCTTGCGCGGGTTGATCCGTCCACCCAAGCCCGGAACCCCAGATCTTAACTGGAATGTGGACACCATGCTTTCCTGGACGACCGAGTCCTACCTGCCATACCAGGCCTGGTGTAACCGCCAAGAACAGTTTGACCCTGACCTGTATGCCATCGGCGACCGTTTTTCGGAATGGTTGATGCAAAATTGGGATAACATTCATGCCAATTCCAAACGCATGGTTTTCAATATCCTACCCAATAAAGCAGCGGATTTAAAACGCGCTGGAGTAGTGAACCTGGTTTTGGTGATCGATAACCTGGGTTGGGCTTTCTCGGAAATGCTGCGCGATCTGTTCCAGGAACGCGGCTATTTTCTGGCCGGCGCTGAGCCTTATATGGCCATGCTCCCCAGCGAAACGGAAATTTCCAAAAAATGCCTACTGGCCGGAGCAGTGGGGTATCAGGCGATTGACGATAAGACCTATAAAGGCATGATCGAAAAAGGGTGGGTGCCTTATTTCAACGATAACGCCTTTCGCTATATCAGCGATATCGGCAGCTTGAGTGCGATCGAAACCATCGACGCAGCTTCTTATGTGGTTAATTACCTGGCGGTGGATAAAGCGCTGCACAAATCTGCGGATGAAATCGGCATGCCTCACCGGGACCATATTCATCACCTGCTGGAAAAGCTGGTTGAGAATACGATCTTGTTTATTGAGAAGCATGGTTTGCAGGAAAACATTCGCATTCATGTTGTCTCTGATCACGGCTCTACCCGTATTCCTGCCATGGTGCAGAATGACCTTGATCCGGTATTTTTCAAAACAAACGGTTTTGATGCCCGTTCACACCGCTACGTAATTGTGAGCAATGACCGATTTGCTGGCTTGGCTGATAACCTAAAACTGGATTGTTTCTTTTTGCCAGCAAATGATTTTATGAACCCGGAAAATGTTTTGTGCGCCAGGCGCGGCAACCGTTTTATTCCCACCGATAAGGATTTTTACGTTCACGGCGGGCTGCTGCCCGAAGAAATCATAGTTCCGTATCTGGTTTTTGAACCGGCCACCGTCTCAACGCAGGACTTAACTGTTTTGCTCAAGAAAAATCAATACCGTTACCGCATGGAAACGATTGAACTGGAAATCGGTAACCCCAATGATTCCGCTGTCGAGCAGGTTCAGGTCAACCTATTGAATGGGAATGTGGAAAGTGAACCTGTCCGGATAGCCTTATTGAATGGTAAGAAAAATATGGCGGTCCAGATCAAAGCGCGCTTCAAAGTGACCAGTATCCTTGAAGAACAGAACAGCCTGCACATTCGAGTTCGGTTCCACGCCCATGGTGAGCAGCACACTTTCGATGTGCAGCCCAAGATCATCATGAAGAAGATGATTGAAGAGAAAAGTACCAATGTGTTTGACGATTAACATCAAGCCTTCATCCGCCAAAGATGAAGATCTTGTCCAAGGAGTGAGTGATGGAGACATTTGAACAAAAGGCAGTAGACGTTTTTAGCGAAATTGTGATCAATAAGTCTTTTGTGCATAAAGCCGGTTTTGGCAGCCGGGCAATTCCTACCTATGTGCGGGAGTGGATCATCTCTCATTATCTGGACGACAGCACTGAATTAACGGAAACAGCGCGCCAGAAAATAGCCGGTTTTGTTCAGAAATATGTTCCTGATAAAAGCCAAAAAGAAACGATCAAGAACCAGCTTTTTGAACAAATGGAAGTTCAATTCTTAGACAATTATTCTGTTTATGTAAATTTGGAAAAAGGTGATCGGTATCTCAATATTCCATTTTTAGATGAAAGTGCTGCGTTTGCGATCCCACAAATTATTCAAGATAATGAAATGTTGCTGAGTAGCGGACTTTGGGGGGTCGGAAAACTTTATTATGTCCCCAAGAACGATGATAATCCGCGTGGGCAAATCTGGATGCGCGAATTCCGGCCCTTTCAATTGGCTAATATGGATTTGGAGTATTTTCGAGAATGCCGTAAGAGCTTTACAACCCAAGAATGGATTGATTTTCTGATTTCTTCGATGGGTTTTAATTACAAGCTCTATACCCAAAGGCAAAAGATCTTATTGGTCTGCCGGCTTATCCCGATGGTTGAACCGCGTTACAACCTGGTGGAACTGGCCCCGAAAGGGACCGGAAAGAGTTTCGTCTTTGAAAATATGTCACGGTATGTAGCCGTTCGCTCGGGTGCAATTTCACCAGCGGTGCTATTTTTCAATGATTCACGCAAGACCCCTGGATTAATCACCCGATATGACAGCGTAGTGATTGACGAAGCTCAAAAAGTCAAAGCGGATACATCCGGCGAATTGACCGCCCTGCTGAAATCTTACCTCGAAGCCGGCCGTTTCGCTCGCGGGAGCGCCAGTTCCATCAATGCGGAAGCCGGCCTGGTCATGCTGGCGAACATCGACCTGGACCAAAATAAACGGCCTTTGAACGAACAGGTAGGCTTGTTCCGTGTTTTTCCGAATTTCCTGCGTGAAACCGCTTTTATTGACCGTTTCTCAGGGCTGCTGCCTGGATGGGATTTACCCAGGATTAGCAAGGATACACCTTCCAAGACGATGGGGCTCAAGGGGGATATCTTTGGTGAAATTCTGCATTCCCTGCGTAGTGACATTAGTTATCGAGATTACGTTAAAACAAACATGGAACTGCAAAACTGTGACGATATGCGTGACAGCAAAGCAGTCGAAGCGGGAGCCACAGGTTTGCTGAAAATACTTTTCCCAGATCAAGACCCTACGGAAGAGGAGTTTTACCTATATTGTGCCAATCCGGCGCTGGAATTACGTCAACGCGTCAGGGATGAATTATGCAAATTAGATCGGGAATATGTTCCGGTTACTTTCAACTCAAAGATGCCTGATGAATTCCAAAGAGGGCACAGGCTTGTTAATTATTCCGATCCAAGTTCAATACCTGTCCCTACTGTATCACAACCTGTGCCAGAGCCACCCCCTGCTGCTGCGGATGAAGATGAAGCAGAGGTTCTACGATATTTTGGCGCTACTGAGGAACCGGCACCTAAGCCAGAAAACGGGTCAGAATTGACTGCAAAAACCATTCACATACGAGAGGGTGAGACTGGTTACAGCTACCAGAATTTGTTTGGACCTTACCTCAGAGGTGCTAAAAAAATCTATGTGACTGACCCCTATGTCCGATTGGAATATCAACTCCGGAATTTTATTACGTTTGCTGGAATCATCGATACCACTGCCGGCCAGGTGGAATTGAAACTCACCACTTCTGCCGAAGATGCCTACCAGGAAAAGATCCAAGAACAAAAGTTTAAAGAGATCAGCGCAAGTCTGGCTCAACATGGGATACTTTTTACTTTTGAATTCGATCCAGTCATTCATGACCGGAGTATCAAGGCAGATAATGGTTGGTGCATTTATCCGGGGCGCGGCTTGGATTTCTATCAAAAACCTGATTCAAAGTATGAATTGAGTGAAATCGATCAGACCAAACGGAAATGTCGGGAGACAGATATTATCTTCCAAAATGCATAAGGGGGACGTTATGGCAAGTTGGGTTGAAGATATTATCCAGGCATTGAAGAATTTGGGCGGGCAAGCCACTTTAGCCCAAATCTATGAAGAAGTAAAAAGGATTAGAACTGAACCTTTACCGGATACATACAAAGCAAGTATCCGAGAAAGGATTGAGGCTCACTCATCAGACTCTTCAAATTTCAAAGGTACGGATCACTTTCGGAAAGTGGAGAAAGGTGTTTGGGCTCTTAGGGACCATGCAGAAGTTGGATCGATAGATGTTGGGGTAGGACACCAAAGTCAGGTTTCCAATAGTTCAACTTCGATCCAGGGAAAGGATGAGTCAATGTCAACATGGATCGAAGATATTAATCAAGCACTAAAAAACCTCGGTGGACAGGCTACCCTTACCCAGATCTATGAGGAAGTGAAGCGGATTCGGCAAGGAACGCTGCCGAAAATGTGGCAACACATTATTCAAGACACAATATATCAACATTCATCTGATACCCAAAAATTTCAAGGCAATGATTTGTATCATAAAGTGGATAAAGGGGTTTGGGCGCTTCGAAACCATACGGCTGCCCCACAACCCGTTCATCAAGCTTTAAAACAAAAAGATGCTGTTCCGCAAAACTATCTCCCCCCCGAGTCTTTCGAGGAAATTGCAAATATTCTAAGGACGATTAAGCAGTATCGAGATTACCAACATCCAGATTCGCCTTCCTGGAAAGAATATGTGGATGAGTTTTTTCATATCCTGGGTTTTTCTACGAATGGAAAAAGTCAGCGCCTCATGACTTTGAGTCTTATGGGAACTAACCACACTCCCAAAGCTATTGTTTGTTACGTAAAGCCCGGAGAAAATTTTGACGAAATTACCCCTGGTTTAGAATGGGAATCCTATCTATTTTATGCTGCAAAATTCCATCAAATTGATTGGGGCATATTAACAGATGGTCTACGGCTTAAGATCATCCATTTCAAAGATCAAGACAATAAGCAACCGTCCTATTGGCCAGACCTTGATGGGATTGTCTGTCAAGAAAAGCTTGATACTTTTTGTTCGGTCTATAAGGTGTTTTCTTTTATCAAAGGATATGACGGCAAGCCAGCAATTGCGCAAGGGAATCAAAAGAAGTCACAACAGGGTCAAAATGATGGGGAGTTGGCTGAGCGGCATGTTCTCCGCCTGAAATTCTGGGGGGAGCTGCTTGAAAAAGCAAAAGCAAAGACAAAACTTCATGCCAAGGTCTCGCCAGGAATAGAGAATTGGATCAGTGCCGGCGCTGGGAAAAGCGGTCTTGGATTTAATTATGTTGTACGAATGGATGACGCCCAGGTGGAGTTGTACATTGATAAAGGTGAAGCCGAATGGAACAAAAAAGTTTTTAACACTTTCCTGCAGCAGAAAGTAGAAATAGAAGGACTCTTCGGCGACCCGTTGGATTGGCAATTACTTCCAGATAGACGAGCAAGCCGTGTTCGTTATGTGATTTCAGGTATTGGATTGAAAAACGAAGATCAGTGGGATGAATTACAGGGTAAATTAGTCGATGCAATGATAAGACTTGAAAGAGCTTTTCGGTTAGTCATTGCCAAGGACATTCCGAAATAAAAGGCGGGATCAAAAAAACAAGTTTTTGAGATAATCCTTGTGGTTTTTTCTCAACAACTTATTTTTCTCATAAGGAAAATCATGGGCGCAGCCATCCGTAAACTTCAGAAAAGAAAAAAAGCAAGAAAAATATTATCCGAACTAATGGAAAATCCAGAACATGTTTTGGTAATCCATTACTCGTGTGAGAGCTTTTATGATCGCCCGAATGGTACTTCTCCAAGAATTACTTCCATTGCTGTCAGAAATTTTGCCTCGGGTCAAACAAAATCGTTTTCTGTTCATCAAATAGCTGAACGACGAAATTTATTAAATACTATTGATCAAGAGTACGATGTTTTTGAAAAAGAAATGCTGGATGAATTTTATGAATATGTTCATGCTCACACCGGTTTCAAATGGTTACATTGGAACATGAGAGACATGAATTATGGTTTTGAGGCCATAGAACATCGCCATAAAGTCTTAGGAGGGAAACCTTCAGAAATTCCCGAGCAGAATCGAATTGATTTGAATCGATTATTGATTGATATATATGGTGTAGGTTATATAGGTCACCCACGACTAACGAAATTAATAGAGTTGAACAAAATTAGCGATAAAGACTTTCTTACCGGCTCAGATGAGGCACAAGCATTTAATAATAAAGAATATGTACGGCTTCATTTTTCGACATTACGAAAGGTGGATATTTTAGCTAATATAGCTGACAGAGCAGATCAAGGTTTATTAAAAACAAATTCTTCTTGGAAAGATGCCCTAAAATGTATTCCTCAAATGACTGGAGAATGGTTTAAAGAAAACTGGTTAGCTAGTCTTATATTAGGCTTTGTAAGTATCATAGGATTAATAATTGGATTAATTCAATTGGTCAAATAATTGGGGGTGTTCAATGAGTGGCAAATTATATAAAAGTACGATTTATGAATACGCTCAAGCACTACAAGTACTTGAGCTGGTAAAAGTAGAAGCCTTAAGCCCGTATCTGGCTAGTCTATTAGCAATAATTTTTAAACACTCGGAGAAACAAAACTGTTTAGAAGAAATTCGTGAATGGTTGTTCAATTACATTACACCATACTTATATTCAGATCCAAGGGATCAAGCAGATTTGCGAGAGAAGACTTTAGCAATTTCCACATATTACTTAGTGGAAAATCCCAATGATCAAAAGTATTTACTCCCTAATGAATTTCTCAATAGGTACCTGGAATATGCAAGCAAACAAGATTGGTATGGAGATTCATTTTTAGCTTTTACTGTTGGCTTACTATATGACAGAAATGCTATCCATGAAAATGCTCTAAGCTATTTCAATCAGAGATATATGACTTTCCTAGCCCAGCAAGATATCCAAGCGATCAGTCAAGCATTGTTCTTAATCCCCGCCTTAGAAGAATCAACCAAAGAATCGGGACTTAATATAATCCGAACATCAATTGCGAATCCATATGCGCAAACTTATGAAAAATCTTGGGGATTAATTGGTATATCAAAGTCCATTAATCAAAGCGACATTGAATCGCTATTCCATTTAAAAACCATGCTGTACGAAGAACTTGCTCATATGACAACCTCGTTTTTTTCTGAACTTATTTCCAATGGCATCAAAAGCAAATATGGGCAAAGCGATAAAACAAACAGAGACATAGACCACGATGAGAATCGTGTATTGGTTGAAGAGGATATCGAAGAAACTCAGACTAATCAATCTACAGATATTGATGTTGCCGAATTAAGCTTGGTCACTTTAAGCACATTATTGTCAGATACCTTCTTCAATCTAAGCATAGTTGGAATTCCCGAAAAACAAATTATTGAATTCCTCGACTACGAAAACAAGAATGAAAAGGGATTTGTTCAAATATCAAGGTCCGCTAATGTTATTGGGAATATATTGGCAATCGTATTCACTTTTCTGGCTGGAATATTAGCCAGTATTTACCTTTTTGGATTAAGAATTGAAAACAATCAAATTGTATTTACTTCGACTCCTGCGTTAAGTGATTTGCTTATTCTACCTGTATGGGCGGATTATCTGCTCTCCCAAATTCAGGCAGTCTCTCGTGGCGAAAGTGCACTTGAAGGAATGAAGGAGATACCATTGTTACGACATTTGCTCCACTTCAGGAAGAAAAAGGAGATCGAATAATGCAGGGAACAATCTCAATCAATGAAGTTCGTATTCAACTGAATACAATAAAAAATTTATCTGTGTTCAAATGTTCTTTATCTGGGATTAGCACTCGGCACAAGAATCAAATCGAGTTTATTTTACGGAGTGAGCAAAATAGAGTCTCTATTTTTGAAGGTGAAGTAATATTTGCGCTTCCCGTGGAACAGCAAAATTTAGAAAGAGATAAACAAGCCCTATTCTCATTTTTGGTAAAACAACAAAGGGATTTAAATCTAAAACAACTATCATTAGTTCCACTAAGAGAAGTTCCTGAACGTGTGATTGAACGTTTAACTTTTGCGATGGTTAGCTATCAGGCTATGAAACAAGGTATTTTTTCGATATATGGTCACACATTTTTCAGGCCGACATTAATGACCGACAGATTGGCTCACAAAGCAGTCGAGGTTACTACATGTATTGAAGATGGATTCTTAAAATTTTATCTCGACCCAACATATATAGCATTAACGTGTATTACTGACACAGCGAGAGAAAATCGTGAAAACTTAGAATTAGTTGGGCTGTGCTCATTTCGCAACAAGAATTTATGTTCACTGGTCCGCCCGGATGGTTCCTGTAACTGTTTAATTCCCGGGAAACTAGGATATTATGTCCAAGAAATGGGTATAAAGGATGTTGAGGATGACTCAAAAGATTTTCTCGCAAAAAGGTTTAACTCTTGCCCAAGATTTTCAGAGCACACCAGATTCATTCAAGTGAAAGCGAGTAAAAGAGGTACAAAATATTCCTTGTTCCCCTCTTATGTAGTGTTCTCTCGTTTATCAAGAATGGACTTAAGTGCAAAACCGGATGTAAGGAGCAGTTATCGCAAAGCCACATTAATGGATTCCCATGAACGGTTAAATCTAACAAATGATTGGATAAGACAAATTTTTATGATTGGTCAAAAAGGTCTTCAAAACTGGGGAGTTATAAAAGTAAACCAAACGGAAATCCCAGTGGAAATTGTATTGACTATCGCACATGCAATTGCCCCTAAAACCTCTCAAGGAATATATAAAGCTATTTTCTTACCTGACCAACAAATCACCAATGATAGTAATAATCCAACTCCACAGACTTTGAGTGGTGGATGGCTATTTACTAATAGAGGAGCGTTTGATAGAAGAGATCCCAATCGACCGTTTAAAGTCATATCTCCCTATATAATCGTTCCAAATAATGAGCAATCTATAAGCTCGTGCCGGCAATTAATAAACTATTTTTCGAATGGACGATATAAAGCACGTTGTAAGGGCGATCGGGATTTTATAGGAATAAGCTTGCCTGAAAACAAGGGGAAATATAATACATCCTTTGTTAATGCTTTTGAAGAAGAAGATGGGTTATATTTTGTTGAAGAAACAATTCAGGGATATCAAAAGGCCTTACAGGATATTGTTCGAGATTGGAATATAACCTCTAAAAGGGACATAAATAAACATGCAATAGTGATAATCCCTGGTGAAAATGATATCGATGACAATCCTTTTTATTACCAATTAAAAAAAGCTTTTGTCGAGGAAGGAATACCTTCCACTTTTATCACTTATGAAACAATGAATAAGATTAATGATCCGGACATTGCGTTTGGTCCCATTATGGATTCGCTTTGGCTAAATATATATTCTAAAATGGGTGGGAAACCCTGGCGTTTAGCGAATAGTCTTGGAAATGTTCATTGTTTTATTGGAATCGGGTTCGGAATCAATCCAGAAACGACAGGCAATCATATCTTTGCCGGTATTGCTCACATTTTTGATAATTATGGCAGTTGGATTGATGTCGCCTCTGATTCGGCCAATCTTTCCCAAAATGATCTAAATAGTTTTGAGGGAACAGAAAAATACACACAAGGGTCAGCTAGTTTCAAAATAAGCCAAAGTGTGTCACAGAGTATCGTTTATAACGCATTAAAGTTATATCAACAAAAACAAACCAAAACTCATGAAAATGCGACAAATATTGTCTTACATAAATTAGGACAAATATATGAATGTGAAGTAATTGGTTTCTTAGAAGGAATTCGACAGGTTTTAGGTTCTCTTGGAGATTGTAAGTTAGGGTTACTGCAAATTGAACAAGAACATCATCTTAGGCTATATGGTGCTGCAGCCCAAACAGGCAAAGAAAATAATACAATATTTAGGGGTTCTGCCTTGCAACTGAATCCTGAGAAATTAGTAATCGCATCAACTGGACGTAGTTATCGACAAACTTCATCAGGACTGTTTATGAATTACCCTGGTATCGGTACTCCCCAACCATTATTACTCACTTCGATAGTACCGAATCAGCAAATTCTTCAAAAATATGGATGCAACGCCAATCAATTTTACAGCAGTGAAGATTTAGCAAAACACGCAATGGCATTGACTCAGCTCCATTGGGGAAGCTTAAAAGATAATGTTAGATTGCCAATTACTACCCTATATGCACAAAAAGTGGCTGATCTCATTTCAAAAACAAATATGAGAATAAATCCTGGATTAGGTTATTTTAGACCCTGGTTTTTATAATTATTTGTAATTTAATCCTGAAAAGGCCAAAAAAGAACGGCTTTAGGAGAACCTAAAGCCGCTTTTCTTAAAATCCCAATCCCATCTGTCCCTCCGGAGCTACCTCCTTTCTTCTTGTCCTTCTGACAACTACGGTCTTTTGGCTAACCCAATCATCCCAGGTCATCACCTTTGGTCCAGTTATGATCACGGCGCTAGGTGTGGTCAAACTACCCATCGGATTATGGCTCACTTGCAGGTCATCAGCAAACAAAGTCTGCAAGTCAGAGAGCTTTGCTCCGTCCAGTACATCCCGAGCCAGTTGCGTAAGGAAGTCGCCTTCCTCTTCTGGCACGATTGCGCCTCCAACCTCATCGCCGTAGACGAGCTGCGCAGCCTTCATCTTTTTTCCCATGAGGGCCAGGGCTGTCGCTTCCATTGCCGTGGAGTAGACCGAGAAAATCGCCTTGACGGGCTGGGTCTGCCCCAATCGCCAAACACGCCGGACGCTTTGCCAAAGCGTATATAATGAATACTCGATCTCAAAAAAGACTACGGTAGAAAACTGCACCAGATCAAGACCGGTTTCCACAAGCCGCGGGTTGCAGATTAACGCATCGATGGTATTTACTCGTTTGGCGATCCATTCTTCCCGCTTACGCGGATCGACATTACCGCCCAGGATGGAGACTCTCAGGCCATTGGCTTGCAATGGCATCTGCACCCGGTCTTGAATATCGCGGGTTCCGGTCTGGCGGACATAGATTAGCACCTTACGTCCTTGCTGCCTCTCGAGTTTGCAGAAGTCGGCCAGCCAGTTTTCTTTCGGCAGCCATTTGTGGCCGTTGGGATTTATCGCCGGCAGTTCCATCAACGGAACCTTGCGGACTGACTTTCCATTTTCGCCATCCATCTCATCCACCACCACAACCTCATCCCGAAAAGCTGAATTCGGTCGCGCCAGGCTCCATTGCAGCCAGGTAGACAGGTAACGACTAGATTGGACAGCCAGTTGCTTCAGGCCACTATCCATACTGTGATATTGCCGCCCCTGGTCATCGAGCATATCCAGGGCAACCACCTCCTCTTTGTAAGCTGGTAACGCCAGGTTCAGGTCTTTCAAACTCAGGAATATGGTTGTGTCCAACAACCGGCTGACGATGGCCGGGCTGACACCCGGTTGTTCTTTCGCTTGATTGCGATACCGCCGATTGCCTGTGTAAACGCCATCCTCATCGGCATCATCATCCCGTCTCCTTCGGCGCGTAGTTTCGAGTACACCGTACAGCCTTGCCCAGCGCTTTTCGTCATGAAAGGCGAAGTCGCGTCGAACGCCATGATTCAAGCGGTGCAACAACCAAAAGATTGAAGTACTTTTTCCACCGAAGAACGTCCCCGTGAGGGTCAACGTCCACTTTGCGGCAGTAACTAACTGGTGAAAAGCTACTCCCCGGTCGGAGCTCTTGGACTTAAACTGATGCGATTCATCAGCGATCAACAGTTTGAATTTACCCTGAGCATGTTTTGCAATGTAATCCGCAATGCTGTGTCGGCGGGCGCCGGCGAATTCAAACAAAGGCGTTTTGCATGCATGTGAGCCCCACACCGGATCACCATTGGCGTCCAGTTTGATCCTCCCATCCGGGTCCAGTTCCCAACCTGGAACGTGATTACGACAGAACTGGCGTTTTTCGGCCAGCTCGTTCAGGTCGGTTACAGGGATGACAAAGCCATCCTTCTCAGCCGTCACCACCTTACCACAGCTTGGGCAGGCGCAAGCATCTACGACTTTGCCGGTTAATGGATCTCTGGTTTTACGCCAGACAACCGCCGGCTGCCAACCCGTTCCAAACTTGGCTGAGGTGTGCGCCACAATCGCAATCCATTTGGGTTTTGAACCTCCTGTTCTTTTTGCCGTTTCACTTGTCTGGTGATATTGATCCAAAAAATCACGTACGTCATTGACATCATAAGCATCATCGCTGTTACGCCCAATCCGGCGCAGCTCACGCGCATGTGCCCCCGGAATCACTTCTTCGATCTCGCGGATCCATTTGGGCACCAGGTGCGGCGGGCAAATGACAATAGCGGGGTAGGCATTCAGAAGTTCAATGACCGCTGATCCAATGGTTGTTTTTCCCGAACCCATTTCAGCCTGGCAGTTGGCTACACCGTTTTTACGGATGGAGCGTGCAAGCGCCGCAGCTGCATGGCGCTGTGCGGGTAATAAACCAGCCCGTTCCTGACCTGGCAACGGTTTACGCTGCGTGCCGATGGCATCCAGAACAGCGATCTCCTTCGGCGTCGGGTCCAGGTTGTAGAGCGGTTTATAGGTTTCCAGTACATGGGCGGCAATTTTTTCGCCGTGAGCTTTCATGAAGTCGGAAAGCCCCTTCACATCCTGGATGATCTGGATGCCGTCCTGTCGGAGTACCGCGACCGTGGTAACGAACCTGTCTTTGAAGGTCTCGATAACGGCGTCTGCATCTTTCGTGTCCGGCTGCTCGGTCTTTTCGACCACCTTGATAACCCGCCCTTTGATCAGCATAGGCTTTCCATCTTCATCCGTCAGCCGCACGGTGCCCATCATGCCAGAGGCCATGAGCATGGCGATGTGCCCCTTTTTCAACGGCATAACCGGTTGGGCGAGTTGTGTTAATCCACGGGTCGGATGGATCAGATCCAGCCATTCACTTGTATTTTGCACGCCTGCTTCCATTGTGGCCTCGACCACTTCTTCCGGCTCCCAGTCAGTGCGTTTAAACACAATCGGTTTGCCGTTTGCCCCTCGTGAAGGTGCTGCCAGCAGTTCATAAATTGGTTCAACCGCAATTTCAATGGGTTCAAGTTCTTCAGTGGCCAGGCTTTGCAGGGAGAGAACCTCCTTGTCGGTGGGCGGTTGATAAAGCTTACGTTTGTAAGCCAGTACCACCACCTGCTTGAATTTTTCATACAATCCATCCGGGAAACGATAAACAGTTATGGCCTCATAATGCCCAGCAAGCAGGCGAGCAATTTCAATCATTCCCAGGATTTTCTGGGGGATGATATAGGTCAACAACCCGCCGCGCATCAGTTTGGAGGTGGTGGTCTTGAGGAAATCCCATTCGAGCCGCTTTTGGCCTTCAAACCGGTCAAACTCGTATGGCGGGTTTAAGTAGAGCCAGGTAACGCTCTCGTCGCTCAGGACACAGGACTGCCAGGGAGCCTGGTAGACCTTATCCATCACGTTCTGTGCTTTTTCAGCCCGATCCGGGGAAAGTTCAACGCCCCAGGTTTCACAGTTAAGTCCTTTTCCTAATGTAGAAGCTGCTTTACCTTCTCCGGCGCAGGGATCAAATAACCGTCCTTTTTCAACGGACGGTTTCAGGTAAGTGCGGATGATCTCAACAACCGGGTCATCCGTGGGGTAATACCCCATTCTTTCAATTGCTGGTGGACGCATTGTTCACTCCTTGTGTGAGAAATAAAAAATCCCCGCAGGAGGCGCGTCCCACCCCTTGAGGGGATGAAAGCGCCCCCTCCGGGGTGAAATTGACGGTGTTTTTACTTGTTTCTTTAGATAGCCAACGAGATCTCCTCTTGGGCCAATAGGTCGGCCAGTAATTCCTGCCAATCCATTTGTCCTGGTCGCAGGTCAATTCTGGCTCCCAGGATACAGTCGCCACCGGTGACCAAATCTTGTACCAGATTACGGTTTCGAGCCTGTTTCCAAAGGGTAGCGCCCCACTCGTCCAGGATTGGGACTTCAAGAACTTCTTTGATTCGTTCGATGAAGAGCCGGATCAGCTCTTGTCCTGGTTCAGGCGTTCCCTGAAAGACAAGTAGATAGGCACTAAGGTCTTCTGGCTCCCACTTTCCGGGTAATGCCAGCCGTGATACAAAACCCACATGGTGACTGGTGTACTCCGGCATGGCTTGCCAGGCCTGTTCATACTTATCGGCAGGGATCAGAGTGAAATCGCCAACCCCGTCTTGAGTCATCTGCAGCGGTTTTCCACACATGAGGGTCACCCGCAGCGATTCCAGGCTGGTCTTGTAACCGACCAGGCCGATGTATGCCAAGTTATGATCTGCATCATAGGCATACCCCGTTATATGCGCCAGCGCCTGTCCGTTGCGCAGTTTTGGAACCGCTTCAGGAAACAGACGCTCGCCTGGTCTGGTCTTGTTATTTTCCTCTGGAATGATTTTCCAAACGACGATGCCGGCGTTAACCCGCTCCAGTTCTTCGTTGACTTCCCGTAAAACATCGTACAACCCTTTCCAGGGCTGCACACCGGTGAAAGCAACATTGGTTTCACCGCTTTGGATATTGATTCTCCTGTTTTGCACATCCAGGATGGCTTCGGCCAGGGTCAAAGGCCTGTAGTTTGCCAGCACTGGGGGCAGCTTCTCACCCGATTTTGCAACAAACAGGTATGCGCCAAGTTCCGAATCGTACTTGAGAAAACCGGCTTTCCCAACCGCATAATCGTATGGGTACGCTGCCCGAGTCAGTTCCTGACCGAGATCCTCTCTGGTCGGCAGACCGCTGCCATCCTTATGGGCAGCAATAACAATCTTGCCTTCCTTCTGCCTGGCGATGATGCGGTTCACTTTTTCGCGCAGGTACTTGTCTTCGTACACATTCATGTAATCCTCCTTTGGGTTTAATATGGATTGAATAACCAACGTTAAAATTAAGAAAATAACCAACGTTAAAGCCTGTTCATATGCAAATGCATGACAGAACAGCAAAAATAATTCGCCGATGTAGAAATCAGCCAATCGTTTTTGCTGCCAAACAGGTATGTTTTGATTAAATGGAGAGAAGATGTATTTACTTTGATGTCAAAATTTGTTCGGCACAAAATCCAAAAAACGGTTCACGTAAAATGATGGAAATTGATGATATCAATGCAAAAGTAATTGAGTTCCATCAGATTTATTTCTATTTAGAGCGATAATGGTGATAGAGTTAACCTGGTACGGAATCCGGCTAATAACAATTTGTGGTAAATGGGGCAGTTTTTATGAAATCATTACTCATTGGCAATGGAATAAATATTCAGTTTGGCGGAAAAGCATATTCAAATGATTTTGTTATGAAAAGAATTAAATATAGGGCAAAATTAGAAAGCTATGAGCAAATTTTTGGACATATCTTACTGGGCAACGAAATAATTGATATTTTAAATAACTTTGTAACAATAGCCAATGAAATTAGAAATAATGACTATGATAAGTATGTTCCGGACGAAGATACGGCATTTGCATTATGCGATTTTAAGCGCAGATATTTTAAGGAAGTACATGCATCTTATGAAATTATGCTTGAAGATTGGTTTTTTATTCTTCATATGTTTTTACTGAAAAATGATGATTTAAAAGATAAGAGAACATCAGCTGTTCAAGGATTTGAAAAATTATTTCTGGATGCTATATATAACAATTCAAAAATCCAAGAATTATATTTAAAAATTCCTAAAAAGGCCAAATATTTTTTCAATGGTTTCGATAATATATTTACCTTAAACTACGATAATAACATCGAAAGGCTCACTAAAAAGAGGGTATATCATTTGCACGGTGACTTTTCTGTTCTTGCCAATAGTGAAAATCTTAATAATATTCAAGGATATATTCGCACTCAAGAAAACAGCACAGTAATTGTGAGTGGTATGGAGCATTGTTATTGTAATGCTCTATTGAACTATAGTGGAAAGTTGAAATATGAAACCGCAAAAGCATTTCACAATTTGATTATTGCATCTGAAGACTTTCAAAATAAATATATTAACGACCCTGTTTTTACTGCCCAGTTATTCGACCTGAAAGTTAACAGACCTTTTGAATATGAGATGATAATGACAAAAATTATTCATCCAGAACTTAACATGGCAACAGAATATTTTTTCGAGGAATTTGAGTCGATACAGGACGATCTTTATATCATTGGTATGTCACCAAATAACGATGGACATATATTTGATTTAATACTTAATAACAAGTTGTTGCACAAGGTAAATTTTTACTATTTTTCAGAAACTGATAGGAAATTTATTGAAGAGCACTATCCAGCTGACTTATTTAAACCTAAAAGCGTGCAAAAATTATGGAAATTATTAGATTGCGTAACCCCTAAATACAATTGCAACTATGCCATTCCGTCGGAAATTGACAAATTTATTGACTGCTTTAATGCACTATCTGGTGACAATGCAACAAAGGAGGAGATTTTAAAGGAAATATCACGAACACCTCAATTTGAAATGGATCGTTTATGCCGCCTTGTCAAGGCTGATATGCTTCTACGAAATCCTGAGCACAAAACGACTGACGAAGCTGGATTTATAAAATCAAGTGCAAGCATTAGTTACATAGCACTCCAAGAGGGTTTTTTGCCATCAACTTTATATATGATTTACGTTATGAATTTTAGCAAAATATAAGATTGCGCCGTATTTTATTAACCTATAATCCAGTTGGTTGCGAAAAACAATTAAGCTATACTAAACACTATGATGTTTTATAAGAGTCGCTTTGCAAAGTGACTCTTATTTTTTACCCCAAGGGGTGTTTTTTTCTGTGGCAACCTGTCCCCGGGACACTTAATCTCCAAACATACCGCGAAGAAAGTGATTATTTTGAGATATATTTTGGGGGAGCTTTTTTCTACTCCCCCCATTCTGTTACTTCCCATCAATATGCATGGGCATCAAAACGTATAAATTCTCCTCCTCTCCTGTCGAACGAATAACTGCCGGCGTATTGTGGGCATTTGCTTCGATGACGACATTCTTGGCAGTGATCGCTTCCAAACCATCTTGCATGAATTTCACATTGAATGCGATCTCCAGCTCCTGCCCTTCAACCGTGGCATCCAACTCGATTTCACTCACGCCGGTTTCATCGGATTCGGCCAACAATTTGACCTTCCCGGTTTGATCAGATCCAGGCTGAAGGTGAAAACGCACTACGTTGCTTCCCTCGCGGGCAATGATACTGGCCTGTTTACAGGCTTTGAGCAGGTCGGCTGTGGCAATTACCGTTCTGGTTTTGTACCCTTTGGGCAAAATTGCCTGGTAATCAGGGTATTTGCCGTCGATCAGCTGCGAGACAATTTGCACATTCTCGCAGCGAAATACCACCTGGCTTCCGGTTAATGGCAGAAACAGGGTGATCTTGCTGGCTTTTGTGGCTCCTATAATTCGCACAACTTCCTTCAAGGTTGAAGCGGGGACGATCATTTGTCTCTTAGCGAAAGTCACCGGTAAATCAACCTTGCAGATCGCCAGGCGAAAACCATCCGTACCGACCATCGACAGGGACTTTCCCTCCATATTTATCAATACTCCGGTCAGAACCGGCCGGCTATCATCGACTGATGCGGCGAAGGCAACGTTCAGGATCATTTCCTTGAGTATGTTTGCATCCAGGGAAATGCCACTGGAGACATCGAATTCCGGTATCGTGGGAAACTCAGATGCTTCGATACCTTTAACAACGCCTTTGTAAGCGCCACATTTCAGAGCCGCTTCCGGTTTCCCATTGACCGAAAATACGACCTCGGGTTCCACCAGAGAATTAACCACGTCCGCTAGTGTCTTGGCTGGTAAAGTCAATCCAAGTTCACCATCCATATGAGCATCCAACCAGACCGTCACGCCCAGGGTCAGGTCGGTAGCCGAAAGACGTAGTTGCCCTTCATCTTTGCTGAGCAAGACATTGGATAGGATAGGCAGGTGAGTATGAGAACCTACCGCCCGACCAACAATAGCCAGGCTCTCAGCAAATGTATTCTTTTGTACCGTTACTTTACAGGTCATAATGATCCTCCTTGTGAATTCTTCTATTTGATTTACGGAATTTGGTCATCCAGCCAATGCTGGAGGGTCTCAACATGTTTTTGATCCTCGGCCATCTGGCTCAACAGTTCATCCATACTGGGGAAATGGGATAGCTGCTCGGTTAAATCCACCAACCATGTTTCCATCTCCGCAGGTGAAATCGTGACAGGTTTCTCTTGAGGATTACCCCATTGGGAAGTCACCAATCTCTCAGCTTCCCGGCAGGGAGCGATAAACGCCAGCCTCTCATCGAGATCGATGACCAGACGATATTCTGCCGGCTCCTCGGATGAGCCCAGGTTATAAGCAGCCACCTGAGGATGAACTGCTCGATGCTGTACAAACGCCAAATATCCTGGCCAGAGGCCCGTAAAGGTTACTAAACCATCGGATACCATGACTTCGTCGCCACAGGGTTCCCACCAGAGGGCAAGATAACGTGCACCTCGGTAATTTCGATATCCGACTGCCTGTTCCAAAATAGGCGCAGGCGGTACAGGGATGTTGAGCTGGGTCATTTGTGTTTCCATAATTCTCCATATCGACATTGGGAAAGGCACGCAAGGTGAAAAACCATCTTGCGTGTCTGAGGTCTAAAAGTCGTCAAAGAAGTCGGCGGAGGCGCCACCGTCTGGCCAATATGCTTCGTCGTCACCCAGACGGGTGGCATTCTCATACAGCTCGGTCAATGGGCCTTCGTCGTCTTCCATATCCGGCAGCTCGAGAAACGCCATAATTCCCGGATTGGAAGTGGCATTTGCGCGGAGAATATCGCGCCAGGAAAACACATGATCGTTTTCCAACGCCTTCTGTGCATCCTGTACCAGGTCAATTAACAGGCTTTTGTCCAACCGGTCAGGGGTCAGACCGTAATCGGCGAGTGTGTGCGCCAGCACTTCAGCAACCTGGCCCCAGGTAATCACAAAAGCGGGAGCTTCCATTCCGTATCCAGCTTGTGCCAGAATTTTGGACACTTCAAAGCCTGTTTCCAGGTATTCCAGGTGTTGTAATGTGGTGAGTTGATCCATTCGATCCTCCTTGTGTTAGCGATTAAAGAAAGCGGGCTGGTAAGCATTTATCGCCGGCAGGTACACCCCACACATGCGCTTGTACAGTTCCACGACCAGGGACACATCATTTCCAGCGTACTTGCGCAGCGTTTCCGGATCCATATTGGCTACTTGAGAGCCATCCAGATCAGGCAAGGGGTTCTTAATCCCGTAACGCTTGCAGACCCATTTCAAACCTTTGGCCGGTCCCCAGTTGTAGAGGATGGCCATTAGATCAGTGGTGGGTTCAGTGCGAAATTTAGACAGCTGGGGTTGGATTTGGACCTGGATACCCAGGTCAAACGAACGCCTGAGCAGGTAAGGCAGATCAAAACCGATGATGTTGTAGCCGCAAGATCGGCCATCCGCTTTTGCAAATGCGGCCCAGAACCAGCGGATCAGATCACTTTCGGTTTTGGTTTCAGGGTCGCCGGTCAGGTGAACTTCTACCTGGCATTCAATCCCGCTTTGCAGCGAGATGGCGATGACCTTGCCCAGATCGGCATCCAGAGGTGCCTGTGCAATCTGTTCGGATTTCTTTTCGGTGATGTACTGCGCAATTTTGTCAGCGTCTTTGTAATTGGCCGGAGCAGTTGGCTCGGGTAGGAGCGCAATTGCATCCGGGTTGGCCGTCGTTTCAATGTCAAAAAATAAAATCGGTTTCATGTAATTCTCCTTGTGATGATTCTTGAGTTACGAAAATCCCAGCCCTTTTTCCTTGAGGGATACCCATCGGGATAATCCGATGACCAGGTGGTCCAGGACGGACACATCCAATAGCTTGCCGGCCTGAACAATGGCGCGGGTAACACTGATATCTTCTGGACTGGGGGTCGGGTCTGTGGATGGGTGATTGTGAGCGATCAGGATCGCAGCCGCATTCCGCTGCAGCGCCGGTTTGAATAACTCACCGACGCGCACCATCGAGGAATTGAGCGAGCCGTGGTAGATCTCAATCACGTCCAGCATTCGGTTGCGTGTGTCGAGCGGCATCACCACCATGTATTCCTGCTCGCGGTGGGCCAGCATCGGCATCAGAATCTGGGCTGCATCTTCGGGTGAATGAATAACAGGACGTTCGTCCTCCGGTTGGAGCAGCTTGCGCCCTAACGCCAAGGCAGCTTTGAGCCGCAGGGCAGTCAGGTTACTTACACCCTGCACCTTGGCGATTTCGTTCACATGCGCCTGAGCAATCTTCTGGATCGTGCCAAACTGAGCCAGCAATCGTTCAGCGGTTTCGATTTGAGTCGAACCACCAATGATGACGGCCAGCAGTTCAGCCAGGCTGCATGCATCCGAGTCTTTGGCCACTCGAAAAGCGGGTTGCTCTCGAACGGGCAGGTGCTTCAGCCGGGGCAAGGTGTAGGTTTGAGGATGGGCGTTTTGTATCAGGTAGGGTTGAAAGTCGTTCATGTCTGTCTCCTTTGAAAAAAAGGGGACAGACCACCCCTGGAGGGATGCTGCCCCCTCCGTTGGGGTTATATGATTCATGCAGTTGGTTCGTAACCGGTTTCGATAAAGATCTTGCGATTGATCGCTTCGCACTCTTCCCAGGTCATCAGTTCATCTCGCCGGACACCTGGATATCCAGGCGCTGGCGGGATCAGCCAGGGATTTTCTGCAAGCCGTTTCTTGATCCGTTCAGCTTTGGCATCCAAAAAGTGGCGTAAACCACCTTTAGCGCAGCGCCAACCCAACTCTTTGGTGTATTTGCCATTCCAATCCCGGTCGCGGAACGTCTTACTTCCGCAGATCGGACAAGGCGGCATGCCTTCTGGATCAGGAGCACGTGCGCCGCCAGATTGAAGATACAGTCTTACCGCTTCAATGGCTTCACAGTAGGGTGCCCCGCACGAACATTCTTTGTTTTTGTTGACCCGGTGAAAGCGTGTTGGGTTGCTATTACCAAAGTCCACCAGGTATTGATACCCCTGGATTGTGACTGTAGGTGCGACAAGCAATACGGTTTCTCGGATACCCGGTCCTTTCCGATATCTCTGGATTGGAATATTCCTCCTTTCCAACAAAGCCAAATCATTCGATGAATGTTCGGTCTTCATAGGCGCTTTCCAGGAACCAATCCTCCACGGGGATGTTCCGATCTTCTACAGGAATGCGCTTTTCAGAAATCGGGAGTTGAACTTCGATGCCGTCTTCCTGAAGCAATTCCTCTTCGATACTTTCGTCTGGATCTTTTTCAATGTGGACTTCCCGTAGGTGGGGTATAAGAACAATTGAGGTTGAGTCTTGAAACGGACCACCATGACTGATCTTGGTAAATGGCTCCAAACCATTTAAAGCGCGCACCCAAGCCGTACCAGGACGTGGTCCTTTTCCCAATACTTCAACGGGAATAACCACATCTCCATAACAAGTTCCAACTGTAATTTCTGCTTTAACCATGTGTTCCTCCTGTATCTGTTTCTGAAAATAGAAAAGGACACGCCCGGGTCGGCATGTCCTTTGTTGTGATTCTCGATGTAAATGGTGGGTTAGAACGGGATGTCGCTTTCGCTTGAAGTGTTCATGTGCGTTTCGCTTTCTTCGGAGTCTTCACGACCAGAAACGAAGCGCACTGCAGAAGCGTTTACCTCATAGGAAGCGCCATATTTACCTTTATTTTCCCAAATGTGCGGCCCACCCGTTTCGGGGTCAGGCGTTAATCGGCCTTCCACTAGAACACGGCTCCCTTTGTGGAGATGTTGGTTGCAAGCCTCTGCTTGTTTGCCCCAAACTGTGATGCGAAACCATGTCGTTTCTTTGACAGGTTGCCCATTCGGGTTGTTGTAGCGGCGATTTGTGGCAACAGACAAAGTGGTGACCGGTTGACCGGAAGGTGTAAAACGCATTTCAGGGTCTTTTCCGAGATTCCCGATGAGGATGATCGTTTGGTACATTGTGATTTTCCTTTCTGAGTAATGTGATTGTCAGGTGGGTCAGGCGACAACAGAAGCAGGTGCAGGTTGATGCTCCATATGAGTGGAGCGTTGGCCTGCCAGCCAGCTACGAAGTTCATCTTTCGAGGCGGGAGACTTGCCCATTTTGGTTTTGAACTGGTCATAGGCTTCCTGCTCGGGAACATTCCCGTTAACCAGGACACCGTCGCCGTATTTACGAACAATCGGCGCAGTTGTTGTTCGAGAAGCTTGTGAAGTCGTTGATGCAGCCGGGTTATTGGTTTGACCATTTTCCCGACCTTGTTCTAAACCGGCATTCTGGGCAATTTCCTTGTCATACAGCGAATTCCCGAACTGCTCACCCATTTGACGAAAACAGCGTTTCAGGCAGTCCGTCGCCGAACCAGCTAAAGCCATATCCAATGCTTCCGGAGTATCGCCAGTGAAAATGCAGCGACCCAGGTCGGCATGGCTATAAAACTTACCATCCAGGTCTACGGACACCTTGCCGGTGATATAGACCAGCCCGACTTCCTCTGTCTGAACATTGCCATTGGCATCGATCAGCGGAACCTTACGTTTTTCCTGCTGGTTCCAGGCCAATACCTTTTTCTGCCAGCGAACAATAACTGGCTCGCCGATTAAGTCAAACGACCAGGCAAAACCGAAGACGGTATTTGCTCGATCAATGACATCGTAGCCTTCCAGGTAAGGGACAGAACCCATTCCTGGCGCTTGCCGGCGTTTGACCCTGGACATATCCAGCGGTTGACGCAATTCCCATAATATGCGGCTCAACCGATCCCCCAGGCTCCCATCTGATAAGGGTTGTTCGTTCATTTGCATCTCCTTGTTAATGTCTGAATAGGATTGGTTTTGCGCTGTCTCTGAGAGACGAACGCCTTCGATATGTTTGCAGAGAATCTGCGGCCCACGCTGCTGGTAGTCCATACAGGTGCATGCCCAGTAATCACCATTCAAAGAAACGGCGTATGGCAATGTGCGTCCGAAACGGACGCCATCGCCATTTTGTACCGTCCATTGCTGAGGGGCGATGCGGGTAACCAGGAACTTTCCAGCCAGGATGGCAGATCGCGCCCGTTCGGTGCGTTCAGCTTGTGCTTGTTTCAATTCTTGGCTTTCTTGCATATTCCTCCTTGTGAAAATAACCAACGTTGAATAAAGTCCAAATGATGTGAAGTACCGGCCCTCGAAATAACATCAAGAGCGTTCCAGCGTTTAAAACTACCCGTGTGAAATTACAGGGCAGCAAACGCCAGGGAAAAAGGCAGATACTTTTTCACTCGCATTTATTGCCTTGTTTAAGTCTGCGTGGGTAGGCGGGGCAACCCCGACCACCCACGCAAAGATCCCCTTCAATGGGGTAATGTTCTCCATGTCATATGAACCCTTCTGCTTTTCAGCACGCCAAAAAGCCTCAAAAGAGGAAAAGGTTGTTTATTAATGTGCTGCCCCGTCCAAAGGGGGTAAACAAAAAGGAGGATCACTCGCCCCGAGAAACTTTCGGGAGCTTGAGGTGGCGGCTCTTAGTAACTATCTTGCTTTATGAGCAAGAGGGATGAGCACCACCTTGTGATCCTCCATGTGAACCTAAAGCGAATAAACCTATCGCTTCAGGTCAGAAAAACCTTTTATCTGCAAATGACAACCCGACGCAGTTTTTACTAGACAATTAACCGATTAGACTCATTCATCATGAAATGTTTAGAGATTTTTTGGCGCATGATTATCCACAAGTATGCGCACATTAATCGGTTGTGAATGGAATGAGTCAATCTGTGGTTAAATCACGGTCTCCATTGGTGGAGACTTCTTCCGGCGAACTATCTCCCGGGTCGATGTTTCTGGTCTGGACTTTTCTCGTTGCAGGTTTTGGTTTTTTCTCGCTTTGTGTTTCATCATCACTTTCGCCCTTCGTACCGCTCGAATTGCCTGTTGGGGTTGGGTTTGGGCGTTCCAAAACGATGATGCGTTTAGCAACAACCTCAACAACATTGCGGTCAATCTGTATCTGGCCGGGTTTGAAATCATTGTTTTTGATCTCAATCGCCAGTTCGCCAAAGGGTTTGGATTTGCGAGCTTTGCCGATAAATTCCTCCAGGCTTTCACGATAGTCCCGTGATTGGAGAAACCCATGGACACGCAGACGCATACCCCGATGGATGTGAATTAAGCCGTTTGCGCCACCGTTGACCCGGACGTTGATGTAATCACCGGCATCTCGCTCCAAATCCAACTTCTTGGACGGCTGATCGCTATCGCGATAGACGACCAGGCGGAAGAACAGGTCTTCCATGAACTTCCACGGATCGCGGACGACAATTCCTTCGACAATAACATCATTGATCAATAGAGCCTCCTTGTGTCATACTCCTCTAGATCGAGGAGCCATTAAAACAAAATGCCGGACAAACGTAGCACCCAGTAGGTACATGTCCGGCCGACGATGATAATGAATAGCATTTAGTGTCAAATTTAAGTATAATTTAAAAAAAAGCCTTTCCAAGGGGAAATAATTGATTAATATTTTTAAAATACAATTTGCAATTTTATATTTATCTTTCCTCTTTTACTTATTACGGCTGCGATTTAATCTAGTTAGGGAATATCCCTTCAATCTCCCTTCTAAAAATCCAACCCTTCTCAAGTACGGATTGATGTCTGTTTGATAGGGAATACATATGGATATATTTTTTGAATTATATAGCCTTCAATCTGTAAGAACTGTTTTATACATTTTAAAAACATTAAAAATCAACCATAATTATCCGTTATCAATTATTGAGAGAGACTTAAACAATTTGTTTTATTCTGAATTCCAAGCTGCGCAAAATGAGATAACAACATTATTGGGAAAATCATCAGCAAGTATTGAAACAATAGACAGTATTTTTAAAATCAATGACCCATATTATTCCTACCTGTTGTCTATAAAAAAACCAATAGAAATACTAATTTATGTTTTTTTATTAAAATATTATTTCCGCGTTGAAGATGGATTTTTTTTAGAAAAATTACAGAATGATTGCGGTAAGTATGGCGTAGTTCGTATTGAAAATCATGAGGATATCAACTTTCAAGGGATCTTTTATTCAGGAAAATTTTATTATCATAGTATGTTTCTACCAATTTATTGGAATATAAATAATTTATCCCCACTAATAAAAACAATCACATCATTACCAGGGAATAACAATATTTTTTTTAGATTGGATGATAATTTGGCAATTCCTTCTGATAAGTATCAAGAAATAAAACATGATGCTTATGCGATGTTTTATGGGAAAGAAATCAATTTGGATGATATTCGATTTCCAAAATACCCATCTGGTATCCCAATGTGTGTTTATGATCCTAAAACAAATAAAAAGATTCAATTTTTCACAACACGTGAGAAAGATGGGGAAACTTGGATACATATTGAAGAGCTCTTTCCATTCGATAAGGATAAAATTCAAGTAACGAAATATTTACATTCCATATTTGACGAACAAACTAAAACTTTTAATCATATTGACGGATCGGTGAATTTATACAATACGGATTGTTATAAACTAAGACTCTCACAAAAAATGAATACTCACGCAACCGAACACAAGAAAATTTGGTTGGTAGAAGGTAATTTTAATATTCTGGATTGGGGAAAATTGGTTTTGTACTATTTTGACGATTATGATCTAATTTTTGATGCTTTTACCGGAAAACTAGCAGAAGATATAATTACTGAAATTTTAATATAAGATATATTGACCAGTAGACTGTTTTAAATTGATATTTTCAGAAGAAATAAACAAGAATAAAATAAATTCATCCTATCAAACAAGTTATCAATGCGTAAACGCTCGCAGTTTGGCAATGCCGGTCTGGGTGACTGTAACATTTGGCACTACAGATGGAAACAAAATGGATAGGTTGGCCGATACGTTGACACGAACCGTATTATCGCCACCACTTACCTGAATGCCGGTGACGAAAGCATGAACCCCTTTAGCGGATAAACCGAACGTGTTGGAATTGACGTAGGATTGAGCGTTCGCCCAGGTCTTTGATGTGGATGTGAGACTGCCCGTATCCTGGAACACCCGCTGGTTAATCTCGGCGGCAGCGGCAACGGCTGCTGCATCCGCTGCTTTCTGAACCTCAGAAATTGCATAGAAATACCGGCCTAACTCGATAGCAAAAGCCAAAGCAGGAATCAATACGAGTCCAATAAACACAGCCCAGAAGGTCATGGAATATCCGCGCCGGTCACGCCGCAAATTATCCATTACCAGCCCTCCTGCCGGAAGGTGGAATCGGCGCTGACATTGAACGTTTGCCCCGGTAAGCCTGGAAACAGGCTGGTCAAAGGAGCAAGAAAGTTAGGTACGCTTCCGCTCACTTGAATCTTCAGAATACTTCCGGCGCTGCCACCCGGAGCTAAAACGCTTACGGAAGTGTTTTCCAAAATGCCTGCCTGAGCTATAGCAGATTTAGCGCCGCTCATGGCATAACAGGCGGGGCATTGTTGCGCGACACTTCCCATCCGTGCGCCATGCCTGGCGGCAGCCTGAACTGCCTGTTGAGCATAGACAACCATCCCCAGGTTGACAATGGCCAGCATAACCAGAATGGCAATCGGGGTTGTGATGGCTGCTTCCAGCATTTCCATCCCTCGTTTATCTTTCAGAAATTTCATAAACCTCCAGGCAAAAAATGAGGTTCTGCCGGATTCTCCTGGGCCGGCAGAACTTTAAGACCTATTAGATTTTTCCGGCGATATCATTCACTTTGGCGGCGATGTTCTGCCCCAACAGCCGGTAGGCACCATAGCTGACCAGGACGACCACTGCAATAATCAAGGCGACTTCGGTCGACTCGATCCCTCGGTTATCTTTCAGAAAACGCAAAGCCAATCACCTCCTCTCTTTGTTAAATTAGCGGGAATAGTACAAAAAATAGCGCCCCGCAGAAAATCGAAACCACAAAAGGGATTTCCCTTTGTTTTCGCAAGCTGGCAATCACGCCCTGGATCCCACCTGCTACTGCGATAGGGATCAGAATGGTAGCGTTGCCAATCATGATTGTGATGGCGATCAGCAGCTTTACGTCTGCGCCGCCCATAATGCCGAACTCCCATAACATCCAAATACTGAGGATCACCGCGCAGAGTAAAGCGGCATCGGGTTGGAATATTCCGGCGAATGCTGACAGGGTCAATGCAAAAGCCAGGCGTTTTTCCCTGGGATTAAAATCTGCCACATGGGTTAACGCGATGGTCAATAAAACTGGAGACCAAAGTCCATGAAACAATCCCAATACCCCTGCACCGACCAGGCCTCCCAGGGTTAATGGCATAGGTACTTCACGATCCTTCAAATCGTAGATCATGCAAACGAAAAGCAGGACAAGTAATACAAAATTGACGACCAGGTACAGCTCCTTTGCCCCATAACAAAAGGGGCGCTCTAGATAAAAAAAGCCGGACACGCATACTGCGAATCCAGCAGTTACATGTCCGGCCAACGATTGATTGACTATCTACTTTTTATTATAGAGATTGTACGGTGCTATCCCAGGGGGATAGGAGAAATAACCATCTTACGAAGAATAATTACTCACAACAAATCAAAGGTAATATTTCCCTCTAATAAATAGGTCACAAAGCCGAAGGTTGAGTTTACAAAATATTTGTCATTGCCTGACAAATATGGTCTTCTTCCGTTTAATTTTATTTGTAAATACTCAGGCAGGTAGCAAGGCAAAAAGAGAGTAGTAAGGCTTCCCATCCAAAGCCAGGCGAAGGGCCGCCAGCATGGGCTGTCCAGTCTTTCGAGCACTAGAAAGGTAGCTCCAATACTTACTAACCCTGAGAGTTACAAGATTGTGATGAAATACTCTTAATCGCATTAATATGTCGATTTATTTGACAATTTCGCATAAATACTGTAATATCTATTTATAATTAAGGAGGTATGCACGATGTTAGTCGAATTTCGCCTGAAGAATTATCGCTGTTTCAAAGACGAACAGGTTTTGAACCTGACTGCCGGTTCGGATCTATCTTTGTCCGATAACGTTATTAAACCTCCTGACACTTCAAAATTTAAAATACTCCGCAGCGTTGTAATTTACGGCCCAAATGCTTCCGGCAAAACGAAAGTTTTAGAGGCGTTAAAATTCATTCGGGATTTTGTCCGCGAATCGGCCAACCGCAAACCGGATGAAACGATCGATACTCAGCCATTCCTGTTAGATCCTGTTACCTCCGATGCTCCATCTACTTTCGAAATCACTTTTATACAGGACCGGGTACGCTATCAATATGGAATTTCGGTGGATCATACCCATGTATGGAATGAATACCTATATGCTGCGCCTAAGGGTCGAACCGTACCTTATTTTCAACGTGCCTGGAATAAGAACACAAAGAAAGAAGAATACTATTTTGGTCCATCGCTCAAGGGCCAGAATGAAAAGATCAGTTTACTCACCCGCGACAATGCGCTGTTTTTGTCAGTGGCGGCAACTTTCAAACACCCCATGCTTTCTGCGGTCTATCAGTGGTTTTCTGGAATTATTCTGGAACTCAACCCATTACAGGAAACCAGCCTGGATCTGGTCAATTTAAATGGAGACTATCACCAAGGTATCCGTGATCTGTTACGTTATGCGGATCTGGGTATCTGGGACTACAAGGTCAAAGAACCCTCTATCCCTGAAAACAAATTTCAATGGATTGGCGAACGTATTGAAATGCTTCACCAAACCCATGATAATAAGGTGGTTGCATTTCCGTTATCTTCGGAATCAAATGGTACAAAGCACATTCTCTTTCTGAGTCAGTTGGTTCTACGTGCTCTGGAAACTGGCAATGTTCTGGTTGTTGATGAAATGGATGCCAGTATGCATCCGCTCCTGGTGCGTGCCATTGTTGAAATGTTCCATAACCCGGCCATCAACCAACATAACGCTCAATTAATCTTCAATACCCACGATACAACATTGTTGGATAATACCCTCTTCCGACGAGATCAAATTTGGTTTACGGAAAAAGATCAAGAAGGTGCATCACATTTATATTCACTTCTGGAATATAGCCCCCGCAAAGGTGAATCCCTAGCAAAAGGTTATCTACAAGGGCGTTATGGTGCTATTCCTTTCTTAGGTGATGTGTATACTCTCCTCGAGAAGGATGGCGTGCAATGAGTCGTAAGAAAAAATCGTCCGGACGTCAGCCATTATTTGACAAGGGAAAGCGTTGGGCAAATTATCAACGCCGTCAGAATCTCCTCACTCCACGAAAAACAATTCTCATCGTTTGTGAAGGAAGACAAACGGAACCAAATTATTTCAACGCGCTTCGCGATGAACTCAGAAATAAGAACATTCGGGTAAGGATCATCCCTGGCGGCGAAAGCCGGGTTACGCCGCTTTATCTGGTACAAAGCCTGGCAACAGAAATTCAGCGTCTTGACTGGGATTCAACCCACGATGAGGCTTGGTGCGTTTTTGACATTGAACAATCCGGCACACATACGACCTTACAAAGGGCTCTTGCTAGCGCAAAAAAGCAGAACTACCACCTTGCAGTATCCAATCCATCCTTTGAATATTGGATTATGTTACATTATGAGCGCTCGAACAGAGAATTTCTCAATGCAGCCGATGTGGTCAGCGCACTTACCAGGTATATTCCCAATTATTCGAAGTCAATGTCCGTGTATTCTCTTGTTCGGAGGCTTACGAATCAGGCCATTGAAAACGCTGAAACGCTCCGATTATTATGTGATAGACATTGGGAGGATTTCCCTAATCCATCCACCGGAATTGATATTCTGGTTAAGAAATTAAATTCTTCAATATAATAGGAGAAAACAATAATGTACAGAATTAATTTACTCGATAACGCCGTGGCCGCTTACGAAAGCGCATTAGATGCGCTCCGAAAAATCCTAGATGGTGAAGGCTCTTATATAAATTATCGTTCTTATGTATTAAATTTACACAGCGCTTTAGAATTATTTTTTAAAAAGATGCTATTAAATAAAAATGAGTTTATGATTTTTTCCTTTGATGGGAATAATTACTCCAAGGT
The DNA here is from genome assembly GCF_001050275.1 of Leptolinea tardivitalis. GTDB lineage: Bacteria > Chloroflexota > Anaerolineae > Anaerolineales > Anaerolineaceae > Leptolinea > Leptolinea tardivitalis. The sequence continues at coordinate 225,566 of NZ_BBYA01000010.1, forward strand.
ATTAGAAAAGTATGAAAAATCAAAAAAGGCAAATAAGACACTTTTTCAATATGTGACAGAAACTAAAGATGCAAAACTCCCGAACACAGTGACATTTGTTGATGCTTATAACAGGTTAGCTTACTTTTACAACGAAGAAATTTTTGAATATAAATTTCTTGAAAATTTATCTCGATTAAATGAGATACGTAATAATATTACTCATTTTGAAATTGAAGTTCCAGATGAAGAATTTATCATTCTTAATGAATGCTTCCTAAAATGTGCAGAGATTTATTCTGAGCAAGCAGAATGGGGGTATTCAATTGATCCACAAGTAAAAGCTAAAATTTTAGAAAAGGATATCTCTGTCCGAAAGCTGATCATCAAGGATGAGTACAACAGAAAAATATTAAACTGCATTCAATCCGACTATACTCAAGGCATGGATGCAAGTGATTATTTGGGATTGGCCAATGTGCTGATTGAATCATGTGGCTTTGAAAATTCAGATCGAGAAAAAATAATTAAACGACTTCAAATATTTTATGATATTGGCTTTACGGAAAGCCACAATGTATTTATAGACGAGCATACTGACTTCGAATGTTTTAATATTACTGAATCGTGCCAAAAAATGTTGGATGAGTTCAAATCGTAATCTATTGCAACTGTAACCCCAAGGAAATTCAAAGTCGATCTTTATTTCCCGATTAATTGGAGTGATACGACCGCCAGCAATAGTAAAGGTAGCCCGGGGATCTTATGTAATTGGATTGATTTTTCTTTCATCAAAGACCTTATCGCCAAACCTATCGTGACAAAAACATGCACGCAAAGAAAAGCCACAATAAAGATCAGTTCAGGATAAATCAGGATGAGGGTTATCGCCGCCGTTGCATCCGCCCCTCCCCACCATTTCAATTCCCAGGCTGCCCAAAAGCCAATGATCGCCAAAGCCGCAATGGGTGATAGTTGCACGGCGAAAAAAGCCCCAAGAAATAAGAGTGGAAGCCAGGTAATGATTCGCCCCAACTCATTCATCTGAAACAGGATTGAGATCCTTTCCCGTTCGCTGACAACCACGACAAAAGCAGTTAGCAAGACTAAGGGCCACCCGCCCTGCCAGATTCGATAGGCACTTGCCAGGATGATTGGAATAATCACCCAGGCGCTGTGTGGTATCTCGCTTTTACGAATATCGAACCATGAAACCATTGCCAGCCAGATAACAACCAGGCCAAAAATAATCCAATCCATATCGCATCCTTCCTAAGGTTTGATTTGTTCTTCAATTCGCCGAATGTATTCTGAGCCGCTCGAACACCCGATTGAAAAATTGGCCGCAATGCTGTTCCAGCTGCTCGGTGTACCGACCCTTCGAATTGCTTGATAGGTACATCCGGCGCCGGCATGGTAATTTGCCAACGCCAATCGCCAAAAGTCCTCATAACTCATCAGGGAAGATGGCGACAGGCCGGTTGCCATGCGAACGATATGTGCGGATTGAGAACAACTGGCGTTTAGAGTCTCGGCTAAAACTTCCACAGTCTGGCCTCCTTTTTCAACATCCACCCCACCAGAACAGGTCGCGCAGGTAGCATCAATTTCCTTTAAGACCAATCCGCGTAAGAGCCGTTGTGTGGATAGATCAAGGAACCGATAGCCGGTACTGCAGCCAGCGCTACCAAAAGCCTGCCGGCATATTCCCTGGAAATAAGCTGTCTGCCAGGACAGAACCAGATCAGCTCCAAACTCAGTCATCTGCCCTAACCCTATTTCTCCCCGGATCCAGTTTGCGGCTGGCCAGAATTGAGATTCGACCCCAATCACTGCCTTTAATACCTTGGGGGGGAGATCATTGGCTTGAGCTGCTGTCAGGATGACCGAGTCATATCGGTTTTGCCAGGCGATCGTTTGATTTCTGGACACGTCTAATCCACATGCATTCGGAGAGCCGTCCGGGTTTAATCCCCCGGATGGGCATGAACTTCCATCTACCAGTTTTGTTGATAAGAGGCTGCCGGACAATAGATCATATCGGTAGGATGTGCTCAGATCCATGCCTTCCTGAGCAGGTTGGAGCCATTCCGGGATGGAAGAAGGTGATTGACCATAGGCAGACTGGCAAGTTCCACCGCTCTCGGCTTTCACCGGATAGGAAGGATATCCAGCTGTGCAAATCATGATGACCGTTATGAGACCAAATCGTTTTATGGTTGACCATGCACGGGATGCCATGCCACCTCCCAAATTGCGCTGGATGTCCGGTATGTCCGTCCCGCGCTGTCGGTCAAATCAGCCCAGGCTGTCCATATGCCTTGTTCAGCGGTGCCAAAATTGATATCTCCAGAATTTTGAGGAGTTGCCATCCAGCTAGCTCCGCTGCGGGACAGGCTTATCTCAACTCCGGATGGAGCTCGAACATGAACTGAGATGGTATAGGGCGGTTCTCCTCCCGTTGCAGCGCCCAATAAAGTTTGAGCGGGCTGCCCCAGGTTTGGAGCGAATAAAAGTAAACGAGCATATGTAACCGAAATAGTTCCGCTCAGTGGCGCGACAACATACACGGTGACCGTATCACTGGCTGTACCGGACACATTCGAACAGGTAACCGTATAGGTATGGGCACCTATCGGAATGCTGGCAAAGGCCCGGTTTCCACTCAGGATAATGCTCCCTGTCCAACCGCCATCCGAGCTGGAAACGGAGCAAGTGGTTGCATATTGGCTGACCCAGCTCAGGGTATAACTTGCCGGGGAGACGCGTGTAATCGGCCCATTAACTCCTTCAACTCGCAAATCGACTGTGGGAGGCAGCGGATTGATCCTGACTTGAACAGTGTCTACGACCTGGGCTCCAACCGGGTTGAAGCAGCGAACAGTATAGTTGTAAGTTCCCTGGAGCATATTGGTGAAAGGCTGGCTGCCATTTAATCCAATGGAGCCTGTAAGATTCCCTTCAGCCTGGCATGAACTGGCGTTGGCGCTGCTCCAGGTTACTGTATAGGAAGCCGGTTCAAACAGGGATAGAGGACCATCCAGGTTATTGGCCTTCACATCCACTGAAGGCGGGGCAAACACATAGGCAGTGACACTGTCCGATGCGGAACCGGTTGGGTTTGTGCAGGTCAGGGTATAGGTATATGTGCCGGCTGTAATATTGCTATACCCTTGTGAGCCGGATACGGGCTGCGTTCCACTCCAGATTCCGGAAGCTGTACAAGAAGAGGCATTGGTACTGGTCCAACTAAGGGTATATCCACCCGGAGCTGTTTGTGATAATGGTCCCTGAGAATTATTGATTTGGAGATCCACGGTGGGCGGGGGTGAATCCCGATAAGAGGTCGTAACTGCCCGGAAGTCAACATACCCGCCGGAAGCGGTAATCGACCAGGTGCAATCTCCGGATGTAGGAACACTCCAGGCCGGACTGGGAAAGTTATTGAATCCCGGCGCGCCGGAACCAGGTGTGTAAAGATCGACAGTAGCAATGACCGTTCCGCAAGCTCGGATAATGGCTTTCCCCACGGAACTATCCCCGGTGTACGCAACCTGGACGTTAAAAGTCTTCAAGAACGTGAAATTTCCGGAGACGGAGCTGCCATTCTGAATACGGGTGACGGTTTCGGTGCATCCGTTACCGCAACTCGCTCCACCTTCAGAAGCAGGCAAGGAAGTATTATCCCGGTGATAAAGAGATACATAGGACACAGAACCATTCCATTGGATGTAAGTTCGCTCCTGGTCATACGTACGACCGCTCTTGAGATAATCCGGTGATATTGCAAGAACAGTTTGAACCGTCAAAACTGCCATCAACAAGGCAGAAAAAAGTGCAATGGAATATTTTTTCCTGAGCATACGATCCTTTATTGGGCAACCCCGGCTGAGGCAAATACGCAGACTGATTTTTCTATGATTCCGATGCGATCCAGCAATAGCCATTCAACAGGGACAGATAGATAAACTCCAACCGCGGGTTCATTCGTGCTCCAATCTCCCCGGGCATTTCCGAGTCGTACAGGCCGAGGCGGGTAGCCCGTTATCGTTCCTCCGCTGGGATCAGGCAATACGCGGATATCCGCGTTGTAACCAGATACTCTACGGGCGTTCATTTCTGCCGTGATGATCTGCTGGGCTTGTGAAGCGGCGATTTCAGGAGTAAGCCGGATAGAGCCAGTCGCGGCCACGTAAGTCCAATCTCTGCCCCGTGAAGCGCCGGCTAAGGCAGCCTCCTGAGCAACGGAGTACGCCCAATTGCGAGCGGAATAAAGGCGGTAAATATCCACCAACCCGGCAGCAATCAGGATAAAAACCAGGATCGTCAACAATCCCCATACCGCCGATTGAGCTCTCCGATCTCGGATCATTCCTTTACCGTAAAAAGCACAAGGATGAAATAGGGTCATGGATAACGTTCCACGATACCCCAATGGCGCACCCGAATCGTCATCGCAGGTTCAGCCAGGAATGGGATATCTGCCTGAAATGGAGCAGACGCTTCCAAAATAAAAGAGGTGCCAAATGGGCTTCCGGAAAGCCAGGCTGAACTGCGAAGATTGCCGGAAGCATCATAAACTTGCAGGGTTATGGTGCTATTCGCTCCCATCACATTTTGATTGACACCTTGCTGGACGACATTGCCGGCAAAACTCCATTGAGTGGGGTCCAGCGATAAGGCGCGAACAGCAGCACCAGATCCGCTATCCAATGCCTGCCGAATGGCTACGCCGCGGCTAAGTTCAATCCCACCGAAAATGACCAGCGCCAGGATCATCAAAACCAGCAGCGCTTCAACCGCAGCTTGTCCTGCCTGATCCTGGCTAAGACCCAATTTCGGTGTTGACATCATTAAATTTGACTCTTAAGGTGCTAAATATTTCCCAAAGCGCGCCGCCCACCAGGCTTATTAAAATGGCCAGGATGACGATGTATTCGACAACGCTCTGCCCATTACGATCATGCAACATACTTCCTCCTTCTCCCAGAACACCCCAAGGCAAGTGCATATAAGGCAAGGGATGATGGCGGTCGGTTCTCTAAAGGGAGAACCGACCGCCCATTCTCAGTATTCGCCTGGCATACAAACACCAAGGGCGATCAATCGACGATTATGGGTGCGCTGCAGGCACCGCAATGCTGTCGATCCAGTCCGCGATACTGCCGCCCTGGGTGCCGACATTGCTCAGGATGGCCCAGATGGCCACTGCGCCCAGAACAACGGCAATTCCCAGAACGACAACAAACTGCGGAATTTCAGATGCGGATCTTTCAAACAACATGTACAGTCTCCTTTCCCCTCATGGGGCCATAAAAAGATGGGATAGAACAACCCTATCGCACCACGCGAATGGGTTAAAAACCGCTGCCGACTGCTACCCCGGAGAGGGTTTTCAGGATGCGGTCGACCAGCGGGTAAAACAAAAGGATCACGATGGGACCGAGTAAAAATGGCATGGCCAACAGGGTAATGCGCAGGGGTAATCGCTGCATCTGTTCTTCCGATTGGTAGCCGATCTCTTCATTCAACTCTTCAATGGCACCGGCAATTGCCTGGTCGATATCCGAAACGCCGCCTGATTGTTGAGCCGCCTGGATACGCTGGACAAGCCTGGTAAAAAGGGGCGATTGTAGATCTTCGGCAATCTGGTTTAGGAGTTCCAGTCCGCTGCGAGCAGAACTGCCAGCCAATCTTCGCTTGAGCGATTGATAAACTGCTGACGTTTCCAGGGTGGTTTTGGAGATGCTTTCCAGACCTAACAAAAGCGAACCCTGCAGGCTCATGTGCAGGCGCACATCAATTAAGAACTGGCGAATTTGACCGACCATGAAACGTTTGCGCTGCTGGATCAGATATCGTTTGGCCAGCCAGACGAAAGCCGGCAGGGTCAGAAAACCGAATCGAATACTGGGCAGGGAAGGTCCAAGCGTAGCCAACAGAATGAGGCCTACTAACGCTGCGCCTGCATACAAACTGTTCCATGGAACCTGACTCAAGCCAAGAATGGTCTCTTCAGTGTGGCTTCCTTCTTGTGCGTTGTGTATTCCGTTATGATCCCGAATGCCGAGCCCGAGCGCCTGTAGACGCCCACGACTTACACTTCGGCTTAACCTCCTTCCTGTTTCAATAATGATCGATAGAACGGTATTGGCAATCATGCCCACTCCAATTGCCAGGCTAAAGCCCACCACCAGGGAATAGGTATCCATTAAGCCCCCTCCCCGTAACTCAATTGGTAGACTTCATATTCAAAATACAGGCTGGCCAGTGCTGCCGCGCAGATCAAGACAGTCAGTAACACCCGATGGGAAACATCTTGAAGGAAAAACTCCCGCCAGGCTGGGGAAAGCACCACAAATAGGATCGCCCCGGCCACGACGCCTTGAAGCAGCCGGATGGTGCCGCGCACCAGTGAGAGAGTCTGGTGTGTTTTCGAACGCAGCAGCTTTTGCCGGTGGGCTTCCTGCTCCAATGAAATAAGCAGCCCATCTTGGGTTTCATCTGTCAATTGGGCGCTATGGGCAATCAAAGCAGACAATCGGGCAGTGACATTCCCTGGAAGTCCTTTGAAGGCTTGGGCAGCCTGCTCAGGCGGCTGGTGCATCCGTAAACGACTGGCGACCTGGTCAATCGCGTGTTTCATCATGCCAGTTGGCAGCTCGACTCTGGTCAAAGCATTTAAAATCGAACGGTCAACACTCATCAAGGAGCGGATTTGGAGTGCAACCACTTCGGCATCTTCATTTATGTGAGCGCGTTCGATCTGGCGTTTTTGAAAATCAGCCCAGATCAGGATAACCAGGCCGATCAGCAACACCAGGGGGGAAAGCATGAAATCATGGACGGCCAGGGCCATCACCGGGATTGTTATCAACAGGATCAATCGTTTCCAATCCAATTCAATCTGCGCCTGGTAAGGTTTTTCCTGAATAATGCCCATATCGCGCAGCCGGCGGCCCGCCCAACTGATAAATGTTTTCCGCCAGGCGCGAACAATCACTTCTGTCCCGGTTACCAGCAGGTTATAAAACGTGAGAAAGACGCCGGAGGCCAGGAAAACTGCGCCGGCATCGATCAAGAAGCGGAATGGAGTCATGCTGGATCCTCTGGATTTAATCGTTGATCGCTTTTCGATTGGAACTGGTAATCTTGGACATCCCATGAAATTCCAAAGGCTCGACAGCGTTTTTCAATATCTCTTTTTGAGACGCCATAGAGGGTTGCCACTTCAGTAATAGGAATTTCCTGGATCAACTGATACAGTTCTTCTGGATCGATTTCCAATTTCTGTGAAACCAATCTCCGGTGTGTACGGTTATGGAAAAATTGCCTGTTTTTGCCTGAAGTGAGCAGTAAATGAGACAGGGACACTTTATAAAAAGCTCCACAAATCGGGCAAAAGAGAATAAGGTTTGTAAAAGGATGTTCGGTGCAATCCCATAAGGAAATGATTGGAATGGTTTCGTCAGGTTGCATACACTCCACCTTAATTCAAAGATGAAACGAGCATTTTCGGGGATGTTGCCGGTTCAATCTGCCAACACAGAAAACCATACATAGGGTATGTCGGCGGCTCCCAGCCGTAGCGAATGAAACCATTGGAGATACCGGTTCCCTGGTCGTCCAACACCAGGATGGTGTCAATCATCTGAGCCAGGTGACAATAATCCGAATCGCAATCTTCCCAAAATACGCCATTCTGGTTGACATATTCGCCTTTGAGTTGCACTGCAACCAATTGGCCTTCTTGTATGGCTTCGCTGGCTGTTTTGAAGACCGGTTTACCTGGAAATTGGATTTCGGTCGTGACCCAGGTGTAACTGATGTCGCCGTCTGATTCGAGAAAGTAAACTTTCACCAGGCTGATTGGATCTATCAAGTCGATCTGTCTGGTTTCTCCAGCAACCCCATAGAAGCGCCATTCTTTTTGCTCCCTGATGTAACGCAGCCCTTGCCAGGGTGCGGTACGTAACTCGTTATCAATTTTCTGGTTGCCCCGGAGAAGATCATCAGCCACTTCGATTGGGGTAGGGACAGGGTCGACAGGCGCCAATCGATTAAGTTGGCTCAGTCCTATGATGATCCCAGTCAGAATAAGTACCGCTAACATGATCAATAAAAGCTTTTTACTCACCCGGTTCATGCCAATTCCTCCATACTTTGAAATGCTTCTTCAAAAACCGGCATGCTCCGCTCGCCTTCAGCGCGATACAAATAATTCAAACGATAATTTCCACGTTCGTCCAATCCCTGAATCACGGCAATTGCTTGCAAGGTGCGCTGAACTCGTCCGGATTGATTCACCCTTCCCATCAAAGCAACCACATCCAACCCCATCGCTACCATGGAACGGACAGCGGCCAACCCTAATTCGGGCGCGGAAGCCAATGCAAGCTGTTCCAGGCGCATCAAGGCTTCTTCAACCGTTCCACCGTGGATGGTGGTGAGTGCTTTTCGTCCCAGGCAAGTGGCTTTCAGGAACTGTAATGCTTCAGGGCCTACCACTTCCCCTACCAGGATGGCGGCCGGATTCATGCGGGTATAGATCACGTTCAATACCCAGTCCAACGAAACCCCTGGGGTTCCCGGTGGAAGCTCGGCAGGAGCGACAGCTCGCAGCAAAAAAGGATGTTGGATTTCCAACTCTCGAAAAGTTTCCAGGGCGGCTAAGGGTGCAGTTGTTGGTAAAAATCCAGACAAAGCATTCAACAGAGTCGTTTTCCCGGATCCCATTTCACCAGCAATCATCAGGCTTCCAGAAAGGGTAGCCACCAACCAGGCTAGAAAACGATCAGGGGTATTTTGCAAACCCTGGATACGGCATTGTTGTTCAGGGTCGGCGATGTCATCCAGCGATCCGGATAACGAGAGATTACGTCTGGCGAAAGTTCCGGTCTTTTCCATTTCTTCCAGGGTTCGCACCCGCCTGCCAAAAGTACGGATATTTATCGCGGTCCCTTCGGTTGAAAGGCGCGGGACGATGGCGGTGAAGCGTTCGCCGCCGGGTAAGTCGATCAGCACCGCCGGACGGTCACCGCGCAGGGTAGCGCCGCCTTGATCGGCTACATGCACGGCAAGATTTTCAAAATAACTATCATCCGCCAGTTTTCCCAGGTGGTGAAAAGTTCCATCATATTCGACCGCTACGTACCCATTGCGAACAAAGATCTCTTCCACATAAGGATCACGGAGAAGTTGATCGAGTAAGCCTACCCCGGACAAAGCATCTGTGATCATTTGAGCGTTACGGTTAACCGCTGTCCGATCGCGCAGCACACTTCGTGTTTCACCCTGGTCGATAAGGATCGAGCGAACTTCATCAAAAAAGCGACGCCGTTTGTCCGGATCGGATTCACGCCAGGAAGGGGGATTAATCCCTCGTTTAACCAGTTCTTCACGAACTCGTTCGATCAATTTCAGGTCGTTCTGATTGAGGGGATGTACTTGTGGCGGTTGTAATGCCGTGTTTAAGGGGTTGCGAGTGTCGTCCACAATAGGCCTCCTTGTTTTTTGGCGTTTGCGACCGCATTCAGGATGTCATTAACCGCTTCTGGCTTAACCGCCAATGTCAGAATTTGAACCTGCTCAGTCTGTGGGCTGCTGTTGAAAGTCGAATTACTGTCACTTTTTTGACTTGTTTCAGCAGCTACGCCTTGTGCATTCCGCACATCCACAACCAGGATACTGCCGGCGATGAGTTCAACCTTGAACCCGGTTTGATTATTCGCTTTTGGATCTGTGTTACCGGGGGCAGCAGCTTCCTCTGACACCTGATAAAGATTGACGTGTTCTCCAATCCGGATCTGGCCGCCCACTGCGGATACCGGTTCAACGGGGATAGAAATTACTTCAAAACCAGCATCCGCCAAACGGAATTGCGCAACCGGTACAGCATTTGCCTGCGCGATGGGCAACCCTGCCGGCAATGGAACTGCGCTGATCATTCCATCTAAGGCCTGGATCGATTGGTAATATGGCAAAGATTCCATTGTGCGTGGCATTTCACGCATCTGGAATAGTTCTGGATTGAGGATAGTGTAGGCGGGGATTGCATTGACCGGGACAGGCACCTGGTAAGTGGAGACTTCTTTGAGATACAGGGTTCTCCCATAAAACCCGGCTCCCAAAGCCAGTGCGATAGCGATCAAACCAATAATGAATTGGGTGATGCGGTTCATGACTTCTCCTTTAGTGGATTAAATAAAAAGCCGAACAAGATACCCAGAAGGTTCTGTCCGGCCAACGATTGAATGAATAATAGATATTCGGCTGTTTTCTACTATCAGTCTAGCAATCTGGGATGCCTTATCCCAGGGGGAAGCAAACGTTAATATTCCTTCGAAAAGCATTGATTTATATACGGCAATGCCGGATAATCATTTTATAGAAATATACCAGCTCATATCTTGCGGAAGATTGCAGAGGAAATACAAAATGTCTAAACGGGATATTGGTCAGGAAATACTGGATGGAATCCAAGAGATTAAAGCGTTCAAAGCAAGTCGTGGGGACTTACGCACCCATTCGTTAAAAGAACCAGCATCCCCGCAGGTGATTCGTGCCAAACTTAATTTGTCTCAGTCTGCATTTGCAGGTTTGATGGGCGTTAGCTTACGAACCGTTCAAGACTGGGAGCAAGGCCGGCGTAAACCCAGCGGCCCGGCAGAAGCATTGTTGCGGATTGCAGAACAAAAGCCCGAAGTGTTTTTAGATCTGGTATAGACCTTTCCCTCTCGTATTTTTACATCATACCGAATATCAATAATGACTCCAAATACATTTTACTGTTGCCCTATTCAGCCAAGGTATTGGTGGAAAATCTCCCAAATTGGGAGAAAAGTGTTATAATAAATTATGCGGATCATCTCACGTCGCCGTCTCGTTGAATTCTGGGAAGTCCATCCAGATGCTGAACAACCGCTGCGGGCTTGGTACACAGAAACGAAAAAAGCCAGTTGGAATTCGCCGGCAGAAATCAAAGAGATCTATCGCAGCGTCAGTATCCTTTCCAACAACCGGGTTGTATTCAACATTAAAGGCAATACCTACCGGTTGATCGTGGTAGTTGAATACTCCCAAGGGAAGATGTTCATCCGGTTTGTGGGCACCCATGCGGAATATGACCGGATTGATGCGACCAGCATCTAGATTTGAGGATTATGTCTATGGAAATAAAACCAATTCGAACCGAAACAGATTATGAAGCAGCCCTGGCTGAAGTCGAACGGTTGTGGGGATCCGAACCTGGCACACCGGACGGGGACCGTTTCGAGGTGCTCTTTACATTGGTTGAAGCTTATGAGGAAAAGCAATACCCCATCCTGCCGCCTGATCCGGTTGAGGCGATCAAGTATTATATGGAAAGCCGCGGATTAGACCGGCACGATCTAGAGCAATTCATCGGACCGAGTGGACGGGTTTCCGAAGTTTTAAGCCGAAAGCGACCATTGACCCTGGCGATGATCCGTAAATTAAATGCGGGGCTAGGTATTCCAGCAGAAGTGCTGATTCAGAATTCAACACATAGCTAACGACAGAAGACAAAGCTAATTGAGAACGTTATTTTGGCCACCTTTACCACATCAGGCAAGGTGGCCACTTTATACCTTGTTCCAGCACCATCATCTTTTTACTTCTGGTCAAACCTCACTTGCGACTCTACGAACTGCCGGGTTACTGTCGGTTGTGTCATCAACTTGCCTGTATTCATCTATAACTGAACGAATTATTCGAGGGTGCAGGTGTTTTCGATTTAAGGATACAGTATCCTATAAGTGAATAAGTTTTAGGTGAAGGTGTGGATATTGGGTTATTTCCCCTTCGTTTTCCAACCCTTATAGACCAGTTCCAGTATTGGATCAGCCAGGCGTGGATCAGAGGATTGTGCCCAGGTTTCGTTGTAGGGAAGTACAACGGATACACCTGTTTCAGTTCGATCAGCCAATGATTTGGTCATATTTAACACCAGGTGAGAAGGTTCGGAAACCTCGTTCATTAAGCGTCTGGCCTGCAAAATCGAGTCATCTCGCGGGGAAGTTACAACCAGGTTAACCAACCCTGACATAGGTTTCGATAGTTCTGGAAAAAGAGGGTGCCCTGGAAAACAATCCACCACGAACAATGTGTGCTTCCGACGAATCTCTGCCAGTACCTTTCGCACCCCTTCCGGATCTTCACCCCACAACACATCGATAGTGCGTCCATCCATTGGATAGAGGCTAACACCATACCAGAGTGCAGGCTCTTCTTTATGAGTAGCGATGCTGAAAAATTCAGGTAAATCGGGTGTGATGCGGGCATGCAAAGCGCTGCCGCCCATACTGAGCTCAAGCAAGGCGGCCGGCAACCCGGTACGCTGAACAAATCGTTTACAAATTGCCATTGCCAGGGTAGTTTTGCCGACTCCGCCCGACCAGTTCACCAGGTTGATCTGGCGAGCTGGCAAGAATGAAATCCGCTTTGCATTGGTCAGGCGAGCGCGCCCCAACCATTCATTCGGGTCAGCTAAAAACCCTTCCTGAGAAACCATCGGGATACCGCTCATTTCAAGCGCACGATGCAGGACTTCAGTCGATGTGTCAGCCAGGGAAATGAGTTCATCAAGGATTACCAGGTGAACGCCGGGCAAATCTTGCAGAACGCCTCGTGTGGTGAATGCCTCACGCACGATGAGATCACTATTTTTTGAAAGCACATCCAGCACATTCTGATTGGGTTTTTCCGCGCCGAGAAGGACCACCAGGGATGGTTCTGTATTCGTTTTCAACAAATCTGATAATTTAAACTTCATCCTGTTTTTTTTTCTCCTTGTTTTGAATTGGATAAATCCGCAAATATTGCCAAAAGAACTGCAGAAGATAATAAAACTGCTGTTATGACGGTCAGAATTGTCCCTGGAAGAGAGCTTCCCCCTAATTTCATATAAACCAGAGATAGACCGCTAATACCTGCAATCCCTATCGAGCGGATCCACATGAAATTGGTCAGAATGGCAGATAGCAGGACACTAAAAACTGCCAATCCAACCAGTTCATCCTGGATGGCAAAGGATTTCATCAGCAGCGCACTGCTTAAAGCCAACCCGAAAAGGGTATTAGAGAATTGGCGCATGATTGCCTCACCAGAGCCCGGGCACTAACCGCCAGGGAACGATGCGGGTGTAACAGGCGTATCCTTCAATCATCTTTTCTTCTCGAACAATGCGCCAACACTGGATACCTACCAGAGTTAAGGCCATCAATCCCGCGAACAGCACGTTGGGAGAGCAAAATACCATCGCCACACGAAAGACAAGCTCTCCCAGATACATCGGGTGGCGCAGAAGGCGATAGGGTCCCTGACAGGTCAATCCGCGATCTGCAGGAGCGATTCCAAAACGAGATCCCAGCGTGAATAATGACCAAAGAATCAATCCATAACCAGCCAATGCTGGGACCAACAAGAACCAACCCCCAACGGGAATGATTCCAGCAGCTGATGTTGAAAAAGTTGGTAAAAACGCAGCGATCATCCCTAGCCATAAACCGGTGCGATCATAACTTTTTGCTGGTTGCCGCCTGGCGTAAAAGAACGCCAGCAAACAATTATGGGCGGCATATAACCAGGCTAAAAGGGAGGGATGCTCCCATGCTGCGGCAATTGACACCAATGCGGCAAAAGCAAAAAAGGCAAAACCTGCCAGATCCCGCAAATGACCGGAACGCTCCCGAAGGAAATGGAGGATGTTGATTGCCATTACATCCCACCCATATTTTGAACAATCGGCCACCCAATTACTGCCAGTAGGGTTACCAGGAAAGGAAGGAAATAAAAAACGACCATGGGGATCACCAATTCCGATCCTACCTTTTCAGCACGTTGTTCGGCGCTGCCAATATAATCCGCTGCAATACTGGTAGCCAATTGCCCCATCAGTTCCTGTTGGGCTGTGCCGCGCCGGATGAATTCCAGTTGGACCGACATACCGATCAGTTCAGGTAAATGCGCCTCTTGGGCTTCACGCTGCATCTGCTCAATCAGATCACGGCCTTGTGCCATCTGCAGCACCCGTCGCATCCACTTCCCTGCCAGGCTCTGCGCCTGAGAAGTACGCCGCAGGGCTTCATCCATGGATACATTGGCCGACATCTGGGCTGAAACCAACTGAACATATTCGGGGAGCTGAGCAATGAACTGCCGGCGATACCGCCGGGCAATCCCCCCCATCGCCATTGCCGGGTATTGGAAGCCAACCAAACCACCAATCAGCGCAAATACCGGTTCACCAGTGGCAACCATGCCAAGCCCAAACCCTGCAACGGCCAGAGCCACTCGCAAAGAAGTGAACTGAACCTCGTTCCAATCATTCCAGCGATCGCCAATTTGCGCCCAATACAAATCGGCGCGCGTTTGACGCAGCAAGCCAGCCGGCGTACATTTAGAAACCGGCTTATCCAAGGGTGAAAGGGATCTGCGCCAACCTGTCAAAACCACCCCATCGGCAGGCGTCAGAGTTTCTGCCAGACGACCAGTCGGTGTTGCCGGGGCCAATTCGAGGGTCAGGTAAATCACCAGGGCAAATACAGCAATTCCGGTCAGGTAAATCAAAGCGGTCATCTACACAGCCTCCATAATCATAGAGCGAATGATGACATATCCAAATACCATAGCGGCCATCGTCACCCCGATCACAATTTGTACGGGAATGGCATTGAGCGAGGCGCGCACCATGGGATCCTGGCTAAGATAAACCAGAATCAAAACCAAAACGGCCGGAAGAACTTTGGCTGAAACCAGAGAATCTCCAGCTTTGGCCTGGGCGCGATTCCTAGCAATCAGAATCTGTTGAACCCGCATCGAAATATCCATCAAAACACCGGTATACGCACGTCCGCCAGCCTCGGTATATCCTTCCAACAGTTGAGCCAGGTTGGCAAGGGAGACGGATGGGCTGCGAGAAGCCAAACCGCGCAGGGCTTCTACGCGATCCTTGATGCGCATTTCTGAAGCTGTCAGCACAAACTCAGGAGTGAGTGGGTTGGTCTTTTCGATTTCCAAAGATTCGCCGACTTGCTGAAGCACGTCGGGAACGGAGCCACCCGCCAGAAGTCCAGCGGCGATTCGGCCGATGCCGATCGGTAGCAATTGATCAATCTTGCGCCCACGGCTTTTTACCCGGTCATCCAACCAGGCATTCGGAACGTAGAAAACAATTCCCCCCACCACAATCGCCGGTAATCCCGGTAAAAATAACCAGGTAATCACAGCGCCGCCAATTCCGGCGGCCACGCAAAGCAGTCGAAACGTGACGGGTTTTATCGGCAAACCGGCTGCGAGCAGTTTGTAATCCAGAGTTTTCTGGTCGAGAGATGATAACGTCCGGGCTGAATCAACGGTGTAAAGATCTGCCAGTTTACCGGTTCGGGTTGGCTTTGGATACCACAATAAGAGCACCAAGGTGGTGCATAACAATCCCACTACGGGGATTAATAGGGTCATTGATCCTCCTGTCTCACCCTGTTTGGGTGAATTAAATTAAAAAAGCCGGACAATCTCTGATTCCAGAAGGATTTGTCCGGCTGACGATTATGGATAAGGATATTCGGTTGTTATTCTAAAACGAGTATAACAAACGGGTCCGGCCAATCCCAGGGGGGAAGAGACCATTCCATTTTTCCAGCGCCCTAAAAATGTTTTTAATCATCCGTTGGGTTTATTTTATAAGATTTGTTTGCGTAAAATTTCCAATCTGTCTTTATCGGTTATGAAAATATCATTCTCAATCGCATATTGAATGGCATCCGCTGAAAAGCCCGATCTGGAAACAAACCAGGCTCGGGCTTTTCGTGCTTGGGCATGGGTATGAAGTTTTTGAAGTTCCTTAATCCCTGCTCGCTTGTTGCGCCATTTTACTTCAACTACCCAGCGTTCTTGACCCTCACCCACTGCGTCCAGTTCGATTTGTCCATCCGGTGAAACCTCATCCTTTACATCCTTGAAAATCGGTAAGGTTACCACGCCTGGTGTATGAAAAACCTCATTAGAGACAACCTGTCCGTTGAACTGGCGCATCAACTCACGGACCGTACTTTCTTTCGCATCCCCCAATTCTTCGGAGACCCGTTGAAATTGTTGATCCAGGCGGTGTATCAACCCCTTGAGATCCATCGGTTCGGCAGTTAGGCTCACCTCGATCCCTTTGATCACGTTCCCCACCCAAAAGCGCAGTACTGGATCACGGAAGTAATACGCCTGATCTTTTTCAACCACCAAGTCGACCTCACATAACCAGCGCAGATAATCGCTGGCGCTGCCAGAAGTGACGCGCAACTGACGGGCAACATCGGATGCAGAAAGCCCTTCCTCTTGCGCCAGGATCTGTAACACCGATTTTAATGCGCCATATCCTTTGGCTTTTTGCAAGGAGAGATCATAAACATACTGACAAAAATCATAGATCCGACCCCCAGGGGAGAGAGTCTCCACCAGGAAAGCTTGTTTGATGACATCCGGAGATGGAAGCCGCTGAACCACATCCAGCAGATAACTCACACGCCTGGCAACTGCAGTGATGTAAAAAGGATGCCCACCGGTGAGAGCGTGCAGCAGGGGATACAAATCCGGTTCCAAAGGCTCAGACAAGAGCTTATTGGCCAATTCCTGGGTGCTCTCGCGATCAAACGGTTCAACGGAAATCCGTGTAAACTGGGCGAATAAAGGGCTATCGGGATTGGATAACAATCCCGCCAGAACACTGATGGCAGAACCGGCCAGAATATATTGCACCGCGCTTTGAGATTGCAGTTCAGCGCGCAACAGAGCGACTACATTTTGACTATTTGGATAATTCTCAAGGGTGCGGATTTCTTGAAATTCATCACAAATCAAAACAAGTTTTTTGTCCAAAGTAGTTGCGGCTTGCCGAGGAAATCGAAAAGCCTGACGCAACAATGCCTGGCGATCCGGGCGAGCCCGCTGCAGTTCTTGCAGGATGGGTTGGATCTCTTCATAGAGCTTATCACCGCCTGCTCTTAAGATAGCTGTTCCCAGTGTGGCTGGATTCAGAAATGGTTCAGGATCGCTTTTCCCTTCTTCCAGCAACCAGTAACAAATTGAGCCGATAAAGCCCAGGGTAAAATTTTCTGGTGAGCTGCAAATCACAGAAAAATCAAGGAATACAGGCTTTTCTTCAGGAGTCGACGCGCTCAGTTGGCGCATGAACTCTTTCAATAAAAGCGTTTTTCCAATTCGGCGCAGTCCAAACAGCGCGACATGTTCCACCGGCCCGTTATTCAGACTACGATGGTAATGATCCAGGGTAGCCAGTTCTTGACGGCGGTTGGTGAAAAGAGCTTGTTGGTCGGAAGGGTAAAAATAGTTCATTTTAGGTTAACTGACCTTTAGGTTAATTAACCTAATTATTGATCAAAACAGCAAAAAAGTCAACTGAAAATCTTGTTTAACTTATCTTCCGGGTTGATTTCCATTATGCTGTCTACGATTAATTTCAAAGTATCCATCATCGAAATTTGAATTATGATAACGAAAATTACAATAGGAATCCGCCATTACAAAAATCTATATCAAGTGCTTTATTATGTCCTGTAATCTCCAGGGACGGTATTCCCTGACCTCAACGCTCATATTAAGATGCCGTGGTCCCAGGTTGGAGCCTTCAGGGGGTGGAGGCACGTTGTGTATGTGACCGTGGAGATTGATGAGGTCATCAGGTAAGGGAATAATAGGGCGGTGAGAAAAAACAAGCTTTACGCGATCGTAATAATCAACATGCAATGGCTCATTCAGCAAAGTTACAGCATGTGCCTCACAATAAGTCTTACTCAACCGATCGTGGTTTCCACGAATCAAAAATAATTTCCCATTTAAACTTCCAGTGAGAAGTTCAAAATTCATCTTTTTTCCAAGTGCAAAATCCCCTAGATGAAGCACCTGTTCATCCGGAGCAATCAGATTATTCCAATTATTGATAATCAAGTCTTGCCAGTTCTCGGGGCGGTTACAGTATCTTCCGATATTTTCGTGGAAGAAATGGGTATCTGAAATGATCCAGATATCAGGGGTAATTATCAGTTCGTTGTTTGCGATAAACATCCTCTCCAAATTGATAAAATCGATTTTCAACCATAGAGGTAGAAATTGCCCTCTATTTTACTCTTTCGTCTTTATAATGAACATTGTATCTACAATTTTCGCAAATCATCACTTTTTATGCTTTATTGACAATTTGCGAAAATCGTATCAGACTCTATTTTTCCGAAAACAACATTTTTACGATAACTCGCCCAATTTCTCCCAACATGGCTCTGTTGCAGACGATTCCTCTAAGTAGCGATAAATCGGTTCGAAGAACACATCGCCATTCTTCAAGTCCTTGGCCACATTTGAAATCGCTACCACCCGGCGAACTTCATGCCGGATGCCGATCTGTACCAACAAATCCACTGCATCAGAAATCATTTGATTGGCTTCATGCGGTTTCACCCCCGCATCTGCTCCCATCACGGTCGCCAGCCGGCGGGCGGCTTCACGCGGGCTGTCCGCGTGGAAGGTGCAGGCTCCACTGTGACCGGTCATCAAGGCCCGAAATAAGCTCATGGCTGCCATTCCATCGCGTACTTCGCCGATGACCAGGTAATCAGGGGACATGCGCATGGCGTCATCCACCCCATCTGCCAGGGTATAGGGTTTTACCTCTGTGCCTACTGCTTGTGGGCGAGCTTCTACGGTCTGAACGGTTGGGCGGTCGACCCAAATTTCCTCCGGATCTTCAATCTTCACGATACGCCAGGCTGGTGGCAGGAAATTGCATAGAGCGCTGAGTAAAGTGGTCTTGCCAGTGCGGGTGCCACCTGAAATCAGGATGCGCCGGCCCTGCTCCATCGCCTGCTGAAGGATATCCATCATATCGGGGTTCATCACCCCGCGTTCCAGCAACCATTCTGGTTTAACCGGCTTTTGCTCATATAGACGGATGTTAATGGATGGGTTTCTTCCCGGAGGAGCAATCACCGGATGCAAAGCCTTGATACGGCCACCGCCCGGATTATCTTTCGTCGCCGGCAGCTTGGCGTTGATGCTCGGATTGGTTTCGTTCAGGGTTTTATTTTGGGGGCCGATCAACCGATCCAGTACGCGCCAAATCTCTCCGGCTTCCGGTCGCAGGTCAATCGTTTCCCAACGCACCGATCCTTTGCGCATGATCTGCACTAACCCGCTGGAGTAAATCGTAATTTCCGAGATATCCGTGCGCGCCGGTGGTAATAGCATATCCAGAAACCCTAATCCCAAGATCCGCCGGGTGAGTTCTTCTGAGAGAAGTCCTTCTTGTTGCACACCTGGCCGGCAGTTCCGTTTCCTTAAAGCCGCGGCAATCAGGGCTTCGACCCGTTCCCGGATTCGCCGCCGATCTGTTTCACTGGGGCTTTGCAACACAGCAGGCTGGAATTCCTGGTTGATCTGGTCAATGACTTCGTTGAAAACTGCGCTGCGGGTAACTTCGTCTAAAACAATGTCGTTTGCCGGCGCATCATATAACCCTAAAATACCTGGCATATAAAATGATCTCCTCTTTGAAAAGCGCCAAGAAGCGACGCTATGGATTAAGTAAAACGAATTTTGGGCAAGCGCAGGACGCTTTTATGTTCGTTTGAGCTGCTGATTGTATTCCCGACGGATGGGAACAACGTGTTGACAATCGCCCGGATACCCTTTGCAAATTCATCCCCACGTGTCACCGGAGGTGTGCCATCATCCTGTGCTTGCGGAACTCCGGGATCATAGGGCACAATCGCGGCCAGAGGCGGCGCCCAACCCAGGGTTTTGGATAATTCCTCCTGGAAACTGCGCGGGGTAAACCCGCTGCGATCGGTGAACTGGTTGAGTACCAGATAGATCGATTCACGCGCCAGGCGTTTTTCACTTTTCAGGCCGGAGAGCAGCAGGCTCAGGGTGTGCCGGACGGCGGCCAGGTCTGCCAGGGTAGGTCGGGCGACGATCAAGGCATAATTGGCGAAGATGATCGAGTGCGCCATCCACAAATCCTCCGATGAAGGCACATCCATCACAATCGACGCATAGCGGCCATCTTCGGAGTCGATCAACATCCCGTTGATACTGCCTTCCCCAGTCCCGTGATTGGAGTTCTCTAGTATCCGCATATAATCCAGGGAAGATTCTGGGGCCAACAGGACCTCCAGGTTCTCCCGCCGTTGAATGGCCGCCTGAAAGGTGGCTTTTCCAGGACGGTCAAAGTACTCGGTCAGGTTGGGCAGATAGCGTAATCGCAGATGAGGAGCAGCGGCCGGCGGTAGTCCCATGGAAACCAGCAAGGTTTTTACGCTGAGCCGGACAGATAATTCGTAAGCCAGATTTTCGGCAATGGTTGAACAGCCAGCCCCACCCGCATGGGATAACACCGCAATTCGTTTGGTACCGGTGATGTAGGCGGATGCGCCGCCCGGCGAAAAGCCAGAAACGTTTTGCTGCATTGGCGCTGCCTGATTGAGTTTGGCTCGGGCAGTGATTGCCGCGCCGTATGCGGCCTGGACAATCTCGGTCCAGTTGACCGGGGCCACAAAGATCCCGCGCACGGTGTCTACCTTACCAAACGCTCCCTGAAAATCCTTATGCGCCAGTGGCAACACGACAATCGCAATCCCGCTCCAGGCTGAGATTTTCTGCAAGGCGCGGATCAGGGTGTCCGGATCCGGGGCGATATCGGTTTGAACAATTACCAGGTCAGGGCGCAAATTGTTCAAGTTGGTTTCAAACATGGACCACTGCGCCGCATGCCCCGAGATCATGAACCGTTGGTCGGCCAATAACGGCGGCTGCATCTGATAGTAGACCACCTCGTGTCCGGCCCCCGCCAGCATGACTGTTACCTTGTTGGTTTGGTAAGCGTTATCGCTCATGATGACCTACTTTTTCCGATATTCGTTCATCTCTTTATACAATTCGCCCAGATTGAGGGTCAGCACATCGGAGACATCCAATCCCAATCCCTTGGTTGGTTCCAACGCCAGGTGGATCAGTCCATACTGGTCCAGTGCTGAAAGCAGGGTGGCCGGATCGACTTTGAATCCAGGGGTGACTTCGATCAATCCTGTGGGGACATCAAGGACGATCACACTGCCTTCCTGAGCAGACATGGTGGTGCGCGCGGAAGAATACAATTGATCTTCGCTTGCGCCGGCAGGGACTTCTTCATAACGGAAAGATTGGGGAACCATCAGGACCCGTAACCCGGTGATCGCCAGACGAGCCAGAGGGGATGATGGCGCAGCCGGCGTGGGGGTTGGCGTCGGTGTGACAGTCGCTTGTGTCATCGGGGTAAGCGACAGGGTCGGCGACATAAATTGTTCAATCGGAGCGGAAATAACGTTGGTCGTGTTTTCCTTGAGAATATCAGGAGCGATCATGCCAATAACCGTAACCGTTTGACCGGGGCGCAGCAAGCCGGCAACACCGCTGGCCATATCCACGTGAATCGCCAAGGCAACGTGTCCTTCGGGAAGTTCAGCCGGGATACCCGCACCGGCGATTTCTCCCAGCACAGAAGTGACGATGAAGTCACCAGGGGCGCGCCCCACAGCCAACATTTTCCCGTTGACATCCTCAATGCGCGTGGCGGCATCGGACGGCTTGGCGCCCATCGGAATGGTGCGCAGTTCGACCAGGGAATCGGTCAAGATCGTCCCTGGCGCAATCGAAACCTTTGCGACCACCACCTGGGTCGGTCGGATCACCCCGTTCAAAAGGGCAATTACCAGTAAACCAATGACGACGGCCAGCACAATCGCGGTTAAAGGTGAACGTTTTTTGGGTTGCATAGTTTTTCTTTTCTCCTTGTTTTACAAAATTGATTCGGAACGCCTTGAAGGAGGCGTCAAAGGGATGGATGAGAGGCCAGGATATCGGACGCGGAGCGTTCCAGTGAGACCGCCCCCAATTCCTGAACGATATCCAAATCAGAGGGTTCACTACAGCGGATGATCATTGGGCGCACCAATACCGGCTCCAGCCAGAGCACATCGTCGCTGTATCCCAACTTGGCAATTGCATATGTTCTCGGGATACGCGCCAGGTAGCGTTTATATTCTGTGTTGACCAAACCTTTCTCGGAGCGTCCCAGGTGAGGCAGGATCAAATCCCGGTCTTTTGGATCTTTGGTCTGGAATACAAACACGTTGGCACAGGAGGAGAGAATACCTGAGGGCAACTCGCTCACGGTCTGAGCCATCAGGTGTAAAAAGATGCTGTACTTACGCCCATCCCGCCACATAGCCTGGAAAAGATGACTGACCGGATTGCCCGACTCGCCTGAGCCCTGATCGGAAGCTGCCCCACCGGATACGCCGGTTAACACCTTGTTGGCCTCTTCAAAAAAGATTTGCATGGGCGGAAAATGTTTACCATCCAGCATTTCACGCCGGCGGGCAACCGCGTCTGAATACAAAATACTGGCCAACAAAGAGAGCAAGGCTGCCTTGGGGTATTCGTCCATTTCAGCGCCGCCTTCAATGACGGTAATGCCCCAGGGGTTGGCGGGATCGCCCATCAACCCGAGGTCTTCGACGCCGACGCCACTTTCACAGGGGCCATATTGGCGGGCCATATGTCCTTCAGAAAACTGTTCCAGGCGCAACAAGACTCCCTCCAGGCTGGTGCGGCTGACCTGGTCGCGTTCCAACTTTTCCTTGTAGGTTCTCAGCCGGTCCACCCATTTGGAGACATCCAGTTGTTTGCTGCGATACACTGCCAGCGCCTGCAATTCCAAAGGTGAGAGCGACTCCAGAAGCGTACCGGGATGCAACGTGTCTGGAAGTTCCCCGGGGGGTTGTTGACGGGCATTCCGAACAACCTGCACTTCGTACTCATTTTGCAAATGTCCCAAGGGACCATTTTGCAGCTTGGGATCCCCTGTCAACACACCGGCCTCGAGGTATAACTCGGT
This sequence comes from Leptolinea tardivitalis, assembly GCF_001050275.1. Classification (GTDB taxonomy): domain Bacteria; phylum Chloroflexota; class Anaerolineae; order Anaerolineales; family Anaerolineaceae; genus Leptolinea; species Leptolinea tardivitalis. Next base: position 248,502 of record NZ_BBYA01000010.1, read on the forward strand.
TAATGCCCGGCGCATAAAACCCAGTTGTCTGGCTCCCATGCGTCCAGCGTTGGCGAACAGTTCTGCGATCATGCTGCGATAACGGCCCGGTTCAATTCGTCGTGGAACCTGGAGAATATTCCAGCGCAGCGGGCGCGGCGAACCGGGGTAGAGCTGGCGGATATCTACGTGACTCTGCCCATCCTCGGAACCATTCGCGCCGATGCCAGGCCAGTTCAGCGCCTTTCGCCAGCCCTGGCCAAAGTCCAGTACAATGGTGCGATAATGCCAGAACCGAGTGGTTTCATACGCCAGGCGTTCGGCGGCAATGGATTTTCCAAACCCCGTGTCGCCGACAAAGGCGGTGTGAAAATGCCGGTCCGGAGATAATTTTAGAAAAGTATCGGTCAACAGCCCTGTTTCAGTCGACCACTGCCTGGCCAGGGTGATATTGCCCGGCATGTCCGGATAAAAAGCAAAAGAAGGCGTTTCCTCCTGGGTGGTTAAGGCAACTCCCTGCTCAAAGGTTCCGGGAGCCGTGTAGGCTGCTACCTGGAGCATGGTCAGGAGGGTTGAATCGGCATAACCGCTCATCGCCTCAGGAATGGTCTCAATGCGCGTGGAGGGCGTAAAGGCCCGAGCGTGCAAGCCAATGTAAGCCTGCTCCTCGCTGGTGAGCGTGCGCGTCTGAACACCGGCCACCACATCTTCCGTGCCATGAAAAGCTTCTGGAATAAGCCCCATTAACGCCTGTACACCCTGCTCCGTGCGGGCCAGCGCATATAAATCGGTATAAAAAGCACCTTCCCGACTGGCGATATCCAAAAGCTTGCGCTGCGTACGCATGATGTCGACCAATAAAATATAGGGATCATCCTGCCACTGATATGCGTTGGAAAGTGAAAAAGATGGCGCTACCCCCACACTCATTCCTGCGCTAATCCCCCGCCCAATGGTTTGTCCCAAGCCCACCGCATCCGCTTCGGATCGAGCCGTGCTTTTGGTGTCCGCATGGCTCTGAGTGGCGGATGTGCTATTGGTGTCAGCCACCGAATCGGTCTCAGCACCCGAGGTCGTCCAGGCTTCTGAATTGGTCGTGGAGTGGCTTTGCGAGGTTGTATTGGATTGGCTTTGGGTGGTGCTTTGAGAAACGGTATCGGATTGGCTGGAGGTTACCGAGTGCATGGTCGAGTCCGCGACGCCGCTGCTATTGGATACGCCATCTGCCGATCCCCAACTGGCATTGCCGCCCACGTTGGCGGACACCCCGACGCCTGCAGGGGCAATGCTGCCTCCTAATCCGCCGTTCACGCCATAAGACGAGCTATCCGTATGCGACACGGCTACGCCTGACGAATCGGTGTGGGACGTTCCATCCGTCACCGCTGTTCCTTCGGTATGAGCGGTTCCGTGGCTGATTGCTGTACCAACTGTCGAAGATGTGCCAGTGGTATCGGTTTCGGAAACGCCAACGGTATGCGCCCAACCGCGTGTGCTGGCGTGACCCTCGGTGTGGGCCTGCCCCTGGGAGTTGGCCGTTCCATCCGTAGCAGCTTCCCCCTGGGTAACTCCGGAGGAATGATTGGTGCCATAAGAACGGGATGCATTTTCCGCCAGCCCACCGGTCAGGATGGCCGGTAAACTGACTCCAAAAGAAGCCGCTCGTGTTCCCAATTGGCGCGAAGCATAGACGGACGTATCCTCAAGCAAACCGGATAACATCCGGGTAATGTCATCCAGCCGCACATGGCTGGCCAACAGCATCAGGAGAAATTCCTCTTCCAGGCTGCTCATTCCGCGAAAAAGCAGTTCATTTTGTTGAAGCGAATATTGCTGTGCGCCCTGATTGCCGGATGTCAGTGGATCCCGCATAGAGGAGTCTCCCCCACGGGCATTCTCACGCGGATCAGGGTGTCCGACAGCCACAATGGCGTAAGGCATTTGCTCCAATGACCTGGCTAACCATTGGGCGACATCCGTGGATAGCGGTTCAAGTCGTATCTGGCGATATGCACCCAGCAATCCGGCCCGCATAGCGGACAGATTTTTTAAGGAGCGGATAATAGCCTCTTCTTTATTCCTGGAAAAAGCTGAAACCCCGTAACATTGCACAATCCCAACTTTGGGATTGTTAAAAACGCCGGCGGCCAAATATACCAGGTCGACCTGAGCGCCATACAGACCACGCAAAACGGTTCTCATTTTCTGCAGCAGACCCGCATCCCGGCGCGCTTCCAGGGAAATATATCGAAGCTGCAGGAGTCGGACGGCTCGATATCCTATGTATTCTTTCCCCCCTTCGCGCTCAATCACCTGGAATAGCAGGTAGTCGAGTTCATTCCTGTCGTTAAACAGTAACTCGGTGCCATGAACTTCCAGGTCATTGGGAATGCTCAGACCATTTTTTGTCCGCAGCCAGGGAATTTTGTCAGTCAGTTGATCAATAATATTCGCCATAGGTTCCTTTTTTTGCCTCGTCGGCCCGCCAACGCTTTGCTGGTGAACTCACGAGGCAAGGGAGATGGGCGACTAAGCCAATCTCCACAAGCCTGGATTCTTAATTTCACTGCACTTCTTGCCACCAGATTGCATCAACCACTTCATTTGAATTTGGCTCAATAACCACCACCTGTGGTGAGCGTTGACGACCCGGAGCGGTTGCGCGTTGAGGTGTGCTTTTTTCAGTGGATCGCTCATCTGAGGCTTGCCCGGCGAAACTCTTTTCGGAAGTGTTCCAGGGTTTCAACCTGAGCAGGAGACTCATTTGCGCAATCAACGCTGCAAATGCAGTGACGATGATGACGCCTGCCAGAAGGAAGATCATAAAGACCACTCCCAAAGCAGGTCCACAAAGGATATCCATGAGTTGTGACATTTTGACCTCCAATCGTTGAAATAAAATCTGACGTTTGCAAATATGCCCTACGTTCAAAAGACTCTCACCAAAAAAGGTAGAGTAACAAATCAAACAAGCCCACCAGGGAGTGCGCTGGTTTCATTTGCTTCCCTATCTCCTTGTCCGGTAACGGTCAATCAATTCACTGGCTCCAGCTAATGGACTGACCAATGACATCGGGTTGATCAAAACCTGTTGCAGCAACATGGCGAAATATCCCAACGGGATCACCAACCACAAAGCCCAAAGGATGATGGTGGTCACATTGCCGCGGGTATTGGCAATCACGGAAGCCGCGCTTTCGGATGTCCCGATCAAAGCTGCCCATTGGTCGGCGGAAAGCTGAGCTGTATAGGCCAGATACAACCGGCTGCCGATCACTGCCAGAGCGTAAATGGATATTCCGGATTTCACATTCCATAACAGGGTATGCTCTTGCATCCGCACCAGAAGGACAATAATTGTGCCGGCCAGCCACATGGCAGCTCCAATCCAGGGTACAGGCGCACCCATTCCCCATTGACTGATCACCCACAGACAAGCAACAATCCCTGTGGTAATTTGGGCGGTATAGAGGTCGGATGATAACGACTCTCTTCCACCCCGACCGGGGCGGAAAGTTGCTCTGGATTGCACACGTTGGTCAACAAACCGAATCATCAACGCTGCACAGAGAATACTGACCAGGGCAGCGCCCGACTCTCCAAGCCAATAGACCGTAGCCAGGACACCGTTCAGTAAATAAGTCGGCAGCGCCATTAGAAAATCGCCAAAGACGACAAAATAATCGGTCATAATAAACGGCTCCCTCTTTACTCGTAATAATCATCCTTTGGACACCACAAGCCGATTACCAAAAAAAGGTAAATAACCGTCAAGGCGACCAGATAAAGCGTCAGAATAATCCCAGCTACGATCCATACAATCTGCACGATGACCTTCCTATGGCACCAGGGCGGGTAAAGTCACATAAACCTGAAGGGTTCCATCTGCGCTTAACTGTCTTGGTTGCGTGATGGAGATTCCCATAAATCGGGTGCCGGTTGTGACAACATTCAGGCGCAAGTTGAAAGTTCCAGGATCCGCAAAGGGGACTTTTAATGCCTGACCGGTTGCCGTGCAAGTCCCGCCGCCATCACACCCTCCGCTCCACGAGCCCAATCCGGGGATCAGGGTGAAATTGGCCTGGTGGACATAAGCGCCGTAATGGGTTTGTCCTAATTTGCTCGTGATCCAGGCTTGACTGGCTGCGTCCAATGCCGCGGTTGCCTGCAGGGATGCGACGGCATCCGGCAGGTGTTCCACATGCTCCCGGCATTCTTTAAAGAACGATTCGGTTCTACAAACAGGCACCCCACCGACCACAGTAGATGGTTCACACACCTCTCTGTCTTCGTAGATTGGTTCATGCCAGGTAAAGATGACCGGTGGAATGGATACCTTTGCAATGACATCAGCGCCGCGCCGGTTCTCAGTGTCCTGCCCGACCACTAAAGGATTGCTGGGTGCAGTTTTTTGGATGGATATGGTCGGCTGCTGAATGGACACGGTTGGGTCAGGGCAAATCTTCGGCTGGGGCAGCGTTGGAGTGACCACCCCTGAACAACCGCCAGGAATGGAGGCGCAGTTTTGAGCGCCATTCAAATACATCAGGTATGCTGTACGCAGAGCTGTATCGTTCCAGGACATCTGGAGCAGGGTGGTGATAAAACCCCAGCCGGAAAAATATGTCCACACATCCTGCTGCCCATTTAAGACTGCCCCCCAGAACTGATCCGGACTTTTGTATTCCGGATGTTCTGCGGACAGCCGACCCCAGTCGATGTTATTCCCGGCCACCGCGCCCAAGAAAGTAATCAACCCACCATAACCGTTACCCATCATTCCAACCGAGTTGGCCAATCCACTCTCCTGGGGGTTCATCGCCATGAAGAAAAGGGTTGATGCAGAAGGCAAAACAACGATATTGCCATTGGCAGTCTGGTAGCGGTGGTAATCCGCGTTTAAATTCAGCGACTGACCGAACGGGAGATCAACGGACATCCAATCCGGGTGTTCTGTCGTTACACCCAGGTCGGTCAGGTCTGAGCGCAAATTGCCGTTGCTATCAAATACCTCACCCCAGGGGTTCTGTTCCTGGGCATGCACCGCTGAAGGAATCAGTAATGCCAAAAGGGTCAATACCAGGATAAATTTCTTCACAGTTATTTACCTTCCTTGACAGGCGTAACCGTCATTGCCTGGCGAGCGAGAATCGCTTTTATTTCGGGCTCCAACAAAAAACGGTCGAACTTCCAGCCGTTATCCGTTTTGACCACGACCACATAAGCTGTGTCCTGGATCTTGTTACTGCCAGGCAAGGGGGCCGAGAGTGCAACCAACATCTTCCATACTTGTTCAGTGGCTGTTTCCGCGACCTTTTCCTGAGAAGTGACGGTTGCGGTGACATCGGCCTTTCCTTCCTGGAATTTGCTCCACATCGCATCGGCTCCGGCGGTAATAAGCTGGCATCCGGTTGGAGTACTCTCGGCACACACATCGTTGAGCCAGGTCTCCTTTTCATTCCGGTAATTCACATGGAAGAACGCTTGCAATGCAGAGACAGCCGCTTTTGACGCCAGATTGTCTTCCTGGTTGGAAACCGAAGGTTGGGATCCGTTATACAGTGGCAGCGCCTGGATCGCTATGATTCCCAGAGCGATGACTACAGCCAGAATAATGGCAACGATGATGTTGCGTTTTGAAATGGGGATTTCTTTCAATCTTTTCTCCTTTCCCGGGGGACGAGTTTCTTGGGTTGGTTAAATTAAGAGCGACCACATGCGACCGTTTCTTTTCCCGCACCCACAGGGATAGAAAAAAGAAGGGCCTCAGGTGGTCGCTCCAAGGATCGTTTGAACAGACTGACAATTAATCAGCGACCGATTTGTCTTTTTATTGCTAATCTCATCATAACAAGATCAAAATGGGTATCCCAGGGGGAAAGTGATCGATGTTAAATAGGGAAATGTCGACCTACCATCTTGACAAGAGTTTACTAGAGTATTACAGTATAGATATCCTGTCGACAAGGAAGATGTGTATGCCTAAAACAAATTCAGCAAAAAAGCCGGTCCGGTCATTTCGATTAAGCCATGAGGGAATTCAGCAATTAACATCCATGGCAACCCTGATGGGACGCAGTGAAAGTGATGTGATCGAAGTAGCATTGGATCGAATGTACCGGGAAGAGATTCGTTTCAACCGGGTTTTAAGGGAAGGGAATCGAGTGGAAGACCAATACCACGTTGATTCGGGAGGAGAGGATAAAAATGAAAGTGATCGGAATGTTGTTTAAACTGTTGGGAACTGCGATCAAAACAATGGTTATCCTGGCGATTTGTTCCAGTATCCTTTTTGTGGCTTATAAAGGTAACCAACCAATGAATGTGCCGCAGGCTCCAAAAGGGATGACCTACTTTGAGTTTATGAGCGATCGTATTGATGCGGCCAAGACGGTCAAACCTTCTCAGTGTGGATGGGGGATGATTTTGTCTCTGGCAGCTCTTGGACCCATCTATTCCGCTGTTTACACAGAGGTTGGAATTCACCCCGATGGCTTTCTCGCTCGCGGGACTGCACCGGATCCGGATATTCCTAAGGGGGTCGCCAGCGCTCGGTGGTATGAGGTCCCTGGGATTTGGTGGAGCACAGTTGAACGACTATCCTGGACTATGCTTGGGAAGCCGGCAACTTATGGATGTAAGTTTAGGCCGGTTCAGTAGCACTCTTATAACATTGAAATTATGTGATTTTCAGAAAATGGCGTAACATAATTTCAGTAATATTAGCGAACCGCCATGTGTTTGAACAAAATAAAAATGCAAATATCAATTTTCTACCATTGACAAATGAAATATTTGTTCTATAATAATTCAAGAAATAGTTGGGTGCCCCCCTCACTCAGCTATTTCTTTTTTAATGAATCCAATTATGAAATCTTACAATTAAGTGTAGTTTTTTTGCAAACATAGATTTAAGGCAAACGATCTTGATTCGTTTGCCTTAAATCTAGTTGTCCGTTTCAGCTATATCATCTATTCCCAAAAGAGGCAACATGTCTTCGACGAGCGTATTCGCGAGGTGAATCGGATAAGGAAGAAGGGTATTCCCAGTGCTCCAGGCAGGTGACGATCGCAGAATGTGAGTGATTGCGATTGACGCAATTGGATCATTTCCCATGACAGGAACCATCTCGATCATTTGTTGGTTCCTGAAATACATTTTCCCGCCTCCATCAAAGCGCATTGCTTGTTGATCAGCTTTGTTGTTGTTATCCAGACGTCCAATTGAAAAGTAATGCTGTAGCTTTCCCCCAGCGTCATTGTCGACATAAAGGCTTGATTGGGCAACTCTATCTGCGTCATCAGCCTCGGCCCAGGATGTTTCATCGGTAGCTACATATTGTGGCGTTTCTCCGTCACCATGCTGTCTGAGCCAAACAACATTCATGTTCGCAAACGAATACGGTTCAAATGATTCGCTGCCAACCATGATTAGCCCTTGGTCTAATTTATCAACCTTTAAGTAATTCCAAATGGTTCGCAATTTATAAGCATCTACAATTAAAAGGGTTGGAATTTCACGATGCTCTGCAAGCAAAACCTGTAGAAAATTTTCAAAGACTGGGGCTTCAATTTCGAATGACGCTTTTCTTCGATTTTGGATAAATGCATTTCCCAGAAGGATGGCTGCCTGATAATAATCTACCCAGTTATTACAAACCGATGGGATTTTCGCCTCAACACAACCATTAGCCAAGATGCGGACGGCTACGGGGATGCTTACGTTTCCTCGCCCGCGGAAAAAATCTTGATTATTTCGGAACATGGTAATGCCGATTATCGCTAAATCATCAGCCGTTTTTGTCGAAAAGCCAGCAGAAATATAATCGCTTTTAAGCCCATCCAAGTGATTGCCGCTGGTCACGCCGGCCTGCCTAAGTATAAGGTCGCTGCAGGCGTTATACAGCCGGCCGAAATCGTAGTTGGCCTTTGGGTTCGTATTGTATCGGCCCATATTGGTAAGGCGTTCATAATTTGACTTAAGCGGCTTGATCATTTGGGACAGAATGCCTTCTTTGACGCAAGCCATTCTGATGGCGTCGTGAGGGGAAAGGTAATCACTTGTTTCCGGAATTTCAATCCACGCGAATACCTTCTCGTTTTCAGTGCTTCTGAATTGATGCAAATATTTTTGCCATTCGAGAGATAAGCGTTGTTCTGCTTCAACTCGGCTTTCTGATTTCTTCTGGCCTTCTCTTTGTTGGATTTCCAGCGGTTTGAATAAATGGTCCGGAATGGTGACCTCGATTAAGCACACTTGGGCCGGCCACGTATCATTTTCTGTAAATATAAAATGGCGCTGCTCCACGAAATATTTCATCGATTTAGCCATTTCTGGGGCGTATGAAGCAAGAACGATGTTCGTTTTCCGACCCTGGGATGATGCCAAGAAGGCATTAATCCGCGCCTCGTGTCTCAAATTCGGATCAATTGGACTTTTCTTTTCAGTGTTTTTCCACGGGGCCAATGCTTTTGATTCAAAAGCGCCTTTGTAAAGCTTCATCGCACATCCTGGTTCAAGAATAGAACTGAGCCTTTTTTCAATAATCCGATATATTTCCGTTCTCTCTTTAGCGCCAAACCCACTGCCGAGTGGATGATCGGGTTCATATCCTTCGGCATAAAGCACAAAGTAGTTGTCCTCACTTGGATTTTGATACCGCAAAGGTTCATTAAATATTTTTGATGGGTCTTGTTCTATCTCCCGAGCTTGGGCGCGGTCGAGGAGCGAATGGAAACCATCTAAAAACTTTGGCGGGGCTATTCTTGTGGATGATTTGGTCGGGGTGTTTAGCACTGGAAGGCGAACAAGGGTAGTGTTTTGATCACTCCATGCGGGATTTAATGGCTGTTTGCATCGTAATAGAATCGTAGCATTTCGGTCTTTGTTGCCTGAAACCAATGGCTTGTCCATATATCGTTGGCAGGAGATGAAAGTATGGATCCATGGCTCTTTACTTCCGGGTTGGTATTGAAGCGCGAACCGAATCATGTACGCGAATGTGTGTCCATGTTCAGATCTCTGAGGTTCGCTTACCACTGCCAGGCCATTATCATCTTGTTGGATCAGCCCCCACTTAATTTCTCTGTCAAAAAATGATGATTGGCCACCTGCCACGAATTGTGATGCAATGAGGCTAGGTAACGCTGAATAACGCAGGTTATTCCTCCCATCACTCAAAGCTTCGGACACAGTTGTTTCAACCCACCTCTGTTGGGAATAATTAATCAGGTCATACAATTTTTCGGAACTTTTTTTTATGGTTGATGGTAGTACATTTGGGAACGAAGTATTCAACCAGATATCAGCCCAATGGCGAGCAAGTGAATTAACCAGATTTTCACCCGGATATTGACTGAGAGCGAGCATCTGATATAAAGGGGGCTGAGGATACACACTGGTTTTTCTAAAACCATGAACCAGTACTGGGGAAAGGGCAGTCACCGCCTGATTTAAAAACCCCGTTTTCGCATTCATAGATGAGCTTTGGGCTAATTGCTTGGCGACATAGTTCGCTTCGCCCCACCAGTTGGAAGTTAATACATGGATGCTTTTTTCTCCTAAGGCATCCATGCGAAGGCGAAAACGAGTCGGTAAAAGATTCTGGGGGATGATTTTCCGCGGCATATTTTTTCCTTTCAATGGTCTAACGATTAATTCCCATCCATACTGAACGAGCTGTTGTAATTACTAAAATCGAGTTGAACCCCAATCGGTGATTGAAGTCCGTCATAAAAGGCCCCATACAATGCCCGTCCGACGTCGCTATTGGTGTAATTTAATAGACGCTCAATCATGGCTGCCAGGAGACTGTCACCAGGGTGGGCAACAAGATCGCCCTCAGAAGTTTTCTGACTATTAACCCAAGAGGCGTCCACAAAATAAGCTCTAAATGGAACTCCACCTCGCACCAACCGACCGCAAGTTTGAATGACTGAACTTGCAGTGCTGGCACCGAGTTCTTTCTTATCCGTTTCTTCCATTAAACGATAGAATTTTCCTCTTTCCATTGCCTGCCAAGCGTTCCGAGCTTCGATTCGTAAGGCATTGACCTGGGCAAGAATATTCGAAGAATTCTTTGACCATAGATTATTTTCTGGATTTAGCCATTCATCAAGTTTATGGTTAATTCCAGCCACCATCGTCATTGCATCAAACGGCGGCGTCATGGGCCTGATTAGAAAATATATCGATCCATAAGCCGCTCTACCGGTTTTGGGACTGACAATGTTATATCCGCGACTGATTGCCCCCATCGGCGCGACAAGGATACGAGCCAGGTGACCGCTAGCTTCGACTTCACTCCGTTTGATCGCTTTATACGGTCGCCAATCCCAATCTAAGGTTTCGTTGCTTCTAACGAGGGCATATACATCTTCTGCTAAGTCAGACTTAAGTGAGCTGCGCAGAATCGTTGCAGTTTGTTCGGCCTGTTCGTAAGAATTTACGATGAGCAAGATCCGAGCTCGATCTTCCCAATCTGCGTCGACCTTACTTAATTGGTCAAGTTTTTCTAGCTCTCTAACAAGGGGGGACATGAATTTGTCAGGGTGGCGGGCCAGAGCCAGGATCATTTGCTCCAGGTTCTCGCCCATTTCTTTGCCAGCACCTGACACCCGCAGGTAATGCACAGATTTCTTTTTGCTCCCCTTACTTTCGGTTGATTGGGGCAAATAAGTAAAAGTGCTTTTGCGAATTGCATCCTGGATCGAATTGTCAGGTTCGAGGATTCCAACAACTGGAACCGCAAAGTGGAATTTTGCTGAATCTGGCATCCAACTGGTTCCGGACATCGCCAATACGTTCGGACCGGCTTTTCCATCCAAATCCGATAAAAGATGGTCAAAGTTCTGAACAAAAAAGCGACCCACAGCTGCGTATTCGAAAACTGCTAGGCTGAGCACCTTACGAGCTGTATCTCCTTCTTCGGTCGTGCGGAATCCTCGCCAGCGACCCAGAGGTGGGGTAGGCAGGAGGCCGGCGAAAGATGGTGGTATGAGGGTTGGTCCTCCGTTTTCACCGAATAACTCCTCAACATAATGCCATCCATAAAAGAGGCCGCGTAAATCACGATCTAGCGCTGATGCGACCAATCCGAGTTCAAGACGCCGTGTGAGCGTAGACATATCTTGGGGATTACCAGTGTTTTCGCTATCGCCTCGATTTTTTGATTTCGCTTCACCTCTTACCTTTATTTCATCCTGGATATGCTGTGGTAGACCCTCCATTGTTTTCTTGATCCAGGCCGAAACACTCTTGTTTGTTGATGGATTAATTTCACCACGGCCATAAGATGCAATTTGTAGTGAAAGGAGTATCAGTTCGGATTTCTCATCGCGATTGCTAAACAATTCAGTCGATAGATCGGCTTGCTGCATCGAGATGAAACGTTCTTGGAGGGATTGATACAAATCCCTAACCTCTTTAGGCGCATCCTCACCTTCCCATAAGCTGTACCCAGAAATACGGCCAGCGAGTTCGGATAGGATACGCAGCGATGTAAAAGGCCGGACAGATAACCAATTTCGCAAATCCAAATTCCGTTCGAGCAAGCCTAAAAAGTTCCGCAATGCAGGCATGGTTTGGTCATACGATTGCCGCCAGCGATCCACATCAGTGCTTTCCCGAAATTTGCCACTGGGATAGTTGCTGATTTTTCGTAAAGTGTCTTGCAGCAATCCTCCTGCGCCTGTGTCATCTAAAATAAGATCTGGAGCCAATAATTTATCAAACCATCCTTGTACGGAATCAATCTCATCCAGAATCACCAACGTTGATTGTTCGTAAACCAATAGCCATAAAGGGATTTGTCTATTATCCACTTGCGAAGGGACTTTGGCCTGGCCCAACCCGCCCATTGTTGTCACCCATATTGGGGAATCGATCATATCCCGATACACTTGTTGCATTGGACAGATCGAAAACAAAGGGCACAGAAAATGTTTCTTTCGATCGCTCTTATCATTTAATTCAAAAAGCTCATTGCATGGTTCGTTTCCTGGCTCCATGCTGCCCTCAACAGTTTCGTCAATATTGGCAAGCCAATGCTTGACAAGGCAAGTGGTATCTAGAAATCTCAATCGCCATTGATCAGAAGCGATTGAAAATTCTTTTTGTCTGTACACGTTGATGAGATGAGAATCCCGCATCGTGGCACCGAGCAACGGGACCGCGACCGGAAAATCGTTATTTGCAAGCAAGTTATTGAAATATTCGGACATCCGTAGGACTTCGACAACATCTGCGACCACCAAAGTAACCCGTTGGCTCGGATGGTGTTGGGCGATATCAAAGGCGATCAAGGTAGCGATTGTACTTTTCCCGGATCCGACCATACCAGCGACATGAGTCATTCCTGAAATAGCTAACGCTTCTGTATTTACCTCGCTCAGACTTCCATCTGGACGTCTAGCTCGATACCGTATCATTGAGTCAATGCGGTCAAGCCATTTGTTGGGGCGTTTATATCCCTGGCTTTGTTCTAGATGATCCATTTCTATAGCCAGTTCGCGCAATTGTTGATGTGAGTAGGTCTGCTTGGTTCGTTCAGGGTGCACCTTGAAACTGGAAACTGGATGTTTCCGTGCTTCTCTCAATATTTTTTCCGAAAAAACCACTTCACCCTTGTACTCTCGGTTATATGCGAATCCATATGATCCTTGAGAGGCAATCGACCGCTTTTCTTTCCTGAACGGTAATACCCCTGAAAACACTTCATCATATACTTTTATTCTCTGTGTTTGTCTCCCGGTTCGTGAAAGCGGTTCTACCTCGTAATTTTCATCGCCGGGCAATCGATATACCCTCTTATTTTCAGGATATTGAGCGTAGGTCGAAAAATCGAATTGCCAATCTCTTTTACTCGTCCGGTGGATGACTGCCCGATAATTTGCAAGCCAACGTTTTTGAATTTCATTCAGTTGCAGGTCAGCTAAAGCTGGCGTAACCAACCCTTGATTGAGAGCCCAAATGGTCATTGCTGGCTGGTCTTGTAATCCAAGCATTTCAAGTAGGCGGAGCCCCGTTTCCACTCTGATGAGGAGATTAAAACTTATCTCCTTATCGTTACTTTCGGTAGGAAATCGGGTTTTGAACAAATCCTGAAGTGAAGAATACATAATTGTCAGTCTCCTTTTCGGTTTAAGGCAAACGAACTTGATTTACCTTCGACCTATGCCTTGGTAACTTCCCTCAAGAATGTGCTCATCAATTGGATCTTCGCTTGGGGGGCCAGTTTCTTTAATTTCTGAAGATACCCTGAAGTCATCCTTTCCCGGTAATCCGGGATGACGTAATAGAATTTCACGTCTTTCTTATAGGGCGGGCGAGATTGGCGCAACAAATTGCTCAGGGTAAATTCGCTGGCATAATCCTTGACATCAATTGCCCAGCGCATGTTTCCATTTTTCTCAACGAGCAGGTCATACCGGTCAGCCTCAGGCCATAATGCGATAGATACGCCCGGAATTTTGGCGAGTTCTCGATGCAACTCCAACTCCGGCAATCCTGGCAATTGAACTCGTTTTCTGAAGGTCATTTTCAGTGTGCTTATTTCATTAGTGATCGCTCTTGCCTGAGCAAGGTCTACAATCTGCTCGCATAAGCCCTTCGTCGCGCATCTGGGTTTTTCGTCTGCCCAAATCAATATTCCATTGCAGCGAGGGCAGAGCCAGTATTTCCCTTCATGAAGCATATTGGGAGATGGTTTTTCATAGAAGTCGCTAACTTTTCCCATTAATTGGATTGTTTCATTAGGTATATGGATGCCATCACTGATGTTGATCCATGGATTTTCAATTAGAAACCGTCGAAGGGTTACATAAGCGTCTTCCAATTCGGGGTGTTTTTGAACTTTTAGAACAGCGTCACGAATCTTACGGTTATCTAGAACAAGTTTGAGCTCGCTGGCATTGAATTTCTGATTACCAGAAAGGTCATCCAGATCGAGCAGCAGTTCTTCCACCTGGCTGGATATTTGTAGCTGCGAATCGATCATTGGGATATCAGGATCAATCCCATCTGGCAGCTCAGAAAATGGCCACCAATCCTTGAGAGGCGTTTGAATCATTCGGAGAAACTCACTGATCGACTGGAATTTCCAATTACCTTGTTCTATGTAAGCACCAAAGAGCAGACCTCGGGCTCTGATTAGGGTGGATGGATACGGGTACATCCAATTATTTTCAGCAAGGGCAACCAACCCCGACATCAAAAATGACAATGTTTCGTTGGATTTACTTGTATCTACGTAATTCTCTTCCTTCATTGCCGCCCCTTTCTTATCTTGTTTTAGATTCCATAAACGCCTGCTACGCTCTTGATTTCATCAATACATTCTTGGCGTAAACTTTCTGGAGAAAGAACTTCAGCGCCACTCCCGTATTGCAACACCCAACGTTTTACTTCACCAAGGCCACCAGTTTTCAGGTGTAGGATTAGGCTTCCATCCTCAAGTTCTTCAACCTTCTGCGATGCATGCCAATTCCGTTCACGGATATATCGTGCGGTAACAGCGTTAAATTTGATCGATACATCAGTTGCCTCACCACCTCGGTCAGCCTGGAAGGCACTGCCCATCCAATCTGAGATCGAGAATTTCGCATCCCGAATAAATTTTTCTGGCAAAATTTTTAAGTTTTCAATTCGACTCACCAGAAAGGTGCGAAACTCATTGCGCAGTTTATCGAAAGCGATAAGATACCAATCTCCCCTAACGTTATTTAGGTGGTATGGCATAACCGTTCGTTCTGTATATTCACCACGATATGCAGCGTAATATCGAATCCACAAACATTGACTTCCGTAAATTGCATGGTGGATATCCAATAAGAATTGTTCATTTGCTGAGATCAACATTGGCGCAGAGAAGGTGTAATGCGATCGAAGCGTATCCATATCAACTGTTACTGGGCCTTTGACACCTTTGGAAATCTTTTCAACTGCCGAGCGCAGGGAAGATTCCAAGCTGGTTCCCAGATACCTTTTTGAAATTTCTACACTCAGGAAAAAAGCTAATAATTCGCCTTCAGTTACAATCATTCCCGGTAAAACCCAAGTTTTATCAGAATAATACCAACCGCCTCGAACACGGTCGAATTCGATTGGAGCTCCCAGACGATTTATCATAAAATCTCGATCGTTAAATATGACGCGCCGGCTTACTTCAAGGGATTTCGATAGTCGATTTGCATTGGGATACTCATCGTCTCTGATCCGACGATCAATTTCCATGATTCGTTCAAGTTGTTGCCTCTGAGACATAATTTACTTTCCCTTTCTATCATCCATGATACAAGTATTGAGGAACGGAGTGCACACAACGTGCACTCCGAGTAAGTTTTGCACCCTGAAATTTTTCATTATAAGGAAAAAGCCCAGTATCTTCATCCGATTTTAGCAATCTCGATTCGACCATGATCATCAAGAAAAATAATTCGGGTCTGGGCCTTTTGGCCAATCAGCGTTTCGACCGCCCCCGAATACCTGCGCATTTGGCGTGAATATTGCCGGATCAAATCGTCTCGTTCCTTCACACTTCGGATGGAATCCGTCTTAAAATCAACGATCTGCCACCCCGAAGGCGAGTCATATAACAGGTCTATGTAGCCTGTTTCTGCATGATCATCAACCCTGCGGGAGTAGGGTAGCTCGTGATATCGCTGCGCTGCAGCATCAATCTCACTCCGCAATGGATGGTTTCGCAATCGTTCCAGGTATTCGACGGCATGGCGGACCGCTGTAGATTGTTGGACCGGATGGGCTAAACCGGCGTTTAACGCAGCGGTTTCTAAAAGAGGCAGCAGCTGCGGGTCCCCGGGGAACAACCACAGTTCAATGGCTTTGTGAACCATCTGTCCGACGACGCCCGGCGGAATGGTTTCGGCGGAGCCGGTCGCCCGCCAGGCATGCATCTCCTCGGGCTCGTCTTCGTGGATCACAGCGGCTTCAGGTTCCAACAGGGAAGGATAGAGCGGGGCGAGATCGGCTTCCTCGTGGGAGGGGGGGTGCACCGCTTCGTTGGCTGCTAGGCCGCCCGCTTCTGCTGAAACCGCGCAGGCGCGCACCTTTTGCCCCGAATTCAACGGAAGCAGCATAGCAGTTCCAGATTGTTGAACCAGCGTATCTGCATCAACCTGAGCTGCGGTGCATAAATCGCCGAGCCAAGCTTTGGCCTGCCATTCCCCTTTGGAGGTTGGCGTGGAATGTCCATTGATGATCAGTTTATCCTTGGCACGTGTCAGTGCAACATACAGGAGCCGCAGGGACTCTGCCTCGTCCTGTTTTTGGTTCTCCCACTTCGCAAGGCGATAGATCATGGGCGGCGGGTCCAGCTTAAAGGACAGACCTATCTGCGGCGATAGGTAGATTGCCTCGCTTCCTCCTCTAGGTTCCCGGCTGGCATCTGCCAGTACGACGACCGGAAATTCAAGCCCCTTGGATTTGTGGATAGTCATCAGCCGCACAGATCCTTGGGCTTCGGCCGGCGCTTCGCCTTCACGCGCTCCCGCATCATTGATTGTCGCCAGGTATTCAAGAAAATCGCGAACATTGATCTGGCCGCTGGACTGGGCGTCAGTAAGCAGTTTATCTAAATTACGCCACAGCCGACCTCCGGTTCCATTACCGTCTTCCACGGCCAGGATAGAGCGGTAATCCGTGATGTCCACCAGTTTTTTCAGCAGGTCGGCGACCGTGATGCGATCTACTTGAGGCAAAAGCTGGTTCAGAATATCCCTCACGCGGACGGCGCGGGTACGATCGGCATCCTCCAGCATTTCCAGGTCGCCTTGCAGCGCCGTCCAATAAGGAATCGGAACGTCCTCTTGCCAGCGTAATTGGTACAAGGCTGCATCCGTCAATCCAAAAGCTGGGGAACGTAAAAGGCCGGCCATGGCAAGATCATCCGCCGGGTCCGCCAATGCACGAAGGATATTGAGCACATCCCGAATTTCTGGTCGGTCATAAAACCCACGGCCGGCGACGGTGACAAACGGGATTCCTGCATCTTCGAATGCATTTTCATAGGCCGCAAAACCAGTTGAAGCGCGTAAAAGCAGGGTGACGTCATCCCAGGTACGAATTTGCTTTTGCTCTTTCAGTTCCAGCAATCGTGCGGCCAGGGCTCGTGAAGCCAACGGTCTTGCTGCAACGGTATCTTCACCCGCGCCTAGAATAAATTCAATGTGCGGATGGCTGATATATTCGGGTTCTGTTTTGCGCACCGCGTGAAGAGGAGAGAATGGTACATAATATGGGCGGGAGGTATCGTCCGCGGTGCCCATCACCGTTGTCAACAGGTCGCCAGTAGCTTGTAGCAGTGGCTCGTGGGCACGGTAGGTTTGATCCAGGTCAATCACCAGACCTCCCTGGATGCGGACGCGCTGTTGAATAGATCGGAATACGGTGACATCCGCGCGGCGGAAGCGATAAATGCTCTGGCGCGCATCACCCACCACGAATAATCGCCCAGGGGCACCAGCCAGGGCTTCAACAATCTGGCGCTGCCGCTCATTGGTGTTCTGGAATTCATCGACCAGCAGGCTGGCTATTTCTGCTTGCCAATGTTGTCGGACTTCAGGGATTTTGAGCAAGCGTGCTGCCCCGCTCTCGAGGTCATCAAAATCTAGTGCACGACGCTGACACAATGCATTCTGATATGCAGAAGCGAGCAGCCCAAATACGGCTTTGATGATGGGATATAAGCTTAAAAAGCGGTTTTCACTTTCACGGTCCGGCGGAGAATCATTTGCCCCTTTTCCCCCAACGATGGGATTCAAGCACTCATCGTAGGCGGCTTGTACCTCTGCAACGATCGCTTTTGCCCGGCTGGTTTTGCTGCCAATGTTGCCTTTCATTTTTTCACGCCTGGCTTTATATAAAAAACCGGCACACGCTACGGGATCATTTTGGGCAAGTGCATTTTCAGCATCACTCCATAGGGCCAATAATTCTTGCACCTGCTGCGTGAGCTTATCCCCGGCATCTTGCAGTAAGCTGGGCTGACTAAAACTCCGTAATTCCTGGATACATCCATAGATCGTTTCGTGCTGCATCCCGTCTCGAATGGCCCGGTTCACAACTTGAACGCTGTCGAAGCTTTTTTCAAAGGTTTCTTGGGCTTCCAGGCGGTGTTCCAGGAGAAATCCGAGTAGACCTCTCAGGCTAGCGATATCAAAATGCTGAAACAAAATAGAATATTCAGGTTGACCAGCCAAAACGGTGATGGTTTCGTCAATCATATTCATGCGCAGTGCGGCGGTTAAACCCTCATCCAGGACATCAAACTTGGGGTCAATTTCTGCTTCTGCAGGATGAGCGCGAAGAATTTCAGCGCATATACTATGAATGGTGCCAATCCGGGCAGCATCCATTTCTGAATTGACAGTAATCCACCGCTGGCGTTCTTCTTCGGTTGAAGCCTGCTTCAGGAGGTCCGTTAATGCCTGGCGTACCCGCGAGCGCATTTCCCGGGCTGCCTTTTCGGTGAACGTCACAGCCACAACCGCCCGAGGTGATAATCCATCTGCCAATAAAGAAGCATACCGCGCTACCAGAGTACGAGTTTTCCCACTGCCGGCTCCGGCGGTGACCACAATATCCCGGTTCCTTTCAATTGCAGCATCTCGTTGGTCCGGGGTTAAACCAAAGGAAGTAATCACTCGTTCACGTAATATTTCGGTCATAATTAATACTCCGGTTCAAAACGCCAGCACCATTGAGCGCCGGGGCAGTAAGATGGGCAACCAACGCGCGGGGTTTTCGAAGGAAACTCCGCTGAGCGGATGCCGTTCACAATGCGTACCAAGTGAGCCATCATGACTTCAATGGCAGCATCGACACCCTGGTTGGTATCGGTTTTAAATTTACTGAGCTTGAGGGAACCCGCTTCGGCGCCGAGGATTTTCCAGTATATTCCTTCCACGGGTATGCCCAGTTTACGGGCGTCGCGAACTGCTAATGCATAGATCGGCAACTGCAAACGATGCCCGTCTTTCAAATCGTTAGCTGTGAGATGCATGCTGCCGGATTTATAATCAATCACCCGCAGCTGCCCAGACGAATTTCTGTCCACACGGTCTACCACCCCCCGAATTCGCAAAACTTCAGATCCCAAGTCAATGATCAATGGGGGATAGTCGCCTTTTCCAAACCCCATTTCAAATTCAATCGGCGTCCAATCAGTCTCAGCTACCAGCGCTTGTATAGTCTGGCGCAACGTATCCAAAAGTTCTGCCTTCTCATTTTCCCAGAGCGTTGAGGGGCGAAACCCAAATTGCCTTGGGGCGTCAGAAAAAACCTGTCCTGCGATAATTTCCAAACTGGATAAAACGGCCTCAATGTCCTTTGGGTCAGATGCGTTGCGGTATGTGTCTTCCAGGATTTTATGCAGCATTGAACCCAACTGACCCGGTTCGAGACCTAACTGGGGTACTGCACGCGCTTCTAAGCCTAAGGCGGTGCGAATATAGAATTGGTAAGGGCATGTACCATAGTATTCCAGCCGGGATGGGCTCCAGGTATGCTCGGATGAATATCTTTTTTCCATGAATGGAGCGATCGCTTCTACATATCCTTCATGAGGTCCTTTGGGATGCTTGGCCCGCCTAGCTTTCACCACCTCACGAGCATGGCGCAAACCATTCCAACGTTCATGGAGAAAATCGTATCGTTGGGGCAGGCTTTGCCGGCGCACAGCGGTAAAAAGCAGTTCTTGGGTCGAGGCAGCCTCAACCAATGGTTGCGGGTCATCAGGGCGTACTGTCTCAACTGCTTCTTTGCTAAATAATCGCTGCACGGCTTTCCAAAAAGTCGATTCCTCCCATTTCTCGCCGTCTTCTGAGAGGTAAGGGCGTGTGATCAACAAGTGCCTGTCGGAACGGGTAACAGCCTGGTAAAAAAGCCCTGCCTGCTCGCGTTGCAAGCGTTGATCTAAACCTAATGCAGCACGCAGAGGTTCATCTAGAAAAGGATCCGGGTGTTCGTTAGCGGGAAATAGGCCTTCGGATAAACCTAGCAAAGCGACCGCCTGAAGGCGCAATCCGCGCGCCTCGACCATGCGTCCCACCAGTAGAGCTGGTTTTCCTGACACACCTGGTTCGCGTTGTCCGACGCCCTCTAAAGTTCCTTGCAGATCTATGAAAAACTGGGCATAATCGACTACCCGCTCACCAGCCACCACTTCGCTCAAAACGAGAGCTCGTAAGGTTTCTCTAAAAACTTCACAGGCGTTCTGGTCTCTCTCGGTGGTGGCATTTTGATAAAACTGGAGTTGGTCCAGAAGGTCTTCCAGCCAGGTAATCCATTCGGTCTGAGAGCAGCTGTGATCGGGCGGCGTGATGCGATTGAACAGCGCCTCCATGATCTGGCGAAGCTGATTGGCTTTCGCACCGCGCGGCAAACCTGGTAATATGCGTTCGTCGTCTACATCGGATTGTTCCTCGAACGAATGAGGAGCAAGACGATCCCAGGTTTCTTGCCATTGGTCACGACCTTCCACAATTTGAGCGACACGACTGACCAATTCCAACTGATCAGCGATATCCGAGCTGATGGACAGGTCAAAATAGGGGCAACGCAGGACATTGACCAACGCCCGTGTATTGAAATTTTTGGAGGGTAAAGCAAGCAAATTGAGCAATGCGGTGATCGCCGGCGATTCACTCAAAGGTTCGTCTTGTGTAAACCGAATGGGTATCCCAAACTCCTCTGCGCAGGCTTTGAGTTGTGGATGATAGACCGATGGGTTGGGGGTGAATATCATACAACTGGATAATGGGATGCCTTCGCGTATAACCAACCGTTTTATCCAGCGCAGGGCTTCTCGGGCTTCATCGGCTGGAGACCGCGCTTCGAGCAGGATGGGTTTTATCGCCGGTTGGATAACGCTGCCGCTGGATTCAAAGAGGTTTTGCTCGATGTGCAAGAGATCAGCAGGTAAGAAGGGTGGATTGTTTAAAGAAATGTGGTGGGGAGATAATTCCTGGATGAGTTTATCCAAGTCTTCGAGAAAACGCCGGTGCGCCGGGCGTTTGGATCCGATGATGCCAGGAAAAGTAATTAGAATTTCACTGACCTGTGTAGATAATAGTTTTACCGCTTGATGTTGTGCGCCATTCAAGGAGTCGAACCCATCTACGACCAGGAGTTTGATTGAAGAAGCGACATGAGGATGGCCCTTGAGAGCTTCGACTGCGAGCCAGCTGATCCCTTCCGGGTCAGCCCAATTCAAGTCTCTCAAGCGAGTTTGATAAAGAGAATATAAAAGGGCCAGTTCTTGTTGGGCCGTGGTTCCCGATCGGGTGAATTCGATGAATTGATCTGGATAGATCAGCGATCTTTTTAATTCTGCAAAGGATTCCCGCAATGCCAGGATAAAGCCTGGCATCCTTTGTAAAGGAGAAAAATGAGGTAATCCGCCTTGTTCAACCGCGAGATCAACCACCTCTTGAATCAGCCGGTGGAGGAGTGGTGAAGATGCGACGGGGACATGCATTTGAGAATGTTCCAAGATATTTTTGTATAAATCGCCAAAGGTTCCAACATAAGTACCGATGGCGCCTTCACAATCCGCAACTCTTCTTCGAAATGCAGAGGCCTGCAAACGATCTGGAACGACCACCCAAACAGAGGCAAGCGGTTCATTTGCTCTTAGTTCTTGTATCCGTTTAATACAAGCTTGTGTCTTGCCAGTTGCAGGTGGGGCTACAATTAATTTAGTGGTCATGGGCGTGCTCCAGGAAGTTAAGATTTTTCCGGTTGGGGTGAGTCTTTCAAATGTTTCGATACTGCCAAAAGCAGCTCAGTGGCGATTGCCATAGCCTCTTGCGGGGATAAATTGACGGCTACTTTGAAGGAGGGTTGTAAAAGATCTTCTTCAGAGGGCGTTGTTTTTCTGATTTGCAGAATGATGGCATCATCATTGATGTAGGTGTGAACGGCGCCACCATTTTTCAGGGTAAAAGTTTGTGCTCGCATATTTTTGGGTGTGGTCATTAATTCCCCCTATGGTTTATCACTAAAAAGATCTATTAATAATTGTACGCTCATTTAGTGCACACAGCGTGCACTAAATGGTTTGTTTCGTTAATATAATCGGAATTTGTAATTATTGCTCATTTCACGGTCAAATGATTATGCGGCGTTTATTATCAAGTGTAAAATTAACTTATTCCTGAGATTTTTCTAAAGGGAGATTAAATTATGTGGCCAGATAATGAAACCACTTTAGACCTTTTAGGATTTAAAGTCCATGCCGATCTAATTAAATCAGTAGTTATGGATGATAAACTTCTTCCAATAACAGTTGGAATTTTTGGCGATTGGGGAAGCGGA
This sequence comes from Leptolinea tardivitalis, assembly GCF_001050275.1. Lineage (GTDB taxonomy): Bacteria > Chloroflexota > Anaerolineae > Anaerolineales > Anaerolineaceae > Leptolinea > Leptolinea tardivitalis. The sequence continues at coordinate 270,814 of NZ_BBYA01000010.1, forward strand.
AAAACAAGCATTATGAAAATGCTTGAGCATGACCTAGACCCTGAAAATTATCCTGAAAAATCTCAAGAGAGAGATCGACTAAACGGAGTAGTTTGTCTTTATTTTAATGGATGGCTATTTGAAGGATATGATGATGCTAAGTCTGCTTTACTTAGTACAATCCTAATTCAACTTGGGAAAAATAAAAGGTTTGGTCCAAAGGTAAAAGAAAGTATTGTATCTTTATTGGAATCAGTGGATTGGATGCGTCTTGCCCGTCTTGGTTTTCGAGAAGTGGCAGTTCCAGCTTTACTAGCTTATCTCACAGGGGGTGTGAGCCTAATTCCATCTATTGTTGATGCAAGTAAGTCGTTGATTGGAATCGGAGAAAACAAAGCAGGAAGCGGAAACGAGTCAAAAATTGGATGGGAGGATGTTCTAAAAGGTGAAGGTAAAAAAGCTGGGCCAATGGATGTTAGGATGTTCCGAGAACGGTTTTCAAAGATGTTGGCCGATTCCGATATTCGATCTTTAGTAATATTAATTGATGATTTGGACAGATGTAGTCCTCAGAGAATTATTGATAACTTAGAAGCAATAAAACTTTTCCTTAGTGTTGACCGAACCGCTTTTGTAATCGGGGCCGATCCTCGTATAGTCAGACATGCCATATCTTCTATCTATAAACCAGAAGAAATTCGTGCCGAGTCTGGTGAATATGAACCTCAAACCGATATTGTTAATGATTACCTTGAGAAGTTAATCCAAGTTCCATATCGTTTACCACGCCTTTCCCCTGCTGAAGTACAAACTTATATGTCGCTGCTTTTTTGCAACCAGGCATTAGATTCCGACGCTTTTGGAAAATTACATGCCGTATATGAAAAACACTGTTCTGAAGATCGTTATAGTGTTTTTGGCTATGGAGCTATCCAATCAGCTTTTGGGGGAACACTAATGGAAGAGCTAACTACCAATTTAAAGTTTTGCGCCTCAGTATCGCCGTTGATTACCGAGGGTCTCAAGGGTAATCCTCGACAAGTAAAAAGGTTCCTTAATGCTTATGTTTTGCGCAGAAAATTGGCTGATGTAGCTCGGTTATCTAATCTAAAAGATGATATTTTAGTCAAGCTTATGGTATTGGAATATACGGAACCAAAACGATTTAACCAATTATACAAGTGGCAAGCATCTCAAGATGGTTTCCCAATAGAAATAAAAAAGCTAGAACAAATTTTGTGTTTACCGACTGGCAAATTGGATAATGAAAGTGATGCTAAAGAAGTAGCGGCGGAGTGGGGTGGTTTATTTTTGAGAAAATGGATAACAATAGAGCCTCGGCTTGGAGAAGTAGATTTAAGGGATTACTTCTGGATCGCACGTGACCGACTTCAATCTACACTTTCAGATGTTACATTAGTACCACCCTTTATCCGCCAACTTTTTGATGATCTTATTTCTGATAAACCTGGTCGAATATCAACTGCTTTACATTCCACACACGAAATTAGCACTGATGAAATTGATTTACTGTTAGCTCTATTCGAACATCATGTTGAACAATATCCAGATGATAAAAAAGGTTATGACGGTCTGAGATTATTAATTGAAAATGATATATCTAAGAGCGCTGAGATGTTGGCTAAACTTCTTACATCAATCCCACCCGATTCAATCCCGCCGGCTGTTGGGGTAGATTTACTTATATTAATAAAAGTAAAACCAAATTTAGAGGATATATTTAAAAGTCCACTTGATTATTTGCGCACTACAAAATCGATGATCGCAGCTGCTCTTCTTAATTAGGTGATAATATGGGAACTTCAAAAGGGTATCAGGCACCTACAACACCCCAGTGGGGAAAGCAAAAGGGTGACGTGACAAGGGCTTCACGGAACGGAGCTGTGTCTCAAGAAGTTGCGCGAGATATAGTTCGTGGTTATATTCAAGCTAATGGTGGGTCTGAAACGGTATCGCAAGGTGGTGGGACAATTGGTGGAAGTCGTTCAGTACAAAAAACAGGGCAAAGGTTAGCTGGATTTGTAAGTTCTGTAGCCAGTCGTGGTTTAGAAAAAGCTTTACAAGATGAAGGCCTTTCAGATCTTATTGGTCATCCCGCAAAGGAAGTGGCATTAGCTTTAGCTGACCGATTATGCGAAGATGGTAGTACTCTTGATGAAGTTGATACCCGCAATGCTCTTTCTGACTTAATGGACGAATTACTAGAAAAAGCAGAAACCTACGAAGAAGTCAAGGAAATATTTGAAAAAACAATCCAAGTTAATGAATTGGGAAATTTATTGACAAGATTTTTTGGCCATTATTTATATCGACAATTTTGTCGAGTGTTTTACGAGAGGTTGGTAACAAGACATGGGGAAAAGAAAGCATCTGGTTTTTTAACCAGCATCAAAGATATGATCTCATCTTTAGTTCGTTTGAAGACCTTTGATAAAGACCTCTCTAAGATAAATTGGATAGGAGAGGAAGGGGCTTCTCTTGCAGATAGTATTTTAGAGCAGACATATAAAGTCTTTGATAGGTGAGAAGATGAAAATTAATCTTGATATTACACCACCTCAAAAGCCCCATTCATTTGCAACTATAAATTTACAAGAGAATGGGAATTCATGTACTCTCAACCTGGAATATCCCAAATTAGAAAAAGTAACGAGTGATATAAATGATGTCTTATTAGATCTTGTTTTATTAGCGAACACGGTATATGCAGTGGATAGATGGATTATTAGAGAAAAAGCACCAGATAATTGGACACGAAATTTATCAGTATGTTTGCCAGTCTCAAATCCAGGCAAATGGAATCTAACTCAACCCGAGTTGAATAAATGCCTTTCTTTTCTTACAGGTGATTTTTGGGAAATAAAATTTGAAAAACGAAATACATCATTGGTCTTAAAAAATCAAGAGCAGCTTCCGCTACCAATAATTAGAGGGCAAGCTGTAAGTCTTTTCTCTGGGGGGCTCGATTCGCTTGTCGGGGTAATTAACTGGTTGGAAGAAAACAAAGATAAATCATTGGCTCTTATTGGACATCATGATCCACGTATGGCTGGCCCACTTTCTGATCAGGAAGGCACTTTAAGAATTCTCAAGGACTGTTATCCGGGAAGGCTTAATGATATTTTAATCGCTGTTGGCGCAAATACAGGTAGTGACACAACTCTTCGCGGCCGATCATTTTTATTTATCATTTTAGGTATTTATGTAGCAAACTCCATTGGTATTACAACACCATTAATTATTCCGGAGAATGGTACGATGGCATTAAATGTGCCCTTAACTCCTTCGCGTGGTGGATCCAGTAGTACTAGAACTGTACACCCATATTATTTACTATTAATTGACAAAATATTGAAAACCCTTGGAATTACGAATCCGATTAGCAATCCATTGGCTCTTAAAACTAAAGGGGAAGTTCTTGCGAGTTGTCTAAATCAAGCTGTTTTGGAAAAAGCTATACCTTTTACGGCCTCCTGTTCCAAGCGGGGTCATAATCGTGAATGGATTCGTCGACAAGCTGGACAGTGTGGTTTATGCATTCCTTGTATTTACCGGCGGGCTGCGCTTCACCATATTGGTAAAGACAATGAAATTTATGGAAGAGATATATGCAAAGGCGAGGTTAACATTCATTCAAAGCTAACTCTTGCTGATGATCTACGTGCATACTTATCATTCATTAAAAGTAACCCGACAGAAGACGAAATAAAGCAAAGATTATTAGCTAACGGCAGATTGGATTTGAATGATTTAGATGAATATGCCGATGTAATAATTAGAGCTATGGAGGAAGTCCGAGATTTATTTAGAGACAAAGCCATAAATGAAATTAAAAATCTAGCTGGAGTGTAAATGAATTGCGTACTAATAGACACCCATTGCCATTTAGATTTCTATAAGAATCCTGAGCGGGTAGCTCAAAACATGGAAATGCAGGGTGGTTATGTAATTTCAATGACTAACCTTCCAAGTCACTATGTTTTTAGTCAACCTCATGTTAAACCTTTTAAAAAAGTTCGCCTTTCTTTAGGTTTACATCCGCTAGAAATAGAGCGACATACAAACCGTGAATTTGAAATTTTTTCCGAAATGGTTGACACCACCTCATATATTGGAGAGGTGGGGTTAGATTTTTCACGCGAATGGAAATCTAGTTCTGAAAGACAAATTCGTAGTTTGAATTTTGTATTAGGCCTACTAAATCAAAAACCAAAGTTTGTTTCTCTGCATTCAAGAGGTGCAGAAAAAGAAGTCTTAGATATATTAATCGATAATAAAATTCAGGTCGCAGTTTTTCATTGGTATTCGGGCTCGATTACTACCCTTGATGTGATACTTCAGAAGGGGTTTTATTTTTCTATAAATCCATCAATGATTAAGTCCAATCAGGGTAGAAAAATAATTTCTTACATTCCACGCGATCGAATATTAACTGAAACAGATGGTCCATTTATATCCATCTACAATAAACCAGTCGAGCCAACCAGTGTTGTCGATGTTATCCGCTTTTTGTCCCAACAATGGGAAATATCTTATGATGAAGCAATGTGCCAAATATATTCAAATTTCAAAATTCTAATGGATAAGATAATCCAAAAATAATAAGCCGCTTTAATAATATCCACGCCGTTCCCCCTTAAGACTTTAGGGGAACAACCGGATAAGAACGCCCTACCAGGTTGTTCCCTCTTTCATTTTCCCCGCCTTACCGAAAGCCATATACCACCATCCTTTTCAGACCGTTTTCCATTCCGGAGCCCATGTAAGTTGGTTAAAAACGAGTTGTAGTTCAGCCCACCCAAAGCCAGGTTGATCTCCCCCTGGATTGCTCTTTGACCAGTCAGGTTGTCGCAAAAAACGTACAGGTTGCCGTTGGAAGCCTCATACAGGTTGATCCATTTTTGCTTTCTGGACATCTTGTCCTTATGTACATCCCGTTCCACTTCGATAAATATCAGTTCCCCGGTTGTGGGGTCAATGGCTGAAATGTCCGGAATGAATGAACCGCCATTGGATAGTTGAATCTCTTGAACCTGCCCTTTAATCAGGTAACCCGCATCCACAAGAAACTCTGCAGCCTGGATGTTTAAAATCGTATGCTCCGGAGAAGAGTGGCATCGGATCAGCCGGTCATACTCGTTTCCAATGGGTTCATGCCCTGCTAGAGCCTGGTAAACAAGTTTTCCCTCTTCGGTCAACCGAAGTACATCCGGGCTGTTCCCGCCAGAGCTGGATCCTTGCTCAGGCATACCTTCAATTTTTTCGATCAAAATGGGATGGCAGTTTTCTTCCTCGACGAGAAGCCGGCTCACCGCTTCATCCAGGCTGTTATTATCCATAGACAGGGAAAGCCGTTTGGCCATTTCCTTGGTGATGGATGGACGCAGCGCCTTACCGGTATCGCCCATGACCAGAACGGCAACAGAACTTTTTTCAAAGCCTTTCGACGCCTGCCAGGATTTTATCCAGATCGGAAGTGAAGCTAAATTATCGGGTGTGACAGGAACCTCGGCAACTGACCGGGTTCCTGTCACTGTCTGGTTTAGAACATCCTTTTGTGCCTGGCGGAGGGCCGAAAGATGAGAATTGAGATTGTTGTTTTCACCTTGTAATTTTTTATTGGCTTCCACCAGACCCATATTCACCTGTTCAAGTTCTGAATATTTCTGGCCCAATTCTTTCAACTGATGCCGGATCTCGTTTAATTCGCCAGGCTTTTCTTTCCTTTTGACATCATCCATCAAGGCCCGCATCCGGATGTGAATCAGGTAAGCAAGATCGTCGTCGGCAAGCTTTTCCAAGGGGTGATTGGATTTTTCGCAGGCTTCGTCATAATCCTGATCCAGGAAGCGGAGAAGCTTGACCAGGTGTTGGTGAGCGGTCTCCCACATCTTTTGCCAGTTGGTTTGCATTTTTTGATCGTGCTCCTCGCTTTGACCGATTATGTCTCTGGAGATTCGCATGGATTGGTTACGTTGAAAATCCTCTAATGAGATTTCAGCCATTGGTTGGCCTCCAATTCTGATTTCATCTTCCGGGCTTCTTCCAACTTTTGGGTCGCCGTATCCTGATTTTTCTTTTCAGGGGCGCTTACCCATTGCAAAGCGCTGCGCGCCGCTTCCAGATAAGTAAGCGATGTCGAAAGCATCTGTTCATGGATTCCCATGCCAATGGGAGGCACGCCGGTGCGGTCCACCCGCTGGGCCAATTCCACCGCATGCTGCAGGGTTTGTTGGGCAGATCTGGATTGGGTAAACAAATCACCCTGTTGGTCAGTGGCGATCACATGCGCAATTTCTCCATCCAGAATGGCTAATTCGGAAATCCAGGACTGGGCAGACCGCCGGTAATCTTCCACAGCTTTTACTTCCGGCAGCAACAGCACCGGTTTTCCCTGGTCATCGAGCGGTGAGATAAACACGCCGATAATCGTGAACAAGACTGCAATTCCCAAAAGGATCCATCCAAATTTTTGCAGCTTCTCTTCGGATACTTGAATAATGGATTCATCCGGGTCATTCTGCATCATGAGCATATTCCCCGGTTTCAAGAATTAATTTAACCGCTTCCAGATCGCTGGATGCGGAGCCATTTCGTTTACTCCGCTGTTTCAACTCGGCGATGACCTGTTTCCCGCGTTCATAATCGATATTGCGAATGAATTCAATTCGCTCGGCGACCACCTCAAAAACCGGCGTGGTGGTATTCGGCCGGCTGCGCATCTGGATATGACCTTCCACACCGATCCGGCTGCCTTTCTGAACGTGCCCATACACCAGCTCGGCCAGTGTGCCATATACCAGAACGCGAAGTCCCTTGACCGGTTTGGCTTCCGGGCTGCCATCGATCATCAGGTATAGCCGTAAATAAGGAACCGGGTCCTGGTTTTCGGGTCGCAGATAATCAAAATAAATATCACCGGTGATATCGCCGCGTTGCCATGTAAAATTGCCTTGTGCCATTGTGAAGACTCCTTTTTGTGTTTTGAAAGATTATTTCTGTGGATACCAGCAGCCCTGCTGGGCATTGTTACTAATCTCGACGACTTAACTACTCATCCATGATTCCTCCTGGATATCTAATCTCAATCCGAGTGCATCCGCCAGAAGACGAACCCGGTCACGTTTTACTTGAGCAAATAACATTCGCCAGTTTCGGTCGGACGGAGAGCGGAACGTCAGCTCCTGTTCGATCAACCCGGCCAATTGATGAGGTGGGTATGCTGCCAATCGTTCACTTGCACCGCCGGCGTTGGTTTCGGGATTCTCTTTGAGTTTGGCAATAGCCAGGCTATAAGGGTTCTGGATGCTCGCCTGGGATGCGCCATGAATCACCCAGGAGACAAAGGCCTGGGCATCCTTTTCCTGATTCAACAGGATTTGACGGTTTTTCTTGTCGGCCCGAGCCAATAATTTTTCTAAGTCCCAATTTCCGTTGGAATCGGTTACCACCGCCACCGCTTGAAGCTCAGGATCATCGGCGGACAAATTCGACGAATCTTGGGTTGAGGAGGTATCTTTCTCTTTTTGGGAATCTTTAAAGCGTTTAAGAGTCTTTAAAAGAGTCTCAAAACAATCTTTGCATTCCAGGTCGAGCGTCTCAAAACAATCCTTGAGGATAGCGGTGAGAGTCTCAGAACAACCATTGGTTGAGTTTGACAGTCTCAAAACAACCTTTGACCCATTTTTGACAGTCTCAATCCAATCATTGAGGTCCGTGTTAACCTCATCCACCCATGAGTAAAGCTCATCCAATATGCCCTGATCTTCGCAATCAGCCAGCAGCGACGAGGCTGCCCGCCAGATCATTTCATGTTGAGGGGTCAGGGGATCGACGCGCTGCACCTTGAACTTCCAGGCATAACTTCCCGATGAATTCACGCGGTGGTCGGTACGGTCTACAAACAACCCTAATAAATCCTGGATGCGTTGGCGGCGAGCAAATTCTTGATCGGTGCGGTCGGTCAGTTCGTCTTTCCGTTTCCCGCGATCAATCTTGGCCGGCAACCAGGTAGCCACGGTGCGCGGATTCTTGATCCCCAATCGTTGGGCAATTGCCTCATAGCCGCCTTCGATCCAGACCTCATCTCGTAGCTCTCCAGTCTCATCGTTGAAGTAACACAAATTGCGCAGGATCAGAATCAACATGGCTGCATCTGGTCCCAGGGCCGGCAGCCAGTTTTTGAGAAAATACCAGCTGACCAGGATGAATTCTCCCTGAGCTAAGATGCGGTCTGCCAGTTGATCGGCAAGCGTGGCAAGCTCTGGAGTAAGCCGGCGCCCTACCAGATCGCGGACAATCTCCTGGACGGTCAGGTAACGAGGTTGCATAGTTTCAAAGTTGTCCGGAGGCAGGCGGGTGGGGTAGCTCAATATTTGTTTTGGATCCGCGGTAACTGCCGCTTGAAGCGCTGAAACGGGTGATTCACGAATCCCGTGATCCAGCAAGAAAGATTTCAAATCATCAGCATCTCCTGGCATCAAAGGGGTATCCAAAAGGACGTATTTATTGGATGACTTTTTGGCACGTCCGGTACGTTTGTCCACCTCGTGATCTGTTTCGTTTTTTCTAGCAAACCAATACAGGGTGCTGCCAGGTTGTAATAAACGAAAGAATTGCGCCCGGCTGATTCCGGCCCATTGGCAGACCTGTTCAGCCCGGACAGATACTTTGTTATTCCCCTTTTGAACCTTTCCCCCGGAAGCCAGGTAATATTCCTGCCATAGGGCCATCACCACAAAAATGACTTGTGATTGAACGTAAGGTAGCCAGCGGAGAAAATAGACCGGCAATCGAACCACGCGCCCGGGTTCAAGCAGAGAATCACGAATAGATCGGTATAAGATATCCAATTCAACCGGATCAGAGTCGATTTCCGATGAATATTCATCGTCCTCGTCGCTGGAGTTGCCCAGATCATAATCCTGGTCCTTCACAATAAAGCGGACTTTGATTTCCCGGTTCATCACCCCACAAAGAAATCGCTCCAGGGTCGAGGTTAATCGATCCGCCAGCCAATCCCGACCATAGGAGTTCATGCAGCTGATTACAAACGTGCCATCGTTGAAATCCTCCAGGCAAGCCGGTTTGACCCAGGTTTCAAATGCGGCCCGCGACATGTCCATTTGCAGGTTGGCGAGAGCTGCTTGCCAGGCTTTTTCCGGGGTGAATTCAATCGCTGCATCCATAAAAACATCCTTACCAACAAAATCACAATTTGTGAAATATCCAAAATACAGGCGGTTTCCTGGCCCAATCATTTCTAAGGATGTTTTCCACATCCCATGCAAAAGAAAAGCCTCAAAAGCCTTCCTGTTCAATCAACGTCAGCGGCAGCGTCTGCGTTACCGTCTGCGGCCTGTCAGCAGGCTGTCTGCGGCAAGTCAGCATTGCCGCAGACGTTCTTTTCATTCCTACAAAGCAAGTACAATTTTTCTCCGACATGAAAAGCCAGCAGGTTCATCGACCCTGAAATAAAGTCATGCCGATCATCTTTGGAGCCGGTTGAAGGGACAGACTTCCATTTCGGAATGCCTGTAATGCCTGTTCAATGAAAAACCAGACCACTTCACCCACCGGCAAGGTATGCTCATTCGCAATTGAACGGATCTTTTCCTTTAATAGGATCGGTATACGGTACGTTACGCGAATCTCCCAACGTGAGCCATCAGCTGGGCCCCTCTTGCCTTTCTTCCTTTTTGCTCCGCGTTCGTTCTTCATTGCTACCGGGAAAGCCTCATTCAGCCAGCCGTTGATTTTTTTACCTTGCGAAGGAGACACCAATGTTTTTCTCTCACCTTCCGGGAACAGGGTCATCCGCTGTGCTTTGGGATAAGCAATAAGCGCGAGCTGGCCACACTGGTACTGCTTCACACCAAACTCCAAAAAGGCGCGAACAACTTCATCCCGGGGAACAGCAAGACCTTCGGCAATTTCTTCGATCCATTCATGACACTCCCGCGGGACGCCTCGATAGGTGACCGTTTCTGCGCGATGAGCCTGCTCCCAATCCCGGTTCCTTTTCTCCCTGCGCTGAGCGGTCGGGATCAAGTCCAAAGGCTGTTTAACATCTTGTTTTTCAGAGAACGCAGGCATATCTACGGAGCGGCCATCTTCATCAGCGTTCGACGAAGGGGTCTCTCGTAATCCGGAAAACGCATCTCGCCTGGCCATTGTTGCCCCTAATATTTCAGAACCAGGTCGGCTAACAGTTGGTATTCTTCCGCAGACCGCGAATCGGCGGCATACTCGAAGATGGTTTTTCCTTCAGACCAGCACTCCCGCAAGACTGTAGCCCGGTGAATCGGAGAAAGTACCTTATCCTGAAAGGTTCCCTGTAAGTCCACCAGAGAGTCGCGCGATTCGCGCGTGTTATCATAAAAGGTCGGCAGGATTCCCAACAACCCGCCATGCCAGTTCTTCTTATCTCGGAGGGTCTGGATCGTGCTTATCGTTTTGGATAAGGAGTCTAGAGATGCAAACTCTGTTGCCGTAGGAACGATCACCAGGTCAGCGGCCCAGATGGCCCGCTCCTGCAAACCGCCAACGGATGGCGAGGTATCAAAAATAATGTACTCAAACCGGTCCCGCGTGAATGTTTTTAACAGGTTGCGAATATAGGAGATGGGCTGCTCCTGAACGGAGAGGATCATCTGGGCGGAGGAAGTCATGGAATTGCCGGGGATGAGTTTCAGGTCATCACGGCCCGTTTCTCGAATCCACTGCCTGACAAAGGTGACTTCGCTGGGGGAGGCCGGTTGAGTCGTCAGGAAATAGTAAGCACCCATCTGGCCATCCATGCCTAACTTGGTAGCGCATTGACCCTGTGGGTCAAGGTCGATCAATAAAACTTGTTTGTTCTCCAATGTCAGGCTGTGCGCCAGATTGACAGCTGTGGTAGTTTTTCCAACGCCGCCTTTCTGGTTACTGATCGTAATAATTTTGGTCGTCATTCTGAACCTCCTTGGGGGATTTGCGTCATTTCGCCTTCATCAATGAAGCGAAGCTGTGTACCACCTTCATGTCCATGGACGGCAATCACGTCATTGAGAGTCTGGTAAACGCCCATGGCATATGGCTCTCTCAACCAATGGATGACCGATAATCCATCCGAAAAGACGGTGCCTTCCGCGACCACTCCGGTGCCCGAGACGCCGGTCACATCTTTGATGCGGAACAGGATGAACCTGCGCATCCGGCTGATAGCTGAGTTATGGAGATTGGGTTTTGTCAAAGTTTTTCCTTTCCTGTTTCTTTCTCTTGGCTTTCGAACAAGCACTTTGTTATTCGTGAGATCTAAAAGTTTTCCTTTTTCAAAGGTCAGGCGGTGACCGGTCAGCCTATGTTCAAACACGATCCCATCAGGCCAGGTGGATTTTTCATCGCGATCCAATCGCAAATCCACCATGCGGAATAAACCACCGTAGAACAGACCAGGTTCATCCGCTGACCGGGTAGGATCAACGATCACTTTCCAGTCATACCCGGTGATGTCTCGGCCAACCTTACTTTCACTCTGGAAGAAATGTCCTGTTATCCTTCTGCAATAATCCAAACAGCCTCCTTTCTTCCTGGCAAACAGGCGTGTGAATAGATGGGCAGGGAATGGATTAATCCTTGTCTTTCGATCAAAATGAATATGATATTTTCAAAATTTTGGTAACCGCTGTATCGTTGGGCTCGTTGATTCCAGGTTTAACCGGTCAACTCACGTACTCCCCCTGCAGCGGAGTAGAGGCGGTTTTAATGGCTGAATCCATTCCAAAAAGGTGGAAAAATGGCAAAAAAGTGCTTGACTTCCCCCACAAAAAGACTTACTATACGAACGCTGATCAACAACCGTAGTTTGCAATGGTCGACGGAACCGGAGTACTATTAACTCGCTAAATCGCCTGGTAAGGAGGTCAACGGTCCCGAAACCAGGTTCCTCCCTCATAACCCGGAGGTCAGTGGTTCGAATCCACTCCCCGCTACTAAGAGAAATGCCGAAAGGCACTATCCACATTAACGTCAGTCTGCAAGGGCTGGCGTTTTCGATTCTTTCGGTAGTTCCCTGGCTAAACCATTCAGAGCAAGAAATACCCACAGGGGGTACAGGTGTCCACTCCCCGCTACTATTTTCCATGCGCTGATTCCGTAAAGGAAAATGCTAATTAGTTCATTGTTGAGAGTTACTTTGCCAACAATTACCAGGTAATGCCTCTTCGGCATCCATATCACTGGGCGGAATGGGATCGGACATCAAAGTCGCCAAATGGTTTGATAGTTACTCTTTACTCATTAAGAAGGTCGCCAGGGAAAACGAAAAGCGACCGGCATAACAAAGTTCTTTGTTATGCGGCCGCTCCTACGATTTGATGGATGTCCAGGGAGATCAGCGACTCGAAACGATACCATTTTTATTCTACAAAGAAATCAGGCATGATCCAAGGTGGGCAGAGATCAGTTTATTCTTTATCCGATTGTTTGGCTGTTGGTATCAAAGTCAAGAAAAGACAGAAGTACATTTTTGACAGAAAAGTAAGCGTCTGTGTCCTCGCTGACATACCGCAGACGTTAATTGAACAGGGAGAACGCTGAAGCGCCTTTTACCGTAAAAAGGTATGGAAATACCATCTTGACCCATGGGAACAATGCGTACTTTGTTCCATCCACTTTGATCCCCTAGAGTCTTAAGGGGGAACGGGTCAGCGGAGTGACACATCGTTCTCTGTTGGATGGTCTTTGATGGTTTTGAGAATATCACCCAATCGCCAGGGACGATACCCCCTGACCTCAACGCTCATTTAGATATGGTTCGGTCCCAGATTGGAACCTTCAGGCAGCGGTGGAACATTATGGTATGACCATGTAGATTGATCCAACCATCTTCAAGAGGAACAATCGGGCGATGTGAAAAAATCAGTTTCATCTGATCGGATATCTGGACGTCAAGGAGTTTTTTATCAAGGTTACGCCACGGGTTTCACAATAAGATTTGCTGATCCGGTCATGGTTACCTTGGATCAAAAACAATCTGCCTTTTAACATGCCAGTAAGGAGGTCAAAATTGCTTTTATTGCCTAAGGCAAAATCACCCAGGTGCAGGACGGTTTCGTCAGGAGAAATCAGGTCATTCCAATTCTTGATAATCAATTCCTGCCAGTTTTCAGGCCGGCTGCAATACCTTCCGATATTCTCACGCCGAAGGCGCACAGGCGTGTGGAAAAAATGCGTGTCGGAAATAATCCAGGTATCGAGAGTGATTTCAAGTGTGTTGTCGGAGGTCATCCATTAATTATATTTTGAGATCTTCATTTTTTCTCTGACTAGTATTCACAGTGGAACGACCTGGCAGGTTGTTCACGGTAGGTCGTTCCCGTAGAGTCTTAGGGGGAACGATGTTAAATTGATTTACCCGTGCGCATGAAGCATTGGCAAGTCAAGGAACGAGGCCGCTAATCGGTCCTTGGGATAGGTTTCAACACCCGGAAAAATAATTACGACCTGGGCTTTCCATCCCCCGTTTATTTTCGGCTCGCCAGGAATTGCGTAAATGTGTCGGTGGGTAGCTTGCGGTTGCGCTGCAACATATCTCGCCAGATCACGTTGCCCTGGCCTTCGTTGATCAAAAGATGGTCCAGCGCCTCAACCATGATATCGGCGCTAGTGCGGTGCTGCAAGTTGAAGGACTTGATATAGGGCAGAATATCCCGCATGTTATTGCTTCCCAAGATGCCATTGTATTCCTTGGTAAGCACAATCGCGGCTGCCTCTCCACTACCAATGATCTTGTATCCCTGATCAGGATGTTCAGTAAGCTTCAGGTATAAGTATCCAGCGTCAGTACCGGCGATGATTTGGTACACCATGACTCGATTCGCATTCAACAAAGCATCCACCTTGTTTTTCATGAACTGCACTCTTCTTAATTCAAAATACACTTGCTGGGGAATGCCGATGCGACCAGCGTACAACTGGAGAACAAGGTTTTCCTGCCCAACACACAGAAATGTCGAAAGGCAGTCTGTATCCAGGAATAACGGCTCAGTCATACGCCTCCTGGTCTTCGGCTGCGAGGTTGTATACGATGTCGGCCCGGAAGGCATTCAGCAGCAGTTCTTCGTATTTGCCATTGGAGATCACATTGCCGTTGCTCAGTCGTTCAGCCAACTCGATGTAGCTTCCAGTAGTAAAATACTGCCGGTTCTCCGGGGTGGGGATGTACAACTCATCGCCAAACCCCAACTTGCGCGCCGAGGCGATGATGTCGGATTTGAGCGTGTTCGCGAAATCCAGGGAGATACAGCCATCCCCAACCAACCGGTAGAGAGTCGCCTGTCGGCTCATGCGGAAATGCTGTTCGATGCGCACGACATCTTCAACCGCCAAGGGTCTGCGCCCACCCTTTATCAAGTTCTTCTCGATGAAGCTGCGCAGCGCATCGTTTGGCGCGAGGAAGTATGAAGCAAAACAATCCGCATTCTTTTCTTCCTCATCCCTGCCAGCACCAATATCATTGCCGCAGATCACGGTGGTTATTTCGTCCTGGATGAACAGGTGATACAGCTCATGCGCGGCGGTGAAGCGCTGGCGGCCTAGCGTTCTGGTTGAATTGATCGCGACCAATTGTTCGCCGCTGCGCGTGCGCACGCACATGCCAGAGATGTGGTTGGAGAAGGGGTAAAAAACCAGCGTCAGGCGTTCTTGCGATTGCAGGATGGTAAAAACATCGATCGGAGAGGATAAGTCCTCTCCGAATCGTTTTCGAAGCTCATTCGCCTGGTAACTGAGCTCTGGCTTAGGCTTCATGCAGGTTCTCCCGTAAAATAGCATGCATCTTGTCCAGGTTCAATGCGATTTTTTGAATATCTGCAATGGCATTGAGATCTTCCACCTGAATTCCATTCGCCCTGAATGCGATTTGCAAATGCGCCACCGGTACGTCCTCATTCATCAAGTCACTCAGGGATACACCAAACAGGTTGCCAAGCCGTTCCAAATGATCCACTTGGAATTGGCGCTCGCCCTTTTCGCACTTCGAGATAGTGCTTTGATCCATTTCTAAAAACTGAGCGATGTGCATCTGGTTCAAGCCGGCTTTCTCGCGCAGCGCCTTGATCTTTTGTCCTATCGTATTCGTCATCGTGCCCCTCCTCCAGTGGTACCTTATTCTAGCACAATCTTGTCATATTTTCAACTTTTCTTAATGTTTATATATGACAAACCCAAATACCCCCAACAAGAGAAATTTCATAACCGATTACCTCGATGGTTAACTTATTTATCTTAAAACTAATTATCTACAGGAAAGATCTCATTTCCTACAGTTTCTAAGTGTTATTTGATTGAGCTGCCAGATATTACCCAATCCGACGATACGAGTAAGCATTCTTTATATTTTGGTGGAAATACTTGCCATGCGACGCTGCACTCATAAGCCCTTGATAAACACCCGCAGGTACATTGAAATATTGATAAACCCCTCCTGAAATAAATTCAATTTCTAGTGTTTGGGTTTGTGGATCATAGCCAACTGACCGCAGGTTACTTGATGCAACAGGTGTTCTTAACATATTTTCTCCTTTAGCCGACTCTGGCAATTTCTCTTGCCCTATTGAAAAGGTGAATAACTCGTTCTGGGATCATCTCGAGCGGACAAATGCTAGCCAATTTTTGCCCGTAGACAGGCTTCGTATTGGGAACATCACTTCCACCATTCTGATAAATTAGTCTCATTAATCTTTCGGAGAATTTCTTATTCGGTTCATTTCTTATGCCCGACAAATGTTCAGGTGCCCAAGGTTTGTTATCAATTCGAGGCCATACCAAGTTAAGACAAGAACAGATAGATTCATCTGAGAATGCATCTTCGAATTCTTTATGCCCAATCAATATTAAATAATCATCACCCTGGTCTCTTGTGAAACCTGCATTAATAAAATCCTGATTGGTTTGGGTATCACTATCCAAAAATGCAATAGTGAGTTGCTGTCGGTTTTTCCCAAGTAGTTTTAGAAGGCCTTTTTTGCCTCCATTACCTTCGATGTTTATCAAGCGGATGCCATCCTCTATCATGCTATGACCATACAAACGATGGTAAAAGATAGGTAAAGCATTTTCTTCGGTTGGACCCTCAATGATGATGTAACAACGTTCATAGAAAAGAATAGAGTTTGTAATGCCTAATTCAGCGGCAAGATTTACAAGAAAATCCTCAACATCCTGATCCTCTAAAGTATCGAGATAATTCACACTGGTCATACCACATTCACATAAACGCAATAGATTAATACTTGTAGCAGGAGCATGATCAATCATTGTAAGGCTATGAGTACAAACGATCACTTGTATTCTAGATTTTTCCTGGTAAACAATATCTCGGATCGTTCGATACATATGTCGTTGGGCTTCGTAGTGAAGATTGACGTCCGGTTCGTCATAACCACGTAATAGTGGACGAGTTTGTTGTTGGCCAAAAATTTCTCTCTCCCAATCAAAAAAAGCCATCAATAGCCGTCTTTTTGTTCCATCACCACATTTATTTAACCAATGAAATCCCCGCCCATCATCGATCGAAAATTGACCACTTTTCAACCCTCCAGAGAAATCTATTGTGGGATTGAATTCCACTCGTTGAACACGTTGGTTGTACCGTTGAACATATCCTAATAACTCCGACACCTTTCTATTTAGCTCAGTTTCAATGTCAGATTTTAGATCTCTTAGAGATGCAATTGGTTGACGCGTACCATTTTCATCGGTTTCAAATATTTTCGATTCATACACGGTTCGAAGAGTTTTCATCACAACATTTGTCGGATCTTGATAGTCAAGCGAACGGTAACGTTCGAAACGGGGAAGAAATTCCCGTAAAGCAGCCGGGGTAGTAGTTACCCAAGCGTCATGAAACGGAGTGTGTTGTTTATAATCTTCAATTCTTTGAATTTTTTCATCTTTATTCAACCTTCCCCCAACGACGATCCCGATTTCCTGGATGATTGCATCAAGGTCAGCTACTCTCAATGATGTCAAATCTTGATTGAGGATTTCCTGTTCATAACAGCGCCCGTTATACCAGGTCTCGCCACTGAGTCTTGTGAATCGTTTCTTCAAACGGAAAAATCCATCAGAAGATAGGAACTCTTGTGATATTGTTTGGCCATTATACGGATGAAAGGTTAGAACCGCCTCAATTTCATCTGCTCGGCTTTCTGGATTTCCATTACCTTCATCGAAATAGTAATAATCGCTATCTTCAGGTTGGTGTTCGTTCAAAATCAAGTCTAATAAATCCAGTACAGTGCTCTTTCCGGCATCATTTTCGCCAATTAAGACAGTTAATTCGCGAAAAGGTATCTTTACGTCTTTCAAACAACGAAAATTTTTGATTTCAATTGTGATGAGTTGCATGCCCCCTCCGGATAATTTGACTAGTTTTTGGTTTATATGATTAAATTTTCATTCCTAATTGGTTATTTTATCCAAATCTCTACAGATTTTTTATTAATGCGCATTTTCCCTGGAAATTAAGAGATTAAATTTGATTTTTCTCGCATTACTCTACGACTTTGTTGAATCCTAGAAGGCGACTCACTATCGCTACTGGTTATACACATTCTCCACTGCATCGGGATACTGCACATACACATGCTTGAACAATTCTTCTGCCAGGGTATTTACATCTTTGGGTGAGTACACATCCACCGGCAGGCCCGTTTGCTCATCGTACAGGTAATTGAAGATCAGGCTGCGGATCTGCGCCTTGGTCGTATCTTTGGCGCGCCAGTTATCCACCTTGCCAATTTCCGCCTTGATTTTCTCAATCAGCTCTTGAGCAATTTTCTTAACGCGATTTCGGGTTCGGGGATTGAGTTCGTTTTTCTTTTCACATAACAGGTCAAAGATGGCCAGGCTTTCTTCATCTAATCCTTCCCGAACAGAGCGTTGTTCTTCGTCAGATAACGCTTCGACCAGATTCAACAGTGCCTCAAACGTCTTTTCGATGGTCGCACGGTCGGTTTCCTGGTTGTATTCATCGACAATCTTTTGAAAGCGTTCTGAGAAATCCACCCGGCGTGGGTTACGGCGCAGCATAATTTCCAAACACTTCTCCACTCGCACTTTGAGGGTTTGAACCGCCAGGTTTTGGCGCGGGGAGTGCTCGAATTCCTGGCGCAGCTTTTGGATATCAATCTGGCTGATGTCAAACAACTTGCCAGAATCGCCTCCAGGCTGCCCGGTGGAGTAAACGCCAACCGATTGTCCAATCACTTTGTACGCATCGTTCAAAATGTCCGAAATGTCTTCCGGTTGGCGGTGATCCTCGACTTGTTCAAATAATGCTTCCAGGGCATCCTGCTGCTGTTTGTAGACCGGCCAGTACAGGCGATTTTCGCTGAGCAGGGTTTGAGAGAGTTCCAGAACTTCATGAACAGATGCGCAAAAAACGCGCCCGCGTTTCGTCGTTCAGACAGACAGCCTCTACTCCCTTTTGGATCAATTCCAGTTTGTCAAACCCCTCGGCCTCAATCAAATCACTCAGCTCAAAACCCAGTTCGGACAAGTAGGCCTCCAATTTCGCAGATGCTGCAATTGCAAAGAAATCCAGATTATGATAATCATGATTTCCTTATTTGTTATAGCACATCATAATAAATTAATGGCGACAGATTCTTTATAATATTTATTTCCCAATACATATAGCACCTGCTTGCCCCATCATCACCCCCAGGCTTTGACAGAATCAAACGGCCTTGAATCTCAAAGACTTTTTCCATCTCACAAAAATTCTACAAAAGAGGACGTTCATTCACCAAAACACAACCTTCTTCCTCCGGGTCGCAATAAAAGTCACTATTACGTGACGAATAACTCATAACCAAAGATCCTCAGCCAGGCTAAAATGCGGCGCTTGAGTGAAAAACGCTACGAAACCAGGAAAATCTCTCATAACCCGTGGTTCCCCGAACGGGCCGTCAGGGCAGGCGCATCTGCTCCCCGCCACAAAAAAAACACCTTGCCAGGTGATTTTTAGTGTTCAAATGGCACAAACCCTATATAGGGAACTAGGTCCACTCCCAGCTTCCGTAATCAAGACGACAAGAAATTGTCGTTTCGATTTATATATAAGCTAATTCCTTAATCAAATCAATTCTTTCCGACTAACTGTTGACAAAAAAGTGTATGGGGATATAATCATATTCATGGATTTGAATATGATTGAAGAGCAAAAAATTAATATTGATCCTCTGGATGCGCAAACACAGGTATTCAAAATTCTTACCCACCCGGCAAGGATTGCGATTCTCAATATCCTCAGAGATGGCGAGCATTGTGTCTGCCACATGGAAGCCTATTTGGGCCTTCGCCAGTCGTACATATCTCAACAACTTGCGGTATTGCGCGAAGCCGGTCTGATTCAAGACCGTCGTGATGGCTGGAACATATTCTATCGCGTGGTCAACCCGGATATCTACACCGTGCTGGACGCGGTTCAGAAATTGACAGGCCAGGCCGTTGGTCCTTCGAATCCTGTGGCGAGTTGTAATTGCCCGCATTGCATGGCAAAACAAAGCAGCGGATAAGCTGCTCTTTTTTTTGAACGATTATATACAGACTTTTGAATATGAAGGAGTACCTATGAAAAATATCAAAATTCTTGGTTCGGGCTGTGCCAATTGCAAGCGCCTGGAAGCAATGGCGCGCAAGGTGGTTGGTGATCTGGGAATAGAAGCGGAATTTGAAAAAGTGACCGATTATGCTGAGATTATGAAATATCCAATTCTCTCTACTCCTGGATTGGTTATTAATGAAAAACTGGTCTCTGCAGGCCGCATTCCGACTGAAGAACAAATCGAAACCTGGCTCAAGGAATAATTTATTCAGGCGGAAAACCAACTGGCTCCGCCTATAATTTTGCCTGAATATTATTCAAGCATTTGAATATGATAGGAATGTGATATGGATAATTCACTTACACACCCAGCCAAACAGAATCAACTACGCATTATTGCCCTGCTGGCATTAATCACCGCAGCCTGGTTTGCTGCTTATAACCTGATTCAGCCGTTGGCGGATTGGATTTCTTACAGCGCACTGCACCTGACTAAAGGCTCGCATCTGGGAGATGCTATCGCATTTTTCTTATACGATGTTCCCAAGATCCTCTTATTGTTATCCGGGATGATCTTTTTGATTTCTATTCTACGCACATTTTTCAGTCCAGAACGAACTCGTGCGTTGCTGGGTGGTAAGCGCCAGGGCATTGGGAATGTTCTGGCTTCGCTTCTTGGGATTGTCACTCCCTTTTGTTCCTGTTCAGCAGTTCCACTGTTCATTGGGTTCGTCGAAAGCGGGATTCCATTAGGAGTCACATTTTCCTTCCTGATCGCCGCGCCTACAATCAACGAAGTGGCAATTGTCATGCTTTTTGGTTTATTTGGATGGAAAGTAGCGGGACTTTATATCCTTTCAGGTCTGATCATTGCTATCATTGCCGGGGTGCTCATCGGTCGATTAAAGTTAGAACGCTATGTCGAAGATTTTGTCTGGCAAATGCAATCAACAGGTGGACTTCAAGAAGAAAAACTTGCCTGGACAAATCGAATTGAAAGGGCGTGGGAATCGGTCAAAGAAATCGTCGGGAAAGTATGGCTATATGTGATCGCAGGTATTGCCGTCGGAGCCGGAATTCATGGTTATGTCCCCGAAACTGCTTTAGTGGGGATTATGGGTAAGCAAGCCTGGTGGTCTGTCCCAGCGGCTGTACTTTTAGGTGTGCCGCTCTATTCCAACGCGGCTGGAGTCATTCCAATCGTCAGCGCTTTGATGGAAAAAGGAGCATCCCTGGGTACCGTATTGGCCTTCATGATGTCTGTGGTTGGGCTTAGCCTTCCAGAAACCATCATCCTGCGCCGCGTTTTGAAACCCCAGCTCATTACTGTTTTTATCGGAACAGTGGCATTGGCGATCATAATCACCGGGTATCTATTCAATCTGGTTTTATAGAGAAAAGAGGAAACGATGGACGACAAAGAAATCCTGGAAAAAGCCCTTGAGTTTCATGGTCACCGCTGTTGGGCAAGCGTGGCGGGCGTTCGCGTGGGATTGGCTGCCCTCGAAAAGCTGGGTATCAAGCGCTCTGGTGGCACGCAGCTATATGGCATCGTTGAAATTGGCGAAGAACACGGCGGCATGTGCTTTGGCGATGGTGTGCAATACGCCACCGGCTGCACCTTTGGCAAAGGCAATATCCGCAAGAATCCCCTGGGTAAACTTGGCTTCACCCTGATTGAGAAAGACACCAATCGGGCTGTGCGGGTGGTTTTCACCAGCACATTGCAGAAGCAAATTGCGGCATCCAAGTTCATGCAGCAGCGCGCTGCCGGTATTTCACCCGATGAAATCCCTCTGGAAGATCAAATGGAGCTGGTGGAATTGGTCTGGAATGCCCCGAAAGAAGAAGTGCTCAAAATCGGTGAGGTATTTGAATACCCGGGCAAATGGATCCCGGAAGTGATGGGCTTTAAACCCTGCGATCGCTGCGGTGAATTGACTGCCCTGGCCTATCTGCGTGTGGATGGAACCCAACACGTCTGCATCCCCTGCTCTGGTTATGACCGGTAAACGGTGTTGGTATGGCGATTGAAATCTATCTGATCAGCGCAGTTCTGGTGTTTGTCTTTTCTGGTTTGCTAGCCATGGCTGGTCTTGGAGCTGCTTTCCTGTTTGTTCCGCTGTTCTATTACCTGGGTATTCCCTTGGCAGAAGCCACGCCAACCGCTTTACTATTGAACGTGGTCAGTATGCTTTTTGCCACCATCAACTACTGGCGGGGAAAGCTGATTAACTGGCGGGTAGGGTTACCCGTATTGGTAACAGCAGTAATTCTTTCACCGTTTGGCGCTCGATTAACTGCCCAGGTCAACAAAATAGTGCTGTTAGGCCTGTTTGCTGCGTTCCTGGTTTTCGCTGGTTTCATGATGCTCTTCTATAAAGCGAAAAAACGCAACCAGGCACTTGGACGTTCGGTTGAAGTGGCAGCCGGTGCAGGGGTAGGCAGCGTTGCTGGTTTCCTGGGGGGATTGTTGGGCGTCGGTGGAGGCAACTTCATTTTGCCTGTTCTAAATTGGCTGGGTCTGGATGCCAAGGTAGCCGCAGGTACCACTGCCTTGGTGGTGGTATTCTCATCGCTTTCCGGGTTTCTGGGTCATGCGAGCATGGGGAACCTGGATCCGATCTTTCTTATTATCATGGCGGTAATGGCCGCAGGTGGATCCATTGTTGGATCGCAATTAATGAAGACCAAGATTTCCAACAATCAGTTAAAGAAGATCATCGGTGTGTTGTTGTTCGTTATTGCTGCCAAAATGATCTTTGATTTAGTTAAATAAAGAGAAAAGAAGATGAATCAAAATGATGAGTTGTATAAAGCTGGTTTATTGTTGCATGGTCACAAATGCCCGGCTATGCCGATGGGTTTGCGGGCTGGCGTAGCCGCTCTCAAAGCGTTAGGCGTAGAACGAGCCACGGATGGACAGCTTACTGCCCTTGTGGAGATCGACAGCGATCACTGCGCCACCTGTTATGCTGATGGTGTGATGATGGCCACCGGATGCACCTTTGGCAAGGGCAATATTCGCAAGTTGGGGTATGGCAAATTTGTGCTGACTCTGATTGATAATAAATCCGGTCGCAGTGTGCGGGTGGCCACCCGCAACGAGGTCATCAAACGCAATCAGGAATCTGAATTCATCCAATTCCGCAAGAAAGGCGTTCCCGCATCAAAGATTGCTGCAGAATTGATTAACCCCGCTGTTGATTTTATCCTGGCAGAATCAGATGAGAACCTCTTCAAAATTGATCCAATTCAGGAAATTAAACTTACCCCGGGACGCCCACACGATTTCAACACGCACATTTGCGAGGAATGCGGCGAGGTGATGGTGGAACGATACGCTCGAATTAAAAATGGAAAAACCGTCTGCATTCCCTGCGCGGAGAAATCAGCTTAACAGAGATGAAGAGCTCTTTGAGATAAAGTTAATCAAAGAGCTCTTCAATAAACAAAAATGTTTCAATAATTTGATTCAATTTTGTCAAATACTCATATTTGGGTATAATTTATAGCATTATCAAGGACAAAAGATGATTAACCCAAAAAGGAAAATCCTATTCTTGTGTATGGGCAATTCCTGTCGATCTCAAATGGCTGAGGCGATTGTCAATGCCCGGTATGGCGATCAGTGGGACGCTGTCAGCGCTGGAACAAAGCCAGCGGGGTATGTCCACCCTTATGCCATTAAAGCATTACAAGAGATTGGGATTGAACATAAAGGAACATCCAAGTCCATCGATCAATTTCGAGGGATAGATTTTGACCTGGTTGTCACCGTTTGCGATGATGCTGCTGAAAACTGTCCGGTCTGGCTGGGAAAAGGAAAACGTAAGCATGTGGGGTTTCCTGACCCAGCAAAGGCACAGGGTACAGAAGATGAGATTCTGGGAGTATTTCGTACGATTCGTGACGATATGTTGATCAGGCTGGAAGTATTGTTGAAAGAAAGTGATCATAAGTAAACTAAACCATATTAATAAATAATCAACTTTTTGAACGAATGACCTTTTGTGGTAGAGTATTTTTTGTGTTACCTTTACAAACCGCGAACAAACAATTGGATATTATGATCGTGATACTTAGACGGTCGTTCACTATTTCACAACCATCGTCGTCCGGGTCGCGATAAAAATCACTATCACGTGACGAATAACTCATAACTAAAGATCCTCAGGCCAGGCTAAAATGCGGCGCCTGAGGGAAAAACGCTCCGAAACCAGGAAAATCTCTCATAACCCGAAGGTTAGTGGTTCCCTGGACGGGCTGTCAGAGCAGGCGTATCTTCTCCCGGCTACTAATGGAAATGCCGAAAGGTACAATCCACAGTATTTCGTATTGAGAACAACTGGCGGCATATTTCAGTTTATGGAAAAATATGACCATAATTATGACTATGGTAGGTGTCACGCATTCTCATATATGAATATACTACCTTCGTATGTGAAGGTGAATGACCGGTATTCTCAATCTTCTATGATTAAATAAGGTGATTTCCTCCTAATAATTAAAGGTGGGAATCACCCCACCTTTCTGGAGTTATAACTATGTCTGATTACGTTATTACCTGTTGCTCTACAGCAGATTTGCCCCTGGAATACATGAACAAGAGACATATTCCTTACGTGTGTTTCCATTTCACAATGAATGGTAAAGAATACCCCGATGACCTGGGACAAACCATTCCATTCGATACGTTTTATGCAGAAATTGCCGCAGGTGCTTTGCCAACCACTTCACAGGTAAATGTCAATCAATTTATCGATTTTTTTGAACCCTTCCTAAAACAGGAAAAGGATATCCTGCATATTTCACTTTCCTCCGGGCTGTCCGGTTCTTTCAATTCAGCTGTTCTCGCCAGCAAACAACTCCAACAGAAATACCCCAATAGAAACATCAAAATTATTGATTCACTGGGAGCTTCCTCTGGTTACGGCCTTCTGGTTGACAGTGCAAAAGACAGGCAGGAAACCGGCTCTTCACTTGAAGATGTATACAATTGGGTGGAAGAAAACAAATTAAGAATACACCACTGGTTTTTCTCAACCGATCTGACCCACTATAAACGCGGAGGCAGGATTTCAGCCACCTCGGCCATCGTGGGCGGTTTGTTGAACATATGCCCATTGATGAATATGGATAATCTCGGAAGATTGATTCCTCGTGAGAAGATCAGGGGGAAGAAACGCGTTATTCAAGAGATTGTTCAGAAAATGGAAGAACATGCCCAGAATGGATTGGATTATTCCGGCAAGTGTTTTATTTCCAATTCTGCCTGCTTTGAAGATGCCCGCATGGTGGCCGACCTGGTTGAAGCGAGATTTCCGCATCTGAACGGAAAAGTGATGATTAATAGTGTCGGCACCGTCATTGGCGCGCATACCGGTCCGGGCACCGTCGCACTGTTCTTTTTCGGAGATGAACGGGTAAATTAATCTGTCTCTTTTTCGATTGACATCTGGGAAGGTTTCTTCTCCCGGATTTCTACTATCAATCCGCCAGATCAGATGCCTGCGGCCAATCGAATTTCAGATACCGGGTGTATCCGTGTTTTTCGACCCCGTATAACCTTGCCCACGATGGCTCTTTGCATCCGGGTTCATCCTCTACTTTGACTGTGTTCTGATACGCCCCCACCGGAACAAAAGTCAATCTGCCCGCCCGGCAAACCCAGGTTTCCAGCAGATAGGCTTCCTGCTCCGAGCTGTCCCCCGCCTTCAATTTTAGCGGTGACCAGGAAACGGTGACCGTATTACCGTTCCGTTCTGCCCGGGCAAATGTCAATGCACTGTAGTACGGCGACCAGGGTAATTTGATATCTAATGGATCAATCGGTTTAACAGTCTGGATTTCTCCCTGTACATCCATAAATTCAAGGTTCATCCAGCACGGGTTATTTCCGCCAATGGCCTGAACTTCGATATACCCGGTATCTGGTAAATATCCGATGATATCCAATCGGTTTCCTTTTAACAGACCGTATTTATACAGATACGCTTTTGATGGCCCGTAATAACAATTTACATGCTCCTGGTTGACAATCCCGCGCAAGATCGTATATGTTGGTTCGGGTGTGATGGTACTGGTTTCTGTGGGAAGGGGTGTTGTCGTATGTGTCGACGTGACCGTTTCTGTTGGCCCGGCTGTTATTGGCATTACCGCAGTCGAAGTCATTTTCGGGGGAATGATCGCCACAGTTAATGAAGCTGCCGGCGGCGGAGTATCGCTGTTACCGGCATTATTCTGGCCTGCCATGCAGGCACAAAAAATCAAAGAAAGAAGCAGAAAAATGATATGCCGCAGATCAGTCTGCATAGATTCATTCTAGCATACCTGAAAACTGCTCAAATCTCCGGAATTTTTTCGACTGAAAAGGTTAACTCTATCCATTCAATGGGAGAAAAAATTTAGAGATAATATAATTATCATGCAGGCCCATTTCAGATGTAGTTCCACTCCCTTATCGTCACAACAAATCAACCCATTACCAGATGATCGGATGAAAACAACATGAACTATATTGGTCAATCAGTTCCCCGGGTGGATGCAATAGCAAAGGTTAAAGGTGAAGCCGTTTTTGCCTCTGACATGGTGATGCCCGGACAGACATATTTAAAAATGCTCATGGCCCACCGTCCACATGCCATTGTCAGGCGTGTGGATACTTCAAAGGCAGAGGCGTTATCTGGTGTCATCACAGTTCTTACTTCGGTGGATGTTCCCAATAATGAGTTCGGTTACTACACCTATGATCAGCCGGTGCTATGCGGACCCAGCAGTAAACTGTACGCTGATCGAGTCCGTTTTATTGGTGACCGGGTGGCTGCCGTGGTGGCAGAAACAGAAGAAATTGCTGCTGAAGCCTGCCATCTGATCGAGGTGGACTATGAAGACCTTCCGGTTGTCTGTGATGTGGAAGAGGCCATGAAACCGGATGCCCCCCGCATCCATCCTGACCTGGACAGCAATGTTTTCAGCCATCACAAACTCTACAATGGCGATATCGAAGAAGGTTTTCGCCAGGCAGATGTGATCGTCGAGTCGGTGTTGAATACCCCTGCACAGGAACATGCCTTTTTACAGACCGAAAGCGGTTTGTCGTACATGGATGAAGAAGGGCGTCTGGCGGTGGTGACCACCGGCCAATGGGGTGTAAAAGATCGCAAACAGATAGCCCACGCGCTTGACCTGGCAGAAGATCAGGTTCGGGTGATCTATCCGATGACCGGCGGTGCCTTCGGCGGCCGTGAAGATATTTCTGTGCAGATCATTGTGGCCCTGGCCGCCCTAAAACTTCATAAAATGGGGAACCCCCGGCCGGTCAAAGTTGTCTGGAACCGCGAAGAATCGATCATCGGGCATTGCAAACGTCATCCTTTCCGATTCTTCACCCGATGGGGTGCCACAAAAGACGGGAAGATTGTTGCCGCCGAGGTCAAAATGCTGGCCGACGGCGGCGCCTATAAATTCACCACCAGCATTGTAGCCAGTAATGCAGTGATCAATTCCCTTGGACCATATGAAATCCCCAATGTGAAGGTGGATGCGTATGATATTTACACAAACACAGTCCCACGGGGTGCCTTCCGCGGCTTTGGCGGTCCACAGGCTGTCTACTGCGCTGAACAGATGGTGAATAAACTGGCCGCTGCTTTGAATATGGATCCGGTGGAATTGCGTATGCGGAATCTGGCAAAAGAAGGTTCTCTGCAAACTATTGGAGCCCCCTATCCTCCCGGTGTGACCATCCGCGAGGTGACTGAAGCCTGCGCACGCGAAGCCGGATGGCAAACATCTTCCATCGGGTGGACAAATGACCGCACCGGGAACAAAGTCAATCCAGTCAACACGAATCTCCGCCGCGGCGTGGGATTGGCCTGTGCTCATAAAAATGTCGGTTTTTCATACGGGTATCCAGAGAATTGCACCATTGGCATAGACCTGTACGGCCAGACGGAAATCGAGAAGGCTGTCATTCATCACGGTGCCAGTGAAGTGGGCATGGGAGCACATACGGTGATCACCCAGATGGCCGCCGATGCGTTGGGCATACCCATGGAAAAGATCGAACTGGTTTCCACAGATACAGCCCGCGTGAAAGACTCTGGTTCGGTATCAGCTTCACGCATGACCTTCTTTATCGGCAATGCCATTAAAGAAGGTGCAGAAAAAGCTCTTGAACTATGGGCACATGAAGAGCGCCCTGTGCACCTGGAGCATACCTATTGGCCGCATCAGACGACAGCACCAGATCCTGAAACCGGACAATGCGACCCGAATGTGTCATACGGGTACACAGCTCAGGCAGTGGAAGTTCTGGTGGATATGGAAACCGGCCAGGTGAAAATTGAAAAAATCCATTGCGCCATCGATGTGGGCAAAGCTATTAATCCCCAGCAGGTGACCGGGCAAATTGAAGGCGGATTGGTGCAGTCTGTCGGGTATGCCGTGATGGAAAACTTTGTGGAAAAGGATGGACAGGTGCTCACTCGAAACCTGTCAACCTACCTGGTACCAACAGTGCTGGATATCCCGGATGTCATGAATATCAAAGTTTTGGAAATCCCTGATCCACGCGGACCCTGGGGAGCACGCGGGCTCGGTGAGGTTATGAACATGTGCCTGGCTCCCGCCGTTTCAGCCGCCGTCCATGATGCCACCGGTATCTGGTTTGACCATTTCCCGTTGATTCCTGAAGAGATCCTGATCGGTATTAACAAGCTGCCAAAGAAATAACCTGATACATCCAATGGGAAAGAATTAATATCCATGCCTATATGGTGTGGATCATGGTTCTTGCGATGAAACTGTTTCGCAAGCCAATCCAGGCACCATAAAATTTCTCCTTATTTTCGCAAGGTACATAAACAAAACCGACTATCCGGTCCAAACATACCAGGGTATCAGTTTGGCATACTGTGATATTGACACTTCACTGGAGGGTAAACCGGGCTACCTCTGGTGAGAACCAGTGTCGTGATTCTGGGTTATTTCATTTATATATCAGAGAAATTTGGAGGCTTGGACAAACCATCCACTCACCTCAGCTTTTTCGATATACTTCAAATACCAAATCGAACCAAACCGGACGAAAGGATTGAACCGAATGATTTATCTGGAGACCAATTCTCTTGATCCCACGTACAACCTGGCGATGGAAGAAGCCGCCCAGGAATGGGACCAGCCGGAAGATATTATGATGCTCTGGCAAAATAAAAACGCCATCATAGTTGGCCGGTACCAGAATGCCGAAAAAGAGATCAACTTTAAAGCCGCCCGGGAATTGAATGTGCAGGTAGTGCGGCGGTCAACCGGCGGCGGAACCGTTTATCACGACCTGGGCAATTTGAATTATTCCTTTATCCGTCCGATTGACTATCAAAAGAAATTAGATCTGACCACATTATCCAAACCCATGGAGGAGGCACTGAACCTCATGGGTATTCCTGCACTTGCCCAGGGCAGAAATGATATTACGCTGGACGGAAAGAAAATTTCGGGTACCGCCCAGCGAATACATTGCAGGCGTCTTCTTCATCACGGTACATTGCTCTTTGATGCCAACCTTGAAGTGCTGCAGAGTGTACTCAATGTTGATCCATCAAAAATCATATCAAAGGGGATTTCTTCCGTCCGCAGCCGGGTGACAAATATCAAAGAACATGTTTCTCCCGAAAAATACCCGGATATGGCTTCCTTCTGGCAGGCCTTGATCTTGGCCTTTTCAAAAGAAGGTCCGTTGACCCGTATGGATCCGCCCGAGCATCTGATTGAAAAAGCGAAGATGCTGCAGGAGACAAAATACCAGACGTGGGAATGGAACTTTGGGAAAGCACCGGCATTTACATACAGCAACAGCAAACGTTTTCCCGGTGGGAACCTTGAAATCGATGTCAATGTTGAAAATGGCCTGATCACCGCCTGTCGAATTTGCGGTGATTTTCTTGGATTGGTGGAATTGGATGATCTGGAAAATGCACTGGTGGGTTGCCGGTATGAGTCTGCTGCGATTCAGGCCAATCTCAGCAGACTTGACCTCCCGCTTTATATTGGCAGCATTACTGAAGCGGATTTCATCTCCTGCCTGTTTGAACGATAATCAGTATCATTTCTTCTAGGGTAGATTGAGAGCAGTCCATTCAACAAGATGATGGACTGCTCTTTTTATCCAATTGATAAAATTGCTCTCTTCATTATCCGGTTACGACATCTCTATTTCTCATCCAGAGAACAGCGGCGATCGAAAAAACCGCAATATAAAGAACACTATTGATCACCAATTGTTCCGCATTGCAGGCTAATACGCCATCAGGATTATTCGCACGCATCCCAATGCTGTAAAGTGAAAAGGGCAACCAGGCTCCAAGACCCCGGGCAAAAGCCATCAGCCCGATTATTCCACCGGCAAATGCTGCCGCCACCGGAACAGCAAAACTTCGGATGATAAGTGAAAGGAAAAGTTGAAGAGCACAAATCGCCATTCCTCCCAACAGGCCAGATACCAACCATTCAACCAGTTTTAGGGGCAACGGTCCGGTCAACCCTGCCAGCCTACCTGAGACAATAAACAACAGACCAATCCAGACATGTGTCAGAACCAGAATGATAGTAACAATGAGTAACTTGGAAACGAAGATCAATCCAACAGGAACAGGCGAGGTCATCACTGTATTCCAATTATGGTTGGCATGCTCCAGACGCATCAGGTATGAACAATAGATCCCGATGATCGCAGGCATGAAAAAATAACAGGTAAAAAGTGTATGCTGTGTCCAGAGGCTGTACCATTTATCCTGAAGTATTTCAATATTCTGGATGTAATTATACGTACCCATTATCGCCGGAATAATTGGAATAAAGATGAATGCCAACCAGATCGAGCTGCGATGTAATTTTATAAGTTCAACCTTCATTAATCGATAGAACATATCTACACTTCCTTCCTGATGAACAGGTAACGGCCCAAAAAATAAATCATGAAAAAGAGTAGTATAAGCAAACCGTATCCAAACCAATTTACCGGCTGCCAGTACAAAGTAGCCATGTTGGTCGTCTTATCCCAATCCATTCCAACCGGCATTAATACACCATAGTAGCTCCACAAGAGAAGATACTGGAATTCCCTTGGCAGAAAAAGTGAAAACAACCCTGCAAAACTTCCTAGCAGTCCAACAGTTAATGACACCAGTTGATTTGACCATAACAATGAAAGAACCTGCTGCAACAACAAAATAGTAAGGCTCACAAATGTGCATGAAAGGAAATAATCGAGAAACCGGGAAACAGGAAAACTGTCAGTAAACCGGCCGATATAACCTAACAATAAAATTCCGATGAGCTGTAAAAGTATCGCCGAGAAGATATATACAGTACTCGATAGGAATTTCATATCGAATAATTTTCCGGCAGGTTGCAATGTACGGATAAGTCGGAACGTTTGACCTTTATGTTCCATATCACAAAGCCTTGAAGCTATCACGGCAGTTAATACCGGCATAATGATCGAATTTAATAAGGGATTCTGATAAAGACAATACATCCAACCCTGTGCCAGATCCGTCTCATCCATCCGGGAGAGGTTCCAAAATCCCCAGATCAACTGAAGCCCGACCATGGCACCTACCACAAGCCAGATCCACTTACGGCGATTCTTGAAAAGTTCCAAAAATAGATCCCGTATCATAAACTCACCGCCGTTCCAGTTAATTCAAGGAAAATGTCTTCCAGACTCTTTTTTCGTTCTTCAAGACGAACAAGACCAACCTGTCTGGATATTAAGAACGTAACAAAATGAGCCAGCATTTCATCATCCAATTTCGGGAGTAATAGAAAACCGTCCGATTCCTCGTATCGAATCCCCTTTTCTTGGAGAATTGCTTCTACACTTCGATTGTTAATCGTCCGTAAAGCAATTTTCTGCTGACTCCTCTCATGCAAAGCCATCATGCTTTCCTGAAAAATCAATTCTCCTTTGTTGATGATGCCTACAAAGGTTGACATCTGGTCAATTTCACTCAATAGATGGCTTGAGACAAGAACAGTCATCCCATACTCGATTGGTAAAGACCGAATCAAATCGCGGATCTCTTGAATGCCAGCAGGATCAAGCCCGTTGGTTGGCTCATCCAGAATAAGCATCTTTGGACTACCCAGTAATGCAAATGCCAGCCCGAGCCGCTGGCGCATACCCAGCGAATATTGACCCACTAACTTTTTCCGATGATTTTCTAATCGGACAATATGAAGAACCCGATCAATTTCTTTCTCGGGTACTTCTTTTAGGGTTTGGACAATTCGTAGATTTTCTTCTCCCGTTAAATGGCTGTAATAACTGGGGGCTTCAACCAAAGCCCCAATATTTTTGAGTATATCTATTCTGTTTTGCCTGTTTACCTCACAACCAAAGACACGGATACTTCCAGCCGTTGGCTTTACCAAGCCTAAAAGCATTTTTATTGTGGTCGTTTTACCGGCTCCATTTGGGCCAAGAAATCCGTAAACCGATCCGACAGGAACCGCCAGATCAAGGTCTTTCACCCGCAATATGTCATTGTATTTTTTGCAAAGGCCGGTAGTTTGTATAACCATATCCATAATCACGCTCCTTGAAATTTATACAGGAGTATAGTGATCGCCCCCAACAATAACCTGAATTTGATCTTACATTTACCTTAATTCTTTTATGTTGAATGAAAAATGCAGCGATTTCATGTATGATGGTGCAGGAGTTGGATATGGAAGATATTTATCAAAGCCGATTATTAATCGTGGATGATGAACCGGAATTACGGAAAATGCTGAAAGACATACTTCAGAAAGATGGCTTCCTCAGGATTTTTTCCGCTGCCACCTGCCAGCAAGCAAGACAGGTATTCAACCAGGAACATCCGGATGCCATCATCCTGGACGTTATCTTGCCGGATGGCGACGGGTTTTCATTATTTCGTGAATTCAGGTCGGTTTCTCCCATACCGGTTTTATTCCTCTCGGCGCGTGATGAAGATGAAGACCGCCTTTTGGGGCTTGGTCTGGGAGCCGATGATTACATTACAAAACCCTTCCTTCCCCGTGAGTTAATGTTGCGGCTAAAGACTATTCTCAATCGGGTCTACTTTCCTTTTGTACCCAAGCAAGAGGTCAAGCCGGTATTTCAACTTGGGGATACGGTGATCGATTTGAACAAGGGAACGGTAACCAGAGGTGACAACTCAACTACCCTGACAGCTAAAGAGTTCGCTTTGCTGGAAAAGCTGTATGAAAATCACGGACGGATCGTTACGGGAGACAGCCTTTGCCGGGCTGCCTGGGGAGATAATCTGTACAGTTATGAAAATACATTAATGGTCCATATTCGGCGGCTGCGTGAAAAAATCGAATTTAACCCTTCGCAGCCAAGATATTTATTAACAATCAGGGGGTTGGGATATAAGCTGGTTTCTGGTGAAGATATATGAAAAGTGGATTGAAAATTTTCACCCGTTACGTTTCATCGGCAGCGGGGATAGCCCTGGTTCTGGTGATCGTGAATTTTATGCTCGTTTTTTTCTGGCTTGTTAGAACCAGAAATGATTCTCCTGTGCGGTTGAACCTCGCCGAGATTTCCGAATCAATTATCCGAACAAACCAGGGTTTCCAGATATCTTCAGACGGAGAAAAAGCCTTTAAGGATATGTATGTCTGGGGGATGCTCTTGGATGATTCTGGAAAGGTCATTTGGAGCAAAAATATTCCCCAGGATTTTCCATCATCCTTTACGGTTAAGGAAGTTGCCAGTTTTTCCCGATGGTATTACCGAAATTACCCTACGTACGTCTGGGATCATCCAGATGGACTTCTTGTGGTGGGTCGTCCGCCGAATAGCACATGGAAACATGCCATAGAAATGCCGGTTGATACGATGGGCTATATGCCCATCTGGATTGGAATGGTTTTTCTCATTAATGCCTTT
Organism: Leptolinea tardivitalis; assembly: GCF_001050275.1. Taxonomy (GTDB): domain Bacteria; phylum Chloroflexota; class Anaerolineae; order Anaerolineales; family Anaerolineaceae; genus Leptolinea; species Leptolinea tardivitalis. Next base: position 304,356 of record NZ_BBYA01000010.1, read on the forward strand.
GTTGCCTTATTTCTGGCTCTTGTTTTAGGGTGGCGCATGTTTAAATCCATCAATCCATTGCTTGATGGGATAAAAAAGCTATCTACATTACAGCCTCTTTCCCTTAAGACCGGCGGCCTTCTGGGTGATCTGGCTGATAAACTTAATCAAACGTCAAAACAACTGATCCAACAGGAAGAAGCTCTGAAAAAAAGAGACACCGCCCGAACAAATTGGATCTCAGGCATTTCTCACGATATCCGCACACCGTTAAGTATGGTGATGGGATATGCCAGTCAGTTGGAGGAAAACACATCTCTATCCGAAGAAAACCAAAACAAGGCTGGTATCATCCGCCGACAAAGTGAAAAGATCAAAAAACTGGTCAATGATTTGAACCTGGCATCAAAACTTGAATACGATATGCAGCCATTGCGGATGACGAAAGTGCAACCAGCAGAATTAGTTCGACAGGTTGTGGCAGATAAACTCAATAACGGTTTGCCAGCCATCTTCTCCATTCAATTGGATATCACAGAAAAAGCACAAACTGAGAATATTTCCGGTGACGAAGCACTGATACAGCGCGCCGTTTTGAACCTGTTGGATAATTGTGTCCAACACAATCCTGATGGATGTTCTATTGACATTCAATTGGATGTTGACAGGTCATCGTACACGATTATAGTGACGGATGATGGTAAAGGATGCCAGGACAAGCAACTATCTGTATCAGAAGAATCCGAAAACGTTGATTATTATCCAGAAAAAGGTCTGGGGTTGACCATTGTTCATCAAATTATGAAGTCCCACAGAGGGACCTTCATCTTGAAATCTCAACAGAATCAGGGATGTTCGGCGATTTTGCAATTTCCGAAGCAAGAATCAGAGTGATACACGTATAACTACAGGAGACTATTCAGTATACTTATACCCATATTGATTTCATAATTCTTATTGTCACAAAGGTGCAGCACAATGATAGAAGCCGTCGTAGCCGGTCATCTATGTCTGGATATCATCCCCGATCTTTCATCCTTAACACCCGGTCAATTTGACGCCTCTTTCCTGCCCGGCCGATTGGTTCAATGCGGGGCAGCCCGTCTGTCCACCGGCGGGGCGGTTGCCAATACCGGCATTGCCCTCCACCGGTTGGGTATTGATACCCGTCTGATCGCCGGGATGGGTGACGACCCTCTGGGAATGCTACTGCGCCAGTGCGTTAATGCTCAGGGAGAAGGCCTGGGGAAAGATCTGCTCGTAAAAGCAGGATCCAGTACATCGTATTCCATTGTGATCAGTCCACCGGGAACAGACAGGCGGTTTTTGCATAATCCGGGCGCTAATGATGATTTCAGCGATCAAGATGTAAACATGGATCTGGTAAAGGATGCCCGGTTATTTCATTTCGGTTACCCGCCGGTAATGGCCCGGATGTACTCTGACGAAGGCCGGCAGCTTCAATCCCTCTTCCGGCGAGTAAAAGATGCCGGGTTGACCACGTCACTTGATATGACCTTCCCGGATCCCGATTCCCCCGCAGGAAAAGCTGACTGGGTGACGATTTTGAAAAATGTCCTCCCCTATGTGGATGTTTTTGTCCCCAGTTTTGATGAAATTGCCTTCATGCTCTGGAAGAAGATGGATATCCCCTTGAGCCGCGAGAAGTTGGCAGAGATCAGCGGTCAATTACTTTCGATGGGTGCCCGCATGGTGATGATCAAATTGGGCAACCGGGGTCTGTATCTTCACTGCGGCAGTCGATCTTCCCTCAATGGCATGGGGAAAGCCGCTCCCAATAAATTGTATCAATGGGCTGATTTTGAAGCCTGGCTTCCTTGTTATTCTGTTGAAGTGGTGGGGACAACCGGTTCGGGCGATGTAACCATTGCCGGATTCCTGGCCAGTCTTCTGCGCGGCTTGACTCCTGTCGATGCCCTGAATACTGCCCTGGCTGTGGGTGCCTGCTGCGTTGAAGCCGCCGATGCCTTGAGTGGTATTCTCCCCTGGGATAAAACACTGGAACGAATAAACGCAGGTTGGAATAGAAGGATTGAACCAGATCAATTTCTGCCTTTACAGCAGTAAATAGCTATTCTCTTCATTTAATAATTATTGGAACGCCGGTGGGAAATCACCGGCGTTCCACAATTGGACACAGAGAATTACTTCTCTGCCAGACGCAGTATTTCACGGATGGCATTTCGATCCAACGGAACAAAATTGCCTACCGTATGGGTATTTCCATTGGTGCACTTATCCGCCATCTCATCAATCCGATCATCTTTGATTCCCAGGTCAGCCAGGCGGGTTCCCAGTCCCATAGATTTGGAGAATGCTTCCAAACGAGCAATTCCCTGCAGAGCAACGGCTTCGGGGTTGAACACATCCATATCTACATTCCAAACCCGAACAGCCCACTGGGCAAATCGGTTGACATCATGATGCCACACGTATTTCATCCACGCCGGGAAAACTACCGCCAGACCGGCGCCGTGGGCAACATCATAGATACCGCTGATTTCATGCTCAATATCATGCGAAGCCCAATCCCCGATTCGGCCAGTATTCAACAGGTTATTATGGGCAATCGTTCCCGCCCACATGATTTCTGCCCAGGCATCGTAGTTCCTGGGATCTTCCAATACCAAAGGCGCCTGGTTGATCAGGGTTTTCATCGTTGCTTCAATCAGACGATCGGTAAAAGAAACATGGGGCACGTTGGTAAAGTACCGTTCCATCAGATGCGCCATGATGTCTGTGACACCACAGGCAACCTGGAATTTTGGAAGAGAAAACGCCAGTTCGGGATTCAAAATGGAAAACCGTGGGTAGAGCAATTCTGAATTGACGGAACGCTTCAACCAGCCTTCTTCGTTGGTGATAACCGTTCCGGTACTGGATTCACTCCCCGCTGCCGGAATGGTCAGCACGGTACCAACAGGCAAAGCCGATTGGGGGGCACCTTTTCCCATGTAAAAATCCCATACATTACCATCAATGACGGCACCCATAGCGATGGCCTTGGCTGAATCAATCACGCTTCCACCGCCCACAGCCAGGATCAAACCGAGCTGATTTTCTTTGGCCAGCCTGATGCCTTCCTGAACCAGGCTGAACCGCGGATTAGGCTTGACACCCCCCAATTCAATCCAGCTCACCCCGGCCTTCTTAAGGGAAGCCATCACCCTGTCGTACAGACCGGAGGATTTTATACTTCCACCTCCGTAATGCAACAGCACCTTTTTGCTGTAAAAAGCTGTTTCTTCCCCAACATGGTCTTCCATCCCCCGCCCAAAGAGGATTTTTGTAGGATTTTGGAATACGAAGTTTTCCATAATAATCACTTCTCCTTTTTCTTGAAAAGAAAGATTAATGCCCCGGCACAGAAAAACAATTTTTTCCTGATTCTTTGCACCGTGTGGTACCCCTGAAAATCAAATTGGTTTCAAGGGTGATGGTTTTTGTTCGCGGTCTCCTGCCAGCCATCATTTGACACAACATTCCAGCACTCCGCGCCCCCATCTCAAATGCCGGTTGTGAAACCGTCGAAAGCGGCGGATCAACCAGCGTTGCCAGTTCAATATCATCAAATCCGATGATTTCCACCTGTTCAGGTACTGAAATTCCGGCTTTCTTTAGAGCCCGCAGCGCACCCACGGCCATTAAATCGTTGGCTGTAAATATGGCCGTAAAAGGGAAACTGCCGAAAGAGGCAGGATGATGATTGGATAGCAGGTCTTTCGTCAAACGATAACCGCTTTCGATGGAGAAGTCGCCGTAAACAATTCTTACCGAGCTTTCAGCCAGCCCATTTTCTCTGACAATGTCTTCCACCCCATTCTGCCGGTCTCTCGATTGCGAATAATCAAGCGGTCCATTGATGAAAAGAAGCGAACTTCCAGGTTTTGATAATAAGTAGGACGCCGCCAGACGTCCACCCTGCCGGTTATCTACATACACACCAGGATATTTTGCAGGTCCTTCAATGATTCTGTCTACCAGCACATAAGGAATATTTTCATCGTCCAACAGTTCAAGCTGACAATCGCAATCTGATTCAGCGGAATCAAGGATGATTCCATCCACGCCCTTCTCAATCAACACAGTGACATATTCTTTTTCTTTAACAATGTTATGGTCAGAATTACACAAAAACAAACTGTACCCGGCTTTTTTCAATGTATCTTCTGCACCGCGAACCAGCAGAGAATAGTACGGGTTGACGATATCCGGGATGATCACACCGACTGAGGCTGATTTACCAGTGGCCAGGCAGCGCGCCAGGCTGTTCGGTTGGAATCCTGTCTCACGAACAATATCCTGAATCCGCTGGCGTGTTTCAGGACCCACCCCTTCGGGGCGGTTATTTAATACACGGGAAACCGTCGCCTTTGAAACCCCGGCCTTTCTGGCAATATCTGCAATCGTTATTTTCATATTTTCAACGTAACCGGTTTAGTAAACCGGTTACGTATATTATAGTAGGAAATTTATGTTTTTCAATCCTGAAATTTCACCTCAAAATTCAAACCTGATAGATGGTGCATTCCTTGCATCTGCCAGATGATAGAATTTAATCGACATAGAATCCGAATGACTGTCAACCGTGGGGAACCCGTATGGCTGAAGCTGAACCAACTTTTATTCAAACATTGGAAGATTTATCCCGACAGGCAGTACAGTTTGCCCGGGAGAAATTCGGGCTGGCTCTTGATTTTTCCATGACAAGCCTGCCCAAACTGGAACGGCTCCTGGATATGGCCCATCAGAGTTATCTGGCCGGAAACGTTTCAGATCAGGGGCTGGAACGTTCCGTTCAGGTTTGGGGCGCCTATTTGGGCGAAACCATGCGGCGAAATAAAGGGGGTGTCTGGAAAATTGACCGGAATCAGACAGGAGACCGGCGAATGTTTTTGCTGACCCAGGGTGTGACTGTTTATCCATTTGAACAGGTTCGCCAGAAGATCACCGGCATTCAACCTGCCATGCCAGACCGCGATGAATTACCTCAACCAGACGTCAAACCCCGAAAAGGACTCAATCCGCTGATATTTGTGTTCATTGCCATCGGGGTGCTCCTGATTACCGCAGCTGTGGGTGGTATCTGGTATTACCTGGACCAACAAAAGGCTGCCGCGGCACAGGCTCAGGCGCGGACAGCCTATGAAGCTCCCTTTCTGGAATTCTTTTCGGAATATATGGGCGAATACAATGAAGATCTGACAGATGTTCCCATAGCTGGCAAGGTTTTAGTGATTGACAAAGTTTACGGCCGGGTAGCCGCCTTGAATTACAAAATACCAGAAGAAATCAGGGCGGCCAATCCAGACGAGGTGGCCGGAATTGTCCAGCAGCACTGCTTCGGGGCGGATATCGGCGTGTATTCGGGTGAAATCGCCTACACAAACCGGATGACCTGCCGTTTATCGGTTGTAGACCTTAAAAAACACAAAGTAGTGGCCGCTCAAGATTTTATCGGCCGGCAATTGATCGAACAGGTCCGGGTGGACAAATATGGAAATCCCATCGAGGATCCATATGCCGGGATTGACCAGCAGCAGATGGTCGATTGGATTCGAGCCCGGGTGCAGTAAAGATACTCTCCCAAGGGGACATCTCTCTATTGTGAACAATACCAATGCCATAGTGCTTCTGCGATCGAAGCTTTGCCCTCCATTCAAAAAAAAAGACGAGATAGAACGGCCGCGGCTTTCTGATGCGATTTCTTCCTTGTTTTTTTATCCATTAATTCTGGTATCGGCACCTACAGGTTATGGAAAAACCACCCTGCTTTCCACATTCTTTTTCCAAAACAGGGAACATTGTGTCTGGCTATCATTGGATGAAAGAGACAATGATCCCGTTTGTTTTTGGAAAGCCTTTATCGCTTCCATAGGACAAATCTTTCCGGAGGTACAACCTGATTTAACTTTAATTCTTCCAGGAATGGGAATTGAAACGTTGACCGGCGGATTGGATATCATTCTCAATCAACTGTCCACAGACTACAATTCTCTGATATTAATTCTTGATAATTTTCAACATATTGAAAATCCGGCCATTCTAAACGGCCTTGATTATTTAATTCAACATGCGCCACCTCAGTTTCATCTAGTAATCTCTACTCAAAAGAACCCGGCGCTCTCCCTTAACCGGTTGAAAACAAAAAATCAGCTTTTTGAAATCACTACCAGGGATCTCGCATTTAGTGAAAATGAGGTTTACAAGTTACTTAAAGATCAATGTTTTTCTGAAAATATAGATGACCTTGTTACACAAATCATGGCTGTTTCCAAAGGATGGCCAGCCGGAATTCGGTTACTCATTCATGCCCTGCAACAATCTCCTGATTTTCACAACTCATTAAATAAAAGCCAGGAAGTGGCAATTGATTTTTTAACGGAAGAAGTTCTTCATCCTCTTGACAGGGAGCTTACAGATTTTGCCAAAGAGGTTTCCGTGTTGGATTCGTTTACTTCCGAATCAGCAACCGCCTTAACCGGCAGGAAAAATGTGCAACAAATAATCCGGCAAATGCAGGAATCGAATCTTTTTTTGGAACAATCAGGAGACCAATACCAATTTCATCCTTTTTTTCGTGAGGCAGTGAACAGAAATCGGCCAGCAGACCTTACCATTATGTTGCACAAAAAAGCAGCGGATTGGTATTCAGCAACCCACGATCTGGATAAAGCTATTCAACATGCTCTGAAAGCACAGGATTGGTTATTAGGTATTAATCTAATCCTACAAATTAGTAAGGAAAAGCTGTGCAATGGTGAAATCCACACGTTAGAATCCTGGCTTCTGGCAATTCCAGAAGAATTCCGCAACCAGAATTTTAGTCTTCAGGTGTTACTTGGATGGGTTTGGTTCATTCTAGGCAAAATCCCCGAAACAATGGCATTGTTCCCTGTCCTGGAACAAACGGAACCGGTTGGTGATAGTCCTGATGTCGGTCTTTGGTACGGGTTGCAATGTCAGCTTGCATTGCTTCATGAAAACAATCTTCTTGCGCTTAAACTTGCTCAAAAGGCTCTAGAGCAAATACCTCAAGACCTATCATTCTTTCGTGGATTAATCCTTCATTCATTGGGGTCAGCGCAACAAGCTCTGGCTGATTCCAATGGTGCCATTCATGCTTTCACCGAATCAGTGGAAACCAACCTGTACACTGGAAATAAATTAATAGCCATTTTCTCGTTGGTCAGCCTCGGGTTGGAATTGAATGAACAAGTACGATTAAGCGAAGCAAGGTTAGTTTGCGAGGAGAAACTGGATGAAATCATCCCTCCAGAAAAACAATCAGACCCATTAACCGGGTTGGTCGATCTGCTATTCACACGATTCTACTGGGAAACAAACGAACTTCAGGAGGCAGAAAAATTTCTTTCTTCCAGTGCCATGAAACTGGATCAATTGGGTATACCGGGTTTCCAGATATCATGTGAGATGATTCGAGTGTATTTATTGATGGCCCAAGAGAAATACAGCGAAGCCCTTCAACTGGCGAATCGTTACCGCTTAAGAACACAATCGCAAGAGTACATCGGATACCACCAAATTTTCAGTATGCTGAGAGCAGAAATTTATCTTCGCATGGGTCGAATGGCCGATGTAGCCAATTGGCTGGAAAAGGCTTCCCTGTCATCCTCTCCCTGGGATGATCCGGCACGTGAGATGGAATACCTTCTTCGAGCCCGTTATCTTCTTGAGACTGGTTCATTGGATGATTGCGAGCACCAGCTTCAAGTGTTAGAAATATTTGGACGTAAAACTTCGCATTTGCGTCTGACAGCCGCCATATTGCTGACCCGTGCTGTATTAGAGTGGAAGAAGGGTGATCTCGGAGCTGTCCAACATTTTTTAGAGGAATCTCTCACCATTGTAGGATCGGAACGATACATCCGACTATTTCTGGATTTCGGTGGCCCCCTGATGGGTTTATTAGCCCAATTACCGAAAGCACCACGGGAAATTCGTTACCTTTTCAAACCACCTGGTGACAAGATTCTTTCTCATACAGTAGAGATCCTTACATCACGCGAGTTGGATGTTTTGAGACTCATGGCAGAGAATTGTACGAATCGAGAAATAGCTTCCACCCTTGTTCTTTCCAATGAAACCGTTAAGGTACATGTCAAACACATATTCCAAAAACTTAGTGTTTCTGACCGCCGTCAGGCGGTTCGCCAGGCGCGCAAACTAAATCTGATCTAATTTACTCCTTCAGAATACCCCTGCATATACCACCTTCCGGGTGATGTGCCGTATCCCATCTGTCTGTACCATTTGAACTATCAAATGACAACATATGGAGAACGGAATGAAGATATTGATTGTAGGCAAAGGAATTATTGGAACAATATATGGCTGGGCGCTAACAGAAGCTGGAGTTGAAGTCACACACATGGTGCGACCCGGTTCACAGGCTGTCCCTGAACAGACTGTGAAATTGGATGTTCTGGACGAACGAAAAGGACACAAGTCAGAAAATCAAACGTATTACACAATGAGTTGTGTAGATAACATCACACCGGAAGATGGATTCGATTGGATCATTGTTCCGGTCAATGCAGGTCAACTGGAAAGCGTTCTCTCTATGCTGGCTCCAGTCTCAGGTAATGCCTGCTTCTTCACCATGACATCAAATTGGAATGGCACCGAGCTCATTGACCAATACCTTCCAAGGAATCGCTATATACTGGGATATGCCGATGGGGGTGGAACCATTCGTAATGGTGTTTACTGGACCAACCTGGGTGCCGAAGTGCATCTGGGTAAGGTTGAGGGGACAGATTTCAATAAGTTGGATCAGATTAAAACTCTATTTGAGAAAGCAGATATGAAACCAGATATTCAGCCAGAAATGCTTCACTGGTTATGGGTTCATAATGCCTCAGCCACTGCTTTTGCTGCCGGATTTGCCTATCAAAAAGAAATGCTGAAATTTCTCAAAAATACTCCCATGATGCGTACCTGTATAGAAGCCACCCGTGAATTGTTGAGCATGTGTGAGAAACGAGGTGCCAATTTGAAGGATTATCCTGAAATTTCCTTCATGGGATGGCCTGATTGGCTGGTGATTGCTGCTATGCGTTGGTTGTATACAACCAATAAGAGCATGCAACGATATACCGCCCATGCTGCTTCGGACGGAAGTCTGGAGGAGACCCGGTTGAATTACCAATTAATGATGAAAACTGCCAAGGAAATGAATCTAAATACTCCTGCGTTGAAAAAACTGGGTGAATTTGTTGAGTGTAAGAAAAATTGAGGAAGAATGAAAATATTGATCGTTGGTGCAGGTGTGATTGGCAGTATTTACGGATATCTATTGAGCCAGTCTGGAAACGATTTAACCCATTATGTGCGTTCTGGTAAAAAACAGAATTTTGTCAATGGACTACCCATAAGGTTACTGGATGGACGTAAGAAAAATCCGCGAGATGAAGATGTAGTTTATCACCTGAATGTAACGGAAGAATTCAATGAAAATGCACCTTATGACTTGATCATTGTCAGCGTGAGGCACTATCAGCTCAAATCAGTATTACCTCTTTTGAAAGAAAACGCCGGAGATACAGACATTCTGTTCTTCAATGGGATCTGGGGAGGTCTTGAACAGGTGGATGCTTATCTGCCTCGATCACAATATCTGTGGGGATTTCCCGTTGCTGGCGGTGGTTTTTGTGACGGCCGGTTAGATGCAGCCGTGCTGGATGAAATCCGACTTGGGGAAATGAATGGACAGATAACTCCACGGTTGGAAAGAATTAGTCAATTGTTTACGCAAGCTGGATTAAAAGTTGACAGCCGGCCCAACATCCAACACTGGCTATGGGTACATTTTGCCATCAATTGCGGAATTATCGGTGCGGCATTTAAAGCCGGGGGTGCAAAAGAATTATTAAACAGCATTTCCAACCTTCGATTAGGGATTCTCGCTGGACGTGAAGCGTTGGGGGTTTGTGAAGCACTGGGAGTTGATACGCACTCTTTTGAAGATGCCCGATCCTTTTATATGGCAGCGATACCTGGAGCCGTCGCTGTCTGGTGGATGATGAAAACCAATGCCCCTGCTCGCAAGATTATGGAACGGCATTCTGCGGTGGATGAATTACAAATCATGTATTATGATCTTCTTCAATCTGCCAGACAATTAAATATTTCGATGCGCGTCTATGAATCTTTCAAGCCTTTTGTTGACCATCCTAAAATAAAAATCTGAAATAAGTCAAACAGTCGGAGGATTTAAAGTTATTCCAATCATCCAGCTGTTTTTTCAGAAAATCAAAATTCATAAGAAAAATCGATTAGAAGATCCTGTAAATTACATGAATCTATCCAACAATCAGATGGAATAAAGCGAAAAATTACCAATCACCAAAGCTGGTTAGCTGGCCAGATCATAAAGGTTTTTTCTTACATACTTGAATGCTAAAATGAAAGTCGTAATAACCATAAGCCTCTGACGAGGTCGCGCATGGATGAGAAATTTACCCCTTATGGACAGTCACCGCAGGAACTTGCCAGACGAGCGGTAGAGATTGCCCGTAAAGACTATGGCATCACCCTCGACTTCTCCCGGCAATCTTTAAGAGATCTGAACAGGCTGCTGGATCGTGCCCACAGTCTGATCACTTCGCCGGCATATGCCGGAAAAGTACCCGATCGAACCATTCAGGTGTGGGGAGCCTACCTGGGCGAAACCATCCGGCGGGAGAATAATGGCATATGGACGGAGAATCCAGCAGCCAGCGAGTATCGTCAATATTCGATCAATACGCCTACCGGGAACATCTTTCCCATGGAGCAGGTCTACCTGCGAGTGGTGGAAGGGAAAAAGAATAATCTTAAAGCCGCCATTATTGAACCGCCCACTCGAAAAGCCGGTTCAAACCGAAAGGTAATCTTTCTGGTTGTAATTTTTGGTTTGATGATGCTCATTGCCAGTTCCTATTCGTTGTTTTTTCATTTGTTTTAAGTTGAACCTGGCTTTGGAGTAGAATCGGGCATGTCGTGAACACAATATCCATAGAACAAATCATTGAGGCCATAATTTCATGACCAGACGCCGGTTTGCTTTCAATAGAGAGACGATACAACTGGATGATTCCGAAAGAGCCTCCATTCCAGGCAGCTTTATAAAACTTACAGATGGGTACACGTGGTATGAGCAAGCCGGTCCCATTAACGGGAAACCGGTAATTTTTATTAACGGCTTTTCTGTTCCTCATTACCTGTGGGAGCATACCTTTCAACCGCTGGCAGATGCCGGTTTCCGAACATTGCGCTTCGATCATTTTGGCCGAGGCTGGTCTGACCGGCCGGATGTGGTATACGGACCAGATCTGTTTGACCGGCAGATTGTTGACCTTCTGCAAGCGCTTCATATCGAAACACCGGTCAATCTGGTGGGGTCTTCCATGGGTGGGCTGGTGGCCAGCATTTTTGCCAACCGCCACCCAGACCTGGTGGATCGTCTGGCGCTGATCGACCCGGCCGGTATGATGAATCTGCCGGTCTATCTGCAATCACTGTTACTGACCCCCATTCTGGGTGAATTGATACTGGCTTTATCCGGTCATCGCACCCTGCCTTCTGGCATGGCCGGCGATCTGCTTTATCCCGAACGATTTCCACAATATGTATCAGATTATCTACCGCAGATGCAGATTGAAGGTTTTCGGCGGGCAATCCTTTCAACTCTCCGCACACGTATATTGTTCAACAGTCGATCTGTCTATGAGCAATTAGGGCAGGCTGATATTCCTACCCTGCTGTTATGGGGTCGGTTCGACCAGACCATTCCCTTGACTATTGGCGAGGAAGTGCACAAATTGCTTCCACAGGCAAACTGGCGGGTGATCGAAGATGCCGGCCATGTGCCGCATTATGAACGGCCGGAACTGGTCAATGAGATGCTGATAGAATTCATAAAATAAAACCTCATAAAGCCAATTTCATTGGAATTTTTAACCAATCAGGCCCTACCGGGTATGTAATGATACGTGTTTGAGAAAATTAATCAGGGTGAGGCGATCTTAATCGATGGATTGGTCCTGATAATCAAGAAAACAAGCTGGTCCTGGGAATGTGTGCGCATGGCAACCTGAGCTATTGGGTCTGGCATGTGGTCGGGTTAAGCCGTTATTCCTGACTGGGATAAAAAATCTATAACGAATAACATCTTCCACATCAACATCATGTCGGTACTTTCGGGAGGCCCGGAATCTATTAAATGATATAGGGGGATTGGATAGAACAGGTTCCATATCCATTCATTCATCTTTTCCATTAATTATGCAGAAAAAACAACTATTTATGCTAGAATATGAATACTCAATGATTGAGTATTCATATTTTGATTATGTTCGGTAATAATCAGTTAAACTCGAATTATCTGGAAGGAGAAATTCTGATGCGTTCAATGTTGGTTTCTCTCGTATTAACATTTCTATTCATCTTTAATTCTGCATTTCTACCATCTGCCAGTATCGCGCCATCAGTAACACATGATTCCGGTATTACTATTACAGATGCGCTTGGCCGCAGTGTCACCCTGTCCGGAACCCCTAAACGGATTGTTCTTGCCGGTAAAGCGCTCTTCATGATTGCCGATGCGATCTACACCTTCCCCGAAGCCGGCAAAAATATCGTTTCATTGGGTTCCACCGCCCAGGGAAGCGGCAATTTCATACCCTTAATTGACCCGACCTTTAAGGACAAGATTACCCTTGAAAGCAATGCTGGAGCTGAACAGATTGCTGCCACCAAACCAGATTGCGTGATTCTTAAAAGCAGTAATAAATCTACACTGGGTGACCCGCTTGAGCAGTTAAACATCCCTGTCGTCTATCTTGATTTCGAGACCGCCGATCAATATGCCCGCGACATGAAAACTTTGGGGCAGATTTTCCAGAATCCGGATCGGGCAGAGAAAATCATGGCGTATTACACCGGTAAGGTTGAATCCGTTACAAAGGTTATCTCCAACCTGAAGGATGATCAAAAACCAAAGACCCTGCTTCTCTATTATTCTGAGAAAGACGGAGCTGTTTCCTTTAATGTGCCGCCGCTTGGCTGGATGCAGACCTACATCGTACAGACAGCCGGTGGTCAACCGGTATGGAAAGATGCCAATCCATCTAAAGGCTGGACAAAGGTAAACCTGGAACAGGTGGCTGCCTGGAATCCAGACGTAATTTTTGTTGTGGCATATGCCACCCCTGTAGATGAAGCTGTAAAAACACTTAAGGCCGATACACAGTGGCAGGGGTTGAAAGCCGTAAAAGATAACAAAGTCTATGGTTTTGCCACCGACATCTACAGTTGGGATCAGCCGGATACCCGCTGGATCCTCGGTCTGGAATGGGCCGCCACAAAACTGCACCCCGATCTGTTCAAGGACCTGGATATTATTAAGGAATCCAAAGAATTTTACAAAGAACTGTATGGTATGGAAGATGCCGCCTACACAAAGGATATCCAACCCACATTGAAGGGTGATGTGAAATAAATAGAAGTTAAAAATGAGCCTGCCAGGAAGATCCGGCAGGCTCATTTTTATACCGATTCGAAATTTCAAGTAGAACCAGTACCAGGTCTGATAACAACATACAAAACGGTTGTCTACAGGAAAGAAATAATTTTTTACATGAAAGAATAAGGTGAAAGTTGTATTGACAAAATCAATTATACAAGCTAGAATATTCAATATTGAGGTTATAATGTCAGTCAGGTTGGTACTTTTAGGACTTCTTCATGACCGCCCGCTCTATGGGTACGAAATAAAGCAAATTATTGAAGAGCATATGGGTGATTGGACATCTATTGCATTCGGTTCGATCTACTTTGCTCTCGATAAACTGGCGGAAGAAGGATTCGTCGAAAAAATAGCCACAGAACAAACAGGAGGACGGCCATCCCGCAGTGTTTACCAGATCACATCTACCGGAAACACAGAATTTTTACGTCTGCTCCGTGAAAGCTGGCAGAATACCGAACAGCAATATTTTGAGATTGATATCTGTCTATTTTTTCTTGACCGCCTAAGCCGGGAAGAAGTGGTGGGGTATTTGCAGGAGAGATTAAAGAAATTGGAGCACTCGCTTCATTATCTGACTGGACATGAAGAAGAGCAACTGACGAACCCTCAAGTTCCACCTCAAGCCAGGGCTATTTTCAGTCACACCCGCTTTCATCTTCAATCTGAATATGAATGGACCCGAAATGTTTTACAAAGTCTACAGAAGTAATTTTTTTTATTTTATATTCTAGCTTGTATATTCTATATTGTATAAGGAGAAAAAGAAATGACAAAAGTACGTATTCCCGAAACAGACCACGGGATTCAGGGAGAGGTAAACGTCAGCACATATGATGTGTTGCAGCGTAATCTGCGTGATAAAGGGCAGATTCAAACTAAAGCATTAATCGCCAGCGGCATTTCCAGCGGACATGCTCTCGAAATCGGTCATGGCCCTGGCTATCTTGGATTGGAATGGTTAAAAAATACACAAAATTCATGGTTAACCGGTTTGGATATCAGCCCGGATATGACTGTTCTGGCTCAAAAAAACGCTCGCGAGTACGGGTTGAGTGACCGTACATCATACGAAACCGGAAAAGGGAATCAGTTGCCTTATCATGATGGATGGTTTGATGCTGTGTTTACCAACGGATCCTTGCATGAATGGGCGGATCCATTGGGTACATTCAATGAGATAATGCGAGTAATCAAGCCTGGCGGACGATACTTCATCTCAGATTTGCGAAGAGATATGCCGATTTATATGCGATGGCTGCTGTGGGCAGGCACTAACCCAAAATCTATACGACGATACATGTTTACATCCATTGACGCAGCCTACACTCCCGGAGAATTGATGGAGATGGTGAAGGGTACAAATATGCACAAGGCAGAAATAAAAGGTAACCTAATTACAGTAACCATTTCAGGTAGCAAAAACTGAATGACAGGGTGGGATCATTTCTGATCCCACCCAACAATTTAGGTTATTCTGTTTGTGTAACATTCAAGTCAGGAATAAGCGGTTTGTCAAAATTACCGGAACATTCTACGAACACCGGTTTGTGATCAGGAAAAAGGAGGCAGATTTTATCTCAACCAGTAGAAGAACCCACGCAGAGCAATGGCATATACCCGGTAAGGTTTGGGACCTACGAACACCTGGTCTTTGTAGAAAATCGTTGGTGTTCCAGTAAAACCAGTGCTGGCGACCTGCTCCATCTGTTTTTTAACCGCCGTTTCGGTGGCCGGATCAGCGATACAGGCATTGACTTTTTTAGCATCCACACCGGCTTTTCCCAGAAGACCATTAATATAGGTGGGATCATCCAGATTGGCTTTGTCCCCTTCAAACATCAGGTCATTAAATGACCAGAATTTATCCGGCTGCAACTGATTCACACAGTAAGCGAGTTTGGAGAATGAATCGGTTGGTTCCTTGACGGGGTAGTGAATGAAGGTCAATCCAATATGAAACCGGTCAACCAGACTGCGAATGATCGGATAGGTTTTTCGAGAAAATTCGCAGTGATAACAGGCAATCATAAAGAGGTTATCCCCTGATCCCGGGTTTAATGTGGGGAATTGGGTCAGGTCGATTTTCTTCAAGTTAAGGGTCATTTGTGCAGGAGTTACAGGAATTGTACACACCTGACTGGTGGTGGACACCTGGTTATTCGCTCCGGTGGGATCGAAGACACAGAATTCAGTGGAGTTAGCGCCGTTACAGCTGCCGGTTGTATAGAACAGGAACAATCCACGTACAGCAAAAATGACGCTGGCCAGCAATAAACCAAAAAAAAGCCATGCCAGGCGTTCAAAATTGCGATTCAGGAAGCGAGCTGCCCCTTCCGAACGCGTGATAACAACTCCCAGAATCCTGGCTTTCATCTTTTCATCGAAACCAGTGGTACAGGGTCGTAATGTCACTCTTCGCAATACACAATCGAGTGCTTCTCGGGCCAGTTCACGGTTGGAAGCACTGAATATACCCAGAATCGATAGAACGATGAATGAAATGATGCAAAACATAGAGGTCTAAAGCACCTTTCGAATTTTCTTCAGGTTTTCGACGAACACAGCAGCTTCTTCCAGTGTATTGTAGAAATAGGTCGAAGCCCTCACCGAACCTTTGATCTGCCGGTCATTAAACCATGAATGCACACAATGCTGGCCGGATCGCACCATTACACCAGCCATCTGATCCAGCATCAGGGCAATGCGGTGTGAGTCAATTCCTTCAATGGTGAAATTGATAATTCCGCCACGCAATTTTGGATCCGCCGGACCAAGGATCGTCAGTCCGGGAAGTGAAGATATCTCCCCGGTGATGAACTCATTCAGGCTGGTCTCCTGCTTTTGAATAAAGTCAAATCCCACTTTCTGAATATACTCAAAGGCTGCTTTCAGGCCGTAGATTCCGGCATAGTCCTGTAACCCGGCTTCAAATTTTTCAGGGGGAGGTAAAAATTCACAGGAATCATAGGTTGATGTGGCAACAGTATCACCACCAACCAAAAATGGAGACAGTTTTTCCAAAAGCGCATACTTGCCGTACAGAATACCGGTTCCGGAAGGCCCCAACATCTTGTGTCCGGAAAGCGCCAGAAAATCCACATCCAGTGATCTGACATCGATCGGCCGGTGGGGTGCAGCTTGTGCGGCATCAAGCAACACAAGCGCTCCGGCACGATGGGCTGCTTTGACCACTTCCGCCGCAGGGATGGTCACGCCGTCCAGGTTGGACGTCATACCCAGTGAGACCAGTTTGACACCGCTTGCGATAAATTGCTCAAATTCCTGTATGTTGAAGGTTCCATCCGGTAGCGGCGGGATGATTTTCAGGTTGATTCCGGCACGTCTAACCAACATTTGCCACGGAATCAGGTTCGAGTTGTGCTCTTTGCCCGATATAACCACAGTGTCCCCGGCAGCCAGTCCAAGCGAATTGGCCACGATGTTGATCCCTTCTGTTGTGTTGCGCGTAAAGATGATCTCTTCTTTTCGCGAGGCATGAAAAAACCGGGCGGCCGCCATACGGGTTTCATCCACCTGCTTCGAAACGGCCGCAGAGAGATGATGCATACTTCGTCCACCGCAAGCCGGTTCGAGCTGATAATAACGATTCATGGCATCCAACACCACCTGCGGACGAAGACTCTGGCAGGCAGTATCCAGATAGATCTGGGGTTTTTTTGTAGAGTTTTGAGCAAAGAATGGAAAATCCAGACGAATCTTATTTATATCCATACAGGTAATCTACCTCTGGGATTTTCGTTATGATACTATATCCCCATCCCCCTGCCGGTTGAAATTTAGAAAATTCTTAGTTTGGTCTGGTTGAGAAGATCAACCGGTTGCCATATATCCGGGACATAAATAAAGGCGGGTTGCACCAGTAGACGCAACCCGCCTTGGCAAAATCAAGACAGTTGATATTGCCCGGTATAGAGCTGGTAATACCGGCCTTTTTCTTCCAGCAGGCTGTCATGATCGCCGCGTTCAATAATTTCACCATTTTCCAGAACGATAATCGCATTGGAATTGCGCACGGTAGATAATCTGTGGGCAATGACAAATACTGTCCGATCTTTCATCAGAGCATCCATACCCTTCTCAATCAGGCGTTCTGTACGGGTATCAATGGAACTGGTGGCTTCATCGAGAATCATCACCGGTGGATCTGCCACAGCAGCCCTGGCAATTGCCAGGAGCTGACGCTGCCCCTGTGAAAGGTTGGCGCCGTCGCCGGTGAGGTATGTATTGTAACCCTCCGGCAAGTGCTTGATGAACGAGTGTGCACTGGTCAACTTCGCGGCCTGAATACATTCTTCATCTGTCGCATCCAACCGGCCGTAACGAATATTCTCCATGACAGTTCCGCTAAACAGATGGGTGTCTTGAAGCACCATACCCAGCGAGATACGCAGATCATCTTTCCGTATCTGTTTGACATCGATTCCGTCATAGGTGATCTGACCTTCATCCACATCATAAAACCGGTTGACCAGGTTGGTTATGGTGGTCTTGCCTGCGCCGGTTGAACCAACGAAAGCAATTTTTTGACCGGGTTTAGCAAATAATGAAATATCTTTCAGCACGGGTTTATCTGGCTCGTAACTGAAATCTACGTTATGGAACCGTACATCCCCTTTCAATTCAACATACTCAGGGTGCCCGTTGGATGATGGCATTTTCCAACTCCAATGAGTAGGATGTGCTCCATTGGTGGTAGGAACCAGTGTTCCATCTTCCTTTTTGACCATACCCACAAGGGTAATCTTGCCCTCATCCAATTCAGGCTGCTGGTCCATCACGTCAAATACTCGCTCGGCACCTGCCAGACCGGATAGGATGGTATTAAGCTGATTGGTCATCATTTGAATGGGCATCCCCACCTGCCGCGAGTACTGAAGGAAGGCAGCCAATGACCCCACATCAAAGCGGCCCATTACAGTCAGTATGCCGCCAAACAGAGCCACTGCGGCATAGGCAATATTGTTCAAATTGCCCACAATCGGCATCACGATACCGGCGTAAAAGTTCGCATCTGTGGCGGCTTTTCGATATTCTTCATTCCGCTTACGGAATTCGGCAATGGCTTCTTTTTCATAGGTAAAAACTTTAACCACCTTGAGCCCATCCACCATTTCTTCAATATAACCATTCAGGTAACCCAGGTTTTTTTGCTGGGCGGCAAAGTTTTTACTGCTTCGTTTGGCCAGATTCTGGGTTATGTAGACAATCACCGCAATGAGCACAAATGTAACCAAAAACAATGTCGGGCTGAGGATGATCATCATCACCACAGAACCAATAAACCCGACCATGCTGGAGATCAGTTGAATGAGGCTCTGTTCCAGTGTGGTCTGGATATTATCGATATCATTGGTGAAGCGGCTCATCAATTCACCGTGAGATTTGGTGTCAAAATACCGCAGCGGCAATCCCTGCATTTTAGTGAATAATTCGCGCCGTAAGGTATTGACAGTCCGCTGGGCGATCTGCATCATGATGCGATTCTGGAAGTACATGGCCGCGATGGAAATCAGATAAATGCCGCCAAGCACCATCAACGCATGCACCAGTCCGGGCATATCGCCCGGCAGGATGTAATCGTTGATGATTGGTTTGATAAAGTAGCTGCCGGCCAGCATTCCCGCTGAACCAATAAACATCAGTACAACAACCAGAATAAGAGCGAGAATCCGGTCCTGAAGATACCCGAGTAATCGGCGGATGGTCTTTCCGGCATTCTTGGGTTTTTCAAAGGCTCGCATAGGGCCGCCACCGGGTCCGCGCGGTCCAATATTTTGTGAACGTGAGACTTCCTGTTTTTCTTCAGGCATTTGACATAACTCCTTCCCGCTGGGAAGCAAGAATCTCCTGGTAAATATCATTCTGCTGTAATAATTCTTTGTGCGTGCCCATTCCAACCACTTTTCCTTCATCGAGCACAATAATCTTGTCTGCATTTCGAACGGAACTGATACGCTGGGCAATGATAAAGACTGTTGTGTCAACCAGACTTTTATTAAAGGCTTCGCGAATTTTTGCCTCGTTAGCTGAATCCACAGCACTGGTGCTGTCATCGAGAATCAGTATCTTCGGCTTTTTAATCATGGCACGTGCGATACACAGACGCTGTTTTTGTCCACCCGATACGTTGACTCCACCCTGTCCCAGTTCAGTATCATACCCTTTGGGAAGCGATGCAATGAAATCGTGAATCTGAGCATCTTTGCATGCTGCTTCAATTTCGGCATCGGTGGCATTCTTATTCCCCCACAACAGATTTTCTTTAATTGAACCTGAGAAGAGGATATTTTTCTGCAGCACCACTCCGATTCCTTCTCGAAGTGATTCAAGTTCGTAATCTCTCACATCCACACCATCTATCAGCACTTTTCCTTCGGTTACATCATATAACCGGGGAATCAGGCTGATGAGGGTTGATTTGCCCGATCCTGTACTCCCCACGATACCCACAACCTCACCCGGGTTGGCGGTAAAGTCAATATGGCAAAGGATATCGCCTTCTGTATCATTGAGATTATATTTAAAGGAAACATCCCGGAATTCCACTTTACCAGCCGTAATTCGTGGTGAAGAATCCACAGATGGTTTATCAGGCAAGAGGTTGGGAAACTGCGGTTTTTCTGCAATGTCCACTTCAGTATCAAGCACTTCAATCACGCGTTTTGCACTGGCTTCTGCCCGGGCGCCCATGATCATCACCATGGAAATCATCATCACGCTCATCATGATCTGCATGATATAGCTGGTGAAACTGATCAACTGACCGGTACCCAGAGTCCCCTGCATGACCATACCGCCACCCAGCCAGATTACTGCCAGGGTAGCCCCATTTAACACAAACATCATGACAGGCATGGTCAGGATGGCAATGGTGATAGCCCGAATGGCACTGTTGGTGAAATCATCATTGGCTTTCTGAAATTTTTTAATTTCGAAATCAGACCGTACAAACGATTTGACCACCCGGATGCCAATTAGGTTTTCCTGGATTACCCGATTAATGGCATCAATTTTCTCTTGCATCACCCCGAAACGTCCGACGGCAAAACGCATAATTATGGCTACAAAAGCTATCAACACCGGTATGGCTATCGCCAATACGATGGACAATTCAGAGTTAATGCTGTATGCCAGAATAAATGACACAATCAACATCATGGGGGCACGCATCAAGATTCGCAGTGACATCATGAAGGTTTGTTGCAGGTTGTTGACATCATTTGTCAAACGGGTTACCAGCGATGCCGTGCTAAACTGATCAATGTTTTTGAATGAAAAACTTTGCAACTTTTCAAACAAGGCATCGCGCAGGTTGGCACCAAAACCCATGCTTCCCCTGGATGTAAACCACATATTGGCAATACCACCGGCAATGGCCACCAATGCCAACCCGACCATGATCAAGCCGATGTTGGATATATACCGGATGTCTTTTCCAGGAATTCCGATATCCACGATCTTTGACATGAGTAATGGCATACTTAATTCACAAAGTACGTCCAATAACACCACAAATGGCACGACTAAAACATATTTCTTATATTGGCCTATATAAGCCGCTAACTTTTTGATCAATGACTCCTCCAATTCCATCAAGTCAAACCCGATTGCATCATCAGAATCGGGATAATCTGTATCTTAAGCCGAATACATTCTGAAATTGATTAAAGGTTTCTATGAAATCCCGGATGGCGTCGTTCCACCAGGATCGGTTCAGAGAAATTATTTTGCAAATTCGCCTGAATGCGTAAGAAATAGCTTTGTAATTGATCCAATTCCTCGTCTGTAAATCCCTGGAATGTACTCCGACCGAGTTGTTCAAAATTTCTGCCAATTTCGTCGGCTACCTTTTTACCTTCCTCCTGAATATAAACCCTTGAAATCCGTTCATCTACAGGGTCTTTTTTACGCATCAGGTATTTCTGCTCTTCCAGACGTTTGATTACTTTGGTTACGGCAGCCGGGGATATATTCAATTTTGCAGCAATTTCGGAATGAGTTAACCCATCATGCCGGTCAATGAATTTTAGGAGCATCCCTTGACCTCGGAACAAATCAATCTTATCCATACATTGATCTGCCCGTGTGGCATGCAGTCTGGCGATATGAAACAACATCTTTCCCAACTCTTCCGTTTTTTCCATGAGCATTATTTTACCCGTTAATTATTTACCTGTAAAATATATTACAAAGAATTTACAGGTAAAATGACATACTAATGAAAATAACCGGTCAATACTTCACAAGTAAAAATATAAAAACAGAATTTGTACTTATCATGAATCCCATTTCCCTCACAAACTCCACTATAAACGAAATATCTTCCTGGTTAGCTCTTGCCCGCGAAGCTGAACCCCTATTTGGACCAATGGCAGATGATCCTGATTTTCGAAAAGGATTGCTCGAAGCCATACAAGACGGACGGGCCATTGCCGCCAAAGAAGAGAAAACTTCTGATGTTCTTGGCGGGGTGATCATTGATCCTGAACAAAATGAGATCCTCTGGCTGGTGGTAAAACAATCCGCCCGTGGCAGGGGCATAGGTCAGGCTCTTTTGGAAGCAGCCCTCGAAAGATTAGATATCCGGCGTCCGGTTCGGGTTCAAACCTATGACGAGAGTGTGCCTGCCGGTTTACCCGCCAGGGCGCTTTACACCCGATTCGGGTTTGTTGACCTTGAGCCGGCCGGCCTCAACCCAGCCGGACTTCCCACGGTGATCATGCAAAAACCTGCATTCTGATTACCTGTTACCTGCCCGTACGCCAACCCACTCTCCCCGGAAAATTATCATATTGTTGAGGCGTCTTTTATCCTATCTCTACTTTTCTTGTGGAGATATAAAGACGCAATATTAAAAGTATCCCTCCTTAATCTATTCTGTAACACTTATTGCAAAACAAGAAAAAGAATACTATAATGCAACAAGTGTTACATGCCAAAATCCGGATATTTCAGAGGTGTTATGGATCATAAATGGCTGTTGTTTTGCCCGCAGCTCCCTGCCACGCCATCCAGTCCGCGGGTGACGTTGTGGCGGCGCATGCGTTCCGCCGGGGCTGCCGGTCTGGATAACGGATTGTGGCTGCTGCCGTATTCTGAATCAGCCCAGACATTGATCGAAGAGATGAAAAATTACGTCGCCGCACAGGGGGGAATCAGCCGCACTTTTTTTGCCAATGCTTTCGATACAGAAACCGAGGCAGATATTATTGATCACTTCCGTCAGGATCGTGCTGAAGAATATGCCGAATTCAAGGAACAATGCGCCCATTTTCTGGCAGAAATTGAAAAAGAAATCAACCGTAAAAATTTCAGCTTTGCTGAATTTGAAGAAAACGAAGTCGATCTAAACAAGCTGGAATCATGGTTCAAGAAAGTCCAGAATCGTGATTTCAGCGATGGCGACCAGGCTTCTGAAGCGTCTGAGTGGTTGGAAAAATGCCGGGAAACATTTCAGCATTTTTCAGACGAAGTCGTAGCACATGAAGACCCAGACCATAACCATAAAATGCGTTTTGATCCTGGCCGCCTGACGGATCAGGCATCAGAAAATCCAATCAAGAAATAATGAGGTTATTATGACAGAAACCGTCCACGAATCAACATCCCGACCATCCATCCGGCAATTGCCGCGCAATGTATGGGCGGTTGGCTTTACCAGTTTCTTTATGGATATCTCCAGTGAGATGGTCATCAACATCATTCCATTGTTTCTGGCTAATGTCCTTGGTGTGCAGACCAGTATTATCGGTCTGATCGAGGGCATCGCGGAGACGACAGCCAGTGTTCTCAAGCTTTTTTCCGGATGGTTGTCTGATAAGCTCGGTGGACGCAAATGGCTGGCTGTGGCAGGATATGGACTTTCGGCCGTTACCAAACCGTTCTTTTATTTTGCCAGCAGCTGGGAATTAATAGCCGGTGTCCGGTGGGCTGACCGAATTGGCAAAGGTATCCGCACGGCGCCGCGTGATGCGCTGGTAGCCGATTCAGTTACGAAAGAAACCCGCGGACTGGCCTTTGGTTTTCATCGTGCCATGGATACAGCCGGAGCAATGGTCGGCCTGATCATTGCCGCTGTCATTGTCTGGCTGGCTCAGGCCAATAACCTGGATCTCTCCAAATCCACCTTTCAGACGATCGTGCTGCTGAGTCTGGCACCCGCTTTTCTGGGCGTGCTGTCATTGGCTGTTGGGGCAGAAGATGTGGCTGTTGAAAAAAAGCGGGCTCTACCCAGATTCTCTTTGAAGAACATGGGCAAACCATTCAATATTTTCCTCGTAATTGTCAGCATCTTCACACTTGGAAATTCTTCTGATGCCTTTCTGGTATTGCGCGCCCAGAACCTGGGTATTTCGGTTATCGGGATCCTCCTGATGCTGGTAACGTTCAATCTGGTATACACACTGGTTTCCACTCCAGCCGGTTCCCTCTCTGACCGGATAGGCCGCCGCCGGTTGATTGTGGGAGGCTGGCTGGTTTATGCGGCCATTTATTTTGGCTTTGCTCTGGCTCAACAAGCCTGGCAGGTATGGGTTCTTTATGTGGTATATGGTTTATATTACGGTATGGCGTATGGAACTGCCAATGCCATGGTAGCCGATCTGGTTCCTGATGATCTGCGTGGAACTGCCTATGGCACATACAATGCCGTTATTGGATTACTGGCTTTCCCCTCTTCATTAATCGCCGGCCTCCTCTGGCAGGGATCCGGCAGTTGGAGCGGCTTTGGTCCATCGGCCCCATTCCTTTTTGGCGGCTCTCTCGCCCTTATAGCCGCTCTGTTGATGGTAATCTGGATGCCAAAAACAGGTATGCAATCTTAAGCCAGCATAAGACAAAGATGGGTCTGTAGATGCTGTGAAATAACCGGCTTTCCCTGGAGTATATAAGCTACAATTACTGTCGCCGATTTATTTGACACACTGCTGTTGGAGTTTCTCTTGGGAAAGAATCAGGGATTTCCCATCATTCGTACGAAAATATTGATCCCGGCCATCCGCCCGGGCATGGTCCACCGTCAGAGCCTGATGGACAGGATCGAAGCCGGGATCAATCAAGGATTCGTGCTGATATCAGCTCCTCCCGGATATGGCAAAACTACACTTGTGGCAGATTGGGCAAAAAATAAAAAACCTGTCGCCTGGATCACTCTTGACAGCCAGGATAATGACCTGCTGGTTTTCAACCGGTATTTAGTCTCTCTGGCAGAAGACTTGAAAATTGCAGACCAGGACAGACCGGGTGAATTTGCCCTTGAAAGCTCGGCTGAAGATCATTTCTATTCCCTTTTGATCTCGTTGATCAATAATTGCTCACAGATCGAATCGGAATTTACGCTCGTTCTGGATGATTATCATGTAATTGAAAACCCGAAAATTCACAACGGATTTCAATTTTTACTTGACCATTTTCCAGACCATTTCCGGTTAGTGATCATCACACGGTCGGATCCGCCATTCCAACTGGCCCGACTGAGAGCCAGAAACCGGCTTCTCGAAATCAGGGCGGCTGACCTGTGTTTTTCCATGGCAGAAACAGGGGAATTCTTTCAAAAAACAGTCCAATTGAACCTGTCTGCAGATGATATCGGGCAGGCGCATAAACGAACCGAGGGATGGATTACCGGTCTGCAATTGGAAGCCCTGACACATACCGGGTTAGATTCCCCGCGGATACCCGGTAAAGCCTTCTCTGGAAATCCGAATTTGACCATGGAATATATGATTGATGAGGTCTTCTATCATCAATCGCCCACTATTCAGGAATTTCTATTAAAAACTTCGATACTTGACAATCTATATGGACCGTTATGCGACTACATTTTGGACCAGCATGAACCCGGTAAAACCAGTCAATCCATATTGCATTCACTTTTCCATTCAAACCTCTTTCTCACACCATTGGATAATCACGAATTATGGTTCCGCTTCCACCCATTGTTTTCTCAGGCGCTTCGAAGTCTTTTGAATGAGAAATATCCGGCGGATGTTCCCGATCTTTACCTGAAAGCCAGTGAATGGTGTGATCAAAATGGACTATATCAAGAAGCATTGTATTATGTCGGCGAATCAAACGACAAATTCCGTTTTGTAAATCTTCTTGAAAAGTACTCATTAAATGCTTTTCGTAGTGAGACCATCCTGGATACTCTCGGCTGGATCAAGAAAATTGATGGAGATTTGATCTCCACCAGTCCCCTGCTCAGTTTGATCTATTCCATCGGCTTGATGATGTCGGTTGAATTAGAATCCAGCGCCATCTGGCTTGAGAAATCACGGATCGCACTTTCCTCGGGAAAAATAAGCCCGGTACTTCTTCCATTTGAAAATGACCTGTGGGGATTATGGCATGCCGGGCAATCCATGCTCTATTCACTGCGGGGAGATATCGATCAGGCGCTGGCATTTTCGTCTAAAGCCATGCAGCTTCTCCCGGAAGAAAGCGGCTTTTCTCATTGCTTTGCCCTCTTGAACAACGGTTTCACCTTTGCATTAAACGGAGAATTGGATAAAGCCGTTCACTTTTTCGAAGAGACCATTGAGGACAGTCAGCGGATGGGCAACTGGGTGACCCTGCTGATTGCACGCAGCAATCTGGCGGAGCTTTATATTGACAGAGGCAAATTATCACAGGCGCTGGTGTTATTTAACCAATCGTTGAAGAGCCTTCCTGAAACACCCGGCCAATCTTCCGGTATCCGTGGATATCTGTACAAGGAGATGGGCGAAGTTTATCTGGTACGGAATGAATTGAAAGAGGCAAAACGGTACCTTCTTGAAGGGGCTGATCTGACACGCGACTGGATGCCATCACTGAATGATCTGGATACCCATATTCGTCTGGCCCGTTTGTATCACTGTGAAGGTGACTTCCAGGCCTCGCACCATGAAATCAGCCTGGCAAGAAACCTGGCTGATACCACACAGGGTCAGTTGGACGATCTGATCATTGATATCACAGAGACTAATCTGGGGCTTCTCCGTGGACAGACTAACCAGGCATTGGTATGGGCTCAAAAACGCGGCTTGCTCAGTGACGAATATCAAGATGTGATCAAGAAATTGCCAATCGCCATTTCCATTCCCACCTGTCTGGTGTTGGCCCGTCTGTATCTTGTGAATGGACGATTGGTGAATGACCACAGCCAAATTGAACAATCCATAAAAATCATAATTAATCTGCTGCCTTCCATAGAAAACGCCAACCTGTGTGAATACCAGATCGAAGGTCTGGTATTGCTTGCCCTGGCCTATCATGAGCTCGACAGGGTACCTGACATGCTGAAGGCGCTGGAAACAGCCTTTCGTCTGGCAGAGCCGGAACAGATTCGTCAGGTATTCCTTGATGAAGGCATTCCCATGTCACGACTGGTAACACATTTTCTCGCGTATATCAAACTAAACAAACCGGTAGATGGAATCCCGAGCCGGGCATTCCTTTCAGATTTGTTATTCCGGTTTACCGGACGTGAAAATGAATCTACTTCAACGAATAATGCATTTGAAAACGATAGTAGTAAAAACGATACTATTTTTCTCGCAGATATGCTCACTTCCCGAGAAAAAGAAGTAATGAATCTGGTGGCCGGGGGGAAAACGAATGGACAGATTGCCCAGCAGCTTCATCTTTCCATAAATACGGTAAAACGGCACCTGAATAACGTGTTCCTAAAACTGGGTGTAACCACAAGAACGCAGGCAATTAACGTTGCCCGTAAACAAGGTTGGATCAAGTAACTTCCTGGTAAAAAAAGACGGGGATTAATACTAAATTAACACTTCCGGTTCAAGACGGATCAATCAAAATTCGTTAATCTTGGATCATAGAAAACGCAACATGCGGAAATATGATCAGGTGGCATAAACCTGGTCATTATTTTTCGTATGGACAAGATGTGGTGATACTATGAGAATCATTTTTCTATCAGATATTGGCACAGCGATTCTGGATGTTTTTGCCTGGGTTTGTTTCCATCTGGGGATCGGTTACTGGTGTTCAAGATTGCCAATTTCAAACTTTGATCCACAGGAATCCAAATATCAAACCAAGTCATGGGAAAAAGATGGAGAAATCTACGAGAAGATCTTCCATGTAAGAGCCTGGAAGAAATTAATCCCCAGTGGAGCCAGAGTTTATGCAGGCGCTTTTGAGATCAAGAATCTACCGTCATACAACTTTGATTATGTGGAACGTTGGCTAAAAGAAAGCTGCCGGGCGGAATACTGTCACTGGGTGATGATGCTTCCCGGATTGTTATTTTTCTTCTGGAACAGCGTCGAGGTAGCCTGGTGGATGGTAGCGTATGCTGTTGCCAATAATCTGGTACCCATCATCATGCAGCGATATAACCGCCCCCGTGTCCGTCGTCTGCTGGCACAAATTGAGAAAAAATCACACCGACGAATGGAGCCCGTAATCAAACTTGATAAACAAGAAGCGTTTGCTCATTCTTACCAGTGATACCGGTCTGGGACACCGCAGTGCAGCTAATGCCATTGCTCATGCCATGGAAGAACTGCATCCATTTGAAGTCAATAGTACGATTGTGAATCCGGTGTTTGATCAACCATCACCGGCATTTCTTCGGAAAACGCAGAAAGATTATGACAAAAATGTGACGAAAAACCAGGACTTTTACCGGTTTTCGTATGAAATCAGTGACTCCCGGTGGGCTGCCTCTATGGTTGAAAGCACAATGGTTCTGGCTTTATATCGTGGGTTATCCCATATTTTTGCAGATATCAAGCCTGACGTGATTCTTAATACAAATTTGCTTTTTAACGCACCGATGGGATCTGTACTCCGAGCCTGTCATTCTGATATTCCTTTTTACACCGTGGTTACCGATATGGGCGATGTCCATTCGATATGGTTCAATAGTCAACCGGATGGATTTTTTGTAGCTTCAGAAGATGTGAAGGCAAAAGGCGAAACCTGCTGTATTCCATCGGAGAAAATCAAAATCACCGGCATTCCCGTTGATCCTTCCTTCGATGCAGCCAGGCATAATCAGAAGCTAGAACGACAGGCACTTGGAATGGATTCAACCCTGCCAACATTCTTGTTTGTCGGCAGTCCACGTATTTTTGGGATCACTGAGTATTTGAAGGAACTTGAGAAAGCATCCTTCCCCTTCCAGGTTGTGGTTATCGCCGGGGGGAATGAGGCTCTGTTCAATGAAGTATCAGGCAGAAAATGGAACTTCCCAATACACGTCAGGGACTTCGTAAGGGATATGCCCACGTGGATGGCCTGCGCCGATGTTCTGG
The DNA here is from genome assembly GCF_001050275.1 of Leptolinea tardivitalis. GTDB lineage: Bacteria > Chloroflexota > Anaerolineae > Anaerolineales > Anaerolineaceae > Leptolinea > Leptolinea tardivitalis. The sequence goes on from NZ_BBYA01000010.1 coordinate 333,180, forward strand.
TAACAAAAGCTGGTGGTTTGATTATATCGGAAGGGCTGGCAGCCGGATTGCCCATCATCCTGATTGACCATCTTCCAGGACAGGAAGATGGTAATGTACGTTTTGTACTTGATAACCAGGCAGGATTCTGTATTAATAGTAAGGATCAATTTTTGCCAATCATTCAATCCTGGTTGGCAGATGACAGGAATCTGTTAAGGCAAGTGTCGTCTAATGCTGTTAGGATTGGACATCCCCATGCCGCTCTGGATATTGCCGAAACATTGTGGCAGGCATCACTCCAAAAAACACCCGTACTTGAGCCTGTATTGTAAGTGCCTACTCTCACCCTCTCTGATCTCTGGTCATACTGCAAAGCCAATCGAGAAAAGATTCTTCGAATCCTGGCTGTTCTGTCAATCATTCTATTGATGTCATTTGTAGCCTCACATTATTCCTTTGCAGCCATCCAGAATTTCATCCAAAAATATGAGCAATTCACCATCGTCATCTCACTTACACTATATGCCATCCTTGGTGCAACTCCGATTCCATCTGAACCGTTAACTATTTTCATCTCCTCCCTCAAAGGGCCAATATATGCACTGGTAATCGCCACTGTAGGCAATACACTGGCGGCACTGGTGGAATTTTATATCGGTGGAAGTCTGGGAGATATTTCTGATTTTGAAAAACGGAAAAAGAAATTACCATTCCACCTGGGCGAATTACCGATAGATTCACCTATCCTGCTTTTGTTGGGTCGTATGCTTCCCGGATTCGGCCCCAAATTTATCAGCATTATTTGCGGTGTTTACAAGATACCGCTGTTTACCTATATCTGGACGACGATGGTTTCGAATGTGGTGGGGGCGGCTATCGTTGCCTACGGGGGATATGGTTTGATCAACCTGTTCTAGTTGAATCACAGGATACGTAATTAACACTTTAATGGTACTTTCGCAGGACGCGTAACCTGTAATCGGGTGATAAGCTTCCTTCCTATAGTCTGGTTTTATAGAAGGCCGACCGGTTTATGCATACATTGCTCGGTTATCGTTTTGACCATCTTTTGCTGGAAAAGATTCCCGGCAGCGGAATTAAGCAAGCACAATCGCAATTGCTTTCCATCCGGTTGGTTGTGGATAATCTCGAACAGGAAAAGAATTTTTTTACCCGTCTGCTGAAGATCGATCCTCTTGTGGAAAACGAAATGCAGGTATTGCTGCCGATATCTTCAGGAATAACCATAAATCTTCTTGCCAGTACGCTTGATCAGAAATATCCACCCGTCCATTCCACGCCAGGATTGGAATTGGACATCCTGGTCAATGATATTCAATCCATTTGGAAAAACACTGCAGAATTACGTCATTCACAAGAAAAGCCCCCATCCGCCGTGGGTTCCCGGCGGATGTTTCAAATAACATCTCCCGCCGGAATTCTCCTCAGACTCTGGCAATAAATTGCCAGTGTATACTCCGGGAAAAAGCTGCACAGTATGGTGCAGCTTTTTTTTATCAGAAGAATAAATGCCGGCTATTTTTAAGGGGACTATGATTTAGTTATAATTATTGACGGAAAAATATCAATCATGCCATCTGATTTCGCTATCATCCGCACCAGGATCACCCCTCCTCAGCGTCGGGGAGAACTGGTCACGCGTCAAAGGTTGATTGACCTGTTGATTGATCTGCTTGAAAAACGGCTGGTACTAGTCTCGGCTCCTGCCGGTTATGGCAAAACTTCGCTGATGGTTGATTTCGCGAGTAAGTGCCCTTTGCCGGTCTGCTGGTATACAGTAGATCCCCTTGATTTTGATCCTCATCGTTTTATTGCTTACTTCATTTCTGCTATTCAACAGCGATTTCCGGAATTTGGCAACCGGTCGCTCACTGTCTTGGAAGGAGACAAGGGCAATCTTGATGTAGATTATCTGGCAAATATTTTGATCAATGATATATACGATAACATCCCGGAACATTTTGTTTTTATTCTGGATGATTATCACCTGGTGAATGAGAGCCTGCCTGTACGGAGATTCCTCAGCCGATTCTTGCAAGACATGGATGAGAATTGTCATCTCATTCTGACTTCTCGGACCCTGTTATCGCTGCCGGTATTGCCGGGATTGGCCTCCCGATCAGATGTCGGCGGTTTCAGTTTTGAAGAACTGGCTTTCCAGACAGATGAGATCCAACAGCTTTACGAACAAAACAAGCATCAATTGATCAGTCAAAGTACAGCTGAAGATATTTTGAATCGGACTGAAGGCTGGATCACCGGCATAATCCTGACCAGTCAGGTCAATCTGGATGAAGCCAAAGCCCGCAGCCGATTGAAACGGCTCACCGGATTTGGCATTGAAGAATACTTTTTACAGATAATAGACGGTCTGCCGGCAGATCTACGATCGTTTCTGCTCTGGTCCTCTCTTTTGGAAGAATTCAATTCTGCCCATTGTGACCGGGTATTAAGCCCGGCATTGAACATCTCCGGAGGGCGCTGGCAGGAATGGATGGAAACCATCCTGAAAAATAACCTCTTTGCTCTGACTGTTGGTGAAGATGGAGAATGGATTCGGTACCACCCCCTGTTCCTGGAATTTCTACAAAACAGGGTTTTTCATGAAGCCTCTATGGCGGCAGAAGCCATCGAACGACGGTTAGCCGAGGTATACCTGGAAGACCGTGAATGGGACCGTGCCTTTGCAATTTATCGAAAGTTAAACCTGCAATCTGATTTAATCCGTCTGATTGAAATCGCGGGCCCTGAAATTTTGGCGTCTGGCCGCATCTCAACACTCTCAGCCTGGATTGATGTCATCCCCGACGATGTCTCGGCAACTCATCCAACCATTATTTCGCTCAAGGGAAGAATTGCTTTTTCCAGTGGTGACACCCGCCTTGCCATGAACCTGTATAACCAGGCCATTGACCAGATGAAGCTCCCGGGTGACATATCCTCACTGGCACAGGCATTCATCTGGCGGGCCAATCTTCACCGGTTAATGGGCGATCTAGATTCTGGTTTGAGCGATGCCAACCGATGCCTGGAGATTACTCAAGACAATCCCCATTTGAAGAAGATTTATGGAGATGCTCTCCGGTGTATCGGCCTGTGTATTTACCACAAAGGCAAATTACAACAAGGGCTTGTCTGGCTGCAAAAATCCTATGAAGTTATGAAATCACTCGGTGAGCCCAGGAATGAAGCCGAAATCCAGATGGAGATTGGGATCATTTATGAAAATGTTGGCAAATACCGGCTGGCCAGAGAAGCATACCTTTCCGCCTTGCAGTATTGGAAAAAAACTGAAAATCAGATTAACCAATCCATTCTGCTGAATAATCTGGGGGTGTTGCAGCAGATGATGGGCGAATATGAAGAAGCAGGCAATTCCTTTAAACAGGCATTGGAGTATTCCCGGTTAAGCGGGTACACCCGTATCGAAGCTTATATTCTGACCGGCATAGCCGATATGTATACTGAGCTGCAGGCCGATGAGCAGGCCGCCGAGGCTTTTGAACTGGCCGGTCATATTGCCGAACAAATACAAGAACATTTCCTGCAGGTTTATATCGGCGTGCGGTCTGCCGCCCTTTCAGGTCTGCGTGGAGATATTGCACGCGGTTATCAAATCATCCGGCAAACAGAAAACCTTATCGGACCAGAAGGATCCGAAATGGAACGTCAGCTCTGTGCACTGGAAAACGCCGGTCTTTTACTACAGGATGGCAAAAGTGCAGAAGCTGTTTCAATGTTGGAAACTGCCTGCACGTATTTCGGACAGGAAGGCCACAAGATCCAATATGATCGAGCGCACTTCTACCTGTTACTGGCTTATCTATCGCTGGGAAAACCTGAGAAACAGATAGAACACATCTTACACATTCATGCCAGCTTGACCGATGAAAACCCACCGGCATCTCTGATTGCCCTGGCTGCCCGGTTTATCCATCTGTTAAATAATGTCAAATTTGAATATCTGCGGTCTGATAGTGCCAGCTTTATGCAAAACATCACCGCTTTTTTGGAAAAACTTCCAGAATTGCGCCGTTATCTGCGAGATAATTCACAGGTAATACCTTTTGCGCCGCCCACCATCGTGATCAGGGCTCTTGGCCGTATGCAGGTTCGGGTTGATAACCACTGGTTAACCAGTTCAAACTGGCAGACACAGGCTGCCCGAGATCTATTCTTCCTGCTTCTGGCGCATCCTGAAGGAATGACCAAGGATGAGATCTGTCTGATTTTCTGGCCAGATGCTTCAGCCGATGAAGCAAAATTCCGTTTTAAAAATACGGTATACCGCTTGCGGCGCGCCGTGGGCAAGGACGCTGTCATACTTGAACAGGATATTTATCGGTTCAACAACAGACTTGATTATGAATATGATGTAGAGCAGTTTCTTAAGGCAAATGCCGCCGCTGCTCGTGCACAGGATGCCCGGGATAAGCTGTCGCATTACCGGGAAGCTGTCAAACTTTACAAAGGAAATTATCTGAATGAGATTGAAGATACCTGGGTATTGAACCCACGGGAATACCTGCGGCAGAATTACTTGAACATATTACTGCGTGCAGCTGAGATCTACCTGAATGCTGAAAAATATGATCAGGCTCTCGAATATTGCCAGCGGGCTCTGGATGAAGACAACCTGTTGGAAGATGCCTACCGCCTGGCATTACGGACTTTTGCCGCCATGGGCAATCAAGTGGGATTGATCAGACAATATCAACGCTGTGTTGATACATTGGAACGTGAAATTAATGCCCCGCCATCAGAACAAACCAGGGCATTGTATCAATCACTTCTCCGCTGAGTTCAATTTCTCAAAAGTATTAATCAGATCAAACCGCCGCAATCATGGCGGTTTTTTAATTTTTAGACTACCAATAAATTATTCCTGTCATCATCATGGCTCAATTTGATCTGACGTTTTCGATAGGTATTGGAAATACGGAATTAATAAAGAATCTCTGATTTTGATTATTTTGAGACCGTTTTAATGCCTGATTTGAGACCCGAATATTGCATACTACTAAAAAATAGATTATTTCCAAGGAGTTAGCCATGGTATCCAAACTGATCAATTCCGCAAAAACTTCTGTCCGCCCTGTTGATGTTCGCGTCGTCCTCTTCCTGATCTCCATCGCCCTGTTTGTGATTGGTGCTGGCGCCCCTGCAGCTACCGGTGGATAATCAGTAGTTTTCCTCTGCAATTTCAAAGCGTATTGGCTCGTCCATGGAGGGATGAGTTTATGTACCAACCAGAATGGAATCTAATCGCTCAGATTTATTACATATGATTTTATTATTTGCCGTTATCCTGGGCCTGGCTGCAACTTTATTGCGTGCCAGGCTCACTCATCGCACCTTAAAAATTTCAAGCCTGAAATGGGAATGGCTTGTTATTCTTTCCGTTATTCCACAAATATTGGCCTTCTACGTCCCCTCAACCGGAAAATACCTGCCAGAATCCATTCTGCCGGTTTTGCAGATATTATCGATGTTTGGCCTTCTTGTTTTCGGCGTCATCAATTTTCTTACGCCAGGTTTCAAGGCACTGAGTCTGGGCCTGGCATGCAATTTTCTGGTCATACTATCCAACGGGGGATGGATGCCAATCAGTGTTGAGACTCTAAAACACATGATGCCTGCCCATCCGGAAGAATATTGGACAATTGGTGAACGTCTTGGTTTGACCAAAGATCGAATTTTACTTCCGGCTGAAACACATTTCGTCTGGCTGTCTGATCGATTCACATTACCGCCAGGTCTTCCACAGAATATCGCCTTCAGTCTGGGCGATATTTTCATCTCAATTGGTGCTTTTTTCCTCTTATGGTCATTGAGCCGAAAAGAGGATGAAAAGGAGAAAACATGACACCTGTTACAGCCATGCTTCTGAACACTCGGGCTTTAATTCCACCCGCCAATGATCCACTGGCAGCAACCAAAGCGGAATTTGGCCGCCTGATGCATGCCGCCATCATCAGTCCACGCTTCAGGCAACATTTGCTAACTAATCCTGAAAAAGCCATCGAAAACGGTTATATGGGCGAAAGTTTTCATTTCACCCCGGAAATAAAGAGCCAACTCGCGGGCCTTCAGGCCGGAACCCTGGAAGAATTTGCATCCCAGGTTCTGGAGATCGTTGAAACTCCATCCCATGCTGAGATGGTTGTGCTGCATAGCCGCTAAACATTCCAAATTCAGGTTTTATTATGAACCATCAGGTATCAAAATCCAATCCAGGCATCAAAGGTGTTCCCAATAATACGGGGGATGCAGGGAGGGTTGAGGAACAATACAAATCAATCCAGGTCATGATTCCCATGGAACTGGATCGAAAAAACCGTGTGTTCGGCTTTTTTGCCCTGGATAATGAAGACCTACCTGAAGGCAGTCAAAAAAACCTGAATGAGATCACAGGCACACCTTTCAAAGCTGAACTGGCAGGGCTGACAGTCATTGCCGGCCCTGTCGTTCAGACTCTTCAAGAAAATTACAGTAAAGCCTTATTCAGACTGGCCGATTCCATTGACCAGTGTGATAAAACTACCCACAGTCAAAACACGGCCTTGTGGGCCAAACGCATTGCAGAGACCATGCGTCTGGCAGATGATGAAGTCGTGGATATTTCTCTGGCCGGACGCCTGCACGATATTGGCAAGTCAGTCATCTCCCGTGAGGTATTATCCCGAACTGGACCGCTTACAACAGACGAATGGGCCATTATCCGGCGTCATCCCGAATTGGGTGCAACGTTGATGAAGCCTTCATTGAGCCTTAGCCCGATCATCCCCATGGTGCTGGCCCATCATGAGCGTTTTGATGGAACCGGGTACCCGAACAGGTTGGCCGGGCAGGATATCCCTCTGGGAGGACGCATCCTCGCCGTGGCAGATTCATTTTCATCTATGATCAATGGAAGAAATTATCGTCCAGCAATTTCCATACAATCTGCACAATCTGAACTTGTTCGATGCAGTGGATCCCAATTTGATCCTGAAATTGTAAAGATCATCATCCAGTTATTACGCAGATTTTGATTCTCTTAAAAACAGGAAATAAAAAAAGGCTGCCTTCTATCCAGTTTGTAGATACCAAAGGCAGCCTTTCCTGTTTAATCTATGGAATGATCCGTTTATTTCACATTTTCAAGACCTTCAAGGTATTTCTTAAATTCTTCCTTCGGCAGGTTGCTGTTAATCAAAACACAGTTGGTATTAGATATTTTCAGAATAGCTGTCATGTATATAACACGACCCGCACCATCTTCCTGTTTCAAAAGGTTGATTGTCAAGCCAGATTTGGTTGTGAAGGTCTCTTCAAGATTGTCGGCCATTTCTTCAGGAAGCATGTCTCCTGATTGGATCACCAGATAATCCTGTCTTGAATTGCGATAGCTGGCGATATAGGTATAGGTCGTTTCTTGATTCTGGCGCGGTGGAGCAGTAAGCGTCAATTCGAAACCAGCCGGTACTTCCTTCAAGAGGTACCCGTCTTTTGTGTGACTGGCAAGTTCCTGCCGGGTGATCTTCTCAGGTAATAGATCGCCTTTTGACCGATCCAAATCATCCACTAGTTTAATCCCTGTAAGGTCAGAAAAATCCCATTTTACAGGTGACTCTACCGGTAAAACTTCATTGGTGATGTATTTTGTTGAACCAATAGTAAACTCTTTGCCATCTTTTTTGGCTGTGTTGGTGATCTCCAGCAATTTATATGTTTCTGCATCAAAAACCATTTTGCTTGAAATCCGGTCAAAGGCAATACTATTTTTCTGACTTTCCGAGCTTTCTGAAACCTTCAGCGACTGACTCGAGAGGAGAACATAGGTTTTTCTGCCATCCACAAGCTCCTTCGGCGTTTCAAGGGTTACATCAGGGGCTGAACGGAATTGTTTAAACATCGCCTCAGCATCGAACGTATGTTGACCGGCATCCAGATCAACCACTTTTTCCCTGCTTTGAGGGCTGCGGTATACCGTCAGGGCATCAGCCGTTTTGTTTTTCTCAGAATGGTCTGCTGAATATGTGAATTCGCCATCATATCCAAAGACGTCAATGATTTTCCTCTCAGGTAGAGAATACTGCACAGTACGCTGATTTCCCGTCTGAAAATTATTAAAAGTCTCCACCAGCATCCTGGTTCCGGCTTTTTCTCCTTCTTCCATCTTGTTGTTATGGAAGATCTCAATGACCATATGAGATATACCTTTTTCCAACACGTCTGATTTGTTAACTTCGTACGCTTTCTCCAGAACTTGCTTGGCAGATACAGACGTTACATTTTTCGTGGATAGGAAAAATCCCAAAATCCCCAAGAGTAAAGCGCCAGATATTAATACAGCACTTCGACGTTGCATTTTGAATTCTCCAGGTAAAGTGAATTTGTGGTTTTTATTCCCTCCCGGCGCCAGGCGGGAAAACCATTTTGAGAACCGATTTCCAGATAGATTTGCTTCTTCCGTCAACTTTTCCTGCAGGCGGTTCCAAACCTGCGATGATGGGTGGGTTTCTTCAGACATGCTCTGCAAAGCAAGTCCGGTAAGTTGACGGATTTTCCGGAGGTCCGCCAGTTCTTTCTGGCAGTCTTTACATCCGGATAGATGTTGTTCAACCTGCAAGTTGTCTACAGGGGATAATTCATGGTCCAAAAATGGGGTTAATTTTGATTTGATTTGTTTACAGGTCATAAAACACACTCCCATTCTGGCAATCTTTTAATATCAGTGAGCTCTCTGAGATGCGAATGTTTTTTTCAAGGGTATGTAATGCCAGATCCAGCCGCGATTTGACCGTCCCTAAAGGTATATCGAGAATGGATGCAATTTCTGCATAGGGCAATTCCCAGTAGTAGCGTAAAACAATGACGGCCCGTAATTTTTCTGATAATTGCATAATCGCTTTCCGAATTTCACGGCGTGCTGCGACGGATTGGATTCGCTTTTCTACAGATTCTTCAGATGCAAGGTTTTGGTTCTCATCCAGAGAATCGAGCTGTAGTCTTTGCTTTCGCTTGTGCCCAAGGCAGTAGTTGATTGTGATGCGATGCAGCCAGGTTGTAAGGGCTCCTTTCGCTGGATCATACATACCCAGTGAGTGGAAAACCAGGAGAAACACTTCCTGCAGGGCTTCATCGGCATCATCTTTATTTCCATACATTAAGTAAGCAGTTTTATAGACAAGGTTTTTATGTTCTTCAAAAAGTTGACCAAAGTCATCTTTTTGAAGCCGTTGATTATTCTTTGCAGACAAATCATTCTCCATTGTTGTTTCCATTGTCATTCAAGAGAACTATACGCGAAATTATGCAAAAAAGTTCAGTGGAACCAACGCAATTCTCAATAAATTCACAGGTTCTTCTTGGGGTCTTCTCAGGTTGAGATCATAGACTCAAGATCAATAAATCCACACGTTAAACAAGGAAGGATAAACATTTAGAGACTTTTTACAAAAACGATTCATTATCTACGGAAAAATTAAATTCGAACAAATTATGATGCGAACCATCGAATAGCATGTAAACCGATGTACGAAATATCCCAGGAGGTACGATGAAAAAAACTATTTTTGCCCTGTTGATCCTGATCATGTTGACTCTGACGGCCTGTGCAGGGCAGGCCCCCGTTGCTCATAACGCCAGGGTAACATCAGCAGATCAGTTGGTATCTTACTTAACAAATAAACATGAGGTCGCTTCTACAGCTTCAACCATTGGCGGCCTAACCACCGATTTTGAAAATGCTGAACCGATTATTGTTCAATTGGTTCTGGGAATCATCAAGCTGGATGGCACCGACCTGGCCATCACCAAAGACCAGGCTACCACTATGCTTCCTTTGTGGGATGAATATGTCACCCAACTTCAAGCCATGATGCCTGACGGTGGAAAACCGGGTGCTCCAGCCAACGGTAACAGCACTCCTGCTGCCCGCCCCACGATGGATCCGAAAGCCACCCCGGCAGCTCCGGTAGAAAACACAGAAGCCACTGCTAAATTGGATGCCATTGTGACAAAAATGGTCGCAGTGTTGACAGACAAACAGGTCAACGCGATTGCAGAAATGAAGATCACCCGAGATATCGCCCAGACCATTATGAAAGAAAAGAACATTACAGACGGCGGTCCTGATCAACAGAATGGAACGGCACCAAAAGATGGCTCTTCACAATCTGGTCAGCCCCAGCAACCCCCGGCTGATGGACAGCAGCCTCCTGCCGGTGGACCGGGTGGAGGTCAACAAGGCGGCCAACCGAACCAACAGGGTAACCAACCCCAGCAAGGGCAACCCCCGTCAGGAAATGGCCCAAGAGGTTTCGGAATGGTCCAACCCGGATTACAGAAAGCCTTTACCACATTGTTGGAAAAAGTCAGCGGTACAAAATCATCTGTAGCAAGCATTCCGGCCGGGGTAAACCCGGCCGGATCTTCTTCTGGCGGACCTGACCAGGCTGGTGGTGCCAATGACAGCAGCTCCACCGTTACGTATGCGGCTGTTTATCAGCAAAAGGGTGGAACAGCGGCAAAATCAGACCAGACAATAAATGCCGCCGAAAAAGACCAGTCCGCTGTTCTGGTCACTGATTCAGGCACACTGAATTTATCCAAATCGAAAATCACCACATCTGGAAACACATCTTCACAGGATTCCAGCAGTTTTTTTGGTTTGAATGCCGCCGTACTGGCAACCAGCGGGTCTGTGATAAATATCTCTGAAAGCACCATCAATACTACCGGTGAAGGAGCCAACGGCGCCTTTGCCACTGGAAGTGGGTCTACTGTCAATCTGACGAATGTAGTCATTGATGCCACAGCCGGCGGCGGTCACGGTGTGATGGCAACCAGGGGAGGATCCATTACATTGAAAGACGTGGACATTACCACTGCCGGGAAGAACTCCGGTGCACTGGCTACCGATCGCGGCGGCGGAACCATCACGGCAGAAGGCGGAACCGTTACAACCACTGGTGTTGATTCTCCGGCAATCTACTCCACCGGAAATATCAGCGTGTCAAACGGCGTCTATTCTGCCACCGGGGCTGAATCCGCCGTAATCGAGGGAGGCAACTCGATCACGATGGAGAACTCCACCCTGACTTCCAGTCTTGAAGAAAAATGGGGGGTGATGATCTATCAGAGTATGTCGGGTGATGCGGAAGGGACAAAAGGGACATTTACCATGACCGGTGGTGAGTTGTCACTTACAGCCAGGAAAGGCCCGCTGTTTTATGTAACCAATTCCACCGGTGTAATTAACCTGACCGGTGTGAGCGTAACCACCAATTCGGGTGAATTAATCAATGCCAGTGCCGGACGCTGGGGAAATAACGGAAGCAATGGTGGAACCGTTATCCTTACGGCAGATGAACAGAACTTGAACGGCAGTATTATCGCAGACAGTATCAGTTCTGTTGAGGTTATTTTGAAAAATGGCTCTTCCCTGAAAAGTGCCATTAATCCTACCAACTCGGCAAAAGATATTAAATTAACGCTTGATGCCACCAGTACCTGGAATGTAACGGCAAATTCATACATTTCCACCCTGTCTGATCCGGATGGAATCAATGGCAATGCCATAGTCAATATCAAAGGAAACGGTTTCACGGTGTATTACAACAGTTCTGCCAGTCCTGAACTTGGTGGAAAGACATATACATTGGATGGGGGTGGCACTCTGACCCCAGCTCTGTAATTACCTTTTCATGAACAATCCAGGCCTGTGAATCACAAGTTTCACAGGCCTTTTATTTTCCATTCCGTTTATTCCGTTTTTCGGGTACGATAATAATAACATCATACGGGCCTTCACAAAAAAGACCATGCATGAACTACCCATTCTTCTTAATATAACCATTGCCCTCGTGGCCGCCTTTATCGGCGGACTGGCTGTCCGGAAAATTGGATTGCCGCCTATTGTGGGGTATCTTCTGGCCGGAATTGTAATCGGTCCATTCACACCAGGTTTTATTGGAGATATCGCCACCATTCAGGAGTTGGCAGAACTGGGGGTCATCTTCTTGATGCTCGGAGTGGGCCTGCATTTCTCTTTTGACGACTTGCTAAAAGTCCGGGATATTGCCATACCAGGCGCCTTGTTGCAAATGATACTGGCAACTTTAGCCGGTTTCGGTCTCAGTCGTTTTTGGGGATGGTCTGTTCCAGCTGGAATCGTTCTGGGATTGGCAGTCTCCGTGGCCAGCACCGTTGTATTACTGCGTGGATTGATGGACAACTCCCTGCTGAATACCCCCCACGGCCAGGCTGCCGTCGGATGGCTGGTGATGGAAGATATCCTGTCCGTAATGATTCTGGTGTTTATGCCGGTATTCTCTGGACACGGGGAATTTAACTGGACGGTGATCGGCACCACCCTGTTGAAAATCGCCGCCTTTGGCATCGTTATGTTTGTTCTTGGGAAAAAGTTCATCCCATGGCTGTTGGAGAGAATCGCCCATACACGTTCCCGCGAATTGTTCTTGCTGGCTGTTCTGGCGATTACACTGGGAACCGCATTGGGATCCGCGAAGCTCTTTGGTATTTCTCTGGCTCTGGGTGCATTCGTTGCCGGGGCAATTATCAGCCAATCGCACCTCAGCCATCAGGTGGGAGCTGATATCAATTCGTTCAAAGATGCCTTTGCTGTATTGTTCTTTGTATCGGTCGGTATGTTGGTCAATCCAGTTTTCTTATGGCAAAACTTGGGTCTCGTGGTGGCGCTTTCACTTTTAATCATCCTGGGTAAGCTGATAATCACATTATTTTTGGGCACCCTGTTTCCCCACCCTGCACAAACCTTTATTGTGATTGCCATTGGGTTGAGCCAGATTGGTGAGTTTTCTTTCATTCTGGGGCAGGAAGGGGTGTTGTTAAACTACCTCAGCGCAGACCAATACTCACTAATTCTTGCAGGTTCTATTATTTCCATCGCGCTTAACCCCTTCATGTACCGGCTGGTCCCCTTACTTAACCAGTGGCTGCGGAATGTACCCTTTTTATGGAAGCGTCTTGACCGTCATGACGTTCGACCGATTCTTCCTGAATCCGGAATCAAAGACCATGTAGTGATCATCGGATATGGTCAGGTTGGCTGCCATCTGGTGGATGTGTTGGAAATGTTGCATGTTCCACAGCTTGTCATCGAAACAGAAGCCGCTCAAATTGAAGCTTTGAACAAGCGCGGAATTCCTTCGCTATTCGGCGATGCCGCCAATTCTGAAGTGATTAAATTCGCCCGGCTGGAAACGGCCGCCCTTCTCGTAATCACCATTCCGGACGAATCTTCAACAGCTCTAATTGTTACCTCGGCAAAGGACATCAATCCAAATCTGCGGGTTATTGCACGTGCCAGTTCAATGGAAGGTATCAACACTCTGACCGAACGGGGTGCAAATCATATTGTCCACCCTGAATTAGAAGGCGGACTGGAAATTCTCTCGCATACGCTGCTTGAATTAAATTTTCCGCTGCGGGAAGTTCATCAATATACAGAAGCCATTCGCCATGACCGATACAATACGACCATCAATACACCGGAAGAATTTAACACACTGCAAGATATGTTGACCTTCATTGATGCCATTGATATCACCTGGACAAAAATTCCGGCAGAAAGTCCCCTGATAGGACAATCCCTGTCTGAGGCAAATATCCGCGCTCATACCGGGGCATCCATAGTAGCTTTGATACGGGATGGTCATATCACAGCCAATCCCAAATCTTCCACAATTTTTGAAATTGCTGATCGGATCGGGTTGATCGGAGACCACGATAATGTGGAAGCTGCCCTGCAATTGATCCGGGGGACACCGAAGGTAATAGAAACTGGAGACGAAACACCCTTTATAGCACCTTCACCAGATACACAAATTCCTTGACATTTTGATCAGCCATCTTATAATTGAAAAACACTTTCAATAATATCGAGTGATGGATGACTGCCGAAAATAAAAAGGCTGCAGAATGGATTAAATTGCTTCAAAACAGCGGGTACCGTCAGACGGAAGCCCGCAATACAATCGTTGAAGTAATCCTCGAAACCAATAGGGCATTGGAACCGCTGGAAATATTTGAAATTGCCCGCAAGCGCCAGGCGGGCCTGGGATTGGTTACGGTTTACCGCACACTTGAACGTTTGGAAGCACTGGGTCTGGTTCAACGTGTTCACCAACCGGGCGCCTGTAACATGTACCTGCAGGCACCTCAAGGACACCAGCATTTGTTGATATGCACATCGTGCGGAAAAGCTGAATTCTTTAATGGTGACGATCTGACTCCGTTGATGGAAACAGTGGCCGCCAGGTCTGGATACCAGATTACAGAGCACTGGTTCCAATTGTTTGGCTGCTGTGCAGACTGTCAGAGAAAATAATCGATCTTAATCATCCGCTGGAGAGCGGTTTTTTAGGAGGAGTATATGAAAAAGAGTTTCATTATCATCAATACTTTTTTAGTTGTCTTTAGCCTGTTACTGATTGGCTGCCAACCAACATCACCAGCACCGGTTGGAAAAGAAACCGCGAGTTTGAAGGTCATTGCTGCAGAGTCTTTCCTTGCTGATGTTGCCCAAAATGTCGCAGGTGATCGGGCAAAGGTAGATTCGTTGATTCCGATTGGAATGGATCCCCACGCCTTTGAACCGGTTCCCCAGGATGTGGCGAAAATTGTAAACAGCTCTGTTGTCATCATCAATGGAAAAGGCATTGAATGGTGGTTGAACAAAATTCTGACAAGCTCTGGCGGGGACCATCTTGTTATTACAGCCTGTGAGGGTTTGGCTAACCGTGAACCTCGTGAAGGAGAAAAAGCTGAAGGCGAAGCGGAAGAAGAGCCTGATCACGATGAAGGTGATCCCCATTACTGGCTGGACCCGATCAGCATGATTCATTATGTGGAAAATATACGCGACGGCTTAATTAAAGTAGATCCTGACGGGAAAGATGTTTATACAAAAAATGCCGAAATATATATCGAGAAGTTAAAAAATCTGGACGCGGATATTCGCAAACAGGTAGAGACAATCCCGGAAGATAAACGCCTGATTGTTACCAACCATGAAAGCTTCGGGTATTTTGCTGACCGGTATGGCTTTAAAATCATTGGCACAATTGTTCCCAGCGTCAGTACCGGCGCCACACCATCAGCCCAACAAGTGGCAAAACTTGTTGACCATATCCGGTCCACGGGAGCCTCGGCTATCTTTCTGGAAACGGGAACCAATCCGGCTTTGGCAGAACAGATTTCCAAAGAGACTGGCGTCAAAGTTGTGACTGATCTCTACACGCATTCCATAACAGCCGCCGATGGAAAAGCGCCCACATATATTGACATGATGAAATACAACGTGAAAATCATTGTAGACACGTTAAAATAGAACTTCTGTGAACTTGACGAAGGATCATCTAGCTTATGATGATCCTTTTTTTTATTTCCCGTAAAATGAAAGAGATTAGAGAGAGGGAACATGACTATTTTAATGATCGTTTTATTGGCACTGGCAATCTTCGCCTTAATCCTCTGGGTTGGTCTGCAAGTATCCCCGCGGCCCTTTGCTGATTATCACGGTAAACCTGCTGAAATCAAAACCATCCCCTTGCCGGAAGGCTTGCCACAACCGGTGGAACGATATTACAGGGTGGTTTACGGAGATGAAATCCCGGTGATTACGTCAGCTGTATTAACGGGTCATGCAACCCTGCGGCCGTTTGGACCGGTCTTTTTACCCGCGCGTTTCCGCTTCACCCATCTAGCCGGAAAAGACTATCGCCATTATATTGAAGTGACCTTTTTTAACATCCCAATTCTCAAAGTAAATGAGAGATATCTGGATAAGAAAGCCCGCATGGAACTGCCCTTTGCCACAGATGAAGGAGATAAACTTGATCAGGCAGCCAATCTTGGTTTATGGGCGGAAACAGCCTGGTTTCCCTCTGTCTTTCTGACAACACCCGGCGTTAACTGGCTGCCGGCAGATGATAATACCGCTTTGCTGGTCGTGCCCTTCAATGAGAGTACCGACCAGTTTATCGTACGTTTTGATCCTGAAACCGGCTTTGCCATGTGGTTTGAAGCCATGCGTTACCATGATTCCAAAAGCACTGAGAAAGTGCTATGGTTGAATCACGTAATAGACCTGAAAAAGGATGGTCTTAAATTAAGCTTCAAAACCGGGTCAGCCATCTGGATGGATGACGGCAAACCCTGGGCTTATTTCACCGTAGATAACATCAACCTGAATGTTGACGTTTCTGAATATATTCGGCAAAAGGGTATCTAGCCATATAGACAGTGAGCCAATAATATCGGAAATGGAGGGTTGAAAAATGAAACAAAACCGGGCTTTGACTGTGCTCATACCGATATTGATCCTGGCAGCGGTGGCATCCACCTGTGCCGGTCTGTTCTCACAGGGCGGACCCGGCCCCTTCACGGTTACGAGCCTGCATGGAAAAGATGTGACCCTGTATGGTCAGGGAATCTATCGATTTGATACGTATTTCCGTGCACCCATTGCCCGGGGAACGGATGCTGTGACGCTGTTTCTGGCTGTTCCCCTGTTGGTGTTTACTTTTATCCAATACCAAAAAGGTTCGTTACGAGGGACCCTTTTTTTAACAGGATTACTGGCGTACTTCCTGTATAACTCCGCCTCCATGGCACTGGGAATAGCTTACAATTCCTTCTTCCTGGTTTATATCATCTACTTTTCATGCAGCCTGTATTCTTTCATTCTGGCGTATTTCTCCATACGTGTAGATGAATTACCGGAACGAATTGAAGCAGGCTTTCCGCACCGCCTGGCAGCTTACCTGTTATTCTTTGCCGGCCTTTCCGTATTTGTCTGGTTGAATGAGATTTTGAATCCATTATTCAAAGGGATTTATCCACCAGGCCTCGACACCTACACGACTGAAATCACCTTTGTGATTGACCTGGGGATCATTCCGGCAGCCTGTTATATTGCCGGTTTTCTTCTTCTGCGCCGCCGGCCTAACGGCTATCTATTAACATTTGTGATGTTGACTCTCCTGGCCATGATCGGGTTGGTTGTCTTGAGCCAGACAGTTTTTCAGGCTGCCGCCGGTATTTACCTGGCACCCGGGCAATACTTCGGATTAGTGGGCACATTTACCATTCTCGGTTGTCTGGCCATTTGGACCATTGTAAAAATACTGAAAAATGTGGCAAACTAACCTGACCAACATCAGACACGATTTTTTCATTTTTGGAAGATTGATACATGAAATTTCAAAAACCATTAACCTGGCTTATCATGCCTATAATAATCCTTTCCCTCTTTGCGGCCGGTATGGGATTGTTCTATCAATCCCCCGGTCAGCCGATGGCTTACAAAACCCTGCGCGGCGAACAGGTGACCATCAACAGGCAGGGATTGTACTGGTTTGATACGGTCAGTATGGCAGCACAGATGCAGGGGAACGACGTTATTACTTTGACAGTTGGGCTGCCTTTGCTGATTATTTCCACAATTCTGGCCTTCCGCGGTTCGTTGCGGGGGCGCCTGCTCCTGACGGGAACATTGGGATTCTTCCTCTATACGTATATGTCAATGTCCATGCTGACAGCCTATAACAACCTTTTCCTCGTATATGTTTGCCTGTTTGGCATGTGTCTGTATGCCTTCATTCTCAGCATGCTGTCATTTGATCTGGCAGACTTGCCTGCACATTTCTCACCGAATCTCCCAGGAAAAACCATGGCCGGGTTGATGTTCCTGGTCGGGGCTTTTCTCACCCTTGCCTGGCTGGGACGTATCCTTCCACCGCTGCTGCAAAACAGCACACCGGCATTGGAAAATACCACCACCCTGGTCATTCAGGCAATGGATCTTGTTTTGATTGTTCCTTTGGCTGTTCTTTCAGGGATTCTGCTTCTCAAACGCAGCGCCTGGGGATACCTTCTCGGGTCCGTCTTTATTCTCAAATCCATTACCATGGGACTGGGCGTAAGTGCCATGGGTATCAATATGGCGCTCAAAGGTGTGCCAGACAGTCTTGGCATTCTGGTGCCCTTTCTGACAATCACCATGGTAAATATCTGGCTGGCGGTTGTGCTGCTGAAATGTATTGATGCGAGGCCATCAACTACAGGTAGTTGAACATCTTATTGATAAAAAACAGCAGACCTGGCAATGGTCTGCTGTTTTTTTTGTTCACATATGGCTTTTTACATTGTTTTCGAGTACCGACTGGAGAAATAAATCGTCAAAAGTCCTTCAAGAAGGATCAGCCCGGCAACCATCAAGATGATGTTGCGATCAGCACCCATAAAGCCCAAAATAAGGATGAACACACACAACACATAGTTCATGATGCGGGCGACCATGTAGCCTGTCCGTTCCCGAATACGGGTGTTTCTTTCATCATTAATTTCAATTTCTTTGCTTTTTCGGATGGCTTCATCTTCAATGCTGGTAACAACAAAGGAACGGATTAACCACCCGATACCTAAACCAGAAGTGGCAGCACCTATACCAAAGGAAAGCCCTGACGCCATTTTTGTTTCAGATGAATTGAATACCAAAACTCCCACCAGCAACAGACCAATACCAAGCAATACAAGAAATCCATAAAACCATCGTTTAGTGTTCATCTTTCGTCTCCTCAAAAATAAAAACTTCTTCAATCGTCATGCCAAAATACCGGGCAATTTTGTAAGCAAGAAGAATTGACGGGTTATACCGCCCATTCTCAATGGAACCAATTGTCTGTCTTGATACTTCCAGAGCTGATGCCAGCTCTTCCTGACGAATACCCTGTTGTTTGCGTAATTCTTCCAGACGATTTTTCACAATGCCTCCAGAAAAAAACAAATGGAAAGCACACTTTCCATTTTTGATGATAGTATAGAGTTACAGAAATGTCAAGCATACTTTCCATTAAATAAACAAACAACTCCCATCAAAATTGAAGGAAGCTGTTCTTTTGAGGATATTGACTTTTCTAGGCTGTCAGTTTTATTTTTTCCTGCCAGATGGGGAGAGTCATACGAATGATGGTATTCATATCATCGGCGTTCCAGGCTGCCCGACCGATGAAAAGACCATCCACACCCGGCAGTGCAATCAATTCGCAGCAATTCTGTTTGTTAACGCTGCCCCCATAGAGTATCGGAATGTGATCAGCTTCACCCGGAAAGAGCTCTTCCAAAGTTGACCGGATCCTTGCATGAGCCTCTTCCACATAGTCAGGGGCAGCAGGTGTACCATTCACTCCAATCGCCCAGACAGGTTCGTAGGCAATCCACAACCTCGAGAGTTTTTCTTTCGGGAAATCATGCAATCCTATTTTCAATTGAATACGGATTCTTTCTTCACTGATTCCCAGGTTTTTATCTGAAGCCGTCTCTCCGATACATAGAAGCGCCGTGAAACCATGATTAACCGCCGCAATTACTTTACGATTGGTTTCATCATCCGTTTCGCCAAACACATGCCGCCTTTCAGAATGCCCGATCTCGACAACATCAATCCCCAGTTCCCGTAACATTACGGGCGAGATTTCGCCGGTGTACTGGCCGCTGTCTGCCCAGTTCATGTTCTGGGCACCGAGCTTCAACCGGTCAGACTTCAGCATCGAGGCAGCCGGAAGTGCCGTGAACGATGGGATAATGAAAATATCAATGCTTTCCCGGGGCAGGTCAGACGTAACAGATACCAGCCGGGACAGATAGTCCACTGTCTCGGCAATGGTTTTATACATTTTCAGGTTAGAGCCGATCAGAAGCCGGTCAGAAGAGGTCATCTTCCGCAGATCGTATGCTCAATACCTTTGATCGTGTCGACCTTGGCCTGTGAGGAGCCGCCCTGGAATTCCAGGCTCAGCCATTCCTTCATAACTTTCTTGGCGAGTTCTGGTCCAATAATGCGGGCGCCCATGCAGATAACATTAGTGTTGTTGCTCAGGCGGGCGCGTTCAGCAGAATAGTTGTCATGACATACAGCCGCATAAATCCCGGGGAATTTATTGGCTGTGATGGCCATGCCAATCCCCGTACCGCAGATCAGGATGCCCTCTTTCTGGTATCCGCTGGCGATGATCTTCTCGCAGACGATTTTGGCTACATTGGGATAATATGTTTGATCTTCTTCCCCGGTTACCCCCACATCTTCATAGGTGTATCCCAGGTCGTCCAGCAACTTCATGATCACTTTTTTTAAACCAACAGCCGCATTATCACAACCAATAACAATATTCTTTTTCATTAACATCCCTCAACAATAAAAATTGCACTACAAATAAAAGTAACTTGATGTGAATCATACCATTTTTTTTATTGGCGTATTTACTTTCTTCAATTTTTGATATCAGAAGCGGTATTACAATCATTCGCATTCATCAGATGAAAAACTACCCGAAAATGAAAAATAACCATCGCCAGAAAGACTATCAACTGGAAAGTCCTATTGGATCACGTGTGATCATTAACGGTCAAGAAGTGGATTATTTTTCCGGCACCGGGTATCTGGGATTGCAAAGCCATCCAGATGTTTTAAAGGCAGCCGCAGATACCCTTGCCCGGTATGGCTTGTCTACTGCGACTTCACGTGGTGGATTTGGCGAACATCCGGTGTATCACTGGTTGGAACAGGAAGCCTGTGCCTATTTCAATACGGAAAAAGCCCTGTTTTTCCCCTCCGGTTACATGGGCATGTCAGTTCTGGTACAGACCAATGGATCAGGGAGCGATCATATTTTCATTGACTCGGCCGCCCATTACAGTCTTTGGGATGCTGCCCTGGCGGCCAACAAAACAATCACGCCGTTTCATCACGTGAATCCGGGCCATCTGGAAGAAATAATCCGATCGGAGATTCTTCCGGATGAACACCCTCTGGTTATAAGTGATGCTGTTTTCCCGATTTCAGGAGAGATTGCTCCTCTGCCGGATTACCTTAAGATCATTGAACCGTTCAATGGACGGATATTTCTGGATGATGCTCACGGGGTGGGCGTTCTGGGCGAAAATGGACGGGGAATACTGGAGTATTTCAATATTCAATCTGACCGGGTCAAGACCTGCGGTACGCTGGCCAAGGCACTGGGCGGGTACGGCGGAATCATTGCCGGTCCCGGTGATTGGATTGATGAGATGGATCAGAATTCCAGCATTTGCATTGGCGCGAGTCCGCCTCCCCTGGTGACGGCTGCCGCCTCGGCCCGGGCTTTGACCATTGCCCGTGAAAATCCGAGGTTGCGCCGCCAATTATGGGCCAATGTTAAACAGGCGCGCGACGGATTGCGGTCCCTCGGATGGGAGCTGGATGATACACCTGTTCCCATCATTTGCCTGCCGTCACTTCAAGGGCAAAATTTAGCCTCTGTGCAGAAACAATTATTCGCGCAGGGATTTGCCGTGGCATACGTGCGTTCCTATTCCAGCACACCGGCAGGAGGTGCCCTGCGGGTGGCGGTTTGTGCACAGCACACTTCCGATCAAATCAACCGCCTGGTGGATACTATGAAAAACCTGGCCTTATAACAGAAGGGTACGGCGTATCCTTTTCCATACCCGGATGACACTGGTCATAGTACCGGCATGGGAGAAGATTATTATTATGTAAACCCTCTTTTTCCATCTCCGCACATTTTCCAGCGACTTGTGCAGCCCGATGAAAAATTCATTTTGCGTTTCTGCCCGAAAGGGGTATAATCCGCCCGTTATTGTGTGATGCGCTCTTTGGGTAACAAAAAGTGGTGTTTTGCGGGTGATTTTTTGTTGAGCTTATTCCGGCCGTTGGCCGTCGACAGGATGTCCCGGATACTCCGATAAAGCAAAGAGCATTTGGGATCATCCAATTGTGAGAATTGGAACCATCTAATCGCCGGCATCCTCAGGGATGCCAGGCCTGGATGCCTGAAACAGCGCATCTCCCCGGGATTTGGGATCGGGCTTCCCGCAACAGGGCCCGGACAAATCATATTGATTTCTGCCGCCGGTTTTCCAGCCGGTTAATATACTGTGCGCCGCGGCAGGAATAGTTCAGGAGATTGTTTTATGGCATCAAAGTTTGAAGAACTTGGTCTGCAGCCGCAATTCGTTCAGGCTGTAGAAGAAATGGGGTTTGACCAGCCCACTCCCATCCAGGCGGCAGCCATCCCGGCGCTGCTGGAAGGACGCAGCGTCATCGGACAGGCACAAACCGGAACAGGTAAAACGGCCGCGTTTGTATTACCCATGCTGCACAAGATCCAATCCGGTAAACGGACCCCCCAGGCATTGATCCTGGCGCCTACCCGTGAACTGGCCATCCAGGTGACGGAAGCCGCCCGGCAAATGGCCCAGGAGACACCTCTGCGTGTGATGACTGTCTACGGTGGACAGGCGTACGGTGTTCAACTCCGTCAAATTGATCGTGGTATTGATGTGGTTGTAGGTACCCCCGGCCGTATGCTGGACCTGATAAAGAAAAAACTGCTCGATCTCAGTCTGGTGAAATATGTTGTACTGGATGAGGCCGATGAAATGCTGGAAATGGGTTTTATTGAAGATGTTGAAACCATCTTCAAAGCCATTCCAGAAGAACGACAGATCGCCCTTTTCTCAGCCACACTTCCGCCGGTCATCCGGAAGCTGGCTGACCGCTATTTAACCGATCCGCTTGAAATCTCGGTAATCACCGGGCCTCGTACCGTCCCCGAAACCACGCAGCAATACCTGCGTGTACGTGATGAGAACAAACAGGCCGCTCTTGTCCGTATTCTTGAAGCAGAAGATGTAAAAAGCGCCCTGGTTTTCACTCGCACCAAAGCCCGCGCCCAGGAACTTTCAGACGAATTAAACCGGCTGGGTTATCCGGCTGGTGCACTCCATGGTGACCTCGATCAAAACAAACGTGAGTGGGTTTTAGACCGTTTCCGTAAAAAAACCATCCACCTGTTGGTCGCTACAGATGTAGCGGCACGCGGGCTGGATATTGATGATGTGTCGCACGTGTTTAACTTTGACATGCCCGAAGATACCGATGATTACATCCACCGCATCGGTCGCACTGGTCGTGCAGGCAAGAAGGGCAATGCCATCACATTCATTCACCCGCGCGAACGCAGCCGGTTAAGCCAGATTGAAAACTACTCAAAACAGAAAATCGCTGAATACAACCTGCCCACCCGTGATGAAATCCTGCAAAAGCGCGACGAACGGTTTACTGAAGAGCTTACAGAGAAGATGAGTGCCGGGCAATTCAAACGTGAGGCTGCCCTGGTTTCAAAGTTGATCGAATTTGGATTCAATCCGGTAGAAATTGCCGCAGCAGCCATCAAACTCGCCCGTGCCGGTGAAACTCCGGTTCCAGCCGTTGACCTGGTGGAACCGATGCCTATAACCCGCAGCCAGACGGGCAAACGTGATATGCATGATGGCCGTGGGAATCGCAATCAGGCACGTGGCGGATCCTGCAATGGACGTCCGAGCAGGGCACCGGAAGCCGGAATGGTTCGTCTGCGCATGAACCTCGGCGGCCAACAGGGGTTGCGTCCCGGTGATGTGGTGGGAGCCATTGCCAGCGAAGTTGGCATTCCCGGTAAGGCCATTGGAGCCATCGATATTCAGGACGACCACACCTATGTGGACGTAGCCGAGAAACACGCCCGTCTGGTGCTGCAAAAGAGTGGAGGCAAGTACTCTCTGCGCGGCAAAACGGTTGTGTTGAAACTGGCATAAACAGAATTTTTGGAGGGCTCTTACAACGAGCCCTCCTTTTTTTATGATTTCATGCAGGGTGGAAGCAACCGAAGAACTTACTGTCCGCTCACATCCAACCCGTCTCCGGTTGCTTCTACCGGCGGCCGGTCACATCAATGCTCCCGGTTGAAGCAGGTGGAAATAATCGCCAATCTCCATCCACAGAACCACACCACCTGCTTCAACCCTGCTGCAGGGTAAATGGATAATTGGTTTCGATGGTTATTTCGGTTTTGGCGGATTCTCAAATAACAGAATATTGAATAAGGGGGGCAAGAAACGGAATGGCAGGATGGATTTATCTTTCAGGATAAAACCCATTTCCCGGGCTATGCGTTCCAGACCATAGATATTATTGCGATGGTAATGAATTTTCCCGCTATACCCGGCCAGGAATCGCCCGAAACGATACAGGTAATTTTCGGTCGGACCGGAGAGAATCAAACGCCCGCCGGGTTTAATCCGTGACTGGAATAATGCGTAATAATCCTGCGGTTGGTCAAGGTGCTCCATTACATCCGCCGCGATGACAAGGTCAAACTGATTTTCAGCGCAATTTTCAAGATTTTCTATAAATTGCACATCCATCTGTCTTTGCCGGCATAGCAGCTGAGCGTACGATGGAAAAAGATCAATGGCGTATACATGTTTGGTTCGGGCATAAAGCGTCGGCAGAAATACGCCTAAGCCGCAGCCGAATTCGAGAACATGGTCACTCTCCTGAAGCCGCGCAAACCGCAGTATTTCTTCGTACCGCCGCCAGAATAACCAGGTAATCAGGGGATTGTTGTGCAGGTAGGTGGGAACGGCCATCTCATCGGTGATTTCTTTTGAGAGGGAGTTGTCCTGGTTGACCAGATGGATGATATCTGTCTTATCAATACGGATTAAAGAACTCTTCTGGCTATTTTCCATCCACTCCGGTTTCCTTGACCATCTCCGGCGTTTGTTCACCACAGGGCATAATAACAATCTCCATCTTTATTAAATAATTAAGATGGACGTTATTTTACTCTCTTCTTTGGTTTGATTGTGGTTGGATTAAGACCAGGAAAAAGCCACCAGCTCCCGATTCATTTTCGGGAAGAGAGGTCAAATTCCCACATTATTCAGCGATTCCATCAGCCGGGATATCAGAACCGTTAATTTTGGATGGGTGGCTTCAAAATGATAAAACGCCTCTTCCAGGCGTTGAAAATCAGTACGCGCAACTAGATCGGGGTATTCCGTTGATTTTTCGAGAAGTGTATGAATATCGTCATCCAGAGTGCGCAACAACTCGGCACCCCTTTCATCCACTACTTTTGTGTTGCGAATCTCGTCTTGAAGCTGTTCGAGGAGTTTATTCAGGTTACCGGTATCCATAAAGCTCAATCTCCTTTCCAACCCGATTTGAGAAGAAGAAATCCGGCGAGATCATTCATATTCATTATTCCTCAAAATCACATTCCATTCAACCATTTCTGGATTTCTATAGAAAATTCATTCCATTTGACCTATTGACATAGAACGCCAGTTCTTATATACTGTAGAAAATCCTTTTCAGAACAGGTATTCTAAACATGAATTCACTTGCCACCCCCACCCGTAATCAGATCCAATTGGTCGTCGCTCCGCACGCCGGGCGCGATATGATGCTGGCACTGGCTTCCCGCCTGGCTCCCGGTCACGTCGTACGGGTACTGGACGGCGGCAACCAGTTTAATGCCTACACCGTTTCGCGTGAAATCCGCCGTCACACGGCCGCCCTCAACCAGGCCATGAACAACATCCGCCTCTCGCGCGGCTTTACCTGTTATCAGATGGTTGTCCTGCTGGCAGATACCCCCACCATTCCAGACCGGCCGGTGCTGGTGCTTGACCTGCTCTCAACCTTTTACGATGAAAGCGTACCGCTGGCCGAAAGCCACCGCCTGCTTGAAAATGCCATCGTCCATCTGCGCCGCCTCAGCCGCACCGCACCGGTAATGGTCAGCGCGCGAACACCGTCTGCACTGTGCCCTGACCGGTTGGTGCTGCTTGACCTGCTGCGCGCGGCTTCCACCCGGGTGATGACCGCCGAAGCTCCCCGATTACAGCCCATCCCGGGCCTGATTTAATAAGGAGAAAACCGCCTCTTATGGGACGCACTCTTCCCTCCATCACTCAGACATTCCTGATGGAACAGGAAGCCTTCACCCGCTTCCGCCGCGCATTGCGCCGTTCCGATCAGATTGCACTGGATGACCTGTTTGTCTCTGCCCAGAAGCATCTGGCGGCTGCCGCATATGCGGCACACGCCCTGCCGTTGGAAACCTTCATGCTGTCGATGCTGCTGGAAGAGCACAAAGAGGTGCAGCGTTTGCGCCGGCAGATGGATGAAATCACAGGGCAGCTCCCCGCCGGTGAAAAGCGGATGCTTTTGGAAGACGAAACAGAAGGAGAGCCTGTCGAAGCACCATTGGCTGAGCCTGTCGAAGCACCGTTGGCTGAGCCTGTCGAAGCCAGACGCCACAATAAACCGGAGATCATCGATGTCGACCCTGACCAATCCTGACCGGAACCGGCCGAAATTTAGTCATCGCAACCCCCTCCCAAAACGGGAGGGGGTTTTGTCCCCCGAAGAAGGTTGCGTTGGTTGCAAACGTGCTATTCCGCACAGTGTAGGGGCGGACGGCCGTCCGCCCCTACGGGTGATGGGTTATCCGCAGATAAAGATTTGCCATCCCGTTTTTCCACCCAAAAGAAATATACCTCTGATCGGTTCCAGTAGAATGCAGCATGCCCACCGGGTTTTCCGACTGGTATCCGAGATTGCAAGAGTAGACGGCCGTCCGCCCCTACGGGTGATGGATTATCCGCAGACGAAGATTTGCCATCCCATTTTTCCATCCGTAAAATCTGCCTCCGCAAAAAACGCTCTTGCAAAAGGAAAGTAACCCTATGCACGGCTGGCTTCTGGACCTGTACGAACACGAAACCGATGGTCTGATCATCTGGGTAATGATGACTGACGGACAACGCCTGAGGCTGCGCTGCCCCTTCCCGCTGACGTTCTACGCGGCCGGTCCCACCAAACGCCTGCATGAACTTGGCCTTTGGCTGAAATCTCAAACTCCAATCCCGCGCCTCGGCCGGACCGAACGGCGTGATTTGTTCCTTCCCAAACCCATCAGTCTACTGTCCATTGAGGTGGAAAACCCGGCTGAGCAACCCCGCCTGTTCCACCAGACATCTCAGGCGTTTCCTGATCTGACCTACTATGATGCCGATGTCGAAATCGGTCTGCGATTTGCCGCCAAAACAGGCGCCTTCGCCACGGCGTATTGCGCCATTGAATATGAGGGCGACACTCTGCTGAACCTCCGGGCGCTCGACAGCCCCTGGGACCTCGATCCCCAGCCATGCCCTCTGCGGGTAATGGAACTGGAACCGGATAGTGATCCGAACCATTCCGAACCAGTCGGAATTAATGTGAAGGTTGATCAGCATGTATATCATCTTGATCTGCAGCCGGTCCGACCCATGCTGATCAACCTGGCCGCCCTGCTGCAAAAGTTTGACCCCGACCTGCTGCTTACGTCATGGGGTGATACCTGGCTGCTGCCGCGCCTGATCGAGCTTTCTGAGAAATTCAGCATGCCGCTGCCGCTCAATCGTGAAGCCACCGCCAATGTGTTGCGAAAAGCCTCACGCACATACTTTTCCTACGGGCAGATCATTTATCGCGGTGAGCAGGTGCATTTGTTTGGCCGGGTGCACATTGACCGATCCAACGCCATGCTGTACGGTGATTACGGACTCGAAGGAGTACTTGAAGTGGGGCGCGTCACCGGGCTGCCGCTGCAAATTGCCTCACGGGTATCGCCCGGCACCGGCATATCTTCCATGCAAATTCTCACTGCCCTGCGCACCGAGGTGCTTGTCCCCTGGCACAAACAGCAGGCCGAACGCGAAAAATCAGGACTCGACCTGTTGAACTCAGACCAGGGCGGACTGGTATACCAGCCGATCATCGGCCTGCACCGCGACGTAGGAGAGATTGATTTTGTATCGATGTATCCCAGCATCATGGTGCGCTGCAATATCTCGCCCGAATGTACCCCGATTGGCCTATCGGACCCACAGCCGGATGAACCGGGTCTCATTCCACAAACACTGGCTCCCCTGCTGAAAAAACGGATTGCCCTCAAACACCGCCTGGTCGAAACGCCGCCCTGGGATCCACGCTTAAAGCTTGATAAAGCCCGTTCACTGGCGCACAAGTGGTTGCTGGTCACCTGCTTCGGGTACCTGGGCTACAAGAACGCCCGTTTCGGGCGCATCGAATCGCATGAGGCTGTCACGTCAAACGGACGTGAAGCCCTGCTGCGCGGAAAGGAAGCAGCGGAAGATTGCGGTTTCAATATTTTGCAGATGTATGTAGACGGCCTGTGGGTGCAAAAACCCGGCGCCACATCCCCACGTGATTATGATGATCTGCTGGATCAGATCTCCCAGCGCACCGGCCTATCCATTGCGCTTGATGGCATCTACCGCTGGGTGGCTTTTCTGCCAGCCCGCCGCGATAAACGCATGCCGGTGCCCAACCGCTACTTCGGGGTCTTTCAAGACGGAACCATCAAAATCCGCGGTATTGAAGCCCGGCGGCACGACACGCCGCATTTCATCTCGGATGCGCAAATGGAAGCCCTGCGCTGGCTGGCCCAGGCGCCCAGTGTTGATGAATTACCGCAATACATGCCCGGCGCGCTGGAATTGCTGCGCCGGCGGCTGCATGCCCTTCGCGATGGCCAGGTACCGCTTGACCAGCTTGTACTGGGGCAGCGTCTCAGTCGTGAACTTGATCTTTACGTTACGCCGTCACCGGCGGCACGGGCAGCCATGCAGCTGCGCGAAATCGGTAAAAATCTCGGCCCAGGCCAGAAGGTGCGCTTTTTACTGGTACGTACCGAAGCTGGTGTACACGCCTGGGATTTACCCAGCAGGCCGGATCCGCGCTCCATTGACCGCGCTGCTTACCGGGTGCTCTTCTTGCGGGCGGTGCGTACGCTGCTTCAACCTTTTGGCATCCAGCCAGAAGAAGTGGCCGATATTTTGAACAATGCCGCCACGCAACCGCCGCTTGACCTGCGTGTGCACGTAGACACAACTATTCCGCTAACCATGATGTCATCAGACGGGCGGGTTTTCTCAAAACAGACAGGGCATAGAATAACGAACACTGAAAAAATGGAAAATGCCCACGAATTCTCGCATATCTATTGTTGAACCCGGTTTTACGGGTCATTTTTTCGTGTCACTCGCAGCATCTTCGAAAAGAGAGAATTTATAAAAAAACACTTTTGATTGCCGGGTTTCTTGGCATCCTGCCTATGATCCAGCAAAAGCAAACGCTCCATCGTATCCGCATTTTTGCAGTACTTTAATGAATAAACAGCCCTCACATCCCAATTGCTGAAAGGTGACGAGATGCAAAGGTTTTCTCACCAGATAATCATCTATTGATATCTATCCGCGTAATTTACCCTGACTACTGGTCTTCGTAAAATCATTGAGGTCGTATAATTCGAGCCTGATGATGAGGTATTATGACCCGTTTTGAGAATGTATTGAAACGCTTTCCTTTATATGTCCTTTTGTTAGGGGTTTATCCGGTTCTTTTTCTCTGGTTGGCCAACTTTGGCAAAGTTCACAGTTATGTAGTGCCGCGATCGCTCCTCATTTCTTTTGGATTCACAGCCGTTGTATTTCTGCTTATCTGGATTTTTATCCATCCAATACGGAAGGCAGGCCTGGCTGCCGGCTTTTTACTTTTACTGTTCTTTTCATACGGCCATTTATTTTCATTGATTGATAATGCGAGTCTGTCCGGTCTGATCATTGGACGCCATCGCTTTCTGATCCCTCTTTGGGGATTGATTGCACTGGTGGGCACATATTTGATCATAAAGTCGCGATCAGATTTGTATGAATCTACTCGCATCATCAACCTGATATCATTTTTGCTGACCGCTTTTGTCTTAATCCAGATCGGATTTGCCGCATCTACATCCACCAGGCTGCAACAAAATTCTGTTCAATCTGGACCCTCTGCATCCTCTTCCTCATCGTTACACACCTCAGCGAACACTAACCGGGATGTGTATTACATCCTGATGGATGGTTACGATCGGGCAGACCTGTTGAAGAGAGATCTTAATCTGGATATCCAGCCATTTTTGGATCAATTAACACAAATGGGGTTTGTCATTCCAGATTGCGGCCAAAGTAATTACATCGATACAGCTTTGTCGATGGCAGCAACATTCAATATGGACTACCTCGATAATCTGGGACTGTCTTATGAAGACCTGGCGACCAAGGATCACGAAAAAATCCTGACACCGTTCATCACTCACAGTCTGGTGAGACAGAAATTCAGCGAGATGGGCTACAAAATTGTTACATACAAATCACCCTATCTGTTTATTGATATGCCAGATTCCGATGTATATCTGGATGGAGAAACGGCTGTAAACCCCGGCGAAAAAATGGAGACGCTCAATTTCCAGCAGCTCTTTATTAACACCACATTTGCCCGAACAGCCGCAGAATGGCTGGTGGAAAACCCGCAGGATTCAAAAAATATCCCTGCGTTTTTTGTCTGGCTGATCAATCCTGGCAGTCTCAATCCAGATAGCAGCTCGTTTATCGGGCGAAACTATAAACAATTCCGTCAGAATAATTTCCAATTGGATAGTCTGGAGACAATTCCAGACATGCCTGGAAGAAAATTTGTATACGCCCATCTGCTGATCACCCACCAACCCTTCACATTCCTGCCAACAGGTGAGTTCCGGACTGATCCAAAAGATAGCTATCTGGGATATATCGATCAGGTGAAATACCTGAACACCCGAATAATTAAAATCATAAAAACAATCCAGCATAAATCTGCCGTTCCGCCCGTAATTATTCTACAAAGCGATCATTCCTTCTCAGATAATGGAAAACGAGCGTTAAATTTTCAGGCCTATTATTTGCCTGATTCTGGTAATACGGTTATTCCCCCTTCTTTTACCAACGTAAACACCTTTCGTCTGATTTTTGATACATATTTTGATGGGCAGTATTCGCTGATTCCAGACCAGTCTATGCTAATTGATAAAAATATTCCTGGATTTACCAAACTTATCAAATCATCCTGCATGTCAGATTGAAATGGACACAAACGACTTCCAATAGTATTTCAACAGGTTGGCTGTTTGATTGAAACTCATTGACAAATGTCATGTTTTCATTCATCAGGTATGTGAATCCTCTTGACTTTTCTATAATTCTCGTTATGATAATGATTAATTAGTTTGGCCGTCGAACAAACTAATTATTTGTTCCAAATTTCGTGTTCCCTATTATCGTTATTGGCAACTGAATAAATTTCGCTTCCGGTGGAATCATCGCAGATATCCACGAAGTTTTATGTTGCCTTAATCCGGGAGCAGATTTTATATGCCTGTTTGGGGCGGTCACCCGGTAAAAACCGATTGGCCGATTGCTTCCCATAACAGGTGGATTTTTTGTTGCCATAACGGAAATTTGAAAGGAGGAGGAGAGAAGAACTTCGAAGTTGAAAGTTGTTGCCATTACCAACGATCAGTAATTCAAATTATTCGAAAGGGCAAAAGAAATGTCCAGGTCATACCGTTCCATTTTGATTGTTTTGTCGTTCATTGTGATGGCCAGCATGCTGGTCAGTTGCGCCGCTCCGACCGCTGCACCCGCCGCTCCCGCTGCCGGCGAAACAGCCGCTGCACCCGCCGCCGCTGGTGGAAAAGTAAAAATCGGTTTGTCATTCTCCGATTTCGCCACCGAACGCTGGAAAAACGAAGATGCCCTGCTCCACAAACTGTTGGAAGCCAAGGGTTATGAAGTCATCACCTCCGAAGCCAACCACGATACCAAACTCCAGAACGACCAGATCGACAATATGGTCTCTCAGGGTATCAAAGGCTTGATCGTCGTAGCTGAAGACGGCGACTCCGCTGCCACCGCTGTTGACAATGCTGCCAAAGCCGGTGTCAAAGTCCTCGCTTATGACCGCCTGGTGAAATCCCCCAATATCGCTGCCTACCTGTCCTTCAACAACGTCGCAGTTGGTAACGGCCAGGCTGATGGTGTCTTGAAAGCCCTCGATATCGAAGGCGGCAAATGGACCAAAGAAAATCCGGCCAAAGTCGTCCTCCTCGGCGGTTCCCCCACCGATAACAACGCTATCCTGTTCCGCAAAGGCCAGACTGACGTCCTCCAGAAATACATTGACTCCGGTGTTGTCAAAGTGGTTGCCGATCAGTGGGTTGACAACTGGGATGCTGCCAAAGCCAATTCTTTGATGGAAAACATCATCACCGCCCAGTCCGGCAAGATCGATGCAGTCGTTGCCTCCAATGACGGCACCGCCCTCGGCGCCCTCCAGGCCCTCAAAGCCCAGAAACTCGCTGTTCCGATCTCCGGTCAGGATGCCACCGCTGATGGCTGCAACTCCATTGTCAAAGGCGAACTCACCGTCACCATCTACAAAGACATCCGCAAACTGTCTCCTATGGCTGCCGATGCTATGGATGCCCTGCTGAACGGTAAACCCATCGAAGGCCTGAAGAATTACACCATGGCCGAACTGACCAACAAAGCCGACGCCACGGGCGAAGTTCCTTGTATCTTCCTGCCCGTTGTCCAGGTCACCAAAGCCAATGTCTACGATGAAATCGTGAAGAGCGGTTTCCAGACGTACGATGATGTCTATCGCGACATCCCCGAAGCTGACCGCCCCGCCAAACCTGGCGCTGCCGCTGCTGAACCGACCAAATCTGCCGCTGCTGAACCGGCCAAATCTGGCGAAAAAATTAAGATCGGTCTGTCATTCTCCGATTTCGCCACCGAACGCTGGAAAAACGAAGATGCCCTGCTCCACAAACTGTTGGAAGCCAAGGGTTATGAAGTCATCACCTCCGAAGCCAACCACGATACCAAACTCCAGAACGACCAGATCGACAATATGGTCTCTCAGGGTATCAAAGGCTTGATCGTCGTAGCTGAAGACGGCGACTCCGCTGCCACCGCTGTTGACAATGCTGCCAAAGCCGGTGTCAAAGTCCTCGCTTATGACCGCCTGGTGAAATCCCCCAATATCGCTGCCTACCTGTCCTTCAACAACGTCGCAGTTGGTAACGGCCAGGCTGATGGTGTCTTGAAAGCCCTCGATATCGAAGGCGGCAAATGGACCAAAGAAAATCCGGCCAAAGTCGTCCTCCTCGGCGGTTCCCCCACCGATAACAACGCTATCCTGTTCCGCAAAGGCCAGACTGACGTCCTCCAGAAATACATTGACTCCGGTGTTGTCAAAGTGGTTGCCGATCAGTGGGTTGACAACTGGGATGCTGCCAAAGCCAATTCTTTGATGGAAAACATCATCACCGCCCAGTCCGGCAAGATCGATGCAGTCGTTGCCTCCAATGACGGCACCGCCCTCGGCGCCCTCCAGGCCCTCAAAGCCCAGAAACTCGCTGTTCCGATCTCCGGTCAGGATGCCACCGCTGATGGCTGCAACTCCATTGTCAAAGGCGAACTCACCGTCACCATCTACAAAGACATCCGCAAACTGTCTCCTATGGCTGCCGATGCTATGGATGCCCTGCTGAACGGTAAACCCATCGAAGGCCTGAAGAATTACACCATGGCCGAACTGACCAACAAAGCCGACGCCACGGGCGAAGTTCCTTGTATCTTCCTGCCCGTTGTCCAGGTCACCAAAGCCAATGTCTACGATGAAATCGTGAAGAGCGGTTTCCAGACGTACGATGATGTCTATCGCGACATCCCCGAAGCTGACCGCCCCGCCAAACCGTAGATTTTTTCCTTCATAAAAGTCGGCTCCCCGGTTTTCGGGGAGCCGACAAGCATGACGAATGCTATTGTAAAGTAGATGAGTAATTTTGCTTTAGAGGAGCAGGCTGTGACTGAAGAGATTATCCTCGACGTACAGAATGTAACAAAACAATTCCCCGGCATTACAGCTTTGAGCAATGTATCCATCCAATTCAAACGGGGAGAGATCCACGGCCTTTGCGGCGAGAATGGCGCTGGAAAATCAACCTTGATGAAAATTCTCGCCGGTGTCTACCCATACGGCACGTATGATGGCAGTGTCTTCTATGAAGGTCAGGAATTAAAACTGACCAGCAACTCCATTAAAGAAGCTCGGGCAGAAGGTATTGCTATTGTTTATCAGGAACTTACCCTGGTTCCCGATATGACAGTTGGCGAAAATATTTTCCTCGGTAAAGAGATTACCGAGAATGGCGTGATCAACTGGGATAAAACCTACGCTGAATGCCGAAAGATTCTGGAACACTACAAACTTGATGTCAATCCGAATGATGTTGTCAAACACCTGGGCGTTGGCAAGATGCAGATGGTGGAAATCGCCAAAGCCCTTTCAGAAAATGCCAAAGTACTAATTCTCGATGAACCTACCAGCGCGTTAACTGAAGCTGAAATTGATAAATTGATGGAAATTCTCGAATCGTTGCAGGAGAAAGGTATTACCAGTATCTACATCTCCCACAAGTTGGAGGAATTCTTCCGTATCACCGATTCGATCACCGTATTGCGCGATGGCAAAACTGTAATAACGGCACCTACCAAAGAATTAAGCCTGGAAAAACTGGTGAGCTATATGGTGGGACGTGAAATGAAAGAACGCTTCCCCCACAGCACCCGTAAACCAAACGGTACGATTTTCGAAGTGCAAAACTTGCATGCTATTGATCCGGAAGAACCATCCCGCGAAATATTGAAGGGTGTCACATTTGATTTGAAGAGAGGTGAAATCCTGGGTATTGCCGGTCTGATGGGCTCTGGACGAACCGAACTTGTAACCACGATATTTGGCGAGATGGGAAAAATAACCAGCGGGAAGATGCTCCTGGAAGGTAAAGAGATAAATATTAAAAGTGCAAAAGATGCCATGGAAAAAGGCATCAGTCTGGTACCGGAAGATCGAAAGAAACAGGGACTCGTTCTGATCCAGTCAATCTTAAACAACCTCTCACTGCCAAATCTATATTCTTTCTCCAAAACCTGGCGGATCGATAAAAATCAGGAATTGAAATCCTGTCTCCAACAAGTAAAAAATCTTTCCATCAAAATCAGTAATATCGAAAACGAGGTTAACTCGCTATCGGGTGGAAATCAACAAAAAGTGGTTATTGGGAAATGGCTGATGACCATTCCGAAAATTCTCATCATGGACGACCCCACCCGTGGTGTAGATGTTGGCGCCAAGTATGAAATCTACAAGTTGATGAATGAATTGGCCGAGAAGGGTGTATCGATCATCATGATTTCCAGCGAACTGGAAGAGGTCCTCGGTATGAGCGATCGTGTCATGGTGATGCATGAAGGCCGATCCAATGGCATATTGGATATCACTGAGGCAACTCAGGAAAAGATCATGGCGCTTGCCACCGGCATCGCTTAAATAGAAATATCAAATCTCCATTCATAAGGTGTCGATATGGAATCAACCAGTGTTGTAACAAGCAAAGGTACAACAAATGCAGTCGGCAAGTGGTTCCGCCGCAACCTGCAAACGTCCATGATCATTATCATGATGATTGTGATCTGGATATTTTTCTCCATTCTGACCAAAGGTGCGTTTATCGGGTCACAGAATATTTCCAACCTGTTCCGTCAGATGACCGTGACTTCAATTTTGGCTGTCGGCATGGTTCTCGTTATCGTTACCGGCGGTATTGATCTGGCAGTTGGTAAATTTGCCGGATTTGTCTCTGTCATCGTGGCGTTCTTACAGGCGTTTGTGTGGTACAAACTGATCCCCGATCAGCCCCTTCTGGCCGCTACGCTCTCTGTCATTGCCGGTCTCTCTGTGGGTATTCTTGTGGGTATGCTTGAAGGTTACATCGTCTCCTATCTGGGTGTACCAGCCTTCATTACAACCTTGGGTTTCCAATGGATCTGGAATGGCGCCATCTTGCTGGTCACTGGCGGCCGTACGATTCCGGCTAACCAACCATATTTCTCCTATATTGCACAGGGTTATCTACCACTCTGGCTCGGTTGGGTTGTGGCTGCTGTAGTTATTGCAGCCCTGTTCTATACCATGTTCAATTCCCGTGCTCAGAAACGCCGCTACGGATTCGCCACAAATAAACTCAGTCTTGATATGGCGAAAACAATTGCATTGTCTTTAGTCATCTTGTTCTACGTTTACATGGTCAACCAGTACAATGGTGTGCAAGTACCTGTTCTGCTCATGGTCATCGTTGCCTTCATAATGGCCTACCTGGGAACGAACACACCATTTGGACGGCATGCGTATGCCCTGGGCGGCAATATGGAAGCTGCACGTCTTTCTGGTATCAATATCAAGCGTAATGTTTTCTTGATCTTTGTGCTCATGGGTTTGCTCTGCGGTGTAGCCGGTATCGTGTTGGCATCTTATGTTGGTTACGGTACAATTTCTGCAGGCGGCGGATATGAGTTGGATGCCATTGCCAGTTGTATCCTGGGTGGAACCTCTCCACTGGGCGGCAGCGGCACCGTGTTTGGCGCTATTATTGGTTCCCTGATCATGGCCAGCCTTACCAATGGTTTGCAATTACTCAATGTAACACCAGCCTGGCAGTATATTGTCAAAGGTGCCATTCTCGTTGGGGCCGTCTATATTGACGTCTATTTCAAGAAAAATAGATAAAGACTATCCCATTTTTTGTAGAGTTTTATATGGTAACCACTGCTGACCAAAATCTTGTTCGGAAATTCAATACGGGTGTTGTCCTGAACACCATCCGCCATCATGCCCCCCTTTCGCGGGCTGAAGTGGCCAAACACACAGGGCTTAACCGATCCACGGTTTCGCAGATCATTAATGCACTGTTGGAACGCAAGTTCGTTCAGGAAACCATATTGCAATCCGATCGAGTCGGTCGGCCTGGACTGTTGCTTGAATTGGATCCTGCCGGAGGCTTTGCCATCGGAATCGAAATCGGTGTTGATTTTATCTCGCTGGTTGTAACTGATTTTTTGGCAAATGTCCTCTGGCGGCAACGGGCAACATCTTCCTCACAAAACAGTATCGATGAAATTTTAGAACGAGCCTACCAGATGACCGAAGACGGTCTGAAGAAAGGGTATTCGTTAAACCTTACCCCGTTGGGGATCGGACTGGGTGTTCCGGGTCTCGTTGACTTGAAACACGGTGAATTAATGTTTGCTCCGAACCTTGGCTGGACCAATATTCCAGTAACCAAACTATGGTCTCAGCGATTCAAACTGCCCGTCTTCGTAGATAACGAGGCTAAAGCAGCTGCCCTGGGTGAGCATTACTTTGGTAATGCCAAAGGAGAAGGTAATTTTATCTTCCTGACAGGCGGAGTCGGTCTGGGCGCGGGGATCATGATTGATGGAAAACTTTTCCGCGGAAGCCACGGTTATGCCTCCGAAGTAGGCCACATTATTATGGATCCTGACGGAGAACAATGCGGCTGCGGGAAAAAAGGCTGTTGGGAAACAATGGTCAGCCCTCGTGCTGTAATCAAACGGTTTAGAGATACTCTCCGTCAGGGTGTACCCAGCACCGTACTTAATGCGGCAGATAATGACCCGGATAACATTGTTTTTGAGACCATCGTTCATGCCGCCCTCCAGGGAGATAATGCCGCACAGATAGCCATGCAGGAAGTAGGAGAACGGCTGGGATTTGGAATTGCCAATCTTGTAAACATTTTCAATCCAAGAATGGTTATTCTGGGTGGTGAGCTCAACTACGCCAGCGAGTTATTGCTGCCCGTGGTTCGAAAAGTGGTAAATGAAAATGCAATGAACCTGGAATGCCAGGATCTAAAAATCGAAGCTTCTGCTCATGGTAGAGATGCCTGTGTGATGGGAGCCATTGCTCTCGTGCTTGATGATATTATGCACGAACCCAATTTTATTTAATTGAGAGGAAAATTTCATGTCTGCTGATTATCAACCTAAACCAGAACATAAATTTACATTCGGTCTGTGGACTGTTGGAAGTTCAGGAGCTGACCAATTCGCCACAACATTCCCGGTTCGTGGGCCAAAAACACCTGCAGAACTTGTTCGTCTGCTGGGTGAAGTGGGAGCCTACGGTGTAAATTTTCATGATAACGATCTGATCCCCCTTGATGCCACACCGGCCGAAGCTGAGCAGATTAAAAAAGATTTCAGAGCAGCCTTGAAAGAAACCGGCCTGGTTGTTCCCATGGCTACAACCAACCTTTTCAGTGCTCAGATTTTCAAAGACGGTGCTTTCACGTCCAATGATCCCAAAGTGCGTGCCTATTCAATTCAGAAAGCCATGCGCGGTATGGACCTGGGTGCTGAATTCGGCGCCAAGATCTACGTTTTCTGGGGCGGACGCGAAGGTACAGAAACAGATGCCACCAAGAATCCATTGGATGGATTAAAACGTTTCCGCGAAGCCTTGAACTTCCTTTGCGAATACAACAACAGTCAGGGTTATGGGTATAAATTTGCCCTTGAAGCTAAGCCCAATGAACCACGCGGTGACATTTATCTGCCCACCACCGGTTCCATGCTGGCCTTCATTGAAACCCTTGACCATCCCGAAATGGTCGGAGTTAATCCCGAATTTGCCCATGAGCACATGGCCGGATTGAATTTCATGCATGCTGTCGCTCAGGCATGGGATGCAGGCAAATTATTCCATATCGATCTCAACGATCAGAACTACGCCCGATTCGACCAGGACTGGCGGTTTGGTCAACAAAACTGGAAACAGGCATTCTTCCTCGTCAAATTCCTGGAAGATGTTGGTTATACCGGCAGCCGCCACTTTGATGCTCATGCCTTCCGCACAGAAGATTATGAAGGTGTCAAAGATTTCGCCCGCGGTTGCATGCGAACATACCTCATTTTCAAAGAAAAAGCCCGCCAATTCAATGAAGACAAAGAAATCCAGGCGCTGCTGGCTGAAATTACTCCAGCATCCGGCGAAATGGAGAAATTTGAAGGCAAATTTACTGCAGAGAAAGCCGCCGCCCTCAAAGCCTTCTCCTTCGACCGCAATGCCATTGCTGCACGCGGTTTGAAATACGAAAAACTGGATCAACTGCTTACCGACCTGATGATGGGAATCCGATAATACGATCATCGAAGGATCTCATCTGCTCCCCGTAATGGGTTAGCAAAAGGTCACTTTCCATACAAAACCACCCTTTGAACAAAGGTGGTCCGACACAAATAGAGTGTCTGAAAAGACACTCTATTTGCTTAAATACCATACCTGAGGGACGCAGGCTAATTATTTAATAAAATTTCTACTGCATCATGGGTGTAATCACACAGACGTTGATGATTATCTGCATGCATATCCTGTAAATAGAATTCATATTTATTAATATTATTGAAGAATTCTGCGGAAAGCTGTTTATCTATTATGCCAAATTGAGCTATTGCCAGTGCAAATCCGAAGAGAGTGCTTAAATTCATCCTTCCTGGTCTCCCTATTTGAGAAATCTCGACAAGTAGATTATGGAGTTCAGGAGTTTTTGGCATTCGATTAATGGTTAATAAAAGCATGGTGATGTTTTCTGTAATTTGAAGCAACGTGGACATTTCTACTTTTGAATAACGGTCATACAATTCTTTAAATAGGCTGTCAAGATTTGATTTATCTGTATTGGCAAGATGTTCGAGAAGGTAATCCTTTCTTTTACGCCAGATCTCCAGATCAGAGGGAGCGATAGATAGGCGTTGTGTCTGTTCAAAGGCGATCTTTGTCGGGTAAAAGAGGACGGAAGGTCTTCCAGGGCCAGGCCGCCTTGTGACAGACTCAAATTCAGCCTTTACAAACCCATTAAATTCCAGCAATCTGAGCATTTCATAGACGGATACTTTCCCGATTTTCAATCTTTCTGCCACAAATTTGTAATGCAGCGGTTGGTTCATTTCACGATATAAATCGAGGAACTGAAGTAAAAATTGCTGCTGACGGCGGGTTAATCTTTTTTCCATTATGAATCCCCGAATATTTCTTTAAAAATATATATAAATAGAAAAATAGACATTTGTATTATATAAGATTTCTAATGAAAGGGATAATTGAAGAATGATTTTGGGATTCTGGTACAAATTGGCTCTGGTCTGGTATGGGTTTTCATCCGTCACCCTTTTTGGGTTATATGGACTGGACAAAACCCAGGCTATTACCGGCGGGCGGCGAATTCCGGAGAAAGTACTTCATCTCGTTGCTGCCGTCGGAGGATTCCCGGGCGGTTTTCTTGGACGCTCATTATTTCATCATAAGACGAGAAAACCTTTGTTTTTGTTTATCCTATCGGTAAGTGCCGTACTTCATATCATTATTTGGGTTTTTGTGTTTTTCCATTGAAATTTGATTGTCTTGCTTCCCGACCATTGAGTACCAGATGGAAAAATTTATCAGGCATGCTAAAATAAAAAAGATAATTCCAATCAGATTATAAAGAAATAATTGATTTGTATACTCAGTGAAAAAACGGTGTTCCTATCTTGCCCAATTGAAATTCTTATTTAATCTAAACCAGGAGGTTTACCATGAAGGGAAATGATAAGGTAATTGGTTTATTAAATACTCAACTGGCAGATGAATTGACTGCTGTGAGCCAGTATATGGTACATGCAGGCATGTGTGCCAACTGGGGTTATGAAAAATTACATGATGCCATAGAAAAACGAGCAATAGAAGAAATGAAACATGCCGAATCATTAATCGACCGGATTCTTTTCCTGGAAGGAACCCCCATCGTCAGCAACCTTAATAAGATTAACATTGGGTCGACTGTTGAGAAACAGATTGCCAATGATCTCGCCGCCGAAGTCGGGGCAATCAAAGCCTATAATGACGGCATTCAAATGTGTGTGAGTCTCGGAGATAATGGATCGCGTGAATTACTTGAAACCACTCTGAAGGATGAGGAGCGCCATCTGGATTGGTTGGAAGCTCAGCGTGATCAAATTGCGCAAATGGGTATTCAGATCTATTTGAGTGAGCAGATAAGCTAAACCAGATATATCTACAAATTGGCGGGACAACCTCCCGCCTTTTTGATTCTGAACACTAAAATGAAAATATCTGCGCTCAACAATAGAGAGTAACGAGTTTTTAACCATTACATATCATCAGGACATGACAAAAATCCACGCGAGCCGGTAGAGCTATTCTACTGGCTGTTTGGATTTTTACTCTGGTGGAAGTTTGGAACGCCCTTACCAAATACGCCGGTTATTGGTCCGTCTGTTCAAAGGAAAAAACTTCCCAATATATTACTGAGCAGGCTGGAAAACTCTTTACTCCCAATCAGATTTCTGTGTTTTTTTAAATTTTTAAGTAATAAGGTCAAACAAAGTAACGTTAACAAAAGTTCACTCTATAACAGTATGAGTTGTCTCAGTATGAAATAATTGTAATTCGTTATTCCCAGTTCCAACTGTTCAATTCAGGAAGAAAACGATAAGCCGTCAGGTCAAGTTGAACAGGAGTCACAGAAACATATCCGTTAAGTAAGGCTTCGACATCATTACCCGGTTCCTCGTGGGCAGTAGGAAGGTCACCAATAGCCCAATAATATGGTTTGCCGCGGGGGTCAATTCGCTTGTCCAGACGGTCATGATATTCGCGTTTGCCCTGTCGTGTGATCCGTATTCCCTTGATCTTGTCACCGGGGATATAAGGAACATTGACATTGAGTAACAATCCCTTTGGCAGACCTTTTTTCAGCATGGTGCCGGTTATTTTTAAAGCCTGTTCAGCTGCCGGTTGGTAATCCACAATTCCAAGGTGATTATCTGGTGAATCCACAGAAACCGCTACGGCCGGCAGACCGCCGATAACGGCTTCCATGGCTGCCGTTACTGTTCCTGAGTAGGTGACATCATCGCCAATATTGGCAAATGGATTGATCCCTGAAACGACCAGATCAACGGGATCTTTGAAGAAACCACATAATGCCAGTGCAACACAATCAGATGGAGCACCATCACATGCCCATGCGGTTGAACCGTCTGATAAAACCACTTCACGAACCCGCAGCGGTCTGTCGATCGTTCGTACATGACCTGAAGCGGACCAGTTACGATCGGGAGCCAGGATGCTCACATCGCCCAATTTTCGCATGGCTGTAGCCAACGCCAGAAGACCGGGCGTCACTATACCATCATCATTTGTAACAACAATATGCATTTGATATCCTTTCTTTTATCATCTTACCGAGAATGGATTAATATATGATTTTTTTCTTGTTATGAGAATGTAATTATTATGTTAATTAATGGCGTTTCTTAAAAATTGGATTAAACATTCAGAACATATTGACTCATTTTCTCATGGTGGTATAACTGTTTTTGCCGTGTTCCTTTACATCCAATAATCCCATTTACCGATAACTTTTACCGGTGATCCAAAAGAAAAGAAACCGACAATTACGCATCTATGTTGATACCAGATAGCGTGAATTTATTCCTGCGTGTATTCCTAAAAACCCCTGAAACTAAAATTAATAGGAGAAATGTATTATGAGTGTTGGAAGTTCTGAAAAACCGCCTGTGAACCGGGCAAAATTTGCCACGAATCTGGGTGTACTGGCCGCCACCCTCGGTTCAGCCGTAGGACTGGGTAATATCTGGAAGTTCCCCTACCTTACAGGCAGCAATGGCGGTGCCGCGTTCTTGCTTGTCTATATCATCTGCATGTTACTGATCGGTATCCCGGTTATGGTCTCTGAGCTGACTCTTGGCCGTGCTGCCCGCAGCAATGCAATTGCCACTATGCAGAAATTGTCCCCTGCCAGACAACCCTGGTGGTTGATAGGTGCTGCCGGCGTCCTGGCGGCTTTCTTGATCATGGCTTTTTATTCCGAGGTGGCTGCCTGGGTGTTCGCCTATATTTTTAAAGCCATCCAGGGCGGCATTTTGTCTACCGATCCCGAAGTGACCAAATCCGCTTTTAACGGGCTTGTAGGGAATCCCACCCAGTCTTTAATCTGGCAGTGGATTGACCTCGCTGTCGTCGGATTCATCATCCTGCTCGGTGTTAACAAAGGTATTGAAAGTGCCACCAAGAAATTAATGCCCATCCTGCTGGGCTTGCTTATTCTGGTGGGAATTCGCAGTATCACCCTCCCTGGTGCCGGACAGGGTCTCACTTTCCTTTTCCAGCCGGATTTCACGAAATTGACCGCCGCCAGTTTCCTTATCGCCATGGGATTGGCATTCTTCAAGTTGTCTGTGGGTATGGGTACCATGATCACCTATGGAAGCTATTTCCGTGATGATCAGGATATTCCGGGCACAGCTTTCCGTGTGGCTTTTTCTGACCTGGCTGTTTCCCTGCTGGCCGGTATTGCCATCTTCCCGGCCGTTTTCGCTTTCGGGTACCAACCCAACGCCGGGCCGTCACTGCTCTTCCTGACAATCCCGTCAGTATTCGCCTCGATGCCTCTCGGCAATATTTTCATGGTGATCTTCTTCATTCTGACGGCTATTGCCTCAATCGGCGCTCAAATCTCACTGGTAGAAGTTCCGGTTGCCTTCCTTGAAGAGAAATTCCACCTCTCCCGCCAGAAAGCTTCCATTATTACGGTTCTGTCCATTGTTCTGGTGGGTTCTCTGGCTGCTCTTTCCAACAGCACACTGGCAGATGTAAAGCTGTTTGGCATGACCTTCTTCGATCTATTTGACTACACCACGTCGAATATTTTGTTGCCACTGGGCGGCCTCTTTATTGCCATCTTCAT
The DNA here is from genome assembly GCF_001050275.1 of Leptolinea tardivitalis. Classification (GTDB taxonomy): domain Bacteria; phylum Chloroflexota; class Anaerolineae; order Anaerolineales; family Anaerolineaceae; genus Leptolinea; species Leptolinea tardivitalis. The sequence continues at coordinate 376,673 of NZ_BBYA01000010.1, forward strand.
CAGCTGGATCTGGGGTTATAAAAAGTTATCCGCTGCTCTCAGCAACAATGGACAACTATCCAACCAGGGAATTATCAAAGTGTTCTATGGAACTCTTCTGGTGGTTACTCCTGTTCTGGTTACCATTGTTCTTTTGAATGGTCTTAAGATTATTCAATAGCTAACTAGATAATTTTATTAATAAAAGAGCTATCCTCACTTTTTACGGTTGGATAGCTCTTTTTAATTCATAGTACTAACTAAATAGACAGGTTCGGTTTATTTTTTATCAAGACTCATCAAAACCGCCCGAACCAATAACCTCGAACGGTATTCCCCTGAAGCAGCATCATATCCCTGGCAGGTCATCAGAGTAAGCCAGGGTTTATCTTCATGCTTCATGGCGGCGGCAAGGTCATCCGGTTTGATCGTGTCCACATTCCGAACTTCAAAGTGATATATCAAACCAGCCACATGAATGTTTACCACATCACCGTAACGTAACTGGTTCAACTGGCTGAAAGGACCGGGAGTGCCATCAGACTTATATACATGGCCGGTGATCAGACTGTTTCCATTCCATGTTGGGAATGCGGTCTCTTCAAGGTAGGCAACCCGGTCACCCAGCCAGGAGACATCCCACCGATTATCCTGCATTGCCAATCCAACAATCTCTGATTTCATATGAATGGTAGGAATTTCGAGAGTCATATCGGTCAGAGCATGATATAAACCCTCCGGCATTTCCGGAAGAAGTGTCAACCGGTCAGGGGCGAAGCCAGTTTCAGGCATGTCGGCTGAATCAAGATAATATATGGATACTCTGGCATCATCTGTGTCATTAAATGCCGGTTCGGGCATTGAAGTCGTTGTGAGAGATACTGTGTTCAGTCCACCAGGAGGAACTCCCAGTGAATTCACTTTTGTAACCTCTGTGATTGTGAAAACATCCGTTGGAGTAACAGTGCCAATATCTACGGTGAATGTCTGTCCACTAATATGAACCGGGTGCTTATTATCCGGATAGACCATTACCTGCACAAGATCCAGAAAATCAGGCAGTGTATCTTTGATCACCACATCAGATGCATCTGTCAATCCATTATTCCCAACCGTTACAGAAAACAAAACTGTATCATTCACACGGGCATTCGTGGGGGATCCCACAATTTGAACAGCCGGATCCACAGGGTCAGCTGCTCCTAAAAAGTCTCCAAATTCAGCATAGCCAACAGAACCTGAGGTCAATGTCACCCCAACATGATCCAGGGTGGAACTGGCGTAACCTGTTGGATTGGTTTCAACAACCGTAAATACACCGGCAGGTTGTTTTTGGAATTCAAATGTACCGGTTGTTGTTGTAACCGTGGAGGCAACCAGTGCATTTGAGGCATCATACAGCTCGATAGTAACTCCAGAAAGAATGCTTTCTGTTTTTTCCATTTTGCCATTTTTATTTGCATCGAAATACACTTTTCCACGGATAAGGTTATTGGCAGAAGATGTGGCCCTATATTCACCGAAATCCGCCTCTGCTGTTCCATCAGGAGCGACAACAACAGTCAAACTGTTTGGTGTTGTACTGATGTACCCCAGGGGATCATGTTCAACAACCACAAAGGTTCCCGGCAGAAGATTGGTATATGAAAAACTGCCAGACGCATTGGATGTGAGCGTTGTCAGCAGTGTCGTACCGGTAGCATCATAAATATCAATGGTTACCCCACTGATAGGTGTTTCAGTTGACTCGTGTGTTTGATTGACGTTTTGGTCCAGATAAACGACACCTGTGATCTGACCGCGTTTGATATGGATTGTGGCTGTATCCTTGTTTGAGTTAATCGTCGAGGTGCCAAACTTTCCGTGTCCCTGGGCCGTGTTGGTCACACTCTGTGCGGTGATATCACCTGACGTAATAGTATAAGTAGCTGAACAGGTGACAGTTTCCGTTGGGGCCAGTTTTGTAATTGTTAGCGGGCAAGTTACGGTTGCCTTGTCATCTGTTACGGTGAATTCGCCGGAAGGACCGCCGCCCGTAAGGGTTACATTTCCGGTATTCGATAAGACATAGCTATATTTTGTTGAATCACCAACATGAATATACGGATCGCCGGATACCACAGATTTCACCAGAGTTATTTTTTGGTCCTGGCTGCTGGGAATTGTCAACGTGTCGGTAGCGGAGGTTACCACATCACCATCAGGATCACTTCCGGTGGCATATGCATTATTGGTCAAAGATCCATTATCCAGATCATCTTGAGTGATGGTGTATGTGGCAGTACAGGTAATAGTATCAACAGGTGCCAATGATACTGGTGTTGGAGGACATGTTACGGTGGTTTTATCATCAGCTACGGAAAAAGGTCCATAAAGGGTCGAAGTCCCGCTGTTGGTCAATTTGTAATTATATGAAATACTCTCTCCAAGGGTCTTGTAGGTGGACTGTGGAGAGGTTTTATCCATAATCAGCTGATTCAATCCATCGCTATCTGTGCTGCTGTTATTTGTATCATCCAGATCAACCACTCCAGCCGGAGCCACGACTGCAGCTGTGTTTGCCACACTGGTGGTTACACTGGAACCGACCTTTGCTGTGACGGTGTAAACCAGTTTCCCGCCAACCGGGATGGTAACAGCATCTGAGATATTACCCGTTCCAGAAGCCGTGCATGCGGCTCCTGGGTCAGCCGCGCATGTCCAGGAGATACCAGTCAGAGAAGACGGGAATATGTCATAGACATGGGCATTTACTGCCGTGCTAGGTCCAGCATTGTCAACTTCAATGGCATACGAAATATCTTCCCCCCGGTTAACTGCCAGGCGGTTATCTGTTTTGGTGATGGAAAGATCAACAGCCTGATTAACAGTAAGCGTAGCGGTATTGGATTTCACTCCGGTTCCACCATTGCTGGTGGAAACCGGTGACGTAAAGTTGTTGTATATACCATAGGGTGCCGTTACATCCACTGTCAAGGTGCAGGTTCCCCCGACGGCAATGCTGCCGCCGCTGAAATTGAGCGAAGTATCACCGGCAATTGGAGAAAAAACAGGTGTACCACAATTGGTAATCGTAATGTTAGGTGGATTCTGCACTTTCAAACCAGCCGGGAAATTATCGGTAAAGGCCACATTTGTCAACGCGGCTGTATTGGCCGCTGGATTGCTGATGTTCAATTGAAGTGTGCTTGTTCCATTTTCCAGAATGGTGGTCGGCGAGAAGGATTTGGTGATCACAGGGGCATCGAGAACCGTCAAGGTATCGGCAGCTTTATTCCCCGTTCCTCCATTGGTGGAAGAAACCGATCCACTGGTATTCACATAGTTTTTTGGTTGAGAAGCTGTGACCTGAACAGTGATAGTACAGCTGCCTCCCGGAATAAGAGAGCCGTCAGTAAATGAAAAAGACGTAGCACCCGATAAGCTGGTTGCCGTTCCTCCACATTGTGAAGATGTGGCATCCGTTACGGTAGTCATTCCTGATGGATAGGTATCACTAAAAGCCAGGCCAGTGAGGGAGACCGCAGTATTGGGATTGGTAATCGTAAATGTTAGCTGTGATGTACTGCCTACAGCAATGGGATTGGGCGAAAAACTCTTCGAAATAACGGGAGCAACAATCCGATAAAGGGTGACACTGTCATTATTGGATGTTACAACTGCACCTCCAGAAGAGGCGTCCAATGCAGTGGCGTAGGCAGTGTTGGTTACAAAGCCGGCTGTAACATCGGCCGTAAGAACAGTATAGGATTTCGAGCAGGTGGTTACACCATCTGGCGGAATAACAGTCTGGCTTCCACAGTTAAATGCCGTCCCGCCGTTGATATGATCATCAGAAACCTGAATAGGCGGATACAGGTTGACTTTACCGGTATTAGTCAGTGTGTATGAATAATTTAACGTAGCACCAGCAGAGGTATAGCCTGTTGAACTGGTTGTCTTGTCGATAGTCAACCGTGCCAGAGGTACTGTGACACTGCTGGTATTGGAGGTGACTGTCGCTCCACCCACAGGGCCATCCAATGCGGTCGCCGTGGCAGTATTGGTGACAGATTTGGCTGAAATATCGCCGGCTGTAACCGTGTACGCATGGCTGCAGGTGATTTCTCCAGAAGGCGCCAGAGGGGAAGTGCCTACACATTCAAAAGCGGCACCTATCTTGTTGTCAGAAATCATAAAGGGACCATACAACTCCGCCGTTCCTGTATTGGTCAGTTTATAGTCATATGTAATCGAATCACCGGCCATTTTAAAATTATTCGTTGATGTCGACTTTTGAAGTGAGAGACCAACGCCATTTACTGTAAGCACAGCGATTGCCGGATCTTTGCTGGTGCCTGCTTCCAGAGATGAGACCTTTGAAGACGTGTTGGTATAAACACCTCCATTAGGGGCATAAATATCCACCCCCACTGTACAGACGTTTCCAGGAGAAACTTGAATTGTTCCGCCTGAGAAGGATAGACTTGTTGATCCGCCTGTTGGAGAAAACGACGCTGAACCGCAGCCGGACATTGTTGCATTTGGCGAAGAAGCCACCAGTAGCCCAGATGGTAATTCATCCGTAAAGTTAACACCTGTCAGGGGAATTGTGTTCTCTGCCGGATTGGTGATGATGAATTGCAACCGGCTGGTATAGCCGCGTGTGATGGTGGAGTCTGTGAAGGACTTGGTAATTGATGGCGGGGCAGCCACCGTGAGGGTACTGGCTGCTTTGTTGCCAATCCCCCCATTGGTGGATGATACTTCCCCGCTCTCATTGTGATATTCTCCCGCATCGGCCGATTTGGTCCCCACTGTTACCGTGCAGGATTTGCTGGCGGGAATGGTTCCCCCGGTTAAGGTGATACTGTTTGCTGTTGTGGTAACTGTTCCATTACATTGCGATGAGTTCGGAGTTGAAGCAACGACAAGTGTGGACGGGAAAGTATCAGTAAATTGAACACCGGTTAATGCGGTGGCATTGGGGTTGGTGATGGTAAAAGTTAGACCTGAGGTAGCATTAACAGCCACCGGATTGGGTGAAAAGGTTTTCGTGATGGAGGGTAGAATAAGTCCCTGCATAACCGTAAGCGTTTCACAGGTGCGTTCATTGGAAGCGCTATGATCATTTTGTAATACACCGGCTTCAATGCAATTTTCATATGTACCTGCCGTTGGAGCGGTCACCCCAACGGTAATGGTGCAACTGCCTCCATCTGAAAGAGACCCATCGGTTAGTGTAAGCTTGCGGGTACTGCTGTCGTATGCCACTGTACCACCACCGCACTGAGGTGTGGTTATACCACCATCCGGGTCCATCCCGGATGGTAATACATCAACCAGGCCTAATCCTGTTAAGGGGAAATTCGATGTGTTGTTAATCGTGATGACCAGATCAGAATGATTCCCCACTCCGCTGGTGATTGTGCTGTTTACAAAAGCCTTTGTAACACTGGCTCCAGCAAGGTTGGTCAGGGTAGCACTGGCTTCATTTTCATTGGTCGCCCCGTTGGTTGTGGTTACATCGTGGGAATGGATCACGTTCGTCAGATTATCTGCCTTATTCATGGTTACATCGATGGACACATCGCAACTGGATTTCGCCGCCAGGGACCCTCCAGAAAACGTAAAACTCGTATCACCCGAATTGGCTGTTATGGTTCCCCCACAGGTTCCCACGCTGGCGTGAGGAGGAAAGGCAACCTTAATTCCCCGTTTGTCTGGATCAGAATCATCATATGGCAGATGGTCTGTAAATGTGATGCCGGTCAATAGTGCCGTTGTTGGATTTGACAATGTCACCGTCAATTTTGATGATGAACCTCCGGTTACATTAACGGGAGAAAAAGCCTTAACAACATTAATAGATAATGGAGAAACAGTCAGGGTTGCGGATTCAGGAGAAATGTTTGAAATTGTTGAGGTGGCTCCGCCCACAGTAACATCCCCAGTAACAGATGAAGCTGCGAGAGTATTCGTTCCAGTTGATGAACCAACCACATCCACATAGACGGTACAAATTCCAGCAACAGAACCCACCTGGGCAGGGACGATACCACCGTTCATGATCAGTTTATTTGGTGATCCCGAATCAAGAGTTACAGATGTTGATCCACAGGAATTTACCAGATTTGGTGTGGAGGCAAATTTGATTCCAGAAGGCAAAGTATCGGTAAATTTGACATTTTCCAACGGTACGGTATTGGTGTTGGTTAACTGGATCATCATTGTGGAAATTCCACCTGAATTTACCGTTGGCGGGGTGAATGATTTTTTCACACCAATCCCGGTGACAGTTAAGGTTGCAGAAAAACTGCTGGATACATTCCGCCCTTCTGCATTTGAAATGTTTACCGGAGAAATGATATTTTGAAAAACACCCTCTTTTGTACTCGTAACATTGACCTTCAAAGTACAGACTGTTCCCTTTAATACTATTCCGCCTGAATAGAGTACCCGGGTATCACCTACTGCCGGAGAAAAAACTCCACCCTGGCAACCTGAAATCGGGGATAAATGAAGAGAGGATACCTGAATTCCTTCTGGAAAGACATCCAGAAGGGAGAAATTTGTAAGGTCAGTATCGGCGGGAGCCCTGAAAGATATAGTGAGTGTTGATTCTCCACTAATCCCGATTGTTGAAGGAGAAAAACTCTTGGAAGCTTCCGTAATCCCGTTCCCGGCCGTGTACACCGTAACATTGCCGGAAATAGCCGTCAGGTTTGTAACCTTCTGGTCAGTCACTATTCCATAGGGGGGGATACTGTTGGTGAATTTCCCGGCATAAGTGGATGTTACTCTGGCCTTGATTGTGCAGCTTTGGGGAGAGGTGGGAGTGCCAGCCGGAATGCTGCCGCCCACCAGGTACAGGTGCGTGGCATCGTATGTAACGGTTCCGTTGCACTGGGGGGACAATGGGGCTCCATAGAAAGAAAGCCCGGTGGGCAGAGTATCAGTAAAGGTTATTCCGGTATATGCTGTGCTTGAGGGATTATTCAAGGTTATGGTGAAATCACTATAACCACCTGCCTGAAACATGCTCGGTGAAAATGTTTTTGTCGCTCCCAAAGATTGGTAATTTACGGGTGCCGTGGCAGCCGATGTATTGGTTACATTCTGCTGCGATTGGATGGCACGTGCCGGTATGGTATTAAGATATGCCGCTGCAACCGACGATACGATTGTCACCCTTACAGAGCAGGTGGTATTTGGCGCGATGGTAGCCCCAGTCATGGTTACAGCTGTGTCATTAACAGCCAGGGGATTCCCGGACGGCCCGGTGATGGATGGCGTACCACAGTTTGTTTTCGTAACAGTGGCACTGGCAATCACCAGATTTGTTGGTAGTGTATCCGTCAGTGATACCTGGGTCAGGGAGTAATTCGTGTCATTGTTTTTAATATTAATGGTGAGGGTTGTGGTTTGCCCCACATACCGTGTGGCATCAGCAATAGTCTTGTTTAATGAAGGGGGCTGCACAGGATCCACCAGCAAATTATTACTGGCCGGTGTGGTATTGGTCACTGTGATTGTTCCGGTCGGATCGGTGGCTTTCAGGTTATTGGCAGGAATTGTATTGATATACGTCGTGGGAGTGAGTGACGTCACATTAACCGAGACGGTACATGTCCCGAAAACCAGCCCTGATTTTGCCGGAACAGTTCCGCCAATAAGTGAAACTGTTGTACCTGTAATGGAAACTGTTCCCCCGCAGGTGGTAGTGGCATTCACCGGATCTGCAAAGGTCATTCCAGATGGGAGGGTATCACTCAAACTGGCCGGCGATGTAGACAGAGTCAGAGGGAAAGTGTTTGGATTAAATACAATGATATTTAACGTAGATGTACCGCCAACACTGATCCTGTTGGGGATAAATTCTTTATTCATCTGGGCAGGGAGCGATGTGTCTCCATCAGCCTGTACAATGTGAAACGAATCAGCCAGGAAAAAGCCAATAATCAGACTGAAAAAGACAATACCAATAAATAACCGGGGGACAATTTTTACCATTAAAAACTCCCTGTAAATATGGAAAATAGCTGATTGTCTTGCGGGGGAAAAACTTATGTACAAAACCGCCCTTAATGAATCTAAAATGGAGATTCAGTAAGGGTGGTGAAATAAAAGAGTAATAATCTACCCATAATAAAGAATATTATGGATATTATCTCATATTAAATTAATGTTGCAATAGATGGTTCAGGTTATTTTGTATTACTTTTCTATTATTCAAACAAACAGATATTGATTGTTACCTTACAGTTTGCTTTCCACTTCCTCAATGCCTGTTGTTTGAACAGAATTCCGCATAAGCGGCCAGAGTTGGGCCAGAATCACAGCGCCAAAAATCATCAGGCAGCCTATTGTTTGCACCAGGGTGAAACTCTCATTAAGAAAGAGAATACCGGATAGCGCAGCAAACACCGCTTCCATAGAGAGGATTAATGCGGCATCGGCTGCCGGTGCATGGCGCTGCCCCCAGACCTGACCGGTAAAACCAACCGCTGTAGAAATTATTCCCGCATACGCCAGGGCCATCCAGGCATCTGGCAAACCGGCAAAGGTGGAAAATTCAAAAATTAACCCAAAGACCAGGTTCAACACACAGGCAACGGCATACTGGATAAGCGAAAAATGCACCACATTGACTTTAGATGATATTTTTCCCACCAGAATCAAATGACAGGCCCACAGAAAAGCTCCCGCCAACTCCAGGGCATCACCTGAGGCAAGAGATGTCATGGTTCCGCCAGCGGATAAGAGGAAGGTACCGATAACCGCAATTCCAGCCGCCACCCAGGTGACTAAAGGAGCCGGTTTTCGGGTGATCACAGCCATTATTATAGGAACGATAACCACATAAAGCCCGGTGATAAATGCGGCATTTCCGGCAGTTGTTGTTTTGATTCCAGCCTGCTGCAGGGCACTTCCACCAAATAAAACAGCGCCCGTCAAAATTGACCAGGGCAGCCACTTGCGCGGATACTTCAACGTACGGAGGAAAGGAAGCATGGCCATCACACCCAGCAAGTACCGGCCTGCGCCAAACACAAAGAAGCCTACATGCTGCGAGCCGGTCCTTTGGGCAACAAATCCACCGCCCCATACAGCCGCCACAATCAAGAGAACAATATCCGCCTTGATGCGGTCTGATTTACCAGCCATAGCGTTCCTTAAAGCGTGAGAGGGTGTTGCGCATCTCCGGTGTCAACCGTGAAAAGGTATCTTCTGCAATATTCTCGGGAATAGAACCATAAAAAGCCTGGGCGATTCCCCCGGCTATGCAGGCCTGTGTATCGGCATCGCCGCCCAGTGAAACAGCCAGACGGATACATTCTTCATAGGATGTCGATTCTAGAAAAGCAATTATCGCTTCAGGTACGCTTCCCTGGCAGGTGACATCAAATGTGTACGCCGGACGAATGTCATCCAGACGGCGGTCCAGATCATAATGAAACTGGGATTGAATCTCATGCTTGATGTCCTTCTTCCCTGCGCCATGGGCCGCCATAAATATGGCAAGGGCTACCGCCTGGGCACCTTTAATCCCTTCAGGATGGTTATGAGTAATAACCGCGCTTTTTTCAGCCAGAAGTAGTACCTCTGCCTCGGTTTCCCCCGCAAATCCCACCGGACTGACCCGCATGGCAGATCCATTTCCGAAACTGTTATACGGTGTGCGATTCTCTGAATACAACCATTTAATAAACATCCCCCCGTATCCGGCATCAGGATACCGGCAGCAGAACTCATACAGGGTCGTCGCAAAATCAGCACCATTCAGAAGAGATTCTGCCAGTGCAATCGTGCAGACCGTATCGTCGGTGAATCGGGAGTGTTCTGAGAAAAGGGGAACATCAACGGTTTTTACGGCGTGAAATTCATACGCCGAACCGATTACATCACCTGCAATGGCACCAATCACAGCAACCTTCCTGGAAAATACTTCCAGGAATGATAACACACCTGTTAATTACTGTCCCATCATGTGCAGGAACACATCAACAATTCTGGAATCCAGGTGGGTGCCTGATTCTTCACGGATCTGCTGCAGGGCTTTCTCTTTTGTCCAGGCTTTTCGGTAAGGTCTGTCAGATACCAGCGAATCATAAACATCGGCGATGGCAAAAATACGTGCCGCCAATGGGATTTGTTCTTCCTTCAAACCCCGCGGATATCCCCTGCCATCCCAGTGTTCATGGTGACAATAAGGGATATCCAGAGATTTGGACAGATAGGTTATGGGGGAGAGCATTTCAAAGGCATACACCGGATGCTTCCGCATGATCACCCATTCTTCCGGTGTAAGGGGTCCTTCTTTCAACAGAATACTATCAGGAATACCCATTTTTCCAATATCATGCAACAGGGAGCCGCGCCGAATGTTGACCAGATCCTGATCCATAAGCCCGAGGGCTTCAGCCAGCCTGACTGTCAATTCAGTCACCCGGCGGGAATGACCTTCAGTCTCTCTGTCGCGCAGATCCAATGCTTTCGACCATCCTTCTAGGGTAGAGTCATACGCCAGAGTTAATTCAAGATTTGAACGTTGTAACTGTTGAACCAGCAGATTGTTGTCTATGGCAATAGATACCTGCCCGGCCAGCGTTTCGAGGAATTCAATCCACTCATCCTCTTGATACTTCCTATCGGCAAAATAGACTTCAAGAACACCCTTAATCTGCCCTTTATTGATCATGGGGACAGCAGCATATCCTCGAAATTCATCTTTAACTAATTCGCCAGGTTTGATAATAGAAACACATTCTTTATCAATATCGTGACAGGTAATCACTTTGCCTTCCAGGGCTGCTTTGCCTGCTAATCCTTCCCCAAGGCGGATCGATGTTGGGTTCTCACCAGAAATGGCAAATCCGCGACTTACAGAAAACTCTAGAAGTTGTCGTGTCGTATCATACAGAAGGACATTAATTGCCAAAAAACCGGGGATGGCTGCAAGTTCGTTTGCCAGAATATTGAGAGTAACTTTTAATTCCAGGCTGGATGATATGGCAGTATCTACTGTGTGCAGGGTAGCAAGACGTTTCAACTGTTCCTGGGTTTCGGTAAAGAGACGGCTGTTTTTGATAGCAATAGCCCCTGTGCTGGCTAATGGAAATAACAGGTCAACATCCATCTGCGTGAAATAATGAGGTTTGTCGCTTAGAACCTGCAATACACCCAGAAATTCATCTTTTACGATGAGGGGAATAATAACGGATGACTGGATATCATCCATATTCATATTTGGATTATGTTTCCGCATCAAGCCCCTGATGTACTCGGAAAATTCATCAACAATCAAGGGCTGTCGCGTATAGGCCACTTCACTGATTGTTCCCATTCCAGGCGGAGCCAATTGGACAGGTGGATACGTAGAAACATCCAATTTTTTATTATTCACTATGGCATATTCACATGTTTGATATTGTGTTACAGAATCAAAGGATGTGACATACACAGATTTAATAGTAGGAAATATTTGCAGCACCCCTTTTGCCAGATAATCGTAGACCTCTTCAAGGTTGAGAGTCTGAGACAAACGCCGGCCTAAGGTGCTGATAGCCGTCATGTGATCGGCATAAAGACGGGTTTTCTCTAATAAATTAGTTCGATAAAGGGCGACGGCAAATATATTTGACAGGGAATGAACAAGGTCTATATCAATGTCAACCAGAGAGGTCTTACGACCAATGAGCATAGCACCAAGAACCTGATCTTCGGCAATCAACGGGCAAACCACCCGGTCTATATAGGCAAAATCATCCTCTAAATTTACACGAGTCGAGATGTGGTCATCACGATTTACTATAACAGGCATTGCATCTGGAAAGAAAGTCGTATAAATAGGGTCATCCGCATCCAGAGTAATACCTGTCAGTTTCTCCCATAAACCAGTAGCATAATCAACCACATAATACTTTTTATCATCCGTGATTAATACTGCTGCCCAGGCATCTGCGTTAAATAGACGGGTGATTTGATCACTGATTACATCCATCATCTCCACACGGGTCTTGGCTGTTCTGACAGCCGCACTAACAGCGCTGATCACCTCAAGACTGCGTTCCCGTTTACGACGGGCCGTCATATCAATTATCGAGACGAGTACACGAGAATACCGGTCTTTCTCTTCCTGGGTTATCGACCAGTGGAGCTGAACATCGATGGGGTTGCCGTCCAGATCATAATTGGTTCCCTCGCCATCATACGCATCGGCATCATTGGCGATCGCCATTATTTCATCTACGATCAATATGGGATCGGCCATTGAGAAGATTCGAAAGGCATTATTGATGAGGCTGGACTTATCAGGCATTTTATACAAGGCCTGCGCAGCCTTATTAACATCCAGAATCCTGGCTTTTGAAACACACTCGTCAACGATTTCGGGATGGGAGAGCAAGTAATTCCGGATATCTTCAATTCCTCTTGCCCGCAGAGAATCTAAATATTGCTTAATTCCACTAAAATCTTCTTCCCATAAAGATATGCTGGAATCCTCAAAGAGGCTGCGGTAGCGCTTTTCACTTTCAATCAGTGTTGTTTCAGCCAGATGCTGCTCTGTAATATCATAATTGGTGGCGTAATGGCCTCGGTAAACACCGGTATTATCGAGTACTGGCTGGCAAATATGCTCCAGCCAGCGAACAGTGCCATCTTTTTTAATGATCCGTAATTTGAATTGAACCACCCCCAATGTTGACTTTCGGATCTTGGAATGGTCATACGATAACTGTTTATCCAGGGGATGAACCATCTCTTGCAGCAACCCGGGATTCTTCATGAATTCATTAATGGAGTATCCGGTAACACGCTCAACTGACGGAGAGATATACACAAACTTGCCATTTTCATCCGATCAGTATTCCCAGTTATATGTGAAATTGGCTATGGTCTTAAGGCGTTCTTCACTTTCTCGAAGACGTTTTTCTGTTTGGAACTTTTGTAACGCAATTGAAATTACCACAGAAAAACGATAATTATCAAAATCTTTTAATACAAAACCATATGGATTAATCGATTGAACAGTATCGAGGGAAAGGTTTTCACTCGATTCAACCACCAAAACAACCGGAGTTCCAAACCGTTGATGTATCAATTCGGCAAGAGAAGGGCCGCTCATATCACCAGCAAATTGCAGGTCTAGAATGACCAGATCGGGTTTGTCCAACTCAATACTGCGGATGGCATCTTCTCCGCGAAAAACCACTGGTAGAACTTCATAATTAAACTGTTTAAGGTTTCTGACGATCTTTTCCGCCAAAGAAGGTTCATTTTCAATAATTAGGATCTTTGCCAGCATGGAATTGACCGCCTGGTTTTTTAATTCAGGAAAATTCATACCTTAAACACATGATTCGTCTGTTTCACCTGCATACCGCATTTAAACATAATAGCTTTTTACCTGGTTCTTTCCATTGGTCTTTGCCTGGAACATTGCCTGATCGGCTTTTTCTATCAAGGCATCAAATGTGGTTGTGTCATCGTCAATATCAGCTACACCAACACTTACCGTCAGATCGAGATCACCAATGGGCGTCTCGATCTTTTTTCCACTAATGGCTATTCGGAGGCGATCTGCCACTTGAAGTGCGTTGGCTAAATCTGTTTCGGGAAGCAGAATTACAAATTCATCCCCGCCATACCGGCCTAATATATCCACCTCTCGGATACTGGACTTCCAACGATCTGCCATGGAGCGTAAAACATGGTCTCCAACAGAATGGCTGTATGTATCATTGATCGATTTAAATTCATCGGTATCAATCATCACGGCTGACAGACTGCGACCATAACGACGGGCTCGTTCCACCTCACGCCGTCCTAATTCAAATAAACCTCTTCTGTTATAAATATCTGTCAATTCATCTGTAATGGCATATTGTTGTACTTCAGCATATAATCGGGCATTTTCAATAGCCACAGCCGCCTGATCGGCAAAAGCCTGTAACCTCTCGGCATGGCGTTGGTTATAGAAACCCGCCTGAGAGCTTTCAAGGTTAAGAAAGCCAAATACCTGCCCCTTGCTGCGCAGCGGCGCCGATGCCATGGATCGTGCCCAATGCATACTTGATTGACTTTCAATACCCACATATCCCTGTAAATCGCCCACTGCCAGCGGCATGCCGGTTTCATACATACTCAAAAAATGAGACTCTTGAACTATGGGGATCTGCAGGCTCATCATGGTCTCTTCCAGACCGAGCTCTGCATATCCGATGGAACGGACGATATAGGCGACCCCAGACCAGATCATCATGACATTAGCGGCTTCGTTTGGCACCACTGAGCCAACATTGACCAAAATGCGATCCAATACTTCATCAAAATTCAAGGTACTGGTCAATGCTTCTAAAGAATCACGCAGTGCGTTGGCCAATGCCATCTCATTCATGTCATCTGCACTGGCGGAGTGGCAGATTTGTCCCATAAAAGCCATCAACAGAGAATTGTCTGATGGAACAAGGTTGAATTGAACCTGATAGCGAGTTTTTTCTCCTGATGCCATCCGCAGATCAAGCTCATGTATCTCAGTGGCCTGATCAGATTTTAATGATGGGATGATTTCATTCTGGATTAGTTCAACTGATTCTTTGTTGATGAAAGAGGAAATTTCAAGTGATTCGATATCTTTTCGACTGTATCCAGTGGTCAAAAGCCATTGCCGGTTGGCATCGACAATATTTCCCTTCTGATCCAGAAGCAATTGCATAACCGGAGAAAATTCAAATAAATCGTTGTGACCGGGTACCATTTGAGGCACCAGGTTTACCAGAGCAACTGCCAGATCATCCGAATCAGAAACCCTGGCATAAAGTGTAAATTCTCTATCGCCGGAGCCGGTATGCAGAAACAACCTGTCTATGATCACCGGATTTTTGCTGTGAAATGCCTTCCGGATAGCCTGGATCAATTGATCTGCCGTTCGAGCACTTGAATTCTGCAGGTTTAATAGAATCTGACCGGTTCCAATAGATGGGAATAGATCAGAAAATGCCCTGTTGGAGGAGATAATCCGTGTACTGTCTACCTCTACAAGAATGGAAGGCAGAGGAATATCAGAAACAGATATTCGTTGATTTTGAGATTGGCTTTGTTGAGTAATAGCATGCATAAGTATTTTTTCAGATTCCTGAAATCAACCAGTACCAGAAAATACCCAAGAGATCCATGCCAAAGGATCCCTCATGATCTATCTACACAGGCTCTGCCCGGGGGTCTTGTCAGCATTCCTTACCACTGAGAAACAACCAACAATTCTTGAAAACCAGCCTGCAGTAATCGGGAATTCTGATGCAAGGTTTGGGCCAATAACTGGAAAGATAAATCCATCAGGAACAATCTGACGATCTTAAGTAGATTATAGGAATGTAATGATTTATTGGAAAGAAATTTTATGTAAATAAATGAAAGGTTACCTGTTTTCTTTTATAATATTTTGCAGTGTGATCCGAGTGGCTGCAAAAGCCAGAGGCGGCAATGAATTCATCGAGAAGAATTCTGCCTGATCCGCATCGTCACCAGACTTTAATACTCCACCTGTAATCTCACCACGATAAATCAACAAGATATCAGATCCGTGCTCATGCTCACGTCCACTGAATACATCGAGCAACTCTGTGATCTTGATTTCCAGCCCTGTCTCTTCACGGCATTCCCGTTGGGCGGCTTCAGGTATCGATTCACCAGAATCCATGAATCCGGCCGGTAATGTCCATTCCCCCTTATGCGGAGGATTAACCCGCCTGACCAACAGAACTCTATCATCCTCCAGGATGACAACAGCCACTGCTACTTTTGGATCGGAAAAATAAACCCATCCACAAGAAGGGCAGACCGGGCGGATTTTCCCGAATTTCTCTTCCTGTCGGACGGGTGTACCGCATTGAACACAAAATGAAATTTCATCTGGTTTTTTCATAATGTCGATTTTTTCTTGAGTATGTAACCGATAAAACCCAGTATCACAGCCGCCATCAGGAATATCACGCCATATGATACAGATGCGAGTGTCATTGCTTCTTTATTAAATGGGACTGGTTCCACTGGTTTCTGGGTTTCAATTGAAGGCTGAATAGTTGTTGGTTTTATCTCGACTTTTTGGATCTCTTGTTGCGCAGCAGCTACCGTCGGAGCCGCCGTAGGTGTTTCTTTACCACCTCTCGTTGATTCTGGCTTCGCCAGAAAACGGATTTCTGCCGTTGGCGTATTTGCCGATTCAACCGGAGATAAAGCGGTCTGTTCTTTCGGAGCGGCAGCAGTCGAAGGCCTCATTTCTGGCAAGGGAACTTCTGTGTTTCCAGGGATGTTGGCGTCTTCCACTATCACAGCTCCGGTTCCTGCCTCAGGTACAGACGGTCCTGATTTCAACATAGGTACAGCCGCCGCCTGTGGAGGCGCTGCTTCTGCAACCGTATTCTGATCGGTTGATGGAACTATTTCTGTAGGAACTGTATCAAACCACGCCTCTGTCACAATTTCTGTCGGTATGGCTCCTGTTTCCATTCCGTATTCTTGCACCTTATCCGGCGCCGTACCCGGAATAGCCAGTTTTTCAGATTCTGCCGTATTGAGAACAGTCAATGTTGGTATTCCAATAATACCTTTGGCTGTCTCTTCACCTATGTTTTCCTGTGTGGGTGTCACGACAGCCTGTGCAGGCGGGAGAGCCTGCAAAGCCATCGGTGCTGCAGATGGTCTGGCTGCCAGAGGGAAAAGATCCAAAAGAAAGAAGATAACCGCCAACAATGCGGCAGCTGCCGAACTGAAATTCAACATCGGGATCAACCAGAGCCAGCCGTGTGGATGAACCATTTCGGGAGTCAGGTAGAAATTTCGACGGCGTTTTACATCAGGTACTTCATGCAACAATCCCTTCACGCGTAGAAGGGACTGGTACGCCTGAAGGAATTCAGCATCTTGCCTGATGCGGTTTTCGATCTGCTGCCGTTCCATATCAGATACAGCATGATCGGCATACGCTGACAGGATTTCCCAATCATGATCGGATAATCTGGCCGTCATTTCCTATCCTCATATTTCTGACGGATTTGCCGGGGTAAAAGTTCCCAGAATTCTTCAAGGCAGCCGCGTAATTTCAATCGAGCCCGTGCCAGCCGGCTCTTGACGGTTCCCATGGGGCAACCAGCTATACGGCTGATTTCTTCGTATTCCATCTCATCCACATCGGCTAAAACGGCGATCATGCGAAAATCCGGCGGCAAGTCTTGAAGGCAATGTTGCACCGCACTCTGTAATTCCTTCATCTCACTGATTTCTGCCGGTGTGGGAGACTGATCTGGAAGCCAGTAATCTGCCTCTATATAATCTGGATCTTCTGAACCTGCTTCAATGGAAATTGCCGGGTGACGTTTTTTTCTGCGAATCTCGTCATAGCACGCATTTATGGCAATCCTCATCAGCCAGGCTTTGAAGGAGCCTCCCCGAAAAGATCGGATAGTTTGAAACGCAGAGATGAACGTTTTTTGGGTGATGTCTTCCGCTTCATCAAAACTACCCATAATACGGTACGCTGAATTGAATACTGCGTCTTGATGCAGCGTGACTAACTGATTAAATGCCTCCAGATTGCCCGCACAGGCTTCTTTAAGCCAGAGATCTTCTTGGAAATTCAGATTCACCGCGAGTTATTACCCTTCTTCTTGACCATCAGGCAAATTATAGCCTTTCCTTTCAGATCAAACATTACCAGTGAATCGGCATGGTTAACATTTTATTAATAGTAAATCGGCACGATTGAAATAAGGTATGATATTAACGCATTATTCAGGCGTTTCTTTTTTAGCAAACCAAACAGGAAAACTTTCGTATGAAAACATTACTTTTGATGCGGCACGCGAAATCAAGCTGGAAACACCCCGAGTTGCCGGATCAAGACCGTCCGTTGAACAAACGTGGTGAAAAAGATTCTCCACACATGGGGAAGTTTCTACGTGAAAAAGAGCTGGTTCCGCAGCTCATTCTGGCTTCTCCGGCTAAACGGGTGACTCAGACAATCGATGGCATGCTGACCAAGATGAATTTCAAGGGCAAGGTGGAATACATCGATTCACTCTATCTGGCTGAACCTGCCGCTTATCTTTCCACGCTTCAGACAGTCCCCGATAAATTTGACCGAGTTTTGATTGTCGGCCATAATCCAGGATTGGAAGGATTGCTTCAAATTCTGAGCGGACAGGTGGAATCCCTTCCGACTGCTTCTGTGGCACATCTTATGCTTCCAATTGACCACTGGTCTGATCTCAAAGAAGAGACTCGCGGAGAACTTGTTGAAAGGGTCAAACCCCGCGATCTGAAATAGTAAAAATGCATACAAAAAAACAGGCGGCCTTACCCGCCTGTTTTTTTTATTACAATAAGAGCATACTAATTCACGAGGATGTCATGTCTAACTTACCTGCTCTTCAAACACCTGAATTTGCCAGTAAAGTTCAAAAAGCCACACTGCCTGTGATTCTGGATTTCAGTGCCAACTGGTGTTCACCCTGCAAGCGTCTGGCTCCAATCCTGGAAAGTCTGGCAGAAGAATGGTCAGGCAAAGCGAGTTTTTTCTCAGTGGATGCCGATACAAACAGTGATCTGGTGATGCAATTTGGCGTTATGAGCCTGCCAACCCTGGTGATTTTTAAGAGGGGTAAAGAAGTTGGCCGCATGGTCGGTCTGCAAAGCCGGGAAAAATTAATAGAATTTGTTTCCCCGCACCTGTAGAAGAAGGAATATCAAGATGAACTCAAAAGAAACGTGCACCTATGGATTATGGCCCAGTCAAGTAAGCGCAGCAGCCGCCGGTCAGAAATTGCGGTTGGAGGATGTCCAATTTGCTTCAGGCAATGGGACACTACTCTGGGTGGAAGGCCGGTCTGGCACCGGGGTGCTCGTTCAGCAAAAACCCGGTGACGCCCGGCGTGATCTGACCAGTTCGGGGTTTTCTGTAAGGGGAGGAATCGGGTACGGCGGCGGTGAATTTACTACGCATAAAGGTATCGTCGTTTTTGCCGATAAAAGCGGGCGGCTTTACAAAACCGAACTGGAAAATGGTCTGCCGGTTTCGATTACGCCAACCTTTGGGGCATTTGCCGATCCACAAATTTCGCCAGACGGCGCCTGGGTATTGGCCATTTATTCCAACGGTAAAGAAGATCTGCTCAGCATCACAGATATCGAGGGAAGCGGATGGCCAGTTCAACTTGTTAAGGGAGCCGATTTCTATATGTCTCCCCGCTGGCATCCTGGCAGTAAGATCGTTGCCTGGGTTGAGTGGAATCATCCCAATATGCCATGGGATGGCACAACTTTAATGCTTGGTCGTCTGGAAGGAACCCCGCCCCGGTTGATTGATTCCCACAGTGTGGCGGGAGAAATCGACCAGGCGGTCAGTCAACCTGAATTCTCTTCAGATGGCCGGTATCTAAGTTACATTGTCTCAAATGGAGAGTGGGAAGACCTGGTACTGCTCGAATTACAGACGGGTGAGTCACGAGTACTGGTAAAGGGCGATGGATTTCATCTGGCACAACCAGCCTGGGTTCAGGGAATGCGTTTTTACGGCTGGGCAGGCAACAGCCGGGATATTTTCTACATACGCAATCATGGCGGGTTTGCATCTCTGTGGCATGTCGATATTGAAACAGGGCAGTCAGATCAAATTGATACAGCGCCTTATACATGGATCACCCAACTGGCCGTCTCACAGGAGGGCAATGACGTTGCCTTTCTAGCTTCTGCCGCCGGCATTCCACCCCGTGTGGTTCGATGGGATGGATTTCAGATGCATGTAGTCGCTTATAGCGATACGGAACGGCTGCCTTCAGGTTATTTCTCAAACGCTGTCCCTCTTGAATGGAAGGCTTCTGACGATAGTGTGGTGTAT
Source organism: Leptolinea tardivitalis (assembly GCF_001050275.1). Taxonomy (GTDB): domain Bacteria; phylum Chloroflexota; class Anaerolineae; order Anaerolineales; family Anaerolineaceae; genus Leptolinea; species Leptolinea tardivitalis. The sequence continues at coordinate 396,528 of NZ_BBYA01000010.1, forward strand.
GGAACCTACTATCCACCATCCAATCCGGGTTTTGAATCAGAAGGGCTTCCCCCTGCAATCGTGTATATTCACGGTGGCCCCACCTCAGAACAACCTGTAACGTACAACTCTGAGAGGATATATTTCACGTCACGCGGATATGCCTGGCTGGATGTCAATTATCGGGGCAGCAGCGGTTTTGGACGCAGCTATCTTCAAGCGCTAAAACATAGCTGGGGAGAAAAGGATGTGGAAGATGCTGTCGGTGCCGCTCATGCTCTGATAGAAAACCGGCTGGCAGATCCGAAAAAGTTGATCATTCGCGGGGGCAGCGCTGGTGGATATACCGTTTTGAATGCTCTCATTCGAAATCCAGGCCTGTTTAAAGCAGGCATATGCCTGTATGGTGTCAGCAACCTTTTCACCCTTGTGCAAGATACGCACAAATTTGAAGCCCGCTACAATGACAGCATGGTCGGGTCATTGCCTGAAGCAGCAGAAAAGTACCATGCCTGGTCACCAGTATTCCATGCACAGTCCATTCGTGATGCCCTGGCTGTATTTCAGGGTTCCGTTGATCGGGTAGTACCTCCATCACAATCGGAAGAAATTGTGAATGCTGTTCGACGCAATGGAGTGCCCTTGCTGTATAAAGTTTATGAAGGTGAAGGTCACGGTTTCCGCAAAGACGAAACGTTGGCAGACTACTACTCCGAAGTGGAACGCTTCTTGCAACAATTTGTACTATTCGCCGTATAGATGCGACTCTGTATTCAGGCGGAAAGCACTTTGCCATCCATTTCCATTTGCCCGGTACTATTACGCCGACCTTTCTTTATATCAGGGCGAACAGGGAAGGAAAGAGAGTAACCACTTTGACCAGGAAATTATTGCTTTTCATCTTACTTGTGTTTGTCATGATCGGTGCGACCGGTTGTGAGAGGCCTTCCACTATTGCACCAGTGGCAGTCGCTCCCACTCTGGCACCCGTGGCAAAAGTAGAAACGCCAACGTTAATGATCAAAACACCTGTTAAGGTTGCCACCCAGGCATCAGGTTTTCAGGAAATTTTGAGTGCTACTCAGACAGCCGTGGCAACCATCCGGTCTGGCACTCTTACTGCCACCGCCAGTGGAATAAATGGCATGACCACCGGTACACCTGGAACACCTGACGTAATGGGGATGCCCGGTACACCAGGCGCACCAACTGCTTCCGTCATGGCTCTTGGAACTATCTATCCTGGAACCGCAGTAGTTTCTGGCACACCCGGCGCCAATGGCACACCGGGTGTCGGTGGAACTCCGTCACCATTTTCTGGAACGATTGCCGTTCCCACGGCGACAAAGTTCATTCCTCCCTTCCCGGTTATTCCTGGCGTCCCCACCTTTGGTGTTCTCAGTGTGGTGGGAGACAGCACCGTTACCATTATGACATCTGAATTCCCGGCAAAATCAGAATATACGGTTTATATGGGAGCAGCCGGAACCCGCGGATATGGCGGCACACTACTGGGTACCTTCAAAACCGAGAATGGCGGTCAAATGACTCTGGTCTTCAATATTCCCGCCACTTTGCGAGGCTTTTCACCCATTGATATACGTATCGAATTTCCTGACGGTCGGTACGCCTACAACTTCTTCTATAACATAACGGCAAATTAATCCCAGCCTTCGGGTTCGATGTGGACGTAAGCTCTGTCCACTTCAGGGAACTCTTCAAGCCGCTCAATCACCTGGTCACAGATCTCATGGACCTGATTGAGCGGCATGTTTCCGTCTACATTGATATGCATATCAACCACAAGCCGAGGTCCGCTGTACTCGGTGATGGCATGGTGCACATGCATCACACCGGGCACAGATTCGGCAGCGGCAACAAGATTCTGCCGTAATTCTTCCGGAGCCCCTGCCCCGGTCAGAAATCCCAGGTTATCGCGTGCTGCCATGAACGCCGCCCTGAAGATCCAGAGAGCCACCAGGATACCGGCTACCGGGTCTGCCAGAGGATGAATAAAATCAGACCCGGCAATCCCCACAAACGCCGCCGTGGATGTGAGAACATCGCTCAAATTATCGGTGGCTGTAGTTGCCAGAGTCGGGCTGTGCAATTTATTCGCAATATTGCGAATCCAGACAAACATACCGGCTTTGATCCCGGCCGCCAGCAACAGAACAAACGTAGGCAGGCCAAGTTCAATGGCTTTACCTCCCTCAAGAAATCTTTCGATGGACGCTCGTACAGCTGCATAGCCGGCAAAGGTCATTGAAAATGTGATCATCAAACCTACGAGGGGTTCAAACCGGCTGTGTCCCTGGGGATGACTTGAATCAGGCGGACGCTGCGACATCCAGATCCCCAGAACCATCATCAAAGAATAGAGGACATCTGATGCCGAGTTTGCCGTATCAGCCAACAAAGCTACCGATCCGCTGAAATATGCCGCCGCCCATTTTATGGCTACCAGCAATGTATTTCCACAAAGTGTAATGATGAGAGCCGTGCGATAAAGTGCCTGCTCTCCTGGCTTTGATTTTTGTGTTCGAATCGATTGCATATACCGCAAGGCTCCAAGTCAGTAAAAATAAAACGATCCCAAAGAGCGCGCCAGTTTATTTCCAAAATAGACTGGTGCACCTTTGAGACCGTTGAGTAATACATCAACGCTGCGGGCTGAGTGCTCCGCCCGGTAGTTCTTAGAAGGTTATTATCCCATAAATTCTTCCATGTTGGCAAGGAGAGAATCGACATCACTCATGGTGATTTCTCCCATATGGGCAATCCGGAAGGTCTTGTCCTTCAGATCACCATATCCATTGGCTATCCGCATTCCTTTGGTGAGAAGGAATTTATTCAAAGCAGCAATATCCAATCCTTTGGTGTTTTTGATCGTGGATACTGTTTTCGAACGGTATGGTTCAGGAGCCAACGGATCCATTCCGTGAGCCACAGCCCAATTCTGGGTGCGTTTTGCCATGGCGGCATGCCGCGCAAAACGGTTGTCAAGGCCTTCTTCCAGAATACGGTCAAGTTGAACATCAAGGGCAAAAATCAAGGGCATCACCGGGGTCATGGGGGTGGAATCCTTGAGACGGTGCTTTTCCATGAGGACCAGGTCAAAATACCAACCACGATTGGCAACCGTTTCAGCCTTTTTCATAGCCCGGTCAGATGCAGCAGCCAGAGAAAGACCTGGCGGCAGAGCCAGGCATTTCTGAGAAGATGTCAGCAGGAAATCAATCCCCCAGGCATCCATTTCGATCTTGGTACCGCCCAATGATGAAACTGCATCCACCAGAATCAAGGTATCGGGAGATAATTCATGCACAACTTTAGCCAACTCTTTCACCGGATTTTCAACACCGGTGGAAGTCTCATTGTGAACAATGGTTACGGCTTCGTATGATTTCTTCTTAATGGCATCGGCCAGCATTTCCGGTGTGATAGCCTGTCCCCAGGGGACTTCCAGCCGGTCTGCTTTTTTACCATTGGCAATGGCACATTTATTCCAGCGATCCGCGAAAGCGCCGTTAACACAGGAGAGAACCTGTTCCTGAACAAAGTTACGAACGCCGGCTTCCTGCATCCCCGAACCGGAGGAAGTACCTTGAAATACCCGGTACTGTGTATAGAATAACTTTTGGGCCTTTTCCGCTGTACGGCGGAAGATCTCTTCGAAATCCTTGCTGCGGTGCGGCATCATTGGCTTGGCCTGCGCAGCGAGGACTACCGGAGCGACATCAACGGGTCCAGGAACAAACATTGGTGACATAAGACTCTCCTTTTAATTTGGCGTGGATTAACGGAGGAAAAACGTCAAAGCAATCAGAATCCCGAGGAATAGGATCACTTGAAGACCCATATTCTTCAAGTCATTTTTTACATAGGTATAATCTGGGTTGAATTCAGTTCCCGGTCGTGAAAATCCACCGGCTGGGTGAGATGTTGCGGCGCTCGGTGTAGTGAAGGAAACTTGTCGTTTTTGTTTTTTAGCCATGGGGGTCTATCCTGAATAAATTAAGAATTTTTCAAAACCGCAGTGATGACTATCCGGCGGTTATCAACCATATAAGGGTAACACGAAATTAGCGTTACAACAGAATCTGTTGTAGGAGACATAACCTCAACCTGAGCTGGCAGGACGATCCGGCTCTGGTTAATGACATAGGTATACGTACGCAGGTTTGTGAACAACACAATCGTATCACCAGTTTTTAACTTGTCTAGATCACGGAAAATTTCTCCGAAAACATCATTATGGGCAGAAAGGACCACATTACCGCCCTCTCCGGGGTTGGGTGTTCCGGCATGCTGGCCTACCCCTTTTTTCAGTTGTTCCCATCCATCACCCTGAATAACAGGAGCATCCACATTAATTGCCGGAATCTGAATTCGAACTGCCTGTTCGGGGCTGGCGGTTGGCAGCGGAATGGCTGCCATTGATTGCACCAGTGGACGCAAATGGGCAGGGATTTCTTCTTCATTCGGCTGCACACCTCCCGGAGCATTGGGTGGTGTATGGCCGGAGGGCAGTACCACAGCCTGAATAATGGCCGTGGGAGCCAGAGTGGGTTGAACCAGAGAAGAGGCTACTTCCTTATTAAGGTTACGCAAAATGGAGACACCGTTGAGGAGAACAAAAACCAGACCGATGACCGCCACGATCTCGATTCCTACCAACAGGCGGTCTATCCAAATTTTCCGTTTGGAAGGAACCGCCGCCGGTTCTTTAACTTCGCCTGGTTCATTCAGAATGCGGCCCGGTTTAAAACCGCTCTCTACCACTGTTCCGGTCACAATACGGCCTGTTCGACGATAATACGCCAGGCGTTCACGCCGTATTTTCATACGTTTTTCCGCCAGAAGCGATTGCAATTCTTCCAGCGTGTATTGATCAACCGGATGGTTATGTTCCACTCATACCCCGTTTCAAGTCAGACTTGTTTTTCGGTCAAAATTATACATCATCCATGTTCCTCACTCAGAGTCAGACCGGACTCACGTTTGAGTCATCAAATATCATGAAGTATCATGTAATGGGAATTTTCACATAACCCATTCAACCATATTCTGGATATGCAGTTCTCAAAACATTCGTATAATGATGATGATTTGTTAAAAATTTTGAACTTTCGGCAATATTCAGGTCCGAAAGGTGGTCATTATTCTTCGACTATCAATGGAAAACAAAATGGAAAAAAAGAAAAACTATCTTATCGATATGGACGGCGTTCTGGTGCGAGGACGGACGTTGATTCCAGGGGCAGACACGTTTATTGAAGCACTCAAGAAGCAGAAACATAAGTTTTTGATTCTTACCAACAATCCCCTGTATACGCAAAGAGATCTGGCGCACCGGCTGAGTTTGATCGGTCTGGAAATCGCCCCCGACCAAATTTTCACATCAGCCATGGCTACAGCCCGCTTTTTACACAGTCAGAATCCCAACGGAACTGCATTTGCCCTGGGTGAAAGCGGCCTGACTCAGGCACTTCATGATATGGGATTTGTGTTGACGGATATCAATCCAGATTATGTCGTTCTGGGTGAAGTAAATACATATAACATGGAACAGTTCACCAAAGCTATTCGTCTGGTCGTTCAGGGAGCGGCATTTATCGCCACCAATCCAGATGCTAATGGGCCTGATGAAGCCGGCGTTGTGCCGGCATGCGGCGCCATGGCCGCCCTCATTGAAAAAGCCAGCGGCAGGGCTCCTTTCTTTATTGGTAAACCCAATCCATTGATGATGCGTACAGCCATGAATTATCTGGGTGTCCATTCGGAGAACACCGTAATGATCGGTGACCGCATGGATACGGATATTGTGGCCGGTGTGATGGCCGGGCTGGAAACCATTCTGGTACTCTCTGGCGTAACCGGAGAACACACCCTGCACCGTTACCCATATAAACCATCACGAATTGTCAATTCCATTGCAGACTTGCAGCCTGAACGGTGCGAGGAATAGTCGGTTTTGCAGTCGCCATGTTCTACATTATCCCCCAAAAACGGCCTCAAGCCGTTTTTTTTTATTTACGATATATTGAAAACATCAATATCTTGATGATTTATCTCATAATACATTTTTGACCGATTTACTGAATGTTATAATCGAACCACCTTAATATGAAAAGAGTTACCTGATATGCTGCAAAACAATCTGTTAAAAACAATCGTTTTCTCATCCCTATCACTAATTATGCTGGTGAGTTCCACCGGTTGCTCCGCTATCTCTGCGTTGAATCCACCAACCGCCACTCCAACAGAGGTTCCGCCCACAAGCACGCCGCTGCCCTCACCAACCCCCATTCCCCCGACCAATACCCCGGAACCTACCAACACACCACTTCCAACAGCCACGCCCATTCCCCCGCTGGCTATTGAAACGGATGGTATTAATCCCTTCTGCCTGACCACGAAATACTTCTCCAGCCATGTGGACGGTCCGAACGGCCCGGCTTCGATGCCAGAAAATGCCCAGGCTGGAACAATTGACAAGAAAACCGGCACCATTACCTTCACCATCCCGGCTGTTTCCTGTACATTTGTCGTGCGTTTCAACCAGCCAGCCCCGACCGGACTCAAACTGCAGATCTGGGATGCCCGACCGCAAGAACCATTTATCGAATATGACATGGTGGCAAATCCGAGCAACCCGAATGAAGCTTATGCTGTTGTTACCCACACCATGGTCATCAATCCTCCAAAATGGTGGATGGACTATATCCTGACGGTTGTTACAGCCGACGGAAAAGAACTTCTTAAGAGTCCCCTGCATGTTCAAAAACCCCTTCCGAAGAAATGCTGGGATGGTTCGTATCCCAACCCTGTAACCCTTTTCTGCCCCATCCAGGATTCATAAAAAAGGTCTATCCATATGCCCTCTCACGAAGATACAAAGCTGGAAGGCCGCTACCTCTATTCAATCCTGATCACCAGTGTAGTTCTGATTGCTGAAGTTGCCGGTGGAATCTGGACTGGCAGTCTGGCGCTTCTTTCTGATAGCGCCCATGTTTTCACCGATATTCTGGCACTGGTGATCAGCTATGCCGCTTTCAGGCTGGCCAGGAAACCCAGTGATGACAACCACACCTATGGCTATCACCGGGTGGAAGTATTTGCCGCCCTGTTTAATGGTATTTCATTGGCCGTCATATGCATTGGAATCTGGTGGGAAGCCATTCAACGTTTCCTTACACCCAATAAGATCATGGGCATCCCCATGCTCATTATTGCGGTGATCGGTCTGGTTGCCAATGTACTGGTCGCCCTGGTTCTCAAAACCGACCATCATGACGACCACGATCATGACCACGGCGCCCATGGAAAAGAAGATTTGAACCTGCACAGCGCCTACCTGCATGTCATCGGTGATGCCCTATCATCCATAGGTGTTATCCTCGCTGGTTTTGCTATATGGCTGACAGGTGCCGTTTGGATTGATCCGCTGATCAGTATCTTGATTGGCATCATGATCGCGGTGAGCAGCTATCGGGTGTTGCGCCGCGCCGTCCACATTCTCCTTGAGGGAACGCCGGAAGAAATTTCCATTCCCGAAATTGCATCCGCCATCAGCAAAATAGATGGAGTTGCCGACGTTCATGATCTGCACATCTGGAATATTTGCTCCGGGCACATCTCGCTCAGCACACATGTTTCCTTAACGCCGGAATGCTGCGATAAACAATCAGGCATTTTGGAACAGATTCGCACATTATTGCTCGATCAGTTTTCTGTTGAACATGTAACCATTCAAATAGAATCTGAGAATTGCGGACAGGGCAACCGTATTGTTCCCAGACCGGCTGCCTGAAATCCATGTCATTCCTTCTTCGATACATGAAATTGTCTGTGATTAAATCAATTGCACCGCTATGCGCATTCGTGCTGATCTTTTCTGCCTGTTCAGTCTCTCAACCGGTGCCCAGTCAAACACAAACCAATGAAACCGTTACTTCTTCAGGTACTACACAGACCGTAGAATCAGTAAAAGAAACGGTTACACCAGCTCCATCAGCCACAATTCCGGCAGAGCTGGCCAGTCTTAAAGATACACATATCAAAATCATTCATCCCTGGACGGATGGAGCCGGTGTTCAGTTCAGCCGGTTGATCGATTCATTCAATCGGGAGAATATCTGGAAAATTCAGATCGAAGAAAGTCACAGCGGCAGTGTAAGCGAAACCGCACGAATATTTACTGATAGTATGGAAACCAGCGACCGGCTGGATATGGTGGTAACAACCCCCGAATATCTGGCTGTCTGGAATGATACCGGGTACACAATTGATCTGACAGATTTTATGGAGAATCCGGAATGGGGAATGCCGGAAAAAGAAAAAAAAGCCTTCCTTCCCGCTGTCTGGAATACTCAGATTCGAAAAGACCGTCTGATCGGTATTCCTGTGCAGGTTAATCTGCAATTCCTGGTATACAACCAGACGTGGGCCAAAGAACTTGGGTTTGACAAGGCTCCTGAAACTCAGGATGATTTATTAAAGCAACTTTGTGAAGCCGCCCATGCCAACAATTTTGATACGGTGAAAGAAAATGATGGTACCGGCGGGTGGATCATCAACTCTTCATCGCCGGTGCTCCTATCGTGGATCAATGCATTTGGGGGAAGCAAAGCCTGGGCAGATGATCAGGTGACTATCAATCAGGATGAAACAGGGGAAGCTTTCTCGTACCTGCGCCAATTGACGGAAAAAGGCTGTGCCTGGAACAGCCGTGTGGCTTCACCCTTCACCTACTTTGCCGGTCGACAGGCTTTAGTCATTTCAGCCACCCTGCCTGACCTGCTTGAACTCGAAGAGACCATGTCTTTTGCCAAAAACAAAGATGAATGGATCATCCTTCCCTATCCGGGAAGCGAAAAACCGGCACCGGTTTTAATGTCTGGTTTGTCCATTGGAGTTGCCAAAACCCGGCCGGTCAATGAACTGGCAGCCTGGTTATTTCTGCGCTGGTTGACACAACCCCGCAATCAAGCCATTCTGGCTGAAGCAGCCGGATCAATTCCCCCATCCACATCAACCATCGACTTGATGAAAACCTTCAGTGAAAAACACGTCTGGTGGAAAACTGCCACTGAGCTGACTCCTTCAGGCGTCATGCTGCCGGCACTACCCGCCTGGCAAAAAGTGCGTCCGGTATTAGAGGATGGATTCTGGCAAATGCTCCAACCCACCCCCATACCTGTACCAACCCTTATGGAACAGATCGACCAGACCATCAAATCTGTTCCGTAGTTGTATGACAGAATACATGATCTACACAGATGGAGCCTGCGAACCCAATCCCGGTCCAGGCGGTTGGTCTGTTGTATTCATAGAGAATGGCGTAAAAAAGAAAGTCATAAGCGGCGGAGAGCGGTCAACCACCAACAATCGAATGGAATTAACCGCAGCGCTTCGTGCCATGGAAAATCTTCCCACTGGGGCTCATGCCGTCATTTTTACCGATTCTCGCTATGTAAAGATGGGAATCACCACCTGGCTGCCGGATTGGGTCAGCCGCGGATGGAAACGGGCTGGCGGAAAACTGGCCAATGAAGACCTGTGGAAGGCATTGCATCGGCAAACTTTGCGGGTTCATGTCAGTTGGCGGTGGGTTCGTGGACACGCCGGTTCAGCCATGAATGAACTGGCTGACAGGGAAGCCCGAAAAGCAATTCCAGGATAAGGTTTGAGTGGAGGGAAAAATGGCCAAACCAACATCAAAAGAAGATTTGCTCAAGGAAATTGATACCGAGAGAAAAAAGCTGGAAGATTTTCTGGCTGCCATACCTGCCGATACGATGACACATAAAAAAGTCGTTGGCGAATGGACCACCAAAGATGTAATCAGTCATTTGATTGCCTGGGAACAGATGGTCATTCTGTGGGTGAAGAGCGGATACGAAGGCAAGGTTTTTCCTGTTCCGGCAGAGGGTTTCAAATGGAGTGAGCTGCCGGCATTGAATGATAAGATTTTCAGAGACCATAAAGATGAGCCGTTGGATGTTGTGGTGATGCAGAAGTTTCACGACTCCCACCGGCAGATAGTCGATCTGTTAAAGTCCCTGCCAGAAAAAGACCTGTTCACGCCGGGTTTGCAGAAGTGGCAGAACAAGAATATGTTGATCGCCTATTTCAAATCGAGCACTTCGAGCCATTACCTATGGGCACGGAAAGAAATCAGCCGGGGATTGAAAGGGTAAGAAAACAATCCATCCGGTTGGGTGCAAGCAGCACAGATTATTATGGATACATCAGATCTGTTTCGCAGGCAGACTACCCGGCTCCGCTTGCATCTACCGGAGGCCTGGGTTAACCACGGCTCAGGTCAAAGCATCCGGAGATATGGTTTTTTTCCATCCATCATCTCGCACCGGATGCTATGACCCTGCAGATGTTAATTTGAAAACTTATCCCTGGGTTTTCGGATAATGAAATAGAAAAAAGACCTCCACTTTCGTGAAGGTCTTTGAGGCGACGAGGGGATTTGAACCCCTGATGAGGGTTTTGCAGACCCTTGCCTTGCCACTTGGCCACGTCGCCAGAACAACATGCAAGACGCATTTTATCAGGTGAATGTGAGAAACGCAAGTAAATCTGATTGACCTGCAGCGCATCTACCGTCGGGCAAAACGGCGGTTGAAAATAATAATCCCAAGAACAAAGAAGAGCAATGACAATACCGTCATACATAATGTGCGAAAGGCAATCTCTGAAAAACCCGCCCCGCTGACCAGCGACTGCCGCAGGATCATCATGCCATGTGTGGCAGGGATCAGGTCAAAAATACCCATCTGATGACCGCTTATAGTAAGTAAGGTGGATGAATTGAAGGGGAAGAATGCCCCGGAGAGGAATACCTGTACCATCGAAAAGACGCTGCCCGTGTTGACCGCCTCGCTGTCATTATGGATCAGGCAGGCTGTGAGAAGGCCCAGGCCAATGGAGCCAAAACTCAGGATCAGGCAAATGAGCATGGCCAGCCAGAAAGATCCCTGTGTATGAAAGCCAAGCAGTTTTGCCATGGCCAGCATCAAAACCATCTGAATCGCCGCCGCAGTCAGTTGAGCCAGGCTGATGCCGGTAAACCATTCGGCTGTTGTGAGCGGTGACATTTGCAGCAGTTTGATGGTGCCGGTACGGATTTCCCGTCCAATCAACATGGCTGTCTGCGGGATCAACAACAGAATGGCCATGATCATGACACCGGGAGCAAAGGCATCAAAGTCTGTCTGGGGAATATGCAGGGTCAGGTTATCCGTTTTCATCTGAAGTATCGGATGAAGTCCTTCACGATGTTCCTGAACCGGGTTTAAAACAGCTTCCAGATAGCCGCTGGCATTAATGAAAGCCATGCTGCTTGCATCACCTTTCACGGTTCGTACCAGTTTTCCGGTGGAATCCTGTGAAAATATCACAAACACGGCAGCCCCTTTGTTTCGCAATTCGGCATCGGCTTTCTCGGGATCAATGGTCATTGTGATGTTGAACATCGGCCGGCCATCGGAATATTGGCTGCTTTTCAAAGCCTGGATATCCTCCGATGCCAGTCCATTTGACCGATCCATCACTAATACCGTGTAAGTGACAAGTCGTGGATTTTGCCCGTATCCAAAGGCCATCACCAGCATCATGGCCGCCGGCATCAGAATCGTCAATAAAAGCAATTGCGGTTCGCGGATGATTTCAAGCAGGTATTTTCGGGAGACTTGAAGGATTTTCATTCCCGCAGCCTCCGTCCGGTCAACTGGATGAAGACATCTTCCAGTGTATTGGCATGAATATTGACTTCACCCGGTTTGAACCCGGCTTTCTGCAGTAATTCCAGAATTTCAGCCAGATTCCCAACAGCATTCAACGCCCTGATCTTCAATAAATGTGTTTCAGGGTCAAGATGAACATCACGTGTTATGGATGCCAATGCCGCCCGGGCAGATTCAGGATCCTGTACACCATTCTCCAATCGGACTTCCACCAGGTCGCCTTCGCCCAGGCTCTGTTTCAATCGCTCCGGGGTATCCAGAACCAGCAATTCTCCGTGATCAATGATGGCCACCCGGTCAGCCACACGCTCGGCCTCATCCATATTGTGGGTGGTGACGATCACTGTCTTTCTACGCGCCAGGCTCTGGATATATTCGCGCACCTTGACCCGGCTTTGCGGGTCAAGACCGGCTTCGGGCTCGTCTAATACGACAATATCCGGGTCATGCACCAGTGCCATAGCCAGGTTGAGCCTTCGCTGCATACCTCCCGAAAGGGTTCGGGCAAGACTTTTACTTTTTTCTTCCAACCCCAGGTCTTTCAGGAGTTTTTCTCCGGCTTTCCGTGCCGCCTGACCGGACATACCGTACATCTGACCGATGAATACCAGTTGTTCCATGCAGGTCAGACGCTCCCACAGCACAATATTTTGCGGACACATCCCCACGATCCGACGGATATCTTTATTGCCATTAATAATGGGATGCCCTTTCACCAGAACCTGACCAGAGGTAGGTTGAAGCAGCCCGCAAATCATATTAATCGAGGTAGTTTTTCCGGCACCATTGGGACCCAGGAACCCAAAAACTTCACCTTCCATCACCTGAAGGGTTAATTTGTTTACCGCTGTGAACTGACCGAAATGTTTGGTCAAATCACGAGTTTCCAGAACAATATTTGACATTCGAAATTACTCCATTTAGCTACAGGGACCGGTTCAGTCTGAAATGTTGGAACAACCGGATACCCAGAATGAATAAAATCAAAGATTCCACGACCATCCATACAAGGTTCATCCAGACAGCCCCAAAACCATCCCCGTAAATCATGATCCGCCGGATGGCATCGGTGGCAAAGGTAGTCGGCATCAGGTCGGCAAAGTAGATAGTCTTTCCCAGAATGTCAAAGAGCGGCATGGGCGGCATGGGATACATGGCGCCGGAGAAGAAGACCAGCGGCAGAATAAACAACATAGAAAGATTGGCCGCTTCACCGTCGCTTTTTGAAAAACAAGCCGTGATCATTCCACAGCCAGTGGATGCCAGATTGATAACCAGTGCGAACACACCCAAAAGTAGATATGAACCGGCCGTCTGCAGGCCGCAACACCAGGCTACCAGCAGTGTTACCGCCGTTTGCGCCAGGCAGATGACCATCTGCGCCAATGTGATTCCGCCCAGTAGATCCAAACCCGAAACATTCGCCAGCCGCAGCCGTTGAAAGGCTCCTCCGATCACCTCGCGCACCAGAAGGATGGCGGTATACATCACTCCGAAGACAATGCCAAAGATAATTACACCGGGTACACCAAATTGAAAATCATTGAGGTTGCCGGTGCCGGTGACGTATTCGTAGGTAACCACCTGTTGCGGCTGTTGCCAGCCGGTTTTCTTTTCGATGAAATTACGCAACGGTTCCTCCAGCATCACCGAGAGGAAGGATGCCGTATCGGAATACGAATCCTTTATCACAGTCAGTTCCGGCAGATGGTTTACATCTGCTGACTGCAAGACCGACGAGAAGTCTGCCGGAATGATCAGCATCAAACCCGCCTTCCATTCGTTCAAGGTAGTACGAGCTTCAGCCGGATCATGTGTCTCTACTACCGTAAACAGGGGTGCCCCATCAAAGGTTTGATCCTGCAGATAGGCGATCAACTCCGATCCCATTAAACCTTTATCCTGGTTGTCTACCAGCATGATCAGGGTACTTCCCAGGTTCTTTCCTCCCCCGCCATACGCAAAAAAATACAGATACACGAGCAGACTGGGAAAAACCAGAAACAGGATCAAGAGCTGTGGATCTCTAAGGGCTTCTTTCAGGGTTTTCCCTGCAATGGTTATTGCTTTCAAGATTTCTTCTCCTCCATAATTCCATGCATTATCAAATCAATAAGTGCAGTATAAATCCGCTCGACTGGCATGCCGCCTTCGGTAAGCTGGTAATAATTCATCAATTGAGGAAAAATCAACCCGTCACCGATGGCAATTGTGACGGTATGCAGAATCCGTCCGACGGCCTCAATATCAATATCCTTTCTGACCACGCCATTCTTCACCGCCGCTGCCAGCATTTCCTCCACCATCTGACGCAACACAGAAGCAATTGGACGCACAACTGTTTCACCATAACGGGGATCACCGTGATAAGCCGCCGCACCGAAAAATCGAGCAAAACCGATCTGGTCTTTTGACCAGTTGATCCCTTCAGAAATGTACATGGGGAGGATCTGTTCCAGTGGAGCCTGAGTCATGTACGGACGATAGGCTTCGAAAAGCTGAACGGTAAACCGGGTGACCAGTTCAGTAGCAAAACTCAGCAGTCCATCCCGGTTGTTGAAATACTGGTACAGTGAACCGGTGGAAACCCCTGCGCGGGAGGCCACTTTCTTGATATTCAGATCCTGCGGCCCGGATTCTCCGGCTTCATCCAGAATGGCATTGATCACTGCCTGCTGGCGGTCTGGATCAAGCCGACGGAAAGTGCGCGTGACCAGTCCTTTCTTTTCGAGTTCAAAAATCACCGGCAAATAGTCAAATACGAACTCATCGCTCATAATATTCTCCTATATAGTTCATAGTATATGAACCATATATTCATTTGTCAAGGGATAGGATTTCCCTCTGATTCCAATTTTTCATAATGACATAGGAGAAGGTATACAATCAATGCAATACCGGTATGGGAGGTCTGTTTATGGAAATAGCCCTTGATATAGAAGGACAGAACGGTCTTAATTGGGATCTGTGGAAACAACTGGCCCGCCTGGCGGAAGACCTCGGGTTCGCCGCCCTGTACCGTTCTGACCATTTTGCCAGTAACCGCCGCCCGCCTGACCATGATGCACTTGAATTATGGGTATCACTCACCTGGCTGGCCTGTAATACTCATCGCATCCAGTTCGGCCCTTTGGTGACACCCATGTCATTCCGGCACCCGGCCATCACAGCGCGCATGGCGGCCAATGTAGATGATCTGAGCGGCGGACGTCTGCAGCTCGGTCTGGGGGCTGGTTGGGATGAACGGGAACACGCTGTGTGGGGGTTTGATCTTGGCGACCTGAAAACCCGATTTGACCGTTTCGAAGAAGGATTGGAACTGATTTATACGTTGTTCCACAGCGAAGATAAAGTCACCTATAACGGGAAGTATTTCAAAACCAATGAAGCCCAGCTGCTTCCCCGTCCGGCACGCAAAGGAGGACCGCACATTCTGGTGGGAGGCCGCGGCGGCAAGCGGACTACCATGCTGGCCGCCCGTTTTGCGGATGAATGGAACACCTACCGGGTGCCCGTGGATTCTATCCGGCTGTTGATGCAGGAACTGGATTCTGCGATGAAAAGCATCCACCGCGACCCGGCTTCCATCCGCCGGTCGGTGATGCTCAATATCATCATGGGAAAGACCGATCGCGATGTACAGATGAAACTGGGTGAAAAGACTCTGACGGAATGGCGGCAGGTGGGTGTGATCGGCACCCCGAACCAGGTGGCCGACCAGCTTGGCGAGTATGCTGCTCTGGGTCTAGATCGGGTGATGCTTGAGATTAATAATCCCGCCGACCTTGACCTGATTGAACAAATCGGGGTTTCCGTTCTACCGCAGATGAAATAAAAAGACCCCACATGGGGTCTTGAGCGGGCGATGGGACTCGAACCCACGACCTTCTCCTTGGCAAGGAGACATTCTACCAACTGAACCACGCCCGCATTTGTTGCAGGCGATATATTATCACGGTTGGAGACGGATGTCAATCATTTTTTTTCTTCATCACCGGTAAATTTCAGGCGGAAGCCCGAAGAATTTCACAACCAGAAGAACTTTTTATCGTGTAATCAGGCGTACAGGCCGGGATAACCAGGCTGTCATATTGTGCCAGGTCGAATGACCAACCCTCTCCGGCGATCTCTGATTCACCGCAGATCACTGTCAATATATGGAAAGTGGTTCCGTCCAGTTCTGTGTAAACCGGGTTATTTCCTGTGACGATCTTTTCCAATTGGAAATAATCACAGGAGAGGATTTTATGCGCCGCTTCCCCCGTGGGAGAAGCCTGAACAGCCGCATGCCTGTCTGGATTAATCACACGGATAGATTGGTCAATATGCAACTTGCGGCCTTCACTGGCCGGGCGGTTCCAGTCAAACACACGGTAGGTAATATCAGAACTTTCCTGAACTTCATAAACCAGCAGACCAGGTCCCAGAGCATGTATCGTTCCGGCGGGTATAAGCACATAATCGCCTTTTTTCACCGAAATACGGTCTGTATTATTAAGAATCGTTCCATTCTGCACCGAATTTTCTATCTCTGTCTTTGAAACACCTTCTTTGATGCCGCAGAGGATTTCAGCTTTTTTTTCTACATCCAAAAAATACCAGGCTTCGGTTTTTCCAAACTGTCCTTTGCCTTCCATGACTTCCGCCTGCCGGTCATCTGGATGCACTTGAAGAGAGAGCCATTGATTACAATCCAGCAGCTTCACCAGGATGGGGAACCGTGATCCTATTCGTGCGGTCACCTTTGAGCCAAGCAGATTGACACCATACTCTTTGACTAATTCTGACAGAGTCAAGCCGGTGTGGGGACCGGAGGTAACCGCATTGGTTTCATATACAGCCCAGACTTCGGCAGTGGGGACATGCCCGGGGCGCAGTTTGCTTCCGCCCCACACATAGTCGCGGTATTGCCGGTCAAGGGTGAACGGGATGAGAGAGGAATCCAGTTTCTGCATAATATAATCTTAGCGGGTAATGGCCAGGGCAATCGCTCCCATCACGCCCGCCTGATTTCCCAGAGCCGGAGGAACAATCAACCTGTCAATATTTTCCAGAACTTGCGGTGATTTTACATAGCCGTTGATTTGTTTCTGTACATTCTTCCGGACTTTATCAATCAACCCGATATGCTGGGGAACACCTCCGCCCAGAATGATCCGTCTGGGTGAAAAATTTAGAAGTAGATTTGAAACCATAAATCCAATATACCAGGCTTCAAGGTCCCAGCCGGGATGGTCATCGGGCAGTGTTTCAGCAGCCTGACCCCAACGTTTGGCCATAGACGGACCGGAAGCCAGTCCTTCCATACAATCGCCGTGATACGGGCACACGCCAGGGAAGGGATCAATTTTAAGATCGTGCGGAATGAACATATGGCCTGCTTCGGGATGGATCAGGCCGTGCAGAGTTTTGCCATTCACGATGCCGCCGACTCCGATGCCAGTTCCCACCGTAATATAGAGCAAAGGATCAAGTTCACGATTCTCGGGTATCCAGTAATACTCACCCTGTGCTGCGGCATTGACATCGGTATCGAAAGCGCAGGTCACCCCCAGACCGCGTTGAATGGAACCCAGTAAATCTGCCTGAGCCCAGCCCGGTTTCGGGGTGGTGGTGATATAGCCGTAGGTTTTTGATTTTTCATTCAAATCCACTGGCCCAAACGATGCAATTCCGATGGAATCAACCTGCTTTGATTCAACAAATGGACGGAAAAATTCAATGGTTTTTCCGATGGTTTCTTCCGGTCTGGTGGTCGGGAACCTTTCCTGTGCCAGAATCTCACCGGGTCCGGCTGCCACAATGCAGACGAATTTTGTGCCTCCGGCTTCCACACCACCATAGAACTTTTTCATGTAAATCCTCAATACTCAGGTTTCTTTTGGAAAACGATGTCTTCCATGGGGAATCGATCAAAAAGCATTGCTTTGTGTGCTTTAATTCTAAACCGAAAGTAATAAACGGGGTAAAAATCTTGGGGATATTTCCCTTCATCAGAGCATGGCCAGCATTACCTTAATGCCCTGTTTGGCCATCTCCAGCCGTGACTTCGCTGGCATCGATTCATCGGTGATCAGTTTGTTGACAATGGAAAGACTTGCCACCTGGGCGACAGATTCCTGTTCAAAAATGGTGTAATCGGCCAGCAGAATCACCTCTCGGGCTGCATGAATCATAGCCTGTTTAATAGTCACTTCTGAAATGTTAGTGTGAGACAGGCCAAAATCCTGGCTGATTCCGCTGACACTCAAAAAAAGTTTATCCGCCCGTAGTTCTCGCAGGGCACCTTCTGCCGTCGGACCAACCAGCACCTGGCTACTCCGCCGGAGGGCACCTCCAGTGGAAATCAATTGGATTTGTGGATCTGGTTCCAGGGAGCTGAAAACCGAAGTTGAATTGGTGATCACTGTGAGGTCCGGCTTTCCGAGCAGCTCCTTAGCCAGGTAACCGGCGATCGGGCCGCCATCAATGATTAGAACATCACCGGCCTGGACCTGTTCAGCCGCCAGATGGGCAATAGCCCGACGTCTGGCTTCGATTTCTTCCACCACTTCTTTTTCAGCATCGATAATTTCAAGTGTTATGTTATACGATCGGGCATACTCCAGCATGAATTGCATCAGACTTCGATACCAGTCATGTTTGCTGAATGGAACGATGAATCCAATTCGCTTGGGAAGTGATTCGGGCAGCCGGTTTATGGATGGCTTGATTTTCAATGGAATTTCGAACCGGCTGTTGATCACATCCCAACGCAAACTCCAACCGGTCGACGTCTGCGAGTAGATCTCTTCAATATTGGCGGCTGTCAAAATTGTAAATGGTGTGACCAAGTGCGCTGGTAAGGGCTTCTGATTAAAAGCGGCGATGGCTGCTTCAATGCAAACTGGAGCGGAAATTTCGGGGAACATGGCCAGGCCGCCCTTGCAATATGTTCCTTCAGCCAAAGCGGTGCGCATGGTATCGCCTTCCAGACCAAACGTCAACACTGTCATTTTTTGTGGATCAATGGCCAGATCACGGCAGGCCTGAATGGCTCCCCAGGCAGTGGCATCATTTATTCCAAAGATCATATTGACATGAGAATGTACCGTCAGTGCATCACGGGCCAATTGATAGGACGTTCGTGTACTTGACTGGGCATTAATGGAAAGCACAAGATTGGCCTGCGGACAGACAGAATGCAATCCGTCCATGAACGCACGGCTCCGTACCTGAGTGTTGGGTAGACTGTATGTCAGATCAAGCACATGAAGCTGTCCATTAAATCGGGGGCCGAATTCCAAACCAGCCCATTTGCCCAGTTCGAATCCAGCTTTGTAGTTATCAACGGCAACCACACTGGCCTGTCTTTCCAGGGAGGCTGATTCGGCAATAATGGGAATGTTCATTCTGCTGGCCCGATCAAGGAGCAGATCATCCACGCGTCGTTCGAGCGAGCTGGTGATGATGACATCCACCCGATTGGCCAGCAACTCATCCACTGTTTCAACAGGCTGGTTCGGCAGATTCTCATTCATCTGCCTGGTTGGCCGATTGATGGGTGCCGCGCCGCCATATGTACGTTGCAACCGACCCGCTTCATCCAAAATCTGCAAGTCTCGGCGGATGGTCATTTCTGAAACCTGAAAGTAATCACTCAGATCGCGTACTGAAAGGAAGCCGCGTTTATCTACCAATTGTGTAATTTGTTCAAGGCGATCGTGGGCAGTCATGTTCGTCCTCCCCTTAAGGGGATAATCATATCATGTAGAACAAATCTATCGGAAAAAATTCAACAAAAATGCAATGTTCTACTTCAATCGATTATAGTGATAGTCATGTGCGATGTCAATAATATTTAAGACGTTATGTACATTTTATAACATTTATCTTGACATTCATTTTTATTTTATGCTAATATATGAACATCTTTTTACCCCATGTTTGACTTTTATCATCCGTGTATCTCATACAAGAATTCTTTCTGGGGGAATCAGAGTATACGTCCGGAAAGGAGGTTTCACCAGAAATACCAAGAGGAAGAATATTTTTTGGAAATTTCAACCTGTTGTTTTTGAATTTCAAAACTTCGAATACTGAAGGAGAAGAAATACCAATGAGAACGAAACGGTTGTTATCCATTTTCGGCATCGTAATGATCGCCGCCATGCTGCTGGGTGCATGCGCCCCTGCTGCTACCCCTGCTCCAACTGCTGCACCGACTGAAGCGCCCAAACAGGCCGAAGCTTCGTCTCCTGCTGCTCCTGCCGCTGCGGGCGGTCCTATAACCATCAAGAAACCCATGGAAGCCAAAGATATTGTTGTAGCAGGCGTCGTCTTCCAGGATGACCAGTTCATGAAATCCATGGTCCAAGGTTTCCAGGATGCCGGCAAGAAATTAGGCGTCAAACAGGTCATCATCGGCAACTCCAGCAACGACCAGGCCAAGGAAACCGAACTCATCAACACTTACATCTCCCAGGGCGTGAATGGTATCGCTATCGCCCCCCTGAGCCCCACTGTCTCCATGGCCGCCCTCAAAGAGGCCAATGACAAGGGTGTGGCTGTAGCCCTCACCAACTCCGGCGGCTTCACTAACGTAGCCTTCATCACCGGCGGTTACATGAGCGACAATACCGCCAACGGTAAAGCTATGGGCGATGCCGCTGCCAAATACATCAAAGACAACGGCCTCACCGGCACCATCCAGGTCGGCATCGTTGACTACGACCACCAGAAACCCGAGGAATCCAAACTCCGCTATGGCGGTTTTGAAGAAGGCCTGAAAGCCGCCGGTATTGATTACAAAGTCGTCGCCCACCAGTCCGCTGAAAAGCAAGATACCGCGCTGGCCGCCACCGCTGACATGATCACCGCCAACCCCGATATCCAGGTCATCTTCGCCTGCAATGAAGGCGGCTCCATCGGCGCGGCCATGGCTGTCAAACAGTCTGGCAAGAAAATCGCCGTCTTCGGTTACGATGGCTCCGACCAGATCACCAGCATGATCATCAACGGTGAAATGCAGGCTGCCGTTGCTCAGGACCCCTATGGACAGGGCGTCGCTGCCATGACTGACCTCGTCAACTACCTGATGGGCAAACCCGGTAACAGCGTCGGCAAACTGACCATCGCCCCCGGAATAACCCTCTCTGCTGCTGACAAGGCTGCCGTCAATGAATGGCGCAAATCTAACGGTTTGAAGGAATTGGAAATTCCGGCCGCCTCCGCCGCTCCTGCCGCTGCGGGCGGTCCTGTAACCATCAAGAAACCCATGGAAGCCAAAGATATTGTTGTAGCAGGCGTCGTCTTCCAGGATGACCAGTTCATGAAATCCATGGTCCAAGGTTTCCAGGATGCCGGCAAGAAATTAGGCGTCAAACAGGTCATCATCGGCAACTCCAGCAACGACCAGGCCAAGGAAACCGAACTCATCAACACTTACATCTCCCAGGGCGTGAATGGTATCGCTATCGCCCCCCTGAGCCCCACTGTCTCCATGGCCGCCCTCAAAGAGGCCAATGACAAGGGTGTGGCTGTAGCCCTCACCAACTCCGGCGGCTTCACTAACGTAGCCTTCATCACCGGCGGTTACATGAGCGACAATACCGCCAACGGTAAAGCTATGGGCGATGCCGCTGCCAAATACATCAAAGACAACGGCCTCACCGGCACCATCCAGGTCGGCATCGTTGACTACGACCACCAGAAACCCGAGGAATCCAAACTCCGCTATGGCGGTTTTGAAGAAGGCCTGAAAGCCGCCGGTATTGATTACAAAGTCGTCGCCCACCAGTCCGCTGAAAAGCAAGATACCGCGCTGGCCGCCACCGCTGACATGATCACCGCCAACCCCGATATCCAGGTCATCTTCGCCTGCAATGAAGGCGGCTCCATCGGCGCGGCCATGGCTGTCAAACAGTCTGGCAAGAAAATCGCCGTCTTCGGTTACGATGGCTCCGACCAGATCACCAGCATGATCATCAACGGTGAAATGCAGGCTGCCGTTGCTCAGGACCCCTATGGACAGGGCGTCGCTGCCATGACTGACCTCGTCAACTACCTGATGGGCAAACCCGGTAACAGCGTCGGCAAACTGACCATCGCCCCCGGAATAACCCTCTCTGCTGCCGACAAGGCTGCCGTCAATGAATGGCGCAAATCTAACGGTTTGAAGGAATTGGAAGTCAAGTAAACCAGGATTTTAATCCCCGGTAAATGTAATAAAGATGAAACAGGGAGACAGATTATTTCGTCTCCCTGTTTCAAAAGAAGTTACAGGGAATAGATATCGCTATAATGATTTGCGGATGATGGTCTTTTTCTTTCTGAACTTGGTATTTCCATTTGTTTCCGCAAATCTGTAATCCAATTATGGAGGTTGACAAGGTGAGCGATTTTAACATCAGAGCAGAGCACTTGACAAAAGACTACCCCGGAACCCGCGCCCTTGACGACATATCGATTTCTTTTCAAAGTGGAAAAGTTAACGCCCTGGTTGGCAAGAATGGATCAGGCAAATCAACCCTGGTAAAGATTTTCGCCGGGGCAATATCCTCCTCCTCCGGGGATATTTTCCTCAATGAGGAAAAGCTGACCTTTAATTCAACTTCCGAAGCGAATGCAAAAGGAATCGTTACTGTATATCAAGAGATGAGCCTGGTACCCGGCCTTTCTGTGGCGGAGAATATTTTTCTGGGCCGGCTTCCCAAAAAGAATTCCATCATCGATTGGAAAAAAGCCTACAAGATGGCCGGTGATCTTTTACAGAAGATGAAAGTGGATATTGATCCACACGAAACGGTAAAACGACTGAGTATGTGGCAAATGCAGGTCGTTGAGATCAGCAAGGCATTGAGTTTTAATCCCAAAGTCATCATGTTGGACGAACCCACCTCGGCTCTGGCACAGAACGAGGTGCAGAGCCTGTTTGACGCTGTTCGTGCCTTGCGTGACCAGGGGGTAGTGGTTATTTATGTGACCCATAAATTGCAGGAATTACCGCAGATTGCCGATACGGTTTCGGTTCTACGAGATGGCAAATTGATGGGAACCGTACAGATGAAAGAAGTGGAGCACAAAGACATCATTGACATGATGTTCGGAGAAGTCAAGGTTCAAAGCCGCCCGAGAGATATCGAAGTAAAAGATGAAATTATCATGGAAGTCAACGGACTGAGCCGCGAAGGCTGGTATCAGGACGTCCACTTCCAGTTGAAACGAGGTGAAGTGCTGGGCATTGCCGGTATGTTGGGTTCCGGACGCACCGAATTATTACGGGGGATTTTTGGTGCCGATCCAGTTGACGCCGGTGAAATCATTGTGGAAGGTAAAACCTATAAAAATGCCGGTTTGCGTGAAATGAAAAAGGCAGGAATTGGTTTAACCCCGGAAAACCGAAAACTTGAAGGACTGATCCTTATTCATTCTGTGTTGGATAACCTATGTTATGCCAGCATGAATCTGACATCACACTTCTTGTTTGAAGATAAACCTATGCGTAAGTTGTTTGCCAACAAGCAAGTCAGCGAATTGAAAATAAAAATCCCTGGAATCAATGTAACCGCCCAATCACTTTCAGGCGGCAACCAGCAGAAAGTGGTTGTTGGCAACTGGTTGAATACCAGTCCCAAGATTATGCTCTACGATGAACCAACCCGTGGGATTGATGTGAATGCCAAGCAGGAACTGTTTGCCATTATGTGGGCACAGGCTCGAAAAGGAATTTCTACGGTATTTGTTTCTACCGAGTTAGAAGAATTACTGGAAGTATGTCACCGTATCCTGATTATGCGTCATGGAAGAATCGTGGAAGAAGTCAATCCAGACCAAATCAATATCAATGAGCTTTACGAAATCTGCATGAGAGGAGAATAGCACGATCATGGGAATCTTATCTGCCCAAAAAACATTATTCAACAGAAAGAAAATTGGTGTCTTTCTGCTTGATCATGCCATTGAAGTCATTCTGTTTACCCTGATCCTTGCACTGGCGCTGGGTGTCAATAATTTCATGACCTGGTCAAACTGGATGAATATCCTGCGTGCCAACTCCTTAAAAGGCGTGATCGCTTTTGGCATGACCATGGTGATTGTGGCCGGATTGATCGATCTGTCCATCGGTTCGACAGTTGCTCTTGCGGGTGTGATCACCGCCCGCTGTTGCCGTGACCTGACTGCTGGCGGCATGGACCTGACCACAGCATGCCTGATTGGTATGGGTCTCTCACTGGTGATGGCACTTGTTATTGGCTGGTTTCATGGATTCTTTCAACATAGAGCTGGAATGCCGCCTTTCATTGTCACCCTGGTTACATTGAATGCACTTTACGGTTTAGCCGGTATGGTTAGTGAAGGCTTCCCCATTGCCAACCAGTTCCCGGATTGGTTTAATTTTCTGGGCGGCGGTAGAATTCCGATTCCAGGATGGATCGTAAACCTTCTTGGAGGCGGAAAAATTGACGGCATTCCCGTTCCTGCTGTAGTCTTGATTGTTTCCTTTTTTATTGTCTGGTATTTTATGGGGTACACCACCACAGGCCGCGCCATTTATGCCACAGGCGGCAACCCAGAGTCAGCCCGTCTGAGCGGAATCAATGTGGGAAGAACCAAAATGATTTGCTTTATCGCTGTTCAAATCCTGGCTGTTATCTCAGGTTTTATGACATCCGGGCAGCTGCTGGCTGGATCATTCAGCTTCGGCCGCGGCTGGGAATTAGACGCCATTGCGGCAACTGTCATAGGCGGAACCAGCATGAACGGCGGCATTGGCAAGGTATGGGGAACCCTGCTGGGTGTGATCTTTATGGGTGTCATTTCAAATGGCATGACCCTGCTTAATTTTGATATTTATACACAATATGTGGTTCGCGGTTTTATCATGTTCCTGGCGGTTCTCATCAGTTCATACCAGGCGCAAATAAAAGCCTGATTGATTATCATCTCCAAAAATTCCCGGAAAAGTCCTTCCGGGAATTTTTCATATATTGGTTAAAGAAAACAGATATTTGTGCTATCCAAGGTAATTTCAATCAAAAAAAGAAAGTGAATGTTACCCTGCAAATTTGTTCATTAGAAAATACCAAAACCGGTCATTGCAGCATTGACAACGTATTCAAAACAGATAGAATAATCTGTGAACGTTTACAATGAAAATGATAATCTCATGTCAAAAGATTCCAGCCGTTCCCAGTTCAACTCCATAACCATCATTGATGTAGCCCGTGAAGCCGGTGTCTCCTATGGAACTGTATCGCGCGTAATCAATGATTCTCCCAACGTGAAAGAGGAAACCCGCGAGAGAGTTAAAGAGGTGATCGATCGGTTAGGTTTTGTGGGCAACCGCAACGCCCGCAGCCTGGTGAGCGGAAAATCTCATGTGATTGGCCTGCTCATACCTGACCTGGGAACAGCCTATATCGGCGAAATTATCCGGGGGATTGATTACGAGCTTGAATCCATTCAATACAATCTGATGCTTTATACAACCCATCGGCGAGAGATGAAGGAATCGGGGTACATTTCCTCCTTGATACAATCCGGTGTTGATGGGGTCATTTTAATTCTTCCACGCAATCCGGCCATCTATTTGGAAAAATTACGGTCACTGAACTTCCCTTATGTTCTGGTGGATCATCAGGGCATTGATGAGCAGGGTCCGGCTGTGGGAGCCACAAATTATCAGGGGGCATTTGATGCCACCGAATATTTACTCGAACTGGGGCACCGCCGGATCGCCTTTATCACCGGGACCATGGATCTGGGATGTTCGCAGGAACGTTTGCTTGGATATAAAGCAGCATTGCAAAAACATCAGATTCCTTTCACGCCGGAATGGGTCATCGAAGGTGACTTTGAACAGGCAACCGGATATTCTGGAGCACAGACCCTGATGTCACTGGTAAACCGGCCGACAGCAATTTTTGCCTCTAACGATATGATGGCCTTTGGCGTAATGAATGCCGTTCGCGATATGGGTTTGAAAATTCCGGGTGATATTTCCGTCATCGGTTTCGATGATATTTTTCAATCCAGCCAGACCATGCCAGGGCTTACAACTGTCCGTCAGCCATTGGAACAGATGGGACGTGAAGCCACCCGCATGCTCATTGCCATGATGAAAGAAAATACAATTAAACCTGGCAAGATCGAGCTGCCAACCCGGTTGGTGACTCGAGATTCATGCAAACCACTTGAAGCCATTCAGGGAAATTAAGTTCGGTTTCATTTATCTCTGTCTGGTACCATCAGAACATCTCTATCCTACAGAAAGACAAAATCTCATGAAAACATTATTCCTTGGTATCGATGTATCCACAACAGGCTCGAAAGCACTCCTCGTGGACGAACAGGGCAATGTTGCCGCAACAGCTGTCAACGAGCATTCCATATCCACCCCGAAACCACTGTGGTCAGAACAAGATCCGCAGGAATGGTGGACGGCGGCAGCAAAAAGCATTCGTGATGCTTTGAAACAAGCCGGAGTTTCCGGAGAA
Source organism: Leptolinea tardivitalis (assembly GCF_001050275.1). Classification (GTDB taxonomy): domain Bacteria; phylum Chloroflexota; class Anaerolineae; order Anaerolineales; family Anaerolineaceae; genus Leptolinea; species Leptolinea tardivitalis. The sequence continues at coordinate 422,749 of NZ_BBYA01000010.1, forward strand.
GCCGTCAAAGCCATCGGCCTGACTGGCCAGATGCACGGACTTGTGATGCTTGATGACAAAGGCACTGTTTTGCGCCCCGCCATTCTATGGAACGACCAGCGTACCGCTGAGGAATGTGAAGAAATCACTCAAAAAGTAGGATTTGATAAATTATTGCGGATCTGCGGAAATAAAGCCCTCACCGGCTTCACCGCACCCAAGATCCTGTGGGTTCGGAAACATGAACCTGAAGTTTATGCCCGTACAGCCCACATCTTGCTCCCGAAAGATTATGTACGCTATCGTCTCACCGGTGACTTCGCTGTGGATAAAGCCGATGGTTCAGGCATGATTCTGTTTGATTTGAACCGCCGTGATTGGTCACCTGACCTGCTTAAAACACTGGATATTCCGGAAAGCTGGCTGCCGAAAAGTTATGAAGGACCCGAAATAACCGGTGTAGTGAGTGCCAGCGCGGCTGAATTAACCGGATTGAAAGCCGGAACCCCGGTTGTTGGCGGCGGTGGAGACCAGGCCGCCCAGGCGGTTGGGGTGGGCGCCGTAACACCCGGCATTGTCGCCCTTACACTTGGCACATCCGGTGTGGTTTTTGCCACCACACCTTCACCTCTGATCGAACCTCAAGGCCGGCTGCATGCCTTTTGTCATTCCGTCCCCGGCGCGTGGCACTTTATGGGCGTCATGCTCTCGGCGGCCGGTTCATTGCGCTGGTATCGCGATACGCTCGCACCGGGTATGGGTTACGATGATCTGCTGGCACCGGCGGCAGATGTTCCTGCCGGCAGCGAAGGTTTGTTGTTCCTGCCGTACCTCACCGGCGAACGCACTCCATACCCTGATCCTTTGGCCCGCGGTGCCTTCGTGGGACTCACCATCCGGCATACCAAAGCTCATATGACCCGTTCAGTCATCGAAGGTGTCTCTTTTGGTTTGCGTGACTCAATGGAATTGATAAAAAATGCCGGTCTGGGAGCCATCAATCAGGTGCGTGTTTCCGGTGGCGGTGCACGCAGTCCGTTGTGGCGTCAGATGTTGTCTGATGTAATGGACAGCGAGCTGGTCACCGTCAACACTACAGAAGGGGCTGCGTTTGGCGCCGCCCTACTGGCGGGTGTAGGTGCCGGAACCTGGAAATCTGTAGAAGAAAGCTGCAACGCCACCATTAAAACAATGGAAAAAACCACACCCGATAGAGCATCTGTAAAAATCTACGAAAGCTATTATCAACAGTACACAGCGTTATATCCGGCACTTAAACCTTCATTTGATGGTGTGGCTGCGCTGTAACCTGCCTTACTCAGTAAAGAATAGGAACCCTACTTTATGACAGACGCACAAACAGACACACCCCTTTACCTCGATACCACCCGGCCAGTGGAAGAACGAGCCAGGGATCTGATCTCACGAATGACCCTGGAAGAGAAGGTCAGTCAGATGCGCAACAGCGCCGAGGCCATAGACCGGCTGGGAATTCCGGCCTATGATTACTGGAATGAAGGGCTGCACGGTGTTGGTCGTAATGGCCGTGCAACAGTCTTCCCGCAAGCCATTGGAATGGCTGCCACCTGGGATACTGATCTTATTTACCGAGTTGCCACAGCCATCAGCACAGAAGGTCGGGCGAAATATCATGAAACTTTGCGCCGGTGTGGAAACACTATTATTTATCAAGGCTTAACGTTCTGGTCGCCCAATGTAAACATTTTCCGTGATCCGAGGTGGGGACGCGGACAGGAAACCTGGGGAGAAGACCCTTTTCTGACAGGAGAGATGGGTGCGGCTTTTGTTCATGGCATGCAGGGAGATGATCCGCATTATTTACGAACGGCCGCCTGTGCCAAACATTACGCCGTTCACAGCGGCCCCGAAGATGAGCGACACACCTTTGATGCCAATGTGACCCGGCGCGAACTTTTCGATACCTATCTGCCAGCCTTCAAGAAACTGGTTACGGAAGCGAATGTCGAAATTGTGATGGGCGCCTACAACCGCTTGTATGGCATTCCCTGCTGTGCATCTCCCTTATTGATTCAGGAAATACTGCGCGATAAATGGGGATTCAAAGGCCATTTTGTTTCGGATTGTGGTGCACTGGCAGATTTCCACCAGACTCACGGTTATACAAAAGACGTCGTGGAATCGGCCGGGGTAGCCCTGAAAGCTGGCTGCGACCTGAGTTGTGTTTGCACGTACGAACATCTGCCCGAAGCCATTGAGCGTGGTCTGATCACAGAAAAAGATATTGACGAATCACTGATACGCACGTACACCACCCGGTTCAAACTGGGTATGTTTGACCCGGTTGAAAAAGTGCCGTACGCCGCTATTCCCATGGACGTAGTCGGATGCGAAGAACACCGACAACTGGCCTATGAAGCGGCTGTAAAATCTATGGTTTTATTAAAAAACCGCAATAATATTCTGCCGCTGAAAAAAGAAACCCGCGATATCTATGTAGTCGGTCCCAATGCGGCCAATCTGGATTGCCTTCTGGGCAGTTACTTTGGAATAAATGACCACATGGTTACTGCACTGGAAGGTCTGTCGCTCCGTGCACCTGAAGGTACCAAGGTGGAGTATAAAATGGGTTCATTGCTGGCACAACAAAGTGCCAATCCTTTCGATTGGTCGCTGGAAGCCGCTCCGGCAGCCGATGTAACCATTGCCTGTATGGGGTTGGCTCCTGTGCTAGAAGGTGAAGAAGGGGATGCGCTGCTCTCTGCAAAGAGTGGCGATCGCGAAAGTCTGTCCCTCCCGGCTCCTCAGGTGGACTATATCAAAAAACTGGTGGTCCGGGGAGCACGGATCGTACTGGTGATTTTCAGTGGAAGCCCCGTGGTACTGGGAGAACTGGAAGATATGGTAGAAGCCATAATTCAGGTCTGGTATCCGGGTGAAGAGGGTGGCAAAGCTCTGGCAGATGTGTTATTCGGGAACGCAACACCTTCCGGTAAACTACCGATCACCTTTCCCGCTTCCCTTTCACAACTACCGGCGTTCAATGATTACAGTATGAATAACCGGACATACCGGTACTCCAAAGAAACGCCAGCCTTCCCGTTTGGTTTCGGGCTAAGTTATACCAAATTTACATACAATCAATTGATTTTGCATGAGACCAATGTTAAAATGGGTCAACCACTTGAACTTAAGTTCAATATCACCAATGCAGGCGATGTTGAAGCAGAGGAAGTGGCGCAGATTTACCTGACAGATGTAAAGGCTTCCACCATTGTTCCTCAGTACAAATTAATAGGTTTCAAACGGATTCATTTACAGCCTGGTGAAACACGTACAGTTCCATTTACGGTAACCCCAGAAATGATGATGTTCATAAATGATAACGGCGACCCTATTCTGGAACCTGGAGATTTTGTAGTGCACGTAGGTGGAAGTTCGCCAAGTCAACGGGCTGTTGACCTGGGATTGCAGGCGAATCTGACAGCAAGTTTTAACCTTTCCTGATTCGAGTTGGAAGGGGGTAGACCGACTCCTTCTTGTGTACTCCACCACCATTTAGGGCATGGTGGTGGAGTATTTTAAGGGACAAATAGCATTATTAAAGAGTTACCTTTGTAACAATTTGTACATAATTGGTGGATTCAGAAAGAAAACCTGTTGACAAAGTACTTCCTGTTGTTATAATATTTTTGTAAACGCTTCCAAATCCGCGATACTTCAGCACTCGCTATATTTCAAAATCAAATAGGGTTTCAAGTGGGAAATGTTTTTGATTGAGATAATGTAAACGTTTCCATGCAATAGATTGGTTTTTAATCCGCTTATCGTTTACAAATTATCGTAAACGCTTACGTGCCTGAATAAATGAAAGAACACCTGGGTAATGAAATCGTCGAGTCTGGTTTCCAACAATGTCACCATTTTTGAGGTCGCCTCACAGGCAGGTGTCTCGTATGGAACCGTCTCTCGCGTCCTGAATCAAGACCAGCATGTGAAAGCGGAAACCCGCGAACGCGTAATGAAAACTATCCGGGATCTGGGGTATGTAGTCAATCGTCAGGCTCGCAGTCTGGCTGGAGGGAAAACCCACATCATTGGTATTCTGGTTCCCGATCTGGGTACCGGCTATATTGGTGAGATTATTCAGGGAATTAACACTGAATTACAGATTGCATCCTATGACCTGATGCTCTATACCACCCACCGTACTCCTGTTCTGGAGGCAGATTATGTAGCCAGCCTGGCCCAGGGCATGGTGGATGGTTTACTTTTGGTCTTGCCCCGCAATCCTGAAGATTACATCGGCATTTTGAATTCACGTCATTTTCCTTTTGTTCTGATCGATCATCAAGGAATCGGACAGAACTGCCCTGCTGTCGGTGCAACCAACTGGCAGGGCGCTTACAATGCCACAGAATATCTGATCCAACTCGGGCATACACGGATTGGCTTCATTACAGGTTGGATGGATCTGGGGGCGGCAGTGGACAGGTTGGAGGGATACAAAGCTGCACTCTGGGCACACCACATCCCTTTCACCGAAGACCTGGTCCGACAAAGCACCTTCCATCAATTGGATGGATACAACTGCGCCATGGACCTGCTGAATCAGCCTGTCCCTCCTACCGCGATTTTTGCATCCAATGATGTGATGGCGTTTGGTGCCATGGATGCCGTTCGAGAAAAAGGCCAGCGGATACCAGAAGATATTTCCATTGTCGGGTTTGATGATATTCCGCAGGCCAGCATCATCCACCCGGCATTAACAACTGTGCGCCAACCTCTGCGTAATATGGGGAATGTGGCCACACAGATGCTTCTTGAGCTTTTAAAAAATCCAGACACACCAACAAAGCGGATTGAATTACCCACAGGGCTGGTAGTGCGTGACTCCTGTCAGCCTCCCCGCGGTTGATTGATAAAAAGGAGGTGATTTTACACTTTTCCGTTGTTGCAATAGAGAATTTTTCTCATACCTCAATGTACTATCAAAAAAAGGAGAAGGATGTTATGCGTAACAAATTGTTTAAGTTAGTCAGCATTCTCATGATTGCCATGTTCGTTCTGGCAGCCGCTCCGGCCCCGGCCGTTTATGCTGCCCCCGCCAAAGCCGATAAAGTCAAGATCACCTGGTGGCACATTTCCACCAAAGATCCCGCCCTGTCGGACTGGAAAAAGATGGCCGATGACTACATGAAAGCCCATCCGAATGTGGAAATCGAAATCACCGTTCTTGAAAACGAAGCCTTCAAGACCAAATTGACCACCGTTATGCAGTCTGGTGAAGTTCCTGATATCTTCCAGAGCTGGGGTGGTGCCGGTCTGTCTGAACAGATCGATGCCGGTCTGTTGAAAGACATCACCGCTGACCTCGATGCCAACAATGGTGAATGGCGCAAGACCTTCGCTCCCGCCGCTCTGGCCGTGTTCGCCAAAGATGGCAAGAACTACGGTGTGCCGTGGGACATGGGTGCTGTTACCTGGTGGTACAACAAAGACCTGTTCGCCAAAGCCAAAATCGACAAAGAACCCGCTACCTGGTCTGAATTCCTGGCCGATGTCAAGAAATTGAAAGACGCTGGTATCACCCCGATTTCCGTAGGTGAAGGTCACACCTGGACCGGTATGCACATCTGGTCATACCTGGCCACCCGCATTGGCGGCGAAAAAGCCTTCAAAGCTGCCCTGGATCGCTCTGGTTCCTTCGCTGATCCCGCTTTCGTAAAAGCCGGTGAAGAACTGAAGAAACTCATCGATATGAAACCCTTCCAGGAAGGTTTCTTGAGCGCCACGCATGATGAAATGCAGGCCACCTTCGGTAACGGCGAAGCTGCCATGGAACTTGGTGGACAGTGGTCTCCTAGCGTGCAGGCTGCCAACAGCAAAGACAAGAAGGGTGTCAAGAATCTTGGCATGTTCGGTTTCCCGGCTGTTGAAGGTGGTGCTGGTGATGGTTCCGATGTGGTCGGTGGCGGCAATGGTTTCGCCATTGGCAAGAATGCTTCCCCCGAAGCCATCGATTTCGTCAAATACCTGACCAATAAAGACAACCAGACCATTATCGCTGCTTCCGGAACAGGCATCCCTGTAGTTGCCGGCGCCGAAGCTGGTCTGAAAGACCCCAACATGAAGATGGTCCAGAAGACTTTCGCCAGCGCGAAATACTTCCAGCTGTACTACGATCAGTTCCTGCCCTCCCTCGTTGGTGGCGCCATCAACGACAATGTCCAGAAACTCTTCGCCGGTACCGCTTCTCCTGAAGAGGTTGCCAAAGCGATTGAAGCTTCTGCTGCAGAAAACATCACCAAGAAATAAGCTGTAATTTTTGAAACAGGTGCGCGGATGGATATAAAAATCTATCCCGCACCTGTTCTTTGTAAATACGCCAGATGTGTAGTTTCTCAGGCGCTGGAATATGCTACAGTATTCAGGTGGAACAGTGCCTCGGGAACGATATTCGGAAATCCGGTTGGTTGAATCCTCCGAATAGAAATAACCAGAAAGAGATCCCCATGCAATCATTTCCTACCAGTCCAAATGTATCCAAAAATCCCCGCCCTCCGCTTTTATCTCGCAAAACAAAAGACGGTCTTGGTATCGCCCTGTTTCTTGCACCCGCACTTATTTTGTTTGTTCTTTTCCTGATATATCCCATTATTCGATCGGTTTATTACAGTACATTCAATTGGAACGGACTTGGACCGGCTACAAAGTACATCGGGATCAACAATTACATCAAGATTCTCTCCGATAAAGTCTTTATGCAGGCTGTACAAAATGTCCTGGTGATCATTGTATGTTCACTGGCCATTCAACTTCCACTGGCAATGCTTCTTGCTGTTCTGGTTGGCCGTGATTTACCCGGACGAGGCATTTTCCGCACAATCTTCTTCCTTCCATACGTCCTTTCAGAAGTCAACGCCGCCATCATGTGGATGCTGCTCTTTAATGCCAATCCACAACGCGGCCTTATAAATGGTGTTCTGGTAGCACTCGGTTTACCAGCTGTTGCCTGGCTGGCAGATATGCGAGTTGTTCTCTTTGCAATTTTTATCACCCTAACCTGGAAATATTTCGGCTTCCACATGCTTCTTTACCTTACCGGGTTGCAGAATATTCCCACAGAAATTGAGGAAGCCGCCCGCATGGACGGAGCTAATGCTTTTCAGAATTTCTTCTATATAACACTTCCTCTTTTGAGCAGTCCGATCAGGACATCGGTTTATATGTCTGTACTGGGCTCCATCCAGCAATTTATTGTGGTCTGGATTATGACCGGGGGTGGACCCGTCAACGCCAGCGAAACCATGGCTACATATATGTACCGCTTTGGTTTTGTACGCTTCCAACTGGGATATGGTTCCGCCGTGACCATCATCATGTTCATACTGTGTGTGATCTTCTCTCTGATCTACCAGCAGTTGACCAAAAAACCCGATTACCTTACCGGACTTTAGAAAGGCTTGTTGACATGCAAAGAGTGCTAATTACCCCCAAATGGATGCGGAAAGCGGTTCCCCGTTTCTTTCAATACCTCATTTTAATCATTGCCTCGATTCTGATCTTTGTTCCAATCGTGATCCTGATGTTCGGGAGCGTTAAGACGACAGGTCAGATGTATTCACGACCTTATGATATTCCCAATCCGCCCCAGTGGGACAATATCATTAACATTTTGACAACGCCCGCTTTCTGGGGCATGATGAAAAACAGTCTTATTGTTATGATCTCAACTACCACAGGCACTGTCATCATCTGTGCGATGGTCGCTTTTGTTTTGGCACGGCTTGAATTCCGTGGTAAGAACTTTATTTTCAATCTGTTTACCCTGGGGTTGATGTTCCCGATTAATGTTGCCATTCTGCCCGTTTATTTTGTCCTCCGGCAGATTACCCAGATGGGTATTCCCCTAATTAATACTCTGATCGGAGTCATTCTGGTTCAGATTGCCTTCCAACTTTCTGGTAATATTTTGATCCTGAAAGGATTTTTCACGGCTGTACCGACTGAATTACAGGATGCCGCCTATATTGACGGCTGCAACAATTTCGACTTCTTCTGGCGCATCATGCTGCCGCTGGTCAAACCATCACTGGCGGCCGTGGCAGCTCTGGTGATGATTGTCAGTTGGAACGATTTGCTTGTACCCCTGATTGTGTTAAACAGCAACACACTCTGGACGTTGCCGTTGGGAACCATGCAGTTCCAGGGTCAATATGGTCAGGATCTGGCGCTGATATCAGCATTTGTTATGTTATCCTCCATACCAACCATTGTTTTCTACTTTTTCGCCGAGAAACAGATTGTGGCAGGTTTGACTGCCGGCGCTGTCAAAGGGTAAAACGCTCTTCGCATTCTCTTATCGTTGCAGACCCAAGCCGGATGACCGCCATGATCATCCGGCTTTTTAATCAGGACAAATTAATATGGAATCTACTCATATCACACTCCATCCCGATTTCTCTATTTCTCCGGTTGATCCGCGTATCTTTGGTGGCTTTCTTGAGCACCTGGGAAGGGCGGTTTATCAGGGAATTTACCAACCCGACTCCAGACACGCAGATGAGAATGGCTTTCGTTCTGATGTGTTACAGGCTCTGAAAGCTCTGCGATTGACCACCATGCGGTATCCGGGTGGGAATTTTTCTTCAGGATATCACTGGATGGATGGAATCGGCCCCAAAGACCAGCGCCCCACCTTGAACGATCTTGCCTGGGCGAGTATTGAACCCAACCAGTTCGGCACAGATGAGTTCTTGAAACTTTGCCGATTGATGAATTGGGAACCCATGCTGGCCTGCAATCTGGGTACTGGAACCCCCGAAGAAGCCCGCAACTGGGTGGAATACTGCAATCTCCCTGGTGGAACGAAATTTGCCAATTTGCGGGTGCGAAATGGTTCCGTTGATCCTTCCAGGGTAAATCTATGGTGCCTCGGCAACGAAATGGACGGCCCCTGGCAATTGGGACACGTTCCAGCCGGTCAATATGCCCTGCGGGCACAACAGGCAGCCAAGATGATGAAAGACGCGGATCCGGATATCAAATTCACCGTCTGTGGAAGCTGTACGGTCGATTTACCCACATATCTTGAATGGGATAAAGAAGTGCTGGATTATGTGGGTGACTATGCCGATTACATCAGTCTGCATCGGTATGCTGTCAACCGGGGAAACCTGCCAGATTACCTGGCCAGCATTGCCGGTATTGACCGACAGATTGAAGAAGTCGATGCCGTTTGCCGTTTTATTCAGGCAAAACGGAAAAGTCATAAGCGCACTTACTTGAGTTTTGATGAGTGGAATGTTTGGTACCGTACCACCGGTCCGGAGTTTACCAATGGACGGGGAAAATTTGCTGCGCATTTATTGGAGGAAGAATTTGACCTATCGGATGCCCTGGTAGTTGCCGGATTTCTGAACAGTTTTATCCGTCACGCAGATTCGGTGAAAATGGCCAGTCTGGCACAGGTGGTTAATGCCATTGCCCCCATTTTGACCCGCGGCGATGATCTTCTTTTGCAATCCACGTATTACCCGCTGTTGATGTTTGCCAACCGTCGGGATGGACTGGCCATGCAAATGAGAATTTCAGGGCCGAATTATCCAAATGATATATATGGGAACATCAATTATCTCGATGGCAGTGCCATCTGGAATGAAAGTACATTACACCTGTTTTTGATCAATCGCAGCCTGAACGAAATGTCTGATGCCATTGTAGATTTCAATGCCATGATCCAGTCAGTTGAATCAGCTGAAGTATTGACCGCCAGACAGGCAACCAGTGCCAATTCGTTTGAAAATCCGAATGAGGTTTGTGCCAGATCATTTGATTCTATAAAGGTCAAGAATGGCCGTGCGGAACTCACTCTGCCGCCGCTTTCCTTTGCAGCCATAACATTCCAGTTATTCTAGGAAGATTCTTTTTCACCGGCTATCACCGGCGTTAATAATTCGGCGGTTCTGAGGAAATCCTGATATTCCATTTCCGCCTGTTGTTGGGCAGCTATGCGTTTCTCATTAATCACGTCCATATTCTTACCCAGGAGATCTACCAGTTGTTGATCCACCCGATGATTTTTGGATGCCTCCTGTAAAAAACTCAGGGCCTTATCTGGAGATAATCCTTTGCGATATGGGCGATTTTCGGTTAAAGCGGTAAAAATGTCTGCCACAGAGACGATTCTTGAGCCGAGCGGTAGGTCTGACTCTGTAAGGTGAAATGGATAACCCTTTCCATCCATGCTTTCATGATGATAAGCACTCCATAGGCGCACAACATCCAAAATTTGAAGCGTTTCCATGATGCGAAAGGTGTGATAGGTATGGCGGCGGATTGTTTCGAATTCAGTTGAAGTCAGTTTGTCAGGTTTCTCTAAAATTTCAGCCGGGATGGCCAGTTTACCCAGATCATGCAGTAGCCCGGCAAGATGTAACATCCGGCAATCCAGAATCCCCAGACCGTATAACTGTCCAAGCTCTTTGGCACAGGTAGCTACACCAACAGAATGAGTGGATGTATACGGGCTGCGGAAATCGATGATCCGTCTAAAAAGGTTAGAAAACCCTTTGAATTCTTCATCTGTAATGGATAAAACCTGCCAGTCCAACCGCCGGCGCATGGTATTCAATGACAGGTAATAAACTGTGTCCAGCCAGAAGGCCTCGCGTTTAGACAGGGATATGAATCCTTCGAACCATAACGGATGGAACCGGTCGCCAACCTGCGATTGGATACGCTCCACGATTCCATCCACTTGATCCAATACCTCCATATTGGGATCGATTAACACAGCGATCCTGTCAGCCAGATGTAACAGATGACTGTAAGGAGAAACGGGAATCCCATTCAAGTTGGCACCTTCACCATTCTTCCAGGAGACGTGATGAAATCGCACAATTTCCGCTGCTTCAGCCAACGGCTGGAAGGATTTCAATAATAAATAGCCGCGAATGGGATGTCCGTATGGATCCTGATATTCAAAATCCAGAGCTCCCAGCCGGTCCTGGCGGGTCAGACCGCCCACATCATGCAATGCGGCAGCAATAACGATATTCTTGATAACCTCCTCGGGCAGACCCAGTTGCACAGCTAAACCATAGGCGATCTGAGCGGTTCGCCGGTGATGGTCGGCTACCAGAGGGCTAACCAGATCAACGGCTTCTGAGATACAAAGAACCAGATCAAATATCGAGGCTGTTGGATGGTGTTCTTCCATACGGTTCCTAATTTAGATTTCATTTCATTTGGTAGAGTTTTTCACAGGCTCCCAATACATCACGAAAAACGGATGATGGTACTGCTACATTTGATGCACCTTCTCAAATACCTGCAACGTAGATACGGCTTTATTCGTTATCAAGGTAAAAAACCATCTTTTTTAAATCGGCTTCTGCTTTTCCTATTTTCTCTTTATACACTTCCACCTGTCGACTCAAGGATGAACCCGGGTGACTGGCTTTATAACCGGCTTCCATTTGACTCATCCAGGCCTGTAATTGCGTTTTTTCAGGTGATGGATATGTTCCACAGAATGTGATTTGTTCTATTGGCAATCGCGGCGGCATGGGCGGGTAAATGTCTCGTGCATAACCAAACACGATGGTAGTCAATGGGATCACACCGCCGGGTAAGCCAAGCATCTCTTTCAGGTATCCAACATCCAACAAGCCCGTCCGCCCGGTTTCAGACAGCATGACAGACGATACGCCTAACGCCTCAGCCGCTATCGTCATATTCATGGCAGCCAGAGAAGCATTCATGACGGCAGTTGTATATTCCACCAGAGGACTGTATGGGAAAACATCCATTACCTGTTTAAGTCGGTATGTATCCGCCAGGATGATCACAGCCCTGCGGGCATTGAATGGAATGGTTCGTCCGAAAATCTTTTTCCAGTCAGCCGATGTAAAAACCACAAACGACCAGGTCTGTAAATTGACCGTTGACGGCGCCACCCGTCCGGCTTCAAGAATGGCGGAAAAAACATCTGCCGGAATCTCTTCTCCATTAAATGACCGGATACTCCGCCTGTTGAGGATTACCTGTATCAATTTGTTCTCTTTAAGGGATACAGGAATTTGAGGTCTCCCTTTCAACAGTCGGAAAAGATTGACAAGGAATGTTCCCATTCCAGCACTGTCGCTCATGAAGAGACGTTTTCCTCTTTCTTTTCCAGCACAGAGATAAAGCCGCCAAACTGCCGGTATTCATCCAACCGGCAAGAATTTACAAATTTACCATCATAGATGGTGATATCAGGGCAGCTGTCACACATATCAGCGCGCCCATCCGGCAGCAGGTCAGGCGCCTGGATGATGCCAATACTCTGCATGTTCACGCTCTCAAATACTTTACCGGGATGTTTAATTACATCGCGGAGCCGGTTCTTCCAGGCTTGCCGCAGGGTTTTATCCCAGGGTGCCAGCAAGAAAATTTTCGGTCCAATTCTGGCTGTAGAAAGATAAGCCAGATACCGGCCGGTATACCAGTGGTGACCAATCTGCGCCACTTCCATGGTCTTTTTTCCCACGGAACCATAGGCCTTATCCTTCCCTCCCACCAGGGCACCAATAAGCCATTTGTAACTATCATGCCGTATGCTGCCGCCCAGATAACCAGAGGCTTCATATTCAGGAAAATTATCTTTGATAATTTGATAGACTTCATTGGATGTGATGAATTTCTCATCAAATCGATCGCGTGTGTAGCTGAGTTTACTGAGGTCAACCTGTTGATCTCGGATGTCAATTCCAACGCTGTCGTCCAACGTCATGGTACGGTAGGTGATAAAAACCAAACCCTGCACTTTTTCAAAATTTTGCTGCCCCCAGCGGACTACATCAGGAATCTCATGGTAGGTGGACGGATAAACTGTGGAATTAAACACCAGATACAGGCCGCCTTCCCGGCTAACCATATCCGCATACATCTGGCGCAGGTCATTGAGTTCCTTTTCTGTCTTATTGTTCCAATGAGGCCGGTTCTGGTGACTGTCAATGTGCATGGTGAATCCTGCCAGTCCAGCCTTCTTTAATTCATGCAATAGGTCGGGTGTGAGAGCCAATCCGTTGGTCAGTATGACAGGCTTGATCCCCTGCTGTTTCATAAAAGCCACCAGGTCAATAATTTGCGGATAAATCAACGGCTCACCGCCCGCTATGGAGAAATTATCAGGGTTGCGCCATTTCTTGAAGAAAAGCACTTCCTCTTTCAATTGTTCCAGCGATTTGTGGCCGGTTTTATACTGGCGATAGCAACCTTCGCAGTGAATATTACAGATATCGGTGATCTCAATCCAGGCAATAGGATTGTCATTCATCGACCAGGGCAGACGGTAAAAATCACGTTTTTCAAGCATTGCTCCTCCCAGTATGAAAAAACGGATTTATGGGCTGCAGCGGGCAGTCAGATCACCTGCCGGGTTGTATATATTCCTAATCATACCCAATATGGAACTTTATTCAAAGTGTGGATTTTTATCATTTATTGAGAAATTTCATCTCCCTTTGATAAAATCCAACGATCAGCCTGTTTTCTGAAAATGCCGTCATATCCAGAGAAAGGGAAACCACCATAATTACAATTCCACAATACGGGCTCATCTTTGTCACAACCATTGTCGCCGGGGTGATCAATGCCCTGGCTGGCGGCGGTACCCTGCTGACCTTTCCTCTGCTGCTGGCGGTCGGGCTGCCGGCTGTGGGTGCCAATGTAACCAATCAAATTGCCGTGATGCCCGGTTTTTTCGGTGCGGCGTTGGCACAATTGAAAGATCTTAAAGGGCAGGAAAGACGTCTCGCTTTATCGCTGCCTGCCTGTGCAGCCGGCGGTCTGCTGGGCGGGTGGCTGCTCATTCGAACCGGTGAACGGTTGTTCAGCGAGCTGGTTCCTTTTCTGATCCTCGGGGCTGCACTTCTTCTGGCGGCACAGGATTCCATTCGCGGATGGCTGCTGCACCGTTCGACATCCGGCCATATCCACCTGACGGATGCCTGGTTGATCCTGCCGGTTGGGCTGGTTTCGGTGTACGGCGGTTATTTCGGCGCTGGTGCCAGTGTAATCATTCTGGCAGTAACCGGTCTCATTCTGGAGGAGACCATGACCCGCCTGAATGCCATCAAACAGGTGATCGGACTGGTTTCGGGTACCACGGCAGCGGTGTTTTTCGTCTTCACGGGTCAGATCAACTGGCCAGTGGCATTGGTAATGATGACCGGTTCACTGATCGGTGGTATTCTGGGCGGCCGGATTGCAGGTTCTGTAAATGGCTCGGTGCTGCGCTGGATTGTTGTGGTGGTAGGGGTAATTCTAGCCGTGGTGTACTTTGTCAAGTGACCAAATCAGAGTGTTTGCATCCAGCCACTCAGATATTCATCGAGGAGAAAAAGACCCACAGAGAAAACTATTAACGATAGAAAAGGAATGTAATGCTCAAATCTCGAAATACTTTTAATATCTCCACCCTGATTCATTATCTGTATTATCCACCGTTATTCCAGTATCTATTGGATTTATCCTAATTTTGCAGAACGATAAAGTTCTGGTGCGATAATTCGCTGCATTTAAGAATAGCGCCGATATTTTAATCAATACCGGCGTTTGACGATTCTGGCGGGGAGGGTGGGATTCGAACCCACGGCTGAGGAACCCCAGCACTCACTTAGCAGGCGAGCCCAATCGGCCACTCTGGCACCTCCCCAATATTCCCATGTTAATTAACTGCCTGAAAGGTGTTAAGGCGGAGGGAGAGGGATTCGAACCCACGGTGGGTTTCCCCACACCTGTTTTCAAGACAGGCGCCTTAAGCCACTCGGCCATCCCTCCCTGCCCGAGATTTTATCATATCTCGCGCGCCTTTGGTTATATCACTTTTCCAATTCTTCGGGTCGTTATCCCCGCAGCTCAAAGCGGAAGCTGACCTTCCCCAGCCGAATGGTATCACCGGGGTGAAGCTCTGTTCCCAGGTTGGAAACCGGTGTTCCATTGACCCACGTGCCCGAGACAGACCCGGCATCTTCCAGCCAGTAACCATCCATTTTATGGATAATGCGAACATGAAGTCCATCCACACTGGGAGATGGGATAACCACGCTGGCCCGGATCGGGCTGCTTCCCAGGGTAACCACAGGCTCATTCAAGCGGATACTCGGTTGTGTGGTTATGGTATCCCCTCCCGCGACAGGAAAAAGCCACCCGGTGGAATCTCGCAACGAAGCAGAGATGGAGGGCACTGTTTTATTGTCACTCAGGTTGGTTACAACAGATGTTCTCTCTACCGGATGGGTATCAATCTTCGCAGCAGCCGGTTTTAATGCTGGTTTCTCCCTGCCCTTTTTCAAACGGAATTGCAGAAATAAACCGCCTCCTGCCACCAGCAATATGACACCAATCGCCAGAGCCAAACGTTCTGACGAGATGGATTCAAGAAAGTTGACAGCAGGCGGGATTGGAACTTCTACATCCAATGGTAAGACAACCGTTTTGCTGGTGAATCCCAGTTCATCTTTGATAATCACCTGCAAATTGTACGAACCACTGGTTTTCAAACGTGTCACCGGCCATTTTAATTGATCAAACGGCGCACCGTTACGCTCATCCACCACCAGATCGTTGACCATCAGCCGGCTGAATAGCAAATTGCGCGGATGGTTATCAGGAAACTCAATATGAATCTGCAGAGGAATTTCTGGCGGTTCCAGACTGGCACGGCCATTTTTATCCGTTTTCCACTGTAATGCAGCACCTTCCGGTGGATTGACAAACATCACATTGGGCGCTTTGATATCTACCGTTACATTCTCATCAGTGGAGCGCACCTGGAGTTTATCGGTTTGAATCTCCAGGGCTATCACCTGAATGCCGCTTTTGTTACTTCGGGAACGGTACATAATCTCATACTGACGGCGCAGCGGCTGAAGGTACGTTTCGATAGGCGGCAGGGCTTCTTTTCCAGAAAAACGGTAAACTTCACCTCCCGTACGATCAGCCAGAGATTGGATAGACTTTTCCGCTTCAGGCTGCTTGGCTGATGCAGGTGCCACCAGCCAGATATTGATCTTGATCCCGGCACCAGCTGCCTGATCGGCCACATTTCCAATGGCTTTTGCCATGCCAGAAGACATGAGCGGGGTGATATACAAAATTGTCTGTTTCATGCCCGGCCGCGTAGGAGCCCCGGTAGCCTGCTCTACGGCTTTTGTCAGGCTGGTCAAACTGGGTGTGGCATTCACCAGTTCTGTGCTGATCGAATTGAACGCAGATATCCACTTTTCCGGTGAATCGAGACGCACTGCTTTAACGCCGGCATTGGTTACCAGAGTAACCGAATCCCCCTTTCCAATAGATTGGGCTTCCGGCACCCAGTCCATCAGGGCATCTTTGATTAATTGTAGATTGGTCTTGCTGGAAATGCGATTCCCCAGAATTGGCCCGCCATTGACTGCTACGATGAAATCAACGGCATTGGGGGTTTCCTGCACCTCATCAACAGGCCTCATCTGGCCGTTTTCAATCACCTTAAAATCTTCCGGTTTGAGATCAGATATAAAGCTGCCGTCTGGTTTCAATACATCAGCTTCCAACCGAATGGTAGGAAAACCGGAAGCATCCAAATGGTTAATCTTTATTCTAGCTTCTGCCTGTGCAACAACAGGAACCATCCCTGCCGGCTGGCAGAAAAATGCCAGAAGCAGAAAGATGGCCCCTGAAATGTGCAGCCAATTTTTCACAAGCCTGTCTCGCTGGTTGATCAGTTCAATACGGTCACAGATGGAGGAAATTCAGATTCAACCGGTTTGGGCGCCGTTAATCGGACGAACGTCAACGTCCAGATTGAACCAATGTAGCTCTGTAAAATACCCTGTAATCCTATCACAACCGGCATCAAACAGCACAGCAATACCCCGCTGGTGGCCAATCCGGTCGTCATAACGGATTGATCCTGGGAGAAAACCACCACCAGGAGGGGAACAAGTACCAGCAATAATGGCAGTGCGATGATGAAACCGGCTATGCCACCGCCAAATATGATAACCAGCGCCACAACCGCCACCGGTCCAATATTTTCTCGGCACACATTCCAACCGCGCACAACGGATGCCCAGATACCCAGATCCTCGACCACCATCGCAACATTCGCCTGTTCGAGAATGACATTCAGAATCATGGTTAGCGGAATAAACAGGCAAAGAAGGGGAATAATGCAGAGGAGACCGATACCCATCGTTCCAAAAGCGAAAATGATCAATGGTATCAGAACGATAAGCATGGCCAACATGATAACGAGGCCGAACAACAGGTTCAGGAAAAATACTTTCCAAAAGTACGGGAGACTGGAAGTCCAGACCTGCCCGAAGGTTAATGGTTCCTGACCGTTATCTGCCATTACTGTGCCGCGGATCAGGCCTATCCGTCCGATGGTGCTGAGGAAAGCAAATATGATGGCAATGAAAAAGATAAGACAAATCAAACCGATAATGAAACCCCACTGGGGTTCATTTCCATTGGTAAACAACTTTTCAAAGTTTTGGCCCAGTTTGTCAATATCGGGTATCTGTGAATTTGAAAAAGGATTCTCGCCTTTCGGGAGATTAAGGTTCCCATTCGAGGGAAGGTTGAAATTTCCCCTGCCGCCGCTTCCCCCGCTACTCCGGCCGCACGATGCCAGAATCCCAAAAATCCAGAGGACCTTGTTTTTCCAAATGATCTTCCAGGCTTTTGAAAGCACTTCTCCAAAATTCATCTTGCAAGCTCCTATGTTTATGCGATTGTATTATTCCCATTCAATGGTTCCGGGTGGTTTGCTGGTTACGTCATAGACCACCCGATTGACCCCCGAAACCTCATTCACAATCCGGTTGGCTACCCGCCCGAGCAAATCTGCCGGGAGGCGGGCCCAATCGGCTGTCATAAAATCTTCAGTTGTGACGGCTCTGAGAGCCACAACTTCCTGATACGTACGCTGGTCACCCATTACACCTACTGATCTTACAGGCAGCAACACGGCAAAAGCCTGGGCGGCACGATCATCTTCTCCTGTGGCGCTCCTCTTTAACCAACCAGACGCGGTTAATTCTTCTGTAAAGATGGCGTCAGCGTTGCGAAGCCGTTCCAATCTTTCAGCCGTTATCTCACCCAGGCAGCGCACAGCCAGACCGGGGCCAGGAAATGGCTGCCGCCAGACCAATTCACTGGGCAGTCCCAGAGCTTCACCCACCATACGCACTTCATCCTTAAAGAAATAACGCAGCGGTTCTACCAGTTTAAAATTCATATCTTCTGGCAAACCTCCCACGTTATGATGGGTTTTGATTCGAGCTGCTTTATTACGTTCCGGCGCACTTGATTCAACTACATCCGGATAGATAGTCCCCTGCACAAGAAAATCGATTTTTCCCAGACTGCGAGCGTGGTTTTCAAACACACGGATGAAGGTTTCACCGATGACTTTACGTTTCGTTTCGGGATCACTTACTCCTTCAAGTCCCTGTAAGAACCATTCAGATGCATCGATGCACACAAAGCGGTCTCCCATTAATGGAGTAAAGGCTTTTTCTACATAACGTCGTTCATTTTTCCGCAGTAAACCGTGATCCACAAAGACAGCGCTCAACCTGTCACCGACAGCACGAGCCGCCAGGGCTGTAGCCACGCTTGAATCCACACCACCTGAAACAGCCGAAAGCAATCGTGAGTCACCCACCTGTGAGCGAATTCGTTCTACCGCTAGATCGATCATAGATTCGGGCGTCCAGGTGGCTTCGGCTTCGCAAATTTCCAAAACAAATCGGCGTAGTATCTCTAATCCCTGTGGGGTATGCCTGACTTCTGGATGGAATTGCACGCCATAAATGCGCTGAGCGATATTTCCCATGGCGGCAAACGGACAGCTGGGATTTTCTGCCAGAATTTCAAACCCGGCCGGAATCTTGTCTATCCGGTCGCCATGAGACATCCAAACATCCAATATTCCCGGCGGAATCAGAGGGTTTTCCTTTTTCACATGAATCTGCGATGGACCGAACTCACGTTCTCCCGCAGGGATAACCTGTCCGCCCAGTATACGGGTGATAGCCTGCATTCCATAACAGATTCCCAACAGGGGCACACCTGCCTGCATGATGTACGGTTGGATCGATGGAGCTTCTTCATCGTAAACAGAAGATGGCCCGCCGGAGAGAATAATTCCAACCGGGTGCAACGCTTCCATCTTTGTTGTAGGAGCATCCCATGGAAGAATTTCGCTGTAAACATGCAATTCCCGAATGCGCCTGGCTATCAACTGGGTATATTGAGACCCAAAATCTAAAATAAGAATCGTGTCCATGAGCCTGACCAAATGTGGTTTCATTTCATTATACAAGATTAGGGATGAAATTCGATCAGTAGAACATGACGAGCATCAGATATAATTGCGGGCATGAAACCCGCCGCGTTCATCCTGCTGGCGACGGCATTAGTGCTGGGAGCCTGCGCCCCGGTTTCTCAAACCGTTGACAAAGCTGAAAAAGAATCCTCTGCCTACATTCAGAATAAGGGTTCTGACACCATGGTTAACCTGGCTCTCCTCTGGGCAGAAGCCTACCAGAAGGAAAACCCGGATGTGCGCATTTCTGTTACCGGCGGCGGATCCGGCACAGGAATCACCGCTTTGATGACAAATACAGTGGATATTGCCAATGCCTCGCGGGCGATTAAACCAGAAGAAATTGCCGAAGCCAAGAAACAGGGCTTTGAACCGGTTCAATTTGTGGTGGCCAGAGATGCCATCGGTGTTATCGTGCATCCATCCAATCCTGTAGATCACCTGACGTTGAAACAGGTTTCTGATATCTATCAGGGGAAAATCAATAACTGGTCTGAAGTTGGCGGTGAAGACCGCCCCATCGTGCGTCTCTCACGCGAATCCAATTCAGGTACGCATGTATACTTCCTGGAAACCGTCATTCGGATGGGCAATTCAAAAAGTAAAGACCTGTTTTCCGAATCAACCCTGCTATTGCCCTCGTCAGAAGGAATTATTGCCGAAGTCCATGACAACCCGAATGCCATTGGTTATGATGGACTCGGATATATCACAAAAGATGTTAAGCTTTTGGCGATGGCAAAAACAGAAGGGTCCGAATATGTTCTGCCATCTGTTGAAACAGTAAACCAGAATAGATACCCGATATCACGAGATTTATATATGTACACACACGGACAGCCGGCGGGAGCGTTAAAGACCTATCTTGATTGGATTCTTAAACCGGAAGCACAGCAAATTGTGGCCGATTCCGGCTTTGTACCGGTTTATGTTCCGGGTAAGTAGATAAACGAAGATGGAAGAATTGCATTCTGTTCCTGCCTGGAAAGAAACACTGGTCACCCGGATCATTCAGATTTGCGGCTACTCCAGCATTCTATTTGTGATTCTGATCCTTTACTTTTTGCTCAGTGAAGGGCTTCCCGCACTCTGGAAAGCTGACTTGAATAGTCTTTTCTCCACCCGCTGGTATCCCACAGAGAGCTATTTTGGAATCTGGCCATTGATTTTTGGTTCTCTGTTTGTCACTCTGGGAGCCGGTCTGGTATCTGTTCCATTGGGAATCGGTACAGCCGTTTATATTTCTGAAGTTGCTCCGTCTTGGACCAAGGAAATCTTAAAACCCCTGGTTGAACTTCTGGCGGGCTTGCCATCGGTCGTTCTGGGTTTTCTGGGTATACAGGTGCTTGTTCCCTTCATGCGACGTTTTTTTGACCTGCCTACTGGCCTTACGGCGCTTTCGGGTGCCATTTTGCTGGGGATGATTTCCATTCCCACCATGGTATCTGTGGCTGAAGATGCTCTGAACACTGTGCCTAAGTCATATCGAGAAGCCTCTATGGCACTGGGCGCCACGCGCTGGCAGACGATCTGGGGAGTGACCCTTCCTGCCGCCAAATCCGGTGTAATTACAGCCGTTCTGCTCGGAATGGGCCGCGCCATGGGTGAAACCATGGCTGTGATGATGGTCACCGGGAATGCACCGGTTATGCCTCAGGGATTGCAGACAATCATTTTACCAATCCGTACAATGACAGCGACCATTGCCTCTGAAATGGGTGAAGTGGCCGCCGGTAGTGTGCATTACAGTGTTCTTTTCTTGATCGGGATTATTCTTTTTATCATTTCCCTGGTGGTGAATGTGGTGGCTTTCACCCTCACCTCGCGGAAAACTACGCGCAGCGAGCGTCTGCTTTCATAAGGGGAAACCATGCGAAAACGGCGGCTCATTCCTCAACAGGCTCAAAAAATCGGCTTTGCCGGGCTTTCTCTCCTCAGTTTAATCACTGTAATTCCGATTATCGCTATTGTTATTTATATTTTTATTCAGGGGACGCCCGCCATTTCCTGGGAATTTTTAACGGGTATGCCCAGCAATGGTATGAAATCTGGCGGGCTCTGGCCGGCTATTATTGGCACATTTTACCTGACCGTGGGAACGGCCATCTTTTCTGTGCCATTGGGAATTGCTGCTGCCATTTATATCGCTGAATACGCTCCCAATAACCAATGGACACGCCTGATCCGCATTGCCATTATTAACCTGGCCGGTATTCCATCGGTGGTGTACGGCCTGTTTGGTCTCGGCCTGTTTGTGGTCTTTTTGAACTTTGGCACCAGCATACTGGCAGCTTCTCTGACCCTTTCCATCATGACACTGCCGGTGATCATCAGCACAACTGAAGAAGCCCTGCGTGCCGTTCCTACCTCTTTCCGGGTGGTCAGTATTTCTCTCGGAGCCACCCGCTGGCAAACCATCAAACGAGTGGTACTGCCCCAGGCACTGCCCGGCATTCTAACGGGTGTTATTCTGGGCTTGGAACGCGCTGCCGGTGAAACGGCGCCCATCCTGTTTACCGGTGCAGCCTTCTTTTTGCCACAGCTCCCTCATTCTATGTTTGATGCCACAATGGCATTGCCGTATCATCTCTTTGTCATATCAACCCAGGTTCCCGGCATGCCCATTCAAATACAATATGGCACTGTGCTTGTTTTACTGTTATTTGTGTTGGGTATGAATATCGCCGCAACCCTGATCCGTTCGCGTGCCCGTGCCAGGAGACAATGGTGAAAAATGGATAAGATCGTCATTGAACACCTCACCCTGACGTATTCCGATGGAACGGAAAGCCTTAAAGATGTTTCGTTGAATATTAAGGCAAACACCATCACTGTACTATTCGGCCCGGCCGGGGGTGGAAAATCTTCGTTGCTGCGTG
The DNA here is from genome assembly GCF_001050275.1 of Leptolinea tardivitalis. Lineage (GTDB taxonomy): Bacteria > Chloroflexota > Anaerolineae > Anaerolineales > Anaerolineaceae > Leptolinea > Leptolinea tardivitalis. The sequence continues at coordinate 444,958 of NZ_BBYA01000010.1, forward strand.
TATTGAACCGGTTGAACGACCTGGCAGATGTGACGGTATTAAAGGGTAAAGCGCTGATCAACGGTCAGGATATTCTATCTCCGGATATAGATGTTAATGATCTGCGTCGGAGGGTTGGCATGGTTTTTTCACGGCCAGCCGCCCTGCCGCTGAGTATTTATGAAAACGTTGCCTACGGCCTGGTAATGGCGGGGATGAAGAATAGAAAAAAGCTGGATGAAGCAGTAGAACAGGCATTGCGGCAGAGTGTGTTATGGGATGAGGTCAAAGACCGCTTGAATGACCCTGGCAGCGCCCTCTCCGGCGGTCAGCAGCAGCGTATGTGCCTGGCACGTGTACTGGCATTGCAACCTGAGATCATTTTGCTCGATGAACCCACCTCTGCGCTCGATCCCTTGGCCACAGCAAAAATCGAAGAATTGTTGCGGGAATTGAAAGAAAAATTTACCATAGTGATCGCCCCTCACAACACACAGCAGTCTGCGCGTATCAGCGATATGGCGGCATTTTTCCTGCAGGGTGAACTGGTGGAATATGCCCCGGCTGAGACCATATTCACAGTACCTAAAGACAAACGCACCCAGGATTACATCACCGGGCGTTTTGGGTAGAAGCAAAAACCCATAGTATTCATTTGTTTCTTACATCATCCTGGCTGGTTTCCAGAATACTTCTTAGATATTTCCGAGTTGTTCCAGTAAATCCGTCAATCTGACATCGCTGGATGGCACTGATGATTTGCCTTCACTCAGATTCGATTCCACTCCCCCGCTCATGGAAATTTCATCTTTTTCTAAGATTTCTTTGAATGATTTCGTTTCAACCGTCGGATCGGAGCGCTGTTGTTCGATCTGGCGGTTTAATAACAATAAACGCCTTGCCATTACAAGTGATTGAAGTTGATCCGATCCAATATACACACAAACCTCCCCGCCAGAAGGGTATAGCTTATTTTCCTATTCGGCAAGTTCTGGAATTTCCATAGATCTTTTTCTGTAAAATCAGCATAAATTTTTACTGAAACGATTCTCTTTTTCGCATTAATGAAAAAATCATTGACATCTATAAAATTCAGACGTATTATCAATTTCGAGAAATAACTATGAAGAAAAAATCTGACCCTTATCTAGCTCTTCTGGCAATACGCCAGATACCTCACCGGACAGACGGTTAAGTACAGTTCTGAAATTTTCCAGCACTGAACGGAATCCTGTGCCTGCCCGGTACAGGATTTTTTGTTGAAAAAGGACGTGTTTCATGTGCTGGTTTTACCTCTTTCTGCAAAAAACAATTTCATGTCTGCTGTCAAACAGCATTACTGAAATGCGTATGATTGCTTTTCAGCGCCGTTTGTCCCTGTATAAAGCCAGGGATCGAGTTCCTTTACCTTAGCTTCAATTTGTTTTACTGGACAGCCTGTTCTATCGGCTGAATGAACCATCCAATATAACAATTTGAGCGAGGTACAAATGAACCTGATTGACAACAAACTCGTGAACACCATACTGTCAAACACTCCGGGTGCATTAAATGCAGCCCGATATGCCGGAATTCTCAAAGATATTTCCGCCCTCGAGACCAATTCGGTTCTGGAGAAATTCAATGTAACACTTGCGGGTTTACCGGAAGAACAGGTGGAAATTCGTGGAAAAGAATTTGGGCCAAACGAAGTCGCCAAAGAGAAAAAGAAGAAGCCGCTGATGCGGTTATGGAGCAATATCAAGAATCCACTTGTGTTGTTGCTGATGGGGCTGGCTGCCATCTCTTATTTCACCGGTGACATTCGGGCTACACTTGTCATCAGCTCGATGGTGATCCTGGGGGTGGTACTTCAATTTGTACAAGAGTCACGCGCTGATAATGCGGCAGAACAATTACAGGCTATGGTCAGCACGACAGCCACCGTCATACGCGATAACAAGCGACAGGAAATTCCACTGAAAGAACTGGTTCCGGGTGATATCGTCACCCTGGCCGCCGGTGATATGGTCCCGGCTGATGTGCGCATGCTTTCAACCAAAGATCTTTTCGTGAACCAATCATCATTAACCGGAGAAAGCGTGCCGGTGGAAAAGTTTTCCGTAAAGAGCGAGGCGGGTGCAGGTAATCCGCTGGAATTGAGCAATATCGGTTTTCTGGGTTCTGATGTGGAAAGTGGGAGCGGAACCGCTATCGTGTTATTCACCGGAAGAAACACTTATTTCGGTTCGCTGGCCTCCAGTATCACCGGAGAACGAGAAATAACCAGTTTTGATAAAGGAATTAATCAGTTTACCTGGTTGATGATCCAGTTCATGATTGTGATGGTTCCCCTAGTGTTCCTGTTCAACGGGTTGAGCAAAGGAAACTGGATGGAAGCCTTTCTGTTTGCGCTGGCGGTTGCCGTAGGGTTAACCCCCGAAATGCTGCCAATGATTGTAACGGTAAACCTGTCTAAGGGCGCTCTCGCCATGTCAAAAAAGAAGGTCATTGTAAAACGCCTGAATGCCATTCAAAACTTCGGCGCCATGGATACACTCTGCACAGACAAAACCGGCACCATTACACAGGGAAAAATCGTCCTTGAAAAACATCTGGATGTCAGGGGTAACCCCAGCGCAAAAGTGCTTCATTACGGTTATATCAACAGCTATTTCCAGACCGGGTTGAAAAACCTGTTGGATGTGGCTGTGCTTAACCATGTTGACTTGCAAGAGCAAATTGTGTTGAAGGGTGATTACCAATTGTTGGATGAAATCCCGTTCGACTTTTCACGCCGAAGAATGTCAGTGGTTGTGGAAGACCACGAGGATGATCATATCCTGATCTGTAAGGGTGCCGTGGAAGAAATTATGGGACTTTGCAGCCACGTTGAAATGGATGGGGAAGTCCTGGAAGTATTGCCCGAATATGATCTCAAACGCCGCAAGTTGGTTCAAGACCTGAATGCCCAGGGCTTCAGAGTCATTGCCATAGCCTACAAAATGGTAGAAAAGGAAGTTCATGACAAAATTTACTCCGTCAAGGATGAGACCGACCTTACGTTGTTAGGCTTCCTGGCTTTTCTCGATCCACCCAAACAAGATGCGGCCAAAGCTTTGTCTTTGCTGGAAGCCAATAACATCAAAGTGAAAATTCTGACAGGTGATAACGATACTGTGACCATCAGCATTTGCCATCAGGTTAACCTGCCAGTTGAATCGATCCTGCTCGGTTCTGAGATTGATGAGATAGACGACAAAACTCTGGCCGCGAGAGCGGAAAATGCCACAATCTTTGCCAAGTTGTCTCCAAACCACAAGCAGCGCATCATCCGTGCTTTGCAGCAAGACGGTCATGTTGTAGGATTCATGGGTGACGGGATCAATGATGCCCCGGCATTAAAGGCCGCGGATGTAGGTATTTCTGTGGATACTGCCGTCGACATCGCCAAAGAGTCATCCGATATCATCCTGTTGGAAACCAGTCTGCTTGTTTTGGAAGAAGGTGTACTTGAAGGCCGCCGGGTTTTTGGCAATATCATCAAATATATTAAAATGGCGGCCAGCTCCAATTTTGGTAACATGTTCAGCGTACTGGGTGGAAGCATCTTTCTGCCGTTCCTCCCCATGCTGCCGATCCAGGTTTTAACAAACAACTTGCTTTATGATTTTTCACAAACGGCTATCCCCACGGATGAGGTCGATAAGGAATGGCTCGCCAGACCGCGAAAGTGGACGATTGGCGAGATCCGCCGGTTCATCTTTTTTATTGGCCCCATAAGTTCCATCTTCGATTATCTGACATTTTTCCTGATGTTGTATGTATTCAATGCCTGGAACAATCCGGCGCTCTTCCATACCGGCTGGTTTGTCGAAAGTCTGGTGTCACAAACCCTGATCATCCATGTGATTCGTACCAATCGTATTCCCTTCATTCAAAGCCGGGCAAGTTGGCCATTGATCATCACATCGATCATTATTCTGGGTATAGGTATCGGTTTGACCTTCTCACCGCTGGCCGGTGCACTGGGATTCGTTGCCCTGCCTTCGACGTACTGGCTGTATCTGGCCGGAATGATCGTTGCGTATATACTGCTCACCCAGGTGATAAAAACCTGGTTCTTCCAGAGATTTGGAGATTAGTATCCATCGGAGAATAGGACTGGTTTGACAAACCTATCCGGAAAGCATACACTTACAACATTCTGAGGTTTCCTTAGAAAAGATTCAGGGAAGCTGGTGAACTCTTTTAGAGTGATTCCAGCACTGTGCCGCAACTGTGAACGGCTGACCTAGCCGCAAGTCAGGATACCTGCCTTAGAAAAAATACGGCCTGTTCTCTCCGGACCAGAGAGTACGGCCAGGCAAATGAACGTAATAAACAACCGACCGGTCCGCCGGCCGGTTGTCTTTTCTAGGAAAGGATCTATGTAGAATGATGTTGGATATCCCCGCCATACCCGCTCCGAATGAAATCATCGCCAGACAGGCCCGCCAGAGACAAAACCAATTGACCAAGCCCACCGGAAGCCTTGGCCGCCTGGAGGACCTTTCAATTCAAATTGCGTCCATTCAGGGCAAGATCAAACCAGATGTCTCCCGTAAGGCGGTAGTGGTGATGGCTGGTGATCACGGAGTGACCCATGAAGGTGTAAGCGCCTATCCGGCAGATGTGACCCCACAAATGGTACATAACTTTTTAACCGGCGGTGCAGCCATTAATGTCCTTGCCCGTCAGGCCGGTGCACGCGTCAGCGTGGTGGATATGGGTGTGGCCGCCGATTTTCCTTCTGGCTGCGGTGTAATTGATCGAAAGATCGCCTATGGAACTATGAATATGGCTTCCGGACCGGCGATGACCCGCCAACAGGCAGAAAAATCCCTTAAATTTGGAATGGAAATCGCCTGGGCTGAAATCGACCGTGGACTTGATCTGATTGCCACAGGAGATATGGGTATTGGTAATACCACGCCCTCTTCTGCCATCGCAGCCGTTTTCACCGGTGAACCAGTCAGTCGGGTGACCGGCCGCGGCACCGGGTTGGATGACCGAGGTTGGGAGACCAAAGTGGCAATCATTGAAAAAGCCATTCAATTGAATCAACCAGACAAGAACGATCCTATAGATGTGCTGGCAAAAGTTGGCGGTTTTGAGATTGGCGGACTTGCCGGGTTGGTTATAGGTGCGGCCTCCCGCGGCATTCCGGTTGTGGTGGATGGGTTCATCTCCACAGCCGCCGCCTTGCTCGCCTTTGAACTGGCACCGGGTATCCAGCCGTACCTGATTGCCGCCCATCGTTCTGTAGAGGCAGGTCAACGAGCCATGCTGGATAAGTTGGGCATTGAACCATTGATGGATTTCAATATGCGACTCGGAGAAGGAACCGGTGCAGTTCTGGCTTTCCATATCATTGAAGCCGCCGTCCGTATTTTGAATGAAATGTCGACATTTGAATCTGCGGGAGTTTCTGACCGTTCATGAAGAAGTATCTGCAACTGGCCTTTTCCTTGTTGACGATCTTGCCTGTAGGTTCGTCAGATGAGCCGCCGGAACCAGGCGATACCGGTGTTGCGGCCATATGGTTTCCGTGTGTGGGTCTGGTTATAGGGTTAATCTCTGCAGTTGGCTGGTGGGTCCTCCATACCTTTCTTCCTGTTTTGCCCGCAACGGTATTGACATTGGTGCTCTGGGTTGTGCTTACCGGCGGACTGCATCTGGACGGACTGGCCGATTGCTGTGATGGATTGTTATCTGCCCACAAACCAGAACGCCGGCTTGAAATCATGGCAGACCCGCATATCGGGAGTTTCGGAATGGTCGGCCTGGTACTTTTTTTAATTACCAAATTTTCCGCCCTGTATTCAGTGAATCCTGCCAATGTATTTTTCGTTGTCATTTTTTCCAGCACATTCAGCCGCTGGCTGGTGCTGATTGGCGGAAAACAACCCCTGGCCAGGTCAGAAGGAATGGCAGCCGATCTTGTTGCTGGCCTGTCCACTCCGTCAATTCTGATGGCCGCATTTCTTCCTGTTGCATTGATGGTGTTGGGAGGCTGGCAGGCCGCTCTGGCAGCCGCGGTTTCCGCATTGGCTGTTGTTGGCATCTTTGCCTTTGCCCGCACGCGAATTGGCGGGGTAACCGGAGATGTTTTCGGGTTGACCATTGAAATAGCTGAATTGATGGTATTGTTAACCTATGCCGCTCTATCCCGCTGACCTGCCTTTCCGCATCGGAACCACATCCTATATCATTCCAGATGATATTCTGCCCAATGCCCATTACCTGGCCGGAAAGGTACAGGATATTCAACTGGTCTTGTTTGAACTGGACAGCGATCAATGCAATATTCCGAATGCCAGTCAGGTGGCGGAGTTAAATCAACTGGCCTTGAAATTCGATCTGACATATACCGTTCACCTGCCGTTGGACCTTCGCCTGGCAGCCAATCCGGGTGAAGCCTCCATTTCTCTGCAAAAAGCCCGGCGGGTCATTGAAGCTACACGCGATCTTTCACCTCAGGCGTATATCGTTCATATGGATGGCAAAGAAGAACGATCCAGCGGAGATATAAAAATACTGAAAGCGTGGCGCGAACAGGCAGTTGCCTCATTACAACAGACGGCCGGATTCCTTGAAGGAAACATCAAAAAACTGGCTGTGGAAAATCTGGAAGGGTATCCAGTTGATTTTAACGACAGCGTGATTTGCCAGTCTGGCTGCTCCCGCTGCATCGATATCGGCCACCTTTGGCTGGACGGGCAGGATCCATTGAAATTCTTTCCCGGCCGCATAGATCAGACCAGCGTGATGCATATTCACGGGATACAGGAACGCGATCACAAATCATTAATGCACATTCCAAAGGAAAACCTGGATACAGTGTTCCGCAGTTTGTTGGAAAACAATTTCACGGGTGTTGTAACACTGGAAGTTTTTTCTGAGGATGACCTGCGCACCTCTTTGCAGGCCATTACAGATTCGATCCAACGAATCAGGGGATAACCGGGCATGGCGGAAAAAGTCATCTTTATTCTGGGTGGCGCCCGCAGCGGGAAGAGCCTGTATGCTCAACAGCGGGCACAAAAAATGGGAAGTCATGTCCTTTACATAGCCACTGCCCGGGTGCAGGATGATGAAATGGAGCGCCGTGTAGCCGCACACCGTGCTGCCCGCCCTTCTGGCTGGCAGACACTGGAAGCTTCAGATCACCTGTATACCAGCCTGCAAAACCTGCCAACATATTATGATGCCATCCTTCTCGATTGCGTTACCCTGTTGCTGGGCTGGTCTTTTGCCACTCTTTCAGAAGATTCCGGTGAAGAGGCACTCACCCGATCTGCAGAAGCCGTGTTAGATGATCTTGTTAAAGGTATTCACACTCGCCCGGAACCCTGGATACTGGTCAGCAATGAGGTTGGGCTTGGTATAGTGCCAGATACCTTGATGGGGCGGGTCTTCCGGGATGTTCAGGGGCGCGCCAACCAGAAACTGGCTGCTCTGGCGGATGAAGTGTATTTCATGGCCGCCGGTATTCCCATGAAGATCAAATAGTTAAAGATAAAAAAATTATAAGAGTTTATCAATTATGAGATTTTCTATTGATTTTTATACAATCGAGTGCTATATTCACTAGTTGAATAAGAATTGTCCTCAGTTTGATTGGAGGTTTTGCTATGCCAGTATATACCTATCGGTGTGAAAGTTGCGGAGTTCAATTTGAGAAGACGCAGAAATTCAGCGATTCCCCGCTGACACGCTGCCCGGAATGCGGGAAGAAGGAATTACGCAAAGTGTACACTCCGGTTGGAATAGTCTTCAAAGGTTCCGGATTTTATGCTACCGATCACCGCTCACCATCCGGCCAGACCCGGTCGGGCAGTTCCCACAGTGAAGAAAAATCTACTGCATCAGAATCAAAAACAGTAGAAGCAGCTTCTTCCAAGCCGGCAGAGACGCCGGCACCTGCCAAAACAAAGTGAACTGTTTGTCAACCAAACAACGGGAGCGAACGCTCCCGTTTTCTTTAAATTGCCCTGTTGAGAATGGTACAATTTAACCTCTTTGGAGGATATAAATGTCAGGCAAAAACCAAACACAATCAGCCCCCAACAATGAACAGCGCAGGCGTAGAACACAACAGATTGTCTTCAATCTTCTGGCCATAATTGTGATTCTTTCATGGATCATTTCGCTTGTGGCACATTAATATTTATGAGATATAACCGGTTTACTCCATCTTCCTGTGAAACAAACTGGGAGATGCTATGAAACGCTGGCAGTTCTGGCTCGGACTGGTCATCAGTATTGTGTTTCTATATCTGGCTCTGCGCGGCCTGCACCTCGAACAGGTGTGGGGAACCATGCAAACAGCCAACTACTGGTGGCTGATTCCGGGTATTCTGGTGTATTTCATGGGCGTTTGGGTGCGAGCCTGGCGCTGGCATTATCTGCTCAGGCCGTTGAAGCCTATATCCACCCGAAAAATGTTCCCCATCGTCACCATCGGGTATATGGGCAATAATATCTACCCCGCCCGCGCCGGAGAAGTTTTGCGGGCGATTGTTTTGAAAAACCATGAAGGTGTGCCTATTTCTGCGTCTCTGGCCACCATTTTCATTGAACGGGTTTTTGACGGCGTGGTCATGCTGGGATTTGTGTTTCTCAACTTGCCGGAACTGGCCAGGCTGAACAGCGATTCGGGATTTATCGGCAGCATCCAGAATCTCTCCATCTGGGGTGCGGTGGCTTTTATAGGCGCACTGGTTGTATTTCTGCTGGCGGCTGCTTTTCCAGCTGCCAGTGAGAAGATTATTGAACGGGTGTTTATCCGTTTCCTGCCTGAGAGATTCCGTGAGAAAGTACTGGGTATTACCCGTAAATTTCTGGATGGGTTGGAATCTCTTCGAAGTCCGCGCGAAGCTTTGATGGTCTTTTTCACATCCGTGATCATCTGGCTGTTTGAAACCGGAAAATACTGGTTTGTGATGCACGCCTTTCCCTTTCAGGTCAACTTCTTTGCACTCATGCTGATGAACGGGATTGTAAATCTATCCACCACACTACCTTCAGCGCCTGGATACGTGGGTACCTTTGACGCACCGGGTATTGCACTTCTCTCTGCCTACGGTGTGCCTGGTGAAATTGCTGCCGGATATACCCTTGTATTACATGTAGCTCTCTGGCTTCCCATTACCGCCCTGGGTGCCTATTATTTTGCCCGTGAGGGACTGAAATGGGGCGTCAAACCCGATCTTACTGAACCGGAGCTCTCTGAATGAAAATCGCCATTGTGGGTTGTGGTCTGGCTGGCATGTCAGCTGCCTATGATCTGGTTAATGCCGGACATCAGGTGGATATTTTTGAATCAACAGATTATCCGGGTGGTCTGGCCGGTGGCTTTAAGGAACCTGAATGGACCTGGTCTCTTGAAAAGTTTTATCACCACTGGTTCTTATCAGACAGTCAGATGCTGGGACTGATCGAAGAGCTGGGTTTAAAAGATCATCTGGTTATCCGTCAGCCCAAGACTGTGATGTACCACAAGGGGCAGTTTTATCCTTTTGATTCTATTCCGGCGGCCATTCTCTACCCTGGTCTCGGCTGGGGAATCAATAAAATCCGGTTTGGCCTGGCCACACTGTACATCCGGCTGACCCGCAACTGGAAACCGATGGAACATGTCACCGTTGATACATGGATGCGTAAATGGGCGGGAGAAACTGCCTACAACCAGATGTGGCTGCCCATGCTGGATGGAAAATTCGGTGAACACTATGCCCGTCAGGTCAACATGGCCTGGATGTGGGCACGTCTACACAGCCGTACCACCAAACTGGCCACCTTTGAAGGCGGCTTCCAGGCTTTCGCAGATGCTTTTGCTGCTGAATTGCAGAAACGCGGCGTCACCATCCACTACAAGACCGGAGTGGATCAGATTCACCAAAATGATGATGGAAAAATAACGGTTGCAACAAAAGGCAGTGAGCAAAATTTTGATCGCTGCCTGGTAACGGTGTCACCCGCTCTGATGGCACACATGGCGCCAGATTTGCCGTCTGATTACCTGCAGGGATTGTTGAATCTCAAAAGCCTCGGTGCTGTGGTAATGGTTCTGGCCATTAAGCACCGTTTATCAGATAAGGGATATTACTGGTTCAACCTGCCGAAGGCGGCCGGTTTTCCTTTTCTGGCACTGGTGGAGCATACCAATTTCCTGCCGAAAGAATACTACGGCGGCGATCACCTTCTTTACTGCGGCGATTACCTGGAAACCGATCACGAATATTTCAAATTAACCCAGGAAGAATTATTGGAGCGGTTTTTACCTGCCTTGCAGCGTATCAACCCTGAGTTTAAGCCAGACTGGGTTCGTAAAACCTGGCTGTTCAAAACGAATTATGCCCAGCCGGTGCCTTTGGTGGATCACTCCAGGAATATTCCAGATATCCGAACACCTATGGCCGGTCTTTATTTTGCCAGCATGAGTCAGGTGTACCCGTGGGATCGCGGGACGAATTTCGCCGTCGAGATCGGCCGCAAAGCTGCCCGCATGATCCTGACGGACTCTCAAAAATGAATCGCGGACTCAGGGGCGATTCGGATTTCTTCTAGTAATAATTCTTTTTCCATACCCCCCAATTAAGGGGGAAAGAATCGATTTTAGGGCACAAACCCCTATATACGGGATTTTATTTTGAGTTGAAAACCAATACTTGGCACGAACACCTATTCGAACCAGAAATCTTAAAGATTGACATCTGTCATTTTCTTTAAGATTAATAACCTTAAAGTTTCAGGTTTTTTTAGGCTTCCGTAGTCGAATCACCTTGTTTGACCCATCCCTTTTTGTTAGAATTTGGAAGTGAATTAGAGGGGAACGCCCCCAGGCAACTTCACTCCTTATATCCGAATAAGTAAATAGAAGTGGTAATTTCCCATTGCATTGCAGTGGGATTTATTAACACTGCTATATTTCGGATACGCAATACACAGCAAGAATCTTTGATCGGAGGCCCAGTTGATGATGAACCCACAATCTGCATGGCAGGCGGCGCTTGGACAACTTCAAATGGAAATGCCCAAAGCCAACTTTGACACCTGGGTACGCAGCACCGAACTGATTAACTATGAAAAGAATACATTCACTGTAGGTGTGCAAAATGCCTATGCCCGTGACTGGCTCGATACCCGCCTCACCAGCACAGTCTCTCGTATTCTTACCGGTTTGATGGATTCCAGTCAGTCGGTGAACTTTGTCGTCTGGCAGAAGAATATTGAACCGGCCGTGGATGAAGCTGTCATTGAAAATGAAATTGAAGAAGAGCAGCGTGAAATTGAAGTGCGTACCAATCGCACGTTAAATCCGCGCTACACCTTTGATTCCTTTGTTGTAGGCGCCAGCAACCGGCTGGCTCATGCTGCCAGCCTGGCCGTGGCAGAGAACCCGGCACGTGCCTATAATCCTCTCTTCCTGTACGGGGGTGTAGGTCTGGGGAAAACCCACATGCTGCAAGCTATCGGCAATTCGACAAATGCCCGCAATTTGTCGGTGCTTTATGTTTCGTCAGAAGACTTTACCAACGACCTGATCAACGCCATTCGCACACACACCACCAACCAGTTCCGCGACCGCTACCGCAAGGCAGATATTTTGCTCATTGACGATATTCAATTCATTGCAGGTAAAGAATCAACGCAGGAAGAATTCTTCCACACCTTCAACGCCCTTCATGGAGCCAACAAACAGCTTGTAATTTCTTCTGACCGCCCTCCGAAAGCCATGGTTACCCTCGAAGAACGGCTGCGCTCCCGCTTTGAATGGGGTTTGACGGTGGATATCCAACCGCCTGACCTGGAAACCCGCATGGCGATTTTGCGATCAAAAGCGGAACGAGCCGGACGCCGGGTGCCCAACGAGATCATCGAAATCATCGCCCGCCAAATCCAATCTAACATACGTGAACTGGAGGGTGCGTTGACGCGTGTATTGGCTTTCTCCGACTTGAGCGGGATGCCTTTGACCACGCAACTGGTCACTTCTGCCCTGGCCGATATGCTGCCCCAACACAGCTCCATGGAACCACGCCAGGTGGTCAACACGGTTGCCCGCGCCTTTGGCGTCACCACCGAGCAAATGCTTGGCCGTGACCGGTCACGCGGCGTGGCACTACCCCGTCAGGTGGCTATGTACCTGTTGCGCGAAGTCGCCAATGTTTCTCTGCCACAAATCGGGCAGGCTCTTGGCGGTCGAGACCACACCACCGTGATGTATGCCTGTGAAAAAGTTGCCGACATGATAGAACGTGACGATCATTTTCGACGTCAGGTTGTGCAACTGCGCGACCAGCTGTTTGGTCGAACGCCGATGGCCCTGTAATTTCAATACCGCCTCATCATGACGAAAAACCGGAACCAGGTTCCGGTTTTTCTTATATAGATCCTCAACCTTGATACAGTAAAATAATACAGATAAATCAGAGAAATAAACATAGAATACCTAACCTGCCTCAAAATGGAGATAAGGGATGGATACATTATCAAAAGTAGTGCTGATTCGCTGTGAATCATACGATCAGGATGATGTGAGGAAAGCCGTTTCGCACGGTCTTGATCTTCTGGGTGGTGCCGGTCAATTTGCACGACCGGGTGAGAAAATTATCATCAAACCTAATCTGTTGGTGGGAGAACCGCCGGATAAATGTATCAGCCCGTACCCGACGGTTTTCAAGGCTGTACTTGAACAATTCAAACAAACCGGGGCACAACTTTCCTTTGGCGACTCACCGGCAATAGGCAGCACTCAAGCCGCGGCCCGACAGGCCGGCCTGCTGGCTGCCGCCGATGAGGTGGGGATCCCTGTAGCAGATTTCCAATCAACCCAAACCGTGCCCTTCCCGGAAGGGAATCTGATCAAACAATTTACTCTCGCCCGTTCCGTGATGGAAGCGGATGGGCTGATCAGCCTGTGCAAATTAAAAAGCCATGCCCTCACCCGCATAACCGGAGCGGTAAAGAACCAGTTTGGTTGCGTTCCAGGTGTTCTTAAAACAGAATTTCATGCTTCATTACCCAATCCAGTTATCTTCTCTCGGATGCTCGTAGACCTTAACTTGTTGATCAAACCGCGGCTTTTCATTATGGATGGCATTATAGCCATGGAAGGCAACGGGCCGCGTAACGGAACACCGCGCCAGATGAACGTGATTCTGATGTCTACAGATCCAATTGCTCTGGATGCCACCGTTTGCCGAATGATTAATCTCGACGAGTCACTGGTTGAAACCATCACTTTGGGAGAACAATACAACCTGGGTATTACCCGTGTCGAATATCTGGGGGATCCTTTGGAACAGTTCTATACCCCCGATTTCAATGTCAACCGGGATAAAACCGGAGCTGCCAATGACAGAATCCCCGCATTTTCGTCCCTGATGCGCAGGTATGTATCGCCTCGGCCGACCATTGATCGAGAAAAATGCACCCGCTGTGGCAAATGTGAAGAGGTCTGCCCTGCCCACCCTAAAGCTTTGAGCTGGGCAGATGGCCGCAAATCGCCGCCGGTATACGATTACAGTCTTTGCATCCGGTGCTATTGTTGCCAGGAATTATGTCCGCATGAAGCCATCTCAGTGAAAACACCATCTCTGGGCCGCCTGATCAGCCGGTAATGAAAAAGAATTTCCTTGACGCTGCGCAATATTACGGTACAATACAGCCAATGAAATCTGAATTGCGAGTCCGACGAACCATGTCTCTCCCACATCTCCGGATGGTTGGGTAGGTTTCGCTGGACTGTTTTACGAAGACCACATCTTCTAACGGTACATTCAAACCCCGCCATATCGGCGGGGTTTTTGTTATTATTTTCTCAGGAGGAACTCATGAATGCAAAAAAGGAAGTAAAAAAAGTAGTACTGGCATATTCAGGCGGATTGGACACCTCGGTGATCGTTCCCTGGTTGAAAGAAAATTACAATTGCGAAGTGATTTGCTACTGCGCTGATGTCGGTCAGGCAGAAGAATTGGAAAACCTGGAAGAACGTGCCAAACAGCAGGGCGCCAGCAAAATCATCAAACTTGATTTGCGCGAGGAATTTTGCAAAGATTACCTCTGGCCGCTGATTAAATCGGGCGCAGTATACGAACGCAAGTATTTACTCGGCACATCCATCGCCCGCCCGCTGATTGCCAAGAAACAGGTTGAAATCGCCTGGGCAGAAGGTGCTGATGCTGTTGCACACGGCTGTACCGGTAAAGGCAATGACCAGGTCCGTTTCGAACTGGCATTCACAGCGCTTGATCCCCGCCTCAAAGTGATTGCTCCATGGCGCGAATGGAACATCCAGTCTCGTGAAGACGCCCTGGCTTATCTCGCCGCCCATAATCTTCCCGCACCCACCAAGAATCCTTCCTTCTTCAGCCGCGACCGCAACCTGTGGCATATTTCACATGAAGGCGGTAATCTGGAAGATGCCAACAGTGAACCGCATGAAGACATGTTTGTGCTCTCAAGTTCTCCTTTTGCCGCACCGGATGAACCAGAAACAGTGGAAATCACTTTCGAACAGGGTGAACCGGTTGCCCTCAATGGTGTTCCCACTCCACCAGTAAAACTGGTGGAAACCCTTAACGCCCTGGGCGGCAAACATGGCATCGGCCGGATTGACCTGGTGGAAAATCGTCTGGTAGGCATGAAATCGCGCGGCGTTTACGAAACACCGGGCGGCACAATTCTCATGTTTGCCCACAACGAGCTGGAATCCATCACTCTTGACCGCGAAACCATGCATTATAAAGACGTCCTCGCGCACAAATACTCCGAGTTGGTGTACTTTGGCCTGTGGTTTACCCCGTTACGCGAAGCCATGGATGCCTTCTTCCAATCCACTCAGAAAGTTGTGACCGGCTCAATCAAAGTAAAATTGTACAAGGGCAATATGATCGTCGCCGGCCGTCAGAGTCCCTACAGCCTGTACCGGGAAGAGTTTGCCACATTCGGCCATTCTCAGGTGTACGATCACACCGATGCAGCCGGTTTCATCCGCCTGTTTGGGCTTCCGTCCAAAGTGCAGGCCATGATGAAAGGTCTCGGAGAAGGTATCCCGCCAGTTCCTACTGAAAAAATCATACGCGATTAAGGAGACATCATGACGCTCTGGTCAGGCCGTTTTCGCGCCGGGCTTAATTCCCTGGCATCCATTTTGAATAATTCTTTGCCGGTGGATAAGCGTCTCTATGTTGAAGATATCCGCGGCAGCCAGGCCTGGGCTCGGGCTCTGGCTGCTGCCGGTGTGTTGACCCCGAACGAGGCAGATACACTGGTGAACGGATTGCATTCTGTGTTGGATGAAATAGAATCAGGCACATTTCAATTCACCGAAAATGACGAAGACATCCATACTGCAGTTGAACGCCGGCTCACTGAATTTGTTGGTCCGGTGGGCGGTAAGCTGCACACCGGCCGCAGCCGCAACGATCAGGTAGCCACAGATTTTCGTCTGTGGCTGCTGGAAGCATCGGAGCGGCTGGATCAAGCCGTTCAAAGTCTGCAAAAAGCATTGCTCCACCGGGCGGAGACCGATATTGACGTTATTCTGCCAGGGTACACACATTTTCAACAGGCACAGCCTATCCTGTTCAGCCATTGGTGGCTGAGTCACCTGTGGCCGCTGCAGCGCGACCGCGAACGCCTGCAGCAATTGACCAAACGCGCAGCCGTCCTTCCACTGGGGAGTGGTGCCCTGGCCGGGACGACCTTCCCCATTGACCGCGCCGCTCTGGCCGGAGATCTGGGGTTTGCAGCTCCATCCCCCAATTCTCTCGATGCCGTTTCTGACCGTGACTTTGCCGCCGAATTCCTCTTCTGGGCTGCCCTTACCGGGGTACACCTCAGCCGCCTGTCAGAAGCCCTTATCCTTTATTCCACAGTGGAATATGGTTTTGTCACCATGGATGATGCGTATTCCACCGGGTCCAGCCTGATGCCGCAGAAAAAAAACCCGGATATGCTGGAATTGACCCGCGGGAAATCCGGTGTGTTGAACGGCCTGTTGACCGGTCTGCTGACCACATTAAAAGGTCTTCCTTCTGCTTATGATAAAGACCTGCAGGAAGACAAAACCGCCGTTTTCGAAGCAGCCGACATTATGGACGTGTTACTGCCAGTTATGGAAGGTGTAATTTCGACCCTCAAGGTCAATCCTGAACGCTGCCGGAGTGCCATCCACCCGGCTATATTGGCCACCGATCTCGCCGATTACCTGGTTGCCAGAGGAATTCCCTTCCGCAGTGCACATGAAGCCGTAGGCAAGGCTGTTCGTCTGGCGGAAGAGAAAGGTGAAAGCCTGGCCACCTTGCCATTAAAAGATTATCAAACCATTCATCCCGCTTTCGCCGAAGATTTGTATACCGCATTAAGTCTTGAGGCTTCTGTCAACCGGCGGTCAGTGTACGGGGGTACTGCGCTGGAAGCTGTAGAAGAACAGATCGAGGTTGCCAAAAAAGCGATCGGATAATCTATCTGTCTGTCGGAATTTTCGGAAAAATTTTCCAATCCTTATGTTGGAATCCAGACCCGATACAATTCAATTCAAAGAAACCGTAAGGGTATTGAAAATCCTTACGGTTTTTTGTTCCGATAAAGATGATCACATTTTTTTAAACATTTCCTGTACCGGAGGAAGGATCAATTCCCAGCGGGGCAAAAGCACCTGAGCGCCTTCATCGGTTTTCCAGGGAATAACCATATCATGGGTGACGGTTTGGGCATCAAAACCGGTGATGGCAGCCCGTAAGAATGCGAAACCCAGCCGCGGCCAATCCCACACAGGAATGTTGGTATCCACAGAACTCAGACCCGCCAGTATGGCACCGGGTATTCGCGGCCAGATCAACGGGTTGATCATTTGCCGTGCCACCGCCTTGATGGCCAGTTGACCGCGTGTCATGCGGAAAAAGTCATCAGATCCTTTACGATCCCTGACAAATGCCAGTGCTTTTGTGCCATCCAATGTATGGGTACCTGCCTCATAACCAGATTGCGCTGTATCCAGAGTGATCGTCAGCCCGCCCAGGGCATCAATCACTTTTACGACACCGTCAAACCGGATACGCACATAATAGGGAACTTTCACCCCAAAATCCTTTTCCACCAATCGGCGCACGGCAACAGGTCCGCTACCGTCTTTTTCGGCTTCGGCAAAAAAGTGAACGGTATTTATCCGGTTCTGGCCCACATTGGGGATATCCACCCAGAGATCCCGCGGAATAGAATACATTCCTACATACGGGCGGGTCGGAACGACCGTCATTAGAATCAGGGTGTCTGTGCGACTGATGCTGCTGCCCTGCGGGGCTCGATCAAGACCCATCACCACCATATTGGTTCGAATGGGCATTAAAAAATACCCGCCGATACACATGAAGATCAATAAAACCAGCAATCCAAGCAGACAGCCGGTTAACGGTGAGAGACGCTGCCGATCTAACCGGATAGGTTGCATCCGGTCGAGGGGAATTATTGGTTTGTCACCCGGAACGGGATAATAGGCGTACGAATTCATCACATTACCGCTAAAACTTAACCTATTGTACTCCGATTTGTCCATCAATGACCACGATGTTTTTCCGCCCGCCGAACCTGGCGCAACCTGTACTTGTGATCGTTCTCCAGTTGACGTTCTTCTTTTGAGATCAATTTTCGTTCTCTGGCATTGATTTCATATTCTTTTTGAAGAGCTTCCTGTGCACGTGTAGACCGGCAGGGATTCCGCATTTCTGCCCGGATCTCACGCATACGTCGTTTGTAGTTCACCTTTTCAGTTAAAACATTTTCCGCAGGTACCGGTCTTGAAAAAGCAACCGAAGGATATTTTTCCAAAACGAACTTAAGCAATTCCGGCTCAGATGGTTCAGCCCCAAATACGTGCTTTGCCGTCTGATACAGGCCGTTTTCAGTTTTTTCAAAAATCCCCACCCAGTATGGGGGGTCAAAGTAGACAGTCAATTTACCTTCCATCATGTGAATTCCTATAAACAGAAAAGAACTGCAATGGGCAGTTTGAATCCAATGCGAAAATTCGCGGTTCAAATGTGAAATGAAGGAAGGTTTACTTGATCAGAATTATACCGAAATCTTCTCCAATCTGAAATCTGTTGCATTCGGAAGAAAATTGTCAATTGAAATTCGTGAATTTAATCGGCATAATTATTGTGATTAACAATATTATGCTTAGCATTTCACTGACGCACATCCCTGCCAGATAATTTCCCCATCAAAAAACCAGGAACCTACGCAGCCAATTGAATAGTAAGGCCTGAGATGAAGTCGAATCCTGAATTGTCATTCCATTCAGGGTTGCGAACTAACTTGAAAGACCATCTGCCAAAGCAACCATCATCCATGAATCTGGTTATTGGATAATGTTTGCCATCTTTTCAATTTCCTCATAAAGATTATAGAAAGGGGAAGTCAGCCATGAAATTTCTCAACAATATCAAAACCCAGGTGAAATTGGTTGGCGGGTTTCTACTGGTTTCATTGTTGATTCTGGTGGTTTCCGTCATCAGCTATATCAATATGAACAGCATGAATAACAACATGAATATCCTCTTTGAAGAGCGGACTAAACCCATCATTAATATTGAAATGGCCGAATCTGCCTTGTTGACGATTCGGGGAGATATGATGAAATACATGTTGATTCCAGATCAACGGGCAGCCATTGCAAATACGATCAAATCCGACAAAGCCACAGTAAGCGAAAATGTTGAAAAATACCGGGGAATCGTTGTTTCAGAAGAGCACAAAGCAGCCATGGCAGAATTTGATAAAGCGTTGGCAGAGTATTATACGGCTTTAGATAAGGCACTTGCTGAAGTTGACAGCGGGAATAATGAAACCGCGATGACCAGTATTTCTGATGGCGGAGACGTATCCAATACCCGAAAAGCCGTGGCAGCCGCCACAACCAAACTTGTGAACATTACCATTCAACTTGCCACAGAAGAAAAAACAAAGGGAGATAATACTTTTTCTCAGGCTACAGTAATGCTAATTATCGTGTCACTGGTTTTATTGGCTATTTCCGTCTTTATGGGTATTTCTATTGCGCGAAATATCACCATACC
The DNA here is from genome assembly GCF_001050275.1 of Leptolinea tardivitalis. Lineage (GTDB taxonomy): Bacteria > Chloroflexota > Anaerolineae > Anaerolineales > Anaerolineaceae > Leptolinea > Leptolinea tardivitalis. Next base: position 464,047 of record NZ_BBYA01000010.1, read on the forward strand.
TCTGGGACAATCTGTCAGTGCCATCACGCGTATCGCCAAAGGCGATCTGGTGCGAGATCTGGACGAAAAGTCCCGGAAAGCAGTTGCCGATAGACGAGATGAACTGGGTGATCTGGGCAAAGGTATGAATAACCTCATCGCATACTTGCAGAAAATGGGTGATGCGGCGAAAGTCATTGCCAATAATGATCTGACTGTAAATGTTCAGCCCGAATCGGAAAAAGACGAATTGGGTAATGCGTTCCTGAATATGGTCAACGGGTTGCGCGATTCGGTGAGTCAGATTAATAAAAATGCCACAGAATTAGCCCAGGCTTCTGAACAACTGGCAGATGCCGCCAACCAGGCAGGATTGGCAACCAATCAAATCAGCAATACCGTACAACAGGTGGCCAAAGGTACTTCTGACCAGGCATCTTCGGTTACAAAAACGGCTTCTGCCATAGACCAGATGACCAAAGCCATTGAAGGTGTGGCGAAAGGCGCCCAGGAGCAAAGTCATGCTATTGCAAAGGCAGCCGAAATAACCGCTCAAATCAATGTGGCTATCCAACAGGTTACAGGAAATGCAGAATCTGTCACCCGTGACTCTGTGGCGGCCGCTGAGGCCGCCCGCAGCGGTGTGACCACGGTGGAAGAAACCCTGAATGGTATGCAAAGCATCAAATCAAAGGTAGGAGCTTCAGCAGAAAAAGTTCAGGAGATGGGAAAACGATCGGGAGAGATTGGCGCCATCGTCGAAACCATCGAAGATATTTCTTCACAAACCAATTTGCTGGCATTAAATGCGGCCATTGAAGCCGCCCGGGCAGGTGAACACGGCAAAGGGTTTGCCGTGGTGGCAGACGAAGTGAGAAAACTGGCAGAACGTTCGTCTCATGCCACCAAGGAAATCGGCACATTGATCGCTGGAATTCAAGAGACTGTATCAGAAGCCGTTAAAGCCATGGAAGAAGGATCTCATGAGGTGGAATTAGGAGTTGCCAGTGCCAACAAAGCCGGATCAGCATTATCCGAAATTTTAACGGCAGCACAGGCTGTGAATGATCAGGCTGTCATGGCAGGCAAAGCTGCGAAACAGATGAGCCTATCATCCAGCGAATTGGTAACAGCCGTCGATTCCGTTTCAGCGATTGTGGAAGAAAATACCGCAGCCACAGAACAGATGGCAGCCAATTCCACTGAAGTCTCCCAGGCTATTGAAAGCATTGCCAGCGTAAGCGAGGAGAACAGCGCCGCTATTGAAGAAGTATCCGCTTCGGCAGAAGAAATGACCGCCCAGGTAGAAGAAGTGACCGCATCCGCCCAGTCGCTTGCCAATATGGCCGAGACTCTGCAGGAAGTGGTGAAACGGTTCAAATTGTAGGTTTCTTACCGATTACTTCCAGGTATCGATTATGAACTTTGCATCATCAAAAGCCTGACGGAGTAATCGTTCAGGGGTCATAGTCTGTTCCAGTTTCCTTCAAACGCAGAATGCAGGTTCTTTTTCAATGAAAGATCTGCATTCTGCGGATTGTCTGGTTGATTCATAAAAAATAGACAGTCAACAGGCTGCCAGATAACGAGTGATGATTTCCTTATGGGCAACTCCTCATAATGATTTCATCACTATGAAAAGTATATATTTCTGATAATTTTATCCAGATTTAATTCTTGCTTTATATCGAAAAAGAGCAAATTCCCTATCCTAAATAAAGGATGAAGGGGAGTTGGAAAAATCCAAAGACCATAATGCAATTTCGATTTTTGATCACCAGATCGTTTTTTATCAGATAAGGAGGGAAACCAATCTAAACCAGAGTAAGAATTTTTCATTTCTAAAGTGTGTGGGAATCTCTCAGGGTTGAGCATAACACCCCAACCCATCGTGGCAATCATCATAAAACAAAAGACAAAACAGCATACCTGGGAGGGTAATTATGAAATTTTTAAGTGATATGAAAATGAAGTTGAAGCTGACTCTAGGCTTCGTTCTTGTGGCGCTTCTTATTCTGGTTGTTTCTCTGGTCAGTTATTCCAGCCTGGGCAGTTTGAATCTTGTTTCCGAAAACATGTATAACCACCAGGTTTTACCCATTCAGCAGATGGACAATGTGCAATCGGGTTTAATGACAGCCCGTGGGGATATCATGAAGTATATCCTTCTGCCTGAACAACGAACGGAAATAAAAAAATCTCTTGAAGAAACCAAGGCCGACCTTGATCAGAACCTGGCAGAATATCAAAAGGGGGATCTTTCTGAGGGAGAACGTACAGCCGCCAAATCATTGGAATCTGCTCTGGCAGAGTTTTTCTCTTATGTTGATGAAGATATAGCTTTCATTGATAAAGGCGATCAAGATTCTGCCATGACGTCCATTTCAGACGGCGGAAAAACCTCAGACGCCCGACTCGCCGCCAGTGAACTTGTAACCCGACTGGTCACTTCCAATAAAAATCAGGCAAAGCAGGCGTTGGAAGATGGTGACACAACGTTTAACAATGCCTTACGCTTGTTGATCATATTTGTTGTTGTATGTTTCGGCCTTGCCATTGCTCTGGGATTAATCATTGCCAACAACATCACTACTCCTATCGCAGTTGCTGTAGAAGCCATACGAAAAGTAGCTCAGGGTGACCTTTTGAGAGACATGGCTCAGGAGAAGAAGAATATCGTCACACTCCGGGGCGACGAAATCGGCGATATTGGCAAGGGATTGCATCAAATGGTGGGCTACCTTCAAAACATGGGGGAAGTTGCTGAAACCATTGCAAATAACGACCTCACCGTTTCGATTAAGGCCATTTCTGAAAGAGATGAATTGGGAAATGCCTTCGTCAAAATGATTCAAGGTCTTTCCAATACTGTCAGTATGATCACCCAGAGTACATCTGACCTTTCTGCTGCCTCGGAGCAATTAGCCAGCGCCGCCAACCAGGCCAGTCTGGCTACCAATCAGATCAGCAACACAATACAGCAGGTGGCCAAGGGTACGGCTGACCAGGCATCATCTGTGACCAAAACTGCCGCCTCTATGGAGCAGATGTCAAAAGCCATTGATGGTGTGGCCAAAGGAGCACAGGAGCAAAGTATCGCGATTTCGAAAGCAGCAGAAATTACCTCGAAAATCAGCACTGCCATTCAACAGGTTACCGGAAATGTCTCTTCCGTCACAAAAGATTCTGATGCCTCGGCTGAAGCAGCCCGTATCGGTGCTGCCACAGTCCAAGAAACATTGAAAGGTATGCAGAGTATCAAATCCAAAGTGGATATCTCTGCCTCAAAGGTGCAAGAAATGGGTCAGCGTTCTGGTGAAATTGGCGCCATCGTAGAAACCATCGAGGATATTGCCTCACAGACCAATCTGCTGGCTTTGAACGCCGCCATCGAAGCCGCTCGAGCTGGTGAACATGGTAAAGGTTTCGCCGTCGTGGCTGATGAGGTCAGGAAATTGGCTGAACGGTCATCTCAGGCGACAAAAGAAATCGGCACTCTGATTTCCGGAATTCAATCAACGGTTGCAGAAGCTGTCAAAGCCATGGATGAAGGCTCAAAAGAGGTAGAGCTGGGTGTCAGTAGTGCCAATAAAGCCGGATCTGCCCTGGCAGACATTCTTAAGGCAGCGCAGGCTGTGAATGACCAGGCAAACCTGGCCGCCCAAGCTGCCCAGGAAATGAGTCAGTCATCCAGTGAACTGGTTTCTGCCGTTGATTCTGTTTCAGCTATTGTTGAAGAAAATACAGCCGCAACCGAAGAAATGACTGCCAATTCTACAGAAGTAACCCAGGCTGTAGAGAGTATTGCCAGTGTAAGTGAAGAAAACAGCGCTTCAATTGAAGAAGTCTCAGCATCAGCCGAAGAGATGAGTGCCCAGGTAGAAGAAGTCACCGCTTCTGCGCAATCACTCGCGGATCTGGCAAAAACGCTGCAGGATATTGCCCACCGCTTTAAATTGGTTGAAGCCTGATCTTCAAATATTGGAATATCACTATGGAAAAACAACTCGTAGTTTTTGAACTGGCAGATGAATTTTATGGAGTAGACATTGCCTGTGTTGAAAGCATTATCAAAATGCAGGAAATAACCCGAATGCCGCAATCTCCCACTTTTGTGGAAGGAATCACAAACCTGCGTGGAAAGGTATTACCAGTCATTGATCTTGAAAAACGATTCGACATACCATCCCATGAACGAAACCACGACACCCGTATTATGGTGATCAACATTGATGCACTTGAAGTAGGAATGATCGTTTCGGCTGTTTCAGAAGTGTTGACGATTGATGAGTCAGTCATAGAACCGGCACCTCCGATTGTCACAACAGTCAGATCAAACTTCATTTCTGGTATTGCCCGGGTGGATTCACGATTAATAATTCTACTGAATATGGAACAGGTTCTAAGCAGTCAGGAAAAAAACCAGATAGTGATGCTGACAGTCTGATTCTCGGTATTTTCGATAAAACGGGATAAATCTAGAACTAGATTTATCCCGTTTGTAATTCCCAATCTTATTTTATTTGATTTATTCGGACAAGTTAATACATTTTTTGTTTCAGATTAATCCTGTTTTTATTATCAATCTGCTTTTTAACGATAATATAAATTTGTATTACGTATTATTAAAGTTTTAATAATGAAATGATGTTGTTATTTTATGCTTATAAGAATATTTCATTCCCAAGAAAACAAAAAAACATCCTGTCGATCTTTTCTGATTGTTCCTGACGGGATCATCTTTCATTTGGATACATCCCCTTTACAAATGTAAAGGGGATTATTTTGTCAAAAAAACTATGTCTTCAGAAGGTGGAATATGAAATTCCTTGATAATATAAAGACCCGTATCAAACTCACCGGGGGATTTATTACAGTAGCCATGCTTATTGTGGTTGTGGCGTTAATTAGCTTTATCAATATTCAAAAAATCAACAACAGCATGACTGACATGTACCTCAATCGCACCCTGCCAATTCAAGAAATCGGAAAAATGAACACCGATCTCATGACAATCCGGGGGGATGTGATGAAATATGTATTAATCCCCGAACAACGGGCAACCATTCGGCAAACTATTGAAAATAGTAAAGCTAACCTCAATGAAAATCTCACAAAATTTAATTCAAAAACTCTGAAAAAAGAGGAACAAAGCGCTCTATCTGAGTTTAATCAAACACTAACTGAATACTATTCTTCCGTTGATAACATCCTTACCAGTGTTGACAATGGTGATGAAGATGCCGCATTGAAGAGTCTTTCTGATGGCGGAGAAATTTCTAATGCCAGAAAAGCGGTTGGAGAAGATATTACAACACTTGAAAATCTAATCATTCAATATGCCAAACAGGCAAAAGATGATGGTGACACTGCTTTCACCCAGGTTGTTACATTTTTGGTGATCCTTGTTCTTGTCTGCTTTGTTATTGCCATCTCACTTGGTTTAATGATTTCCAACAACATCACAAAACCTCTGGGCATCGCAGTAACAGCCATAAAACAGATCGCCAGTGGCGATCTCTTGCGTGATCTGGATGAAAAAATGAAAGATGTTGTCCGGTTGCGTAAGGACGAAATTGGTGAAATTGGCAAGGGAATGGATTCACTTGTAGAGTATCTTCAATCTATGGGCGATGCCGCCGGAACAATCGCAAAAAATGACCTTACAGTAGACATTCAATTACGATCTGAAAAGGATGAACTGGGTAAGGCCTTCCAGACCATGGTACATGATCTACGTGAAACGGTCGGACAGATCAGCGATAATGCCGGCAACCTTTCAGCGGCTTCAGAACAACTGGCTAACGCCGCTGCCCAGGCCGGGCAGGCTACCAATCAGATCAGCAACACCATCCAACAGGTGGCCAAAGGAACAGCTGACCAGGCTACCGGTGTCAACAAAACCGCCTCTGCCACCGAACAGATGTCCAAAGCGATTGAAGGTGTAGCAAAAGGCGCCCAGGAACAGAGCCAGGCGATTTCACGGGCTGCAGAGATTACTTCTCAGATTAATGCAGCCATTCAACAGGTGACCGGTAATGTTGAATCTGTTACCCGCGACTCAGTGGCTGCTGCCGATGCCGCCCGCAGCGGTGTAACAACAGTGGATGAAACCCTGCGAGGAATGCAGAGCATTAAATCCAAAGTTGGAGCATCAGCCGAGAAAGTTCAGGAGATGGGTCAACGGTCCGGTGAAATTGGTGCAATTGTGGAAACGATTGAAGATATTGCTTCTCAAACCAATTTGCTGGCGCTTAACGCCGCCATTGAAGCCGCCCGCGCTGGTGAACATGGCAAGGGCTTTGCTGTGGTGGCAGATGAGGTTCGAAAACTGGCGGAACGCTCTTCACAGGCAACTAAAGAGATTGGCAGTCTGATCGCTGGAATTCAAACAACGGTTGCAGAAGCCGTGAGAGCTATGGATGAAGGCTCAAAAGAAGTGGAGCTTGGGGTCGCCAGTGCCAATAAAGCCGGTTCCGCCCTGTCAGATATTTTGACCGCCGCGCAGGCTGTCAACAATCAGGCTAACCTAGCCGGCCAGGCTGCCAAGCAGATGAATTTGGCTTCGAGTGAACTGGTATCTGCGGTGGATACTGTGTCAGCTGTGGTGGAAGAGAATACCGCCGCCACAGAAGAAATGTCTGCGAATTCTTCCGAGGTCACACAGGCTATTGAGAGCATTGCCAGTGTCAGCGAAGAAAACAGCGCCGCCATTGAAGAAGTCTCCGCCTCCACAGAAGAAATGAGTGCCCAGGTAGAAGAAGTCACCGCCTCAGCGCAATCTCTCGCAGAACTTGCCCAGAATCTCCAGGTTCTTGTCAATCGGTTCAAACTTACCGCTTCCTGAGGTTTCCTGACACAACAAGACACGGAAGAATAACACCGCTTCCGTGTCTTTCACTTCTTTATCTTTTATATGGAGCGGAAAAATGGAAAAACAACTGGTTATTTTTGAACTGGGCAAGGAGTATTTTGGGATTGATATTGCCATTGTAGAAGGCATTATTAAGATGCAAGAGATCACCCGAATGCCCAAATGCCCGGATTTTGTGGAAGGAATCATCAACCTCCGGGGATCGGTGCTTCCGGTGATTGATCTTCAAAAGCGTTTTGGTATTCCCGTGCAGGAATACAACCATGCGACACGCATTGTGAATGTAAATCTGGGCGATCTGAAAATTGGCATGATTGTCACCGCTGTCTCAGAAGTCCTGACCATTGACGACTCGGTGATCGAACCGGCGCCGCCTATTGTCACCACGGTGAACTCAAACTTTATCTCAGGCATTGCCCGGGTTGATTCGCGGTTGATTATTCTGCTGGATATGAATCAGGTTCTTAACTGTCAGGAAAAAACACAGGCAATGGCTTTGGAAGCCTGAAGTCTTCATTCAAGTGGACAGAGACCGGGACAGTTCAAAAAATGAATTGCCCCGGTTTTTCTTTCAGAGATTTTATCAAAGCTGGTTGCTTCGCCAGACGAACTTTCCGTCAACAATCGTCCCAAGAACGGTTGTATGCAAGATATCCATAGGATCTATCGAGAAAATGTCCCGGTCTAAGATTGTCATATCAGCCAGATAGCCGGGAGCCAGCGTGCCAAGGCGATCTTCCATGCCGGTAGCAAAGGCAGGTCCCTGGGTGTACGCTCTGACAGCATCTTCGATGGATAATCGCTGTTCGGGGTGCCAACCTTCCGGTCCTGGTGTGCCGTCTGCGCGCCGTCGAGTCACAGCGGCATGGATGCCTGTCAGAGGATCCATTGTTTCTACCGGGCAGTCAGATCCAAAGGCCAGTACGGCGCCGTTGTCTAACTGGGTTTTCCAGGCATAGGCTCCATTAATCCGGCTTCCCCAGTGTTCATCTGCAATATACATATCCGATGTGGCATGGATCGGCTGCATGGAGGCAACCACCCCCAATTCTGCCAGGCGGGCGGTATCTTCAGGTGCCAGCAGTTGGACATGCTCGATACGATTCCGCAGCCCCGTACCCGGATGACTTTTTTTGGCCTCAGAATAGATGTTGAGAATTTCACGGTTTGCCCTGTCACCAATGGCATGGATGGCTGCAGCCAATCCATTGGCATTGGCTTTTAAAACACTGTCACAGAGAATCTCAATATCGGTGGTGGAAATGCCAGTATCCTGTGGAGCTGAGTCATAACCGGCCAACATCCAGGCGGTTTTTGGTCCCAGGGCGCCATCAGCAAACATTTTGACGGCTCCCAGATGCAGCATATCATCACCAAATCCGGTGCAAAGACCGGCAGCAATTGCCGAATCCAGGAATGTCAAAGGGATATTCTTGGTTACCCGCAAGGTCAGGGAACATTCTTTGTGGAGTTGCTGGAACGCACGGAACACAGAAGGTTGATCCATGTCATGGATGCCGGTCAAACCCATACGATTGGCATTCTGCATTCCCTGTTTAACGGCTTTGACGAGGTCTTCCGGCGCGATGGGCGGAATGATTTTTTCGACCAGTTTAATGGCTTCTTCCAGAAGTATACCGGTAGCCTTGCCAGACGCATCACGCACAATCTGGCCTCCAGCCGGATCAGGGGTATCGTCGGTTATTCCAGCCAATCGAAGGGCGGTCGAATTTACCCAACTGGCATGAGCGCTCTTTGCCACCAGAGCAACCGGATGATGGGGTGCAACACGGTCCAACATGGCGGCTGTTGGAAATGCCCCATTCCCCCATACATTGTGGTTCCAACCGTATCCGGTGATCCATTTTCCAGCAGGCAAGGTTTCTGCCCGTTGGCGTACTTCCCGGATCACGTTTTCTGCAGAAGGTTGTTCTGCATTGATAGCCAGAAGGCCGGTGGAATACCATTCGAAATGCAAGTGAGCATCGGTCAGCCCGGGGAGTACTGTGGCACCCTTCAAATCGACAATGTCTGCCGGTTCACCACAAAAAATTTGCCGGGCTTTTTCTCCCTGACCCAGATAAACAAACCTGTTCCCTCGAATAGCTGCAGAGGTTACTCGGGGTTGGGCGGGATTAAGTGTGTAAATCAGGCCGTTTTCCAATAGAAGGTTTGTATTGGGCATGATAATCCTCGGGGAACGATGAAATTGATTGTTCGAATTCGTATGAGATGGCTATATTGTAATGTACTGTGGCTTCGACTAAACCAGTGGTCAGAATGCTTCCCGCTGTCCGAGCCTGTCGAAGGCGGACTTGGGGCTTCGACGCGCTCAGCCGCCGGACAGCCTCAGCTGCCGGATCAGCTCAACCACCGGAGGAGTTCGCCACCGGTTTACTTCCCGCTGCCCGAGCCTGTCGAGGGCGGGCTCGGGGCTTCGACGAGCTCAGCCACCGGACGCGCTCAGCCATCGGACGAGCTCAACCGCCAAAAAGGCTCAGCTGCCGGACTGGCTTAGAAAAAAAAGAAGGCAGGGTTATCAGCCTGCCTTCACTACCAATAATGGACAGTACGCGTACAGTATTACACTGCACTGCGGGCAGCCGCTACAAATTCTTTCACACGCTTTGGATCAACAGGATTCCAGGTGTAACCATCCACTTTAAGGCTGGAACCCACAATTACACCATCGGCTACTTTAAGGAACTTGGCAATATTGTTAATCTTGGCTCCCGTATTGAGGAATACCGGTGCCATATCACCCACAGCATCTTTGGCTTCCTTAATCTGTGAGACATCCGGTTCTTCACCAGCCATCATGCCAGAGACAAGAATGACATCTGCCAGAGAGGAAACGGCGGCACTGCGGGCTCGCTGACCTACGGAGCGGTTTCCGAGAGGAGAGCAAAATTCAGGCGCCACATTGAAGAACTTGCGGATGTTCAATGAACCGGTGCGTACCTGAATATCCGTCACCTTGTTGACATCCGGGCTCCACAGGCCCATATCAGATTCATACGTGCCGGTCATTACCTCGCGGATGAAGGAAGCACCGGTGGCGGCAGCAACACTGATCGCTGTGATAGGATCCCACAGATAATCAACACCAAAAGGCATATCTTTTGGTTTCAATTCGGTTACAACACGGGTTTCAGCCGCAACCATCTCAGGACCGGCATGGAAAGTATACGGGCGGTCATCTTCATTGCAGAACATAACGGCGTCTACACCGCCTTCCTGCAGGTATTTCAAATCAGTCCGCATTTTTTCGACAATACCATCCAATCCAAGTTTTGCGTCATACCGGGGCGTTCCCGGTAAAGCAGGGATGTGCGCCATCGCGATGATCGGCTTTTCATGACCGAACAGCTCTTTAACCCATTTCATTGCTCTTCAACCTCCGATAAAGTAGTATCTGTGGGAACGGTCGTAAGGACCTCGATTCCCTGAATTCGATAACCCTGAAGCACTTCTTCTGATGCCCGCCCGTCTGTAATCAGCACGTCCACAACCGAAAGCGGAGCAACAAAGGAGAACCGGGTTTTTCCCAATTTTGAACTGTCTGTTAACACAATAATCTGCTCGGCATTATTGATCAGATTACGCTTGACCAGAGTATCTTCCAGGTTGTATTCCGTCAGACCATTTTCAAGGCTGATTCCCCCAATGCCAATGAAGGCTTTATCAATACGGAATTCCTGGAAAGTGCGTTCGGCGATATGCCCGATCAATGAACCTTCCTCCGGTCGGAGAATACCACCAGACAGAATAAGCCGAATGCCAGGGGCATCGGCCAGTATATTAGCCACAGCCAGGCTGGCGGTAAGAACCGTAAGATTGCGTTTACCGACCAGAGTCTTTGCCAGCTCCAGAACCGTAGAGCCATTATCCAGAGCCAGACTATCGCCATCCATCACCAGGGAAGAAGCGATCTCGCCAATGGCTCGTTTATCAATCACATTGATTGAACTGCGCATCAAATAGGGCGGTTCGTAACTTCGACCGCGCCGGGAAACAGCGCCACCATGAACCCGCTGCAGCAATCCCTGGTTTGAAAGCATGCTCAAATCACGCCGAATGGTCATTTCAGACACATCCAGCAATTCACACATTTCAGCTACCGAAATGGAGCTTCTTTTTTCAACCAATTCCAAGATTTTTTTACGACGTTCTGCAGAGATCATCCCCGACTCCTATTCGAAACTGTTTGAATTATATAATAATTATGGTTGAATGTCAACCTTCATATCAAGAAACGCCCGTTTTCGAACACTTTTCTACCATCCAGATAAATCGCCCCTTCTGTGCGGGTATCTTTAACAATATCCCAGTGAATGGAAGATTTATTGGTTCCACCACATTCCGGGTATGCCCTACCCATAGCAATATGAACCGTTCCACCGATCTTCTCGTCTATCAGGATATCCTTGCAGAAACGGGTCACCCCGGGGTTGGTTCCAATAGCAAATTCACCGATCAGGCTTGACCCGGCATCTGAATGAACAACAGATTGCAGGAATGTTTGGTTTGTGGATGACTCGGCGCTGACCAATTTGCCATGATCCCAAACAAAGCGGATATTATCCATCAGGCGGCCTCCGAATACACCGGGAAATTCAAATTCAATAGTGCCATCGATCGTTTCGGTTACCGGTGATGTAAAGATTTCACCATCAGGCATATTAATACGTCCGTCTGAAGCCACCCATTTTCGTCCGGCAACAGAGAAACGCAAATCCGTCCCTTTGCCGGTGATGCGGATTTCCTTCCCCTGTTCCAGTATTCCGGCCAGGCGGAACCAATCTTTGGAAACCGCCGGCCAATCCAGCAGACAGGCATCAAAGAACATATCTGTGATGGTCTCCTCATCGGTGTCTGCCTGCATGGCGAAAGCCTCATTGGGAACGCGAACAAGCGTCCAACGTGTCTTTTCCCAACGCATGGTGGAGACCTTTCCCATGGCACGCTGGTTGAGAGTTAATTTTTCCGTGGGAATGTCTGCCAGTTCGGCCAGGTTGTGTGCTCCACGCAGGCCGATATACACATCTGCCCATTCCATTCCATAAGCTTCTATTTCCGGCACCCAGGAAAGCTGTTCATCCGATCCATATTTCAGCAGCGAATGACGCAAAGTTTCTGATAGAAATTGAACCTGTGGGTATCCTCCTGCTTTGATGACTGACTCGTACGTTGCACGGGCCAGAGGCAGGGTTTCCACTTCATGCATGGCGATCATAACCCGTTCTCCGCGGGCTACTCGTGTAGAGTGATTTACAAGAATATCTGCCAGTTGATACCATCGCTTATCCATTGTTATATCTCCCAATCATTAAGAATTCATCTAGATATACACATTTTGTGTGCGTTCGCACAAAATAATTATAAACATTAATCATTTTATCCCAAAGAATAGATTTGTGGCAATCAGCTTTGAACACCTCAAATCTAATTTATTGATCTGAAGTTATCATGCAATAACCTACAGGCCTGTCTCCGGGATTTCCCCCCTCAGTTTTTATTGATTTTTGCTTCGTGAAAACTCGATAATCCAACATGTGTATCCATCCCCCATTCACGACTGGTTTTCAACCATCACCCTGTAAACCCTGATTCATAGTTTCGAAATTGATCAAAATTCAATCATTATCGAACAATTATACTTCTACATACCCATGAAAATTTTTCACGCCAGATGTAAAAAAAGGCCTGGTTATATGTAGAAATGAGAATACTGGAAAATATTGACAGAGAAAAAAAGAAAGTCAGCAAGTTGACTTATTTCATAGCATCAGTATGCAAAAAAGCCGGCAATTCCTTACGACGGGGAATTAAAAACATGACCAGAATACTCGCCACCAGGATAAAAGAAACCGCCAGACCACCTTCAGGGCCAAAGGCACCACCAGTAAGTAGATTTGAACCGGTCTCTTGAAGGTTGATTAATGTTGTCCCCCCGATAGATGAACCGCTCACCTCCAGTCCGAACAGGTTGCCCTGTGTCCAATTCCAAAAGCTATGGATGGCAAATACGCCCCACAGGCCGCCTTCCCGCATGGCGTACAGGCTGGCAAACACTCCGAACAGAAACAGGTTGACCATGGCAATCCAGTTAAGGTTTTGATTCAAGAGATGCAGGGAAGAAAAGAGGATAGAAGAGACCATTATCCCCCAGAAGGGGCCAAAACGGATGCCAAAAACCGGCAGTAGAAATCCGCGGGTCAATGTTTCTTCTGCTGCCCCCTGAACCAACCATCCCACCAGCATGATCAACACACCGGGAATGGCGCTCCAACCAGACCACACATAAGGGTCTGATTCAAAGTTCATCAAGCCGGCTCCCCAGAGAATGAATACCGGCATAATCATCATCAGGGTACCGACAGCCGCCCCTCGCAGGTATTTTTCTCGAATATTGGTTCGTTCCAACCCGGTCGTCCAGAAAGACCGATGTTCAAAAATACCCAGCCAGCCCCAAATAAACACAAAAAAAGGGAGAAAGCTAAACAACAGGAACATAGACGTGATTAGCGGAGAATTGGTTTTTAAAGGATTGTGAAACGCTGCCACCGAAAAATTTTCAGAAGCCAGGTTTACAACGATCACCGGAGCCGCGCAAAAAGATGAAAGTACCGGAACAAGACCGGCATAAAAGAAAGCCAACAGAGGATAGGCAAACTCCCAGATATTCTGCCAGATATGGTTGTGAAATCGGGGAATGGCCAGAGATCCCTGGCGTGCCAGTTCAAATAACTGATTATTTGAATCTAAAACCCGGTTGAGCATGATCTAATTATGATATTTTCATTAAAATTCATCAAGTGAATCTTACCCCCAAAGTTATAATGCAAGAAATGAATTCTCCGTGGCTTCTGGTAGCTTTATTTATTTTCCATGATGGTGAAGAGGTTTTATTTCTACCCACATGGGTTCAAAAGAATGCTGTTCTGTTTGACGAACTGGAATCGAAGCTGCCATTTTTAAAAAGATCATTGCACCTGTTGCGCCATCATAACCAGAAACAATTCAACATTTCTGTACTTTTAGAATTGGCAGTGCTCAGTTTTTTCAGTGCAGCCGCAGTTCTTTTCCCTCAAATCACGTGGATTCGAATTGCCTTTATTTCTGTTCTGGTTTTATTTACCCTTCATTTAGTATTCCATGTGGTCCAAAGCCTTTTTATCCATAAGGTTGTCCCGGGTACCATCACTTCAATCCTTGTATTTCTGCCCAGCCTGATTTTATGGAAGAATCAAATTCAATCAGCAGGAATAACGTGGGGTTTATCAATGTTTTATGGTTTGATTGTCGCCATTCTCTTTATTCCTCTATTTCCAGTAATTCTTAAAATTGGTCACTGGGCGGCGAGTCCTACGAAAAAATTAGAGTAAGTTAAAAATTTCATCAAAATCTTTTTTGGTACTTGTATTTTGTAAAATATCGTTGTAATATAACAACCAATACATTCCAAACGAAACTGGAATGTGAAACTCAACAATAGAATATATTTGATGCACTCTTATCCAGAGAGGTGGAGGGACGGGCCCTATGATACCTCGACAACCAGCCGCAAGGCATGGTGTCAATTCCCGCAGAAGCAGTATTCTGGGAGATGAGAGGAGATCTGTGGCTTTTCCGCACCTCTTCTTATCTTTAGAAGAGGTTTTTTTTCGGAGAAAGCCATGCCTATTAAAATACCCAATAAATTGCCCGCCCGTGAAATCTTAAACAGTGAGAATATTTTTGTAATTGATGAAGACCGTGCATTGCATCAAGATATCAGAGCCCTGCGCATCGCCATCCTGAACCTGATGCCCACCAAGATTGCCACCGAAACCCAATTGGTGCGCTTGCTTGGGAATTCCCCATTACATGTAGATCTGACCCTTCTGCGAACAAAATCTCACGAGAGCAAGAATACCCCGGCCGAACACCTGCAGGCCTTTTATAAAACCTACGATCAGGTGATGCATGAACGGTTTGATGGACTGATCATCACCGGAGCCCCGGTGGAAAACCTGCCCTTTGAAGAGGTAGATTACTGGCAGGAATTGACGGAAGTGATGGACTGGTCTGAACACAATGTGTTTTCGACATTTTTCATCTGCTGGGGTGCGCAGGCCGGGCTTTATCACAGGTACGGGATTCCCAAATACCCGTTGCCAGCCAAAAAATTCGGTGTTTTTGAACATTATGTCACCACAAAGAATACCAACCTGTTGCGAGGTTTTGATGATATCTTTTATGCACCTCACTCTCGTCATACAGAGGTTCGCCGTGAGGATATTGAAAAAGTCTCCGAGTTGGATATCCTGGCTGAATCCCCCGATGCCGGAATCTATCTTGTCTCTACGCATGATGGCAAACAGGTTTTTGCCACCGGTCATTCAGAATATGATCCCCTCACTCTGAAAGCCGAATATGACCGGGATGTGAACCTTGGCTTACCCATAGCCATCCCACGGAATTATTACCCCAACGACGATCCCGCACAATTACCCATTGTGCGCTGGCGCGGTCACGCCAGCCTGCTGTTCTCCAATTGGTTGAACTACTGCGTGTATGAAGAGACACCGTACAACCTGGATGAACTGAAGTAATGCTACAGGACATGAAATTTCTACAAAGAGGTAGGCAAAATGAAAATGTGTATGTGTAGAAAATGACTGTGCCCTGTGATGCAGTTGCATCCATCGTTTTCAAGTTTTTTTGTTCAGTCTAAGGAAAAATTATTATGACTCCCAACCAGGTCACCAGAAAATTCGGATTTTCCACCCGTCAATTGCATGCCGGTCAGGTTGCTGACCCGGCAACCAATTCATTGGCCGTCCCTCTCTACCAGACTTCATCGTATGCATTCAACAGCACCGAGCATGCTGCCAATCTGTTTGCCCTTAAGGAACCAGGGAATATCTACACCCGGATCATGAATCCAACCAATGATGTCTTTGAACAGAGAGTGGCATCGCTTGAAGGCGGTGTAGGAGCCCTGGCTGTCAGTTCAGGGCATGCCGCTCAGGCGCAGGCAATTCTTACCCTCACGGCTGCCGGTGACCATATTGTATCGGCAGCCACCCTGTATGGAGGCACGTATACACAATTTGCCTATACTTTCCCTCGGTTGGGAATTGATGTGACTTTTGTTGATCCTTCCAATCCAGAGAATTTCCGTAACGCCATCCGTCCTAACACCAAGATCCTGTACGGTGAAACACTCGGAAATCCACGCATCAACGTTTTTCCCGTGGAAGAAGTGGCCGCCATCGGGAAGGAATTTGGCATTCCACTCATTATTGACAATACATTCGCCACCCCTTATCTATTCAGGCCATTTGAATGGGGTGCCAATATTGTCACCCACTCTGCCACCAAATTCATTGGCGGACATGGCACATCCATTGGCGGTGTTATTGTGGATGGCGGGAATTTTAACTGGGAAGGCAATCCCCGCTTCCCCAATTTCAATACCCCCGATCCCAGTTACCACGGGCTGGTGTTCGCCTCGATAGGTCCGGCGGCCTTTATCACCAAGGCGCGCGTTCAAGTTTTACGGGATTTTGGAGGATGTCTTTCACCCTTTAATTCCTTCCTTTTTCTTCAAGGACTCGAAACACTCAGTCTGCGGGTGGAACGGCATGTTGCCAATGCCCAGAAAACAGCCGAATATCTGGAAAAGCACCCCAAAGTCGCATGGGTTGCCTACCCTGGTTTGAAGAGCAGCCCTGACTATAAAGCCGCCCAAAAGTATCTACCAAAAGGAGCCGGCTCGATTTTAGGGTTTGGGATCAAAGGCGGTAAATCAGCCGGCGGCAAATTCATTGACAGTCTCAAGTTATTCAGCCATGTTGCCAATGTCGGTGATGCCAAGAGCCTGGCCATCCATCCAGCCTCTACCACGCACAGCCAGCTGAATGAACAGCAGCAAATTGAAGCGGGGGTTTCGCCAGATTTTATCC
Organism: Leptolinea tardivitalis; assembly: GCF_001050275.1. Taxonomy (GTDB): domain Bacteria; phylum Chloroflexota; class Anaerolineae; order Anaerolineales; family Anaerolineaceae; genus Leptolinea; species Leptolinea tardivitalis. The sequence continues at coordinate 480,853 of NZ_BBYA01000010.1, forward strand.
GTTTGAGTATCGGTCTGGAGGATATCGAAGATATTCTCTGGGACCTTGATCAGGCACTGGATCAGGTCTAATTCGACATCGGGAAAAAATTGATCAACCGGCTTATCCAATTGGATGGCCGGTTTTTTTTACATGAATTTTGTCTATTTGTGATATTTATCACTTGTAATATCTGATTTGATCTGTATAATATGATATAGGTTGTTATAGCATATGGACGATATTCTCACCGCACGTCAAGCACAGGAAATCCTCAAGGTAGACCGCATCACCATCTACCGGATGATCAACGATGGCCGCCTGAAAGGGAATAAGATCGGTCAGCAATGGCGTTTTTCCCGGTCTGACGTGGAAGACCTGCTAAATGGGTTGAAACTCTCGGATGATTCAGCGCAAATCGCCGATGACCGCGGATTGCCCGTGCACTGCCTTCAAGCCATTCAAGACCTGTTTTCTGCCGTGAGTGAATTTCCTGCGGTACTGGTCAATCTGCAGGGCGAACCCATCACCAATAGCAGCGAGGTCTGTCAGTTCTGCCAGTTCGTATCCACCGATCCAGTAGCATCTGAGAAATGCCAAGCTTCGCGAAGAGGATTTGCCGAAGAAGCGGCACATGGTTCCCGGCATTTCGTCTGTCATGCCGGGCTGCATTATGCCGGGGTGCCGGTCAAACAGAGTGAGAAAATCATCGGCTTGCTGCTGGTAGGAGGTTATCGCCGGCAGGGAAACAACGAAGAAAACAATAGATTTAACCGAGTTACTCTTTCACATATTCCACAGGAACAACTTCAAGCGGCCTATCAGACCGCACCGGAATTTCCTGCCGAACAGGAAAACAAATTGGATTCATGGGCAGCTGCGACAGCGCAGGCTTTTGAAAGCATTCTTCAGGAACGGTCAGCTTTTGCCCGGCGATTAAAAAAGATAGCAGATCTAACCCAAATTCCCTGAGGAGGTAAGCCATGAAAACATTTTTAATCCTGGGAGCCGGAACAGCTGGAACCATGATCGCCCGTAAAATGGCCGGCAAGCTAGATTCGCACGATTGGAAAGTGATCCTGGTAGATAAAGACGAAAAGCACTACTATCAGCCCGGCTTTTTGTTTATTCCATTCGGCTGGTACAAAGCCGAAGACGTTATTAAAACCAAACAGGAATTCATCCCCGGCAATATAGAATTCATCCTCTCCGATATTGAGATGATCGAACCGGCTGCCAATAAAGTCAAATTAACCAAAGATAACCGTGAAATTGCTTATGATTATCTGGTGATTGCCACAGGGGCAAGCATCCATCCTGAAGAAACAGAAGGCCTGCAGGGAGCCGGGTGGCATAAAAATATTTTTGATTTTTACACATATGAAGGCGCTGCCGCCCTCCACTCCTTCCTTGATAAATGGGAAGGCGGTCGGCTGGTAATGAATGTGGTGGAAAATCCCATCAAATGCCCGGTTGCTCCGTTGGAATTCCTTTTCCTGGCAGACGATTACTTCACCCGTAAAGGGATACGAAACAAAGTGGAACTGGTCTATGCCACCCCTCTCACCGGTGCCTTTACCAAACCAAAATCCGCCCGGGCTCTGGGAGACATCCTGGCCAGCAAGAATATCCTCATGGAAACCGAATTTAATACCGGTGAAGTGGATTCTGGGAAAAATATTCTGCGTTCATTTGATGAACGGGAAATCCCATACGATTTATTGATCAGTATTCCCACCAATAAAGGCGCTGATGTGATTGGTCGTTCCGGTCTGGGCGACGCGCTCAATTTTGTTCCGACAGATAAATTCACCCTTCAGTCGAAGGATTGGCCAAATATCTGGGTAATGGGCGATGCCACCAACATTCCGGCATCCAAAGCTGGAGCCGTGGCACATTTTGAACTGGAATTTGTTGTGGAAAACATTCTGGCGCATATGGCCGGTAAAAACTTGCCCGGCGGGTTTGACGGTCACGCGAGCTGCTATATTGAATCAGGGTTTGGAAAAGCGGTGCTCATTGACTTCAGCTATGATGTTGAACCGCTGCCAGGGAAATATCCATTGCCGGGTATTGGACCTTTCTCCCTGTTGAAGCAAACCACCATCAACCACTGGGGAAAACTCTTTTTCCGGTATATGTACTGGTATATGATGATGAAGGGAATCGATGTTCCCCTGCCCAGCGCGTTCAGTCTGGCGGGAAAAGAACAATAGAAGGCATATAAATTCAATCCAGGAGGAATGAATTATGGCGACAAAAACAATTGCAGGCAAAACGGTTCAGGTGAATGACGAAGGATTCATGACCAATCCGGCTGAATGGACTAAGGAAATTGCTATTGAAATGGCCAGGGAAGAAGGCATTGAAAGCCTTACTGATGCTCATTGGAAAGTGATTGATTATGCGCGTCAGAGCGCAGCTTCCAGCGGAGCCTCTCCCACTTTGCGGACTATTACCACCGGTTCCGGTGTCTCTACGAAAGACCTGTTTGCCCTGTTCCCCAAAGGACCAGCCAAGAAAGTGGCGAAAATTGCCGGCCTCGGCAAACCCGAGGGTTGTGTCTAAAACGATCTATCGTGACGTTCTTTGATAAGGAGACCTGACAATGGCTGATGAACAAAGGAAAATTGCCTTTATCTGTTCAAAGGGTAACCTGGATATGGCTTACCCTGCCCTGGTGATGGGCTGGGCTGCCCTGGGTAACGGGATTGATGTAACCATATTCTTCACATTCTGGGGAATGGATATGATCAACAAAGCTCGTATTGATCACCTGGAAATTCCCCCGGTCGCCAACGCCAGCATGAAAATGAATATGATGGGTGTTCCCGGTTATGTCGGTATTCCGCAATTTCTGGGAGCATTCCCCGGCATGACACCAATAGCCACCAGTCTGATGAATAAAAAGATGAAAGACCTGGGGGTTCCAACAGTACGAGAATATCTTGAAATGCTGGTAGATGGCGGTGCGAAACTGTATGCATGTAAAATGTCTGTCGATATGTTCGGATTGAAGAAGGATGATTTTGTGGACGGTGTGATCGACATTGTTACCGCCGGTGACTTTATGGATATGACAGAAGGCGCTCAAATTATTTTCATCTGATCCATTTTCTCCCTCCCGAATGGATCATTGAGCGATTAAGATCACAGAGGCCGAAAATGGCCTCTGTGATCTTGTTTCTACCAGTAATGTCTACCAATAATAGAGGGGCTTCAGTACCCCGGTATAAACGTCAGTTACTCAACATTTCGGTGGCGAGAGATCATGGCCGCTTCCGAGATATTCAACGTATCCATCAACATCATCACTATGATGTCAAATAACACAAACAGGGTCTGCTCAAACAGGTTGCCCATGGGTTGCTTGGATGGAACCACTTTGTCGGTACCTTTATACACATGTGCCGGCACCCATAGGACAAAATCGGCGAGGGCGGGGGTCTTCCCGGTCCGTGTACCGGTAACCACGGCCAGCTTTGCACCGGCCGCTTTGGCCATTTCTGCCACAAAGTGGATATGACCAATCTCACCGGAACCTGAGGTAAAGATAAACAAATCTCCCGGTTGAACATTGGGGGTAGTGTCATCCCAGACCCAATGAGTTTCTTTACCCATGTGCATCAAGCGCATGGCGAATCCACGGGTAGCCAGGCCTTCGCGTCCAACTCCCATTAAAAAGATTCGTTTGGCGTTGATGATCAACTCCATAAATTCCTGAAGTTTCGATTGATCCAAAGTTTCAAATACCTGACGGTGTTCATTCAGGATATTCTTATACATCTCATCGAAGTTCATTTTGCCTCCTGAGGAACAACTTCACTATCTTTCGCGATGGATTTCGATCGAGCTCCCCATTTATCAATGATGAAATTGATTACCATGATCAGAAGCAACATGAAACCAAAGATCATCCGTTTGGCATAAGGAGAGAAGGCAAACAGGGTGAACGCACTTTGCAGAATTTGCAGGATGAGGATACCAATGATCACATTGGTCACCTTGCCGCGACCACCATTGGGATTGATACCGCCAAGAACGGCTACAAGAATGGCCTGAAGAAGGTAAGAATCGCCATAATTGTATTTGGCTGAATTCACACGAGAAGTCATAATAATGGCGGCGATACCGGATAAGAAACCAGCCAGTGCATAGGTTTTGATGATCATCTTTTCATTTTTGATACCCGAAAACAACGAGGCGATCCGGTTTTCGCCATACAGGTAAATACTCTGACCAAAAGGTGTCCGCACCATAACAAACGCTACCACGGCGAATGCAATGAAGAAGATGTAAAACACCAGCGGAATACCAAGGGGAGCAGATGTTCCGATGGAAAGGTAGTTATCGGGGAAACCGACAACACCTTTACCTTCTGTAATAGCGGTGCTGATGCCGTTATAGAACGTCATCGTCCCCAGAGTGGCAAGGATTGCCGGAACAGAAAATTTGGCTATCAAGATACCGTTAAAAACACCACCCAGGGTGGCCACAATCAATGCAACCAGAATCGCGATGATCACGAGTGTCAGGTCGCTCATTCCAGAATTCAGGCCAAAAACAGCACCAGTTAAGACATAGCCGGCCATAATGCCAGCCATATTGGCATTGGCTACAACAGAAAGGTCAATGCCGCCCGTGATCATGGCAATAGACATAGCCAATGCCAGGAAGGCGAACTCGGGTATCTGGTACCCCATGGATTGGATATTATCGAAAGAGAAGAATTTATCCTGCAAAATGGAACCGAAAAGCAAGATGAGAAAGATCAACAGTCCTAACAAAACAGTTAGAGTCGTATCTTGACGAATGAATTTTTTCATTTGAGTAATCATTCCGTGCCTCTTAATCTGTAAATGTCAGGTTACGGCGGCTTCGCAGACGCGACATATACGACGTCAAACCGACACTGAAGAGCAGCACCGCACCGGTAAAGAACCCATTCCAGGATGACGTAAGGCCAAGGAAAACCAGGGTCGAATTCAACAATCTGACAATGATCACACCAAGCAGTGTTCCCAAAATCTTACCTTCACCACCGGTCAATTTTGCTCCACCAATCACAACGGCCGCAATATACGTTAATTCTGTTCCGTAAAGGGCTACAGCATAGACAGAGTTGACTTCGGCAACATAAATCACACCCATGATCCCGGCCAGCAAACCCACATAGGTGTAAATAAACATTCGGATCCAAAACAGATTGAAACCGGAACGTTTGGCAGCCTCTTCTGAGTTGCCCAGGGCGATAACACCTCTGCCCAGCATTGTTTTATATAGAATAAACCAGGTCACCACCACAACGATCACAACCGGGATGATGAAAACTGTAAGCCCATAGGTGCTTCCCGCGTCATTCACCATTTCAAAAAGGCGGAAACCGCCAAATGCTCGCAACGATTTAGGCATCATACCGACTGTAATAGTTTTCGTTCCAATAAAGGTCGTCATAATGCCGGAGAACAGACTGGACGTACCCAGTGTGGCGATCATGGTTGGTAGATGAAATTTATGAATGATCAGCGCATTGACAGCACCCAGGAGAATGCCAATCACAGCGGAAACTACAAAAGCAAATGCCAGGTTATCAATCTTTGTCGCCATCATCAACCGGGCGGCAGAGTATCCACCGAACATGGCAATGGCCGTGAAAGACAGGTCAATTCCACCGGATAGCAACACAACAAGGATTCCCATCGCCAGGATGATCATCCCGGAGCTACCTTTTAAAACATCAAAGAAATTCTCAAGGGTAAAGAAACCGCTATTTTGTGTTGTAACAATAATCGAATAGATCAAGATGATACCCATCAGGTACCATTCATTTTGATTGATATATTTCTTCAGTCGTTTCATGCCTGAGCCTCCAGGACTGGAATGGATGGCTGAAAATCGTCCCCGCCACCGCTCATCATGGATTGCAGCCTGTCAGCAGCATCGGGTTTCTCCAATTCCTCATTGGACAGGAATCCAACTACTTTATTTGCACGCATCACCATAACTGAATTGCAATTTGCCAGAAGTTCAGGCAATTCATCAGATATCAAAATTATCGACATGCCCTGGGAGGCAAAACTCTGGATTTGTTCGTAAATATCTACCTTCGAAGCAATATCGACACCAACTGTCGGGCCATCCAAAATCAATACCTCGGGATCTGTCAAAACCCAGCGGGCGATTACCGTTTTCTGCTGGTTTCCTCCCGACAAATTCTGTACACTGGTTTCTACATTGGGGGTACGGATATGCAGCTTCGCAACCATATTAATGGCGTTTTGCCGCTCACCTTTCCGATCCAATAATCCAGCTTTTGTGGTGATGGAAGGAAGAGATGCAGAGGATATATTCTCTGAAATACTATGAGTCGGGAAAAGTGCCTGGGTGTAACGGTCTTCAGGTAGGAGGCTTAATCCCGATACAATCGCATCGGTTGGAGAATGAATGGATACGGTTTTTCCGTTAATAATAACCTGGCCGCTTTTTGATGGATTCAATCCAAAGAGAGACAGAGCCAGCTCTTCACGACCAGAGCCTTTCAAGCCGGTGATCCCCAGGATATCTCCACGGCGCATCTTGACATTCACATCTTCAAAATGACCGGGGCGGGAAAGTCCACGAATTTCAAATCGAATATTGTCATCCGTTGCTTTGCGAACATAACGCGGATATTCCACATTCCGGCCAGTCATGTGGTAAATCAATGAATGGTAAGAAAGTTCCTTGCTATTAAAATCACCCACTTTCCGGCCATCGCGGAAAATGGTGATTGTATCGGCAACTTCGAAAACTTCGTTCAATTTATGACTGATAAATACAACCGATAAACCCTTTTCTTTCAGTTCAAGGACTATTTTTAACAACCGATCTACTTCGATATTCGTCAAAGCAGTTGTGGGTTCATCCATAAAAAGCAATTTGGCATCCAGGCTCAATGCCCGGCAAATGGCAACCAGCTGGCGGTTGGCCATTGAGATTTCGTCAATAGGACAATCCAAATCCATCGTCTCGCCAATTCGAGCCAGCTGTTCCTCAGCTGTCTTCCGGACCTCTGCCATATTGACTAATTTCTTGCCAAGTGCAACCATCTTGTTCATTGAAATGTTTTCCGCCACTGTCATATGCGGAAAGAGTGAAAGGTCCTGATAAATCACCTGGACACCTTCGCGAATTGAATCGATGGGATTCAGACTGCGGTAGGTATGTCCGTTCAAGGTAATCTCACCATTATCAGGAGTGATTGCACCTGACATGACCTTTACGAATGTTGATTTTCCAGATCCATTCTCCCCTACCAGGCAGTGGATCTCCCCGGCTTTAATGCACATACTGACATTATCCAGGGCATGAACACCCCCATATGTCTTTGAAATATTATTTGCTTCCAGAATATTTCCGGGCATGGCGATTCAATTCCTCCGGCACATAAATCCGATGCTGCCTGAAGATCAGCAGGCAGCACCGGATTGAATTAATGGGGATTTTTAGAAATCGTATTTATCTACAGTGTCTTTGGTGAGAATCAACGGAGCATTGCCGTAGATGATTTTCTTATCAAGAATAACTTTTTCGTAACCGGGTTTCTTGAGGTCCATGCCATCAGTGATCTTTTCGCCTTTAAGGATGTTCAGTGCGATCAGAGCGGAGACATAGCCCGCGTCAGCAGGGCGCCAGCATTGAGCCTGCTGGATGAAGCCGTCTTTGATGTATTCGCCAGCCATTGAGGGGAGGCTCAGACCAACAACTTTGATATTTTTGTTGTTCTTTTCCTTCATTACCAGACCTTCCATGGTCGTGGAGGAAGCGGAATTTCCAAACATTCCTTTGAGATCGGGGTAGGTCTTAAGAATTTCCTGAACTTTTGCGTAGGCAGCTTTTTCGTCATTGTTGTCTTCGTAAGGCTGCTTGGAAACAAATTCCATCTTGGGGTATTCTTTTTTCAGGTATTCCTGCATGGCATTGAACCACTGCATGTGGGTTTCCATGGTGAGGGCGCCAACGAAACCGGTGTATTTACCTTCGCCGCCCATAGCCTCGGCCAGAGCTTTACCCATAACAACACCGAAATCTTCATTCTTGAAGGCTTCCAGATCATAGTCAACGATCGGAGCGAGAGCCTGGGCTTCATGGGTCACCACAACGATACCTTTTTCTTTCGCTTTCTTAAGAACTGGTTCCATTGATTTCGGATCATTGGGGACAACGAGGATAGCATCTACACCCTTAGCAATCAAATCTTCCACCATCTGAGCCTGTTTGGCAGGATCACCGGTATCGGGGGCAATTTGATAGGCATTGACATTGTAATCTTTGCCAAACTGCTCAACGCCAACGCGCATATCATCGAACCATGAAACGCCTTCCATCTTGGCGACCATGACGATTTCGTATTTCTTGTCAGCCTGGGCAGGTGCTGCAGGAGCAGAAGCTACCGCTGAAGCAGGTGCAAATCCCAGTGTGGAAAAAGCAATAATTAAAACTGATACCACTACAAGTAACCGTTTCATTATCTCTCCTCTAATGTTTAACAAATAAAAATTGGGGGAATTGTTGCCTCATTCATACCAGTAAATTAGCGGTGTTATGAGGCCTTGCAAATAATTTTCAAGCTCAGTACATCACCTTCTTCCTGGAAAATTATCTGGAATAAATTGTGTAAATGTTTTCACACTGAACCAATAACTTGTTTCATAATACTATAAACTTCATGTCATATATTGATGATAAATGTCACGTATTGTCCGATTAATGTCACATTGTGTAATAAACGAACAATATTATGCATATAATGAGCCATGAGAAATGGAAACGCTTTCACATTAAATTACATATTCGTAAGCCAAGATGTGCAGTCTGATTTACAGTATTATTAAAATGTTTGCAGAACTAGATTTCCGGGAGCATCTGATTGAGAAGAAAAGAACTGGGTCCCGATAAGCATGTAACGATAAAGGATGTGGCGGAAGCCGCAGGTGTCTCTCTGGCTACTGCTTCTCGCGTTCTTTCCGGTCGGGGATATGCCAGCGAATCGACCCGGGAACGGGTTAACAATGCCATTCGAGAATTAAATTTCAGGCCCAATGAAATGGCCCGAATGCTGACCTCCCAGCATACAGATTCAATAGGACTGGTTTTGAAGAACCTGGTTGATCCTTATTATGGACATCTGGCCAATGGCGTTCTCGATCGTGTTCATCAACTTGGATATCACGTTATTGTCTGTGCCACCGATGAAAATGAACAACTTGAGAGAGAGCACATAGAAATGTTGATGCGCCAACGGGCAGCAGGAATTATTGCTGTTCCAACCGGATCAAACCAGGAAAGCTGGCAGGAATTGATCAACATGGGTGTCAAGACGGTCTTTATCGATCGCCAGGTCAGCGGCCTGGGAGATGTTGACACTATTCAAGTGGATAATGTCCGCGGTGCCCACAAAGCAATGTCATATCTCATTTCGCTGGGGCACAGTCGAATTGGAATCATAAACGGCCCGGTTTATTCCCAACAGTATGCAGACAGGTTGAAGGGCTATCTGGATGCCCTCACAGAAGCAGGCATCAAACCTGATCAGGAATTACAGGAAAACCTGTCATCGAAAAGTGAAGATAGTACCCAGGCTATAAACCGTCTCTTATCATTACCCAAACGACCAACAGCATTGTTTATGACCAATTCATCTATAGCCAATTCGGCTATCTTTACGCTTCGTGAATATCACCTGCAGATTCCTGATGATATCTCGCTAATTATCTTTGATGATGCACCACTGGCACAAATTAATAATCCCCCCATAACAGTGGTGGCTCAACCCATGGCGGCTATCGGACATCTTGCCATGGAGCAATTGGATCGCATTCTAAAACAGAGTGAACAACAGATCCAACAACCGGTTCAACGGATCATCATTTCACCCGAGTTGATCATTCGGTCAAGTTGCTCGAGCCCGAAAATAAAAAGGTGAAACCTGTTATGGTCTTAACCCGGTTTTTTTCCAACGAGAATCCATCCTCTCAGAATGAATCTGATTTTTCTGGAAATAGAAAATTCGGCTTCACTGAAAATGGATATAATACTTTCAATAACAGGATCAAAACCAGTTTTCTGAATTGTAGTAATACCGGGGGGCGGAATGTATTAAAGATATTTTGCCAGAGCCCCGGCTTTTTTAAACTTCTTAACCGTGTTGTACGTTTCCCAGACTTAAGAGTATCAAGCATGGAAATACCCACAGTTATTGGATCACCTACCTGCTTTCAGACGAAATCCAACAAAAACTTCCGTCGTGATTCTTTATGCCATCCAAACGATATTACTGGAACTTCCATCCATCAACTCTGTTTTAAGCAACATTTATTCCCCAGGCAATCTGTTCCTACAAGAGGTGGAACGGCACAATTTTTTCTTACTGGTAGACCGGGTTTCTTTTCACCTGCGGCTTTTCCCTTATTTGAGAGGTGAATGGTGAATAACAAGTACAGACACTTCAATTGTCCCATTCGAAGACATGAGGAAGGGAAGCGGCTATGAAGAAGTTGATCAATGACCCGAAGAATATATTACCCGAAATGATGGAAGGGTATCTCGGTGTATACGGAGATGTCCTTCGACAGATCGAGTCTTATACGTCTCTGGTACGGAAAAACCTGGAACCGGGTAAAGTTGGATTGTTGGTAGGGGGCGGGAGTGGACATGAACCCCTTTTTCTGGATTATTTAGGGCCAGGCTATGCGGATGGAGTAGCTCAGGGCAATGTGTTTGCTTCTCCTTCACCAGATAACATACTTGCCGTAACCAAAGCCATTGACCGTGGAAGAGGTGTGGTTTACGTGTTTGGAAACCACTCGGGTGATAATCTGAATTTTGGTATGGCCGCTGAACTGGCTGCGCAGGAAGGCATCAAAACACATATTGTTCTGGTGACAGACGATGTGGCTCTTGTGCCGCCTGAAAGAATGAAAGATCGCAGGGGTATTGCCGGAATCATTTATGTCATGCGGATTGCCGGAGCAGCCTGTCAGGCTGGTTATGATCTTGATGCGGTCAGAGATGTGGCAGAAAAAGCCAATTCGGTAACCCGCACCATGGGTGTAGCCCTTTATCCCGGAACAATTCCAGGCGAACCCAAAGCTTCTTTCGAGCTTGCAGAAGATGAAATTGAAATTGGACTGGGTCTGCATGGTGAACCGGGTGCAAGAACAGGGAAAATTAAAACCGCCGACGAAATCGTTGATGAAATGGTTGAAGCGATTGTTAAGGATGTGCCTTACAAGAAGAATGACGATGTATGTGTTCTGGTAAATGGTCTGGGTGCTACATCACGCCTTGAGTTGATGATTGCCACCCGGCGTATCTTGCAGGACCTGACCAAACTTGGAATCCATGTACATGACATCAAAGTTGGCAATTTTGCCATCTGCCAGGAAATGGCCGGCCTGTCCATCACTATGATGCGCCTGGATTCAGAACTGATGAAACTGTATGATTCACCCTGTTATTCAGCCATGACCAGCCAATTCACTCTTAATCCACTCCGCCCGCAGAGTCATCGGAATTCTTCGGGTAGATATTAACCATGGCATTATGCAACGGGGAACACACCAGATGGGATGATATTTCAAGTTTTCATGTTCAGGTTTTCATTATAAGTAATGCCTGTAATGCCCAATATTTGTAGACATTGGCAGACCAGGTTCAACCATTATTGATAAAGGATGAAGAAAAATGAAAAAATTTATTAATGATCCTAATGATGTTTTACCCGAAATGATGGAAGGTTACCTTCGAGCGTATGGCGATATTATTGAACGAATCGAAGACTACCCATCCGTTGTGTTGAAAGATCTTGATCCCGGGAAGGTCGGCCTGATCGTTGGCGGCGGCAGCGGTCATGAACCTATTTTCATTGAATATCTGGGAAAAGGAATGGCCGACGGCGCATCTCAAGGAAATATTTGCGCCGCCCCCTCACCCGATAACATTCTTGCTGTTACCAAAGCAGTGGACCGCGGCAAGGGTGTTGTATATATCTATGGTAATTATTCTGGTGATTGCATGAATTTTGATATGGCCGCAGAATTGGCTGATCTGGAGGGCATTAAAACAGCCACTGTTCGTGTGACAGATGATGTGGCTTCTGCACCGAAAGATCGCATTTCAGACCGCCGTGGAATCGCCGGAGATTTCTTTGTCATGCGCATTGCCGGCGCTGCCTGCTATGCCGGATATGATCTGGAAGATGTAAAACGTGTGGCCGATAAAGCCAATGCCAATACCCGCACTATGGGTGTAGCCCTGACTCCAGGCACCATTCCGGGCGAAAAACCCGCCTTCACCCTGGGCGAAGATGAAATGGAAATCGGCATGGGTCTGCATGGTGAACCTGGAATCCGCCGTGACAAAATTCAACCTGCCGACAAAATTGTTGACCAGATGATGAAAATGATTCTGGAAGATCTTCCCTTCAAAAAAGGTGATGATGTCTGCCTGCTTGTTGACGGATTTGGTGCAACCACACGCATGGAAATGATGATCATCATCCGCCGGGTCAGTCAACTGTTAGATAAAGAAGGTATCACTCTTCATGATGTGAAATTTGGGAATTTTGCCACATTCCAGGAGATGGCAGGTAGCTCAATTACATTGATGCGCCTGGACGATGAACTCAAGAAGTTGTACGACTCACCCATGTGGTCAATTCTGTTTGGCCAGAAGGGATTCAGCACCCATAAATAATGGTGTTTGAATTCATCTGGTTTTCCAGATATCTTTGACAGAAGGATATGCTCATATGAAGACATTAACAGCAGCACAGGCCAAGTCCATGATGATCTTTGTTTCTGCCGCTATGGTTGAAGCCAAAGAAATCATGTGCGAAGCAGATCGAAATATCGGTGACGGTGACCACGGCATTGGGATGGCCAAAGGTTTTGGCGCCGCCCTTCAGGAATTGGGCAACCAGGATTTTACCGATGTATATAAAGTCTTTTTTACCGTCGGTCGAACCATGATTAAAGAAATGGGCGGTGCCTCAGGTATTATTTTTGGTACGCTTTTCTTCGCCGGCAGCAAGAATGTGGAACCTGCGACTGAAATTGGCATCAAAGAGTTCACCACCATTTTTGAAAAAGCCCTGGTTGAAATCAAAGCCAAAGGACATGCCAGTGTTGGTGACAAGACTGTGGTGGATGGCCTCGAACCGATGGTAGATGCCATGAAGAAAAATGCCGAAAAGGATATTTCTTTTGAAGAAATTTTAAAAATCGCGCTCGACGCCGCCACAGCCGGTATGGAATCCAGCAAACAATTTGTTGCCAAATTCGGGCGAGCCAAGACACTTGGTGAACGCGCTATCGGTTACCCGGATGCTGGATCTGTTTCCCTTACGTTGATCATAAAAGCCATGCTTGACTGGGTAAATAAACAGTAACATTCCTTCAATACATCACTTTTCTTCAAAATGAGATTGGTCAAGAAACATGCCAATCTCATTTTATTTCTAGAATTTATTAATTCAATGTATGATTCAAAGGAAAAATCTGAAATAACGTATGGTTTTTAACAGCCAATTTTTGAACATAAGGAAAGTTCTTTCCATCTGCACCGATAATTCAATACGCCTTCCTGGTGCCGAAATTTTCAACCTCCTTTGCCACTTTATTATGGAAAAGAGTCTATGTTGCAGGTTGCAGAAGATATAATTTATAGGGTAATTTTTTACTGTTCTGGTAGAAATACAGAGGAGAAACAATGCCGGTTATTACTCTATTAACAGATTTTGGTTTACGCGATGGGTATGTAGGTGTAATGAAAGGGGTAATCTGGAAGATTTGCCCTGATGCGCAGATTGCGGATATCACCCATTTCATCCCTCCGCAGGATATCCGTCAGGGAGCCATAGCTCTGCAGCGTACAGTTAAGTATTTTCCAAAAGGGACAGTGCATATAGCGGTTGTGGATCCCGGAGTGGGAACCAACCGCAAGCCGCTTGGGATGGAAGCTGACGGTCATTATTTCATCGGACCAGACAACGGTCTATTCTCTTTGATCTTGCAAGATGCAGAATCCCGCGGACTGCAATCCCGATGTTTTTCTCTGGATAAATCGGAATACTGGCTGCCAGAGATCAGCCGGGTATTCCACGGCCGGGATATTTTTGCTCCAGCCGGCGCCCACCTGGCAAAAGGCGTTCCATTGGAAAAAATGGGGACTCCCATCAATGACCCCATCCGCCTGACGATGCCTACTCCCCGCATTCAGGGAACAACCATTACCGGTGAAGTAGTTACTGTAGATAATTTCGGGAATCTTGCGACCAACATTCATTCAGACCTGCTCCAGAATAAAACCAATCTGGTAATCAAAATCTGTGGAAAAACAATAGACGGCCTTATCCGAACATTTGACGACCGGCCGGCCGGCGAGCTGGCTGCCATGATCGGTACAGAACACGATTTGATCCTATCGGTTGTTCGGGGTAATGCAGCAGAATACCTGCAGGCTAAACCGGGTGATCCGGTTGAGGTTACAACAAAATCATGAACAAACCGGTCATCTCACTTACCACCGATTTCGGTACGGCTGATTATGATGCCGGTGTTTTGACCGGAGTTATCTGGTCTATCGCTCCACAGGCCAATATCGCCGTTTTGACACATGACGTTACTCCGTTTAATATTCTTGAAGGTGCGGTGATTCTTTCCCGCTGTACACCATTCTTCCCGGAAGGATCAATCCACATAGCGGTGGTTGACCCCGGTGTTGGAACAGAACGCCGTGGTCTGGCTGCCCGGCTGGGAAAACAGATTTTTGTCGGTCCGGATAACGGCCTGTGCACCTTAATGGTGGAACAGGCGCACAAAGAAAATCTTCCAGTTGAGTTTTATGCTCTCGAAAATACGGAATACTGGCTGCCGTATGTGACCAGTGTATTCCATGGACGCGATATTTTTGCCCCTGTAGCTGCTCATCTGGCTGCCGGTATACCTTTAAATAAGGTCGGTTCTCCGGTTGTTGATCCTGTTTTGCTGGAATTACCGGTTCCTATTCAAACTGCCAGTGGCTGGCGTGGAACCATCCTGCATGTTGATCACTTTGGCAACCTCACCACCAACCTGACGGCTGGACATTTGTCTGGCAAGGTTAATTATGTTGTAACGATCCAGGGAACTGCCATAACTGGCCTGACCACCACATACGGATCTGCCAAACCGGGCGAGTTGCTCACCCTGCTGGATGACAGTGACTGTCTGGAAATTGCTGTTTCACAGGGCAGTGCAGAAAAACGTCTGCAGGCTCGTGTGGGCACAGAATTTGAGTTGGTTTTTCAGGAGTGACTGTGGACCGCGAACCGTATATCACTGTAGATAAGCTGACGTTTCAGTATCACAGCCGCACTGAACCGGCTATATCAGATATTTCTTTTAAAGTGTATCCGGGTGAAGTTCTATTAATTGCCGGATCATCGGGATGCGGAAAAACTACCCTGATGCGCTGCATCAATGGTCTGATTCCACACACATACCGGGGTGACATGAGCGGAGAAATCCGTCTGCTCGATAAACCGGTCTCCGAAATGGCCATGTCTGACCTGTCTCAGACGGTTGGAACACTGTTGCAAGATCCTGAACGGCAAATTGTGGGCAGCTATGTGCGCAATGAAGTCGCCTTCGGTCTCGAGAATCTCGGTTTCAGCCGTGAAGAAATTATCCGCCGTGTGGATGAAACACTGGAATACCTGGGGATTCTACACCTGCGCGATCGTGAAACATTTTCCATATCTGGCGGTGAAAAACAAAAAGTTGCCCTGGCTGGTGTACTGGTAATGCAGCCCAAAGTGCTGTTATTAGATGAACCCCTGGCCAGCCTTGACCCGTCGTCTGCGCATGAAGCCTTAAAGCTATTTCGTGATCTGGCTGACAAGGGTATTGCCGTGGTGATCGTGGAGCACCGGGTGGAAGATGTGCTGAGCATAAATCCGGACCGTGTCCTTTACCTGGATGCCGGAAAACAGGAATACTATGGAGATTCATCCGGCCTGATGAAAGTGGTCGATTATCATCGCATCAAGCTGCCCGCCAGGATTATTATGGAGAGGGCAAAAACAGAACAGGTTATTGAATTTAAACCACTGCTGTCGCCGCAGGCTGGTGAGGCTTTGGTGAAATTTGATCATGTCTCATTCCGGTATCGTGAAGACCTTCCTGATGTGTTACATGATGTCAGTTTTCAAGTGGGAAAAGGTGATGTGATTGCCATACTGGGCCACAACGGTGCCGGAAAAACCACATTGGTTAAACATGCTCTGGGATTATTAAAGCCGACCGATGGACGGGTCTTGCTGGAAGGAAAAGACACCCGCAAAGTGACTGTTGCCCAGGCAGCCCATACCATCGGATATGTGTTCCAGAGCCCCACGCAAATGCTGTTTGCCCCGTCAGTAAAAGAAGAACTGGCATTCGGTCCAAAAAATCTGCGATACACCCCTGATACGATCCAAAAGAATGTGGATTGGGCCATCCATACCGTCCACATGGAAGCCGAATTGGAAACTCCCCCGCTGGCGCTGTCATTCGGGCAGCAGAAACGGGTCAGCATCGCTTCCATCCTTTCCATGCGATCGCGAATTTTGATGATGGATGAACCCACAGCCGGGCAAGATTACTGGAATTACAACCAGTTTATGGATGCCATCCTGCAAATGCCCGGATTTGATTCAGTCTTGTTCATTACGCATGATGTTGATCTGGCTGTGGTTTACGCCAATCGAATTCTGCTTGTATTCGGCGGTCAAATTGTGGCTGATGGTTCCCCGGCGGAGGTATTAAAAGACAAGGAACAGCTGCGCCGATGCCGGGTCTTGCCGACCACCTTGTTGCAGGTCAATGAACAATATTACGAGCAAACCGGCCGCTTCCTGCGGGCGGAAGAACTGGCAAAACGAATTTGATGATGATCAGGAAATAACTTCCGAAAACTAAATATTATATTAAAATTATGGTAAGCGAAGTTATTACCAGACTTCAACCCAAGAACATTCAATAATGCCGTAAAGGCAACTGTTCATTCAGATTCACATAGGAGGAGATTATGAACAAGAAGTCCATCTGGTCATTCGGTACCCGTGAAGTTGTATATTCTGCCATAGGCGCTGCCTTATACGCGGTGCTTTCATGGGCAACTAACTTTTTACAAATCCCGGCTGCCGGTAATGTGGCTTTTCGTCCGGCAGTTGCCATTCCCATGTTCTTCGGCGTGGTGTTTGGCCCGATCGTGGGTTTCATTTCTGGTTTCCTCGGCAATATCATTGGCGACCTGCTTTCCGGTTACGGCTTCTGGCCCTGGTGGGACCTGGCCAACGGTATCATGGGCTTTGTCGCCGGTCTTGTAGTGTTGGCTGGATTGAAAGGATACAAAGGCTGGAGCAACATCTTCAAAGCTGAAGTTTTCATTGTCATTGGTGTGCTGGTAGCAGCGGCTGAAGCAGCCGCTTCAGAAATCTGGGTTTCCGGTGTTGACGTGCCCACTACAATTGCTACCAACTTCGTTCCAACCATCATTCCCAACCTGATAAATGGACTGATTCTGGTTCCCATCTTAATGGTAGCCTACGACGCCATCGCCTCTCGATCTGGCCGGTAAGATAACGATATAATAAGGTTCCCTGTTGAATAAAGCAGGGAACCTTTTTTACGGAAACCTTTTATGCTTGTCACCTGGCAATACCGCATTCGCAATAGTTTGATGGAAACGTTTGATCCACGGGCACGCTGGATTTTTTCATTGATCTTTCTTGTTTCCATTTCACTTTTCTGGGATGTGCGCTTTTTAGCCGTTTTTTTTATTCTAGCTTTTGCCTGGTATGCCTCTGCCCGGGTTTCATTCAAAGAGACACGCCGTGCGTGGGTTTTGATCGCATTCATTTTGTTCATGATGATTTTCATCGGCACGATCATCACCGGTGGTGGTGCTGCCGGCATTTTGCCTGAAAAAACTCATCCGGTGGTCATATGGAATTGGACCGTGCCGTTGACCGGCTGGCCGATTGTTTTTCGTTTAACCTATGAACGTCTCTGGTTTGCCCTGGCTCAGATGCTCCGGGTGCTGGCCATATCAGCCATCTTTGTGATCATTCCCTATTCCATGGATCCCCGTCTGTACGGTTTTACTTTTCGAGGTATGGGTTTCCATGACCGGGTTGCCTATTCCATGGATCTGGCTTTCCGTTATGTGCCCACACTGGCACGCGATTTCAGCGTTACGCTGGATGCCCAGCGCGCACGCGGTTACGAAATTGAGCGCGTAGAGGGCGGTTTAATCGCCCAGATCGGCAAGATCGCACCATTGATTGTTCCGGTTACCATGAATTCGATCATCAGCGGGGAAGATGTGACCAATGCCATGGATTTGCGATGCTTTGGCATCAAACCGCGCACCTGGCTTGAAAAGACAGATTTTCACCGCAGGGATGTGTACCTGATGATTTTTACGGGGGTCATGCTGATTGCATCCATCGTGTTGAGTACGGTCTTCCACTTTGGTGTTTTCTGGATGCCTGCCTGGTTGATTCCGGCATAATGTACTGAAAATCTATATTCCTGATACCCCCGCACCGGGGGGATTTAATGCTGCCTCGTGTTCAATCATCTTTCCATTCAGACCTGGTCTTACCGGGCATTTTTTCTTTATTTCTCACAACAGGTAGAGTTAACGAATGCTCGCGATATACTTCTCAACATGGCTGATGATTCAGGCCATGACCTCTTGACATTGACGTTACGTCATAGTCTATACTGTGGGTATGCCTGATAGTATCAAACTAACCGTAAAGCAACTTGCTTCTCTCGCTGGTGTTAGCGTGCGCACGCTGCACTATTATGATGAAATCGGGTTGCTCAAACCCGAAGATGTTGCCGCGAATGGATACCGCCAATACGGGGAGGCATCTTTGTTGAGATTGCAGCAAATTCGACTGTACCGTGAAATGGACATTCCGCTCAAGGATATCCGTGATCTTGTTGCTCAGTCAGATTTTGATGCGGTGCAAGCCCTGCAGGCTCACCGAACCTCGCTGCAGGAGAGGATAAAACGGCTGGAACAACTCATAAAGACAATCGATAAAACGATTGAGCACCTGGAAGGAAAACGCAAAATGAAACAATCGGAATATTTTGAAGGCTGGACGGAAGAAAAGCAGCCGAAATTTGAACAGGAAATCCGTGAAAAATATGGAGAGCATGCCATGGATGGTGTGGTTGAATGGAATAGCTATACGAAAGAGAAAAAGGCTGCCATTATGGCTGAAGGTCAGGCAAATATGCTGGCGATGTCCAATCTGATGGATCGCCTTCCGCAAGACGCCGAAGTTCAGGCGGAAGTTGCCCGCTGGCATCAGCACTTGAAATATTTCTATGATCCAACAATTGAACGCATGCGCGGGCTGGGTCAGATGTATGTGGATGATCCACGATTTGGATCCGTTTATGAGAAAGTGAAACCTGGATTGTCCCACTTCATGAAAAAAGCCATAGATGCTTATTGTGACAGACTGGAAGGCAAATAAAGTCACCTCAATGTGATGTCTAAATAACCAAAAGCAGAGGCCACAAAAATGACCTCTGCTTCTTTTCACCTTACTACAAAGTTACTCGATTGAAAACTTCGCGGCTATAGTCGCAAGATCCTTCGCCATGGCAGAAAGGCCGATCACCGAATTTCGGAATTCCGCCATCTGTGCACTTACTTCTTCGGTTGAAGCAGAGACTTCTTCAACGGCAGCGCTGTTTTCCTGGCTGATGCTGGCAATGTTTTCGATGGCATCGTGGGTAGATTCTGTATTTTCCGTCATTGCATCTACTTCTTTTTTATTCATTCCCACGATGATCGCCACATGATTGATTGAGCTCACCAGATCGTTTATCGACAAACCAATTTCATTAGCTGCCCTGGCGGCCTGCCCGGCACTATCATTAACCGACTCTACCATCTTGAGAATGTCTTTCAATGATTCTCCGGATTTTTCCGCCTGAATGACTCCGGAATCTACTTCGCTGGAGCTTTCCTGCATGGCTGCTATGGCATCTTTTACTGTGGATTGGATGTGCTTAACCAGATCACCGATTTCTCTGGTTGATTGGCTGGATCGTTCCGCCAGTTTGCGCACTTCATCAGCCACAACGGCAAAACCCTTTCCTGATTCGCCTGCTCTGGCGGCTTCAATAGCGGCATTTAACGCCAGTAGATTGGTTTGTGAAGCGATATCGTCAATGGTTTCAACAATTTTTCCTATTTCCATTGATCGAATTCCCATCTCATCCACCCGACCGGCAGATAATTTGACTTTCTCCTGAATTAGATGCATGCCGTTCAACGTTCCCTGTACATTCTGATAACCGTCAGATGCAGACTTGAAAGCCTGTGATGCCTGATCTTGAACAAAATTCACGTTCTGCGTCACTTCTTGCATGACAGAAATGATCTCGCTGCTTTTCAAGGAAGCCTGTTCAACGGCCTTTGCCTGGTCAATGGAACCTTTTTCTACCTGCCGCACAGAATTCTCTAATTTTTCCATCATCAAGGCAGACTTATTGACGCTCTCTGCCTGTTGAGTACTGCCTTTGGAGATTTCCTGGATTGTGGAAGCAATCTGACTGGTAGCTTCATTAACCTGGTCAGCTCCTTGAGTCAACTGATTTGAAGCCTCATCCAGTGCAACAGCATTGTGTTGAAGGGAAGAAATGGTGTCTTTCAGGTTGGCTATCATTTTGTTAAATGCCAGACCCAGTGAATCATTGTCACCACGCGTGTTCACTTTGACGGATAAATCACCGCTGGCGATATGTCCGGCCGTTTTGGCCATTTCCTGCATATATTCAAGGGTGCTCTTGAATGCCCGAATCAGATCGCCAATCTCATCTTTTCGGTTCGACGATATATCCTGTTCAATATCTCCTTTTGCCAGCTTCTTTGATACTTCCGTCAGGGTAATAATTGGCTTTGACAGGCTGGTTGCTAAAGGGTTAACAATAAGAAAGCCGATAATCATGAGAAGCACCCCAAATAGGGCGAACATACCGATCATATCTGATTGGTTTTTTTCAAGGCGGTCAAAGAATGTTTGATAATCAGACAGGTATCCATTTACTATGATGACCCAATCCCAGGGGGCATAGTATGAAACCTGGAGAATCTTTTTACTACCATCGATTTCTGATAGTGTGTTGTAAACCATCGTTTCGCCGGTTTTTAGAGTTACAGCTTTCTCCACCAATTCCTGGTAAACAGTGTCGTTTCCGGTGGATGAATCTGATAATAGCGATTTCCCGTCGTTGGCACCATCTTTTGATATGATGTATTTTCCCTTTTGATCCCCTTTACCACCCACAACACTCACATACCCTGTTTGCCCCACCTTAGTATTTTGAATGGCTTTCCGTAACGAAGCAACACTTTCCTCTTTCACACCGACAAAAAGGACAGCAATCGTTTTCCCGCTATCATCGACAATAGGATGGTATTTGGTCACATACCAGGCATCCACCACAAAAGCCACGCCGGTGTAATCTTCTCCACCCATAACAACGGAATAAACTGTGTTGGGACTGCCATCCGCATTTTTTGCCGGGATATACGTTCCTATGGCTCTGGTTCCATTGACCGTTTTCACATTGGTGGCCACCCGAAGAAGACCGGCGCCATCAGGCATCGGTTGGAAGAGGGTAGCCCTTGCGCCTGTGAGGGTATACAGTTCATCTACTGCCGGAACAGGAATAGCAGCATCGGATGTTTTTCCCAGGGCATTCGCCCCCAGGTTTAAGCCAGGTATTTGCACCCGGATAGATTCTTTAGTCAATTGATTTTGGGCATCCCAATCAACCAGAGTGTTTCCCTCTTTCAAGTCTCCTTCATCATTTATCAGTTTTTGCAATACATTCATTCCACTGGCAACCTGCAGCTGAATGGATTCATCCTGTGACGTAAGCAGATTATTGACATCCAGAGAAATTGTCTGCATCTCGGAGCTGATTAATGAGTTCACCTGCTCAATTGATTTTGATGAAGAAAGTCGGGTTTGCCAGATCCCAATCACGATCATAACAATTACGGTAATTACGACACTGTCAGTACCCAACAGCAATAGTTTCGCTTTAATCCCCAAGCGCATGAACACCCCTCCCCAAAATAGAAAGCGAAATTTCTGGCACAGCTGCCAGAAAAAGAAAAAGTTCTTGACTGTATTCAGTATATGATCTTGACTGTTTAATTTGGATAAATTAATAATGAATTAATTATTAATTAGGTGTGCGTTATATTATTGATATACATCTGTAATACTCAAAGATCCATGATCCGCCAACCCTTGAGCATGGCATATTTCCGCAGGGCAGCATCGGGGGTAACCGCCACAGAATTCTCGACCAATTCCAGCAGCGGGATATCATTAATCGAATCGCTGTATGCCCAACTTCCTTCCAGAGTAAGGGAATTTTTTTCAAGCCAGTGTAATAAGTTCTGCACTTTTCCTTCCCGATAGGCCGGGATTCCGGTAATTTGTCCGGTCGGAAGATGATTAATTGTCTCCACCCTGGTACAGATGATATCGTCAACAGGCAACAAGTGAGAGATTGGCTCTACAAGTAGCTGACTGGTGGCACTGATCAGAATAATGATGTGCCCCCTGGATCGATGCCATTCCAGCCTGTCTAGCATATCTGATCGAAATAATCGACCAATATTCTGGCAAAATTCGTTCTGTAATGTGAGAAATGTTTGTGCATTGAGGGATTTTATCGGCTGTAGTAAATACTTTTGATACGTGTAAATATCCAAATCGCCATTTTCATACATACAGAAAAAATTCGTCATATCACGTAAGAAATGTGAGCTGACCAATCCTTTCTCTGCTAAAAATTCTCCCCACAACCATTCTGTATCACCTTCTAAAAGTGTGTAATCTAGATCAAACAGAGAAACAGTCATTTGTGCAGGATCCCGTGCAGTCAAGAATGGGTATGTATTGATATTGTCCATCAAAATGATTAAGTCATCAATAACTTCCCGTTAAGACACGGTTAAGAGACAAGCCGGTGGGATGTTTCAATTGCTCACACATCCGAAAAAATCCCCCAACAGGCATATTTTAACTTGACGTTAATTCTTGTTAATTACCAGGAAAAGACCGGTTAATCATCGCACACTATGATTGCATTGATAAACAATTCGTCAAATTAGGAAGGAAGGAAAAATCAATGCAACACAAGGTCTCAATCCCAATTTTTGCACTGCTGGCATTATCTATGACGCTGGCAGCCTGCGCCCCTGCAGCACCCGTAGAAGCAAAAGCCGGTGCAACTGAACCAGCCAAATCTACCGCTGTGGAAGCTGCCCCAGCCGCCAAGGCTCCTGCGGCTGCTGAACCAGCCAAAGTTGACTTCAATACTGTTAAATCTGCTGAAGAAGCCGGTGGAATGGATTCTCTCATCGCTGCCGCCAAAGCTGAAGGTGAATTAAACGTAATCACTCTGCCCCGCGATTGGTGTAATTACGGCGAGATGATGGATAATTTCTCGAAAAAATACGGGATCAAGATAAATTCTCTCAATCCAGATGGTGGTTCCGCGGATGAGATTCAAGCAATTAAGGACAACAAAGAAAATAAAGGTCCCCAGGCACCGGATGTGCTTGATATTGGCCCGGCTTATGGTCCTACATCAAAAAGCGACAATCTTCTGGCTCCGTATAAAGTAACCACATGGGACACAATCAAAGGTACAAACGATCCTGATGGGTATTATTTCGTTGATTACAGCGGCGTTATGGTTTTCGAAATCAATAGCGATGTGGTCAAAGATCTCCCAAAAACATATAAAGACTTACTGGATCCAAAATACAAGAGTAAAGTTGCCCTCGCCGGTGATCCTCGTGCGTCCAACCAGGCAGCACAAACGGTTTATGCCGCTGCCCTGGCCAACGGTGGATCACTTGATAACATTCAACCCGGTCTTGATTTCTTCAAAGAATTGAATGCCAAAGGTAATCTGCTTCCACTCATCGCCGATTCAGGCCCCATCGCTAAAGGGGAAACCCCCATTACTTTCCAGTGGAGTTGGAATGCCTATGCCAACAAAGATAATTTCAAGGGTAATCCCAATATAGAGATTGTCTATCCCACTGATGTCAACTGGGGTGGATATTACTACCAGGCTATCAGCGCCTATGCGCCGCACCCTGCCGCTGCCCGCCTCTGGGAAGAGTATCTATACTCGGACGAAGGTCAATTAACCTGGATCAAGGGATACTGCGCTCCATCTCGTCTTGAAGATCTTACCTCTCGTAATGTTGTTTCGGATGATCTCAAAGCCAAACTTCCCGATGCCAAATTGCTCTCCACGTCAATCGTTCCCAATGGCGCCCAGTTGACCAGTGCCCGCGCCTTGATTAAAGAACAATGGGACAAAGTCGTCGGTCTCGATATTAAATCTGCTAATTAAGTAACAAAAGCAAACTCTTCTCCATTAGCGTGACCCGGTAAGTTTTCCGGGTCACGCCGCACACCATAAACCCATCACACATTTGTTTCAACATTGAATTAAAAGGAGTCCGCCGAAGTGGAAATTGCTCGCCGGAAACCGGATCTTACAAACCAGAACAGATGGATGCCAAACAATCGCTGGCGCAATTGGATTGGAGTCATTCCATTTTTCCTTTTTATTATTGCCTTTGTATTACTGCCTTCAACCAATTTATTTATTGGAGCTTTCCAGGATAGCAAAGGAAACTTTACCTGGGAGAATATCTCCGTACTGGCTAATCCGTATGTGCTGAAATCATTCAGTATCAGTCTCCAGGTTAGCGTGATAACCTCACTGGCCGGGGGAATACTTGGCTTCTTCGTTGCGTACGCTATCACTATTGGAAAAGCTCCTCAATGGATGCGCAATATCATAATGACATTTTCCGGTCTGGCGGCAAATTTTGGTGGTGTTCCGCTGGCTTTTGCCTTCATTGCCACACTGGGGCATACGGGTTTCATAACAACTTTCTTGAAAACAATTTGTTTTCCTGGAACAGGAGGGGTTCAAACGTGTCCCTTTGATATTTATGAAACAGGATTCAATCTCTACAGTCTGACAGGATTGACCCTGACGTATATCTATTTTGAATTTCCGCTGATGGTTCTTACCATTACACCGGCCCTCGAAGGGTTGAAGCGTGAATGGCGGGAAGCATCAGATAATCTGGGGGGAAGTACCATACATTACTGGGTATTTGTCGCCCTTCCCATTTTAATGCCGTCTATTCTGGGTGCCATGATTTTACTTTTCGCCAGCGCCTTCGGTGCGTTTGCCACTGCGCAGGCGCTCACTGGAGGGAGCATCTATCTGGTAACAATATTGATCGGCCAGCAGATCAGGGGTGATGTGCTTAACAACCCCAATGAAGGATATGCCCTGGCTCTGGGTATGGTGATTGTAATGGCCGTCTGTATCGCCGGGTACTCCATTTTGCAGCGTCGAACAGCGCGATGGTTGAAATCATGAAAACTACCAAATATAACTTCTGGGGAATTTTCTGGGCCGTGGTGGGATTGTTGTATTTTTTCATCCCCCTGTATGGAACTCTCGAATTCTCTCTACGTATGATCAAAGGGAGATTAAGTTTTGAAGCATACCGGATCATTCTGGAAGATCCAAAATTTCTGGAGAGTTTTCGTTACTCGGCCATTATGGGGTTAATCACAGTTCTGATCAGTGTGATGATTTTCCTTCCCACTGTTTACTGGATTCATTTGAGATTGCCCAGTGTGCGACCCATCATTGAAGTGATCACTATTTTGCCGTTCATCATCCCGGTGATTGTGTATGTTTTCGGCATAATCCGTACATTCAGCAGACCGCCCCTGCAAATGACTCTTCATCCATTCACGACTGATATTCTGATGGTGGCGGGATATGTGGTGCTTTCTATGCCATATATGTACCGGGCTCTTGATGTGGGAATGCGCTCAATTGATGTTCGCACTCTCACCGAAGCCGCCCAGAGCCTGGGATCAAATTGGCTTCAAATTTTGCTGAATGTGATCATTCCCAATTTACGGATTGCCATTTTAAGCGGATCATTGATTTGTTTTGCCACAGTAATTGGAGAACTGATCCTTGGCGATTTTCTCGTTCGTCCGGCACTGGGTCCTTATATGGTGTTGATAGGCCGCGATCGAGCGTATGAACCAGCGGCGCTGGCCATCCTCAGCTACGGCCTGACATGGTTGTGTCTTGGGCTTATCCAGGCTGTCAGCCGAGGTGGTACCAGCCAACAGCTTACTGGTCGTTGAAAAAAAGAAAGCGAGGTGTCTATGAGTTTCATCGAGCTATCCCATGTTAACAAACAATTTGCCAGCAATACCGCAGTCAAAGATTTTAATTTAGAGGCCAATCAGGGTGAATTCATATCGTTTCTTGGCCCAAGCGGATGTGGAAAGACCACCACATTGCGCATGATCGCCGGATTTGAACTACCTACCTCCGGGCAGGTAACCCTGGCCGGTCAGGATATGACCTATACGCCCCCGAACCGTCGTAAAGTGGGTATGGTTTTTCAATCCTACGCCCTGTTCCCCAACATGACAGTAGCCGAAAACATTGGATATGGATTGCGGATTGCTGGAAAGCACAAATCAGAGATCAAAAAACGTGTTGACGAAATGTTAATCCTTATCCATATGGAAGATTTTCAATCACGCTTCCCGGGGCAGCTTTCCGGTGGTCAACAGCAGCGCGTAGCTCTGGCACGTGCCCTGGCTTTTCAACCGCAAGCTCTGCTCCTCGATGAGCCTCTATCTGCCCTGGATGCAAAAATTCGGGTGGAACTTCGCCAGGAAATCAAACGTATCCAACAACAACTGGGCATTACCACTATTTATGTTACTCACGATCAGGAAGAAGCCCTGTCATTATCAGACCGGATCGTTGTAATGAATCAAGGACACATTGAGCAGGTGGGTACCCCGTATGAGGTATACAAAACTCCCGCAACAGAATTTGTTGCTTCATTTGTGGGCCATTTGAATCTATTACCGGTAAAAAGTTTTGATATTTCTCAAAACAAAGCTCAGTTAAATGGTTTTTCCATTATTTATGGCCGAATTGCAGAAAAATTTTCTCCCGATAAACCCTGTCTGGCGGTGCGTCCGGAAGAAATCAATCCTGGAAAGGTGGAAGGCCAAAATAATCTCCAGGGTGTGGTAGACAGCATCCATTACCTTGGATCAATCGTACGTATTCGGGTTAATGTTCAGGGAACCGTTTTTATTCTGGATCAGTTCAACGATTACCGTCTGGCTATTCCACGCGTGGGTGACCTGTACGATTTTCATTTTCCGGTGGAAGCCTGCTGGTTGATTTGATGCCACTTCGTTCAAAATAGCCTTTAAAAAAAACTGCACCCCTTTTTGTTGGTAGTGCCCAACTATTGGGGTGCAGTTTTTTAGAGCCGCATGTTTTTCAATCTCGCGGGCTCTCACCCTGTTTTATCCGATAATTGATTTCCTCCAGAATAAGAGGACAATCCGCCAATCCATCCACCACATAATGAGCGCCAGCCTTATATAATTCTTTCGCAGCAGATTCCCGCCGTTCTTTAAAAACCTGATCAGGGAGTTCTTTTACTTCTTTTTCTGTCAATCCCATCAGATTCCCGGTGACGGATAATCCAATCGTCCACATCCCGGCATTAATTCCCTCTTCTATATCAACAACAGTATCGCCGATTTTAACGAAGGCTTCCATCGGGTATATCTGTAGTTGTATCGCATTCTGGTAGATCATCCAGGGAAAAGGTCTGCCGGCAGGAACATCTGTTGCTGAAACCCAGGAATCGGGGGTGTAACCGTTTTCTCTGGCAATGGGAACCAGCACATCCATCATTTCGCGTGTATAGCCGGTTGTGGATCCAATTTTTAAACCCAAATCACGAAAAGATGCTACTGCCTGAAGTACACCAGGGATCACACCAGCATATTCTTCCAGACAATGCATCTGCCTGGGAACAAAATCAGCAAACATCTCGTTGATCTCTGATTCGGTTGGTTTATGGCCATAAACCAATAGCCAGTCTCGAGTGACCTCCGGATTATCCGCAATCGCTTGCAAGTGATCCTTTTTCATTAACCCCATAGGCGCCCGTGCCTGCGCGGCTGTAATAGGTACACCCCGGGAAGCAAACAGATCCATGAAAACAGCTGTGGGCGCAAACGAACCATAATCAACGGTGGTTCCTGCCCAATCAAGAATAACTCCCCTCAATTCCCCTTTATATAAACGATGATTTTGAATTTTCATTGCAACTCCGCTGTCATTGGATATTAAATAGCATCAATAGGCGTGAACCAGTTCGATATCCATTTCAGCCAGCGTCTCTTTAATTGCTGAAATTAACATAAATACGTCGGATTCATCCAACCGGCCAATATGACCGATGCGAAAGCAGTCGGCATGGCTCAATTTACCGGGATATATGACACATCCTTTATCACTTAATTTCTGGTAAAACGTAAGAAACGAAAAGTTGCTGTGTGTGGGATATCGGAATGAGGTGATGATGTACCCGCGGTTATCGGGGTCAAGATACGGTATGAAACCCATCTTTTGCATCTCGCGTAGAGTCATTTCATAGTTCTTTCGGTATCTTTCACCACGGGCTTCGCAGCCGCCTTCTTCATCCAATTCAACCAAAGCCTGATGAAATGCTCGGATTACCTGTATTGGAGGGGTAAATCGAAATTGCCCATTCTTCTCAAGACCTTCCCACTGGGCTAATAAATCTAGGGCCAGTGAACGGGAAGAGCCTTTGGATGAAATCAATACATCTTTTCGCGCCAGAATAAATGAAAATCCGGGAACTCCTTCAATGCACTTATTTGAAGAAGATACCAGGAAATCAATGCCCCAGGCTTCTACCGGAATGGTATACGCTCCAAATGAGCTCATAGCATCTACGATATAAATACAATCATGGTTCTTAACCACCGAACCGATTTCTTTAATTGGATTGATAATACCGGTGGTAGTTTCGCAATGTACAACAGCTACATGGGTTATTTCTGGATCAGAGTCCAGATTTTCTTTCAAAAATAAAACATCCGGAATCTGATTTTCAGGGCATTGTTGAATCACCACATTAATGTGGTGCATTTGTGCGATTTGCACCATGCGCTCTCCATAAGCACCATTTACCAGCACCAGCAACTTGCCATTTGCCGGAATAATGCTGGAGAGAACAGATTCGACACCAAAAGTGCCACTTCCCTGCATAATGATGCTGGTGTACTTTTCTTCCGAACAGCCGCCCAGCTGAACCAGACGTTTCCGGATTTCCTTAACCATTTGAATAAATTCAACGTCACGTGATCCCATATCACACAACATGGATTGCTTCACTGTTCGACTGGTGGTTAATGGACCAGGGGTGAATAGTGCCTTGTCTTTCCAGGTATTCATAGCATTTTCCCTTATACAAAGTAATAGATGAAAATTTCACACTTCACTAATTTTCTATCTTGTACTTTAAGTTTCGAATAAGGGAGCGTTAACAAATTCCATTTAACCTGTTAAAAAATAGAGCGGACTTTTTGTCCGCTCTGCCAGTAAACTCCCACTTTTTTCTAGAAGAAAATCTTGACTACTTTCAACGCTTTCTGTTTCCAGGGAACACGGTGTGATACGCCGGTAGCTCCGGCAATCTTATCTTTGTTGGCAAGATACCAGCGGTAATTACGTACCATGGCTTCCTTATTGGAGAATTTCGGCTGCCAACCGAGTTTTTCCTTAGCTTTATCAATAGACACAAAAGAATCTTTGGAAGCGGTTTCGTAAACCCAGGGATACAACGGAGAGAGTTTTAGTTTATCGAGAATGCGTAATACAATGATCACAGGTTCCGCAGGGAAGCAGATGATCTTTTTCCCAAACCCGGCTTCATCCAATACAGCCTGATAATCTTCGGCCATAGTGGTGTATTTTTCTGCTCCCATATTAAAAGTGTCATTTACCAGATCGACATCTTTGGTCATGCAGAGGTAAATTCCTTCACAGAGGTCCTCCACATCAAATAACTGGTAACGGTTCTTGCCATTGCCGATATTGGGGAAGTTTTTCCCTTCGCTGGCCCATTCGTAGAAAATGGCAAATACACCCAATCGTTCCGGCCCGACAAATGATTTCGGGCGGATGATGGATACACACATGCCTTTGGCCCGGGCGTCAAGGCAGGCCTGTTCTGCTTCAATCTTGGCGTGGCCATAAGGACCCACACCAATTAGTTTATCCGTTTCAAACAGGGGATGATGATCGGGAACACCATAGACAGCCGTGGAAGAGATATGAATGAATCGCTTGACGCCAGCTGCTGCGGCTTCTTCCAGAAGAATTTTCGTTCCCACCACATCAGTGGTATAGATTTCTTCAGGAGTGTAAAGCGGCAGTGCAGCAGCCGTATGGATAACCACATCCACACCTTCCATGAGGGATTTCACCGCTGCACGGTCGCGAATATCGCCCTGTAGAAATTTAATTTTATCGCGTTCCGGGTAATCAAAATCAACCAGGTCAATGCCTGAAATATCGGTATACCCTTTGGATAGCAGATGGCGAACCATATTAATGGATAGGAATCCGCTAATCCCTGTTATTAAAATTTTCATTGTTCCTCTTCCCCGAAGCAAAAATTTGTTATTTCCATAACTGACAAATTATTATAAATCACTCCAGTGAGAAGAAATTAATGATCGGAGCGTTGAGCCCCGATCATTGACCACCTGAAAACCAGACGCGTATTTTATTTTAGACAATTCCGTAAGCCAGCATGGCCTTGGCTACCTTTAAGAAACCGGCGATATTGGCACCAACCACATAATTCCCTTTTGCACCGTACGCTTCAGAAGCCTCAAGGCAGGATTGGTGAATATTCTTCATAATGCCCTGAAGACGCTGGTCTACTTCTTCGCGAGACCAGGTAAGGCGCATAGCATTTTGAGACATCTCGAGGCCGGAAACAGCCACACCACCGGCATTGGCTGCCTTTCCAGGACCATAGAGCACATTCTTTTCCAGGAAGATATCCACGGCATCGAGTGTAGTCGGCATGTTGGCGCCTTCGGAAACACAGAAACAGCCGTTTTTAACCATTGCCTCGGCATGGGCAGCTTCAATTTCATTTTCATGGGAAGACGGGAACGCCAAATCCACTTTGAGATTTTGTTCCTTGATCACATCCCATGGACTCTTATTGGCAAAAAATGGAACGTTGAATTTCGCGGCATATTCGCTGATCCGTCCGCGCCGATAGTTCTTAAGATCGAGAACGTAGGCCAGCTTTTCAGCCGTGATTCCAGATTCATCCACTATGGTGCCATTTGAATCAGACAGAGTGATGGGTTTGGCGCCAAGCTGGATGAGCTTTTCGACGGTGTATTGTGCCACATTACCCGATCCGCTGACGGCGGCTGTTTTGGCGGCAATTTCCTGTTTGCGGGTGCCCAGCATTTCAGAGGCAAAATAGACAGAACCATAGCCGGTGGCTTCAGGACGGATAAGACTGCCGCCATATTCCAGTCCTTTGCCGGTCAATACGCTGGCATTCTGGTTGACGATTTTCAAGTAATACCCGTAGAGATACCCGATCTCGCGGGCGCCTACACCGATATCACCGGCCGGAACATCTGTATCAGGACCGATATGGCGGTACAGTTCGCGCATGAAAGCCTGGCAAAACCGCATGACCTCGCCATCTGATTTACCTTTGGGATCAAAATCAGAACCGCCTTTAGCACCGCCCATGGGCAGTGTGGTCAGGGAATTTTTGAAGATTTGTTCAAATCCGAGGAATTTAATAATGCCAATATTCACAGACGGGTGGAACCGAAGTCCGCCCTTATAAGGTCCGATGGCGTTGTTGAACTGGATGCGGAAACCACGGTTGACCTGTACCTCACCGCTGTCATCCACCCAGGGTACTTTGAAAAGAATAGCCCGGTCGGGAACGGCAATACGTTCATATATTTTTGCTTTAACAAAGTCAGGGTGTTTGGATACTGTTGGTTCCAGTGAAGTCAATACTTCTCTGGCCGCCTGTAGAAATTCAACCTGACCGCTGTCTTTTTCCTGAAGTTTGGCAAGAACATCCTGAATCACTGACATAAGGCTTCTTCATCCTCCCGACTAAATCTGATGACCAGTTTTATCATCAGGAGGATTGGAATTTTATAAAAATTGAGGGGTAAAAAATCAAAATTTCATAAAAATTACGGACAGCAGATCACACCCCTGCCGCTGCGGCCGTCCACTTTGATTTTAAAGGGTAACGGTGTCTGTATTTGGCGGACGAATTCCATGTCTCGCACAATTTTTTGTTTTTCCAGCCATTTCCACTTTACACGCCGTGGACAGTTGAATGGCATGGAGAAATATAAGACTCCCAGATTTATGATGTTATGGAAGTAATGCGAACCCTGGCTGAGTTCAACTTTGACATTTTCCTGCGTAGCTTCCACAATCACCTTTGCGCCGCATACCTGCCCCCAGGTGACAGGGATTCCTAACCAGGGATCGAATGTTCCCAGGCGGCCAAAAACGATCAAGATATACGGCCGTTCTTCCATCAGAAGATGCCGGTTGATGATCTCCAATTCTTCGGCAATCTGACGGGTATATTTCAATTCGAACTTGTCTGGTTTGACGTAAACGACATCAACAATATCATTCACACTTCCATTTCCGAGCACAAGTTCTGAAGCCGCCAGATTTTTGGAATTTGAAAGATCCCTGTCTGAGACTTGCAGATGGACGGTGGGAATAACCATCGGCCGCACCTGCAGAAGGGCGAAATGGTGTGGGTTAAACGTCATGGCAAATTCAATTTCGACCGGGGTCCTTAGAGTTTTTTCGCAACAGGCCAGCACAGATTTGATCAGCAAATTGAGCGGTAAGATATCCAACGCCAGCAGCGGGGCAAACGTCAAGGCACGGGGGCCTTTGAACCCGAGCCCGGCAGAAAAACGTTCAGAAATGGGATCATAGGTGGAAGCCAGATATTGCAGCACATCATCTTCTTCTGCTGCCTGTAAGTTCAGTCTCTGCATGTACTCCGTCTCTTTGATCGGATCATATTCGGGGAGTTCACCCATATTCACCACCCAGAATTCGTTCTGGGTTTCAGAGAATATTTCATCCACCGACTCGAATGGTGGTGGACGTTTGGGATACGCGGGAGAAAATGACCAGGTTTTTCCCCCATCCACGATCGTTTTTCCCAGACCAAGCGCCAGATCCACCACGCCATCCTGCGGCCTGGCTGGTTTGATGGGATAGTAATTGAACGACCGGGCAACACCCGACAGTTCAGGGTAATAATGGTCGCTATGCCGTTTGCCCACCATATTCTGTAATATGACGGCCATCTTTTCGGTACAGATATCCAGACCAGTTGCCCGGCAGTAGTCTTTTGAGATTTTGAAGAACGTGGAAGCCCAAACAAATTTTATGGCCTCCAATAATTTTCGGAAGCGGACATCCGGGTCATGCTGGTTGTTGGGAATCATTTTTGTAGCATAAACGCCCGCAAACGGCCGGCGCGCGGCATCTTCAAGAAAACCTGATGAACGCACAGCCAGCGGCGTGGTCAGGTTCATCACCAGGTTGCGAAGTTCACCCAGTACTTCAAATGGCATATCGGCATTCATGAATGCATACGTTATGCGTTCATCCGGCATGTCACTTCTGGCAATATCCGCCAGATCATTTCGTTCGATGAAGGCCTCGAAAACACTGGTTCCCACAACAGTAAATGAAGGAATATCTACTGTGATTCCGGGAATTGAACCATTTATCTCGGAGAGGGCATTTTGCATCGAGAGGAGTCCCAGCGCTTTGCCGCCAATTTCTGCGCGAGTATCCTCAGAATCATCCAGGATTGAATAACCCTGCTTCAATCCAATGAAATGGAACGTGTCAAACATGAAGATATATTAAACCCAGCCGCGTTCCTGGCAGGCAAGAGCCACTCGATCAATCGCCGCCATATATGCCGCATCGCGCATGGGAAGGTTATGTTTGCGCGCAAACGTGCTTACATCAAAATAAGCAGATGTTAAATGGGTATCCAATTTACCCAGCACTTCATCTTTCGACCAGTAGTAATTCATATTGCTCTGCACCTGCTCAAAATAACTGCAAACCACCCCGCCGGCATTGGCAAGGATATCTGGGATCACATGAATTTCCCGGTCTTTCAATACAGGATCAACATCCATATCGGTTGGACCATTGGCCGCTTCGGCAAGGATTTTTACCCGCCGGCTGATCTTTTCCACGTTATCCGGCCTGATCTGGTTTTCCATGGCTGCCGGAACCAGAATGTCAACATCCTGCTCAATCCAGGCGTCACCCGGCAGGCACTCACAGCCCATATTAATGGCTTTTTCCTTGTTGATCTCGCCGAACGGATCGGTGATCGCTGAAATCTGTTCAAAATCAATGCCGTCTTTTTTCCGGAAAGCATACGATGTGTGGTCGGTGTGGTTCAGGCAGGCAATACAGGTCACCCGGCCGCCCATTTGCGTATAAAGTTGAACCGCATGCCGCCCAACGGTGCCAAATCCCTGTACGCTGGCTGTGGTTTTCTTGATATCCAAACCAAGTTCTTTCAAGGCCTCACGGACGGCGATCATTACACCAAAACCTGGGGCTTCTTTGCGCCCCTTTGAGCCTGATAATCCAACCGGTTTTCCGGTAATGAAACCGGGGCTTTTTACCCCATGAATGGCTTCATACTCATCCAGCATCCACAACATATGCTGCGGACCCGTCATAATGTCAGGGCCCATCACATCCCATTCGGGGCCGGAAGAATAGGCTGTTTGACGGACAAAGCAGCGGCATAAACGTTCCTGTTCCTTTGGAGTAAGATTATGAGTATCCACCGCCACACCGCTGCTGCTTCCTCCCAGCGGCAGACGTGTTACTGCACACTTCCATGTCATCCACATGGAGAGTGCCCGGATAGTATCCAACGTTTCCTGAGGATGAAAACGAATGCCGCCTTTGGTAGGACCCAGGGCGTCGTTATACTGCACTTTGTAGCCCCGGAAAATCTTCGTTTCACCGCTGTCCAGATAAACCGGAAGGCTGAACGAATATTCGCGGCGGGGCATACGCAAGAATTCTCGCATGGCCGGATCAAGGTTGATCAGGTCGGCAATGCGGTCAAATTGTTTTTGAGCCGATTCGAAAATATTGTATGAGGTTTCAATACTCATGATTCATTCACCCTTTCCGGCGGGGATATCAACCGCCAGCATATAGCCTACTCCCGGCTTGCTGATGATCATTTTTGGCCGCTGTGGATCGTTTTCCAATTTTCGCCTCAAGATATGAATATAAGACCGCAAGTAATCAACCTCACTGGCATATTGCCTGCCCCAAACCGCCGAAAGCAATTGCTCATGCAATAAGACCTGTCCCTGGTTTCTGGCGAGTTCCAGGATCAAATTGAATTCCGTTTCAGACAGGTAAACATCATTCCCGGCCACCATCACCTGCCGACCCGGAATATTAATTTTCAAATCACCGCAAACGATCTCCGTTTTCTTAGGGATAGCGTCTTTCGGTTGGCAGCGATGTAAGACAGCCCGCATACGGGCCAGAAGAATTTTCCCATGCACAGGTTTACTGATGTAATCATCGGCTCCAGATTCGAATGCCCGCAGAATATCATCGGGTTCTGTACTGGCACTGACAAAAATAATGGGAGCGTCGGTAAAATCCCGGATGCGGCGGGCAACTACGCAGCCATCGATTTCTCCCTCAAGGTTCATTTCAAGGAAGACCAGATCGGGCTGCTCTTTTGCTGTCATTTCGACGGCCAGATCGCTATTGCGCACTGAAAGAATACGCACATCGGCATCAGCCAGGAGATGGCGCATTAATGTAATATGTTTCGAATCGCGATCTGCAACAAGCAGCGTATATTTTTTCGGCATGTAACCCATTGCAGAGTAAAGGGAATGGTTTAACAAGTATAGTAGCTTTTCGATTCTTCGTTGAAGGTTCAGTTTCATCCTACTGGTTCCTTCTTTCCCATTCACCCTTGACTCAGATACCCAGGCAACCTCGACCCTCCGATGCTGCCCTTATAGGCGCCGGAAACCTGTGCTGCCTTTTTTCTTTCTTACCGGTAAAACCTCAGTATGTACCTCAACAATAATGATGGGAATTTAACCTTTGAGCTCTGTTTCACCCATCAAGAAACGATCCACTTCCCGTGCGGCTCCACGTCCTTCATGAATTGCCCAGACGACCAGGCTCTGGCCGCGGCGCATGTCTCCGGCGGCGAAGATCCCGGGAACACTGGTGGTGTATCGGCCGTATTCCGCCTGTACATTTGTACGTGCATCGCGGGCGATGGCCAGTTTTTCAATTAGTTGATCTTCTGGACCAAGGAAACCCATGGCAATCAGTACAAGCTGCGCGGGAAACACTTTTTCCGTTCCGGGAATTTCACGCGGTTCTTTGCGTCCATTTGCACCGGTGACCCATTCCACCTGGATCGTGTGAATTTCCTTAACCCTGCCATTATCGTCACCGACTATTCGTTTGGTCTGAACATTGAAAATGCGTGGATCTTCTCCAGAGACGGCCATGGACTCTTCCTGCCCGTAATCCACTTTGAGAACACGCGGCCACTCCGGCCACGGGTTGTCTGCCTGACGGACTGGTGAAGGTTTATCCAAAATTTCAAACTGGGTTACACTGCGGCAGCCATGCCGCAGAGCCGTACCGACACAATCTGTGCCGGTATCTCCTCCTCCAATCACAATCACGTCTTTTCCGCGGGCTGAAATTACAGTCATTCCGTCATCTTCCAGAGTGCTGCCTAAAAGATTGCGGGTATTGCCGGTCAGGAATTCCATGGCAAAATGGACGCCTTTTAACTGTCGGCCTTCCACCGGTAAATCACGCGGTTTGGTCGCCCCGCAGCATAGGACGGCGGCATCAAAATCAATCAACAGTTTTTCGGCAGGCAGATTTCTGCCAACTTCCGTGCGGGTGACAAACTCAATCCCTTCCGCCGACATCAAATCTACCCGGCGTTTCAGGATGGACTTATCCAATTTCATGTTCGGGATGCCATACATGAGCAGGCCGCCAACTCGATCGGCGCGTTCAAACACCGTAACAGAATGACCGGCCCGGTTCAGCAAATCAGCACAAGCCAAACCGGAAGGTCCGGACCCAACAACCGCCACTTTTTGGCCTGTCCGCCGGGCAGGCGGTTCAGGAACCATCCACC
Source organism: Leptolinea tardivitalis (assembly GCF_001050275.1). Lineage (GTDB taxonomy): Bacteria > Chloroflexota > Anaerolineae > Anaerolineales > Anaerolineaceae > Leptolinea > Leptolinea tardivitalis. The sequence goes on from NZ_BBYA01000010.1 coordinate 518,170, forward strand.
CTTCAGCAAACCCTTTTTCAATAATGGCCAGTTCATTGTTTTTAATGGTTACGGGCGGGTTCGATATCCCCAGCGTGCAGGAACCTTCACATGGAGCCGGACAGACGCGTCCGGTGAATTCAGGGAAATTGTTGGTTTTATTCAGCCGTTCCAGGGCTTGCTGCCAAAGGCCGTGATAAATCAGGTCGTTCCATTCGGGGATCAAATTGTGGATTGGACAACCTGCCGCACTGCCATTGAAAATCCGGCCTGTGTGGCAGAAGGGTGTTCCACAATCCATGCAACGAGATGCCTGTATTTGCAGTTTTTCCTCAGGAAATGGCCGATGAAATTCCTTCCAGTGCAGAATTCGCTCTTCCGGTAAAAAATCAGTCGGCAATTCGCGTTGGTATTCCATAAATCCGGTTGGTTTGCCCATATCAAACTCTTTTCTTCCCTAATTCCCGCTCGCACGAACCTGCGCATGGGTATTGAGCTGGAAAGCAGCCATCACAGCTTCTTCTCCGGAAATGCCGGCTGCCTCCACTTCACGAATGGCCTCAAGCACGTGTTTATAGTCTTTTGGCAGTACCTTCACAATCCTCTGGCTGACATCATTCCACTTTGCCAGAATTCGATGAGCCAACGGACTGGAAGTTAGCCGGGCATGGTTTTCAATCAGGGTTCTGACCTCATCCTGTTCCGCCGGGTCTTCAAGGTAACCGAGCTCAACCATCTCTTGATTGCATTTCTGATCAAAATCAGCATCCCAATCTATTACATAGGCAATGCCGCCAGACATACCAGCGGCGAAATTGCGCCCGGTGCGGCCAAGCACAACCACCCGTCCGCCCGTCATATATTCGCAGCCGTGGTCACCCACCCCTTCCACAACGGCTGTCATACCGCTGTTGCGCACGGCAAACCGCTCTCCGGCAACTCCGCTCACATACGCTTCGCCCGATGTGGCACCATAGAAAGCCACATTGCCAATGATGATATTTTCTTCCGGCGCAAACGGCGAACCGGCAGGCGGGCGCACAATCACCCTTCCACCGGAAAGTCCTTTGCCGATATAGTCATTGGAATCTCCTTCGAGTACAAGCGTAATCCCTTTCGGGATGAACGCCCCAAAACTTAACCCGGCTGAACCATGGAAGGTCATATGAATGGTGTCATCCGGTAAGCCATCTGGACCATACCGGCGGGTTACCTCACTGCCGACCTGTGTTCCCACAACCCGGTTGACATTGCGGATGGGCATATCTATCGTGACCCGCTCTCCTTTTTCCAGTGCCGGTTGACAAAGATCGAGCAAAACCTTGCGATCCAGGGCTTTTTCCAGATTATGTTTCTGTTCGATAGTTCCATACCGATCCGTGTCTACAGAAACCTGAGGCATGTGCAGCAGTGGAGAGAGATCAACATATTTGGCTTTCCAGTGATTGATATCTTTCCGGGGTTCCAGTTTATCCACCCGTCCAATCATTTCATCTACGGTGCGGAAGCCTAACTGCGCCATGATCTCGCGCATTTCACGGGCAATGAAATACATGAAATTAACCACATGCTGTGGATCGCCTTTGAAATTCTTACGGAGTTCAGGGTTCTGAGTAGCGATACCCGTCGGGCAGGTATCCTGCTGACAGACACGCATCATCACACAACCAAGAGCCACCAACGGACCGGTGGCGAAACCGAATTCTTCCGCACCCAGCAAAGCTGCCATGACCACATCGCGGCCAGTTTTTAACTGTCCATCTGTTTCAAGCACCACCCGGCTGCGTAAATTGTTCATTACCAGAGTCTGGTGGGTTTCCGCCAGCCCCAATTCCCAGGGAAGACCGGTATGTTTGATGCTGGAGAGCGGCGACGCTCCTGTACCGCCGTCATGCCCGCTGATTAAAATGACATCGGCATGGGCTTTTGCCACTCCAGCGGCAATGGTACCCACGCCAACTTCCGAAACCAGCTTGACATTGATGCGCGCCTGAGGGTTTGCGTTTTTCAGATCAGTGATTAATTCAGCAAGGTCTTCGATGGAATAGATATCATGATGCGGTGGAGGGGATATCAAACCTACTCCGGGAGTGGAATGACGTACCTTTGCAATCCAGGGATAAACCTTCTTTCCCGGCAGTTGACCGCCTTCACCGGGTTTGGCGCCCTGCGCCATTTTAATCTGCAATTCTTTAGCATGGATCAGGTAGTTGCTGGTCACCCCGAACCGGGCAGAAGCCACCTGTTTGATGGCACTGTTGCGGGAATCTCCCGAGTCGTCCGGTTCATATCTGGACGGGTCTTCTCCGCCCTCACCGGTATTGCTCTTGCCGCCAATGCGGTTCATGGCAATGGCCAATGCTTCGTGTGCCTCTTTGCTGATGGAACCGTAAGACATGGCTCCGGTCTTAAAACGGTGGACGATCGATTCAATAGGCTCGACCTCATCCAGCGGTATGGGCTGATCCGCAAATTTAAATTTCAGCAGGTCTCGCAATGTGGCCAAACCATCAGCCTGGTTATTGATCAATTCGGCATATGCCTTATAAGCGGCATAATCATTATTGCGGACCGCCTGCTGGAGTTTGTAGATTGTCTCTGGATTGAACAGGTGATGCTCTCCATCTGCCCGCCACTGGTAATTTCCTCCAGAATCCAGAGTGCGCCCGTTTACCGCCCGATCGGGGAAGGCATGGGCATGCCGCATGGCCACTTCGCGCGAAACCACGTCAATACCGATACCGCCAATCCGTGATGGTGTGGATGTGAAGTATCGGTCAACAAATTCCCTGCTCAGACCGATGGCTTCGAAGATCTGTGATCCAAAATAGGAGGCAATAGTCGAAATCCCCATCTTGGAGATTACCTTGACAACACCTTTAACGATGGCTTTGGTGTAATTGTGGGCTGCCGTGTGGTAATCGATTCCGCTCAGCAATCCCTGACTGATCATATCTTCAATACTGGCATACGCCAGATAGGGATTAATGGCCAGTGTTCCATAGCCGATCAGCATGGCAAAATGATGTACTTCCCGCGGTTCGGCCGATTCAACCACCAGACCGATCTGTGTGCGGGTGCCCCGGCGCAGAAGGTGGTGATGAAGCCCGGAAACAGCCAGCAAGGCCGGAATGGGGGCATGGCTTTCATCGATCCCCCGGTCAGAGAGAATGACGATATTAGCTTCGTCATTGGCGATTATCTCATCCACCCGTTTATACAGGTCATCCAATGCCTTTTCAAGACCCCGTCCATCTTCCTCCGGATTGAACAGGATAGGCAAAGTGACGGTTCGGAAATACAACCGGTTGAGTTGGCGGATCTTTTCCAATTCCTCATTATCAATGATGGGAGATTTCAGCTTGATCATGCGGCAGTTTTCAGGCCGCGGTTCCAACAGGTTTTGTTCCGAACCCAGCATCACTTCCGTGGAAGTGACGATTTCCTCGCGGATGGCATCAATGGGAGGGTTGGTCACCTGGGCAAATAGTTGTTTGAAATAGTTGTAAAGTAACTGCGGTTTATCCGAAAGGACCGCCAGCGGAGTATCGTTTCCCATGGAACCAATCGGTTCCATAGCGTTGCGGGCCATGGGCGCCAGAATGGTGCGTAAGTCTTCAAAGGTATATCCAAAGGCATGTTGATACTGGCGGACTTTTCGCTGGCGTTCCTTTTCCTGCTGTTCCAATCCGATGCCGCTTAGGGGCGGCATCTGTGGATCAGGTAGATCTTCCAGATCCACCATGTATTTATTCAACCACTTGCGGTACGGCCGAATGGTGGCCACTTCATGTTTGATCTCTTCATCACTGACAATGCGGCCGTCTTCTGTATCAATCCAGAGCATACGCCCCGGCTCTAATCGGCCTTTTTTGATGATGGATTCAGGGGGCAGGTCCAGCACACCCACCTCGGATGCCAGAATGACCAGATCGTTGTTGGTGACATAATACCGGGAAGGTCGCAATCCGTTGCGGTCCAGGGTGGCTCCGATGCCGTTACCATCGGTGAATACCATAGAAGCCGGGCCGTCCCACGGTTCCATCATGGAGCTGTGGTATTCATAAAATGCTTTTTTTTCTTCACTCATGGTCTCATGGCGTGACCAGGGTTCGGGGATCATCATCATGATGGCATGCGGCAGTGAACGGCCGGTGAGTACCAGCAATTCAAGAACATTGTCAAAGATGGCCGAGTCTGACCCATCGGCATTGATAACAGGCAGAATTTTGGGCATGTCGCTGCCAAACAAGGGGCTCTGAAAATGGCTTTGTTCGGCATCTACACTGTTCATGTTCGCACGCAGGGTGTTGATCTCTCCATTGTGTGCCAGATAGCGGCAAGGGTGAGCGCGATCCCACGAAGGGAAGGTGTTGGTGCTAAAACGGGAATGCACCATAGCCAGGGCGGTTTCCATAAGCGGATCGGAGAGTTCAGGGTAAAAATGGCGCACCTGGGTAGAGGTCAACATGCCTTTATACACCAGAGTCTTGTACGAAAGGCTGCATATGTAGAATTGCTGGTGGCCGGGCATGTCTCCATAGCGGAGAATCTGTTCTGCACGTTTGCGAATGACATACAACTTGCGTTCAAAAGACATGCGGTCTTTAAGGTATGGACTGCGTTCGATAAAAACCTGCCTTACCACCGGCTGGGCAGCCCGAGCCGTAGCACCCAGCAGACTGCCATCTGTTGGAACCGTCCGCCAACCCAACACCTGCTGACCCTCTTCTAAAACAATTTCTTCAAAACGCCTTTCCATGGCGTCGCGCTGGGCGTCATCCACAGGCATGAAAAGCATCCCAACACCATAATACCGGGGACCGGGAAGGTTAAACCCGGCGTATCTACACTCTCGTTGCAGGAACCTGTGCGGAGTTTGAATCAACACACCGGCTCCATCGCCGGTATTCGATTCTGAACCACTGGCACCACGGTGATACAGATTATCCAGAATTGTTAAAGCATAAGAAATGATCTCATGAGAGGGAATCCCCTTGATGTTGACCACGAAACCTGTGCCGCAAGAATCGTGTTCAAATGATGGATCGTACAGGCCTTGTCTGGGGGGAAGCCCGATTTGGGGTTGTTGGGTGGGTTCGATCATGGTTCACATCCTGGTGATACAGTTGTACCAAAGACAGCCTCCAGGCTGTCAGACGAAAAGAGGAAAGAAAACTGCCCGCCAGTGGACAGTCAGATGAACTATGGCTCGGTTTGGGGAACGTCAGTTGGAAGACGAGAGGAACCGCAGCCCTTGAAAAAGTAACCCGGCACGGCCGGCGAACCCACCGCCACGAAAAACAACAGGAAGGTTGCGAATTTTCAGAAAGGAACTTGCGGCATCAGGAAGCATAAGGACGAAACATTTACGACCAATTGGGTAAATAAAACCCTTGCTGGTTGAAAAACCAGTGGTCGCATTATATCCAGACTGTCCGTTTTCCATAGTACCCAAATGGGTAATATTTATTGGTGTTTCCACAGAGGAAACTGGTTCATGTATAAAACTGATGATCTGGTAAAAGACCTCCATGCCAGATTCAACTGATGAACAGAATACGCCGGAAGCAGGTACAGCAAATTCAATTGGTCTATAATGCATAGCAACCAATCCTGGAGTTGTTTCTATTTTTTATGAATGCAGGGGGATAGAGAGTACCCGTCACACAAATAGACAATTTGAATTTCGGGTATGTATTTAGGCATTATTGTACGAAATTCATTATTCAATTACAAGAGGGAGTTTTTATCAATCAGATTCATTGAAACCAAGATGAACTTGAGGGGTTAAAAATATTAATAAAAGAGAAAATCTGACAATCCCTGTATAATGGAGTATCCCGCGTATTATTTAATAAAATAGATACACCATTCCAGTTTCCAACGGAGACGATCTTGAAATATTATCTGATAGTCAATCCCATTTCCGGGCGTGGACATGGTGAACGGTCAATTCCTGAAATTGAAGCTCAATTTAAAGCAGCCAACCTGGACTATGAGATTCGACGGACAGAATACTCAGGTCATGCTATGGAACTGGCTCGTCAGGCCAATGGTTTTGATGTGATCATTGCTGCCGGGGGCGATGGTACGGTAAACGAAGTCTTGAATGGCATACTGGAAGCGGACCATCAAAACGGTTCCCAGCCCGCCATGGCGGTCATCCCTGTTGGACGGGGGAATGACTTTGCCTACAGCATGGGCATACCGGCAAGCATTCCCGAAGCGTGCCAGTGCATCACAGCCAATCACCGCCGCAAAGTGGATACCGGACGGGTGTACGGTGAGAACTTTCCAAACGGCCGATATTTCGGCAACGGGGTGGGCGTGGGGTTTGATGCCGTTGTCGGTTTTGAATCGCTCAAGATGAAATTGCTGACCGGTTTTGCCTCTTATATCGTGGCTGCCTTAAAAACCACATTGCTGTATTTCGATGCACCGAAACTTCGACTGGTGACTCCGGAAGGTGAACATAACGGCCGCTATCTGATGGTCTCTATCATGAATGGCATCCGCATGGGCGGTGGCTTTTATATGGCGCCGGAGGGTAACCCAACCGACAACCACTTTGACCTCTGTGTGGTCAATCAGGTAAAGAGGCGTGAATTGCTTCCTCTGGTTAACAAATTTACAAAAGGTTCCCAGAAGGGCGATCCGGCTGTTACTTTTCTGCATACCCATCAACTTGAAATACATGCGGTGGATGGTACCATTCCGGCGCATGCAGACGGCGAAACGGTTTGTGAAAAAGGGTCCTCCATCCGCATTGAACTTATCCCCCAGAAGTTGGAAATGGTCTACCAGCCGGGATTGAGAAACTGAAATGACCGTAGCCGGGATAGTGAATTTCACGATTCGCGGGATTACCCGCACCATCTGCCAGGTGGATGACATGGAATTGTCGCGGATTCCATCCCACGGGCCGTTGATCCTGGTAGGCAACCACGTAAACTTTCTTGACGCTCCCATTCTGCTTTCCCATTTGCAGCCGCGGCAGGTGGTGGCACTGGTCAAATATGAGACCTGGAACAACCCGGCGCTGGGACTGCTGTTCAGCACCTGGAAATCCATACCCATCCGCCGGGGGGAAGCTGATATGAATGCCTTCCGAGAGGCGCTGCGTGTTCTAAAAGAAGGCAAGATGCTGGCTATTGCACCGGAAGGAACCCGCAGCGGCACCGGCATTTTACAGCAAGGGCAGCCGGGAATGGTGCCGCTGGCCATCAAATCAGGTGCTCCCATATTGCCGGTGGCATATTTTGGCGCCGAAGGTTTTTGGAAGAATATCCGCGGGTTGAACCGCACGCCGTTTACGATCCGTGTGGGACGGCCGTTCCGCCTGAAATATGACGGGGTACTGCCCACCCGCGACGAACGCAGCAAAATGACCGCGGAGATCATGTACCAGATTGCCGCATTATTACCGCCAGCCTATCGGGGATACTACGCCAATCTGGAAAACGCCACGCAGGATTATCTGGAATTCCTGGAAGGCAGTCTGACGTTGTAAGAAAAAAACGTCGCTCAGATCTGATCTTAACCTGCCGGTGCAGACCATTCCACCACACGTGCCTGTTCCAGGCTGTCTTTAACCCGAATAAACCGTTGATTGGCTGAGCCGCGGAAAAACAGGCCCGGCTGGCGTTCCTCCTGCCGGAAGGGGCCATCCACCAGAACATCACACTGGCGGAGTAAATTCATGCGCAAGGGGTCGTTTTCTTTCAACAGAAAATCCCATAAAAAACCGGTGTATGCCCACACTGATTTTTGCCGGGCATGAAATTCTGCCGCTATGACCGCCGCTGCATCAGGCTGCAGGAATGGTTCGCCGCCGCTCAAGGTCACACCGGTGATCAACGGGGAATCATGCATGAGCCTAAAGACGTCGTCCAGTTCATATGCCACCCCGCCTTCACGATCCCAGGTTTCGGGGTTATGACAGCCCGGGCAATGATGCTCACAGCCCTGAAAAAAGACGGTGATGCGCATGCCCGGTCCGTCGGTGACACTTTCACGGGTAATACCAGCCAGCCTGACGTTCATTGAGTCAATCGGTTAATGCAAGTGGGCATGCCGGTCATGCAATTCAGACTGTTTGGCGGCATTAAACCGGTCGACTGTTGAAAGATAACCGGTAATGCGGCGAATGCGGCGGATATCCTGTGAACCACAGGTGGGGCATTCCTCATCAATCAGACCTCTGTATCCACAGATACGACACTCATCAATGGGGAAGTTGATTCCACCATAGCCTACACCCAGTTGTCCCATGGTGCGAATTACAGTTTCAAAGGCAGCCAGATTGTTGACCGGAGGTGCATCCAATTCTACATAACTGATGTGACCGGCGTTGGTCATTTCATGGTACGGGGCTTCTATGGACATCTTTTCATACGCCGTCACATCGCTGCTCACCGGCACATGGAAGCTGTTGGTATAGTAATCTTTATCAGTAACTCCGGGGATAATTCCATAGACTTTTTTATCAATGCCCAGGAAGCGTCCGGACAGACCTTCTGCCGGGGTAGCCAGGAGGGTGAAATTCAGGTCATACTGATCAGCAAAGAAATCGGTCATACGGCGCATAAAACGGACGATCTCGAGCCCCAACTGCCGGGAAGCCTGTGATTGAGCCTGATTGGCGCCGGTCAAGACAGTAAGGGTTTCCGCCAGGCCAATGAACCCGATAGAAAGGGTGCCATGACGGATAGCCCGGGCGATTTCATCGTATGGCTGCAATTGATCCGATTCAACATACAATGCCTGCCCCATCAGGAAGGGCATATCTTTTACTTTAAGGTGTGCCTGAATCTGGTAACGATGCATTAATTGACGGGCAACCAGGGTGAGGGTTTCTTCCAGTAGACGGTAGAACTGGTTGACATCACCATTGGATTTCAAGGCGATGCGCGGCAGATTGATGGACGTGAATGACAGATTGCCCCGACCATCACTGACGGCATTACCGTGCCGGTCAGCAATCACACGGGTGCGGCAGCCCATATACGCCACCTCGCCGTTAAATGGTTTATTGTGCGGCGCATCCATGAAGGAGAAGGTCGGGTTCATCCGTGTGGCGGCTGTCTGAATAGCCAGTTGGAACAGATCATAATTTGGATCACCGGGGTTAAGGTTGACGCCTGATTTCACCCGGAAGATGATATTGGGAAAAATGGGTGTTTCACCCCGGCCCAATCCTCTGGCATATGCCTGAAGGAGACTACGGGTCACCAGCCGGCCGGCTTCCGAGGTGTCACACCCCAGGTTGATCGAGCTGAAAGGCACCTGTGCCCCGGCCCGGCTGTGCATAGAATTCAGGTTATAGACCAGTCCTTCCATTGCCTGATAGACCTCATTTTCGTCGGCGCCATCGACAAAGTCTGCCATATCACGGTCAAAGAAGGCAAACGATTGACCACCGTGCATGTCATTTTGTGAACTTTGCAGAATAATGGCCGCCAGAGCCGCCGCCGATGAGGGCCGTTTGGGTGGACGGATATAACCATGCCCGGTATCAAACCCGGTATGCAGCAGCCGTCCGAGCGGGATTTGAACACAGGTCAGCGTTTTGGCATAAAAGTCAAGGTCATGAATGTGGATATCGCCATTAATATGCGCCTGGGCGATATCTTCGGGGATGAGCCGAGACAGGTAGTACTGTCGGCTGGCGGCCGAAGCGATTTGCAACATCTTGGCAGAGGGAGAATTGCCCACATTGGCATTCTCACGGTTGGTTTCCACCAGTGTCTCTGCCACGGCGTCCATCAGTTCTGATTTCCCCTCACGGATACGGGTGCGGCGGTCGCGGTAGAGGATGTATGCCTTGGCTGTTTTGGCATGTCCATTTTCGATCAGTATCTTTTCAACAGCATCCTGCACTTCTTCCACAGCCGGCAATACAATTTTCTTCTCATCGCGCAGGTAGACCACCACCAGGTTAGCGAGGCGGCGGGCTGTATCCATATCATGCCCGCCTACGGCTTCGGCCGCTTTGTAAATAGCCATCACGATCTTTTCAAGGTCAAAATCATCTACCCGTCCATCCCGTTTCTGGATGGACTTGAAATAATGAGCGTTTACTGGTTTTATCGTCTCTGGATGTGTTTCATCCACAAGAATCGAACGTGACATATCTGAGTTCATATTTTTCCCTCTTTTCCTTTAATGTCTTCCCAATAGTACGCAATCTTCATTATTTCTCCGAGTGATTTTCGTTCCAAAATTGGATGCTTTTTTTATTGAAATAACTTTTTCCTGGTTTGTGTTGTCGCTTCAATCATGTTCTTTAATGCCGGAATTACCTCATCCCAATTCCGGGTTTTCAATCCACAATCCGGATTGATCCATAATTTCTCCGCTGGAAGAACCTTAAGAGCCTTTGTAATCAAGTTTATATATTCCTCTACGGTTGGAATACGAGGTGAGTGAATATCATAGATACCCGGACCGATTTCATTCGGGTATGAAAAATCACTAAAATGTTTTAGCAATTCCATTCCAGATCGCGAAGCTTCGATAGAAATTACATCCGCATCCATCTGGACAATTGCCTTCATAATGTCGGCAAATTCGCCGTAACACATATGGGTATGGATTTGTGTTCGATCGTCTGCTCCCCCACATGCCAATCGAAAACAATTGACAGCCCATTGAAGATACTGGTTTTGGGCAGATTTATGTAATGGTAAACCTTCTCGCAAAGCAGGTTCATCGATTTGAATGATCTTGATTCCGGCTGATTCAAGATCATTAACCTCATCACGCAGACAAAGTGCAATTTGTGTACCAGTGACATCTAGAGGTTGATCATTCCGGACAAATGACCAGAATAATATAGTAATTGGTCCGGTCAACATCCCTTTGACTGGTTTTTTTGTTAATGATTGTGCGAAGGTAGTCCACTCAACGGTCATGGGTTTTGGCCGGGAAACATCTCCATAAATAATTGGCGGTCTGACACATCGGGATCCATAACTCTGAACCCATCCATTTTCAGTGAACGCGAATCCATTCAATTTTTCGGCAAAAAATTCAACCATATCAGTACGTTCAAATTCACCATGCACCAGAACGTCCAAATTCAATTCTTCCTGAATTTGGATTGCATTTGAAATCTCACGTTTGACAAATTCTTTGTATTGATTCTCAAGAATCATTCCTGAATTGAATGCAGCTCGTTGTTTTCGAACCTCGATTGTTTGAGGAAATGATCCGATCGTTGTAGTCGGAAGAACGGGCAGAGGCACTACCTGCGATTGTTTTTTTCGCCGCAGGCAATAATCGCTCTGTCTGTTGTAATCAGAAGATTGGATGCTCTTTACCCTTTTCTGGACATTCTGATCAACGATTGCCTTTGATGTTCTTCGATCTTCACAGGCTTTCGTATTGTTTGCAAAATATTCCTGTACCTGGTCAATTTTCCCGTTGACTGCCATGTTGATGGCTGTGAGTTCATCAAGTTTTTGAATGGCAAACGATAACCATGTTTTTAGTTCAGGATTCAGGTTTTCTTCCTGAGTCAGGTCATATGGGCAAAAAAGAAGTGAACAATTTGTTGAAATTTGGAGCTTTGTTGTATCCCATCGGGCAGCGGCTTTTTGTGCTATTTGAAGAACCGAATTTAAATCTGCTTTCCAGACATTTCGTCCATCTATCAACCCTAATGAAAGAACTTTATCAGGTGCAGTTGCAGATAGTACTCTCTCAAGCTGTTCTGGTGATTTAACCAGATCAATGTGCAATCCTGCCACAGGTAATTTGACCGCCATATCAAGCACGTCGGTCAATCCGTCAAAATATGTTGTCAACATAATTTTGATTTGATAATTTTTAAAGTATTGATAGGCTGTCTGGTATGCTCCCTGGACGTCAGAATCAATGTCCGTAACCAGACATGGCTCATCCATTTGAACCCATTCTGCTCCTGCGGAAATCAACTTTTCCAAGATTTCAGCATAAACTGGAAGAAGGTTTGTTAATAAGGAAATCGTTTTCGTTGCAGGCGCTGAAGATTTACTAAGAAGTAAATATGATACAGGCCCTAATAAGACCGGGCGCGTAATTAACCCTGCTTCTCTGGCCTCAATAAACTCATCAACAGGTTTGGTTGACCGAAGGGTGAAATGCTGATCGGAACTTAATTCAGGAACAATATAGTGGTAATTTGTATCAAACCATTTCGTCATTTCCATGGCAGGGATTTGCTCAGTACCCTTCTGGTAACCGCGAGCCATAGCAAAATACAAATCGAGATCATTGAGATGAGATCTCAAGATTTCAAATCTTTCGGGAATTGCTCCCACCATACAGGTCATATCCAAAACCTGATCATAAAAAGAAAAATCGTTGGATGGAATGACCTCAATCCCTCTCTCTTTTTGCATCCGCCAATGTTCGCCCCGCAATTGCACCCCTGTAGCGATTAGCTCTTGTTGAGAAATCTTACCCTTCCAATATTTCTCAAGGGCAAATTTCAATTCACGATGCGCCCCAATTCGGGGGAAACCCGGTAAAGCTGTGACAGACATATCAAATCTCCTTTTCGTAAAAAATAAGCTCACCCTTGAAACAGGATGAGCTACTTACGAAAAAGAGATGTACCACTCGTAGGTTGCTCAACCCTTTGACGCGAAGGGTGTGATAACTTGTGGACAGGCATTCGGACTTTCACCGTTGCGCGACAGTGCCAGAATTGCACTGGACTTTCCCTGCTATTTCAACCGCCTACGACAGGCTGGTTCCACAAGGCTTTAGAACATTATAATCATCTGCAACAAATTGAACTTGATCCTAAGTTTAAATTATCTGAAATGTTAAGATTTCTAATCTACCACTCTAATCTTTCTCATTTCAAGAGAAGTTCAGACAGAACGTAACACTTTTTTTAATTTGTTTCGTCTAAAGAATGTGCCTTGCTTCATTTCTACCATGATCAGGGCTATTTTGTGCCGAGATAATCGAGGCTTCAAATAACAAAAGCCGGAAGACACCAGGTGGAGAACTGGTTCAATTACTTGCCAAAATCACTGCCAACTGCTTCTTCCCTTTACAAGATTCTTTTAGAAATGTTTTGATCTTTGCGAGATTTAGATCAAAATCGCATCTTGATGATCGTTCCCTTATCCACTTCAGATTCTGCCCAAACCTTGCCTCCCTGGCTTTCCACCAGTGCCTTGACAATAGCCAGCCCCAGGCCGGATTTTCCTTCATCCGTGTCGTTGTGGCGGGATTTATCTGCCCGGTGGAAACGATCAAAAATCAAAGGCAATTCCTCCGGGACAATACCGCTGCCATTGTCGGCGACACTTAATTCAACCTGCCCATTTACCTTTGTTCCTCTCAGGGTAATCCGGCCGCCTTCCGGTGTATACCGGAGGGCATTGCTGATAAGGTTATCAAATACCTGCAACATGCGGGCTTCATCCACATGAATTTCGGGCAAGTCAGCCCCGGCTTCCACGCCAATAGTAACAGATTGCCGGGCGGCATGATGCTGGAACAGGGCGGATGCCTGATCCAGTAAAGTTTTTGGATTGAGATTCTGTGGGTGAAGAGTAAGCTCACCGGCATCGGCCTGAGAGAGCATTCGCAAGTCGCCTACCAGATTTTGCAGCCGTTCAATTTCTTTGTAGATCAGGGCAAAGCGTTCCGGGGTGGGCTGCAATACCCCTTCTTGCATTGACTCAATGTACCCGGCAATTACGGTCAACGGTGTTCGCAAGTCATGGGCTATATCGGCCGTCATCTGTTTTCGTGAGGCATTAACCCGCGATACTTCACGGCTCATTTCATTGAATGCTTCCGCCAGTTGCCCGATCTCATCATGCGATGTAACTTTGACTTCCTGTTCTAAATGACCTTCTGCAATGCTCTGGGCTGCCCGGGTCAGGTCCCGCAATGGCAGGGTGAGTGTGCGAGCCAGTATGATACCGATGATCACCGCCACCAGCAATCCGGTGACAATGGCTATAAGAAGCGCCTGATTAGTGCGCTCCAGAAAGAGAGATTCCTCCGGACTGTACCGGGAAATACGTTTGGCCGTCAGGATGGTGCCGACAACAGCGCCATTGGCTTTAATAACGTCATTATTCGAATACAATTCTGACGGCAATTGAGCCCCCACTGGAAAATCCTGATCCACAGAGACAATCACAACCCCGTTCGGATCGGCCAGGCCGAATAAATTCCTGTGAAAACGCTCTTCATACGGTTTACCAGGTTCCGGACCCGGCACCTTGGTGGGTTCAGAAGGATTGGGTGTAGGGATGGTCTGCCTCTGCATGTCTTCCCAAACTTTATCCACACCGTCCCATGAACCATGTTCGATGTAGTAATTACTGAGGGATTGCACCATGTTGCTGCGCTGCTGATCAATGATGAATTGAGCCAGACTGTTGTTGGTTGTCACCCGCACAAAAATGGCTGCCATGGCAGTAGCCGAAAAAGCCACCACGATAAAAGCCAGTGTCAACTTCCAATAAAGAGATTTACTTGTTACGTTCATTCGGCTTTCATAAAGCGATACCCCACCCCAAAAACGGTATCAATATATAAAGGTTTGGCTGGATCCGGTTCAATTTTGGTACGCAGATTCCGGATGTGAACATTCAATGTGCTGTCCAGTCCTGTAAATCCGCTGTCGGCCAGCTGATCGATCAACTCGGAACGCGAAAATACCCGCCCGGGAGACCGCATCAGCATGCGCAAAAGGTCAAACTCAATCGGGGTCAAAGAAACAGGGGTATTTTTCATGGTAATGGTATGCGTTCGCTCATCCAGAACGAGATCACCTTCACGGTAGAGGGCAAATTTCTCTGAGGCTTCATCTTTGCGTCTTAACACAGCATGGATGCGTGCCACCAGCTCACGCATACGAAATGGTTTGATGACATAGTCATCTGCACCCAGCTCCAGACCAACCACCGCATCCGTTTCTTCTTCACGAGCAGTGATGATGATGACCGGAGTCTGGCGCTCTTGCCGGTACTGGCGCAAGAAGTCATAGCCATCCATGCGCGGCATCATAATATCCAGCAAAATTAAATCCGGCTCTTCATGGCGAGCTGTGTAAATAGCATTTTGTCCATCTGTCGCGGTGATTACTTTAAATCCCTGCTCTGATAGATAATCCTGCAACAATTGACGAACGCTGGCCTGATCATCCACTACCAGAATTTTATTCGACATACTCTTACTCCAAAACAGATACCTGAACCCATTCTATATCCGGTGATTAGATTATCACGCATTTGTATAGATTTTATTCAGATCGTTCAACAAATTTCTTTACATTTTTCCGAAAACCTTTTCCCTCTCATTATGAAACCTGAATAAATAGTAAACAAATACTTACTAATATAGACCTGTAACCTCCGAAAATTTAAACGCGGGAGTTCTAATCAAGTTCAGGTTTAGAGGAGATGGATTGATGAAAAGAAAAAACTTGCTGGTAGATACCGCCATTCTGATTGGTTTCTTACTATCTACCGCACCTCATTTTACCGGCAACACCATTCACGAATGGCTGGGTACCGCACTGGCGGTAACATTGATTGTTCATATCTTAATGCACTGGGAATGGATCATTTCTGTTGGAGCAAATTATTTCAAGAAATTATGGCAAGTGTCGCGTCTTCAATTCATTGTGGATGTCGGTGTTTTTACCGCCTTCCTGATATTGATTACCAGCGGACTGATGATGTCTAAAATCGTAATGAGCACGCTGGGCATACCATTAACACCCTCTCATGCCTGGAAACCAATCCATTCCATAACTTCGAATGCTGCTGTGATTTTGACCGGGATCCACTTCGCCCTGAATTGGAGCCTCGTCGTCCGAATGATCAAGACGTATGTTATCAAACCGGTATTGTCTATTTTTCAAAAGAACTCTGCCCGGTCAATCTCCGTTGCAGATCATCCAGGAATGAATGATTGAGAGGAAGACAGAAAAATGAAAAAAGTAATCGTAAGAATTCTGATACTCACAGCCATCATCGGGTTACTGGCGGCCGCATTAATCGCCATAGTAAACACTTCCGCAGGATATTCCCTGATATCATCAGATGACAGATCCGAAGGGATTGCACCAAACCCATCATTCTCTACCAGCCCATCAACAACACAGCCGGGAACGAATCTACCACCTGAAGGATTTCGAGAACACGATCAGCAAAATCCAGGGGTAATTGGCTCGATTGAGGTTCTCAAGAATATGGGAATAATTGCTGCCATCACTTTTGTCATTGTGCTCTTCCGTGCAGGTTTCAAAAAGTTGCGTCAAGTTTTATCAAAGAAACAGCCTGTCTCTGTCAGATAAAAAAACCGCCGGTGGATGAAACTATCCAAACCGGTGGTGTTTTTTTAGTGTGATGCCTTTACTTCGTAGTGCTGCGCCCGATCGTCAAACCGTTTCAAAACCGCCCGGGCTTTAGGTGGGACCACAGAGACTTCATAATCTTCGCCGGCAAATACCCGTACCGCATCCAGGTGATCAAACCACATGATCGTGATAAACTCCACGTCTTCCCCAACATTCCGACGTAAGAGTTGAATTCCCTGATAACCGGTGATTTGACGTTCACCAATTCCAACAAAGATCTCTTCTCTCAGTAGTTTTTCATAAATATCTGCGTTTTCCTGTGTAGTATAACCATGCCAAATTCTAGCGATCATTATTGTTCCTATTTATTGATAGCTGTCTCGATTTTGAATTGAAAGTCCAGTAATTCTTGATTACCGGGATTGATGGCTAATGCACTGGTTACGATCTGCAAAGCCTCGTCATATTGCTGCCGGTAATAAAACACCTTGATTAATATCAACCAGTATTCAATATTCTGCGGATATTGTTTGACGGCTTCCCACGCTTGAGTCTCTGTATCTGCATATTTCTGTTGATTGAACAGGCATTTCAGATAACCTACATGATACGCTGTCTGTTCTGGGTCTTTGGCATACCGTTGGAACAGGATTTCCTCTCCATCAGACCATTTTTTTGTCACATCAAATTGTTCAAGGAGAAGATCCACCCAGGTGACCTGGGCATTGGGGTCCTTGACCGTCATGGCTGTCAGACGGTTAATTGCTTGTTGGGCATGCTGAATTTTCAGCTCATGGCGTTTTTTCTTTTCATCAGGTGGTTCATTTTGTAAGAAGAGATCATATCGTTTGATAAAGCTGGATTGTTCCAACTCCTTCAAGTTCTTTTCCGCCTCCCATCGGCTCAACCTTGTCAGGTAATCTACCTGATCGAAACAATCTTGCATACGTAATTCGAGATAGAGTTGAACCGGTTCACTGGTTATCCAATTGTTCCAGGTGACCAGGTCTTGAGAATTAAGGTATCCATCTGGTGGAAAACTTTTTAAGTTGAAATCGGTAATTTCAGGATATCCAAACTCATCCACGACTACAATGGAAATATATTTTTTAAAATCTTCCAGCGATTCTGGAAGCGGCACCTGTTTCATAGGACGGCTGTTTTCCACTTCACCCGGTAAGGTGGAATAATCCTGTAAATCTCGGGAAGAATCAATCCAAAAACAGCCAGGGGCGGGCAGAGAATTGATGAAGTTGATCTGCCGCATCTGCGGGATGAGTTCAATACTTTTTCCTGATGGTAAAACGGGCATACAGATCCCCTTACACTAATGAAACGCCATTACCAGAGCCAACAGCAATCCCCCTGCAATAACACTGCCAAGTTGACCGGCTGTATTGGAACCCATTGCATGCATCAAGATGAAGTTTTCAAAATCTTCTTCCTGTGCCATTTTGGCAGATAAACGGGCAGCCATGGGGAATGCACTGATTCCGCAAGCGCCAATTAACGGATTGATTGTATATCCGCTGATCCAGCACATCAGCTTTCCAAACAACAAACCAGCCACTGTGTCAATTACAAAGGCCAGCAGACCCAGAATCAGAACAAAACCGGTTTGAACATTCAGAAAGCTGGAAGCCGTCATGGTTGAACCGATCGTCAGACCAAGGAACAGAGTGGCGATGTTGATGATCTCATTTTGGGCTGCCTTGCTGAGCCGGTCAACCACACCGCTCTCGCGAAGCAGGTTGCCTAACATCAGAGTGGCAATCAAAGGTGCGGCATCCGGAGCCAACAGGCTGACAATTACCGTTACCACAATCGGGAAAATGACCCGGACACGTTGTGAAACAGGCCGGGGAGCATATTCCATGCGTACAAGCCGTTCACGGCGTGTGGTCATCAGCTTCATGATAGGCGGTTGAATGATGGGAATGAGGCTCATATACGAATAGGCCGCCACGGCAATGGGAGCCAGCAATTCCGGTGCCAATTTGGTTGCCACAAATATGGCTGTGGGGCCATCAATGGCCCCAATTACACCTATGGACGCTGCCTGATTTAATGGAAACTTCAAAAGAATGGCCAGAAGAAGAGTGGCGTAAATACCAAATTGACCGGCAGCCCCGAGCAAAACCATTTTCGGCTGTGCCAGCAAAGGACTGAAATCGATCATCGCACCTACACCGATAAAAATTAACAACGGAAAAAGTTCTGTTTTGATTCCGGCATCATATAGAATTTTGAACATGCCGTTCTCGTTTGACATACCCAGGTTGGCCAGAATGCAGCCAAAACCAATCGGCAGTAAGAGAACTGGTTCATATTCCTTTTTTACAGCCAGATAGATCAATATGGCACCGGCCGTAATCATCACAGCATTGCCAATGGTAAATGAGCCAAAACCGCGGGAAATTTCAGCAAAAAGTCCGCTTAAGTCCATATGACCCCGTCAATCAGTGAATTCCATCAGAATCTGATTGTGGCGTACCTGATCTCCAGTACTGACCAGAATATGGCCAATCACGCCGCTGCGTCCGGCCCGGATGGAGTTCTTCATCTTCATGGCTTCCAGCACACACAACTCATCACCCCGGTTGACGGACTGCCCGGCAGCTACTTTAATCTCAATGATCACACCGGGAATAGGCGCGGCAACGCCGCGGGAAGAAGCCGGTGGCATACCCAAAGGTATTTCTGACGGACGATTGTCCGATTGACGTAAGGATGACTGATCGGCTGGTTTTTCGGGCAAGGCAACCGGCGTTTCTTCTTCAGGCCAGACCTCGATTTTCTCGCCATTCACCATTGCCACAACCGGACGTGCCTCCAGATTGTCCAATTCAACCGAGTACGTTTGTTCACCAATCTTGATGGAATAGCGCATACGTCAGTCCCTCCGCAAGGAGCGGTGTGAAATTATCCGCGATTTATCCTGCAATACCTGTGCCCGTTGCACAGACTGCCAGGAATTGCCCGGTTGAATCACCGGCCGGGTATTTGTCTTCTTGCGTAAATCACGTTGTGCCAATGCCACGGCCAGAGCTGCCGCAGCCGCTTTGCGGTGATTATCTAATGCAGAATGGTCTGTTTCTTCAGAAGATTCAACGACCGATGTTGTTTCTTCTTTTGGCTGGAATCGGGCATCCAGACGGACCATCCCGGCCATCAAACCCCAGAGAAGAACGATGGCCGCAAAAACCAGTCCCATTCCAATAGCCGTAATAATTAATCCGGGAATGATATCGTTAGCCATGGTCGTCCTTCTATACCGGTATATTGCCGTGACGCCGGATCGGGTGACTGACAGCTTTCGTTTGCAGAGCCTGTAATGCGGCAATTACTTTCTGCCGGGTTTCCTGAGGTTCAATCACCTCATCTATTGTGCCGAGAGAAGCCGCGGTGTAGGGATTCAGATATGTCTCGCGGTATTCCTGTGTCAGACGTTTACGTTCAGCGGTCGGATCATCCGCCGCTTCCACCTGTTTGCGGTAAAGGATATTGACAGCACCTTCAGGACCCATGACGGCAATTTCAGCACTCGGCCAGGCATAGGTGATATCCGTACCCAGATATTTGCTGGACATGACTACATAGGCACCGCCATAAGCCTTGCGGGTGATAATGCTCACCTTCGGGACAGTTGCCTCAGAATAGGCATACAGTACTTTTGCCCCATGCCGGATAATCCCACGATGTTCCTGATCGAGCCCCGGCAGGAAACCAGGGGAATCGACCAGTGTCACCAATGGGATATTGAAACAATCGCACCAACGGATGAAGCGGCACATTTTATCCGCCGCATCGATATCCACAACTCCCGCCATGACAGACGGCTCCTGGGCAATGATTCCGACCACCTGACCGCCCATACGGGCCAGGCCGACAATTACATTGCGGGCAAATCCAGTTTGCATTTCCAGGAATGATCCTTCGTCCACAATCTGTTCAATCGCCGAGCGCATCACATAGGGCTCTGAAGCATCCATTGGTACAAGCAAGTTCAGTGCCGGACATAACCGCAAGGGATCGTCCGATTTACCAACCGGTGGATTTTCCAAATGATTTGAGGGAAGGTACCCGAGTACGCGGCGGCACAGGTCCAGGGCAGACCGTTCATCCGGGGTTGTCAGGTGAGCCAGACCGCTGATATTCAAATGCGTATCCGCACCACCCAGCACTTCTGAATCCACAATTTCGCCAGTGACTGACTTGATGACATCAGGTCCGGTGAGGAACATGAAAGATTGTTTTTCTACCATAATGATCAGGTCTGTCAGAGCAGGCGAATAGGCTGCCCCTCCGGCACATGGACCCATGATCAGACTGATCTGCGGGATGATCCCGGAATACAGGGCATTTCGTCGGAAGATTTCGGCGTAACCAGCCAGACTGCGCACTCCCTCTTGAATACGTGCACCACCAGAATCGATCAAGCCGATGATCGGTGCACCACTCTGGGCAGCCAGATCCATCACCCGGCATATTTTATGACTTTGCATTTCACCCAGCGCTCCGCCTTGAATGGTGAAATCCTGGGCGTATACATACACAGGGCGGCCATCCACCCGGCCGTAGCCGGTCACCACGCCGTCTCCCAGGAAAACCTCTGGGGATTCTGTGCCACCATCCGGTCGTGCCGTGATAAAAGGTTCCAATTCAGAAAAAGTTCCGGCATCGAGAAGCAAATCCAGACGTTCTCGTGCCGTCATCTTGCCTCTGGCATGTTGACGGGAAATCCTATCCGCTCCGCCTGCCTGTAATGCTTTCTTGCGCCATTCTCTGAGACGAGTAATGCGGGGATCTTCTTCTGTCATATTTTCCTCTTAGTAGAGTTGCTCCTTTTATTCTACTGTTTTTCGGGACATGCGTTTCATAAAGAGAGCAACTTTCGTGCTAACATCTGAACCAATTTCCATGCATATTCAAACAGATTAAATAGCAGCACCAGGCTCCCGGAATTGTGCCTTCCGTGAAGCCTGGTGCTGCCAACGATCATCACATCCAATTATTTCGGACTACCAACTTTTACTTCAACTTTTACACAGGCCGTTCCCGGTGGAGGCAGGGGGATGACAGGTGTTTCGATCTTCCTGCCTTCCACAAAGGTTTCTACGGCATTGCCCGGCCCAACTCTCTGAATATGGATGTCATATTTCACATCGCGGAACAGGCGTGAGGCAGTAACCTCTTTCCAAGATTCGGGGAATACCGGTTGAACAGACAGACCCGTGAAGGTCGGACGGATACCCAGAATATATTGGGTGATGGCCACAAAGTTCCAGGCTGCCGTTCCGGTCAGCCAGGAATTCTTAGCCTCTCCCTTTGTCGGAGCTTCTTTTCCGGCTATCGTCTGGGCATACACATACGGTTCCGTACGATGCACTTCGCTGATGGCTTCTCGAACGGATGGGCAGATACGTTTGTAATAATCGAAAGCTTTGTCACCGTGCCCGAGTTTTGTCTCTGAAATCATAATCCAGGGATTGGTGTGACAGAATACGCTGCCATTTTCTTTATAGCCGGGCGGGTAAGAGGAGATTTCACCCAGATGCAGGTAATACTGCGTATACCCGGGATTATTGACCACTATTCCGTGTTCGGTAGCCAGTCGTTTTTCGACAGATTGCAGGGCTTTTTCCGCTTTGCCATCTTTCAGGCCAATACCCGCCATTACACACATACCCTGCGGTTCAATGAAAATCTGACCTTCCTTGCAGGTAGCAGAACCTACGGGATTACCGTAGTCATCATAGGCTCGACGGAACCATTCACCATCCCAGCCGTGGCTGGTCACGATGGGTTCCATGTCGGCAGCTACCTTATTATAGAAATCAACGTCTTTTTTGTTGCCCAGATAGTCGGCCAATTCAGCCATTTCATGGGCAGCCAGAACCAACATACCGCCGATAAAAACGGATTCAGCCACCTTACCGTCTTTTCCTGTGGTTGTCTGGAAAGATTCTCCCGGTTCTGAGGAGAAGCAATTCAGGTTGAGGCAATCATTCCAGTCCGCCCGACCGATCAACGGCAAACCATGCGGCCCGGTACGTTCCAGGATGTATTGAATGGCGCGCTGCAAGTGTTCGTAAAGTGGTTGCTCACTGCCGGGTTTGCTGTCATAAGAAACCAGTTCGTCCAGAACGCCGCGGTCTCCGGTCTCTTTGATATAGGCACATACAGACAATATCAGCCACAATGGATCATCATTGAAGTTGCTGCCAACGGCGTCATTGCCGCGTTTGGTCAACGGCTGATACTGGTGATAGGCACCTCCAGTTTCCAATTGGGTTGCGGCAATGTCCAGCAGACGCTGGCGGGCGCGTTCGGGAACCATGTGGACAAATCCAAACAGATCCTGGGTCGAATCACGGAAACCCATTCCGCGGCCAATTCCGGTTTCAAATCCGCTGGCTGACCGAGACATGTTGAATGTAACCATGCACTGGTAGGCGTTCCAGATGTTGATCATGCGGTTGGCATGTTCATCTGGAGTGGTCACCTGGAAGCGGGA
Organism: Leptolinea tardivitalis; assembly: GCF_001050275.1. Classification (GTDB taxonomy): domain Bacteria; phylum Chloroflexota; class Anaerolineae; order Anaerolineales; family Anaerolineaceae; genus Leptolinea; species Leptolinea tardivitalis. The sequence goes on from NZ_BBYA01000010.1 coordinate 540,990, forward strand.
GAACAGGGCATCCCAGTAATGATGCAGATTTTCCAACGCGGATTGAACTTCACCAGCCTGGGTAAATTGTTTGATCAGCGGTAATGCCCGGCTCTTGTTAATGACTTGTTTTGCCTGGTCTTCAAATTTCTCTTCATTCGGGTTTTCCATATAGCCGAGCAGGAAGATCACCTCACGCTCTTCGCCGGGGGCCAGAATGAGTTCGCTCTGAATGACACCCACCGGTGCCCATCCGTGAGCAATACTGTTGGAACAGGCTCCTTTGGCCACAGCCTGAGGGGAATCCCAGCCATTGAAAACACCCAGGAAGTTTTCACGCTGAGTGTCAAAGGCTTTCATGGGTGCCGATGAGGTGAAATAGGCAAAATGGTTGCGGCGCTCGCGGTATTCTGTTTTGTGATAAATCACATTATCGAGGACTTCGACTTCGCCTACATTATAATTTCGCTGGAAGTTGGTGGCATCGTCATTGGCATCCCACAGGCAGAATTCCACTGAAGCAAATGACATCAGGTTGGCTGGAGTATCACGCAGGTTTTTTACCCGCAGACGCCAGATTTCAAGGTTCTGCCCCATCGGAACAAAGTAAAGCACTTCGGCAGAGATTCCAACAAAGGTGGAAGCAATGGTGGTTGTTCCAATGCCGTGCCGACAGGTGAAAGTATCAAGCTGTCTGCGAACCGGCATCCAGGTGGGAGACCAATAGGTTCCGGTGGCTTTATCACGTAAATAAATATACCGGCCGCCAATATCCATGGGCGCATTGTTATAACGATAGCGGATGAGGCGTCTCAAACGGGCATCTTTATAAAAAGAATAGCCGCCGGCGGTATGAGATATCAAACCAAAATATTCTTCGCAGCCCAGATAGTTAAACCACGGCAAGGGAGTATCTGGACGAGTGATGACATATTCACGGGTTTTGTCATCAAAATATCCGTAACGCATGAAGTCCTCCTCGGATTTCTACAGGTGAAGTGTAATTGAGTCAACTTCTACTCACAGTATCGGGATTAACCGATCTGTTGAACCATAAACCGGCCTGTGTTCCGGCAGCATAGATATCACAACGATCACTTTTATACCAACGCAATTTTTACTCTATGGGATATTCAGCCCTTTCAAATTCAGAGTTTTTCTAAAATGATGGAATAAGTGCAGAGCTCTGGAGCCTGTTTCAGTCAGACTCCAGAGTTCAAAAAAAGATGGCGCTATCCCTTACAACAAACGCACGCCACCGAATGATTCGGTTCCACTTCAACCAGCGCCGGTGATTGATGGGCGCATTCATCCAGCTTGTACTCTGAATGACAGCGTTCATAGAAAACACATCCATTGGCGGTCATCGGTTTCTTTTCGGTCAATTCAACTTCCACATCCTGCCATTTCTTATCGAGCCTTGGAACGCAGCTCATCAGCATACGGGTGTAAGGATGCACCGGGTTGTCAAAGATTTTCTTGGTCTCACCGATCTCGACGACGCTCCCCTTATACAGGATAACAGCCCTTTCACTGATGTAATACCCCAGCGAGAGGTCATGGGTGATAAAGAGAACAGACAATCCTTTGGAGCGTAAATCAGACAGTAGATTCAACACATCAATGCGGGTAGATGCATCCAGCATACTGATGATTTCATCTGCCACCAGGAACTTGGTATCCAGAAGAAGGGCACGGGCAATGAGGAAACGCTGGAGCTGTCCGCCGCTGAGCTGGTGGGGGAATTTATTCAGCACATGTGCCGGATTCATACCCACCGATTTCAAGGCAGTATCCACCCTGCCTTTCCATTCCGATGCCGGAATATGCGGGAAGAACTCTTCATGCAAAACGGAGAAAATTCGATCCGCTTTGAAGATGGGGTTATAGGTGCTGAACGGATCCTGGAAGACACCCTGAACATGGCGGTAGTATTCTTTCAATTCACTGTCTTTCAACAGTGACACATCTTTATCATTGAAATAGATTTTTCCGGAAGTGGTGGAGATCAACCGCAGGATCATCTTTCCAATAGTGCTTTTTCCGCTGCCGCTTTCTCCAATCAAGGAGACAATTTCGCCATCATGGATATCAAAGCTGACATTTTTGACTGCTTTTAAATCTTTGCCGCCGAACGTTCCCGTTTTGTAGGTTTTGGTGATATCTTCGATTTTAAGCATGAGCTTTTCCCTCCTTCCAGCAGGCAAGGAAGTGACCTTTCTCAATTTCGACAAACGGCGGAACCTCAGCGCATTTGGCAAATGCCACCGGGCAGCGGTCGCGGAACCGGCATCCTGTGGGAGGGTTCAGGAGCAAAGGAGGATTCCCTGGAATGCCCGCCAATCGGTTCTCACTGATCCTTACTCCCACTGTAGGAAGAGAAGAAATGAGCAATTTTGTATATGGATGCCGCGGCGCCTTAATGATAGTTTCTGTCGAAGCCTTTTCAGCCAGTTGACCGGCATACATGACCATGATGGTATTGGCGGTTTGATACAGGATGGAAATATCATGGGTGATGAGCATGATACTTTTAACGATCTTTTTATCGCGGAAACCAACCAGCATTTCAGCCACAGCCTTCTGGCTCGAAACATCCAACGCCGAGGTGACTTCATCCGCCAGTAAAAGAGAAGGATCGAGCAGCGTCGAAATCACCATGACCATGCGTTGTTTCATACCGCCGGAAAGTTCGAACGGATACATGTTCAGAACGTCCGGAGAAAGCTTAACCAATTCAAGGCGGTTTTTAACTTCGGGGAGGATTTCTTTATAGTTCTCACCGCGGGATTTTAATAAATCTTCCACCATGCGGCCAATCTTCTTGGTGGGATTCATGGCATTCATGGCATATTGTGGAATGACGGAAATCTTTTTGTAGCGGAAGGGATTCATCTTCTGGGTATCATGAATGGGAAGCTCTTCCCCATCCAGGAAGACACGTCCACGGATGTATTTCATGGGAGCATGGAGGTAAATCAGACTGTTGCTGAGGGTGGATTTCCCGCAGCCAGATTCACCGGCCACACCCATGATTTCACCGTCTGCCAGAGAAAAGCTGGCGTCTTCTAACGCACGTACATTTCCGGCGATTGTTTGATAATAAATCGTGAGATTTTCTATTTTCAGGCTCATGATTACATCTCCCGAAGTTTGGGGTTGAACACTTCATCGAGCCCTACGTTCATCACATACAGACTCCCAACAATACACGTGATGGCAATACCTGGTGGAATGAACCACCACCAGACACCAAGCATCAGAGCGCTCCACTGAACTGCCAGGTTCATCATGGTACCCATGGAAACGCCTTCCGTCGGGCCAAGCCCGAGGAAGTCCAGTGTGGCAGCATTTAAGATGGAATTACCGAACATCAGGATGAAGGTCATGAACAGGTAGGATGCCATGTTGGGGGCAATCTCTGTGAAGATGATCTTCATCGAGCTCATACCGCTCATTTTTGCCAGCCCGACAAAGTCGCGCGTCCGCAAGGAAAACGTTTGTGAACGGATGGCGCGCGCCGCCCACGGCCAGGAGGTCAGGCCGATGAACACTGCTTCAATCAGTACACCGCGCACGGGAATGTACGCCACCAGAACGAGGAGCAAGGCCAGTACGGGAATGGTCAGCACAACATTTGTCAAGATGTTAAGGACTTCATCCACGGCACCGCCGCGATAACCGGCTACAAATCCGATCAACATTCCGAGCAATGTGCCAATAACGCCGCCCACGATCCCTACGAGGAAGGTGGGAGCCAGACCATAGACAAACTGGGTAAATACATCTTCACCAAAGGTTGTGGTTCCGAACCAGAATTCCTTCGATGGGGGAGCAGAAGACGGACCTACAAAATCCGCCGGTTTGTATGGGGTAAGATGCGGGCCGATGATCATTAGCAGCAAGAAGAATAAAAGGACGGCCATGCCGATGCGCAGTTTTGTATTGCGTAAGGCAAAATAGAGAAGCTCGTTTTTCTTTTTCATTCCGCTCCTCCAGTCATGCCGGCGCGGGTGCGCGGATCAATCAGGATATAGGCAATATCTACTACAAAGTTGGCTATCAATACACCGATGACCACAAAGAGGAAGCATCCCTGAAGAAGGAAATAATCCTGGTTATGAATAGCCTGAAGGATCAGGTATCCAATACCGGGATAAGCAAATACAACCTCGGTTGCCAGAGCGCCGGTGACAATCACCCCAATCTGCAAAGCCACACCGGTTACCTGCGGCAGAATGGCATTGTTGTAGGCATAATTGCGAATCAGCTTTCGGGGGGCGCCCAGCGCTTCAAGGAAATGAGAGTAATCTGCCTCGAGTTCATAAATAATCAGGTTGCGCATGCCGATCGCCCAGCCGCCAAATTGAACGATAAATAATGAAAGGAATGGCAGAACCCAGTGATTGAAAAGACTCCAATAGAAATCCCACGTGTAACTGGGTTGCATGGAAAAATCGTATCCGCCGCCAAGCGGGAATATGCGAATGACAATACAAAAAACCCAGGCCAAAAGAATACCAAGCCACATGTACGGTACTGCTGTAAGAATGTACCCGATGGGTAACAGAGTGTTATCCAGGTTTTTATTCCGGGCCGCCAGAGCTCCGAATTTATTGCCCGCAAACCAGCTCAATAAAATTGAGGGCAACAGTAATGCAACATCATACGGAAGAGCGTCTTTGATGACTTGAATCACAGGTGTGGGGAAAAGGAAGATACTGGTACCCAGATCCCCGTGGAAAATGGCAATCCAAAAGTTCAGGTATTGCTTCCAGATGGGCTGATCCAACCCGAAAGCATCCATATAATATGAATACATCTGCGTTACGGCTGATCCACGCAGGCCGGCCCGTGAGATCATAATATCCACCGGGTTGCCTGGCATAAAACGCGGAATCATCCAGTTGATCGTCACCGCTATAAAAAAGGTGAGCGCATAGATCAGCAGTTTTCTTCCAAAATAGCGCTTCACGGAACCTCCTCTTATCTCCTGAAACCGTATAAAAAACCACCCCTCCTTCACCCTGAAACACCGATGAAGGAGGGGTGTAAAAGCTAGAGATTACTTCTTTGCAGCGGGTTCGAGATTGAGGAGCATCTGGATACCAGACATGTTCACATAACCGCGCCACATGGCGGGCAGAGCATGATTCTCGCCGTCAGCGGAAGGCCAGTTGGTCCAAACAGACTCATTGTACTGAGCCCACAAACCGTTGTACCACAACGGGATGGTCGGCATTTCGGTCATGGTGATCTTCTGCAGTTTGGTGGTGATTTCTTTGATGGCAGCATCGTCACCAAGTTTGACTTTGTCAAGCTGATCTACCAGGGCGAAAGCTTCTTTGTTGTCGTAGCGGCCGTAGTTGCCGTACTGGGCAGTGGCGATTTTGTCCAGAGGATTCTGGAAGATCCAACTGTAGTATGACCAGACGGTGGAGCTCATCTGGGCTTCGTTCTGCAGGGTCAGATCAAAGGTGCCCTTCAACTGGGCATCGCGCCAGGGGCCGTAATCCGGGTAATCGGGTTCGATGTTCAGTCCAATGGCTTTGGCATCGCGGGAGATGATCTGAATGGCAGCCATCCAGTCAGTCCAGCCGGAGGGGCAGGTGACTTTCAGAGCAATCTTGGAACCATCGGGGGCTTCCAGGAATTTATCGCCATCAACATCTTTGTAACCGGCATCGGCCAGGATCTTCTTGGCTTTTTCGGGATCATAAGACCAACCGAGTTCTTTCACCTGGTCCTTGTCAATGTATTTATCCCAGATGGGGAGCAGACCGGTGGGATCGGCGGCTTTAACAATACCGGTGTAATCTTTTTCAACGATGTCGTTGATGTTGATCATCCAGGCCAGGGCGGTGCGGAATTTAACATCGTCCATGGGTTTCTTCTGTTCGTTGATCAACAGTGAGGCAACATTGGCAGAGAGCATGTACGGTGCTTCTTTGTAGTAGGTTTTAATACCGTAACCACCGTTCACGAGAGAAGCCACACCGGGCAGGAAGTTGTTGCTGAGGTCTAGACCACCCTGAAGCATTTTACCTAAAGCAACGTTGTTGCTGCCATTGACGATATCCACAATGTATTTCGGGGCGGGCAGTTTGCCAAAGACATCTTTACCCCACCAGGCATCATTGCGAACCCAGACCATGCGGTCCTGATCAGCAGCCTGGAATTTGTAGGGGCCGGTACCAACGGGATTCTTGTTGGCGCCACCGGTGATATCTTCCAACTTCATCTTGCTCCAGATGGCTTTGTTGAGGATGGGGGCAAAGTAGAAGTAGAAACCAATTTCCTGGTAGGCAGGATTTTCCTTGAATTTGAAGACAACCGTGTTGGCATCTTTGATTTCGATGTTATCAAGGAATTTCCACAAAGCGGAGTAACCGAGGCCGGCTTTGGTATCGCCATTGGGGTTGGCAATGTCGAAGGTGAATTTAACATCATCAGCGGTCAGAGGCTGTCCATTGGTCCATTTGACGCCCTGGCGGATTTTCACTTCGTAGGTGGTCGCATCAGTCCAGTTGGCTGATTCAGCAAGGTAGGGAGTGAATTTATCAGCCAGAGGATCATAGATGAACAGGGTTTCATAAACCAAACCGATTGTACCGGTAGCATATCCGCCACCATTCAACGGGTTCCAGCTGGAGGGAGCGCCCCATTGAGTACCGCTTGTGTACAGGGTCTCATTGCGAGGATATTCAACCGCGGCGGGAGCAGCCGGGAGGAAAGCGGTCAAAACCATGGAAAGCGCTACAACGATGAAAATCAAAGTCTTCGGTAGTTTCTGCATCACATCTTCTCCTATAGTCAAATAAATCATCTATAGTATGATTATTTTGGAGACCCGACCTCAGGATTCGGCCTGGTCAGGTTTCCGCCGACGGGGCGCTGATTCTTTTCCAGAGGAATTCAGCGCCTTTTTTCTACACAACATGTATCCCTCTTCCTTATCCTTTTCTCTTACCATTGCCCGAACTAAATGTCTACGGGACTAAAATAACCACCTCCTTTTAGACCAGATTATTTTATAGTTCTGAGTTTTTCTTAAGAAAATCTAGAACCTCGTCAACTTTACAAAAAGCCAGGGCTGTTACCGTATCGGCTCCACCGTAGTAAATGGCAATTTTGCCGGTGCTTTCCTGGTAAAGCGACGCGCAGGGGAAAGCCACATTGGGAACATCACCCACGCATTCATAGATCGTCTGCGGTGAAAGCAGATAGGGGGCGCTGCGATAAATGACTTTCCAGGGTTGGTCAAGATCAAGCAAAGCAGCCCCAAAGCTGTACACAAAGCCGTTGCAAGATGTGATGACACCATGATAGAAGAGCAGCCAGCCTTCTTTTGTTTCAATGGGTGTCGGACCAGCGCCAATTTTGGTGCTCTGCCAGCCGTCTTTCGTCCCCATGACAAAACGGTGTTCCCCCCAGTGGATCATATCGGGGCTCTGGCTCAGGTAAATATTGCCAAAGGGTGTATGACCGTTATCGCTGGGGCGGCTGAACATGACATATTTGCCATTGATCCGGCGGGGGAATAACACCCCATTTCGGTTGTATGGCAGCAGGGCATTTTCAAGAAAATAGAATTTTTCAAAATCGTAGGTATAACCCAGTCCAATGGTAGGGCCGTAGAATCCGTTGCACCAGCTCACATAGTAGCGGTCTTCAATCCAGGTTACCCGGGGATCATAACGGTATTCGAATTTTGCCAGTTCAGGATCAGTATGAATCCATTCGATGGGATCGTTTTTAAGGGTGAAATGAAGACCGTCTTTGCTGGAACCGCTGTGCAGGTTCATTTCGCGTTTTTTATTGTCTACGCGGAAGACACCCCGGAATTCTCCATTAAACGGAACAACGGCACTGTTGAAAATGCTATTGGACGAAGGGATCAGATCACGGGGAATGATCGGGTTCTGACTGTAACGCCAGACAACATCTGAACAGCCGGCGGGACGGTCTTCCCAGGGAAGGAAATGTAAGGTTGGATCAATTGCCATTTAATGCCTGTCTCCAAATAAAGAAAAATGCGGATATCTCTGGTAATTCAAACAATCTCTTGAAGATCACTTTGAAAATCATCATTCTGAATTTTTGAGGAGATCTTCACCACAGGAAGATCGGATGATCAATTCTGTGGGTAAAACAAGACTTCGTTGTGCTGTGGCCGGATGTTCTATCAAATCAATAAGCATATTGACCACTCCAGCACCTATCAGATCAATTGGCTGCCGAATAGTCGTCAACGGAGGGGTGGAACGGGCAGCCAGGGTAATGTCATCAAAACCAACAATCGCTACATCTTCGGGTACAGAAAAACCGGCATCGTGGAGGGCTCGAATGGCCGCCACCGCCATGACATCACTGTTGGCGAAAACAGCATCTGGTTTGTATTCGATCAACTTCTGCATGGCCGCATAGCCGCTTTCATCCGAGAAATCGCTGGTTACAACCAGGGAGGGATCATAGGGCAGGCCGAGTTCAGCCAGGGCAGCTTTATAACCACGCAGGCGGTCAACACCCACAATCACATCGCTGGGACCTGCGATGGTTGCAATGCGGCGGCGTCCCATTTTATACAGGTACTCAATAGCCATGCGGGCCCCATTGTAGTTATCCACATCTACATAACAGGTAGTCTCATCATTGGGATTTCGGCCAACGGCCACAAAGGGGAGTTTGCTTTCCGCCAGCGATTGAATGATCGAATCATTCAGTGACATGGACGCAACAATCACCCCATCAATCAGGCCGTTGAATAAAATCTGATGGATCATGCGGCGTTCAAATTCTGGAGTCGCCAGCCAGAGCATGATGGAATAGTCACGCTGGCTGCAGGCAGAAGAGATACTCTGGATCAATTGTGGATAAAACGGGTCTGTAAACAGGGAGACAACTCCCAGGGGGATGATCAAGCCGAGAATGTGAGTCTGCCCGGAGGCCAGACCGCGGGCCGCGAGATTGGGCTGGAAATTCAGCTCCGTAATCACCTTCTTTACCCGCTGCCGGGTGGAAACACTCACGTTGACATCACCGTTGATCACACGGGAAACCGTGGAACGGGAGCAACCGGCTATTCTGGCAATGTCTTCTAGGGTGAGTGTCATGGTTTTTTGGGGGTTGGGAGCGCTCTCATAAAGTGGGCAAAATTTTACCCTTGCGGGTAAAGTGGTAAACCTTATGAGATTCAGCAATGCATCCAATTGGGAGCGCTCTCATACTTAGTATAGTTTTTTTAAAACCAGAGTCAAGTACTTTATGACGTATGTCACCTCTATTTCATGACAGCTTACATTCTTTCTTACATTACTGCAGCAGTTCCTGTTAACATTTTGATGCACCCGGATAACACAATCTTTACACAGCCTTATTAAGCAGTAAACATTCGCGATGTACCCTCTAATGGAAGATTTTTATCCAAAGGTGAAATCAAATGGGACTCGCTGACCTTCACATTCACAGCATTCATAGTTACGACGGTACATCAACCATACCGGCCATTTTGAAACATGTTTCTGATAACACCGATCTCGACATGATTGCCATCACCGACCATGACAGTATGGAAGGCGTAAAGCAGGCGGAAGAACTGGCTCCACTTTATGGTTTGAATGTTATCCCGGGGTGCGAAGTCACCTCTGCGCAGGGGCATGTACTGGCATTGTTCATTAAAAATCGCATTCCAACCGGGCTTTCATTGATTGATACGCTTCTTCTCATCGGTGAACAGGGGGGATTGGCTGTTGCCGCCCATCCGGAAGCCCGTGGAACCAGCAGTCTAACATATAAGGATATTCAAGAAGCCTGTAATCATCCCTTTGCCAGCCAGATTCTGGTAGGGGTTGAAGCATTCAATGGCGGACTGGTATATACCCGCAGCAATATTCCAGCCGCGGTTGAATCAAACAATCTCCCGCTTGCCTGTCTGGGCAACAGCGATGCCCATATCCTTTCAATGATCGGTCAGGGAGCCACATATTACCCTGGCGGTTCTGTGATGGATTTGCGTCTGGCGTTAAAGCAACGGCAAACGCGAGTGGTGATGAATAAAAACCTGGGAGGAATGCAGGTACTGACGTCTTATATACCCCGATACCTCCTGAGAATGCTGGGATGGGCTGTTTGGAATGAGAATCCAGCCAAACCGCTAAAATATGCGAGGATAAATACTCTGTCACCGCGTCCCAACAATCACGTTGGAAGACTCCTGCATCAAATGATTTTTGAATACTGATACCTACCACCTTCTTCTTATTTCCTCGCTTTCCTTCTCCCTGATCGCAGTCAGGGAGAAGGCGTTTTAACTGATTGAGGCTATAATCATCGGCATGTTAACCAATGATTTACCAGATCCAATATATGTGGATACAGCAGAAAAGCTGAGTTTTCTGGCCGCCAGATTGAGCGGTGTACCTGTTTTTGCTGTTGATACCGAATCCAACAGCCTGTTTGCTTATCGCGAGCAGGTATGCCTTATTCAAATTTCGACCCTCGAAGAAGATTACATCATTGATCCACTCGTTCTACATGACATGTCTCCTCTGGGTCCATTGTTTGCCAGTGAAAAAATTGAAAAGGTTTTCCATGCCGGTGAGTATGATTTGATCTGTCTTAAACGGGATTATGGATTTGAATTCCACAACCTTTTCGACACAATGATTGCCGGACGCATTCTGGGTCGAGAGGTAATTGGACTTTCTGCCATGTTGGAGTTGGAATTTGGAATTACGCTGGATAAAAAATGGCAGCGAGCCAACTGGGGCATCCGCCCCATCCCGCCAGCCCAATTGGCATATGCCCGAATGGATTCGCATTTCTTGATCCCTCTCCGGAACCGTTTAAGACAGGAATTGGAGGATGCTGACCGTCTTGAACTGGCGGATGAAGATTTTCACCGCCTGGAACGTACCCCCATCCCACAGATAAACACAGAAAAAGAGAACTGCTGGAAACTGGCAAACCGGAAGGATATGAGCAACAAACAGGTATCTGTGCTGTACCGGTTATGCGATTACCGTGAAGAACAGGCCCGGCGTGCCAATCTACCCCCTTTCAAGATCATGTCTAACGACACACTTGTGGCTGTTGCCCAGGTTTGCCCTTCAAAAATGGAAGAACTGACCGACATCAAGGGACTTTCACCGCGGTTGATCGACCGGTATGGAAAAGGCTTATTAGAAAGCGTATCCCATGGTCTGCACAGCGACCCGCCCCGGAGGCCGTCTAACGGCCGGAAGGATGACGAGTTGATCCAGCGTCTCGATTCATTAAAAAGCTGGCGAAAAAAGACGGCGGCAGACCTGCATGTAGAATCAGATGTGGTGCTGCCGCGAGAAATCGTGGAACAGATCGCCGGTGTTAATCCCCGAACATACAGTGAACTGGCTGCCCTGATGGCCAATTTTCCGTGGCGGCTGCAACGCTATGGAAAAGACATCTTAGAAACATTGAAGCCCAAGGAGCTCGAATGAGAATCCACTTTTTTGGTGCAGCTCAAACCGTAACCGGTTCAAAATATCTGATTGAGGTAAATGGCAGGCATTTATTACTGGAATGCGGTTTCTTCCAGGGGAAACGTGGAGAAACCTATGAAAAGAATCTCAAGTTTCCTTTCAATCCCACCACAGTGGATGCGGTGATCCTCTCCCATGCCCATATTGATCACAGCGGTAACCTTCCTAACCTGATCAAGAAAGGCTATGAAGGAAAAATCTATGCCACTCCGGCCACTGGCCTGCTGGCGGATATCATGCTGCAGGATTCAGGGCACATTCAGGAAGCTGACGCCGAATATGTGAATACCAAACGGGCGCGTAAAGGTGAACCGCCCATCGAACCCATTTACACACAGGAAGAAGCTAAACACGTTGCCAGCCATTTTGAGGTGAAAGAATACAATCAATCCTTTTCTCCCATTGATGGTGTAACCGCCCATCTGGTGGATGCCGGTCACATTCTTGGCTCAGCGGCTGTGGTTCTGGATGTTCAAGAAAACGGGAAAAAATACCGCTTCTGGTTCTCAGGCGATATCGGCCGTGATAATCTGCCCCTTCTTAACGATCCGGTTATGCCAGACAATCCGGATTACCTGATGATGGAATGCACATACGGCGATAAACCCCATTCTGACCCGGAAGAAGCCTACCGTGAATTTCGCGATGTTGTGGCTCGAACCATCAAACGCGGCGGGAAAGTAATTATTCCGGCTTTTGCTGTTGGCCGCACCCAGGAAATTGTTTACAGCCTTAACCGCATGTTCAGTGACGGCGAGTTAAAGCCCGTACCGGTGTTTGTTGACAGCCCGCTGGCTGTGAATGCCTCCAAGATATTCCGTGAACATACAGAATACTTTGACGATGAAACCCAGAAGTTCATCCATCAGGGCAACCACCCGGCGCTGGATTTTCCAATGCTGACTTATATCCAGTCGGTGGATGAATCCAAGAAACTGAATGAACGCCGCGACCCGATGATCATTATCAGTGCATCTGGCATGGCAGAAAATGGCCGCATTCTGCATCATCTGGCCAATAATATCGAAGACGCCAAAAACACCGTGACGATTGTCGGCTGGCAGGCACCCTACACCCTGGGAAGGCGTCTGGCTGACCGTGAACGTGAGGTGAAGATTTTCGGGGAAGAGTATCAACGCCGGGCAGAAATAGCCACCATTGGCGGCCTGTCTGCCCATGCCGGCCAGGATATGCTGGTGCGGTATGCCCGGGCTGCCGGATCAAATGTCAAAAAGATTATTCTGGTGCACGGCGAGCAGGATGCTGAAAGTGCACTGGTGCAGAAATTTACAGAAAATAATTTTGCCCCGGTGGAATACCCGATGGAAGGTTCATTCATTGATTTGCCGTAGTTTTTTCCTGCTATAATTGGCATTCTTGCGGAGAGGTGCCGGAGTGGCCGATCGGGGCGGTCTCGAAAACCGTTGTGGCCCTTGTGGTCACCGTGGGTTCGAATCCCACCCTCTCCGCCTTTTGTTTAATACTCTTTTCTGGTTTGAATCCCACTCTTTCAGAGCGCGGGCAGCCCTCTCCGCCTTTTGTTTAATACTCTTTTTGGGTTCGAATCCCACTCTTTCAGAGCGCGGGCAGCCCTCTTCGCCTTTTGTTAAATACTCTTTTCGGGTTCGAATCCCACTCTTTCAGAGCGCGGGCAGCCCTCTCCGCCTTTTGTTAAATACTCTTTTCGGGTTTGAATCCCACTCTTTCAGAGCGCGGGCAGACTTCATCCTCTGATTAAATAACAAACCCCAGGGGTTTTAAAAACTCCTGGGATTTTTATATTAATGACTACTGGAATGTACCCTGGCTGAAGTAATTATTTCGAAATGATCTTTCCTGAACCAGAAATGGACTGAGTGATGTGTGGATTGCCGGTATACGTCAGGTTGCCGCTGCCGGATATATTTAGATCCAAATTATCGGTGGCATTGACACTCGTTTTTCCTGATCCGCTGATATTGATGGAAGCCGACTTACTGGTCAATCCACTCAGATCACAATCTCCAGAGCCACTCACATCGAGGCTTTCTGTTTCAACGTTTCCTTTGAGTGCAACAACGCCCGATCCAGACAAATCGATATTTAATGTATTTGCAGTCAGGTTCTCAAAATCCATGCGACCTGAGCCGCTGATGTTGGCGTCTAGCGTATCCGTTTTGATTTCCTTTGATGAAATGGATCCCGATCCTGAAAGGTCTAAGCTTTTCAATTCTTTGAGAGTCACTTCAAAACGCATCGGTTTCCTGGGATTGAGGAACGCCAGTTTTCTGGGATCCGCATAGATATGAAGCGTATTGCCGCGTACTTCCGTGATGATATAGGGAACCAGGTTATCTTCCGCTTCTATTTTCAATGATTCTTCGTTTCCCTGGGTGATAATCAAATCGCCCGGAACGGAAAAAGCCATTGAATTAAAGTGGCTGACATCTCGATTTTCTGTAATTATATTTCCAGAACCCCTGACGATCGTTGTCCCGCAGGCGGAAAGACCGAATGCCATCAAAATAAGACAAAATACCGAAATCAATTTTTTATTCACAAACTATCTCCTGCTTAAGTAAAATTTCTTTATTCAATAACCAACATGGTTTTGGCCAATCCCCCGTGCCAACGGCCAATTATTCTGGCCAGATTCAACGTTCCAATCGCTATCAGAATTCCAATAAGGCTGGAAACCAGTCCCAATACAGGATCGACATAGTACTGTGAATACCCAATGGTCATGATTGGAAAGGGAATAAAAAGTTGAGCCAGCGGAGCTGCAATTAACCCCAGAGAGAGGGCAATCAAGATAATAAACAGACTGAAATAAATCAACCCCAGCGGAAGCATCAGGATCATATAGAGGATTGTCAACCAGGTGTGCCGGCTTGAAACCAGCATTTTAAAACGTGCCCACCAGCCAAGATTGGCATCAACAAAAACTGGCCGGCGCGGCATTCGCACACCCAGAAGCGCTTCCACAATCCGACCTTCCACCAGACCGATGCCCTGTATGGAGAGTAAAAACAGACCAATAAATGGCAGACTGATGATCAATACCAGCAATCCGGCAGAAAGAGACAGGCCGGTCATAGCCCAGGTGAAATACAGGATACCGGTAATCAACGAAACCAGCATGTACACCAGTGAGCTCCAGGCTGATGGGTCGGCAAATACGCCGAAAAACCGATTGAAGAATGAATTCTTCCCTGATGAAGACACCTTCGGTACATACGCAGGATGCACACGCGCTTCGATTTTTCGGTAATCTGCCGCAAATTCCTCTGGCGATCCGAATTCTTCAATGATACCGGCCAGAGCATCAGTTTCATTACTTCCGCCTCCACTCTGCCGGATTGTTTCAAGGCTGTTACGCAGATATTCTTCGGCATCTGACAGCGCATCCTGCACAGTGGCAGAATCACAGCCTTCCAGATTTTTCTTTAATTGATAGAGATATTCATCCACACTTGTTATCATTCCAATACCCTTCTACTTCCTGGAGTCTCCAGGAGAAACGTCCCTGTTTTCCTGCAATATATTCTCAACATATATACGGGTTTTTCCCCATATTTGTCTCCACCGGTTCAATGCCTCCCGTCCCATATCTGTGATCTGGTAATAGCGTCTTGGCGGCCCGGAGACAGATGGCTCAACCAGGCTTGAAAGCAATCCGCTGCTTTCAAGCGATCTCAATGCCGGATACAAGACACCCTGTTTGACCGTTGTATCGCTTTGTTCGTCACCCAGAACTTTGGCAATCTGATACCCATACATTGGTTCTTGCGTTTTGTCCAATACGGCAAGCAGAATCAACGAGGTAATGCCGGCGTGCAATTCTTTTTGGAACTTTTTATCCAATGAATCCAATTCTGACAATTTCTTTTCCTTTCATAAAATCAAGTTACAGCAGAAAATCTCCAGTATTTGAAAACCGTACTATTGATTACTTGGTAGTAGTAACTTGATAATAGCATCTATTTCATACTATGTCAAGGATGAAATAGTTTCAGAACCAGATTTTGCTATCGGGAATCCAATTCCTTTTCACCTGTGAAGCGTTTGTATTTCAAAACAAAATCCCCCTGCCTGACAGGTTAATCAACATTTTTCTGAACAGATTCAAATATTAAGAAGAAATTCTTCCATGGAAAACCAGAGGTGAATAGACTCACCTCTCATGGAAGAATTAATAATTCGGTTTATTAGAAGAATTTATACTTTTTCGGTAACCGGAAGCATGCCTTCGAGGACCATTTCAATGGCCATCGTGTGGCTGCAGCGGCCGCGAGAGTGGAAGAAATCACAATCGCATGTCCAGGTACCGTGATCATACATCACGGTATGCGGATTGTTTTCACCTTCAAGTGTAACAGTAAGAGCATCAAAATGTATGCGAGTTCGTTCCTGCGCATATCGTTTGGCTTTTTCAATTTTTCCGATCATTCCATAGTCCATGGGGCAAATCCTTTCGACAAACAGGATAAGAAAAAGGCACGCGAAATCAGGCGTGCCTTTGGTTCACTACATCGGGATGAAAAAAACTTCTCGCATAATGATATGAATTTTCCTATTTGTAGTATAGGCAATCGGATTTGTAGAGTCAATGAAGAATTTCTTAATATTTCTGGATAATGTTCTGGATGATTGACTATTCAATCAAGTCACACTAGAATCGGTGTGTACTTCATGGAAGCCTGACCCCCGGATGGGCAGGCTGAAAAAGCGAAACCGGTGACGCTTACGAGCCAGTCCGGTGCTGTTGCGCAACTGTAGGTCAGTGATTCTGACAAGCCAGGTCGCCGTCCATGAATTGTTCACCGCAACCTCGCAGATAGGATACGTGAACTGGCTGACAAGCCCGTTTGATTTCTCTAACCTGCCATTGCGGCAGGTCTTTTTTTATTTTTACGGAGCGAACAAAATGAAATTTTTCCACCGGCGATTATTCACCCTCTTCTTACTAGCCACCAGTCTGTTATCTGCCTGCTCGCCTGCGGTTACCACCCCTCCTGCAGCACCTGCACAACCGACCCTGACCCCAGCACCAACCATCTTGCCAACAGCCAGTTCCATTTCCATGAAAGACGGACTGGGTCGTACAGTGACACTGCCACACACCCCGAACCGCATTATTTCCCTGGCACCCTCAAATACTGAGATTTTGTTTGCCATTGGAGCTGGAAGTTTGATCGTAGGACGAGACAGTTACAGCGATTACCCAGAGGAAGCCAAGACTATTCAGGATATCGGCGGTCCCTCCTTTGGCAGCAGCATGGAGATGATCACCAAATTGCAACCCGACCTGATCCTGGCTGCAGAGATTAATTCAGCCGAACAGGTGGCAGAATTTGAAAAACTCGGTTTTACCATTTTTTACTTGACCAATCCTAAAGAGATTACCGACCTGTATACCAACCTGGAAACCGTTGGCCAATTGACGGGTCATGAAAAGGAAGCCGCCGTTTTGGTGGAATCCTTGAAAAACCGGGTGACGGCCGTTGATAATAAAATAGCCAAAGCGGCATCCAAACCGAAAGTGTTTTATGAAGTGGACGGAACCGATCCCGCCAAACCCTGGACGACCGGTCCGGGTTCATTTATGGATAAGATGATCATCCGTGCGGGCGGCCAGAACGCCGGCGCTGGTCTACCGATTCAATGGGCACAGATCAGCCAGGAAGAATTGATTGTTCAGGATCCTGATCTGATTCTTCTGGGAGATGCCAAATATGGAACGTCTGCTGAAATGGTGAAGAAACGTGCCGGATGGGAAGCCATTAAAGCTGTCAAGAACGATAATATTATTTCTTTTAACGACGACCTGGCCAGCCGGCCTGGTCCACGCCTGGTGGATGGGTTGGAAGCATTGGCTCAAGCCATTCATCCCGAGCTTTTTAAATAGAATGCGCAAAACTTCGCCTTTCCTGATCGCCAGTCTTGTTTTAGCCGTTTGCCTGATGCTTTCAGCCGTGATAGGTAGTGTTTCCATTGACCTGACATCCTTTTTCACGATCATCGGTTCGGTATTGAGCGGTCAGACAGTACCCCTGACATTACAGCCGCTGGTGACCATTCTCTTTTCCCTGCGGTTTCCAAGAACCGTTCTTATCGCCTTAACAGGTGCTGCCCTAGCCGGAAGCGGGGCTGCCTATCAGGGACTCTTCCGTAATCCACTGGCAGACCCGTACCTGATTGGCGTCGCATCCGGTGCCGGTCTGGGAGCTGTGATGGCCATGACCATTTCATGGCCGCAACAAATTAGCAGCATGTTGTTCATTCCTCTGGCGTCTTTCGCCGGAGCATTGATCACTGTATGGACGGCGTACTTTCTGGCTAAATCAGGCAACAGTCTGCCGTCCACCAATCTGATCCTGGCGGGTGTGGCCGTCAGCAGTTTTGCCACCGCCCTTACGTCATATCTAATGCTGTATTCCAACCGTGAACTCCACCGGGCACTGGCCTGGCTGATGGGCGGCGCCTCTATGAGCGGCTGGGACCCGGTGACAGCCATGCTGCCGTATACCGTGATCGGGTTGGGTATTTTATTAACCTGTGGATACGCCCTGAATGTGCTGCAGTTTGGAGAAGAGCAGGCCCAACAGCTGGGGATGGATGTCAAACGCATCCGTCTGCTGGTGATTTTTGCCGCCACACTTACAGCAGCAGCAGCCGTTTCGTTCAGCGGTATCATCGGATTTGTCGGACTGATCGTACCGCATCTCATCCGTATGCTGTGGGGATCCGATTATAGAAAACTCATTCCACTTTCCATCCTGGGGGGCGCCGCATTTCTACTCGCAGCAGATATCATTGCCCGGCGGATAGCCGCCCCGCAGGAAGTTCCGGTGGGAATCATCACCGCCCTTACCGGAGCTCCCTTCTTTTTATTCGTTTTGCGCCGATCCCGGCGCCAGAATGTGTGGTAATTATGCTGACCATGGAAGATGTATCCATCCGCCTGGGGGGCAAATCAATCATAAAACAGGTCAACCTGTCTGTTCCCGAAGAATCAATACTGGGGGTTATCGGTCCAAATGGCGCCGGTAAAACCACCCTGTTGCGGGCGATCAGCGGAACGATACCACTATCAGATGGGAAGATCACATTTCGTGGAAAAGATCTGTCTAAATTATCGATATTGGAACGGGCCAGGCAAATCGCTGTAGTTCAACAGGCCCGTCGGTTGCCGGGAGCTTATACCTGCAAAGAAACTGTATTGATGGGTCGCACTCCCCATTTGAACTGGTTGGGACATTTTGAAGAACGTGACCGTCGCCTGGCTGTTGAAGCCATGCGGCGCACCGGCACACTGGATATGGCGGACCGTTTGATCGGCGAGCTATCAGGCGGCGAACAACAGCGGGTCTTGCTGGCGCGCGCCCTTGCTCAAACCGCTCCAATATTACTGCTGGACGAACCAACCACCCATCTTGACCTGCAATACCAGTTAAACCTGCTTAATCTGATCCGTGACCTTGTCAACCACGGCGGTTTGGCCAATTCTGACGCTCATTTGACCGTGATCCTTACCCTGCATGATTTGAATCTGGTAGGCCGGTATGCCGACCAGGTGGCTGTAATGGTCAAAGGCAGTATCCAATCTGTGGGAACCCCGATGGATGTAATGACACCCGATACTCTTAGTCCGGCCTTTAATGTTCCCCTGCGGTCTATCCCGCTGGATGGACAGGATAAGAGTCCGTTCATCGTTCCGGCAAATTTATAATAACAGGATGGTCAATATAAATCTCCATGCCGTTTTCAGCGTGGAAACCGGGGTTAAGAAATTTCGACTGGATATTCCTGAAGGAACACCAGCCGGAAAAGCAATTCTGCAAATCGTTGCCCTGTATCCGGCATTACGAAAATACTGGATTACAGAGGATAACGGATTGTCTGAACACGTCTTTGTGGTGCTTAATGGTAAGGATATTTACACCTACCCGGAGGGATTGCAGACCCTTCTTACGGCAGAGGATACGCTGGATTTCTTCTCTCCTCTGGCCGGCGGTTAATTCAGGTTATTCAAATTCCATCCCGAAAAGAACGTACTCCTCGTTAAAGCCATATTTCCGGTAGAATTTTTGAGCAAGGTGGTTTTCATTTTCTGTTCCCACCTCAAGTTCATCCATATTTCTGCGGCGGGCTTCTTCTTCGGCTGCTTTCATCAATGCATGCCCGATTCCCTGCCCGCGATAGTTTTTGTCTACCACAAGCTCATTCACCTGGGCGGTTCCGACCCGGTGGAAAAACGTTTTGTAAAAAACAATTGAAATAAATCCAGTTACTTTGCCATCAGAATCGTAAACAAAATTGGCATACATATCTGGATGGTCAATCATGGTATTAAATAATTTCCAAAAATGGCTTAGTTGAAATTCCTTCTGAATGCCGGAAGCTTCTGAAAGCTGATTAATGAGCTCAACAACAGCTGGAAGGTCTTTATCTTCACAAAATCGGACGGGCATACCTGACTCCTTCTACTTTGTTCATTCCAGGCACCATACATCACCAATCATAATGCAGAAATTCTCAAGATAGCAACCCGTGTTACCAGTATGCAATTACCTCAGAGCAGAAAAATGGCTGATTTTCGTTTGATAACATATCGCTATGGCAGAAATTACGAGAATACAATCAGAAAAAAGATCGGAAGAATCATCAGTAATATGGAAGCGCCCTGAAGCAAGTCGCAGTAAAATAATTTACTGTAGTAAAAAATGTTACTTATCATTCGATTAGCGTATTGAAAGGAAATATCATGGGACAGTATCCCTCGGATGAATTAAAGAACTTGCTTTTGCCTGTACTTGGCGCCGGTTACCTGATGATGCGCGCCTCCGATCCAGCGAAATCTGCCATCAATGAAAAAGACGTCATTGCCACCATCGGATCTCTCGAAGAGGCCCGTGAATTATTTCCCTGTTCTACAATCCGTGATCTGGCAGATGGATTCAAGGCTCTGGCCGATGGAAAATTGCAGTATGACCGTGGCGAAGTAACCTTCGTGGAGGAACCCGGCCGCCTGGTGCAAAATGTCCAGTGGCAGTCGAGAGTGGTGGATGCCATCGCCAGCTCTGCGGAAGCCAAACAATACCGCTATCTTGTGGCTTTTGCGGCTGAAAAAGCCGCCTGCGCCAATAAAGAAGGTGGATACAAAGGCCCCGGCGGACAAACGCTCACAGAAGCCGAAAACAAGGTGCTCACCCAATTAAAATCCGGCATGGCGATTAAATAAATCATTCAGCCAAATTACAAAAAAGAGAAGCCGAGGCTTCTCTTTTTTATTGTTTTATCCAACTACTTTCGTGTGAACATCAAACACCGGCGGGTTTTCAATGGTCTTTTTCACTTTGCATTGATCCGCTGAACGAATAAGAGCGTCGTGGTATTTTTCAGGAAAAGACGGCGGAACCTGGATTTCGATGGAGACTTTTTCGAGATGACCGGTTGCTCGATCAGATTCCATGGTTTGCACCAGGCGGATACCTTCAACCGGCAGGTTATGCTGTTTGCAAAAACTCATGACATAATACCCGGCACAGGTTCCGAGTGACGCCAGAAAAACCAGAAACGGGGATGGAGCTGAATTCTCACCACCGCCGGCAACCGGTTGGTCGGTTGGAATGGTAAACCCGCTGAAATGCGCGTCTACCTTTGTGCCGCCGGAAAAATCAATCACCATTTCCATAATGTTTCTCCAATCTACTCTAAATGTTTTACCTGAAAGGTATCAAAATCACGGGCAACAACGGCTTCTGTAAAGACAGATTGTGCCTCTGCAATGACATCCTTTTCCCGGTAGCGCCGGGAAATATGTGTTAGATAAACAGAGCGTACCCCGGCTTTCAAGGCCAATTCAGCCGATCGTTTGGCGGTCATATGAGAAAACTCACGGGCCATGTCTGCTTCTTCTTCCAGATAGGTGGCTTCAATCACCAGAGCATCGGCGCCCCGGCAGATGTCTACCAGACTGTCTACTTCGCCGACATCCCCCACCACCACCAGACGAGTACCCGGTTTATAGTCACCCAGTACACTGGCAGGGTCAATCGTTCTTCCATCCGGCAAGGTGACAGGATTACCGGCCACCAGATCCCGCCGCCACGGACCAGGAGGAATTCCCAGCGCCTCTGCCTTTTCAGGTAGAAACGGCTTGTGGCCTTTTTCTTCAAACACAAAACCCAGGCAGTCGGGACCACGGTGTTGAACGTTGAAAGCCGATACGGTCAGATCATTTTCTTCAATAATTACACCGCTGGTCACCGGGATGAATTTTATGGGCATGGGCGCGGAAGCTCCACGCAGAACGACACTATAGAGCAAATCGTGAATGCGGTCGAGGGCATTCTTGCCCCCGTAAATTTCCAGCTGGTCAATGGTTTCCCAACGCATATAGGTGGAAAGCAGACCAGCCAGACCGAGAATATGGTCAAGGTGACTGTGAGTGATCAGTATCCGGTTCAGCCGTTTGAAACCAATTCCACTCTGAAGTATCTGACGCTGGGTCCCTTCACCACAATCCACCAGATAACGCTGGTCATCATGCTTTACAACCAGGGAAGGCAAGTTTCTACGGGCTGACGGTGCTGATGCCGATGTGCCCAGGAAGATTATCTCAAACAATAAATGACCCTTTCAACTGTGACATTCAATTTTACCCTAGAAAAACTGCGTCTAATTATTCCCAATGGTTTTAGCACTTCTTTCCTTCCAATACTTAAAAAAATGATGCATAATAAAAAAAACTTCATCACACCTAGGAGGGAATGTGAAACACCATAGAACCGCAATTGCCATATTAATGGTCTGGGTCTTCATGGCCTGTGCCTGCTCCGCCAATCCGGCACCCACACCCACCAGCACGCCTGAAGCAATAATGACAACAGTTGCACCAACCGCGGCCGCTACGGAGACTCTCAAGCCTACAGAGACCCAGGTACCCACCCAGACAGCGATTCCAACGCTTACGCCCACAAGCGAATCGGCGGGGATGGAAAAACTGGTAAAAAAGCTCTACGAAGACAAAATCATTACGAGTACAGAAGGAGAATATCATCATCTCGACGATTTCGATGAAGAATGGGCGCAATTGTATTATTACCAATGGTGGTATACCGATTACAGTCCGTCGAATTTCATAATTCAGGCAGATATGGAATGGGAATCGGCCAGTAAAACAGCCAATTTTGGTGATTCGGGATGCGGTTTTGTTTACCACACCGAAGACGCCGGCGACCATCATGCCACTTTCCTGATGATGGATGGCAAAGTTCAAACATACCGGGCGGTAAACAACAATTGGACCACACTAAAAGGTGGGAATGCCGGCCGGTTCAACACACCCAAAGATAAAGCTCATATGACTCTGGTTGTTGACAACCAGTGGATTACTGTTTATGTGAATGAAAAGAAGGTCGTTCACTTTCAAGATACAAAGCTCCAGGGAGGAAAACTGGCCCTTACACTCGCATCGGGAACGAACAAAGATTTCGGAACCCGCTGTATTATGAAAAACGTGGAACTCTGGGAATTACCGGAATAGTCGAAAACGTCCACGGATTGGTTATAATCATCCCGACAGAACAGTCGGGATTTTTTTATGCAAACCACTTTTATTTATAGATTTCTTCTCGTTTTTTTAATGGCAGTAAGCATTTTGACTGCCTGTACTTCTGCGTCACCCACTGTATCCGTCCAAACCACCGATACTCCTCAAAGTACTCTGATTTCGGAAACGGAAGAATTTAATACTTTCGTTATGAAAACAGCGACACCATTACCAACGCCAACGATTTCCCCAAAAATTGAAAGCATGCAGAAGGATATGGAAAAACTGGCGTACGATAGACTGGTCAGCAGCGCCGCAGGAAAGTATTACTCCGTACAGGATTTTACGGGTGAATGGGCCAAACTGGCATATTACCACTGGTGGCCTTTAAATCGTAAACCGACTAACTTTGCTATCCGGGCGGATGTTAACTGGGAAACTGCAATACCCAATGCCAATCCATCCAAAGCCGGATGTGGCTTTGTGTTTCATGAAAACGGCCCCGACAACCTCCACCTATCCTTCTTATCGATGGACGGGTATGTACGAAATTACCGTATGGAGAAAAGAGTCATTTCTGACCTGAAAGCCAATTACGCCGGCAAATTTGACTATCCGGCTGATTCTGCGAAAATTATGCTGGTGGTAGATTACCAGTGGATCACCTTTTTTGTAGATGGCAAACAAATCCTGCGGTTCAAGGATGACCATTTGAATGGCGGCGGGTTGGCTTTTGCCGTGGCTTCCGGTTCCAACAATAGTTTTGGGACCCGTTGCACATTCCAAAATGTGGAACTCTGGGAATTCAACTGATCGTTGATACACCCCATATCTGCAGCAACCGGATGTAAAACTGTGTCATCTTGACCAGGGATTTCACCCGGATGCGTTCATTAATCCCATCAAGTTCCAGGTCGTCTTCTGGTGGAACCAGCAGCGGGGTAAAGCGGAAAACATTTCGACAGATAGACGTGTAAAAACGGGCATCGCCCGGCCAGGGCTGCACTACCGGGGCAACAGGAATGCCATCGTACACTTCTAACACAGCCCGTTCGATGGTCTGATACGCCGCTGAATCTGGAGAGGATGGTTTGGGCGCCTCCCAGGCACGGTCAGATTCCGCCTGAAAAAGCACCCGTTCATCCTGAACAGCCTTGCGGATATGGTCGCTTACGGCTGCAATGGATTCACCCGGCATGAGGAATACATCTACCTCAGCATGTGCCTGTTCAAGCGATCCATTGAACAGCACAGGGATAAACTGTGTGGTGGAACGCATCTGAGCTTCGGGGTGTTTTAATATCAAAGAATGCGCCAGCCAGGAAAGCAGCCAGGTATTGGCAAAAATGACCTGCTGAGTATAACTGATTGCCCCGACCAGTCCCCTGTATGACTCGCGGATTTCTTTTAAGGAAGCTGGCAAAGGATGATCTGCCAGACGGGAAAGGGCATGTGAAAGGATATCCAGTTTGTTATCGGTACGTTTGGTGTTTTGAGTTGTGAAATCAAATCGGATGTGTCCGCGTTCTGATACACCAATGACAGCCGCCGAACCGGTCATTCCAGGGAAATAATCTCCGGCGATCCAATCGCCTTCATCCAACACCACTTCAAGCCGGACCCCCGCTTTTTTCAGGTATGCTGCCGTACGGCAGGCTCCCATCTTGCCGCCGGTAAGGCAGTCATGCCCGAATGACAGGTAAACTGTCCTTTCCGGTTTATACCCATTCCGCAGCATTGTCTCCACCGCCTGAAGGATGGCCACCATCTGGCCCTTACCCTGTAGTGTTCCCCGACCCCAGATAAATCCATCCTTCACCTGGCCTGAAAACGGCGGAACCTTCCATTTATCCACAGTTTTCGGGTCAACCGGCGGCACATCATAATGCCCGCTTAATAAAACACCGGGCAACTTGGGATTACGTCCCGGCCAGATATACAACAGTGAAAGATCCTGACTTGAGCGGACCTCCAGTGTGGTGTGAACCCTGGGAAACTGTTTCAACAACACACGGTGAAGGTTGAAGTAATCGTCCCGCATGGTAGTGGTCAGTTCGTCGGCAGCAATGGTTCGGCAGCGGATCACCTCTGAAAGATGTTCGGCCAACACATCTCCATCCACCTCTTCCAGTTCCACTACGGGGTAATCGGGCAGCGGACGGGCAAAACGGACAGCCGCAATCAACATGACGGCGGCCATGAATAATAGAAGGATGGTGAAGGCAATCAGAAGTTGAATAACCATTGGACACCAAGATAGATTGTATCAAAATCAACCCGTTGGGGAAAATCATAGAACAGAGCAGGTTTGTACGGGGTTTATATAATAAAGGTTGAATACAAATTGATGATTATGGAGGCACCATGGAATACAGGAGCCTGGGAAGAACCGGATTAAGAGTCTCTGAGTTGTGCCTGGGAAGTATGCAATTCGGCTGGACGGCTGATGAAGACACGGCTTTTCAAATCCTTACAGCTGCTGTGGATGCTGGGATTAATTTTATTGACACAGCCGATATCTATTCACGCTGGGCAAAAGGGAATCCGGGTGGAGTCTCCGAACAGATCATCGGTGATTGGCTCAAGAAAACGGGCATTCCCCGCAGCGATCTGGTGATTGCCACCAAAGTACGCGGTTCCATGGGCCCCGGTGTGAATGACGAAGGTTTGTCGCGTGTTCATATCATGAAAGCGGTTGACGATTCACTGCGCCGGCTTCAAACCGATTATATTGATCTCTACCAGTCACACTGGTTTGATGAAAACACACCTATCGAAGAAACACTCTCCACCCTGGGCGATCTGATCCACATGGGGAAGGTGCGTTACATCGGTTGTTCCAACATTCCCGCCTGGCGGTTAATGGAATCTCTGTGGGTGGCGGAGCATTACAACCTGCCGCGCTATGAAAGCCTTCAGCCGCACTACCACCTGTTAAAGCGGGCAGAATTCGAATCAGGATTATCCGATATATGCAGAGGGTATAACCTGGGAGTCATGCCATACAGCCCATTAGCCGGAGGATTCCTTACCGGTAAATACCGCCGGGGAGAAACCGATACCGGCAGCCAGCGGAATGTGTCAAAGTACTTCAATGATCGGAGTTGGAATTTACTTGATATTATGGACACCGTGGCAAAAAACCATGACAAGAGTGTTTCACAGGTCGCTCTCGGATGGCTGTTAAGCCAGCCGGTGGTTACCTGCCCGATCATTGGACCGCGAACCATCGATCAGTTGACAGATAACCTGGGCGCCGTCGGATTACGACTTCAACCGGAAGAAATTCAAATTCTGGATCAGGCAACGGTATGGCAAGCCGCTGATAATTGATCGCGGCTGTGTGTTACAATCCGCCTGATATTTAGCACGCGAGGAACAATATGATCGAAAATGTACTGGTATCTGTAGCCTGGCCGTACGCCAATGCTGAAATTCACGTGGGAAACATCACCGGCGCCTATCTGCCGGCAGATATTTTTGCCCGCTACCAACGCCTGCGCGGACGTAAAGTCTTGATGGTTTCCGGTTCTGATTCTCATGGTACCCCCATTACGGTACGGGCTGATGCGGAAAAGACCACGCCTCTTGAGGTTTACCAGCGTTACCATAACAGCTTTCTCGATTTGTTCAAGGAACTTGGCCTGACATACGACCTGTTCACCAGCACACATACATCCAATCATTTTGATGTCTCTCAAAAGATATTCCTTTCCCTTCAGAAGAACGGCTACCTGTATACCGACCGCGAGTTGCAATGGTATGCTCCCAGCCAGAAACGCTTTTTACCTGACCGTTATGTTGAAGGTACCTGCTACATTTGCGGCTTTGAAAATGCCCGCAGCGACCAATGCGATAAGTGCGGCAACCTGCTAGATCCTGCCCAGTTGATTAACCCGCGCAGCAAGGTGGACGGTTCCACTCCTGAACTGCGTGAAACCGAACACACCTACCTGGATCTCGGTAAATTGCAGCCAGCTGTGGTTGAGTTCTTAAAACAACGCGAATCGTACTGGCGGCCGAATGTGCTGCGCCAGAGTCTCGGGCAGATCCTGGCGGATAATCTCCACGGACGGGCCATTACCCGCGATCTTGACTGGGGCATTCCCGTTCCGCTGGAAGGCTGGGACGGCAAATGCCTGTATGTCTGGTTCGAAGCCGTCATCGGGTACCTGTCTGCGTCCATCGAATGGAGCAAACTTATTGGAAAACCGGATGCCTGGACGGAATGGTGGCATGGACCGCAATCTCAGGCGTATTACTTTATCGGCAAAGATAACATTCCCTTCCACGCCGTCATCTGGCCGGCCCAGTTGACAGGAAGCGGCAAGGCATTTGATGAATTGATGGGATTACCCAATCCGGCTCCCCTGAACCTGCCATATGATGTTCCGGCCAATGAGTTCATGAATCTGGAAAACCAGAAAATTTCCGGCAGCCGAAACTGGGCAGTCTGGGGACGGGATTTCCTGACCCGTTATGATCCCGATCCTCTGCGCTATTATCTGACGGTCAACATGCCGGAATCCAAGGATACTGACTGGGATTGGGAAGATTTCTTCCACCGAAATAACGACGAATTGGTGGCTACCTGGGGAAACCTGGCCAACCGGGTCCTTTCGTTCACCTGCAAACACTGGGAAAACAAAGTCCCCGATCCGGGAGAATTGACGGATATGGATAAGGACCTGCTCGCCCAGGTGGAAAAGGGGTTTGAAACCGTGGCAGCGGAAATGGATGCCGTGCATCTGCGGGCTGCTCTTGCAGAAGGCATGCGGCTGGCTACCGAGGTCAACAAGTATCTTGATCAAACAGCCCCCTGGAGCGCCATCAAGACAGACAAGGCTGCCGCTGCCCGTTCTGTCTACACCGCATTGAAAGCCATTGATTCGTTGAAAATCCTGCTGGCGCCTTTCCTGCCCTTCACCAGCGAACGGTTGAACGGGTTCTTTGGCAATGACAGGCCATTATTTGGAAAACAGTATATTGATACGATTTCAGATGATCTGGGAACCCATGCCGCTCTGCGATACGACCCGGACGGCGCATCAGGAAAATGGGAACCATCCAAATTGGAACCAGGGAAAGAACTGGTCAATCCGCAGCCGTTATTCAAGAAGTTGGATGCCAGTATTATCGAAGAAGAACGCAAGCGTTTGGGTCATTAAGCCCGATCAGACAGAATCATCGTCCGCCCGGTTTGAGGATCCCCAGCCGGGCGGCTTTTTGAACACATTCTGCGATGGTATTGGCCTGTAAATTTTGCTTAAGGGCAGCGACATGCAGACTCACGGAACGCTGCGAGATATTCAACCGGTTGGCAATCTGTTTTCCGGTCATACCCTCTGAAAAAGACGTCAACACATCCAATTGCCGCCTGGTGAGGCGCGACGATGAAACAGGACGATTCGCCGATTCCATCGGATGAGCAATCACCCAATCCTGCCACACCACCGCAGCATAATTTACATCGGCATTACGGAACAGATCATCTGTCTTGATATAATCCGGCAGACGGTCGTTCAACAGAAAATCAAGCTGAACCTGTTTGGCCGGTATCGAGATCTGTTGGTAAGAAAAAGATTGATCAGGTTGAATGAGGATAAGGTGGGTCATTGAAGGTGTCAGAATATAGTATATATGTTCTATTATGACATAAATCCATCAGGAGTCAAGCTCAAATTTACAGGCTGTACAACAATAAAATGTTCTTGCATACCGGAGTAAAATTTACAGTATGAAACGAAATAAATTTACCGGCTTTTTCCTATCATTGCTCACGGCAGCCGTGTTATTGGGTTCGTCCATTCATCCGGCGGAAGCAGCAGACGTTTCTCCTCAAAATCAACCGGCTACTGATACCATCGGGCTGGTGGCCAGCGCGAATTACCAGGCAGATAACCTGGCCATGGATGATCAGTATCTGTACCCTACATTCAGTTCACTGAGTGTGGTTGACCTGAACCCCGAATCGTTGAAGCTTTTTTATAAGTTTCGTACCAATTATATTTTTGACCTGGTTGTAAAGGGCCAGTATGCGTTTGCCGGTCAACAATCCAATGGATTACGGGTTTTTGACATCACGGTAGCCACTCCCACCGTATTTTCAAGTCATGATATTTCGGGTGGAGCCTACGGCCTTGCCCTTTCAGGCAGTAATTTACTGGTGACTACAGGTTTAAACGGCCTGACCATACTGGATACCTCCAAACCCTACGATATGCCGGTGATAGGTCAACTGGCATTGGATGGTTTCTCAAAGCAGGTTTCTGTTTCCGGCAATATAGCTCTGGTAGCGGCCGGAAAAGCTGGAGTTCACGTGGTGGATATTTCGACTCCTGAAGCACCCCGGCTGATCACCACAATCACAACACCTGCAGAGGCAGAAAACGCCGCTATCGAAGGCAGCACCGGTTATCTGGCGCTCGGTCTGGGTGGAATGCAGATTGTAGATCTGAAAGACCCGGCGAAACCATCCATTCTCTCGACCCTGGATACCCGCGATTTCCTGCGGCGTGTTGTAATTAAAGACGGGTTGGCATATCTATGCGAAAGAGATGCCGGAATCCGGATTGTCAATATTGCCGATCCTTCCAATCCCAAAC
Organism: Leptolinea tardivitalis; assembly: GCF_001050275.1. Classification (GTDB taxonomy): domain Bacteria; phylum Chloroflexota; class Anaerolineae; order Anaerolineales; family Anaerolineaceae; genus Leptolinea; species Leptolinea tardivitalis. The sequence goes on from NZ_BBYA01000010.1 coordinate 570,629, forward strand.
CGTTGGCAGTCTATAATACCTACGGCGGTGCCTGGGATGTGGCAGTAAAAGATAACAATATTTATGTGGCCGATTATCCTTACGGGTTGATTGTGCTTCGGTACAACCCACCGGTGGAGAAATCTATCCCTCCCGAAGGCGGTTCTATTGAATCCACGGCTGATGCGGTCAGTGTGACCATTCCGTCAAACGGATTTGAGAGTGAAATCAACTTTAAACATGAACCATTGCCGGGGATAAATACACCCACAGGACCGGAACCTACCCTTGTAAAGGTCGGACCGTTCTTCCGCAACAGTGCCTGGAATGACGGAACAATTATCAAACCAGCCAAACCCTATGCGATTACAGTTAAGGCCAACACCGCCGGTTTGACAACACGGCAAATCGGCGCACTCAGTCTGTATTACTGGGACACAGACATCAAGCGATGGCGGAAAGATGTGTCCACCCGGTTGGACACCACCACCGGTATTTTGACAGCCACACCCAACCGGCTGGGGCTGTGGGGCGTCTTTTACGATAATGAAGATGCCTACACTAATCTTCCACAATCAGTAACGCCAACAACCACCCCCTGATCTTGATCAGGGCTGCAATTTGATTTCTTGCGGATAAAAGAACCAGTAGCGTTTGATATCGGGATCGTCCGTTTCATAGTATTTGCCGCATATCTGCAGGATGCCGTAATCACCGGGCATCAAGTCGGTGGGTGAAAGCAGCCAGACCCGTTTGCCTGTGGTGATGTCATATCCCAGCATCAAAGTGGCGGGTGGTTCCACCTGACTTAAAATGTTGATAGCCTCATCATTTGGCAAATTATGGATGAAAATCTTATACCGCCCATAATGAAACTCAGGCAGCCAGTCAAGCTGCAAGACGCTCTCACGAATCAGGCGGACAGATGTACCGGCATTGTAGTGCATGGTGACTGCTGTTTCACCAGCCGGGCATACCGGTGGTTTTATTACCGGGGGTACGGCTGTTTTGAGAGCCACGTAAGGGGCGATCACAATAAATAAGAGCAGCAGGGTTGTATACCCGGTAAGGCCGGCAGGCAATCTTTCTTCTACGGGCAAATCTCTGGCAGGCTTCCACGGAAAAAGATGGGATAATTCGGATACACCCACAGCCGGCAGCAGCGCCATTATGGGAATGGTCGCCGCGAAGGCGCGCATCTTGTGGGCATCACCCGGCGGCACAAACGGTACTGAAAGGAAGATCCCGACGGTGGCGATCAACAGGAAGGAATAAAAAGGTGTCTTCCATTTCCGCACCAGTTGAACCAGGGCCGTCAGACAAAGGGCATATAAAACCAGATGAAGGGGACGATTTGCAGCCACATCTTCACCGCCCACATAGGCATAAACGCTGAACCAGGTATCAGAAAACAGCAATTCCCACTGGTGGAGAATCCCTCTGACCAATCCCATCGGGTTCTGGCGGATCAGGTCGAAAGATAATTGATAGATCTGCTGCATGCGCTCTTTATCTGGCAGGGAGAGCGTTTCAGAGTATTGAGTGTAGACATACGACCAGCGTTCCCCGCCGGAAGCCAGTCCGTAGAGCGATTCAGCAAAGTTGCCAAACAAAAGCCCTTCGGGATTGCCAATCAACCGCAGAACCAGTGAGTTCAAACCGAAACCTGCCGCCACCACCAGCGCAGCCAGTAAAGTCGGTTTCCAGGCCAACCAGCCTTTTCCGCGGAATAACCAGCCGACCCATAATACAAGTAACGGCAGGATAAAGAAAGCCCCGGCACGTACATTCAACGCTGTGGTAAGTACAAACAACCCCAGCAAGATAAATGGAAGCGATTTACGAAAACTGCCTCGGCAGAAAAAAGCCAGTGCCAGTGCGCCCAGTGCAACGCCCAGTGTTTCTGTCATGGTTGTTCCCATGAATCGGCGGGCAAATAAAAAAACAATCCAAAACGTGATGGACCCGGCAAATGCGCCTTTAGCCTGGCGGACTTCCAGCATCAGATACAGACAGGCTACCGCCTCTAAGAAAACCAGGATTGCCGTGGCATTCTGTAAATTTCTTCCGGTAATGCCAAGCAATGCCCCCAGCAAACCTATGGATATTGGCCGGCGGGATGATATATCAGACAGGACGGAACCATCCAGAAGACGGCTGGCATCAACATAATACGTGGCCGCATCATTGTAGGGGATCAACCCGCTGACCACGTAGGGTTCACTCTGACCGCTGGCCCACAATCCACCCAATGCCAGGCCAAACAGTGCACCGCCCAGTGTAAATGAAGCCGGCAATCGCCAAGGTTCAGGCAATCGAAGAACAAGATAGGTCAGTAAAAGAATACATATTGATGTGGATACAAAGCTGTATCGTATGGTAACCGAGAGGGATCGAATTTCCACCGGCACATGACTGTAGGCGGAAAAGATAAAAGTGGCTGCCATTACCAGAAATGCCAGCGGTATACGAAGTATCTTTCCGAGGTTTGGTTGAATATTAGTTTTGATCATTGTGATAATTTCAAACATAAATTGGGACGGGTTAAGAAACCCGTCCCTTTATTTTACCTTTTAGGATGGGATTCTTCGGTCTTACTTCATTCCCATTATCATCTGCGCGGCAAATTGAAAAACCGGTGTTGGAATAAAACTCAATACAAATATTCCAGCAGCGCAAATGACGGCAACAACAGAAGCCCATCTGCCCGGTTGAATTTGCGGTTCACCGGGTTTGAAATAAGCAAACATTACAATCCGCAGGTAATAATATGCCGATACCAGCGAAGTCAGCAGACCGATCAACACCAGTGGAATCTGACTGCCGTCAACGGCTGTCTTGAACAGATAAAATTTTCCCCAGAATCCCATGGTGAGGGGCACACCGATAAACGACAGCATACTGATCAGCAGCGCCGCCCCCAGCCAGGGGTACTTGCGGCCTAATCCAGAGAAATCCTGCAAAAGCAGACCGTCTGACTCTGCGGGTTCAAGGGCAATCATCACCGCCCAGGCGCCGAAACTGGTGAGAGCGTAGGCCAACAGGTAGAACAATGCAGAGGAAACAGCTTCCTGTGCTATTACAGGATTCCCGTAAGGTACAAAAGCCATCAGGATGTACCCAGCATTGGCTATGCTGGAATACGCCAGTAAACGTTTCATGTTCATCTGTGCGATGGCCACCGTGTTTCCAAATATCATGCTGGCTGCTGAAAGCCCCCACAGTATGCCTGCCATTATTGGCGCTTCCGCCGGGAACAAAACAAGAAACACACGCAACAAGGCCGCAAAACCAGCCGCTTTGGTAGCCACCGTCATAAAGGCGCCAATGGATGATGGTGAACCCTGGTAGGTATCAGGCACCCACATGTGGAAGGGGAAAACACCGATCTTGAATCCGAATCCCACCAGCAGCAAGCCCGCACCGATCAACAGGAGTAAATAATTGGCTCGTCCGCCGTCAATTGATGCAACAATACCGGGAAAATCGGTGTGCCCGGTGGAACCATAGATCCAGGCAATGCCAAATAACAAAATGGCGGATGAAAATGCCCCCAACAGGAAATACTTTAAGGCCGCTTCTTCAGATGCCAGCCGCGGACGGAAGAAACCCGCCAGAATGTACAAAGGAATGGAAAGCAGTTCCAAAGACAGGAAGACCATGATCAGGTCGTTTGCTGAGGCCATCAACATCATACCGGCTATGGAAAAAAGCAGAAGAGTGTAATACTCGCCGCGCTGGGCTGCATTACGTTTCAAATAATCATAGGCCAGAGCCACAGCCGCCAGACCGCTCAACAGGAACAGGATGGAAAGAACACTGGAGAAACCATCCAGAACAACCATGTTGGAGAATGCTGAACCGGTTCGCCCTAGAAGGGCAAACGCACATCCTGCGGAAATTACCAGCCCGGCTGCCGAAAGAACAGCCGTGTAATATTTCTTGGTATCCGGTATCCACAGGTCAATAAGCAAAATAAGCAGCGCCCAGATCAACAGAACAACTTCAGGAAGGATGAGGAGAAAATCATTTACGGTGGGCATGGTCATCCTCTCCTAATGTACAGCCTGCGCTGCCGTTAAAACGGTGCTGGCCAGTTTTTCAACAGTGGGGTTAATCAGCGAATAGAAAAACGCCGGGTACAAGCCGATCCAGAAAATCAGGATAATCAAGGGTAAAAGAGTAAACACTTCACGAATGGACATATCCTTAAGGTTTAAGTTTTCTTCCGCGCTAATCGGTCCAAGAAAGACTTTTTCAAACATCGTCAACAGATAAACCGCCGCCAGAATTACACCAAGAGCCGCCAGACCGCCAAACCAGGGTGATTTGAGTACGGATGACCCGAAGGAACCCAGCAAAATGGTAAATTCGCCGATAAACCCGTTGGTGCCCGGTAGACCGGCAGAAGAAAGTACCACAATCAACGTGAGGGCAGACAGGATTGGAACCACTTTCCACAGGCCGCCAAAGTCAGCCAGCAGCCGGGTGTGCCGCCTTTCGTAAAGCATACCAACAATCAGGAATAATCCTCCGGTACTAATGCCGTGGTTGACCATCTGCAAAACACTACCAGAAAGTGCCTGCGGTGTGAAAGCAAAGATTCCCAGCATGACAAAACCCATATGACTGACAGAAGAATACGCCACCAGTTTCTTGACGTCCTTCTGAGCAAAGGCTACCAGTGCACCGTAGATAATGCCGATCACGGCCAGAACGGCCATCCACGGTGCCAGCTGTACAGCCGCCTGCGGGAATAACGGCAGGTTGAAGCGCAGAAAACCGTAAGCGCCCATTTTCAGCATCACACCGGCCAGAATGACAGAACCGGCTGTAGGAGCTTCCACATGGGCATCGGGCAGCCAGGTATGCAGGGGGAACATGGGAACTTTGATGGCAAAAGCCAGAGCAAATGCCAGAAACAGCCAGGTCTGTGCCGGTATAAACAATGCCCATAATTGAGATAGTTCCGTCCAATCAAAGGTATGGGCGGTCAGACCAATGTACAAGATGGCCAGCAGCATGATGAGCGACCCGGCCATGGTGAACAGGAAGAACTTGAAAGAAGCGTATAACCGCCGTTCACCACCCCAGATGCCGATCAAAAAATACATCGGAATTAATGTAAATTCCCAGAAAATGTAAAAGAGCACCAGGTCCAGGGAAATGAACACTCCCAGCATTCCAGTTTCCAGCAGCAGGAAAACCTGCATAAAACTCTTTACCCGGTCTTGAACTGCCGTCCAGGTTGACAGGATGGCCACAGAGGATAACAGGGTGGTTAAGAGAACCATCAGCAGACTGATGCCATCAATTCCCGCATGGAAATCGATGGGAAGGCCACTGATATTCACCCAGGGGATCCGCAATTCCATCTGGATATCCGGATTGGCTGTCTTAAAACCGGCCAACACCATAAGCGAAAGGCCAAACGTGATCAGCGAGGTGATCAACGCTGTCCAGCGGATTGCGCCTTTTTGTTCTTCGCGGAAAAAGGTAATGAATAAAACCCCTGCCAGCGGGAAGAAGGTTACCAACAACAATGGATGTATCCCAGATATCATAGGTGTTCCTTAATGAGAAAGCGCCTGATCATCGAATAACCAGATAGGAAAAGATGAGTACGATCCCCAGTAAAAGTGCCAGGGCATAGGAGCGGACAAATCCATTTTCAATACTTCGCCAGCTCTGGGCAATTGCTTTGGTCAATGAGCCGAAACCAACGGCAATTCCATCTATAAGACCCTGATCAACCGGCTGGGCCAGTTGCTGCGACAATCCTTCAAGAGGACGAACTATTATGGCGTGATAAAGTTCATCAACATACCATTTGTTTCTTGCACCAATGAAAACCGCTCCGAACATATCTTCCAACGGATCCAGTTTTTTAATTTCACCGGAATAGCGGCTGTAAACAAACCAGGCTGTGACCAGACCTGTTATTGATACAATCAGAGAAATTCCGGCTACCATGCTATTGAATTCGCCGTTTATCCCTTTGCCGAGGGTGTGTTCCAGCCATCCCTCGAGGGCCAGGCTTCCGGGGAAATTCAACAGGCCGCCCAGAACCGTCAAACCGGCCAGAAGAATCAACGGCAGGACAATCAAAGCCGTATTCTCACGGGCATTTTCAGCATTTTCACTGCGGGGCTTTCCAAAGAATACCAACCACAATTGACGTCCCATGTAAAAAGCGGTGAGGAAAGCCGCCGCCAGCAGTACCAGAAATACAAGCAATCCGTTCTGACTGGCTGCCGCAAGGATTTCATCTTTTGAAAAGAAACCGGCCAGCGGTGCAATTCCCGCCAGAGCCAGAGCACCCATCAGGTAGACCCAGAAAGTGACCGGCATCTTCCGCCGCAATCCGCCCATAAGGGTCATATCCTGTGGATCCACATGACTGTGGTGAAAACTATCAGACAGATTTGTCTCATCGAGTTTGCGGACATCTTCCATACCCAGAATGACCGAACCAGCGGCCAAAAAGAGCAAAGCCTTGAAGAAGGCATGGGTGGTCAGATGAAACAAACCAGCCGTAAAAGCGCCCATGCCCACGGCTGCCACCATGAAACCAAGCTGACTGATGGTGGAATACGCCAGCACCTTCTTGATGTCATTCTGTGCCACAGCGATGGTTGCAGCAAAGAGTGCCGTTAAAGCACCCAGCCACACCACGGTTGTCTGCGCAGCCGGAACCAGGGAATAAAGGGTATGAGACCGCGCCACCAGATACACACCAGCCGTTACCATGGTAGCCGCATGGATCAACGCCGAAACAGGGGTTGGACCGGCCATGGCATCGGGCAGCCAGACATACAGTGGAAGTTGAGCGGATTTTCCCGCCACACCCAGCAGCATGAAAAGAGTCATCGCCAGTAAAACGGCGGGGGTGGCTGCAGCCACTTCGGGAGCCCGGGCAAAGACCGTATCAAATTGCAGGCTGCCGAAGTTCCAAAACATCAGGAACAGGGCAATCAAAAGTCCAACATCGCCAATGCGGTTGACCAGGAAGGCTTTCTTTGCCGCACGCGCATTGGCAATGCCATCAGCGCCTTTCTCAAACCAGAATCCGATCAACAGGTAAGAACACAGCCCCACCCCTTCCCAGCCGACAAACAACATCAGATAGTTGTCTGCCGAAACCAGAAGCATCATGGCCAGGATGAAAAGATTGAAAAATATGAAGAACCGGCTGTATCGGGATGGATCGCCGTTAATCCGAACATCATAGTGCATATACCCGGCGGCATAGATGTGGATTAATGTCCCCACACCTGAAACCACCAGCATCATGGTAACTGACAGGGTATCCACCCGGAAAGCCCAGTTGATCTGCAATGACCCTGTATTAATCCATTCCAGAAGTGTGATAGTGGCGCCCTCTGGATGATGTGTGAGAGCCAACATAAGCAGAAGGGAAATAACAAAACTTCCACCTGCCGCCAGACACGCGGTCAGAGCTGTCAACTTCTCTTCCCACCGGCGGCTAAAAATCAAATTCAAGATTATCCCGGCGAGAGGAAAAAATACCACCCAGGGTACAAGGGAGAATGCAGGGTCAGAAAATATTTCACTCAAGAACATACCGGCTCACCATTCAGCCTTTCAGGTTGTTCATCTGGTCTACATCAATACTGTGTTTGGTGCGGAAAATAGTCACCATCAATGCCAGTCCGATGGCTACTTCTGCCGCGGCTACCGTCATGACAAAAAAGACAGAAATCTGCCCATTTAATGCCTGATACTGGCGGGAAAAAGCCACGAAAACCAGATTGGCGGCATTAAACATCAATTCGAGGGACATGAAGACAATCAGAGCATTTCGGCGAATCAATACTCCCAGAATGCCTATAAAAAACATAATGATGGCAAGAACCAGATAATATGAAATGGGTGCCATGATTCAGTCCTTTCCAGGCCGGATAATACGTTTTCCGATGTTGTCAGTTTTCGTCAATATAATGGCACCGATAATGGCTACCAGCAGGATGAATGAGGTTACCTCAAACGGTAGCAGGTATGTATTAAAAAGTGTGAGACCAATTTGTGTTGGACCGGCAAAATCACTGGCTGGCATGGTCAGCGCCGCAGGAGATAAGCCTGACTGGAATACAGCCATCCAGGTGAGCTCGCCCAGCAAAATCACAGCCAACAACCCACCAAATAGACGCTGTCCACGGATGGTGCTCTCCCCTTCAAGTCGTTCTGCGCCCAGCAGCATGATAACAAACAGAAAGAGGATCATAATCGCCCCGGCGTAAACAGTCACCTGTGCCATGGCAATAAACGGCGCCCCCAGGGTGACATACAAAACCGCCACACTGGCAAAATTCAGTACCAGGAACAGAGCAGAATAAACAGCATTCCGGCTGACCAGCATTCCAATGGAAGTGGAAATTACCAGAACCGCCATAACGTCAAAAAAGAGGATTCCTGTTATCATCTGCGCCTCGTCAATCCACAGGATCTTTCATTTCCGGCACTGACCGGGTAAAACGGCCAGGTTCTGTCACCTGCGGGGTAGGCAGCCCGCCTGAAGGAACCGGTTCAAGCAGCATGTTTTTGTCGTAAATCGCCTGATTACGACCTGTGAAGGAGAGCTCATAATTATCGCCCAGCACAATGGCCTCTGTGGGGCAGGCATCTTCGCAGAATCCGCAGTAGATGCAGCGCAGCATGTTGATCTCATATGTGCTGGCATACCGTTCACCGGGGGAATAGCGTTGCTCATCGGTATTCTCCGAGGCTTCCACAAAAATGGCGTCAGATGGGCAGGCAGCTGCACACAGCGCACAACCAATGCACTTCTCAAGGCCGTTATCATAACGTTTGAGCACATGACGCCCTTTAAATCGTTCACGTACCGGGCGTTTTTGCTCAGGATAAGCAACCGTGACCGGTTTCTCAAACATAGACTTGAATGTTGTCCATAATCCGCGGAACATGGATTAACCTCCAACCAGTAAACGCAATACGGCTGTAACCACAATATACAGCAGGGATAACGGAAGAAGCACCTTCCAACCAAACGCCATCAGCCGGTCATAGCGGAACCGTGGCAGTGTGGCACGCACCCAGATCATAAAGAACAGCCAGAGGGCGACTTTGATGAACAGGTAGATGGGACCAAGCCAGGGATACGCATCCACGAACGGACCCTGGTAGCCGCCCAAAAACAGGGTGGCTCCAATCATCGAAACCCCGATCATTTTGATGTATTCCGCCATGAAAAAGAGGGCGAACTTCATCCCGGAGTACTCGGTATGATACCCGGCTGTAAGCTCCTGTTCGGCTTCGGGCATATCAAATGGAGAGCGGTTGACCTCTGCCAGACTGGCGATCACATAAATAATGAATCCCAGCGGCATGATGACAACAAACCACAGGTTCTTTTGCGCACTGACAATGTCACCCAGGCTCATTGAACCCGTCCACAAAATGGGGCCGACAAACGCCATACCCAAAGCCAGCTCGTAACTGATCATCTGAGCTGTGGCACGCAGTCCACCCAGCATGGCATATTTATTATTGCTTGACCATCCAGCCAGGGTGATGCCATATACTGATATGGATGTAACAGAAAGGATGTATAAAACGGCAACATTGATATCAGCCAACCGGAGCGGGACGATGCGTCCAAACAGATTAACCTCGGTTCCCCAGGGGACCACGGCCGTAACGATGAGCGCAGGGATGACAGTGATCACCGGGGCAAGGATGAAAATGAGTCTGTCAGCGCCAACCGGAGTCAACTCCTCTTTAAAGATCAATTTGATTCCATCCGCCACTGGCTGCAGTAAACCCTGCCAGCCCACCCGGTTGGGACCGATGCGCACCTGCATTCTTGCCAATACCCGCCGTTCATACAGCGTTACATAAGCAAAACCGCCTGTCATCACCAGCAATATGACGACCGACTTGATAATCCATTCCCAGATCAATGCAGCATCCATATTATGACCTCACCCGCGACGCATGATCGCCGACCGGCGGGGCAACCTGCGCCACCTGCGGCTCATGAATGGGCACCCCGGCAGAGCGCGGGATCAGGGCAGCTCCTTCCGGAACCGTTTCGTCCAAAACGATGCGCACAGGGTAGGCGGCACCATCCACAGGCAGCATCACCTGCATATCCGCATTCAGGAACATTTTTCGAGCCGTAGCCGGATGGATGAACAGGTCTGCCTGCGCCAGTCGTGATGCCAGCAGCGGAGACGTGGTTACTGTAATTCCTCGGTCCAACAAACGGGTTACAGGGTAAACCGCCAACTCATGGGCATCAGGATGCAAACTCATGTCAAGATCGCCAGATGGAATCTCGAAATCTTCCAGAGGAAGAAGTGGGAGATGAATTCCCAATCCCTGCCTGTTGGCATAAGACGTCCCGCCAAAATACACATCCGGGCGGCCAACGATGGGCCACTGATCGGATGTCTTAGCCAGTAATGGGTAGGTCAATCCGCTGTACTGGGGTATCTCGGCTGCCAGTTGTTGAAACACCAACGATGCCGCTGACGATTCCAGAGCCAGGCCCAGTTCCGCACCCATCTCAGCGGCAATTTCATAATCGGCCTTCAGACCTTCAGGTGCCGGAACTGCCGGATAGAAACGCTGCACCCGGCGTTCACCCGAGGTATATGTCCCCTCACGTTCGGTAAAAGCCAACACCGGAAAAACAATATCTGCCTTTCTGGCGGTTGCAGTGGCGAAAAGGTCTTGCACAATTAAAAATTCCGTTTTTTCCAATGCCCGTTCCATCATTGGATCGTCATTGGCCGGATCAGCACCGGCTACCAGAAGCACCCTGGCTGAAGCAATCCGTTCCACTATCTGATCCGCCGGATGGGCACCCATATCCCATAGACCCTGGGTATTTCCCCGTTCCCAGACAGGGATCAGACCGCTGTTGATCCGGCGGGCATGGCCACTGGTTTCGAGCAGACGGGCACAGGCAGCCGCAAGCTGTCCGGTGGCTTTCCTCCCCAGACCATCGCTGCCGTAAAAAACCAGCAGATGTTTCGCCTGTTTGACAATATCCGCCATATCGCCAGTAAGGATGGCATCTACCGCCAGAGCTTCACGGCCGGGTTCCACGCGAAGGGTCTTTGCCGCAATTTTATCCAGCCGGGTGGGACGGATACTGATACTGATTAAGACTGCACCTCGTTTCACCGCTTCGCGTACTCGCAGCCACCAGATTGGGGCTTCTTCATGTAAATCACTGGAAACCACAACAATGACTGAATCTTTTCCAAGGTCTCCAAGGTTGCTGCCGGGCAGCATGCCGAACCGGTTGACGATCTCTCCGCCAGCCATACGGCTGTACCCGATGAAAGTACCACCCTGGGTTTCGGTCAGTTTGCGCAGGTTGTAAATATCTTCATTCGTCAGGCGGCCGCTGGCCAGGGTGACCAGTCCACTGCCGGCCTGCTTGATTTTTTCTGACGCTGCCGAGAGGGCTTCGGTCCAGGTTGTTTGAAATAGTTCAGAGCCTTTGCGGATCAGCGGATTTTTCAGCCGGTCAGGGCTGTCAGCAAAATGATAGGCAAAACGGCCTTTATCGCACATCCAGATTTCGTTAACTGTCTCGTTCTGGCGCGGCATGATGCGCTTGATAGATACATTTCCGCCGGTTTTCGCTTCACGACGAACATTAATGGTGGTGTTGCAGCCTACCGGGCAGTGGGTACAGAGGCTGGCGGCATTGTTCATCTCCCAGGGACGCGCCCCAAAGCGGAAGTCTGCCGTGGTTAAAGCACCCACCGGACAGATATCCGTGGTATTGCCAGAGAAAATTGAATCAAACCCGGGCTGTGAGTCAGTGATAATCTCCAATTTGCGGCCGCGATTATAAAAACCAATGACGGGATCATCGACAATTTCCGTTTGAAAACGCACACAACGGGCACACTGGATACAGCGTTCACGGTCAAGGAAGATCAAATCGCCGAGTGGAACATGTTTCGACAGACGCATTTTTTCATCCAGCAAAAACCGGCTGTCTGCAGAACCATATTCCAGAGTCTGATTTTGCAACGGGCATTCCCCGCCTTTATCGCAAATCGGACAATCAAGTGGATGAGATGTCAGTAAAAACTCCAGCACATCCTTGCGGGCAGCTTTGACTTTGTCACTCAAACCTACCACCACCATCCCTTCACTGATGGGTGTGGTACAGGCCGTTTCCAGCTTGGGTCCAAACTGGATCTTCGGCTTTCCATCAGCTTCAAAAACAGGGTTATTGGTGGTGCGGTCAATCACCGGGCGGCCGATTTCCACCAGACACATACGACACATCCCCACCGGTTCCAGTTTGGGATGGTAGCAAAATACTGGAATATTAATCCCAATACGTTTTGCCGCATCCACCACCAAAGTGCCTGCCGGGGCGGTGACTGTCTGTCCATCAATTGTGAGGGTAATATCTTTTGGCATGCGCTCCAAAATCCTTCTTCACGAATAACAATAGACCCTAATGATTAACCAGCTTCTCAAAATCAGCCCGAAATTTTTCAATACCCGAAGTGACAGCCATGGTGGAAAATTCACCCAGAGCACACAGACATTTACCCTGCATCTGCCGGGCAACGATGTTCAACAGATCAATATCATCCGGAGCAGCCTCTCCGGCCGCAATCCGCCGGGTCAGATGGCTCATCCAGTAGGTGCCTTCACGACAGGGCGTGCACTTTCCACACGATTCGTGCCGGAAGAAATGCACCGTTTTATTCACCAGCCAGGCCATGTTGACCGAATCATCCAGAATGATGACAGAAGCGGATCCCAACGGGGCATTCAAGTTTGCCTGGGTGGATTCATAATCCATAGGTGTATCCAACGCCCGGTCATCGGCGGGTACGATGACAGATGATGCTCCAGCCGACATGATCGCTTTGATGGTGCGCCCGTCCGGGATTCCTCCGCCGTGCGTAAAAATCAATTCACGAAAAGTGGTTCCGAGCGGAAGCTCATAATTACCCGGTTTATTGACACAACCGGAAAGGCTGAAAATCTTCACACCGGGAGATTTTTCAGTACCAAGGGTTTTGAACCAGGCAGCTCCCTTTTCGATGATGGGCGGGAGGTTGGTGAGCGTCTCTACATTATTGATTACGGTTGGTTTGCCAAACAGACCGAAGGTTGCTGGAAACGGCGGACGCAGCCGCGGTTGTCCCAGATGCCCCTCTATAGATTCCAACAGGGCAGTCTCTTCACCGCAGATATATGCTCCGGCACCCAGATGAGTGTGCAAACGCAGTGAATATTTTGTGCCAAACAATTTATCACCGAGCAATCCCTCAGCGTAAAGTTCTTCAATGCATGTATCCAACCGGCGGGCAATTTGCCAGAATTCTCCACGCAGATAAATGTAAGCATCATTGGCCTGCACAGCATAAGCGGCGAGCATGAGACCTTCAAGAAACTGAAATGGATTAGATTCAAGGATTTCGCGGTCTTTGAACGTACCAGGCTCTGATTCATCGGCATTGGCCACCACATAATGCGGCCACAGGTTGCCGGGAAGAAAACTCCATTTCATTCCAGTGGGAAACCCCGCCCCACCGCGTCCACGCAATCCTGAATCTTTTACTTCATTCAATACGGCAGCCGGACTCATGGTTTTAATAGCCTTTTTAATGGCTTCAAATCCGCCGTTCTTTTGATACACATCCAGTTGGTTCAGGTTGGGAATATCACGATGACGGTACAGGATGTAAGCGCTCATGCGTTTGTCCCCTCCCGTTCCGCCGCTTTCTTCTTCAACTCAGCGATAAGCTGCATCGCTGCATCCACCGTTTGATCTTCGTGATATGAAATATCCCCGTCGCCCTGAACCTGAAAGAGCGGGGCATGATGACAACCGGCCAGGCATTTGACTTCTTCGATGGTAATCAAACCATCGGCGGTGGTTTCCCCAACTTTAATGCCCAGGTTATCACAAAGATCCTGAAGAAAACGGTCTGCTCCGCGCAGGGCACAGGGTAAATCTGTGCAAACCTGAAGATGATAACGGCCGCCGGGTTCATCATGATACAACGTGTAAAACCCGACTATGGATGCCACTTCGGTTGGAGTGATTTCCAGAATTTCTGCAATTTCATCCAACGTTTTTTTCTGAATGAAGCCGTTTGTCCGCTGGGCCAGATAAAGCAGCGGCATAACAGCCGGACGTTTATTGCCCGCCGGGTAGGCAGACAGTATCTTCTGAATAGCTTCCGTGTTTTGCACAAAGAACTCGTTCACCGGTCTGAATCTCCCAGGATAACGTCAAGGCTTCCAATAATACCCACCAGGTCAGCCACAAAATGGTTGCGGGTGATTAATGGCATCACCTGCAGGTTCAACAATGAAGGTGTTCGGTAATGAATGCGCCAGGGTTTGGGTCCACCGTCGCCTTCGAGAAATACGCCGATCTCGCCGCGCGGGGATTCGGCTGTAACGTAAACACTTTCCGCCGGAGCCGGGAAACCTTCCGTCCAGAGTTTGAAATGATGGATCAGTGCTTCCATACTGACGCCGATCTCTGAACGCGGTGGCGGGACAAATTTTCGGTTACTGCTGCGGATTGGTCCACCCGGCAATTTGTTGATGGCCTGGTCAATAATCTTGATTGACTCGCGCATTTCTTGAACCCGAACGAGATAACGGGCATACACATCGCCGGCTGTCTGAGTGGGGACGGTAAAGTCATACTTCTCATAACCACTGTATGGACGAATTTTTCGCAAATCAAATGCTCTGCCTGAAGCCCTCAGTACCGGTCCGGTGATGCCATACCGGATGCAATCTTCCTGACTGATGGGGCCAATCCCCACTGTGCGTTCAAGGAAAAGGGCATTTTTGGTAAGCATAGATTCATACTCATCCAAACGACGGGGAAAAATATTGACAAAGTTACGCACCGCACCGTCAAATTCAGCCGGAACATCGCGCCACAATCCACCCGGACGAATATACGTCGTCATCATGCGCTGACCGGAGCACATTTCCATGATATCGAGGATCATCTCTCGTTCGCGCATGGCATACATAAAAACAGACATAGCCGCCAGATCCAGTGCAGATGTGCCGATCCACAAAAGGTGTGAAGAGATGCGGGTCAATTCAGCCAGAATGACACGCACAGCCTGCGCCCGTTCGGGCACATCAAGATCCACCAGTTTTTCAACGGCCATACAGTACACAAAGTTATTCCCGACATTGTTAAGATAATCCAGCCGGTCAGTCATCACTTCGGCTTTCTGGTATGTTTTCGATTCCATGTTCTTTTCCACACCGGTATGGAGGAAGCCGATATCCGGTATGCAATTCAGAACAATTTCGCCGTCGAGCTCCAATAGCAGGCGGAGAACACCATGCGTGCTGGGATGCTGCGGCCCCATGTTGAGGAGCATCGTCTCGCCGGTTAGAGCACGGCCGGTTACCAGATGCCGAAGTTCATCAATATTCGTTTCGCGGTAGTTGGAAGTTTTCTCTGTCATTCTTTTGAATAATTGCACAGGTTATTTTGCATTTGCCGGCGCATCTCGACCAGCTCCGGGAACATATAGAAAAATTGGATCTTCTGTTCGGCAATCGTATCGCCCTTTGGCACATCAGAATAAATGAAATACGTCCATGATTCGGCAATATCCTCTTCCGGGTGGGTGGCAGCATAATCAGAGACAAACTGGTCAGGGTATTTTTCATAAAAGGCATAGGCGCCATCTTCATTGACTTCGCCATTCTCATCGGGTTTGGCGTAGGATTTCCACTCATCATACAAATTCCACCAGAACTGGTTATAAAACCCGTTGATATAAGAATCTTCCCTGCTGCATCCATCTGAAGCCATGTAATACTGGCAGGTGTCGGCATAATACTTGACCTGTGAAGCACCCAACGTCAGCATATGTCCAAATTCATATACCAGGGTGGTTGACAGGGTGGCCAGATTTTCAGAATCCAGCACATCTATTTCGACTGACCAGGTATCGGGAGTGCTGCCTTCGCCGACCGAGCCAGTGATTGAGTCTTGGCCATCTGTGAACAGAATAAACTGATCGAGGTCTTTTCGCTGATCAAGCGGAATGATATCTGTAATCAATTTCCAGATGCGGTTGTGCAATTCTGAATCTTTTGTGTACTTCTTATATTCAGAAGGAATCTTCTTCCCCAAAACCGGGGAGGAGATTTTGTCACCTTTTACCGTATACGTAACCAGTGTGACTGATCCATCATCGGAATCTGGTTTTGATTTACTCCGGCTTATCGAGCGTCGGTTGTCGTTCGATGGAGATTCTTCATTACCGTAAGCTTCATCTAAATCCTTTTTCAATTCAACCAGACAGGCATCCGACGCATATTTCACAGGAACAGATGCATGGGCACTTTCAACCACAGTTCCATTTCCCGGTGGATTTTGTGATCCTACCTGATTGTCAGTAAGTATCTGAGCAGTCTCCTGAAAACTTTCGGTGGGAACAGCAGGCAAATCTGTCGGCGTTACAGCCATAGACAACGTTTTACAACTGCAAACCAGCAGGAACATGGTAAGAATCATTGATAGTTGGATCACACGGTTATGTTTCAAAGCAAATCCTGAAAGAGGACTATCGTAAAATAGTGGAACATGCCGGTTGTTTTCATTTTTCCGGCCGGGGTTTATGAACCATGATCTCTTCGGCATTAAAGTCAAATTGCACTTCTTCGTAACCCAGGGGGTAGTCTTTCCGGAGTGGATGCCCCTGCCAGTCAGCCGGCATTAAAAGCCGGCGCGGGTCAGAATGACCATCAAAACGGATGCCGAACATATCCCAAATTTCGCGTTCATGCCAGTTGGCATTGGGAAAGATTCTCTCAATTGTCGGTAATGTCGGAGCGTTGCCATCCAGAGGTACACGGATACGAAGCTGGATATTCTTTTCCATGGAATACAACTGGTAGACCACATGGAAACGTGGAGAGGTTTGCGGCCAGTAATCCACAGCCGTTTCCGCTTCCAGCATATCGAACCCGAATTCATCCTTTATACATGTAAATGCTGGGATTAAATGTTCCGGCTCAAGCAAAACTGTCACTTCACCACGGAACTCTCTAACAACCCCTGAATAACGGGCTTTCAAGTTATTCACAACATCTTGAAGACGGGAATCCATGTTTTTATCGTCCTGAACTGACCCGGATGAAGATCTCAAGCCCAAGTCTTTAGTTTTTCACCGCGAACTTTTTCATGCAACGTCATCACCCCGTGGATCAATGCTTCGGGGCGCGGAGGGCACCCGGCTACATAAACATCCACTGGAACGATTTCATCCACACCCTGCAGAATGGCGTAGTTATTAAAAACGCCCCCGCATGAGGCACAGTCGCCCATGGCAATCACCCACTTTGGATCGGGCATCTGGTCATAGAGTTGGCGCAAGACAGGAGCCATTTTACGGCTCACACGTCCGGCCACAATCATCAGGTCAGATTGACGGGGGCTGGCTCGCATGAGCTCCATACCAAACCGTGACATATCATAATTCGCCGCCTGGGCTGACATCATCTCGATGGCACAACACGCCAGTCCAAAAAGCATCGGCCACATCGAACCGGTTCTTGACCAGTTGACCACCTGTTCAAGCGTGGTGGTAACGATCCCCAGATTGCCGGCTTTTTGCTCTATTCCCATTCGAGTGCTCCTTTCTTCCAAACATAGACAAAACCGATAAGCAGAATACCGATAAATACCAGCATCTCGATAAGGGCAAACCAACCCAACTGGCGGAATACCACCGCCCAGGGAAGGAAGAACACAGTTTCAATATCAAAAAGGATAAAAAGAACCGCCACCAGATAATAACGGACGGATATGCGGCGGGTGCCTGGGCCATAGGGAATCATTCCAGATTCATAAGGGGCCGCCTTACGTTGGGTTGGCCGCCGGGGGCCGAAAAGGGCACCAATAATCAGGACCAGAAAACCCAGCACAGTTGCCAGAACAAGGAGGATGATTATGGGAAGGTAATCATTGAGCATGGCTAATCCCTACAAGTTCAGTCTTATTTGTAAGTATAGCATACAGGAAAAGTATGTGTGTTTTTTCACAAGGTTTGTAGAAGGTGTTTGGAAATTTTCCTTGCAGGGTTGAAGCAGGATGATATAAAAAGCAACAGGGGCGGGTTTGAAACCCGTCCCTGACGAAACGTTAAGGATATATCCAGATCACCGTGACGTTATGACAGATATTCGCGCAGGTTGCGGCTTCGGGTTGGGTGACGCAATTTCCGCAAAGCCTTGGCTTCAATCTGACGAATGCGCTCACGGGTCACATTAAAATATCGGCTGACTTCTTCCAGCGTATGATCTTTGCCATCAATCAGACCAAAACGCAATTCCAACACCTGCCGCTCACGCTCCGAAAGAGCCGCCAGGGCACTCTGCACCTGTTCGCGGAGCATCTCGCGGGCGGCTGCATCCATAGGTTCCAATGCTTCATCATCTTCGATAAAGTCACCCAGCTGGCTGCTTTCTTCATCACCCACCGGGCGCTCTAGAGAGACTGGTTCTTCGGCAGATTGCAATATACGTTGAACCTTGGCAGTAGCCGCCACCCAGCGGCGCATGATATCAGGATCAAGTGCACCATCACCACCCAGGAATTTGCGGATGGCATCCACATCTTTTTTATCCAACTGATCTGATTCCAATACCAGTTCTTCATTGGTTGGTTCGCGGCCCAATTTTTGCACCAGCGAGCGCTGCACCCGTAACAACCGGGTGATGGCTTCAAACAGATGCACCGGAATGCGGATGGTGCGTGCCTGTTCAGCAATATACCGGCTGATAGATTGACGAATCCACCAGGTGGCATAGGTGCTGAATTTGAAACCGCGGGTGGAGTCGAATTTGTTCACCGCACGCAACAAACCCAGATTACCTTCCTGAATCAGATCAAGGAATGAAATGCCGCGTCCCAGATACCGCTTGGCAATACTGACCACGAGGCGCAGGTTAGCCCGGATCAATTGCTGGTTGGCTTCTTCCGCCCGGTTCTTGATACCTTCCAATTCTTCATTCAGGGTTTCCACAGGTGGCAGGTTGTTTATAAAGAAATCGATGGAGGGCATCTGGCCGGTCTTGCGGATTTCATCCAGCAATTTTGCGGCTTCTTCCCCTGGCATCAGATTCAACGTTAGAAACAGGTTAAAGGCATTACGAGCCAGAGCGTCCCAGAGAGAATCTTTGCCCCACTGGCCGTTGTCGAGGTAATGACGCAGGTAAGAAGGCTCAGCGATTTGCCAGCCGCGTCTGAGCTGCTGGGCTTCCGCCAGTATAAGGCTGAGATCGGGGGGATCGCCCTGGTTGAAACTGCGGGCATCTTCAATCAGACGGTTCCAGCTTAATATCGACCGTTCGGCCAGGCAGGTAAACAGGGCGTCACAGTTCAATGCAGCGTCTGTAGAACCGACATGCTGCTGCAATGTTTCCATCAGCCGTTCCGCTTCAATCATAGCAGCCAGCCGAAATTCACTGTCGGCATCCAGCAGGTGAATCTGACCGATTTCTTTTAAATACAAACGAACCGGATCTTCTGAAAGTTCAACCGCAACCGCCGGATCTTCCAGGATTTTCAGCGGATCTTCAAGGGCAAACTCAGACCATTCATCACCTGTCTGAGCCAGCACAGAATCATCCGGTTCTTCCTGGTTGATCAAATCTTCATCGCCAGGCTGGAGGATAGGTTTCTCTAATCCATCATCCGCCCCATTTCGGCGGGTTCTCCGTCCATTGGACGGTTTCGCTACTGCCGGTTTCTTCGCACGCGTCTTTGAAGTACCTTCCGGTTTTGATACAGGCATTTCTTTCGAGATTTTTGGGCGAGGAGACATGGGTTAACTATACCATAAGGAGATTATTGGAAATTTATTTCCGGTTGCAGGGCTTTTTCAAGCCTGAAACGTTCACCTGTTAGATCTGTCATCTTTTTATTATATTCACGCAGGGATTCTCGTTCGTCTACCTGCTGCTCCTTCCATTGAGAAAGATCGGTGACCAGAAAGCGGATGGTGTCAATGGCTTCGCGAATTTGCATAAGCCGTAAGCGGGTGATCGTGTCATACAGGTCATCAAATATACGATCATCCGGAGTGTTTTCCAGACTGATCCCGGCATTAACCGCCTGCATAAATTCATTAAGTGATTCGGGTTGATGGTCAAGGAGGTAATCATGGACGCTGGTTTCTAATTGTTGTACGGCATCCACCAGCAATAAAAATGCCTCCTGTGCTTCTGTAGACTGGAAATCATCAACACTCAATAACGGAAAGTTCCTCTGTTTCAATTCGTCTTCCACAACCGAAAACAAATCTGGTTTGAATAAAAGCAGACGCAGGCAATGATTCTCCAACAGGCGTAGAGGATCCTTCCAGCCGGCGGTTCCTTCTGGTTCACGCCGGACCGGTTTTGTCTGCCGGCGTGGCGATTGCCGACCTTTAATCTGCCCGCCACTCTGCAATTGCATCAGAGACTCTTCATTTATGTGCAATTTCACAGCCAACCGTGAACGATAGGTATCCCGTTCGATGGGGCTGGCCAGGTCTTCTATAAGCGGAATGATCTGGCGGGCGATTTCGTCCTTCACCTTGGGATCATCCAGATCCCGGCCGGATGTCAGTGTATCCATCACATGCTGAACGATCGGGCGGGCTTCTTTGAGTATAGATTCCCATTCAGCGGGATTACGGAGAACCACTTCATCAGGATCCATACCTTCGGGAATGGCTGTCACACGCAGGTCTGCCCGCAGACGTGATTCTTCGTGCAGCAGGCCGCGGGCATCAAATATCATTTCATCGCCACGATCCAATGACTGGCGGGCAATTTCAAGGCCCCGCATGGTAGCTTTGGCTCCGGCTGCATCGGCATCCAATGCCAGAATCATTTTGCGCGTAAGCCGCTGCAACTGACGGAGCTGGTCTTCCGTCAATGCCGTTCCCATAGGAGAAACCGTATTGGTGAACCCGGCCTGATGCAGGATGATCACGTCAAGATAGCCTTCTACGATCACCACCTGATCTTTCTCACGTATCGATTTTCGGGCATGGTCCATGCCAAACAGCAGACGGCCCTTATCAAACAGGGTGGTTTGTGGGGAATTCAGAAATTTCGGGTTGTCATTCGGATTCAGAATGCGGGCGCCAAATCCGGCCATACGTCCCTGCGCATCGCGAATCGGAATCATGATCCGGTTGCGGAAACGATCATAGATATGTTCTTTTTCTGGATTTTCAGAGACCAGACCGGCTTCCTTAAGCTCATCCACGGTGTATCCGCGGCCCGTGAAATGGGTCATCAGGGTGTCCCAGCCTTCCGGAGCATACCCCAGACCAAAGGAGGCCAATGTTTCCATCGTAAGGCCCCGTTTGACAAGATAGTCCAATGCCGGTTTACCAATTTCATTTTTGGTAAGGAAATGCTGATAGAAAAGAACCGATTCTTCCAGTAATTGCCGAAGCCGGTTCTGGTGTTCATCCTCTTCTTTTCGCTGGGGTGTGAGAGGTTCCAGATCTACACCGGCTTTGGCAGCCAGTGTTTTCAACGCCTGCGAGAAATCACAGCCATCGCGCTTCATGACAAACTTAAAAATGTCACCGCCTTCGTTGCACTGACCAAAACAGCGCCAGGTTCCCGAATCAGGGAAAACAACAAACGCGGGAGTCCGCTTGTTTTCATGGAACGGGCAAAATCCGGTATAGTTTTTACCGGATTTCCGCAACTTTACAGAAGGAATCTCATTGACGAGATCTTCAATATGAAGTCGGGTTTTGATTTCATCAACTGCAGTCATGGATCAATCTGATTCTATCTTTTTTCAGGAAAGGTGCTAAAAGTTCGGGATGGGAATTATAGGCAATTTAGAAGGATTGAGAAGGAGAAAAAGTAATCCATGCCCGCATTTCCCATCTTTCATGGGAAAACAATATATTTATTTACCAACGAGTACTATGCTTCCTCTTTTTTTCGGAATCAAAATGGGGATGGTTGGAGAGAGACAGGCTGCCCGGAGAATCAAACAGGACAGCTTAAAAAGCTGCCCTGTTCATCATTCCGATTTTTATCCTGGCCTAGAAGCCTTCCAGCAAAGACAGATCAACAATATTTTCCGGGAGGCGGGCAATGCGCTGAAGCATGCCTAACCGGTTGGCTTTTTCCTGTAGATCTTCAGACATGACAAGAACAGCATCAAAGAACGCATTGACGGCAGGTATGGCCGGCAGGAATGTATTGAGGAAATCATCCACCGCCACCTTACCCTGTAAGGCACTTTCCATGCGGGTGATCTGGGCAAAGAGGTCTTTTTCGGAAGGTTCTTTAAGAGTGTCCGATTGCACTGAAAAGGTTTCTTTCAGGCTGCGGGTGATGCGTACACACCGAGAAAAAGCCGGCAAGATGGTGTTCCAGTCATCGCGTTGAACCCAGGCAGTGAGCTGCTGGCAGGCACGGGCGGCTCCAGCCGGGTTATTCCCCTGCCGGGCGAGGACTGCATCAACCACATCATAACGGTAACCCTGGTCTGTCAGGTAACCTTTGAGGCGGCCGGTGATAAATTCCTGGCACGCTTTCAATGAATCCTCCGACATGGCAATTGGAAGGTTGGCCGCCGCCAATTTCAAACCTTCCATCGTATCGAAGTCAAGATTCCAGGCAATTAAAGACTGCACAAAACCCAGGGCAGCCCGGCGCTGGGCATACGGATCTTTTGTTCCGGTAGGAGCCAATCCGGCGGCAAACAAGCCCGCCAGCAAATCCAACCGGTCCGCCAGACTGACAACCAGCCCGGCTTTGCTGGACGGAGCGGCATCTCCGGTGTTCTTGGGAAGGTAATGCTCCACAATGGCTTTGGCCACCGCTTCTTCTTCACCGGAGCGGCGGGCATAATATCCGCCCATCACACCTTGAAGCGATGTCATCTCAACCACCATGTGAGTGGCCAGGTCAGCTTTGCATAGATGGGCCGCACGCCGGGATATTTTTTGATCGTCCGGCGATAAACCCAATGTTCCTGTTAATCCAGCAACAAGTTTTTCAATCCGGTTGGTGCGGTCAAGCATGGAACCTAATTTGAACTGGAAAACAAGGGTGGAAAGCTGGGGAACAAAATCTTCCAATTTGAATCGGATATCTTCATTAATGAAGAAAGCGGCATCGGCAAATCTGGCGCGGATAACCTGTTCATTGCCGTCTGTGACCGTTTCGATCTTTTGATCATCGCCATTGCGCACCGCAATGAAATACGGCAGCAGACTGCCATCCGGTTTAATCACCGGGAAATAACGCTGGTGTTTCTTCATAACCGAAATTAATACTTCAGCCGGAAGTTTCAGCGATTCGGGGTCAAACTTACCAAGCAATGCCGTAGGACGTTCCACCAGATTATTAACCTCATCCAGTAGAGTCGCGTCAACCTCGGGATTTCCGCCTACAGAGACTGCCAGCCTGGAAACCTGTTCGGCAATAACCGCCCGGCGTTTGACAGGATCAAGTAGAATTCCCTGCGATTTTAAGACATCGGCATAGGCGTCTGCCGAATTGACAACGGCTTCAGGGGCTGTACCAAACCGCAATCCACGCGTGATATTTCCAGCCGTCAAACCGGCATACTGGAAGGGAATCACCTGACTGCCAATCAGAGCCACGAACCAGCGCAACGGCCGTGAGAAACCAATCTGGCTTTCATTCCAGCGCATGGTTTTATCAAATTTGATGGAAGCCACCAGATCTGCCAGGGCTGATTGAAGAACCTGACCGGCCGGTTTGCCGATTTCATGCACTTCGGCTGCCGCATAACGGCCGCCATCAATTTCCATAACCTTCAAATCTTCCGGCTTCAAACCCTTACCACGGGCAAATCCTGTGGCGGCTGGAGTGGGTTTGCCATCGGCATCAAATGCGCGGTCTGCCGGAGGGCCCTTGATGATGCTTGTCTTATCCGGCTGGCGGGGGGAAACTTTTTCCACCCGAACAACCAGACGGCGGGGAGTACCGGTTACCTGAATATCACCATGTTCCAGACGCAGGTCATTCAACACTGCCGGCATGCGTTCGGTTAACTGGGCCAGAGCAAACTGCAGATCGGCGGCGGGTAATTCTTCGGTACCAATTTCAAGTAACAGAGTCTCTGGTTTTTCTGGCGCTTTTGCAGCATCCAATGCGATGACAGACGTTTTCTTCTGGCTATTAATAGAAGCACTGTCTGCCTTGCCCCAGGGGAAACCGAGTTCCTGACGCTGGGCGACATACGCTTCTGCCACACGCCGGGCAAGATCGCGCATACGAGAAAAAAGCGCCTGACGTTCGGTCACACCCACGGCACCGCGGGTATCCAGAATGTTGAAGGTATGTGAGCACTTCAGTACATAATCATGCGCCGGCAATACCAAACCCTGTTCCAGAGACGCTTCCGCTTCGGCTTCAAACAGGTTATACATCTGGCGCAGCCGGTCAACATCGGCAATTTCGAAGTAATACTTGCTGTGTTCCCGTTCTGCCTGCAGGTTCACTTCGCCATATGTACGATCTGCACTCCACTGAATTTCACGGAAACTGCGGACGTTCTGCAATGCGATAGCAATACGTTCCAATCCGTAGGTGATCTCAACGGCATTCGGGTCGAGCACTATACCGCCTGCCTGTTGGAAGTAAGTGAACTGGGTGATTTCCTGCCCGTCAAGCCAGACTTCCCAGCCTAAACCCCAGGCACCCAGTGCGGGTGACTCCCAGTTATCTTCCACAAAACGGATATCATGTTCAGCAGGGTCAATCCCCAACGCTTTCAGTGAATCAAGGTACAGTTCCTGTGGATTACCTGGATCAGGTTTCAGGATGACCTGAAATTGATAATGCTGCTGCAGGCGGTTGGGATTTTCTCCATACCGGCCGTCGTCAGGTCGGACGGAAGGTTCCACATAGGCAACATTCCAGGGTTCAGGGCCCAACACACGCAGATATGTGGCCGGGTTCATGGTACCCGCTCCCACCTGGGTGTAATACGGCTGCCAGACCAGGCAGCCTTTTTCAGCCCAGAATTTCTCGAGGGCGAGCATGATCGATTGGAAATCGAGGGGTTTTGACATACAGACTCCAGATAAATACATTATTGGCTGGGAATTATACCGCTCGAATCGCCTCTGCGTTTTCTGATTTTTTCAAGAAATAATTTTCGTATGTCAGGTCAGTGTGTGTTGTATGAGAGTTGAACTTAAAGGATAATAAATTATCGGAAAGCCTCAGTCTAAGAAAGGGGAATATGATGAATTTGAGAAGGTTATTTACCGTGTGGTTTGTGATTGCCTTGCTTATTACAGCCTGCAATTCTATAGGAGGAAAAAATAAAGAAGCTGAAGCACCAATTCTTGAACCAAGCAAGGTAGCCGTCGCGCAGGTGAATCAGGGTAAAGCACCCACAGTATCCGCAGAAAAAAAGCTGGAATCTACCTTCCCTCTACCGGATGATGCCAACATAATTTCATCCACACCAGAAATGACAATTGCATCCACTACATTGACCATCAATGATGCCGTTAAGTTTTACCGCGATTACGCCAAATCCAACGGATTGACCGAATATGACTTGCTCACAAATATCACCGATACAATCTTCAGCATGGCCTTCCGGGTCCCCAACCAGGAAAAAGAGCTGGTTATCCAGGGAACTGTCATTTCAACGGATAATCTGACCTTAAGTCTTCGCTACGAAGAGACAGACGTGAAATAGGCAGAAAAAGCACAACGTTCAGATTTTCTGGTTTTTTCTTACTTCATTGATGAATTGGGGTGTGTTCAATTTCCGTTCCAACAGGAATGTGATGTAATACTGCAGAATGATTTCCACTTCACGTTCCACATGCGCTGCAGGAACCGCCTGCAGGAGGCGGGGATACGGTGTTCGTTGGAAATTTCGCAGGTATTTTAAGGCTTCCATTGTGATGGGGCGGGCATCAGGAACCTGACTACCGCACCGTGGACAGACTACCCCACCCTGCACGACCGAAAAAAACTGATCAGTTGGCTTGATTTCTTCTTTACACCGAACGCAATTAAATAACTGGGGACGAAAGCCCACGCAGTCAAGCAGATGCATTTCAAAAAAATGGACGGCTGGAAAAATCGGATCGCCGCGCGATAGCCGTTCCAACGTTTCTACCAGCAACATGTATAGATCGCGGTTTTCACCTTCTTCATACGAAAATCGGTCAACCAATTCCAATACATAGGCTGCTTCACCGGTTAAGACCAGGTCTTCATGTAAAGGCAGGAACAGATCAAGAGCCACCGCTTGCGTCACAATCCACAATTCATGTGACCTGGCCAGCATAAGGCTGACACGAGTAAATGGTTCAAGATGACCGGCTTTTTTTGAATGGATCCGCCTCACCCCTTTTGCCACAGCGCGGATTATGCCGGCTTCGCGGCTGAAAAGGGTTAATAAGCGATCAGCCTCGCCCATTTCGCTATGGCGAAGCACAACCGCCTCTGTTTTTAGGGAACGCGCCTGAACGGGCACAGCCTATGGCAATCGGTAATTACCAGGGTCAAAAGCCGCAGGAAGGAGGTCTTCCACAGTCATCTCACTGAGAATTTCCCCATCGGCTGAGCCCATGATTACTATCATTTTCAGATTAAATTCGGCCATTACCTGACGGCATGAACCGCAAGGCGTACCGCCGTTATTGGTCACTACGGCAATGGCTTCAAATGATCTTTCGCCTTCTGATATCGCTTTGAAAATGGCCGTCCGCTCGGCACAAATACCGTCAGTAAAATCGATATTTTCAATATTTACTCCGGTATAAATCTTACCGGTTGAGGTTAACAATGCAGCACCCACAGGATATTTGGAATACGGTGCATATGCAAACCGACGCACCTCATTCGCCTGTTTTACCAGGTTGAGTTTTGTTGCCTGATCTAATACCATCAGTCAGCCTCCGTATCAGATTTTTCTTCCGACAGTCTGTGAAGGTGCAGTTTTCGTACCCTGCGGCCGCTCACCTGCTCTACTTGAACCTGCCAGTGTTCCAGATCCAGTTTTTCACCTCCGACCGGTACTTTTCCCAGTTGGGCAACGATCACACCGCCAATGGTCTCCGCCAGATCAGGGTCCAGGTGTGTTTCAAAAACTGGATTGAATTCATCCACCGGCATCCAACCCTGAACAAGATAATAGTCTTCGTCCAATTTTTGGTATGGACGTTCTTCTGCCGGGTCATACTCATCTCGGATTTCACCAATAATTTCTTCGAGAATATCTTCGAGGGTAACCAGTCCAGCCAGTCCGCCGTATTCATCCACTACCATGGCAATGTGAATTCCGCGTTCCTGCATCTCGCGCAACAATTCATCCACTTTTTTTGTTTCAGGGACAAAGAATGCCGGGCGTACAAGTCCGGCCAGAGATTTTTGCCGTGCCATTTCATCGGTATGCTGCAAAAGGTCTTTAGCATAGAGAATACCCACAATGTTATCCAGATCATCTTCAAACACCGGAATACGAGAATGACCGGTGCGAATGAAGGCATCAATGGCATCGCTTACCGTCGTATTAACATCCAACGAGCGGACATCCAAGCGTGGGACCATAACTTCTCGACAAAGAATATCGCCAAATTCAAAGATCGATTGGATCATACGGCGTTCTTCAGGTTCCAGTCCACCAGTTTCGTTGGCAGCCGCCGCCCAGGTTTTCAATTCTTCCGCCGTTACCGGGGTCTGTCTCGGCTCATCAGGCGGATCAACGGGTTTAACACCCCGGTTAAATATCACCAGAGGTTTGAAACAAAACAAAGCAGCCCGGCTCACAAATTGAAGCCGCGCCAGCCAGATATATGGTTTACGTCTGACCAGGATGCTGGTGATCACTTCCATCAAATTAACCAGAGCCGCCCCTACAACAGCTGTGAGGACAACGGACCACCAGATCATTACATTTTCAGAGATCAACCAGCCAACTATCAAGGCAGACAGGAAAAAATACAGGAAGCTGCGTGAAATATGCAGAGCATATACGGTTTCATCCGCCCCTTTTGTCAGGCTGATGACCGATTCGGATTTTTCCTGTGGATCACTTACAGAATAAACACTGGCAGATGATTCTGCCGCCAGTGCAGCACTGACCAAAAAGTCAGCCCCTAAAAGAAGAATTATGCCAATACAGAAATACTCAACCACTTTTCTCTACTTTTTTATGATGCGGCCTTGCCGGAACTCCGACAACGACCTCTCCGGCGGGGACATCATGTGTGACCACTGAACCCGCCCCCGTGCGGGCATTTTCACCAATATTCAATGGTGCCACCAGCATGGTATCTGACCCGATAAAAACATTTTTACCAATTACGGTGGGATTTTTATGTACACCATCAAAATTACAGGTGATCGTCCCTGCGCCAATATTGGTGTCGTCACCAATATCCGCATTTCCAATATATGAGAAATGCCCCATTTTTACACCCGGGTGAAGGGTGGAATCTTTGACTTCACCAAAATTTCCCATATGGACGCCCTTCATCAGGTGGGCGCCCTTGCGCAGGTGAGCAAACGGCCCCATGCTGACGTTATCTTCTACCACAGCCTTTTCGATTACAGCCGCCAGAATTTTACAATGACTGCCTATTGTAGAATCTTCGATGATGCAATTTGGACCAATCTCCGTCTCCTCACCAATCACTGTGTTTCCTCGCAGGTGGGTATTAGGGCCAATCGTTGTATCACGTCCTATTTTTACAGAAGGACCGATGTAGGTGGAAGCCGGATCTGTGAGAGTAACGCCAAATTCCATCCACTGCCGGTTGATTCTCTGGCGTAATATGGCTTCCGCTTCAGCCAGGTGAACCCGGGTATTGATACCTATGGCTTCACTAAAATCGGGCAGGACAATGGCTTTTACAGAAAGGCCGTCTTCGCGGGCAATAGCCACCACATCTGTAAGATAGTATTCACCTTTGGCAGAGACTTTCACGCGCTTCAAAGCACCCCAAAGCCATTTAGCCTCAAAACAATAAATACTCAGATTTAATTCATGGATGGCCAATTGAGCTGGAGTGGCAGCCGCTTCTTCTACAATGGCTTGAACAGAATTATCATTTGCTCGAATGATGCGGCCAAAACCCCGCGGGTCATCAGCGAATCCGGTCAGCATAGTGATGGGACCATTGTTGGACATCTGAGCATCTACCAGGGTTTTTAGTGTTTCAGGACGAATCAGCGGCATATCGGCCGTGGTCACGACGAGATAATCGGCTTCCTCTTTGAGCAATTGCTCCGCTGTCATCACAGCATGGGCGGTTCCGAGCTGCGGTTGTTGAACCACAAACCGGGCTGCGCTGCCAACGACCTCACGAACAGAATCTGCACCGTGACCGATCACTACAACAGGTGGATTGGACGTCAGGCCAGCTACAGCATCAAGCGAGTATTTAATGAGCGGTGTTCCAGAAAGCGGATGAAGCACTTTCGGAAGGCTGGAACGCATACGGGTTCCCTGACCTGCCGCCAGGATGACCGCTGATATGACTGTTGATTTGCACATGATGTCTGCCTTTTAAGTCAAAAATGCCCCGCGGCAACCGCGAAGCGCTGATGGGAAATTCTTAGCTGGGGCACCTGGATTCGAACCAAGATCCACAGATCCAAAGTCTGGTGTGCTGCCGTTGCACTATGCCCCAATTCAGCCCGGTTACCCGGTAGGCTGGATTTTATCACAAGTTTAGGCTGCCTGCCTGGAAAGCTGATATGCGAACCTTACAGTTTCTATTTTTTGGGATGCTCAGATGGAATCAGTCCCATACTGGCGGCTTTATCGAAATCAATTGTTTCCGGGTTTTCCGCCTTTGTTTTTTCTGCACTTCCGGCTTCCCAGAAGTCATCCACAGATTTA
Organism: Leptolinea tardivitalis; assembly: GCF_001050275.1. Classification (GTDB taxonomy): domain Bacteria; phylum Chloroflexota; class Anaerolineae; order Anaerolineales; family Anaerolineaceae; genus Leptolinea; species Leptolinea tardivitalis. The sequence goes on from NZ_BBYA01000010.1 coordinate 600,510, forward strand.
TTATCAGCCGGCTTACTTGCGGCTTTTTCCAGTTTTAATTCATCCGTATTCAATGTTGCCAATCTCTCTTTTCTCGTTTCTTCTGTTTCCACCGGTGGATGAGGAATTGTCGGCACCGGCAATAAGGCGAGTAGATTCAGGATAAATTGAAGGCTGTCTCGTGAACCATAGAAAGCAGCAGCAGCCTTGCCAGCTTCCGCCGATTGAATTCCACTCGCGAAAAACAACCAGACAAAAAACTTGCCGATATGCATCATAAACATATCTGCCAGCCGGCCCGAAAGTGACAGCATACCCAGCGTGGTTGTCTCCTCCGGTTGGTGGGCAACCCGTTTTAACGATTCAATCAGAATTGTAGAAGCATCGATCAGTTCTGATGAGAATTTGTAATCTTCCACAATCCCTTTTGAATACAGAATCTGACCCGTCATCGTGGTTAATGCCATGCCCTGGGCGCCGCTTTCCTTCAAAAGCTTAAGCAGGCGCTGTTCCAGGTCTTTCATGGATGCCAGATCTTCAGGTGAAATTCGGCTCTTGGGAACATCCGGAATTTTCGGAGGTTTTTGTGGTTCGGGGGCAGATTCCCTGGCTGGAGGTGTAAGACCAATCGGAGCTGTTACCAGGCGGGAGACGAGCTGCGCCTTTGTTGGGCGGTCATCCGTTTCCTCCTGACTGAGGTCAGATAAGAGATTGTCTATCTTCGTCATAAGGAGTGGCAGTTCAATTGGTTTACGGTAGAACGCATCAACACCAGCGGCGCGCGTACGCTCCGTCAATCCAGCTTCGGCCAGACCAGACACAGCGATGATCTTGATTTTCGGGAAACGCTGTCGAATACGACGGATTAATTCCGTGCCGGAAATGCCTGGTAGACGCAGGTCTGTAATCACCAGGTCGAAACGGGTTTTCAGAACTTCCAACCAGGCTTCCTCTCCTGAGAGGTAAACCGTCACCTGCAGGGGGATTTGCATAGTCGCAAGAGCGTCTTTTACCAGATTTGCGAATTCTGGAGCGTCATCAACTATGAGGATACGCCTTGTTTGCATATCTTAATTATATATTGGAACTTCCTTATTAAGGGTTTACATGCCAGCAGGCTGCCCAATGCATTGGTTCAGTTTCAATAAAAGCAGGCTCTTTCTCTTTGCAGATTTCTTTGGCAAACTGGCAGCGCGGATGGAATCGGCACCCGGTTGGCGGATTCAACGGACTGGGAACATCACCTTTAAGGATGATTCGCTCCCGTTTGCCGCGGGCGCCCGGAATAGGGATGGCGGAAAGTAATGCCTGGGTATATGGATGCAAAGGTCTACGATACAGGTCTTCACGGCCAGAGAGTTCCACCATCTTCCCAAGGTACATTACCGCCACGCGGTCAGAAATGTGTTCTACTACACTCAGATTATGAGCAATGAACAGGTAAGTCAGACCAAATTCCTGTTGAAGATCACGCAATAGGTTTAATACCTGCGATTGGATTGACACATCGAGCGCAGAAACCGGTTCATCACAGACAATAAATTGAGGGTTAAGTGCAAGAGCGCGGGCGATGCCAATCCGCTGGCGTTGACCGCCAGAAAATTCATGCGGAAACCGGCGGGCATGATATTCTTCCAAACCAACCCGTTTTAACATGGTGATGGTGGCATCGTACTGCTCTTTGGCAGAACCAATGTTGTGGATTTTCAAGCCCTCCATCACAGAGTCACCAATGGGGACACGCGGATCGAGAGAACCATACGGGTCCTGGAAGATGATCTGCATATTGCGCCGAATTTCTTTTAAATCACGGCCTTTAAGGCTGAAAACGTCTTTACCGTTGAAAAACATACTGCCGGAAGTTGGTTCTGTGAGACGCAGAATGGTACGTCCGATGGTTGTCTTCCCGCAGCCGGATTCGCCGACCATACCCAGAGTCTCACCCTGTTTGATCGTGAATGATACATCGTCTACCGCCTGAACGCAGGCAACTTCACGTTGCAGGATTCCGCCCCGTACAGGAAAATGTTTGGTTAAATGCTCGACCCGGATTAAATCAGGCCTTTCGGCATATGACTGCTCTGCCATGTGTCTCTCCAAATTAACTGATCTTAATAGGGGCTTGATGACCGGTTGTAGATTGATACAACCAACAGCGGACAAGATGACCTGGCTGAATTTCTTCCAACGATGGTTTCTGTTGTGAGCAAATATCCAGGTTGTATTTTTCTCTCAAGCGGCAGCGAGGGGCAAAACGACAGCCGGCCGGCAGATCAATCAGGTTGGGAACATTTCCAGGAATCACTTCCAGGCGATCTGCCACCCTTCCCAGCACCGGAATGGAACCGATCAATCCCTGAGAGTATGGATGATATGGCTTTTCAAAAAGTACATCCACTTTACATTGTTCAACGATTTGACCGGCATACATGACAGCCACACGATCAGCCATATCTGAGATTACGCCCAGATCATGGGTGATCAGAATGATGGATGCGCCGGTCTTTTTACGAAGATCAAGCATAAGATCAAGGATCTGCGCTTGAATGGTTACATCGAGTGCCGTTGTGGGTTCATCAGCAATTAAAAGGCGCGGATTCAAGGCCAGACCCATGGCAATCATCACGCGCTGTGCCTGTCCACCTGACATCTCATGAGGAAAAGCGCTGGCTTTTTTTGCCGGATCGGGTATACCAACCAGCCTCAGAAGTTCAACGGCTCGTTCCCAGGCCTTTTCATGGGGCATGTTCTGGTGAATTTCCAAGACTTCAGATACTTGATCACCCGCCGTAAAGACCGGATTCAGACTGGTTTGAGGTTGCTGGAAGATCATGGACAGGCGGTTGCCGCGCATTTTCACCATTTCAGCTTCGGGCATTTTCAGCAAATCCTGGCCTTCAAAAAGAATTTCTCCAGACACGATTTTGCCAGGAACGCCTACCAGACGCATAATCGAAAATGATGTGACGCTTTTGCCGCAACCTGATTCCCCGACCAACCCTAAAATTTCCCCCGGAAAGACTTCGAAATCAACACCATCAACAGCCTTCACCACGCCATCATCTGTGTAGAAGTAAGTGTGAAGGTCTTTGACCTGTAAAAGAGGGTCAGAATTTTCCATATTGTTCCCTTACCTGGGGCAAGTCTGCCCATAATCAAATGATTCGATGCCATACAGAGCAGACCGGGAAGAAACATCCATATCCAACCCGCAAAAATCCGGGCGGGCGGCGGCAATCTTCAAATGAAAATATAACGGAATGGCCGGAAGGTCATCGGAGAATTGTTTTTGAACGGCTGCCACTGCAGATTGAATTTCAGCCTGGTCAGTACCGGTTGAACGCGCCATCTGGCAGTTCGTATCAAATGTGGTATTTGAATAACCGCCTAAATTAATCCCCATCCACTGGTTTGCCGCTGTGGGTATCTGAGAGGTGGTGAACAGATCACATGGGAGACGTTGGCCAGCCTGCCAGGCGATTTGCGCAAGGTCAAACTTGCGTCCAAATAATTCGCCATTGGGGGCTGTTGCATACATTTCTTCAGGTGACACAGTCTTCACATTGATTTGGATACCGCAGGCAGATGCCGATTCAGCCAGTACCTTCACAATTTCTTGACGGAGATAGGCATTGGTCACCAGATAATTGACTGACAACTTGGTGCCATCCGGTACACCCGGAATGGAATAAGCCACCCGCGGTGTAGACGGATTCGAGTCATCATCCTTCCAACCAACCTCATCAAGAAGTTTGGAGCCAGCGTCACTATCATACGGATAATGTGTCAGATCTTTGGCAGCCAGGGGGCTATCCGGCGGCATAAATCCATCTGGAATAATGGATTGTTCCAGGAGTTGTTTGTTAACCGCCTTATCGCGATTAAAACAGTAGGCAAAAGCCTTCCGGGTGCGAACATCGCCAAAAAAGTCTGCACGGTCGCCGGTGGCTATGGAAATGCCATCGGCATACGAAGCCGGAACGATATTGAAGACAATTTGTTCCCATTCAGGACCCTGACCGACAAACGCTTTTATTTTGCCGGCTTTCTGGGCATCCAGAACCTGTTCGAGCATCGCTTCCAGGCCGGCAGAAGGATCAACCAGGTCACAATCACCCTTCTGAAGAGCCGCCAGATTGTTATCCGCCTGAGTTCCCAGGAATTTATACGTCAAGGTATCAAATTTAGGAAGCCCTTCCGAAGCACGGAAATACTTCGGATTCTTCTTCAAGGTGATGTGATCACCTTTGATCCATTCAGAAATTACATACGGTCCCCAACCCATTGGTTTCTCAGAAGATTCAGGGGCGGTAAGCAAATCGGCTGGTTTGATATTTTCCCAGGCATGTTTGGGCAACGGAAGAAAGAAATTTTGCTGATAGAGGGCATCCAGATAACCGGGGATACCCGTCCACTTGACTGTGGAAGCATCCACAGCTTCATACGTGGCTGTACGGTCAGTGACATAATGGTCTACCGGAGTGGAGGTATCAGCCGCCAGTTGGTAGGAATATACTGAATCTTCCGCTTTTAGGGGAGTGCCATCTGACCAGGTCAGACCGTCCTTCAACTGGTACGTAGCTGTCAACCGGTCCATCTTTAATTCTGTAAGGCCGTCCCAGGTAACTGTACATTCTGCTGAATGGCAGCCGGTAGGATAAACGGTTACCCCTTTGGTCAGAGCCTTGACTTCATTAGAGGTGGTCAAAACTGGATCACCTTCCACTGGCGTGACGGTTTCAATAACCGCATCACCATCTGCCACAGACGGCAATTTCTTCAGAATGACCGGAGTGGGCGTGAATTTTACGGTATCTATGGGGCCATCGTAAACTGCTTCAAGGACGCTCCAGGCTGATTGTACCGGGCTGGCATATGGATAAAGGGAAGCCGGTTCCTGAGCCAGGCATACTGTCAGTTTCTTCTCAGCTGGTGCGGCTGCTGTGGCTGTTGGGATGACGAAGGTCGGGATAACACCGATTGTCGCAACAGAAGTTGGAATCGGGGTAGATGCCGGCTGGCAAGATGAAAGCAGTACCAGCACAGGAATAGCGACTTTCAGGGTATGGGTAAGAGATTTTATCTGTATGGGATTTTTATGCATTTGTTTTCTATACAAGAAAGCGGATGCAGACAGGCTGCATCCGCCTTATCCTTAATACCGCGTATTATACGTCTTTTTTGTGGGATTCACGAAATTAATAACAGCAGATGGAGGAAAATTTCATTTGATCAGTCCTTTTCCTCGTCCACCGGAGGAGCCGCCTGTCCATAATCGAGTACCTCGCGAACCTGACTACCTGGTTGGGAAGGGCCGATGATGCCGCTCTCTTCCATGGTATCAATCAGACGGGCAGCCCGGCCGTAACCAATGCGCAATCGCCGCTGAAGCATGGATATGGATGCCCGTCCGAGAGTGCGAACGAGATCCACCGCTTCATCGTACATTGGGTCGGATGATGGTGTCTTGCCATCATCCCATAAATCAGGCTGGCGAAGGGGAGTGGTAGGCAGAGTCGGCATGGGTACAGAAAGCGGGGCTGTTGACCTGCCTTCCACAGCCGCATCGGCGGCTGCCATCTTCCAATGATCCACCAGACGGTTGATCTCGGCATCGGCCGTATATACACCCTGCAAACGAACAGGCGCAGGAGCATCAGGAGCCAGGAAGAGCATATCACCGCGGCCCAGTAGACGCTCGGCGCCGGGCTGGTCCAAAATGACCCGACTGTCTGTATTTGATGTCACTGTGAAGGCGATACGGGCCGGAAAATTGGCCTTGATTAAACCTGTCACTACGTTCACAGATGGACGCTGGGTCGCCAGGATTAAATGAATTCCGGTTGCACGGGCCAGTTGTGCCAGCCGGGTGATGCTTTTTTCCGTTTCTTCACCGGCGATCATCATCAAATCAGCCAGTTCATCCACCATTACCACGATATACGGAAGTTTATCGGTATTTGTGTTGTTATATTCGGCAATGTTGCGCACCCGGCATTTGGCAAAGCGTTCATAACGGCTTTCCATCTCGCGGATCATCCACTGAAGGACGGCTGGAACCTTGGCAGCATCGGTGATCACTGGCGCAAGAAGATGTGGCAGGTGGTTATAACCGCTCATTTCCACCCGTTTTGGATCCACCAATACCAACCGGAGGGTCTCTGGAGTGTTGTTCAACAGCAGGCAGGTGAGAATAGAATTCTCACAGACAGATTTACCTGAACCGGTAGTACCGGCAATCAACAGGTGAGGCATGGATGTCAGATCGGCAACAATGGGTTTGCCGGAAACATCCTTTCCAAGGGCAATCCGCAATGGACTGCGCATCTTTTTGAAGGCATCGCTTTCCACCAGCTCATGAAGTGCTACCTTGCTGGTTTCTTCATTCGGAATCTCTATCCCCACAAAGCCGCGGCCGGGAACCGGCGCCTGAATGCGGATACGCTGGGCAGAAAGAGCCAGTGCCAGGTCATCAGCCAGACTGACGATTTTGGAAACGCGTACACGAGTACGGCCGTTTCGAGTTTCGATGAAATCGGGTTCCACACCATACTGGGTGACAGTGGGACCGCGTTGAATATCGACCACATGCACAGGGGCGCTGAACAGACGCAATGTCTCTTCAATTTTGTTCGCACGATCTGTATCAATATAACCCTGGATGAAGACCGGTTCAGCCGGGTCGAGAATATCATCAATTCTTGGCAAAACCCAGGGTGATTTTGAGGCCTCAACCGGTGTCATCGGCGGCGGTGTGTGATCCTCACGTTCTTCCACCTGACGGACCGCTAGAGTCACAGCCTTTTTTACAGCCGGTTTTCGGTTTGGCAGATTGTTTAGAGGATGAAAACCCGGAGGCAAAGGTCCAGAGGATCCAACGGTAGGCTGCGGCTGTGATGATAGTCCGGCGGATTCCATAACAGCAGAAACGGGTGAAGCATCGATGGTATCACGCACCTGCTGGCGAAGCCGGTAGATTACTTCTTTGAACAAAGGAGGTGGAAGCTGTAAGGCAAAAGAACCGGCCACCAGCATCCAGACCATCAGAATCAATAGAGCACCGGGAAGTCCCAGTCCGGCAGTCAACAAGCGTTCAAAAAACGCACCGAGGTAACCACCGCCTTGCCCTTCAAAAGCCATTTCCCAGCCACCACCGGCCAGAAGATGTATCCATGAAAGCAGGTTTATATACAAAAAGAATATTCCCGCCGCGCGGCTGGTTGTGAGCGGCGGCAGGGTTTCAAGACTGCGAAGAACCAGCCAGAAACCAACTATCAGCAGACCGAATGGCAGGGCATACATTCCCCAGCCGGTCAACCGGCTGATCACCACCACCCACTGTGCTGAGACTTCGGCATCCTGTTCTGTGATCAAACACACCAATGTCAGGAGACCGATGACAATACAGCTTGCCCCGACAATATCCAGACGCCGATCTGGAGATAGGTCTTTCCATTTTGGAATTTGAGCCCAGATCGTTTTTATGCCATTCCATAACCGGCCTGATTTCATACCGTTTACCATGCGAACTGTAGCATGCGGCTGGCGGTGACTGTTCTTTTTTACCTGTGGTGCCGGTTTTTTTGTAGCCCTTCCGGGACGAACCGGGCTGGAAACATTTTTTACAACTCTGGTTACAGGTTTAACCATGATTCGGCTCCCTGCATGAAAGTAACTGTTTTGTATTCATCTGCGTATTGATGCAAGAGACTTGCCAGATAACTCTTTTTCAAGGAAATTTTCTTCAAATGAGTAAAGGAAACCCCAGGTACCGTTGAAGATACCCGGGGTCTGTCAATAACCATAAACAGCAAAGATTGATTTATAACGGAGGATTCAACCAGGCACTGAGTTCGTCGACATAAAGAACCAGATGACTGGTTTCACGGGCGCCGATCAACAATCCGTAGCCGCCGCTATCATAACTTCCATCGGTGGATTCGGCAATCTGGGATCCATTAATATAGAAGGTAAAGTGATTCCCTTTGGCTAGAACACCAATCCGATTGATGGCATTTGCGCCGGGTTTGATATTGGAATTGGACGTCCAGGCAATGATATTGGTGACTGCCGTCTCATTATCACCCGGTTTGGCATTCCATTTTTGGAAGGCGAATTTCCCATCACAGGTGATATTGAACCAGTATCCCCTATCGGCCGTAGAACGATCGGGAGACCGGAACATGAGGCCCCATTTATCCATACCGTGGCAGGTATTACCAAACATGCCCGTGGCTTCAATATAGACATTATCCGCTTCGTTGCTTGCTAAACGCCAGCCATTATCTTTTTGCAGACCGGTTAACACCATGTAGCCGTTCTGAAAATCTACCGTTGTATAAGCATCCGGTCCAAGAGGCCAGTTCTTGCCATTATCCATGGTATCTGTCCAGGTTGGAACAGGCAACCTGTTGCGCGGATCATCTGCTGTGAAGGTGGCCGTCAATTGAATGGATGGAAGTGGAGTACCACCGGGGGTAAGTGTTGGAGGCACGGTGGCTGTTGGTGTAGCACTCGGCATGGCAATCGGCGGGGTGGAGGTGGCACTGGTGATCACGGTGGGCAGTTGTGTGGCGGCCGCGCTTAATAGAGTAGCCAGAGCTGTAACATCCGTCGTGGGGGTGGATAAATCGCCGGTCTTCCCCTGGGTTGTTGGAGTTACAGAACCTTCATCCGGATTTTCGGAAGTGGGTGTTACAAGTGCACCAATTTCCTCTTCTTCCAGAGGCGGCGTGGTGGGGGTGGCAAGATTAAGATCTTCCGTTGGAGTTTCGGTTGCCGGTTCCCCAGTGTTTGTAGGCATGGCTGTCAACAAGAGGGCAACCCTGGTTGCCATCTCCGATGTGGTCATGGTCGGCTTAACGGCTGGAATAACACTGCATCCGGCCATCATGACACTGACAAGAGTAATGAAGATAAGTACTTTTCGCATAAGTTGCCTCCCGGGCGGGGCAAATAGATTCGTCCAGAGGCGTTGTTGCAAGATTAATGCCGATTGCGCGTGACTAGGCTTTGTACCCGATCATCCTCAAGAAGTCTTTGCGCCAGGCAATATCTTTTTCTGCTTCCACACCTGAAGGTTTCGCTCCATCTGCCACACCGATGATCCCACGACTGTCACCGGTATCAGCCACCAGAACTTTGACATTGTTGGCTGTGGCACAGAAGATATGGCAAACCTCCGGTATATTCTTCACGGCATTCAGAACATTGATGGGGAAGAATCCTTCCCCAAGGAAAATGATGAAGCTGTGCCCGGCTCCAATAGCCAGGGCATTCTTTTTGGCCAGCTCAATCATTTCAGGGTTCGTACCAGAGAACCGAACAAGGCAGGCTCCGGAGGCTTCATTAAACGCCAGGCCAAATTGGATGCCTGGGACTGCACTTACCAGGGTTTCATGAATATCTTCCACTGTCTTGATGAAATGCGACTGCCCGAGAATAAAGTTGATATTCTCTGGTTTTTCTACGGGAATGGCTAACAGTTCCATAATAATCCTCCTGCCTGTTATTTCAATGATTTTTCTCTTTATCATGACGCCGGCGGGGTGAGATCGGCCCGCATCACAAACCGGTCTACCGCACCAAAGCGATACTTGTATTCTTCATCACCGCGCATGAAATCAAATTCCGTTCGTCCGTGTTCAATGGACCATTGAATCAGGTGACCGAGTAAAACCCAGCCAGGGGAAAGCGCCTGAAAATCACGGTTGAGACCTGAATTGTAGACCCAGATCTTGTTTCTGTAATCAAAACTCAGATAGGATGCCGCTTTGTGTCCATCCACTTCCAGGAAAGCCAGTTGAAGGTTTTTGTGGTTAAAAGCGTTATGAACCACCCGGCGGAGAAAACCTTGCATGGGGGGTTTAAGAAAAGAGTCTTTGTCACCGTCATTTTTCATCAATTCAAGGAAACCATCAATTTCAGCATCCAAAGATGATTCATCTTCTGCAAAATACCACTTGACCGAAACATCCGCTTCTTCCGCCCGGCGCATTTTCCGGCGGATTTCATGGCGCTGCTTTTTATCAATCCCGGCGAGGTAAGTTTCCCAGTCTCCCGCCAGGGTAATACAGGGACTGTGCTGCAATCGTTCAACCGAAAGGGTCCATCCGGCTTTCCCGGCCGCGGAATGTAAAACCGGCAGAGTCGGCGATGAATCCAGCAAGTTAAACAGTTGAACTATTTTTAAACCTGGGATATGCATTGCGATAAGGTTGTTCAACAGGGCTGCTATGAAGGCTTCCTGAAATTCTGGCCTGACCAGCAGGTCAAGGAAATCAGATACCTCCACAGAACCCACATTCAAAACTGCCGTTGAGCCATCTGGCTGGCGTATGGTGAACAATGGGGCAATGCCGACCGGAACCCCATTCTGATGCGCTTCCAGGATCATTAATTCTGCGTCAGTCCATTCACCCCCGCCGCGGGTTTCCCACCAGAGTTTTTGATAATCAAATTCCAAAAAAGGAGCCTGAACGAGATTTGTCTCAAGAAGCTGATCCCAGTCCACTTTCAGGCGGTCAGAGAATTCGGTGTGCAGGGTAAAGTTCATACCCCGATTTTATCGTTCACCCTGCCGATCTGCAAGAAGCACGTAGAAGGGATAAAGATAGAGGCCAACCTGAGAAGGTTGACCTCTACTTTACTGTTTCTTTCTTTTACATCATCCGCCCAGGGTTGGGATTACGATCGGGGTCTTTGGCGTCTTCGTTGGAGTTATTGAAGGCGTTCGTGTCGTTGTAGGAGCTGGAGGCGCCTCGGTCGTAGCGGTTGCCGGCTTCACCGTAGGCGGCGCCACCGGCGTAGTGGGTGTTGGAGGAGGTGGCGGCTGTGTGGTATGCGTGGGCGAAGGAGGTACAGGTGAATTAGTTGGTGTCCTGGTGACCGTCGGTGTACGGGTGACCGTCGGGGTAAGCGTGATTGTCGGCGTGCGGGTGACCGTCGGGGTAAGCGTTCTCGTCGGGGTAAGCGTTCTCGTCGGTGTTTGGGTTATTGTAGATGTTATGGTAACCGTAGATGTTCTGGTGAGCGTGATTGTGGTTACCGGGCTTGTCGGCAGGTACAAAACCGCCTTAGGTATAACCTCCTTAACCTGACTTGCACTCTTCCAGGACAATCTGTTAACCGCATTACCACCGCCTTCAAAATATTGAAGTTCCAGATCATATTTCTTGCAACGTTCAAGCGTTATTTTTCCAGACTTTTCTTTAGCATCCTGGTAAACCCAGTTGTCAATCACTTTCTTTCCATTGACATATAAAACTGTTCCGTCATCCGATTTTGTATAGAAAGTATATTCTTCGTTATACAACGGCATAATCTGGGCTGTGTAGCGGCCGGCAAATGCATCAATATTCACATTAGCCGGACCACCCGAACCCCAATTTTCATCCACATAACTCAGATTTAATACGGTGATGGGACTGTTGCCGGTAAACGGATCAAGGTAATTGGTGTAGTTGAAATATTCCGCCCTGATTCCATTTCCGTTGCTCTCGCAGGGAACCAGTGTTGCCGTTGAGGTTTTGGTATGAGTAGGCGTATTTGTTGGTGTTGGTGTCAACGTCTCCGTGGGAGTAAGCGTTAATGTATTTGTGGGAGTCTTTGAGGATGTAGACGTAGGTGTATCCGGGATCAGGTTGCCTTCAGACAGACCGGTGACACGCGAAATCCGGAATTTTTCCACATAACCATCGCGGGTGGTATTCAGGCGCAATGTTGGCCACCATTCGCTGATGAGCGGCATGATCATATTATGCCGATATGTGATGGTGATGCGCACCCGGTCGCCAGGCCCACCGGCATCATCCATAAAAGCTTTAACCGGACTGGTATACATGGAACAGACTGACGGATAATACAGGTAGTTCGCCTGACCAGTATGACCGGTTAAATAGTAAGGATTTACATCAGACATCTGTGTATAAAAATGTTGTTTATCCTTCGCTTCATTTAAGGGTGCCGCCTGCCGGGTGGTATCTTCCACAAACCGTGATGAACAGATGGATACATAGAAGAAACCAGGCTTACTCGGATCGCCCATATTTGACGTATCAAGTGTGGCCCCATTTGCAGGGGCATTCTTCAGGTATAACAGATAATTGCCAGAAACAGAATCGTCATAGGCAATTCCACTGGCCCCCGACTTTGCAGCATCTCGGATGGATGGAAGCCGGGCCCAATCCTGCAATGCCTGGGTTCGGTCGCGTGCCAATTTCTTTTCTGCTTCGGAGGCCGTGGCCAACGCATCTACCTTGCAGTCATGGTTGCCATCTTCTGCGGTCAGACCAAGTGCTTCATCTGCCTCATCACAGTAGTCTGGATTGTATTCACCGGTGACTGCATAACGCACAGCCATACGGGCTCCATTTTCCAGGGCAAGCCAGGCCTGTAATAAACGGCCGAATTCTACTACGCCGAATGTGGCCAGCAAGAGAACCGGTAGAGCCATGGCAAATTCCACCATACTCTGCGCTGGAGCCTTTTTAAATCGGCGTACAATTCTATATCCGAGGCTACGATCTTTCGCTTTCATAATTGCCTCACTTGGTCAACCGGGTGTAAATACGAGAAGAAATATCAATGAAAATGGACTGAAGATCCGTCCCATCATCCGTGTAATAATACTGGCCGCAGGATTGCTTGGTGGGATAAGGCAAACCAGTTGCCGGATTGCTGCTGCATTCATCCGTTAGACGATTGCCATCATCACCGACTGAAGCCATATAACGCAACAAATATTCACCGATCGGGCGGTTGGTGACTCCGGCAGGAGAATCACCAGCATCGCCGAGGCCGATAGAATAAATAGCCATATCAGAGCCTTTAATATCTTCATTATCGTTGGCTGATTTCAACAAGGCAGCTTCATCGATCATATCCAATGCATAATCATAGACAGAATAATTCACCATATTCCAACCGGAAGGAGCATCTGTGCTCCCTCTGGAATCAGGCGGACACTGGTTTTTAAATCCATTTAAGATATTGGGCCGCTTGTCTTTATGGCAGGTACGCGTTGAGCCAAAACCGTAGTAATCGCGCTCACCGGTATCCACATAATCGCCGTCGCCATTTTTATCGATCTGGATATGTGTCCAGGTTTTTTTACTATCGATACAGTCGTTGCTCCACATAAAACTTCCCAAACCACCCTGGCAGTAACCGTTAGGAAACTCGGTTGTCGGGGTGCTCAGGTTGACCAGACCATCAGAGAGGAAAACCATTACCCAGACGGAGTTTGGACGCCCGTTCTTTTTCAGAACATCTGCGCCGGTCTTGATACCACAGCCTGTGCAGGTGGAGTTCGGGGTCAGGTATTTCCAGGCACAGGAATCATAGTCGCCATCCGGATTACAGCCTCTGGCATTTAGATAGTTACGTGCATATGTCTGGTCAGCAGCATCGTAAACATTGTTTGGATTCCAGTCATAAGAATCCAGATAATCTGCATTGGGTTTATTTGAGTCGCATGGAGTGGTTCCATCCATACGGTATTCATCCGGCGTACAGGATCCGAGAGTCGAATCCACATCCTTCCCATCGCCGTCGCGGTCTTCTGGATAGACGGGATTGAACTTCAACCCCAGAGTTGGGAGACCGTCAATAGTAACCAGACTTGGGGAAAACCAATCGTTTCTTATCAGATTTGACGGCGGATCATCATGCACCTTAAGTGCATCAATTGCATCTTTGGCTTCCGAAAGCTTAATATGCATCGGAACCGTACTGGGATCAGGAGCTGTTACATCAAAACCAACCACAGCCACATGATCATAGCCATCATACAACGTATCGATAAGGGCTTTGGCTGCTGTTTTGGCAGATTTTAATGGGTAACAGGTATCTGCCGCATTACATGACGATGGATCGTATGGAACAGTGTAGGCTGGGACGGTATTTGCGCTGTGAGCCATGGATTCAGATGTATCAATCACAATTACCAGATCAATAGGCGCCGCTTCTGATATGGCGTGAGCACGCAGCGGGACCGATTGGAAACCCAGCAGGAATAAGAAATACAGGGGGGCTGGAACACGGGCATCAATCCACACCAGTTTGCGGTCATTTTCTTTGGGAAAACCATCCGGCGCCAGGCTGGTATCCGGGCATTGTACGTAAAATTCCGACGGCATGGTAGATTCTGGATCTCGCAATCCATCACCATCTTTATCGCATACATACATCCGAAAATCATCAGGGTTGGCTGACAATTGAATGTTGTTCAATTCCATGACTTCTTTGGCTGCAGCCAACATCCGGTTATATGGGGGAGGGTTCGTGGGGTGAGCGGCGGTTTTCACACCTTCTGCCTTGTACTCATTCGATGCCGCCACAGCAGCAGCATCAATGGCACGGCGAAGCTGACCGTAGGTAACATACAAAGAACCGGCGTCGATTGCCAGGCCGGCAAAAAAGATCATGGCCAACAGGGTCACCGCAAAAATAACGATGACCTGACCCCGACCCGAGGAATTTTCAGGGTTCCGGTGTTGGGGTGGGCACAGCCATTGGGAGAGGCATAATCGTATACGCATGAACCCTCGCAGGATCAGAAACAAACAGGTTGGCAAATGGTATTGCCAGTACCTGATGGTAACAATAATAAAATTCCACACCCACAAACCCCTTATTCATGGGAGACGTTGAAATTAATTCAGATTCTACTTTTGCCGCCGTATAGTAAGGTTGGGGAGTAGGTGAAAGGAGATTCCCTTTACAATCTTTCTTCCAGTTGTCATTATGACTCAAGTCACTATCGTGATCGGAAAGCGCCCAGTAACCGGCCGGCGGATTCACTTTATCTACGACCGTATGCCCCTTGACTGTAAACACTTCAATGAGTACATCGTCAACCGTATGATCTACATAAATTAACGGATTTAAACCTCCGCAGAATTTCGGATCTGCCGAACAGGCGGCTGACCCTTCAGGCGGGGCAAAAACACAGGCGGAAGTGTAATAAAAACTATAAGGAAGAGTCCGGTTGCATTGATAGGCACCGTTTGTATATGTATACGCCTGCTGGACCTGAGGATCACGCAGAGAAGCGGCACGGGCTGCTTCACGCGTAAGGTCCATTACATCCAGATAGCGGGCAATGAAAAAAGCAATCTCTACAAGACCCAGCAGAATCAATAAAAGAACAGGCAAAACTATCGCCAATTCTACGAACGATTGGGCTTTCTGCCTATCCTGAATGATCACACGCCATTTTTGAATTAACATAACCGCATGGTTACCCTGGAACGACAACCGAAAAAGATGGAATTTGTCCAATCCTACGATAAAGCGGATTATAGGAATTGTCAATAAAAAAACCGTGAACCCAACAAAAGTGCAAAGCCTCCCTGTTGTCCTTTAATTTTATATCAATTTATTCTAGTTGTATCCACCTATTTTGGTAGTTTTGCCCATTAAAACCTTCCAAAAATGGCAGGTTGAATTTTCTCTGGATGGATGTATAGTGCTATATAGAACATATATTCCATTCGCGGAGAAAATATGCCCAGATCAAAAACACAGCGCAACCCGGCTCTTAAGAACGAATCTATCGAGGATAACGCCGCCCAGGCATTGCATTCGTCCATCACATTGATGCAAGACCTGCTGGTACGAGTGGTCGCCCTGGCAGATGAAGGCAAGAACCTGAAGGAATTGTTGCAAATTCTCGAAACTGTCGGCAAGACATCCAACCGCCTGAGCCTGCTGTTGAAAAATCAGAAGCAGCTGGGTGGAGGGGAGAATCTGGCAGATTTCCTCAACCAGGCACTGGCTGAAGTCGTTCAAGAGATGGGAGACGGCACAGAAAAGAGAAAAAATGCCGCTGTGTAATCCGCCGGCCAAATGGCACATTGACAGGCCGCTCACCGGAACCATGATGGATGTCACATCTTTCTACGGATCCCTGCGCCATCCCCGCTGAGCCGCTGCCAGCACCGGCCGATAAAAGGGGCGGGTTTCACACCCGCCCCTTTCGAAAAAGAAAGCAGGAAACCATGAATCCTCCTGAAATTTCCACCGAAGAACAGGCTGCCCTGTTCGCTGAACAAATGCGCCATGCACTTGACCTGCTCCGCGCGGAGGTAGATTCTCTGCGTGTTCAAAACAACCATGACCGCGACATGGCCAATCTACGCTTAACCGGTCTGGAAACCGCTGTGCACGACCATGAAATGCGCATTCGGGCAGACACAGACGGGGTAACCCAATTCAAGATGTGGGCAGGGCTGGCATCTGGTGGATCAGGGTTGATGGCCCTGGCGGCACTGATCCGCAGTTTTCTGGGAGGCGGATAATGATCCGGCCGCACACGCTCCATACATTGAAAGCCCTGCTGCGCAACCCGGTAGCTTTTACAGAATACACCGGCGGGATTCGTCTGCGCGAATATCAATGCAGCCCCATGCTGGCCATACTGAAATCGGTGCTCGCTCACCGGGGTCTCAGCTTTGTGATCATGTTTCCGCGTCAATCCGGCAAGAATGAACTACAGGCACAACTGGAATGTTACCTCTTGACCCTTCTTTCACAAACACCGGCAGAATTGGTCAAGATATCGCCCACCTGGAAACCCCAATCGCAGAATGCCATGCGCCGGCTTGAACGGGTCCTGCAGCAGAATCGCATCGTCCAACGGCAATGGCGCAAGGAAAACGGCTACATCTACCGGGTGGGTTCAGCCCGCATGATGTTCTTTTCTGGTGCTCCGGAAGCCAATATTGTGGGAGCCACCGCCAGTACCTTGCTGGAAGTGGATGAAGCCCAGGATGTTTCCATTATCAAATATGACAAAGATATTGCCCCCATGGCCGCTTCGACCAATGCCACTCGTGTTTTCTGGGGCACCGCCTGGACGAGCAAAACACTGCTGGCACGAGAGCTGCGAGCTGCCCGCCAGTCTGAACAGGCAGATGGCATTCGCCGGGCATTTGTACTCACAGCTCGTGAAGTGGCAGCCGAAGTGGAAGCCTACGGTCGTTTCGTAGCTGAACAGACCGCCCGCCTTGGACGCGACCATCCGTTGGTAAAAACCCAGTTTTTTTCTGAAGAGATCGATGCCGAAGGCGGCATGTTCCCTCCCTCCCGCCGCCAGGTGATGCGCGGCGGGAGGCATGCGGCCAGCGGAATGCCGCAGCCGGGCTGCATCTATGCCATGCTGCTCGATGTGGCCGGCGAAGACGAATCAGCATCAGCTGACAGCAGCGGGCAGGTCAACCGGCGGCGGGATTCCACCGCTCTGACGATCGTACAGGTGGATCTTTCGACCCTGCAGGATGATCTTCTGCGGGCGCCCACGTATCGCTGTGTCCATCGCCGTCTGTGGACCGGCATCAAACACACCGCCCTGTACGGCCAACTGCATGCGCTAATTGAAACCTGGCAGCCGCAGGTGGTGGTGATGGACGCCACCGGTATCGGGGCAGGACTGGCGTCTTTTCTTCAAAAACGCTTTCCCAACAAGGTCTTGCCTTTCCTTTTCAACCACGTCAGCAAATCAAAGCTGGGATGGGATTTCCTCAGCGTGTGCGATTCCGGCCGCTGGCAGGAGCCGAACACCGGCGGGATTGACGATCAGTCTGCCCTGCAGGCCCTGTTCTGGCGGCAGGTGGAAGGCGCGCAGTACAGGGTGGATGACAGTCCCGGCCGCCTGATGAAATGGAGCGTGCCCGATGGCACTCGTGACCCATTAACCGGTGAACCGCTGCATGATGACCTGTTGATCAGTGCCGCCCTGTGTGCCGTACTGGATGGTTATGCCTGGTTTGATCCGCAGCCGGCGCTGCTTGTGCCAGGGCAGGATCCGCTATTTGATCTGGATTCAGGAGAATATTGATGACAGAACCCCGAACTACCCTTGCCTCCCGGCTGGCCGCCCGTCTTTTCGATCGTGAGATCAACCATCGGGTGGATCTGGCTCTGGCAGCCCTGGATGATACCCGCGACCGACTGCTCAGACCGATATTTGCCGCACTACCTTTAAGTAATACACGTGACCGGCCTGACGGCGAACGGCTTGACCTTCTCCGCCAGTCGCTCGAAGCCTGGCGCACCAATCCTCTTGCCCGGCGGATCGTTGAATTGACTTCACAGTACGTAGTTGGCGGCGGAATTGGCCTTGATTGCCGGCATCAGACCACCCGGCTATTCCTGCAGGAATTCTGGGAACATCCCCTCAACCGCATGGACAGCCGCATCATCGAATGGTGTGATGAATTGACCCGTTCCGGTGAGCTCTTCATTCTGATCACCACCGACCCGGCAGGTATGAGTTATGTGCGCGCCATTCCAGCCACAGATATGGCAGAAATCTCCTGTGAAGAAAATGACCTTGAGCAGGAAACCAGGTATGTACTGCAGGACGGCCGTTCTTACAGAGGCCGATCTGCCTTGACAGACACAAATGGATTACCCCCTTTCATTCTACACTACGCCATCAACCGGCCGGTGGGGGCTCTACATGGAGAAAGCGACCTGGCTCCCCTGTTGAAGTGGCTGGCGCGTTATTCAGGTTGGCTGGAAGACCGCGCCCGGTTAAATCGGTTTCGCACAACTTTCCTCTATGCCGTCACATTGAAAGGTTCTACCAGTGTCGAGCGCCGCAAGCGGCAGGCCGAACTCAATCTTAATCCGCCGTCACCCGGCAGTCTGCTGGTGAAGGATGAGGCGGAGACCTGGGAGACGTTATCACCGCGGTTGGAATCTTCCGACGCCAATGAAGACGGACTGGCTCTAAAGAAAATGATCGCGGCTGGAGCGGGTATTCCACTGCACTTTCTGGCTGAGCCGGAAAGCTCCACCCGCACAACGGCGGAAAGCGCCGGCGGACCGACTTTCCGTCATTATGAGCAGCGACAGGAATTTGTCCTCTGGATGCTGCGTGACGTGCTTCAGGCTGTGTGCCTGAGAGCCGTACGCTGCGGTCGTTCACTTGACCCGAAAGCCGCCATCGAAATTCGCGGGACGGATATTTCGGCACGTGATAACAGCGAGTTGGCCGGAGCCGCCTCCCAGATTGTTTCCGCTTTCAGCGAACTGCATTCGCGCGGGCTGATCGACGATGCCGAGCTGCTGCGGCTTGCCTATCGGTTTGCCGGTGAGGTGGTTGATATCCCTGCTTTATTACAGCAGGCTGTGGATAACCATCCAAAATCTGTGGAAAACCCTGTTGATAAACAATCAGAATTCGGTTCATAACCGGGGAATTCTTGTTGAGAACCTGTGTAAAACGTTCATGAAAAGGAGGAAGATGCCTTCACCAAAGGAAGATCAAACAACCCGCGTAACACTGGAAATTATCAATCCAATGGCGGAATCGGCTGAACCAGAGGGATTTCTTATTCTGGCCATTTCAGCAGGTGTGGGAAATGGATGGAATTTTCCCCCGGATGTACTCCGCCGGTCAATCCCCCTGTGGGAAGGTGTGGAGTGCTTCATTGACCATGCCAGCCGGGATGATCCATCTGGCAGCCGGTCCATCCGCGACCTGGGAGGTGTATTTTCGTCCCCCGCCTGGGAAGATTCCCGACAGGGCATCCGTCTGACATTAACTCCCATCGGACCGGCGGCTGGTGTGGTCCGTTCGGTTGGGCGGGAGATGGTGGAGCATCCCGGAGTCACAGTACCCAGGGTCGGCTTTTCCGCTGATCTGGTGCTGCGTGGAAACCGCGATGCCAATCTTGAAGGCATCAGGGAGGTGCAGGAAATCATCAAAATTCTGTCTGTTGATCTGGTCCACAACCCTGCGCGCGGAGGAGCATTTCTTCAAGTCTTGAGCGGCGGGGGATTACCTATATCCTGTATGGAGGAAGGAGTCAATTTGAACAAAGAAGAACCAGCAGTAGAAAACCAACCGGCGGACATTGTGCCAACCCTGACTGATCTCTGCGGCAACCTTCTGGAGGCCCGCCTTTCAGCCAGTTCCCTGCCCATGCTGGCCTGTGAACAGATCCGCATGCGTTTTGCAGACCGTGTTTACAATCCAGCAGAGCTGAACGAAGCCGTGGAATCCGCCCGGCAGCTGGTGGCCGGATTATCCGGTGGAAGCGTGGTGCAGGGACCGGGGCGCATCACCGCCATGTATGACACACGTGACCAGCTTCAGGCTGCCACCGATGATCTGTTCGGCGCCGACCGTGATCCAAGCCTGACCGGGCTGAATCCTGCACGCCTGAGCGGTATTCGTGAACTGTACCTCACCCTCACCGGAGATGTGGATATGCACGGCGGGTATTACCCTGAACGCACCCGTCTGGCCACCACCGCTGATTTTTCAGGGCTGGTCAAGAATTCTATGAACAAGGTGATTGCCAACCGCTGGCGGGAGCTGGGTGAAGCCGGTTACGACTGGTGGCAGCGCATCTCCTGTGTGGAGCACTTTGACAGCCTGCAGCAGATCACCGGAACCCTGGTCGGTACGGTGGGCGACCTGCCTGAGGTGGCGGAACGCGGTGAGTACCAGGAACTGGTGGTGGGTGATTCACCGGAAACCGCCGATTGGAAGAAGTACGGCGGTTACATTCCGCTGACGCTTGAACTCATTGACCGGGATGAAACCCGCAAGTTGAAAGCCTATCCGCGCGAACTGGCCGCCGCGGGTCTGCGCAAGATATCCAGCCTGGTTTCAGCTGTATTCACGGCCAACAGCGGAATCGGTCCAAACCTGGCTGACGGCGGGGCATTGTTCAACGCCACGGCTGTTACCACGGCGGGCGGACATAAGAACCTGCTGACCGGTGCATTGACTGCCGCCGAATGGGATGCCGTCTGCACGGCGGTCTACAACCAGCCGATGCTGATTAAAAACGCGTCCGGCTCCTACGGAGCTGGTCCGCGCATGGCCGTCAACCCCCGGTATTTGCTGGTGCCCCGGGCTTTGCAGCTGGCCGCCATGAAGATTCTCTATCCATCATTGGAAAATACCGCCAATATTTACAGCGAGAATATGCAGCGCGGCCAACCGGGTGATGTGATCACCGTGCCGGAATGGACAGATGCCACCAACTGGGCGGCCGCCTGCGACCCGCGTATTGCACCGGCAATTTTCATCGGCGAGCGGTTCGGGATCATGCCTGAAATTTTCCTGGCGGGTGATGAGCTCAGTCCGGCCGTCTTCACGCATGACGAACACCGCCTTAAAGTGCGCCATTTCCTGGCTGTGTGGGTGAACGACTTCCGCCCGCTGCACAAGTCAAATGTAGCCGGGTAATTGAAATTCTCCCTCTGCCAAACTCCAAGGGTCTTTGAGACCCTTGGAGTTCAAGAAAACTTGAATCATCCATAAAAGAAACAACAAGGAGAAACAGATGCAGAAAATGATCGACTTATTGTCTTCCCGGAAATTCTGGGCAGCCCTGGTGGGGCTGGCAGTGATCATCCTCAAGGCCTACCGGCCGGATTTTCCCGTCAGTGAAGAGGAGATCACCAACCTGGTGGCGGTTCTGGCGGCCTATATTCTGGGGACGGCCATTTCAAATGCCGCTGATGGGTTGAAGTCCATCAGCCGGTAGGTATTCGTTTCGACAGGCTCAACGACCGAGCGTTTCGACAGGCTCACCCACCGGGCTGGTTCCGGTGCCCGAGCCTGTCGAGGGCCAATGCGCCGGGGTTCGACGAGCTCACCCACCGGAGCTCTTTCGGAATGACATGGTTCCGATCGGACACATCGGTTGAAGCAGGCGGAGACAGGGTTCTATCACGTCAAGAAGCATATACCGCCTGCTTCAACCCTGCAAAGGTTATTTTTGGAAAGGAGAAGATCATAATGGATGATCAAAACCGCAAACTGGCCGGGCTGATCTTGAATTGCCGGCCGTATGAACTCAGGGGAGCTTCCCTGCGGGCTGACGGCAGCCTGGCTGTAGTGGCTCCCAACGGCATGAAATTTATCTTCTCTCCCGTGGAATTAGAGAATGCCCGTGATTCATTTGGATTGAAGGCAGAATCTGGTGATTCGGAGAAAGATAGACTGCTTCGACAGGCTCAGCAACCGATGGTTCAGAAACGGACGGAGCGCAGCCTATGATCACCGGTATGGATGTCTCTGCCTGGCAGGGAACGGTCAACTGGGCCAAGGCGGCCAGAAACGGTGTACGTTTTGCCTATATCAAAGTCAGCCAGCGCCTGTATGCCGACAAACTCTTTCCGCAGAACTGGCCGGCAGCCCGGTCAGCCGGTTTACTTCGCGGTGGATACCACTATCTGGTGTGGGACCGCGACCCTCTGGAACAGGCGGATACCTTCTGCTCCCTGTTGAAAGACGATCCCGGCGAACTGCCTCCGGCCGCTGATTTTGAAGAACGCAGCGGTGTTCCGGCAGATGCCGCAGACCGGCTGAAACGTTTTCTTCAGGCTGTGGAATATAGACTGGGTGTCAAACCGGCCGTCTATACCAGCCCGGATTTCTGGAAAAACTACGGCTCGGCCGACCCAACCTGGGCGGATTACCCGCTGTGGATCGCCAATTACCGGATCAACCAGCCGATCATCCCCTCGCCGTGGTCGGAGTATTACTTCTGGCAGCATACCAACAGCGGTGACGGCGGTTACTATGGCTGTGCTTCACGCGGGGTGGATATGAACCTGTGCAGCGAGGAAACCTTTGCCCGCCTGACTGCCGCCCGGGTGGAAAACCAGCGTGCTGCCACCCTGCAAGAAAAAGTTGAGCGCCTCTGGAGGGCGCATCCCGCCTTATGGCCCTGACATTATCGGAATTACACACCCGTATCACCCTGATGCTGATGGATACCGGCGAAGAGATCTGGCCCACGGATGTGCTGGATGAAGCCACCCGGCAGGCGCTGTCTGCTTATTCACAATCTTTTCCCTGTCTGCACGAAACCGTGCTGGACATGCCTGCCACAGGAGATATCAACCTGAGCAGCCTGCCGGGGCTCGTCGATGTGGTCGCTGTCCGCTGGCCATACAGCGAAGGGAAAGCAGAAGCCCTGCAGCCAATCAATCATGTGACCGGTTGGCGCTGCTGGCGCGACCTTGATAAACCAGTGCTCGAACTGCGCACCCTGCCCGGCAGTCTGCCAACCGATGGAAGCAGGTTGATGGTGCGTTACACCACCGGTCACAGCATTAACGGATTGGACGGTGCTGTCATCAGCACCGTCACACCATTGCATACTGCCTTGCTGGTACGGGGTGCTGCCGGATACGCCGCCCTGTTCCGTGCGATCGATAAGGTGGAAAACCGCAGCTACGGCAGCCGGCGCATCGACCCCGCCCTGCTGCAAACCTGGGGGAATGCCGTTCTCGAACGCTTTCAACAGGAGTTGGAGGGTTTACGCCGGCAAAAGTTACCTGTCTCCGGCAGGACAGTTTGGAGGATGGACCAATGGGATTGCTGCTGACGCTGCCAATGACCAATGAACTGTGGCTGCAGATCAATGGGTTGGATGAAAACGCCATCCCGCATCGCTGGGTATTGGGCAGTCATGGATACGGCTGCCATTGCCCTGACTGTCTGTCTCTGGAAGGAGAGGTGCGTACACTGGACGAATGGCAAAATTCGGTGATGCCCGGATCGAGCCGTCTACAATGCGGCGGCAGGTGCCGCTGCCATCTGGAGCCCACTCTCAATCTGCCAACCAGATTTGTCATTCAATTACCCCTGGAGGTCAATGCTGCCCTGTTCCGGAAAATGATGTACAAAGACGGTCTGCGCCGGTGGCGGGTGGATTACACCGAAGACCGCCTGGTTCCACGGCCGGGTGCCCGCCTTCCTGCGCGCTGCCCGGCTGCCAGCCTGCCGCGGTCTGCTGCCTCTGACCGGCACCTGTGGTGGGAGGCACCTAAAAAAGACACCCGGCCGTTCCATAAGCCGGTTCACGGAGTGGACTGATGAGCACCGCCATTCCCGGAATTAATTGTCATATTGCCCTCAGCCATCCCCAGATCAACAACGGCCTGCCCTGCGGCTTCCTGCTGGATGACAGCAAAGAAGACGGCCCGGCTGTGTCCATCCAACGGGAAGCCGTTCAACAGGATGATGGTTCGTACATTGACAACCAGAAGTACTTTTTTACTGTCATTCTGGGCGACCGTTTACCCAACCCCGACAACACCATCCATACAGAATCGGCGGTGGAGATGTACGCAGCCCTGATGCGTTATCTGAACTGCCACTCGGGGCTGGCTCTGTTGACATCATCTGGCACGTTCAGCGGGTTGTTCGCTTCAGGGCATTACGCCACTGAAGTGCATTACCCCGATCTCACCCTGGTAACGGTGCAGATGAGCAACACCGGCAGCGCGTTTGATCCGGTGGATGTCACCCGCTTCATCCAATCTTTCTGGGTGGATCAAACCGTCTACACCGGCGAGATGACCTGGTCCACCACCTACTGGAGGTGATTTATGAGTGCACCTGTTTACCCATCATCCGGCGAGGTTTCGCCCGGGCAGCCAACCGCCAGTTCACAGTACAACAACCTGCGTAAAGATGCCCTCACCCTGGGGGCGGCTCCCGAAGACGCTCGGACGATCGGACAGTTTTTTGCCCGCTTCATCAGCGGGGTGCGTCTGGAATACCTGGCCACAAACCGGCTGCGCATCCCCTTTGTTACCACCAATCCGCCAACCCTGATGATCAACGGATACATGTGCCAGGCATCGGCCAATGTGGACCTGCCGGCAGGCTGTTTTTCCGGGCTGGCGGCAACATGGTATATCTTTGCCCGGCGCAATCCCGGTTCGTCCAGCTTCACACTGGAAATCAACACCAGTCCGGTGGAAGGCACCGACCAGCGTCTGATCGGTCAATGCTACTGGGACGGCAGCAATGTCAGTGCGGCATCCGTCAACACCTACTCCGCCCAGGGACTGGGTCTGCCGGACTATGATTCCGGCTGGTTTGCTGTGGCTGACAGCAACACCTATACCAAGGCGCATAATCTCGGTCAGACACCGCGGTTGGTGGTGCTTCTCCATGCTACCAGCTCAAATCCGGGCGTGAACGATGAGCTGGTTCTGGTCAACACTGTAAGCATCAGTTTTGGCGTATCGTGCCTGGGTTGGAACAGTACCAATATTTACGCCCAGAGTGGAACATACAGCGGATACGGCACATGCCTGAACATGCGCCGGGGATCCAGCTCTGGCTACTGGCGTTTACAGGCCTGGCGGTGAAGGAGGCAGAATGACAGTGGTGATACGCAACGCACAGGGAGACATTAAAACGTTCATGGAACAAGATGCCGGTACGGTGCTGGAAACCGGCGAGACGATAGAGGAGATAGCCACACCCTTTACGCAGTACGCCCATCGGCTGCGTCTACTGGTGGACGGCCGAGGCGGAGAACTGGTGAAAGCCCGGGCAGGCATCGGCACGGTGATCGTGCAGGTGGAATGCCCCGGGCAGGAATCTGTGCAGATTAATATCAATGGTATGGTGGAATCCGTCCCATTGACAGACGGTCTGGGCGCCGTGACATTAAGCTGCGAGACAGCCGGAACATTCGTCCTGGCGCCGGTCGACCGGAAAACCTATTGCGCCGCCGGTGAAGCCGTCTGCGTGGTGGAGGTGGAAGAATGAAGCCGGTAAAAATAGCCGCGATGTCTGCCATCGAGAAAAGCGGCGGTGTTTTCCGATTGAAACCAGCAGGCGAAGGTGAACATCGGCAGGAGGAATCTGACATGACGGTTCTGGCAAAAGGCGGTCTGAAGGCTGACGAACTGGCCGGTATCGTCGCGCGGTTGATGGAACGGGTGTCTGCACTGGAAAAAGGCGGGTGAGGTGATCAGTCTGGATTGTCAGGTTTACCGGAAGAAATGATAAAAAGATCGGAAATTAACCTTAAAAAACCATTTGATCGCGGTTGACATACTCATAGTAAGTTCGTAACCGGACCGGGATAATGTTTTTTGGTCGAATGATGTGTATCTTAAACCCGTATCCACGCTTCGGCCGTCAAGTGTTGGGATCATTGGACGAGCTGCACGGGAAAAAGGAAGTTAAAGCCGTACACTTGGGTGGATAGGGTTCGTGTCAGGTATGGCAGGGGCGGACGGCCGTCCGCCCCTACGCCGGATCGGACGAGGCCTGGTCAGATTGGGCGGACATGGTGTGAGATTTGTTGGATGAAGAGAGTTTACCGGTCTTCATCCCATTCGTCATCGATCATATCCAGCATAACGATATCCTCTATCGTGAGATCCTCGTTATTGGCATCAGATTCATCAGGTTCATCCCGGCGCAGACCCCAACCTATTATGGCAATAATCAAAATTACTGCCAATATGAAAGTGGAACACATGGATTTATTCTCTCCCCTTAAAACACTGATTTCCCAGATGATTCTATACCTGTTTACCCTCTCCGTATGTACCAATGACCATGGATGAAACATCAGGTTGAAAATAGGATAAAAAAACGTTATGCTCTCAGAAGGAGAACGAATCATGATTATCGTAAGCGCCTGCCTGGCCGGTGTACACTGCCGGTACGACGGCAACGCCAAACCCTGCGAAGCCGTCATCCGTCTGGTGGCGGAAGGTAAAGCCATTCCGGTCTGCCCCGAGCAGCTCGGCGGGTTGACCACACCCCGTCAATCTTCAGAGATTGTAAACGGACGGGTATGGATGCGCGACGGAACTGACGTCACCGGGGCATTTACACGCGGGGCACAGGAAGCAATAAACCTGGCACGGCTCGCCGGGGCAACATCAGCCATATTGAAAGCCAGGTCACCCTCTTGCGGGGTTGGCCGCGTGTATGACGGCACCTTCACCGGCCGGCTGATACCCGGAGATGGTATCTTCGCCGCCCTTTGCCGGGAAAACGGCCTGTCTGTCAAAACGGAAGAGGATCTGTAACCTTGCCAGGCTGGCAGGTGAAAGGTAAAATCGCCCGCATGTTGGATTTCTTTTATTTTTTGAAGGCCGCCATTAATATGAGCAGGGCACAGGGGATGAACAAACGTGCCCGTTTTGAGTATTAGACGAATTCGGTCTTTATTCTGCTATTACAAAGCGGGCGAAATCACATTCGCCCGCTTTTTTTGTCCATTTTTTGAAATAACCAGGCGATCGTTGCCGTAGGAATTACATCATGAACCATATTCCATCATCTTCGGGTTGGAAAACCTTTTATCGAATCTGGGGCGGACAAACTGTGTCGCTGGTCGGTACAGCCATGAGCCGCTTTGCCCTGATGATCTGGGCTTACCAGCAGACCGGCTCCGCCACCACCCTGGCCCTGCTGGGATTCTTTAACTTTGGTGCCATCGTACTTTGCTCATCCTTTTCAGGTGTTGTGGTGGATCGCATAAAACGTAAAACGGTAATGCTGCTCTCTGATACGTGCGCCGCTCTGATGAGCGCCGTTATCCTGTATCTGTTTACCGTAGGCCGTCTGCAAATCTGGCATCTTTATCTTCTGGAGACCATGACCGGGATGTTCGAGGCGTTCCAGTACCCGGCTTATCAGGCAGCAATTACATTGCTCGTTCCTCGCAGTGACTTCACCCGCACCAGCAGTCTAAATAGCCTCTCAGAATCTTCGGCCCGGGTGATTGCACCTGTACTGGCCGGTTTGCTGCTGCCCGCTGCCGGCCTCAAGGTCGTGCTGATGCTGGACCTGCTGACGTTCTTCGCTGCTTTTGGGACGCTGCTCGTTTCGCACATTCCGCAGCCAGAGCAGGCAGACGGATCGGATCTCAAGGAGAATCAAGTCAGTCTGCGGGCGGGTTGGGATTTCATCCGTACTCGCCCCGGGTTGATCTGTCTGATATTTCTGTTTGCCCTGATCAACCTCTTTGCCGGTCTGACGTATTATTCGATCATCTCCCCGATGATCCTGGCGCGGTCAGGCAACAGCACCCTGGCATTAAGCTGGGTGGAAGCCTCGCTGGGGTTGGGTGGTATTGCCGGCGGGTTGATCCTGTCTGCGTGGGGAGGACCAAAGCAAAAGGTCAAAGGCCTTCTGCTAATAACGGGGCTTTCGTTCATCATGGGGGATGGTACGTTTGCCTTCGGGCGATCTTTGCCATTCTGGGTGCTGGCCGGATTTATCTCGAATCTATCGGTACCGTTTATCAGCGGACCAAACCAGGCTATCTGGCAGGCAAAAACTCCACCAGAGCTGCAGGGGCGGGTTTTCGCGCTGCGCGGGATGCTGCAGATGATCACTATTCCCATCGGGTATCTGGCGGCTGGTCCGCTGGCTGACCATGTATTTGAGCCGGGAATGGCAGCAGGTGGCTCTCTTGCCGGGATATTCGGATGGATCAGTGGGATTGGTCCGGGCGCCGGCATGGGGTTGATGTTTGCCTGTACGGCTCTGGGCGGATTGGTGACCAGTATTGTGGGTTATTCCATGAAGCCGCTTCGTTATGTGGAACAGGATTTACCGGATGCGGTCTAGAGCCGGGGTATCTTCCTGCAACAGGCAAAGACAATGATTTCAACAACCGCGTATTTTTTGAAGATGCCCGGTCAGGGTGGAAGCCTTCGAGATGCGATATTTTGAATTGCCTTTGCAGGCATGGATTCAACCTGCATCAGTCAGCGGTTGAAGCAGGCGGAGACTCGACTTGCTGATTCCAATGATCCTCCCCGCCTGCTTCAACCCTGCAAGGGTAATTTGTGGAAGAAAAAAAAGCATATTCCGCTGCCCGAGCCTGTCGAGGGCATCGGTCCGGGGGGCTTCGACCGGCTCAGCCTCCGGGACTTCGACTGGCTCAGCCTCCAGAGGGAGTTGAGCTAATTCTTCAAAAAAACGTACCGCTAGAAAAGATTATTTACCGTATGTAGCGGCCAGGTAATCAACCAGAATTTGCTTTTCTGTATCAGTCAGTTGAGCGCCTTTTGACATCATGCGGGAAACAGTTTTAACCCACCCGTCACGGTTTTGCGGAGATTGTTTCACTTTGTCCGGGCTGTGACAGTCAGCACAACGATCGGTCAGCAGTTGTTCACCGGTCATGACAGACGTTGAACTGGCCGGGATGGACGTGGCCATAGATGGTTTGGTATTCTGCACCGGGGCGGATGTTGGATTTTCTATTGTACAGGCAGACAGGATCAAGACTATGAGGAAACACATGACAAATTGTTTCATAGTTGCTCCTTATGGGTAATCATTTTCCCATTGTATAGTTTTTAAACACGAATTGAAATACTGAGATTATTGCTTTCCTGTCATGACTTTACAGGCAAATTCTCACCTGCAGAATACCAGGCAGAAAGTACAACATGTCTGCGGTTGAAGCAGGCGGAGGCTCAATATGCTGTTTCCCATGATCATCACCGCCTGCTTCAACCCTGCATTGGTTTTGATACATCCAGAGTATGGTCGAAACAAGTGACTAAACACAGTTCCGATTAGACAATGTAATCTACAAATTTATCGAAATTTACTTATGTACTTGACATACTGTGTAATACACACTATAATGCAATAAAGGATACAATATGATGAATGATATTGGATCAGAAAATATCACACTCGAGATGCGCCGGGGCATTATCGTACTCGCCGTTCTCAGCCTGCTCCAGGAAGAACAATACGGTTATTCCGTGCTGAAACTCCTCTCCGAAAACGGGCTGGAAGTTGACCAGGGAACACTTTATCCTCTGTTACGCCGGCTTGAAAGTCAGGGTTTGCTCGAATCCACCTGGCGGGTCGAAGAAGCTCGTCCCCGCCGCTACTATGTGATCAGCTCCCAGGGACGCAAAGCCCTGCCACAATTGCAGGAAGAATGGAACAACATAGTCTCGGCCCTGCAGCGAATTAACCAAAGATTGGAAGGTCAGAATGAGTCTCATTGATACGTATATTGAACGGGTGGGGGAAAACCTGCCCGCCCGGGATCGAGCCGATATCCAGAAAGAAATCCGCTCGATCCTGGAAGATACCCTTGAAAACCGCAGTCAGAGCGCCGGCCGCCCTGTGGATGATGAAATGATCGCTGAGGTATTAAGAGAATTCGGCACTCCGCGAAAGGTGGCTGCTTCCTACCTGCCTCCGCGCTATCTGATTGGCCCGCGGTTGTACCCCACATTTATCCTGGCGGCCAGGGTCATCCTCGGGATTGTGGCACTTGTAGGGATTATCACCACATCCGTGGCATTGACTCAGCAGCCGTTCACCATTGAATCCGGGATCGAATTTACCCTGAAAAGGCTCCTTGAATTGCTTGGTTCTCTGTTGTCTGTTTTTGGGAATCTTGTATTTGTCTTTGCCATTGTGGAATGGGCGTTATCGCAGGCAAAAACCGAAAACGAAGACACCTGGGACCCCCGCAGTCTTTCTGGGGAAGCCTCCAGAGATATTGTCAAACCGTGGAGCCAGGTGCCCGATATCGTTCTGACACTGGTCGCCCTGCTGATATTCAATGTGTTCGCCCAGAAGTTCGGCGCCTACTTCAACGATGCCGCCGGTCAACCTGTGTTCGTGGCTGCCCTGTCACCCGTCTTTTTCACGTACCTGCCCTGGTTCAACCTCATCTGGGTTCTCAGCCTGGGTTTGAATTTTGCCCTGATCCGTACCGGAAAATGGCAGCCGTGGAGCAGATGGTTCCAGATAGCCCTAGACACCGCTTCCATCATTCTACTTTTTGTCATGGTCACCGGGCGTTCCATTGTATTGGATGCATCCGACAAACTGAATCAAATGGGGTATACCGGCCAACAGATTGCCGGAATCTTCACCGGAATCGGTATCGGTTTGAAAGCCCTGTTCATTGTGCTGATCGTGGTGACCGGTATTGAACTGATCCAAAACCTGATCCGAATGTTCTGGAAAAAAGGACCGGAAATACTATAATCCTAAAAAACGATCTTCCGCAGGAGGGAAAAATCCCATCACAGGTCACCATTCGTAAAGCCGCTCCATCTGATAGTCAGCTTCTGGCAGAGCTGGGGGCCCGCACCTATGCAGATACTTTTGCCGCCGGTAACACCGCCGAAGACATGGCTGCGTATCTGGCGGGAGCCTTCAGCCCTGAGATTCAGTCAACCGAACTGGCTGAACCGGGGAGTCTGTTTCTGATCGCCGAGCTGGATGGACGGCCGGTGGGATACACCCGCCTGCGGCAGGATCCACCCCCCGATTGCATTACCGGCCGGCACCCCATTGAAATTGTCCGCCTGTATTCAGTGAAAGATATGATCGGGCACGGCATTGGCGCCGCTCTAATGACCGCCTGCCTGGAAGAAGCCCGCCGCCGGGAATGTGATGTCATCTGGCTGGATGTGTGGGAAAAGAACCCGCGTGCCATTGCGTTCTATGAGCGTTGGGGCTTCGTCAAAGTTGGAGAGCAAGACTACCAACTGGGGAATGATCTTCAGCTCGACTGGTTGATGGCTCGAAACGTACAGATATAAGAATAGCTTTCAACCTTCTTGCATGATTGAGAGGGTTTTTAGTATCTTTACATAATCGGACAATTTAGAGGTGAAAATGGTTATTGTTATAATGGCTGCTTACAAACATCTCTATAATTCTTAGCGGTATCAAGGAGATTTATATGCCCGGT
This sequence comes from Leptolinea tardivitalis, assembly GCF_001050275.1. Lineage (GTDB taxonomy): Bacteria > Chloroflexota > Anaerolineae > Anaerolineales > Anaerolineaceae > Leptolinea > Leptolinea tardivitalis. The sequence goes on from NZ_BBYA01000010.1 coordinate 631,979, forward strand.
GATCTTTTCAATTTTGAAATGGAATTCAGATTGGGTATTCGAGAAATTGATGAAGAACATGCCTGTCTGGTGAATATGATTAACACCGTTCATAACCTGATCAGCTCTGGCAGTAAAGAAGAAGCCCGTCGCTATTTCAAAGAAACGCTGGCAAATTATGTTGACGAGCATTTCACCCATGAAGAAGCTTATATGGAAAGAATCGGTTTTCCACAAGTGGAAGAACACCGGCTGATCCATGCGAGATTTAAACAGACCATGCAGGAAATCCTGCCCAAAATTGATTCTCTGGATGAATCTGCCTTTCGTGCCGCATTGACTGACACCTACACCTGGATCATCCAGCATATCGGAAAAACTGATCGCCGGTATGTTTCATATCAACGACCCTGATTGCCAGAATCTCGCACCAACAACCAGCACAAGATTTGCAGTCGCATGATTGTTATCAAAAAAAATCCCCCGGAAAAAGCTCCCGGGGGATTTTGCTCATAAATCACCGATCTTAATACCGCAAGATGGCGCCAATATTACCGGCTTTAACAAAATCGGGATTGTTTCCCACAATCTCCACCTCACCTCCAGATCGCATGACAGCATTAACAGCCAGTTCGACACCATCATCCACCGGAACGATTTTGCTGCCACAATCTTTGCACAAAGGATTGGTGTGTACGGTCAAACGGCCGCAGCCTGTACAGCGGTGAGCCGGCTGCCGGAAGCCTTCGGTCACCACCAGGGTTTGCACCCGGCTCTGGGAAACTGCCTGCAGAGTTTTTTCCAAACCTACTTCCGCACCAACTCCCTTGCCAGCCTGCGAGAGAATATCACGTACCATCTTAAGATCGCGGGCGGCTTCCGCTTCTTTGCCAATCTGCATGGCGCGCGCCAGAACATCCGCGTGTGTGGCGGTCATACTCATGGCAAAAGTCCCAATGATCAGACTCTGCCAGGTTTTTGGCAATTGTGCCCTGAACATCGAGATATTATCATCCGTACCGCCTATCAAGATACGCCGGATATGTTTTTCTTCAAAGAAATGCACAGCAAAGGCGGCAATTTCTTTCATATTCCGTTCAACAACTTCATCTTCGTAGCCAGTCTGCCCGGCTGTTCCGCCGCGCTGACCGGCAATGCTGGAAGCGCCGCCACGTTTGGTGTGTTTTACCAGAGTCCCCAGTACGCCTTCCTGCTCCACCAGATCACCGAGGTGAAAATGGAATACCCGTGCACCCTGGCGGTCTACCAGAATAACACCATACCCACCAAAAACATCAAAAATATCGGCCAAAGGTTTGATACTGAAACGGTCACCGGTAAAAACCTGGTCACGAACCGGAACACCCAGTGAAATCGTCCTGAAAATTCCATCACCTTTACACGAAAAAACAGCAATTCCCCTGGCGGTAAAGGGGTGGTGAGTTTCAAAGTAATCCAGAACAGCAGCGACATCCTGTTCCAACTCTACTTCTTTTAATAAAGTGCGCAGCCTCAACTTGATAGTTTCTGCGCTTCCCATGGCAGGATCGGTGTTCAAGTACACGGTCAATGCGGGTGATTTGGTGGTTACTCCTGCCAATTCCTTCAATTGATTATCCGTAAACATGACAGCCTCCTCTTAATGAGATGGTTGAGTTGTATCGGGTGCGGCGTGCACTCAATATGTCAGGGGCGTTTGCCCAGAGTCAACGTTAACTCCTTCTCCTGGTTATCGCGAATGATCCGGACGGTAATCGTATCGCCGGGTGATTTGTTGGTCATAATATAGCTCATCAGGTCGCCAAATACCTTAACCGGGCGACCGTCTACGGCAATGATCAGGTCGCCGCCGCCCTGCAATCCGCGAATGCGGGTGGATGTGTGCCCCCCGATCAGTCCAGCCTGATCTGCCGGACTGCCGGAAATTACGTCAATCAGGTAGGCGCCAGAGGTAGATGTGAGCCCTAACTCCTCCCGTTCGAGCAGACTCAAGTCACCGCCCGGAGGGGTGGATATCCCCAGATAGGGGTAATCGTAATATCCATTTTGAATAAGTACCGGAACCACCCGTTTGATGATATTGACCGAAACGGCGAATCCAATACCGCTATTAACCGGTTCCCCGTCTGAATTGGTGCCGGTTGTCCGGATAGAACGGTTCAGGCCGACGACTTCTCCATTCAAATTAAGTAGGGGCCCGCCGGAATTGCCAGGATTGATGGACGCATCAGTTTGCAGCATATCGCCGGTGGAATAATAGTTGCCATCATTCGTCTGACGTAGCGAATCCATGGTGCGGCCTTTGGCTGAAATAATACCCATGGTCATCGTGTTGTTCAGACCAAACGGATTGCCAATAGCAACCACCGTCTGCCCCACCTTCACCTGATCCGAATCACCCAGTGGAATCGGGTGCAACTGATCAGCCGGAGCATTCACCTTTATGACGGCCAGGTCAGAATCAAGATCTGTTGCCTTGACCGTTCCACGGGTTTTATACCCGCTGGGGAAATCCACTTCAAGGTCGTTTGCACCTTCAACAACATGATAGTTTGTTATGATAAACCCGTCGGTGTTGTATACAAAGCCTGAACCCAGCCCGCTGCCGGTATCACCAACCTGCTGAATCAATACCACGCCGGGGCTGACGGTGTCATACAAACGCACAAGAAGGTCCTGATCGGCGGTCAGATTAGGATTAACTACAGCAACAGGCAGGTTTGTCGAATTTGACTGTACAAGGGTAGGAAGAGCCTGTACCGGTTTTTGTGCAATTCCTTGAAACGATGATGTAAATTGACAGGCAACCACAGAAAACGCCAGCACTATGGTTACCAGGATTAATCGTTTTTTTTGCATGTATGTTTCCTGAATGCCGGTAAACCTATTTTTCTCTGGCAAGCTGCTCAAATAATTCCCGTTGTTTTTGAGAGAGGTTTTTCGGTAGGCTCACCTTCACCTTTGCAAACAGATCTCCAAAATTTTGAGGGTTGCGCAAGTGCGGCATTCCCCGTCCGGCCAAACGGAACGTCTGACCGGGTTGGGTTCCCGCAGGTATTTTGAGCATCACATTTCCTGATAGTGTACCCACACTTACCTGCCCGCCCAAAACAGCTGTATAAAGATCTATGGCAATTTCAGTATGCAAATCATCATTCTTGCGTTCAAAACGTGAATCAGGCTGCACGTCAATCACCAGGTAGATATCCTGTTTGATGCCATTGGAGCCGCCGGCTACACGGACACGTGTGCCTGTATTGGCGCCCGGCGGAATTTTTACTTCAAGACGGCGGTTATCCACCTGAACAATGCGTTGTGTACCACGGAAAGCCTCGTCTAATGAAATACTGACGCGCTGCTCCAATCCCTGGGCGGCCACAGTTCGCGGGTCGAGCCGGGTAGTTTGAGCCGTGCTCGATGTCGTACGGGTAGTCGTGCGTCCCATTCCACCGGCTGAACCGCCAAAAATGGCATTGAAAAAATCAGAAAAACCGCCGCCGAACAGATCTTCAAAACCGGTGGTATCCACGCGGTAGGTCGCGCCGCCTCGTCCGGCTGCAGACTGCTGCTGCGCCTGGTTGATCCAATCATTCCAATTGAATCCACCCTGCGCGCCACCACGCTGCCAGGTGGTGTAAGAATCGCCCAACTGGTCATATCGGTTGCGTTTCTGCGGGTCACTTAAAACTTCGTAGGCTTCATTGATTTCTTTAAATCGATCTTCCGATTGCTTGTTCCCCTGATTTCGGTCAGGGTGATATTTCATCGCAAGTTTTCTATAAGCCTTTTTAATTTCATCCGCATTAGCAGTTCGTTCTACCCCTAATACCTTGTAATAATCCTTGTAATCCATAAAAATATTGTATTCATTCCAACGTTCGAAAGTCAAGTGATACAGGGAATATCTTATGTAAAGTTAATGAAAGTTTGTTTTACATTTGGCCGTCGAGGTTATGTGCTATCATAAATAGTTGGATTGAAGATTTTTAAGGATTCTACTGTTATATTCGGATAATCCTGGTTATTCTTGCGAGTAGTGATGCAGTTATGACCCTTTCCTTTCATGATCCGATACTGGTACTCACTTCCGATCCACAGGTCAATACACTTGTGGAAACCATGTTGCGGCCAGAAGGCTTTGATGTAAAGGTTGTCACCCTTATCGCTGATGCAAAAAAAACGTTGAATGAGGGCTTCCCACGGCTGGCCATTATTGGAGAAAAACTCCCGGATGGAAGCGGATTAACTTTTGCCCGTGAGTTGAGCGACATCACCCCCACTACACCGGTCATTCTGTTTACTTACCAGGAATCTACCACTATGCTGAAACAGGCTATCCAGGCTGGAGTTATGGATACCTTCACACTCCCCATTCGTGGTGACGATTTCCTGAAATTGGTGCGTAACGGACTGGCAATCGCTGACCGGCGCCGCGGCTGGATGCAAAAAGAAACCCGTCTGGCCACTGCCAATCTACGCAGCCAGATGAGCGACCTGGAGACTTTGAGCCGCCTCAGTCAGTCTATTACCAGCAAGCTCGACCTTGACAGTGTGCTCTCGACGGTAATGGATACCGCCGTCTCACTGACAAATGCAGAAGAAAGCAGCCTTTTGCTGGTTGATGAAACAACTGGAGAGCTGTACCTGCGAGCTTCCCGCAATTTCCGGGAAGATACCGGGAATGTTGATTTCCGGATGGGCATTGGCGATACTCTGGCTGGCACTGTCATCCGCACCGGTCAACCGGTATTGGTGGATGAAGACAACTTAAAAAAGATCAAAACCGATTATCTGGTTTATTCATTGATTTATGTCCCCCTCAAAACGCATGATCGCATCGTGGGCGTGCTTGGGGTGGATAACCGCAATCTCAAGAAGCCGTTCAACGATTACCATGTGAGGCTTCTTTCGGCCGTAGCCGATTTTGCCGCTATTGCAATCGAAAATGCTCAGGTATTCAGCAATACTGATAATGAACGCGCCCGCCTCGAAACCATCCTGACCAAAGTACAGGATGGGGTGATCATTCTGGATGCTGAGAATAAAGTTATCTTTGTCAATCAGGGAGCCCGGGAGGCATTATCGCTGAACGGAACCGAGCCTGCGTCTGATTCTGATATTTCCAACCTGCAAATGGACCAGATCATGGATTTGCTGGATCGGGGCAGCAGCCGTGCGGAAATCAACCTGAACGAAGGCCGGGTGATGGATGCCCAGGTGACCCCCATTTCCAATGTGGGAACCGTCATCACGCTTCACGATATCAGTATGTTCAAAGAGCTTGACCGTGCCAAGAGTGATTTCGTCAACACAGTCTCGCATGATCTGCGCACCCCCCTGACCACAATACTGGGATACGTCGAGCTGGTTGAACGTGTCGGGCCAGTGACGGATTTACAGCGCGAGTACATTCGTCACGTTCAGATGAGTGTGCATAATATTTCCAATCTGGTTAACGACCTGCTTAACCTCGGCCGGATTGAAGCCGGTTTTGACAAGCATAAAGAAATCGTTCATATTGACCATTTGATCGGCGAATCGTGTGAAACCCTCAAAGATCAATTAGCCTATAAAGGACACCGTCTATCGGTGGATATTCCGCCAAATATGCCGCCGGTGTGGGGAAATCCCATCCTTCTGGCCCAGGTGGTAGACAACCTGCTGGGCAACAGCATCAAGTACACCCCTCCCGGCGGACAGATTTTCATCAAAGCTGAAATTGAAGGCAATCAGATGATCCTGCAATTTAAGGATACCGGCGTGGGTATCCCACCGATGGATCTGCCGTTTATTTTTGACAAATTCTTCCGCGCCAGCAACGCAGCCGGAGAAGCATCAGGTACAGGTCTGGGTTTGGCCATTGTAAAGAGCATTGTCGAAACCCATTACGGGCGCATCTGGGTGGATTCTGTGTTAAGTCAGGGATCAACCTTTAATGTAGTGTTGCCGCTCTACGAAGAAACCAAATCCAGCCCGACAACCGGTGAATAACCCGGTTTATTTTGACCAATCCACCGTCATCTTGCTGCGTCCATGCAGGTTCTTTTCCAAAGCGATGGCAGCCGTGGCTCCTTCACCGGCAGCGATGACAGCCTGTTTGATATGGTCACATAACACATCACCCACGGCATAAACACCCTCAATGGATGTTTGAAATTCGTGATTCACCTGGAGGCAGCCGGAATCTGTTACTTCAAGCTGCCCCTGAAGGAAATCTGTCTCCGGTTTGCCGCCCTGTAAATAAATGAAAACACCGGCCACCGGTAATGTCTCTTCCGGCTGTCCCCGTTGAACAAATCGAACAGCCTCTACTTTGTTTTCTCCCAGAACTTCCAGCAGACTGGCACCCTTGCGGAGTATCACTCTGGGATTCTGCTGAAGTTCTTCAACCAGCGCAGCGGGAGCTTTTACTTCCGGTGTTGGAGATAAGAAGTGAACACGGCGGGCGAATTTCGTCAGAAACAGGGCTTCTTCCACCGCTTCATCGCTGCTTCCTGCGACCGCCACTTCCCTGTCACGATAAAAGGCACCGTCGCAGGTGGCACAATAAGACACACCCCGACCCAACAGATGGTCTTCTCCTTTGACTCGAGTCCCCCGCCCCATTGACCCGGTTGAAATTATCACCGACCGGCCAGTGTAAACAGCCTGGTTGGCATAGACCATCTTTGTTGCATGGTTGAAATCAACGCCTATGACTTTGTCAAACACAAATTCTGCGCCAAACGATGCCGCCTGTTCACGCATTCATGAGAGCAGTTCAGCCCCGCTGATGGTTTCACTCAAACCGGGATAGTTGGCGATTTTTCCTGTGATACCCAGGGCTCCGGCCGTCAAACCTTTGTCAATGACCATAGTATGCAAGCCGGCCCGGGCTGTATACATAGCCGCCGTCACACCGGCCGGACCGCCTCCAATCACCAGCACATCATATGTTTTTTCAGAATCAGGTGAGGTTAGCTCCAATTCTTTTTGTTTGTTTTCGACCATGAAAGCTCCTTAAAAAATTACCTGTAATCAGTCTATCTATTTAGATGAAAATAATCCAAAAAAGATACAAGGTTGATTTGAGAGGGATGACGGTTATTGGCCTCTACTGTATCCAACATGAACCTGATCTACCTATGCACAGGGGCGGACGGCCGTCTGCCTCTACCAAATCCGACTCGAAACTGTTCCATCCACACGAATTATTTCTTGAAATAAGTATCGGGTATGTTCGAAAGGCAGGAACGCTCGTACAATACCTTCTTGATTACAAACCATCCCGGGAATTCTGACTATGTTCAAATACAGCTTTCAAAATGACTATTCTGAAGGAGCGCATCCTCGCATTATCGAAGCTCTCATAAAAACCAACATGCAGCAACAAATTGGCTACTCCGAAGACGAATACTGCCTGTCAGCCGCCGAAAAAATCCAGGCTGCCATTGGCAACCCGGAAGCCGACATCCACTTTGTCAGTGGAGGAACGCAGGCCAATTTGCTGGTACTCTCTTCCTTTCTTCGCCCATTTGAATCGGTCATTGCGGTGGATTCCGGGCATATCTGCGTTCATGAAACCGGTGCTGTCGAAGCCACCGGCCACAAAGTTCATATTGTCAAAGGCAAAGACGGCAAGGTGACGGCGCCAGAAATCCAGGCAGTGGTGGATGAGCATTATTTTGAACACATGGTGAAACCTCGGGCTGTTTACATTTCCCAATCCACCGAAATCGGGACCATCTACTCTGCGGCGGAATTGCGCGAAGTTTCTGGTTTATGCAGAAAATTGGGGCTGATCCTCTATATGGACGGCGCCCGTCTGGGTTCCGCCCTGACATCCCGTCAATCTGACCTTGACCTTAAAGAAGCCAGCTCCCTGGTGGATGTTTTCTATATCGGTGGTACAAAAAACGGTGCATTAATCGGGGAAGCGATCGTTATTAATAATCCAGAGTTAAAACCAGATTTCCGGTACTGCATTAAACAACGCGGCGCCCTGCTGGCGAAAGGCCGCATTCTGGGTATCCAATTCGACGAATTATTCAAAGACAACCTATATTTTGACCTGGCTCGGCATGCCAACCAGATGGCCGAACGCCTGACCCAAGGGATGGCAGCCCTTGGTTATACATTCCTTACTGACTCACCCACCAACCAGATTTTCCCGATCCTGCCAAACGATATTATAGAAAAATTGCGGCAAGACTATCTTTTCTATGACTGGGTGAAGGTCGATGAAAAGCGAACGTCCGTACGTCTGGTCACCTCGTGGGCAACATCTGAAGAAACAGTAGATGAGTTTTTGAACGATCTGAAAAAGATATCGTAAATTTCTCACCATATTGCTTCTGGCAATACCCAAAATCCCTGGAATTCTCGCAATCCCGGGGATTTTTAATTGATGAATTCTGGTTAAGTTAAAATGAGACATACTCCTTTTCAGAAATACAGGTGATCCATGAGTGACCATCAGGTGATTTTTTCCATGGTGCGTGTCGGCAAGGTTGTGCAGCCGAACAACCGTCAGATATTGCGCGATATCTCTCTTGGCTTCTACTACGGTGCCAAGATTGGCGTGCTTGGACTAAACGGCGCGGGCAAGTCCACCTTACTTCGCATCATCGCCGGCAAGGATGACCAGTACAACGGGCAGGTGGTTTTCTCCCCCGGTTATTCTGTGGGCATGCTTGATCAGGAACCACAGCTCGATCCCAACAAAACAGTCCAGCAGGTTGTGGAAGAAGCCGTACAGCCCATTGTTGACATGCTCAAGCAGTTCGATGCCGTGAGCGAAAAATTCAGTGAGCCTGATGCCGATTTTGATGCCCTGATTGCTGAACAGGGCAAATTGCAGGAAGAGCTTGATAAGCACGATGCCTGGAATCTTCAAAACCATCTGGATATCGCCATGGATGCCCTGCGGTGTCCGGCGGGTGACACACTGGTCAAACAACTCTCCGGCGGTGAGCGCCGCCGGGTAGCGTTAACCCGCCTGCTGCTCACCGAACCGGATATTCTTTTGCTTGATGAACCCACCAACCATCTGGATACAGAATCCGTCGCCTGGTTGGAAAAGCACTTGCAGCAATACAAAGGCACGGTCATTGCGGTGACCCATGACCGTTATTTCCTCGATAATGTGGCTGGCTGGATCCTCGAACTCGACCACGGTTTCGGTATTCCATGGGAGGGCAATTACTCATCCTGGTTGGAACAAAAAGAAGAACGACTGCGCCAGGAACAGAAGAGCGAAACCAAACGCCTGCGCACACTTGAACGTGAACTGGAGTGGATTCGCATGTCACCAAAAGCCCGTCAGTCAAAGGGCAAAGCACGTTATACCGCCTATGAGAATCTGCTCAGTCAAGATTCAGAGAAACGCCGTGAAGATCTTGAAATCTACATTCCCCCGGGTCCTCGCCTGGGCGACAGGGTGATTGAATTCAAAGGTGTGACGAAAGCCTACGGAGACCATCTTTTGATTGATAATCTCAATCTGAGTATTCCAGCCGGCGGTATAGTTGGTGTAATCGGTCCGAATGGTGCCGGCAAAACAACGCTGCTTCGTTTGATCACCGGTCAGGAGAAACCTGATTCGGGTGATATCATCATCGGCGAAACCGTCAAATTGACGTATGTTGACCAGCTCCATGAAAATCTGGATCCTGAAAAGACCGTCTGGGAAGAAATCACAGGTGGAGAAGAAATCATTACACTGGGCAACCAGAAACGCAATTCGCGCGCATATGTAAGTGCTTTCAATTTTCAGGGAGCAGAACAACAGAAGAAGGTGGGGTTACTCTCTGGCGGGGAACGCAACCGCCTGCACCTCGCCAAGATGTTGAAAAGCCAGGGAAATGTATTAATGCTCGACGAGCCTACCAACGATCTGGATGTCAACACTCTGCGCGCACTGGAAGAAGCCCTGGAAAATTATGCCGGTTGTGCCATTATTGTGTCGCATGACCGCTGGTTCCTCGACCGTATTGTTACGCATATTCTGGCATTTGAAGGCGACAGCAACATTGTCTGGTCGGTTGGCAACTGGTCAGACTATGAGGCAGACCTGCATAAGCGTCTTGGTACAGACGCTGACCAGCCCAAACGAATCAAATATAGAAGTCTGACACGGTAAAGCACCAGGGGGTAACACCTTACATAAAAAGTGACCGCGTGAAACCGAATTCCTCTCCCTCTTGCGAACAAGGATACGGTTTCAACAACCATACAGGCATATTCCGATCAGATCAGTCCCTGCATAAAACTGAAAGTCAGAAAAATCAATAATCCTCTGGAATCGCCTTGACTCTTCCATCCGAAAACCCGCTTTCTGCCCCGCCAGCCATGGAAAAATCCCTGACAAGGAAGAACCTGACCATTAGAACTCAAGTCATACTGCTTATAAGTTTTTTGGCTTTTCTGTGTTCTGCCGCATGCATGGCTACTTTTGGCTTTACTCTTTTTACCGTCCGGTCAGAACAGACGCAGGCTCAGGATGTGTTGAATACGTATATCCAGAAATTAAGTGAAAACAAGATCAACGAGGCGTATTTCATGTTGAGCCCCGATATGAAATCGTTAAAAACTCTTGAAGAATTCCGGTCAATGGTTGAACAGGACAATGACCTTCAATTCCAGGGATATCAAAACATGACGTTCCGCAATTTTCGCATTGTACGGCTAACCAACCGGCAGGTTCAGAATCACGAGTTCCTTGCAGGATTCTCTGTCTGGATTTCTGCCACGGTTAATTATGAAGGGGGTAAAAAGAATGACCTCGATGCCATACTGGAAAAACGCAACGGACAGTGGTCCATATTTGAAATGAAACTGTATTCATCGCCAGACAGCCGCAATCCCATTTCAAGCCTTATATTGGTTTAATTTTTCTCAATTGGTTTATCGGCAGCCCGGTATTTCGTCTTTCTGGTTATTTTTATTCAAATTGAATCCGAAGTATGGCGATGGATCAATGGTATTTTTTATTTCAAGTTCATTCTTGAAATTTCCATTCCCATCATCTCGAACAATAGAGAAATGTAGATGAACACCGGTCGGGTTTCCAGGTGTACCAGAAAAATTCCCCATGCGTCCCAACACTGTACCGGCTTTCACAAATACATCCTGAGTTCCAGGGGGGAAAGCCTGATCCACCAGGGAAGTTCCCTCTTTGGTGGCCATGTGGGTGTAATACGTCCAGATCTGCCGCCCGGGTTCAATTGGATCATCAGGAATACGGATGATGACCGTTGACTTCCAATCAGGAAGACGAGTCAGGTATCCATCATAGGCCGCATGGATTTCGGTTTCCCCGGGTTGTTTTCCGCTGAAAATATCAATCCCCTGATGACGCTGACCGATTTGCCAGGAATCATCCCAGAGATACCCGATGAATCCATCCACCGGTATCTGAAAAGGGGCATTGTTGCAACGGCTGCCTGCCTTAACCATCCAATCTGCATGTTTCTCGGGATGGTTGATGAAGTCGATGACTCTTATTGTATTTATTCCGTATATACGTGAACGGTATAAAAAATATCCGCCTGCCGCCCCCACGGCGACAATGGCGGCCAGAAAAATCTTTGCACTCGTCTTCATCGGGGTTAATCCTGTAGCCGCGATTGCATTGACCAGGGCCCTGTCCAGGTGATCTGTACGGGAACAACCTTGCCACGCAGGTCTGCTTCACTTTCCACAAACACAAGTTTGTTGGTGGTTGTGCGGCCGCGCCAGCGCGATTTCACTTTATCTTCAAACAAAACCGGTACGGTTTGACCCTGGTAACGGGCATGGATTTCCGCAGCGATTTTTTCCTGCAAATCTTCCAGCAGACGGAAACGCCGCATCTTCTCTTCAGCAGGAACATCATCAGGCATTCGGCGGGCAGAGACTGTTCCTTCACGCGGAGAATACCGTGCCAGATGGGCAACATCCATTTTCAAATCTGCCAGCAGATCATAGGTATGCTGGAACTGGTCGGCTGTTTCGCCGGGGAATCCGACAATGATATCGGTGGCAATGGAGACGTCGGGAATGACAGCCCGTAATTTTTCCACCAGACGGCGGTATTGTTCGGCAGTGTATCCGCGTTTCATATTGGCCAGCACTTCATCATCGCCTGCCTGTATCGGAACCTCAATATGCGGACAGACCTTATCCAGCGAAGCGACAGCTTCCAAAAGCTCATCTGTCATCCAGTTGGGATGCGATGTCAAAAAGCGGATACGTTCAAGGCCGTCTATCTCGTTTAATTGCTTCAACAAACCGGTCAGGTTTGGCAGCGAAGGATCATCCAATCCATACCGGTCCACAATCTGACCGAGCAGGGTGATTTCTTTGACGCCCTGACGAACCAGGGAACGAGCTTCTTTCAATATATCCGCCGCCGGCCGGCTGCGTTCCACCCCGCGGCGGTAGGGAATGATGCAATAGGTGCAGGCATGGGAACATCCCAACACGATGGGAATATGAGCCGCCACCAGTCTGCCATGCTCTGCTTCCGGCAAAGGCAGGTCTTCATCCATCCAGGCATTGCGCTGTCTGGTTTCTTCCAGCATTTTTTGCCGTACATCATCCTGGGTCAGGTACGCCAGCAGAGGACCTGGATCAGACGGAGGGGAAAAGACATCTACATACGGAAAACGGTCGCGTAGTTTGTCTGATGTGCGAATGCCCACAAGGCAGCCCATCAGGTTGATCACCAGATCAGGATTAGCCTTCTTCAACGGCGCCAGTGAGTTTAACCGCCCGTAAGCTTTATTCTCGGCTGACTGGCGTACTACACAGGTATTTAAAACAATAACAGATGCTTCTTCCGGTTTTAGGGTGGAAGCATACCCCAGGCTTTCCAGTGCCGATGAAACGCGCTGCGAATCAGTCACGTTCATCTGGCAGCCTTCCGTCCAAATATAATATTTCATGGCAGCGATTATAACAAATAAACCGGATGATTTTCGTCTAAATTACACCAAACAAGTCCAGTTTGGTGGTGTACAATTCAGGAATGAATTTTCATCAGAAACGAAAACCAACCCTGCCGCCCGTCCTTACAGGCATCATCGGTCTGGTAGGGGTCTTGCTTATTGGATTTATTATCTATCAACTTCCACCGGTCAACCGGCGGTTGTCCTGGCGGATGGAATATGCCGGCATTTATCTGAATGGCATCTTTAATCCGGTTGCACCCATGCCTACATCTGCTGTGGCGGAAACGATTGAAATCCGGGATGACACACCCACGCCACCCTTTCCCACTTTGACCCAGGCTGCCAGTACACAAACAGGTGTTCCCACTACAACACCCACTCCATCACCAACAGCCATTCCCGGCGAAGTGATGCTTGCCTCTCCTGCCTATGAAAGTGAAGATTTGAACAATTGCGGCCCGGCGGCTCTGGCCATGAACCTGAAATTCTTTGGCTGGCAGGGCAACCAATTCACCATTTCGGATGTAATCAAACCTATCCGCGGCGACCGGAATGTTAATGTGGAAGAATTGCAATTTTATGTCCGCAATTATGCCGGTTATTTGAAAACAGAATATCGGGTGGGTGGAACCATCGAACGCCTGAAACAGATCATCGCCACCGGAATTCCCGTCATGATTGAGGAAGGTTATACCGTTGATAAAAATTACTGGCTCAATGATGACCGCTGGGCTGGACATTACCTTCTTATTAACGGATACAATGACGAGACTCAATCCTTTCTGACTCAGGATGTTTTTGTCGGACCGGATGTGCAGGTCAAATACACAGACCTCGATAAGCGTTGGCAAAGCTTTAACCGGGTTTATATCCTGGTCTATCCTGCTGAAAAAGAAGAAGAGATCAAACAGGTGATGGGTGATGACTGGGATCTGGATACAAACCGCCGCCATGCCCTGGATACTGCGCTGGCGGAAACCAAATCGGATCCGTCTAATGTATTTCCCTGGTTCAACCTGGGGTCCAATCTGGTTTATTTCGAACGGTATGAAGAAGCAGCTGCTGCGTATGATACCGCCCGCAAGATTGGTCTTCCACAACGTATGCTGCGATATCAATTTGGGCCGTTCCTGGCTTATTTCCACTCGCTGCGGACCGAAGATCTTCAGGCGATCACTGAGTATGCCCTCAAACGAACGGCCAATTCTGAAGAAGCCTTGTTATGGGAAGGATGGGCTCAATACCGGCTGGGGCATAAAACATCAGCTCTCGAATACTTCCAAAAAGCCCTGGATGCCCGCCCCGGATATGCTGACGCAGAATATGCACTCGAGTACGTTCGATCTCATTGACCCTCCGGTATAATCCTCCTTTGCATCAACCATGAATAAAAAAATCTTTTTCTCTTTTCTTATCATCACATCGCTCTGTGTCGTATTGATGGCTGCCATTATGGCAGGGTTATTTTTTTATTTCCGCATCTCCGCTTCCTCCAACAGCCTGGTTTTAACCGACACTTCACCTGATACATCCTTCAAAGGATCCGGCAATCTTCCTCCACAGCCGTTAGATACTCCCCTTCCGTCAGCTGCGGGCGGTTCATCAACGTCCAATTTACCGGCGGAGATGAAAAATCAAATGGACACCATCCAACAGCAGGTAATATCGCTGCGCGGATTGCAACCGAATACACCGGTTACTCGGGATGTGCTAAGTCCATCAGACTTGCAGAATAGGGTGGAAACGGAATTTTTCAAAGATTATTCCGCTCAGGATGCCAGTGATGACGTTTTATTACTCAGCACCCTCGGTTTGCTTCCAAAGGATTTTGACCTGGTTAATCTTTACAAACGGATTTATTCCGAACAGATTGCCGGATATTATGACAGTGAGACCAAAGAAATGTATGTGGTTAAGGGGAATTCCTTCAGCGGCATTGAGCGAATGACCTACGCTCACGAATATACCCATACACTTCAGGATCAAAATTATGATCTCCAGAATGGCCTCAAATTAAACGACAAGAATTGCAAAGTTGAAACGGAATATTGTGCCGCGGCTACAGCCCTTGTGGAAGGGGATGCTTCCTTTATTGAACAAAAATGGATGATGACATCCTCCACAAAAACTGACAAACAGGACTTCCAGAACTTTTACGGTTCATATACAAGTCCTGTATTTGATTCTGCCCCCCAGTATCTACAAAAGGATTTTCTGTTTCCATATAAACAGGGATTGGAATTTGTCTATTCCCTCAATGACCGCGGCGGTTACACCCTGGTAAACAGTGCCTTTAAAAATCCACCCACAACCACTGAACAGATTCTGCATCCAGATAAATATCCAGCGGAAAAAGCGGTTGAGGTTGATCTGCCAGATTTTACCGGTATTCTTTCTCGAGAATGGCGGTTGGTAAAAGAAAATACACTGGGAGAATGGTCTACATTCCTCTCGCTTGCCTATGGTCAGAATGGAAAGACCGGTCTGGATGAAATCAAAGCCCGAACTGGCGCCGCCGGTTGGGGTGGAGACCGATATGCCATTTTTACCCGTTCGACAGATAATGCCGTGGTCTTCATTTTGAAATCAACCTGGGATACAGAAGAAGATGCGGTAGAATTTTTCTCTGCATCCAATCTTTACGGCCAGGCACGCTGGGGGAAGCCTTCTTTTCAAGATGCCCATGCCATTCGCTGGAATAACAATAGCTCAAACAGAGTAGCTTTTTTCCGTCAGGGTGTAAATACTCTCTGGTTGATTTCTCCAGATGAAACTGTGGAAAAGACTGTATTGACTTCGCTGCCTGCCTTTCAGATCCAATAAGGAACCAATTATGCCTATCAACTCGAGCATCATCCGCGCCATCTGTTTTGACATTGATGGCACCTTAAGCGATACGGATGACCTTTACCTGAAGAAAATTTTGCCAGTATTAAAACCCATCCATTTGCTTTTCCCCAAAATGGATCCCCAATTTCTGGCTCGCCGGTTGGTCATGGCTTCAGAAACTCCCGGAAATTTCTTGTATTACACACTCGATCGTTTTGGAATGGATGCCTTTGCCGGGCGTATTTTCAGCTGGGCTAACCGGACTTTTATGCGGTCTCGGAAGAAAAAATACATGCTGGTTCCAGGGACCAGGCAAACATTGGAATCATTGGTTCAGCGTTTCCCCCTGGCTGTTGTCAGTGCACGGGACCGGTCTGGCACACTGGGCTTCCTCAACGAATTCGGCTTGCTCCCACATTTCAAAACCATTGCCACCTCACAAACTTGCGAATTCACCAAACCATTCCCGCATCCCATTCTCTGGGCAGCATCCCAGATGGGAGTGGATCCACGGCATTGCCTGATGGTGGGTGATACGGTTGTTGATATCAGGGCTGGCAAAGCGGCCGGTGCCCAGACGGTGGGTGTTCTATGTGGTTTTGGCGAAGAACAGGAACTCCGCAAAGCCGGAGCTGATTTAATCGTCAACAGTCCGGTTGACCTGCTCACCCACCTTCTTCAATAGCTCAATATCGTAGCGTCTGACTAAAACAAATATGATAAGAAAGCTCTCATTCATTGCTTGACGACCATTTTTCCACATGATATGATGCTTTCACCCTACAAGAAGGACATATGATCGAAAATCCCCCGACCCCGGTTCAATATCAACCGGATGGTCTGGAAAATTCCAATTCAAAAGACGAACTTACAGTTGCGCAGGATGAACCCATTTCTGTGTGGTTGAAGCTTTGGCAGACCATTCAACAACGGGGACTTTCCGAACAGGCTATGCGTATTGGAACCGGGTTGGCTTCAGTATTCCTGGTTCTTGTGGCGGTCTGGGTGATGAACAGCTTTTTTCTCACCGGAAATGTCAGCAATCCTCAAAAAGCGGACATTCCAGTGTATAAAGCCACACCCACTCTCGCCGCAGCCCTGGATCCTGCCAGAATCATGTTCATTCCAGCAATTCCTCTCGATAGCATCCCCCGTTTGATTGACTCACACACATCATTGCCGATCAAACCTCGGTCAGAAATATTGCACTATACCGTACAAAAAGGCGATACGATTTTTGCCATTGCCTCAAAATTCAACTTGAAGCCTCAAACGATCCTCTGGGGTAATTACAATGTTCTGGCGGATAATCCACACTACCTGACACCAGGGCAGGAATTGACCATCCTTCCGGTAGACGGCGTTTACCATGAATGGCACGCCGGCGAAGGATTGAATGGTGTAGCCAAGTTTTATGGCGTATCACCAGATGCCATTGTTGATTTTCCCGGAAATCATTTGAACCGCGCCACTCTCGGCGATTTTTCAAATCCGAATATTGAGCCCGGAACCAAACTCGTTGTTCCCGGAGGGCAGCGTGAATTTGTGGTCTGGTCGGCACCGCGCATCACCCGTAAAGACCCGGCTGTTGCCAAGATTTACGGACCGGGAGCCTGCGCCGGTGTGGCAGACGGCTTAATCGGCAGCGGAACGTTCCTATGGCCTGCCCCGGATCGGTTTATATCGGGTTTTGACTATTCACCTGAAACCGGTCACTATGCCATTGATATCGGCGGACAGCTGAATAACGGTGTTTTTGCCTCTGACAGCGGTGTGATCGTCTATGCCGGTTGGAATGATTATGGTTATGGCAATGTAGTGGTTATTGACCACGGAAATGGCTGGCAGACGCTCTATGCCCACCTGAATTCCATCAGCGTGGCCTGCGGCCAGTCGGTCTCACAAGGACAGGTTATTGGCCTGCTCGGTACAACCGGTAAATCCAGCGGCCCGCACCTTCACTTTGAAATGCGCAGTGACACGTACGGACGAGTCAATCCGAAAGATTTCTTACAGTAATCCATATCCATAATCTCCATTACCGTCCTGCGGTGCTAGAATATCGTTAACCGTTCTTGATTTCAGAACGAATGGAAGGAGACTGATATGGCTGTTGTAATGGATATCCGCCCTTCTCCTATTGCCGGCCGCTGGTACGAAAGTAATCCAAACCGCCTGGCCAGGCAGATTGATACCTATCTTGAAAAAGCGCAAATCCCGCCCATTTCAGGCGATGTAATTGGTCTGGTTGCCCCTCATGCCGGACATCGATATTCTGGTTTTACGGCGGCACATGCTTTCAAAACAGTCATGGGAAGGTCATACGATCTTGTGGTGGTTGTTTCACCCTACCATGACATCTTCCCGGGAAACCTGATCACCACTGCGCACCAGGCCTATTCCACCCCATTGGGTGACATTCCGGTTGACACGGTTGCCTTAACTTCATTGGAAAAAGACATCCAGAGTGTCTGCGGTCAACCGATCAGGCGCATTTCACGGGATACTGAACATTCCCTTGAAATTGAGCTACCCTTCCTGCAGCGCAGTCTGGTTGGTTCATTCTCTTTACTTCCAGTGATGGTGCGTTCAAGGAATGCGCAAGAAATGCAGGCTCTTGGCGAAGGCATTGCTGTAATTGCCTCAAAACAATCCACATTACTGGTAGCCAGCAGTGATCTTTCGCATTTTTATCCTGAATCACAGGCAGAAATACTGGATGCATTTTTAGAGAAACAGATACTGGAGCTTTCACCCAAAGGTGTGCTGGATGCCGATATCACCGGCAAGGGATATGCGTGTGGAGCGGGAGCAATCAGTGCCATCCTTTGGGCTTCCCTGAAGCTGAAAGCCAACAAAGCTGTGCTGCTTCACCACAGCACCTCTGCCGATGAAACCGGTGACCACCAATCTGTGGTAGGGTATGGAGCAGCGGCCATTCTTAAAACGGGATAATTCTACAGATACAGACGAAGAATCGATTAAACTTCCCGCATGGATATTTCCTCATACGCCCGGGTGGCTGTCAATGTTCCTGCTATTTCCAGGGAATTTGATTACCTTATTCCAGAGGAATTCCAGGGGAAAATATCAGCGGGCAGTCTGGTGGAAGTGCCATTTAACAATCGGCTTCTTCAAGGCGTTGTTACCCGCCTGGTAAATATTCCCGAAGTAGTGGATGTTAAACCGATTATCTCGCTGGTCGATCCTTTTCCTGTGCTGACTGCCAGGCAGCTTCAATTGGCCGGGTTTTTATCCGAAACAACAATGGCGCCATTATGCCAGTGTATTGACCTGATGATCCCCCCCGGTCTGTCTTCACAGGCAGACACACTGGTTGAATTGATCGATGGAAATGAGAGTTTGGACGGCCTGGGTCAAACAGAAGTCCGCCTCATGAAGCAGTTAATCGAACGGGGCAATCTGCGTTTGCGTCAGTTGGAGGCCGCCATTCCCCATGTTCCACTTCAAGGTTCAATCAGAAAACTGCAACAAGCCGGAAAAATAAAAACACGCTCAATATTGCTGCCTCCCAGAGTCAAACCAAAACTGATTCGAACAGCCTCTCTGGCCCATCCAATCGATTCAATATCCAATCTCAAATTGGCCGGTCAAAAAGCAGAAAAAACACAACTTCGGCGCCAAATGGCTCTTGAATTTTTATCAAATGAAGCCCTTCCGGTGGATGTTACCTGGATTTATGCTGCCAGTGGATGCACTTTGGCCGATCTGGTTGCCCTTCAGGAAATGAATCTCATTGTTCTCCATGAAACAGAAATCTGGCGGGATCCGTTAAAAAATGTTATCCCATTGGATCAAGCCAAACCGGTTTTAACCTCTGATCAGAAGACGGCCTGGGAAACGATATCTCATACCCTGCAACAGGTAAATACAGGAGTAAAAACCCGCCCCATGCTTCTTCAGGGAATCACTGGTTCTGGAAAAACCGAACTGTACATGCGGGCAGTAGAAGATACCATCATGGCAAGACGCCAGGCAATTGTCCTTGTTCCGGAAATCTCATTAACCCCGTTGGCGGTTCAACGTTTCCTGTCCCGCTTTCCCGGTCAGGTCGGGCTGATCCACTCCCGGTTATCTCCGGGGGAACGCTATGACACCTGGCGGCGGGCTAGAGCTGGAATGCTGCCCGTGATTATCGGTCCGCGAAGTGCCTTATTCACCCCGCTTGAAAATATAGGGCTGATCGTTATAGATGAATGTCATGATGATTCATATTACCAGAGCGATGTTCTACCAATGTATTCTACCCAGCAAGCGGCCTTGAAATATGCAGAAATCTGTCAATGCGCATTATTGCTGGGTTCCGCCACTCCAGATGTCACCCAGTTATATGAAGTCCACCGGGGGGTATGGCAACACCTGACCTTACCGCGCCGGGTGGGAGTCTATGGGAACAAAACTTTCCTCACCTCCGCCAGAGGGGAGGTTGTTCAATCTGAACAATCCGGTTTTCCATCGGATGACGCAGGTCAATCCGGTCTTCCCCATGTTGAAATTGTGGATATGCGCGAAGAGCTCAAGGCCGGAACCCGATCCATGTTCAGCCGCCCGCTTCAGGAAGGGCTGCAAAAAGTGTTGGAAGCGGGGGAACAGGCCATCCTTTTTCTTAATCGCCGTGGAACCGCGACATATGTCTTTTGTTTTGATTGCGGTCATTCCTTGCGCTGCCCGCGATGTGAAATACCACTAACCTTACATACCACTCAGGACGGACTGGTCTGCCATCATTGCGGATACAAACGCCAGATGCCTAAATCATGCCCAAATTGCGGAAGCAGCCGGATCAAAGCGTTTGGTACCGGAACGGAACGGGTTGAAGCAGAATTGAAGAACCTGTTCCCAACTGCCCGAATCCTTCGCTGGGACTCGGAATCAACACAGGGGAAAGACTCCCATGAGATCATCCTCGATCACTTCACAGCCCATCACGCAGATTTCCTTATTGGAACTCAAATGGTGTCTAAAGGACATGATTTCCCGCTGGTCACACTGGTCGGCATCTTGCTGGCTGAAACAGGGCTAAATCTTCCAGATTATCGTGCCCCGGAACGTACATTTCAATTAATCACTCAGGTGGCAGGGCGCGCTGGAAGAGGCGAACGAGGCGGTCGTGTATTGTTGCAAACATACATGCCACAGCATTATGCCATTCAGGCAGCCTCGCGGCATGATTTGAATGCATTCTACGAGGTCGATATCAAAGAACGATACCGGCTTCAATATCCACCATTCATCCGATTAGCCCGATTGTTGTTCCAGGATATGCGGGAAAAGAATTGCCAGGAACAGGCAGAAAAAATTCGCGCGGCCATCGCTCATAAAATTGAAATAGAGAATATGGGAGCATCCTCTGTAGGAGGAGCTTTACCTTGCTTCTTTTCGCGGCAAGGGGGATATTACCGATACCAGGTATTACTCCGTAGCCCTGATCCAGTACGGGTGTTAGAAGGTATTCCACTGGAGAATTGCCGGGTGCAAATCGATCCGCCTGACCTGTTATAAAAAAAAGCCTGAGAATTGATATCAATCCTCAGGCTTCTATTGAGATCAGTTTGTTAGTTTAATAACGCCCACGGGTTGATGAAACCACCATAGTACCGGATCTCAAAATGGAGATGCGGGCCGGTCGAATTACCGGTACTGCCTGCCAGGGCAATAGTTTGTCCCTGAGTGACGCTCTGACCGCAGCGAACCAGAACGGCACTGTTATGACCATAAGCCGTGCGATAACCATTGCCGTGATCGATCATCACGAAGTTACCATAACCACCGCCTATCGGGCCGGCATACACCACCACACCACTGTCTGAAGCTTTGATGTAATCACCCGTCAGGGCGGCAATATCAATCCCCAGATGGCCAGACCAGTAATCATTACCAGAGATTTTGTGAACATTGTTCGTTGGCCAGATGAAACTTCCGGTACCCACCGCACCGCCTTCACCTGTTTCACATGCTCCCGGTCCAATGATCTTGGAATTGGCCAATGTACCCGATTTACCTTTGGCAATATCCGGAACGATCCATTGCCTTACCTCACCTACGCCACCTGGAATCATAAGGTATTGCCCAACCTCAATCTTGGGATTCACAAAATCGAGTTTATTGCTGGGCCACATCACAATATCTTCCACATGGACATGAAATTTGGATGCGATCTTTTCGAGAGTGTCGTATTTGGTAACCTTGTAATACACGCCATCGGTAGGCGGGATATTCAGATCAATACCCACAGATAACATCTGGGGGTCATCCTGAAGGGTATCAAAATTAGCCCAAAGAATCGATTCGGGTTTTAAGTCATACTGTTTTGAAATAGAAAAAACAGAATCTCCCTTTTCCACAATATAATGCTGCACTTTATCCAGCGGTCTGGATGGTTTTGACGTGTGTCCATCGGCAGCACGAGAAACCGAGATCAAGCTGGTTGAAACAATGTCCGGCATATGCGGGGCTCCGCCGCTTCCCTGTGGAATGGGGGCAATCGGAGTCGGAGTGGGCACTGGTGCTTCTGCCAAAACAATGCCCGGCACTTTTTTTATCGCCACAAAGACGGTAAAACCGACCATGATCAGTGCAACCCCCCATCCAATTTTCGGAAGCCAGATATCTGCCGGGGTCTTTCTGCCTTCTTCAATACCCTGTGGCTTTTCAGGCTTCTCACGGGTTGCAAATTTCAATTTCACATATCCTCCGTCAAATTCTCTAAAAACTCCTGGTTGGTACGTGTACGGGTTAACCGCTGCAAAATGGCTTCCGTACCTACCGAAGGATCCATACCGGCACCCTGAGGCGGCGGTGCAATCATTTGAAGATACATACGCCGCATCAACCAGGCTCGCTGTAAAATATCCGGCCCGAGCAGCAATTCTTCTCGACGGGTTGATGAACGCTCTATGTCAATAGCCGGAAAAACCCGTCTTTCCTGCAATCGGCGGGATAAATGCAATTCCATATTACCAGTGCCTTTAAACTCTTCATACACCACATCATCTAAACGCGACCCGGTATCAACAAGGGCGGTCGAAATGATCGTCAAAGAACCGCCTTCTTCCAGGTTGCGGGCTGCCCCAAAGAAACGTTTCGGAGGGTACAGCGCTGTTGGATCCATACCGCCTGATAACGTTCTTCCAGACGGATTTACCACCAGATTATAAGCCCTTGCAAGCCTGGTTAGCGAGTCCATCAGTATAACAACATCACGCCCCAATTCAACAAGCCGTTTGGCACGGTCAAGAGCAATCTCAGCTGCCCGAACATGAGAAGTAACCTGCTCGTCAAATGTAGATGCCACGACTTCGGCATCAACAGAACGGTCCATATCGGTGACTTCTTCCGGGCGTTCGCCGATCAGGGCTATGATTAGGTGAACATCGGGATAGTTGGTAGAAATGCCGTTGGCCACCTGTTTCAGAATGGTCGTCTTTCCGGCTTTTGGAGGGGAAACAATCATACCGCGCTGACCCCGTCCAATGGGAGCCACCAGATTGATCAACCGGGTGGAGAGGATAGCCCGGTCAGTTTCCAGGTCATACCGTTTATCCGGGAAAATGGGTGTAAGGTCTTCGAAACGACGGCGGTTATGTAATTCTTCGGTTGGAATACCATTAATTGTTTCCACCTTTAATAAGCCGTAGTGCCGCTCTGATTCGCGGGGCGGTCTGACCTGTCCTAGCACAAAGTCACCGCTGCGAAGGTCATAACGGCGTAATTGTGCCTGTGATACATATACATCTTCTGGCCCGATGGCATAATTTTGCCGCAAGAAGCCAATACCTTCTTGTAGTACTTCGAGTACACCACCGCGTACTTCCAACCCTTCCTGCGCCGCTTCGTTTTGCCGGATTCGCAGGATTAAATTCTCTTTTTTCAATCGTCCAGCATTAGGAACATTAAAATCCATCCCTATTTGTCGGAGTTTTTGAAGAGGAGTATCTTCCAATTCCACAATTTTTATCGTCATATATATCTCATCAGTTGAACAGAAATGTAATAACACCCTTCATTGTTTGCAGGGGTTTGGTGATTTTTCTATTGACATGTAGTACGTGGGATGGATTTGAATACGGCAGCAGAGAAAAATAAGGTCGATAAATTCGGACTGTTTTTATCTGACCTATAGGAATTATAACATGCAGCATTTTCACCTGCAACAAATCCCACAATTCAACGAACCCAAACAACCGTTATTAAAGAGAATCTTACCATAGCATTTGTCATTCATTCTGTCTATTCAATGCTCCGCTATTTTCTTAAAGAAATAGAGTATCTTTTCAATATAGAACATTAATCTGCCATTGCTTTTTTTGTTATGCGTTAATGACGCCTATGATAGAATCAAGTAACTGGTTTATTTTTGCCTTCATCGGAGAACCATGAACGATCTTTTTCCCATTATCCAAAAATTTTTTACCGATGATGAATGGTATTACCTGCAATTGGGTAATCAGCCAATTTTACAGATGACCTTTCAGGGGAAGAATGGCAAGTGGTCTTGCTATGCCCAGGTTCATGAAGAGCAGCCGATTTTTTTCTTCTTTTCCATATGCCCCGTGAACGTTCCTGAAGATAAACGTGTTTTGATGGCAGAATTCATCACACGCGCCAATTACGGTCTTAAAGTCGGTAATTTTGAAATGGATTTCTCAGACGGAGAGATCCGTTATAAAACCAGCATCAACGTTGAAAATGATACCCTGTCCAGTGCCATCATCCGGAATCTGGTGTATGCCAATCTTTGGACGATGGATCGTTACCTTTCTGGAATACTCTCTGTGATTTATGGACCTGTTACGCCGGTGGAAGCCATTCAGAAATCGGAGGAATAAATGGACGTGCTAGAAGCCATTTTATCGCGCCGCAGTATTCGGAAGTACACAGATGAACCAGTAACTGACCAGGAAATCGACATGATCCTTCAAGCAGCTATGGCTGCCCCATCATCGGGGAATGCGCGGCCATGGCATTTCATCGTCATCCGGAACCATGAAACCCTGGATGAAATCGCACGGGTACATCCGTATGCTGGAATGCTTCCACAGGCCAAGGTGGCCATCCTTGTCTGCGCCGATGAAAAGCTGGAAAACCACCCGGGACGCTGGCCTCAGGATTGCGCTGCCGCTACAGAAAACATACTCCTGGCTGCCCATGCCCAGGGTCTTGGCGCCGTCTGGATAGGGCTTCATCCGGAATCGGAACGGATGGCCGTGGCCAAAAAATTGTTTGGTCTGCCAGATTCGGTGCATGCTCTTTCGCTGGTAGCCATTGGCAGGCCTAATGAAAAGAAATTGCCGCCCCACCGTTTCAAACCAGAGCGTATTCATATAGAACGCTGGTAGGGGCTTTCATTTCATTTATGAAATAATCACGAAACACATTGGGTATGATTCATTCCCTGACGATTTATGTTGCTGTTCAAAGATACATTACCAGAAGAATCAGATGGGAATAAATCTGAGTTGCATCCCTGAGAACTTGCCGCCTGCTTCTTCCCTGCCTCAGATTATTCAATAAAAAAGAGACAATCAATGCGATTGCCTCTTTACGGATCTGATTTATTTCTAGAATTTATTGCACGTAATCTTTTAATTGCCGGGCCCGGCGCGGGTGACGCAGCCGGCTGAGAGCTTTTCCTTCAATCTGACGGATGCGCTCGCGCGTTAGACCAAACTTCTTGCCAACTTCTTCCAGCGTATAGGTTCGGCCGTTATCCAGCCCAAAACGCAGGCGTAATATTCTTGCTTCCCGCGGTGGAAGAGTAGCCAACACCTCCTCAATTTTCTCACGGAGCAAGTTGGTATAAGCTGATTGCATGGGTGTGGGGGTGATTTCATCTTCCACAAACATACCCAATTCAGAATCATCTTCATCATTGATCGGGCTTTCAAGCGAGAGCGGAAGCCATGAAACCTGCAGCATCCAGTCCACCTTGTTGGAGCTGACGCCGATCTGGTCGCCCAGTTCTTCGTTTGTGGGAATACGTCCCAGTTTTTGTTCCATTTCGTGGGTCAGTTTATAAAGCTGGCGGATACGATCAACCATGTGAACCGGTACACGAATAGTACGTCCCTGGTCAGCAATTGACCGGGTAATCGTCTGCCGGATCCACCAGGTGGCATAGGTGGAAAAACGGAACCCGCGTTGATATTCGTATTTTTCAACCGCCTTCATCAAGCCAAGATTGCCCTCCTGGATTAAGTCAAGGAAAGGCACACCCCGGCTTAAATAACGTTTGGCAATGGATACCACCAGACGGGTGTTGGCTTTGATCAGATGCTCACGAGCCCGCAAACCATCTTCTACCGTTCGTTCAAGTTCTTCCCGAAGCTCCGGGGCATTCTTATCTGAGAAACTCTTCAATTTTTTTCGCGCTGCCTGGCCGGCTTCAATTCGTTTGGCCAGATCAAGCTCTTCCTGTACATTTAGAAGAGGAACCCGCGACATTTCTTTTAAATAAAGACCGATTGTGTCTTCACTGGATAGTGGAGCCAGATCAGAATAAGGATCAAAATCCGTATCATTAATCTCATCACTGCTGTCAATTGATTCAGTTTCGCCGTCCAGAAATTCCACACCTCGGCGCCGAAGTGCCATCATGACGGCTTCCAGTCGTTCTGCATCCGCCGAAACTTCAGGATAGGCCTCCATCAGGTCTTCCGTTGTCAGGTATCCCTGGACATCTGCTTTTTCCAGCAGCATGCCGAGGATCTGGGTATTTTTACGCCGTCTTGCCGGATTTGCCATGCCCTTCCCTCCTCGTTATGGCTACACCATGCTAGAAATCAGACCGGTTCTTTTCAGCCTGGTGTTCACATGTCTGGTGGTTAAGATTTTCCCCGCAAATTATGCACAGGCCCTGGCAATCTTCCCTGCACACGGTTTTTATGGGGACTTCGATCAACAGATATTCGCGTAAAAGCGGCAATAAATCAATATTCCCATCTTCCGGTACAATAAGTCCGGAATCAGTGACTGAATTGGCATGGAAGGCATACAATTCGCTGAAGTCGGTTCTTAATAATTGGTCAAATTCGTCCAGACAACGCACACATTCGGCCTGCATTGTGGCAGAAAAACCGGCTTCTACAAGAATTCCCTTGGGTGTTCGGGTTAATTCCACTTTGCCGACCAGTGTTTTCAGGTTTAAGTCACTCCCAAGACTTATGGAGGAAAGATCGAAATTGATCTCTCGGCTTGTGCTGATCGGTGCATTGATCAGAAAGCCTGCATTAATCCGAAGGGGAAAGCGGTCTTGTGCCAAGGAGATTCCAACGCTAAATTAATAAGATATACGAAATTATAGCACGCTGAAAATTAAAGTCAACGACTTATCAAAATTCTCAGTTATACCGGTGGTGAAAAAATGCGCTTATTAATTGCCAGTACAAACAAAGGAAAATTGGCTGAAATCATGGATTTACTGCAGGATATCCCGTTGCAAGCCCTGCTGCCTGCTGACATTGGATTGAATATTGATGTAGAAGAAGACGGTGAAACCTATGCCGAAAATGCAGAAAAGAAAGCACGGGCATATTGCCAGGCCAGCGGACTGGTCACTCTTGCGGATGATTCTGGATTAGAAGTAGACGCTTTAGGGGGAAAACCCGGTCTGCATTCCGCCCGTTTTTCAGGAAAACCAGGTGCCACTGATGCAGACCGGCGAAAATACCTGTTGGAAAAACTCGCTGTCCATCCTCAACCCTGGCCGGCGGTATTTCGAAGCACAGTGGTGATCGCTGTTCCAGAGGGTAAGATACATATACTAAATGGCGAGTGCCGGGGCGAAATCATCCCGCAGGAACGCGGAACAAATGGATTCGGGTATGACCCGATTTTCTTAGTGCAGGGTTTGAATCGCACCATGGCAGAACTGAGCATGACAGAAAAGAACCGTCTCAGCCATCGCGCGCGCGCCATTCTGGCTGCCCGGCCGGTCTTATTGGATCTGGCAGTAAACCGTGAGTCTTGATATCTCGTTCGAGGTCAATTTTTCCAGCGCAACAAAGCTTCAAACGCTCGGGTATCATTTGACTCATTATGACCAGAAATGGCCCAAATTCCAGTATCTCCATCTGGATTATGCCGGGTGATAGTCACCATTTCACCGGGTCTTATTTCTTTATCATAATTCACCTGCATCCAATCAAGGGTATGGGTTTGAAATTCTTCCATCGGAAATGAATCACATACCCACTCCACATACCGGCTGTTATTCACATGACCCTGCATATCGACGGCAGAATATCCGGCGGTGATATTCAGGCACGGCTCACCCCCATCACCCACCGAGAGCTTTTCCAGCGGTTCATCCAGGGCTACACGATCGGTATATGTGGGTAGATTTAAGTTCGTGGAAGCCGGCGGAACCATTCGTCTGGATGAAGCGTCAATGATCAACCAGGCCGATGAGGCAGCGGCCAGAAGTTCATCCTTTTCAGAATGAATCTGGTAATCGCGAATAAAGAACAACTTTTGTTGGATCGTTTTCGGCCAGGTAGTGATGGTGATCTTTTCGCCATCAACAGGAAACCGATAGAATTGGATCTTCATGCGTGAATGTACCCAGAAAAGATTGCGGGCAAACATGGTTTCAAAACCGCATCCGAGCTGGTCTGCATGACGGCCAGCCGTTTCAGTCAAATGCTGAAAGAAAGAAGCGGGTTTCCACTGGCGGTTGATATCACATTCAAAAGAATTTACGATAAGTTGATTTTTGAAAATAAGGTTAGTGTCTGTCATAATGTTGTTTCCATAAAGATAATGCTTAATAATAATCCTCTTGCGAATTAAAAGCAGCCTCCGCCGGGGGTGGTCAGGAACCCGGCGGAGACTTTCGCCAAAGGAGGAGACAGCGATATGATCTGCTTTTTGTTCGTTTCACCGAACTGTCTATATCTTATCCCGAGTCGAGTTGTCTGACCATTGCCGAAAGTCATATTTCCACAAGATAACATTCACTCTCTCGCAATCGACTTTAAGAAGACTTTCATCTTTTGAATGACATCTTCCGTACTGGAATAACCACAGGTAACAAACCGGGGAGAAGTATTCCCCAGGATCATTTTCGATACTCGGCTTCCCAGTAGATAACAACAGAACACTGGTTTGCCCAGTGATTCTGCAAGAGCAATTTCATACCCCACTCCATGAGAAGGCGTGGTGACTTCAGCTACAAGAGCGTCGCAGTTTTTTACCCAGGCAACATCGCGCTTATATACGTCACAAGGATCAATAACCGTTTCCAGCGAAAGAATGTTTTTGTCAGACAGATGAGCTGTGGGAACAATATGCCCGTCGGCTACCAGGGCATCAACGATGCTCTGGTAAACCGGTTGATCCTGGCGTCCGCCGGTGATGGAACAGGAAAAATAAACATTCATACGAACCTTCTACTCTTAGGAATACGGTCTGGCGCGCTTCTTGCAACATTGCCCGTACACTCCAATACCAGAAAAATCTGGCGGTACGAGCCGCCTGTGGAGTTTGGAAGGAGCTTTGAAAATGAAAAAGTTACTAAACGCCCTTTCCTTGGCATCAATTTTAATCCTGATGCTATCCAGCGGGTGCCAGATGCCAGCTTCACGAGCTTCGGCAGTGAAACCAACAGCAACAGTACTGGCGTTATTCGATACCAAACAGCAGGCAGCCGCCCAAAAGCCGGCTGCGGCTAAACCAGCTGCCGCCAATAAAGGTGTAGCCAAAGCAGTTTCATCGTCTGATGATAAAAACAATGACGATGAACCCACACCTACACCTGATTCGCACCGCCCACAAACATATTCATTAAATAAAGGGGAATGGCCATTGTGTATTGCCCGGCGATACAACGTCAATCCAATTGACCTGCTTAACGCCAGCGGATTGTCTCTTGAATCCAAACCAGATGTAGGATTTGTCCTTAAAATCCCTCAAACTGGCGAATGGCCAGAAAGTCGGTTTGGCCACCGTTACATCCGCATTCACCCTACCACCTATGAGGTTCATGCAGGAGATACCCTATACACCATTGCCTGTCTATACGGAGATGTGGATCCCAGCGATATAGTTGAAGCCAACAATCTCCCTGAACCCTACAAAATCCATACGGGACAAATTTTGAAAATTCCTTAAACACAGGTATTCCGAGATCTCCTCGATAGAATCTCGATCCATCCTCAACATGAAAAGACGCACCCGCCAGTGCGTCTTTTCATGTGTAAACACGAATCAGTCTACCACAGAAGAAATCATTAATGACAGTATATTTCTGAAAACAAAATTGGCGAAATATTCACAGCTACATCAACTTCATTTGTCAAAAATACCCTTTTTCTGTCTATATCATCCTTAATAACGATTAAAAGGAATAACAGGAACAAGGTATAATAGCAGAACAATACATCTTGAAGAAGTACCCACAATTTTCCCAATGACATTTGAATGGCTTAACGAAGAAGAAATTTTCCGCGGGCGGGCATTTGCGGTAAAGAAGGTAAAAGTACGCCTTCCTGATGGAAGAGAAACCACATACGATTATATAAAACACTCCGGTGCCGTGACTATTGTTCCGGTGGATGACCAGAACCGGATACTTTTTGTCAATCAATATCGCATGGGTGTAAAGGGTATGCTCATGGAGCTCCCTGCCGGAACACTTGAAGAAGGTGAAGATCCTGCCATTTGTGCCGCCCGTGAAATCCGGGAAGAAACTGGTTTTGCCGCCAAAGAAGTGACGAAACTGGGTGAATTTTTCCTGGCACCCGGTTACTCCTCTGAATTCATGCATGTCTTTTTAATGACCGGGCTTTACCCGGCTCCATTGAAACAGGATGATGATGAATTTCTGGAAGTGGAAGCTATATCTGTTGAAAAGGTTTGGGAAATGATTCATTCGAATCAGATCCATGATGGTAAAACCCTGGCCTGTCTTTTGCTGGCCATGAAACAGCTGAAAAATGCTGCATGATAACAGCCTTTTCGGTGATTTTTGATACTTTTTGAGGAATTTAAGCTGACTTATACTTTTACTAATGCAATAGAAATAAACCCATTTTTGGGTATACATGTTCAAATCCAACCGAGTGGCAAAAATTCGCTGCCCGGAAATTTTTGTGAATGGAGTAAGCCAAATGCCGCGAGAAAAAGTAACACTTGATGCCAACGAAGCTGTAGCTGATATCGCTTACAAGCTAAGTGAAGTTATCGCCATCTTCCCCATTACCCCGTCTTCAACGATGGGTGAATGGGCTGATCAGTGGGCCGGCGCAAAACTGCCGAACCTTTGGGGAACAGTTCCATCGGTCGTGGAAATGCAATCTGAAGGCGGTGCTGCCGGTGCCGTTCATGGTGCCCTTCAGGCTGGTGCATTGTCCACCACCTTTACGGCTTCCCAGGGTCTGCTCTTGATGATCCCCAACATGTTCAAGATTGCCGGTGAATTGACCGCCACAGTCTTCCATGTTTCCGCCCGGGCTCTGGCCACCCATGCGCTTTCGATTTACGGTGACCACAGTGATGTGATGGCTGCCCGATCTACCGGTTTTGCCATGCTTACCTCCCGATCTGTGCAGGAAGCTCATGACATGGCTCTTATCGCCCATGCCGCCACTCTTGAAGCCCGTGTTCCTTTCGTTCACTTCTTCGATGGTTTCCGCACATCCGCTGAGGTCAACAAGATTGAACGGCTGACCAACGATGATATCCGGGCGATGGTTGAAGAGAAATTTGTCACCGAACATCGTGAACGCGCCCTCTCGCCAGATCATCCGGTTCTCCGCGGTACAGCCCAGAACCCGGATGTTTACTTCCAGGGTCGTGAAACGGTCAATCCCTTCTATGCTGCCACTCCGGCAATCGTACAGAAATACATGGATAAATTCGCCAAGATCGCCGGCCGCAGCTATCAGGTGATGGAATACTTTGGTGCGAAAGATGCCGATCGTGTGGTTGTTGCCATGTGCTCCGGCGCTGAAACCGCCGAGGAAACCGCCAAATTCTTAATGAACAAAGGCGAAAAAGTCGGCGTTCTGACCGTCCGCCTGTATCGCCCGTTCTCTGTAGAGCACTTCCTCAAAGTTCTCCCGGCCACCGTCAAGAAAATTGCCGTACTCGACCGCACCAAAGAACCCGGTGCCACGGGCGAACCCCTCTTCCAGGATGTGGTGGCAGCCATTGCCGAAGGTATCACCAACGGTACAGCCCCCTTCAAGACCGCCCCGGTAATTATTGGCGGCCGCTATGGCCTTTCCTCCAAGGAATTCACCCCCGGTATGGCTAAAGCCGTCTTTGATGAACTCAAGAAAGACACTCCCAAGGGCCATTTCACCGTTGGTATTAATGACGATCTAACACACTCCAGCCTGGAATATGATGCCGATCTTGACATCGAAAGCCCCAAGACCGTCCGCTGTGTCTTCTTCGGTCTGGGAGCTGATGGTACCGTTGGTGCCAACAAAAACTCCATCAAGATTATCGGTGAAGAGACAGATAATAATGCCCAGGGTTACTTCTACTATGATTCGAAGAAATCCGGCTCCGTAACCATTTCTCACCTGCGCTTCGGCCCAGAACCTATTCGCGCCCCGTACCTGATTCGCAAAGCCAATTTCGTAGCCTGCCATCAGTACTCCTTCCTCGAGCGGTTCGATATGACCCGCTATGCCCTGCCCGGTGCTGTGTTCCTTCTGAACAGTATTTACGGCCCCGAAGAAGTCTGGGACAAACTTCCCCAGGAAGTCCAGAAAGATATCATCGCGAAGAAACTCAAATTCTACACAATTGATGCCAACGAAGTTGCCCAGAAAACTGGAATGGGCGGCCGCGTGAACACCATCATGCAGACCTGCTTCTTTGCCATCTCCGGTGTTCTCCCCCGCGATCTGGCGATTGCCGAAATCAAGAAATCCATCAAGAAAACCTACGGAAAACGCGGTGAAGCAGTTGTTAAACAGAACTTTGATGCTGTCGATGCCGCTCTGGATCACTTGCATGAGATTAAATATCCTGAAAAGGTAACCAGTAAACTGACCCGCCGGCCGAGTGTTTCTGACGCCGCACCGAAATTTGTGAAAGATGTTCTCGGTCAGATGATCATCTTCGAAGGCGATGAACTTCCTGTTTCAGCTATGCCTGTTGATGGTACCTTCCCCACCGGAACATCCCAGTGGGAAAAACGCAATATTGCCCTGGAAATTCCGGTCTGGGATCCTGGCACCTGTATCCAGTGCGGTAAATGCTCCTTTGTCTGCCCGCATGCCGTTATTCGCCAGAAAGTTTATGATCCAGCCCTGCTCAAGAACGCCCCGGCCACCTTCAAATCTGTGGATGCCAAATTTAAAGAAATGCCCGGCACCAAGTTCACCATTCAGGTATCACCTGAAGACTGCACCGGTTGCGGCCTTTGTGTAGAAGCCTGCCCCTCCAAAAATAAAGCTGATCCCAGCCTCAAAGCGATCAATATGGCCGAGCAGCCTCCTATCCGCGAACAGGAAAATGTCAATTGGGACTTCTTCCTCTCGCTGCCCGAAGTTGACCGCACAGCCTTCCAGCCAACTACCGTCAAGAATTCACAATTGCTCCAGCCGTTGTTTGAGTTCTCAGGAGCCTGCGGTGGCTGCGGTGAAACTCCATATATAAAACTGGTCTCCCAGCTCTTTGGCGACCGTATGGTTGTAGCCAACGCTACCGGTTGTACCTCCATCTATGGCGGCAACCTGCCCACCACACCCTGGTCACAGAATAAAGACGGACGCGGTCCGGCCTGGTCCAACTCTCTGTTTGAAGACAATGCCGAGTTCGGCCTTGGCATGCGCCTCACCATTGACAAGCAGACCGAATTTGCCCAGGAACTCTTGAAGAAATTTGCCGGTCAGATCGGTGACAGCCTGGTAAGTGAAATTCTCAACGCAGATCAATCTACTGATGCCGGTATCAAAGCCCAGCGCGATCGTGTGGATGCCCTCAAGAAGAAACTTGCGGATAACAAAGACATTCTGGCCCGGCAGCTTGTTTCCATCGCCGATGTCCTCGTCAAGAAATCCGTATGGATCATGGGTGGTGACGGCTGGGCGTACGATATTGGTTACGGCGGCCTTGATCATGTGCTGGCTTCCGGCCGTAATGTGAATGTCCTCGTTCTCGATACCGAGGTCTACTCCAACACCGGTGGTCAGGCATCCAAATCCACCCCACGTGCAGCCGTTGCCAAATTCGCGGCCCGTGGTAAAGGACTGCCCAAGAAAGACCTGGGTATGATTGCCATGGCGTATGGTTATGTCTATGTGGCCCGCGTCGCTATGGGTTCCAATGATGCCCAGACACTCAAGGCCTTCCTGGAAGCCGATGCCTACAACGGTCCATCCCTTATCATTGCCTACAGTCACTGCATTAACCACGGTATTGATATGCGCCGCGGACTTGATCAGCAGAAGGCGGCTGTTAATTCTGGAATGTGGCCGCTTTACCGCTACAATCCGGCTCTTGTGGATGAAGGCAAGAATCCTCTGCTTATCGACTCCAAGGATCCCACCATTCCGGTATCGGAATATGCCTATAAAGAGACCCGCTACCGCATGCTGCTCCAGTCAGATGAAGCTCGCGCAGAAATGTTGATGAAAGAAGTCACCAACGATGCGGCCAAACGTTGGGATCTCTATAAATCTATGGCAGCCATCGAATACAAAGCCAAGAACCCAGAATCCTAATCGCTACGTTATACATACACCCGGCGAGTAACCTC
Source organism: Leptolinea tardivitalis (assembly GCF_001050275.1). Taxonomy (GTDB): domain Bacteria; phylum Chloroflexota; class Anaerolineae; order Anaerolineales; family Anaerolineaceae; genus Leptolinea; species Leptolinea tardivitalis. The sequence continues at coordinate 666,434 of NZ_BBYA01000010.1, forward strand.
GCCGGGTGTATTATTTAACCAGGAGACACCAAAATGATAGACCTGACTACCCAGTATCTTGGTTTGGAATTGAACAATCCCCTAATTGCTTCTTCTTCGCCTCTATCAAAGAAGGCAGATACAGTGAAGAAGATGGAAGATGCCGGTATCAGCGCCGTGGTTATGTATTCATTGTTTGAAGAACAAATAACCCATGAAAGTCTGGCATTGAATTATTTCCTCGAGAGAGGCACCCATTCTTTTGCAGAAGCAGCCACTTTTTTCCCTGATCTTGACCACTACAATGTAGGTCCAGAAGAATACCTTTCCCTGATCCAAAAAATCAAGAGCAGCGTATCTATACCTGTAATTGGAAGTCTGAATGGTATATCAAACGCCGGGTGGGTGCGATATGCCAGGAATATTGAGCAGGCTGGAGCTGACGCCCTGGAATTGAATATGTACCATATTCCAACGGACGTTGATCTGGCTGGCCGGGATCTCGAAAAGGATTATATTGATCTGGTAAAAGAAATCAGGAAACAGGTTCGTATCCCCCTTGCTGTAAAAATCAGTCCTTTCTTTACCTCCATACCCTACATGGCAGGCAAATTCGTACAGTCTGGGGCTAATGGACTTGTGATGTTTAATCGCTTTTTTCAGCCTGATTTTGATATAGACACACTGGATGTTGTGCCCACCCTTCAATTGAGCACCAGTAATGATTTGCGTCTCCCGCTTCGATGGACAGCCATCCTTTATGGCAGGATAAAAGCCGATCTGGCAATTACAGGCGGTGTACATACCGTGGAAGATGTAATAAAAAGCATTATGGCAGGTGCAAGCAGCGTGATGCTCGCCAGTGAGATACTGGAAAAAGGCACACGTCGGATTACAGAATTAAATAGCCAATTACTGGATTGGTTCGAAAAGAACGAATATCAATCAGTAAGGCAAATGCGCGGTAGTATGAGCCAGCAAAATGTAAGCGATCCAGCCGCTTTTGAAAGAGGTAACTACATGAAGGCTCTGACCTCTTTTGATAACCGGATTCTTGTTTGAAGGATATAAAGAAAAAACCCTTTCGCAAAAAACGAAAGGGTTTAAATTTGAATATTTTTTGGCGTTATTCTTCGCCACCGACCTCATTGGGTTTCTTGGCCCGGTAGACAATTCGGCCTCGAGTGAGATCATATGGAGACATTTCTACACGCACATGGTCTCCCAACAGGATGCGGATGTAGTACTTTCGCATTCGGCCGGAAAGGTATGCCAGAACTTCATGATCGTGGTAATCTTTTTCTGTCAACCGTACGCGGAATTGAGTGGCAGGGAGCGCTTCTACAATTACGCCTTCGACCTGAATCTTATCTTCTTCTTTTGCCATCCTATCCTCCCGGATGCAATCCGTTCCTATTCACCCACGTGGGTGAATTGGCGGCGTTTAATGCGGCGGATCGCTTTCTTCTTCTCTACTCGGCGTAATTCACTCTTGGAGATGAACCAGCGTTTCCGGCGAACTGTGCTCAAAACACCGCTCTTGACAACTTTTTTGCGGAAACGTTTCAGCAGTTGGTCCTGTGATTCATTTGGGCGTAACACGACTGCAGTCATTGGATTCTCACCTCCTTTTCTCTTATGAATATCTGAAAATAAAAACCGGCTGATCCATCTCAGGCGCAGCCGGTGAAAAGTGAAAATTGAGTACCCTCAATAGACCCAAATCAATCAGCCAGAGCCCTCCGCAATAAAAATGCAAATTAGCAAAGATCGCACTATTTTCAGAGCGAACTTATTATACCGCAGATTTGATACGATAGGTCAAATTAGCGGTAGATAATTTCAATGATTCAGTGGTTTTTGTTTGAATTAATACAGAAATTGTGCTTATCGGTAGTAATGAAGTTTCCGGGGGGCAACAGATAGTCTTCTTTTCGGGTTGTATCAGTAAAGGCGAATTGGATAACGGGATTGTGAAAGAAAATTAGAATAATCCGATCAGCAAACAAAATGGAATATGTAAAAAGGATTCAATTTTTCAGCGAAGTTTAGTTTTCTGATACGAGTTGAAATCCAGGGATATTTCTCTCTGTAAAGGAATTTCATACCAGAGTTAATCATGTTAAATGAAAAAAGCCTCTTGGCAATGACCTACTCTCCCAGGAGGTCGCCCTCCAAGTACCATCGGCGCTGACAGCCTTAACGACCGGGTTCGAGATGTGACCGGGTGTACCACTGTCGCTCAAATCACCAAGAGACTTTTATTCCAAAGTCAAATTGAATAGTATGTAGGTTTCGCAATAAGGAAAGAATTCCGAATTCCCCGCGTCACATGGAAGCCCTCGATCATTAGTACGGCTTAGCTCAACACATTACTGCGCTTACACATGCCGCCTATTAAGCAGGTAGTCTACCTGCGATCTTACTTCCTTACGGAAAGAGGGATCTAATCTTGAGGCAAGTTTCCCACTTAGATGCTTTCAGCGGTTATCTTTGCCAGACATAGCTACCCAGCAATGCCGTTGGCACGACAACTGGCAAACCAGAGGTCTGTCCACCCCGGTCCTCTCGTACTAGGGGCAGATCCTCGCAAATCCCTTGCGCCCACAGCGGATAGAGACCGACCTGTCTCACGACGGTCTGAACCCAGCTCGCGTACCGCTTTAACGGGCGAACAGCCCGACCCTTGGGACCTTGTACAGCCCCAGGATGCGATGAGCCGACATCGAGGTGCCGAGCGAAGTCGTCGATGTGAACTCTTGGACTTCACCAGCCTGTTATCCCCGGGGTAGCTTTTATCCGGTAAGCCACGGCCCTTCCACTCAGTACCGTGGGATCACTAAGCCCGACTTTCGTCTCTGCTCGACGCGTTGGTCTTGCAGTCAAGCTCCCTTATGCCTTTGCACTCTTTGGTAGGTTTCCATTCTACCTGAGGGAACCTTTGGGCGCCTCCGTTACCTTTTAGGAGGCGACCGCCCCAGTCAAACTGCCCACCTGGCACGGTCCCCCACCCGGATTACGGTGTGGGGTTAGGATCAAAATATTATCAGGGTGGTATTTCACCGGTGTCTCCACCGACGCTAGCGCGCCAGCTTCACAGACTCCCACCTATGCTACACAGACAATATCCTAATTCAATGCCAAGATGCAGTAAAGCTCCACGGGGTCTTTTTGTCCTGCTGCGGGTAGGCCGCATCTTCACAGCCATTTCAATTTCGCCGGGTCCTTCGTTGAGACAGTGCTCTAGTTGTTACACCGTTCGTGCGGGTCGGAACTTACCCGACAAGGAATTTCGCTACCTTAGGACCGTTATAGTTACGGCCGCCGTTCACCGGGGCTTCAGTTCAAAGCTTCGCTTGCGCTAACCTCTCCCTTTAACCTTCCGGCACTGGGCAGGTGTCAGCCCCTATACTTCGCCTTTCGGCTTAGCAGAGACCTGTGGTTTTGTTAACCAGTCACTAGAGCCATTTCACTGCGACCTCACAACGCTCAAGTTACCTTTCACGTCACAAGGCACCCCTTATCCCGAAGTTACGGGGCTATGTTGCCTAATTCCTTAACGAAGGTTCTCCCGTCCACCTTGGTATATTCTACCCGTCTACCTGTGTCGGATTGCGGTACAAGCACTCAATACTCAACGTTTAGGGACTTTTCTCGGCACCAAGGCTCAACTCACTTTAGCCTCAAGGGCACGCAACCATGTCTCAACTCAACCTGCGGATTTTCCTACAAGTCTCATCGTCTGACACATGGTTCACCCGCATACCAATGGCGGGCTGGCCTACCTCGATGCGTCCTCCCATCACTCCTATTGATTGGTCCCGGAATATTAACCGGGTGTCCATCGCTTACGCTTTTCAGCCTCAGCTTAGGTCTTGACTAACCCGACGCGGATTGACCTGGCGTCGGAAACCTTAGACATACGGTGAACACGGTTCTCACGTGTTTTACGCTACTCATGCCTGCATTCTCACTTCTGCCCGCTCCAGCCGTCCTTACGGTCGACCTTCACCGCTGGCAGAACGCTCCCCTACCGCCCCCGCATAAAGCGGAGACCCAAAGCTTCGGTATTATGCTTAGCCCCGTTAAGTTTTCCGCGCAGGATCACTCGACCAGTGAGCTATTACGCACTCTTTAAAGGTTGGCTGCTTCTAAGCAAACCTCCTGGTTGTTTAAGTAACCCCACATCGTTTCCCACTTAGCATAAATTTAGGGACCTTAGCTGTTGATCTGGGCTGTTTCCCTTTTGACCACGAAACTCATCTCCCGTAGTCCGACTGCTATATTATGGAATACCGGCATTCGGAGTTTGATTGGGTTCAGTAAGCATTAAGCCCCTTAGCCCATTCAGTGCTCTACCTCCGGCATTGAACATATAGCGCTAGTCCTAAAACTATTTCGGGGAGAACAAGCTATCTCCGAGTTCGTTTGGCATATCACCTCTACCCACACCTCATCCCCTAATTTTGCAACATTAGTAGGTACGGGCCTCCACGAGCGTTTAGACTCGTTTCACCCTGGACATGGGTAGCTCACCCGGTTTCGTGTCTATTCCTAGCGACTGAACGCCCTATTCAGACTCGCTTTCGCTACGGCTTCGAGTGTCACTCTCTTAACCTCGCCACTAAGAATAACTCGCAGGCTCATTCTCCAAGAGGCACGCCGTCAGGCATAGCGGCGCGCACCCGGCTTTCACCGGAGCACCGACCCGCCATTAGCCCTTCGACTGCTTGTAAGCTAACGGTTTCAGGTTCTATTTCACTCCCCTAACAGGGGTACTTTTCACCTTTCCCTCACGGTACTTGTTCACTATCGGTCGCAAATTGTATTTAGCCTTGGAGAGTGGACTCCCCAGCTTCCTACCGGATTAGCGTGCCCGGCAGTACTCAGGTGTCTGAAGGGAGAGATTGAATTGTCGTTTACGGGGCTGTTACCCTCTTTGGCAGGCTATCCCACACCTTTCTACTAACTCAATCCTTTGTAACTCCCGTGTATCAGATCCTACAACCCCAGTACAGCAAGCTGTACTGGTTTGGGCTTTTCCCATTTCGCTCGCCACTACTTTGGGAATGGTCTCTTTTCCTCTGGGTACTTAGATGTTTCAGTTCCCCAGGTTCCCTTCTTCCAATCTATGTGTTCAATTGGAGATACAGTTGGTTCGCAACTGTGGGTTTCCCCATTCGGAAATCTTCGGATCAACGCCTGTTCACGGCTCCCCGAAGCTTATCGCAGTGTCCCGCGTCCTTCATCGGCAATTTGCGCCAAGGCATTCACCATTAGCTCTTAGTAGCTTCCACGTGATGCGGAGAATTCGAAATTCTTTCAAAAAACTGCTTGAATTACAAATTCAAGACTTGGCCTACATACTATTCAGTTATTAATGTTCTTGCGGCAAACTGTTCTGCCGACGCCGGTTGACCAGCGCTGAGCGCCTCTCACAATCTTGAGACGTCAGGGGCATTCAGCCCTCGTCAACCTGTATTCTACTCACTTACTTCTTTTGTTCTCTCCTGGTCGTGTCGCTCAGGTGGAGATGAGGGGACTCGAACCCCTGACCTTCGCCTTGCAAAGGCGTTGCTCTCCCGACTGAGCTACATCCCCGGGCTAAGAGCAGTGGGCCTTTCAGGGCTCGAACCTGAGACCTTGCCCTTATCAGAGGCACGCTCTAACCAACTGAGCTAAAGGCCCTGGTAACGCTTCATGCGCCTTAGCAACTGAGAAGTGATAGGAAAAGATGGAAACTCTGACTTGTCTCTTCACCGCGAAGAGACGACATGAGTGGAACAATTTCCCATAGGAAATGTTCAGATACTCAAGAAAGGAGGTGATCCAGGCGCACCTTCCGGTACACCTACCTTGTTACGACTTCGTCCCAGTCACCGACCCCACCCTCGACGGCTCCCTCCTTGCGGTTAGGATACCGGCTTCAGGTGTTGCCAGCTCCCATGACGTGACGGGCGGTGTGTACAAGGCCCGGGAACGTATTCACCGCAGTATGGCTGACCTGCGGTTACTAGCAACTCCATCTTCATGCAGGCGGGTTGCAGCCTACAATCTGAACTGAGACCAGCTTTTTAGGATTGGCTCCGCCTCGCGGCTTGGCAACCTATTGTACTGGCCATTGTAGCGTGTGTGTAGCCCAGGATATAAAGGCCATGCTGACTTGACGTCATCCCCACCTTCCTCCGGCTTAAGACCGGCAGTCCCGTGTGACACATATAACACACAGCGAGGGTTGCGCTCGTTAGCGGACTTAACCGAACATCTCACGACACGAGCTGACGACAGCCATGCAGCACCTGTGCAGGCTCCCCGAAGGGTCGGTCACTTTTCAGATCCCTACTACCTACATGTCAAACCCTGGTAAGGTTCTTCGTGTAACATCGAATTAAACCACACGCTCCGCTGCTTGTGCGGGCCCCCGTCAATTCCTTTGAGTTTTAACCTTGCGGCCGTAGTCCCCAGGCGGTGGACTTATCGCGTTAGCTTCGACACCGACGGATTTAAACCCGCCGACGCCAAGTCCACATCGTTTACAGCTAAGACTACCGGGGTCTCTAATCCCGTTTGCTACCCTAGCTTTCGCGTATGAGCGTCAGAAATGGTCCAGGAGGCCGCTTTCGCCACTGGTGTTCCTCCGAATATCTACGCATTTCACCACTACACTCGGAATTCCACCTCCCTCTACCATCCTCAAGCTCGGCAGTATTGAACGACCTCTCCCAGTTAAGCCAGGAGCTTTCACATCCAACTTACCGAACCGCCTACACGCGCTTTACGCCCAGTAAATCCGGATAACGCTTGCATCCTACGTTTTACCGCGGCTGCTGGCACGTAGTTAGCCGATGCTTATTCCCAAGGTACCGTCCTTCCTCGTCCCTTGGAAAAGTGCTTTACAACCCGAAGGCCTTCATCGCACACGCGGCGTTGCTAGTTCGCGCTTTCGCACATTAACTAATATTCCCTACTGCTGCCACCCGTAGGTGTATGGACCGTGTTTCAGTTCCATTGTGGGGGGCCACCCTCTCAGGTCCCCTAACCGTCATCGCCTTGGTGGGCCGTTACCTCACCAACTAGCTGATGGTACGCAGGTCCCTCTCGAAGTGAATTACTCCTTTAATCATAGGCTTCTAAACCCTATGATCACATGAGGTATTAGCAATCCTTTCGAACTGTTATCCCTCTCTTCGAGGCAGGTCACCAACGCGTTACTCACCCGTTCGCCACTAAGTACGTATTGCTACATACTCCGTTCGACTTGCATGTATTAAGCACGCCGCCAGCGTTCATCCTGAGCCAGGATCAAACTCTCCGCAAAAAATTTAACCTTTTCAGGTTTACAGTTTACGGAATTTTTAGAACGACAGGGTATCGCTCTCTTCCTATCACTCTTCAGTTGTTAAGGTGCACTCAACTTCGCGGAGCGAGAGTTTACTCGCTCTTTCCCCGCCTGTCAAGGCTTTTCAGACAAATTCGCCGATGTCTTTTTCTTTCAACATCGGCTGTCACAGCGACGCTAGCGGGGGGCTCTCTTGCCCCTTGATTGTTATCGATTTGCTTTCAAGCGAAATCGTCCTCAACTAAGGGACTTTGAGTTTACCCGGTCTGTTTATTCTTGTCAAGGGGTCAATTTCCGATAATTTTGCCGGTGTCGTTTTCTCCACCGGCCTCTTACTTCGGAAACTCCCTTTCAGGCAGGGTGCCTTCAAAGAAGTCAAGTATTGAGTTTTGAATGATTTGCCCTCTCGGGCGAAATCGTTGTCTGTTTCTGACAACGGGCAGAATTCTACTAGCATTTTTATACCTGTCAAGGGATTTCGTGAAAATTGGTCAGACCAATTTTCGCGGATTATAATTTTCTTTATCATGAGTGCACATTCCCCCCGTAAAACCTCATCTTCCTATATCCTGGTTCAAATATTTCTGACGCTCCTGGTTGGTTCTTTCTTCTTTGTCTTCTTCTTATTCCTCGGAAGTTTTCTTTACCAGGTCTGGTACAACGGTCGAATTTACCCCGGCGTTTCCATGTTGGGAGTTGACCTGGGTGGTCTGACTCCCCGCGAAGCAGAAGATGTGATTTCCGCTTCTTTCCCTTACCCCCAGAACGGTAAGGTGACATTGAAGTTTGAAGATAAATCATGGAATTTCACTCCCGCCGGGTTGGGTTTGTTCCTTGATCCAAAAGCTTCTGCCCAGAATGCCTTACTGATTGGACGTGAGGGTTCTTACTTTCACAAACTTAACACCCAACTGTCGGCCGCCCGCAGTGGTGTGATTCTGGCTCCCACCTATATTTTTGACGAGCGTCTCACATCCACTGTTCTTGGCCAGATCGCCGCCCAGATAAACCATGCCCTGATCGAAGCGGATATTTCGGTTACCGGTGTAGAGGTGCACATCCGTTCCGGAGAAACTGGTCGTGAATTGGACCAATTGGAAACACTGCAAAAGATCCGTCAATTCATGGAATCCATGCAGAGTGGTACTCTCGACCTGGTGGTCAAAACGACCGAACCTGCGGTCATTGATGTGGAAAAAACCGGGGCGATTGTAAAAAACCTGCTATCTGCACCATTAACTCTTTCAATGCCGGCAAATGATTCAGAACATGCCGGTCCGTGGAGTATTGATCCCGAAACGCTTTCAGGTATGCTAACGCTGGTCCGAGAACCTGAAGGCAACCATTTTGTATATCAGGTCGAATTAAACAACCAGCTGCTCACCCCATACCTGAATAATCTGGGGAACAAGACCAATCTGTTGGCCCGCAATGCCCGGTTTATTTTTAACGATGAAAAACGTCAGTTGGATCTTTTGGAACCGGCCGTCATCGGCCGCACATTGAATGTTTCTTCAACTATCGGTGTTATTCAACAAAAAGTCGCGTCGGGGCAGCACGATATTACTCTGGTGTTCGATTATCAGAATCCAGAAGTGAAAGACGATGCTACCGTCACTTCGCTGGGCATAAAGGAGCTTGTCAGAGCAGAAACTACGTACTTTTATGGTTCCAGCGCTGAACGTGTGCAGAATATCACGGCGGCTGCCGCCCGGTTCCATGGCCTTCTGGTATCACCTGGCGAAACCTTCTCCATGGTCAAAGGATTGGGTGACATCAGCCTGGATAACGGCTTTGCAGAAGCATCCATCATTTACGGCGGCCGCACCATCAAGGGTATCGGTGGCGGCGTCTGCCAGGTGAGTACAACCTTGTTTCGTACGGCTTTCTTTGCTGGTTATCCAATTGTGGAACGTCACCCGCATGCCTATCGGGTAGCTTACTATGAAAAAATAGCCGGAAACCATATTGACCCCAAATTGGCCGGGATGGATGCCACTGTCTATGTTCCTGTGGTGGATTTCCGTTTTACAAACGATACGCCATATTGGCTGCTGATGGAAACGTATGTCAACCCGGAAAAAAGTAGCATCACCTGGAAGTTTTATTCAACCAAAGACGGCCGTGAGGTGAAAGCGGATTTTAGCGGTCCCACCAACATTGTGGAGGCTCCTGATCCACTGTACAAAGAAAATCCAGAGTTGAAAAAAGGGGAGATAAACCAGGTAGACTGGGCATCTGACGGAGCGGATGTGACTGTAAAGCGGGTGGTGACGAAAAACGGCGAGCCGTATTTGACCGATGAATTTGTCACCCATTATCAACCCTGGCAGGCGGTTTTTGAGTATGGTCCGGGAACAGAAAACATTCCCACCCCATCAACGGAAGAGACAGTAACCCCGACTCCCTGAGCCACTATGGTAGAATCCCGTAAAATCATCACATTTATTGCTATGATTTGATCTGCATTTGGAGGCACGACGTGGTAAAAAAAGAACTGCTGGATATTCTGCGTTGCCCGGCATGTGTTCGCGAAAAAGAAGGTCTTTTGGATCTCCACCAGGATTCATGGCTTATCTGCAAAGATTGCGGTCGGAAGTATCCGATCGTTGACGATATTCCTGTGATGCTCATCGATGAAGGCGACAAATGGGTGGATACAGCTGTTGACAAGCTGCCTGTTCCCCCACCGAAAATTGTCTAATTTTTCATCAGTGGTATCATTCTTGCAACAATTCCGGGCAAACTCATCATTCACAGACCCGGAATAATAGGATTAATAATTCGTATGGCCAGATCTACTTCTCGCACCGCTCGGCCCCGCCGGAAAGAAGATCGTGTAACAGCGATCATCCTTTCGGTTTTCGCCGTTTTGGCTGTTGTAACAGCCATTATCGCTTTTATGATGGTAAAAAATGTTGTCGCCGGCTGGGTAATGCCGGATGTACCCGGCGCCCCAGTGGATACCAGTGGTTCAGGAACCAATATCCAACTTCCCGACAGCGCCCAGGCATCCCAACCGATGCAATCATCCGATGGCCCGGCTGCCAAAGCCTGGGACGGTTCTCGACGGGTGACGGCCCTTTTAATGGGTCTGGATTACCGTGACTGGGAAGCCAATGAGCCGGCATCTCGTACCGACAGCATGATGCTGGTGACCTATGACCCTATATCAAATACAGCCGGTATGCTTTCCATTCCCCGTGATATGTGGGTATATATTCCCGGGTTTGATTACGGCAAGATCAACACAGCGTATTATCTGGGTGAAGTGAATAAACTCCCCGGCGGCGGCCCGGCTCTGGCTGTACAGACAGTCGAGCAGTTCCTGGGTGTTCCCATCGATTTTTACGCCCAGATTGACTTCAATTCATTTATCAAATTTATCGATGAAATCGGATGTATTGACCTGAAAGTCCGCGTTCCGATCACCATCGATCCTTTGGGTGCGGGGAATACAAAAACCCTGCAACCCGGAACCCAGCCGTTGTGCGGGGCGGATGCCCTGGCCTATGCCCGTCAGCGCCATACCGACGGCGGTGACTTCGATCGTGCTCTCCGCCAGCAGGAAGTGATCCTGGCTGTCCGCAACCAGATCTTCAACCTGGGCAAACTTCCTGAATTGATCTCCAAATCCCCCAAGTTGTATTCTGATATTGCTTCCGGACTGCGCACAAACCTGACCCTTTCACAGGTGGTTCAATTAGCCCTGGCTGCTCAGAAAGTTCCGAAGGAGAACATCAAACAGGCCATTATTGGAACCGATGATACCCAGATAGCCATGTCTGCAGATGGGCTTTCTATCCTTATACCGAATCCAGATAAAATCCGGATCGAACGCGATAAAATTTTTGCCTCAGGCGGTCCGGTTGCTCCTGTGGTGCTCGCACCAACATCCGCAAGCAATGCGGCCGCACCGGCCGTACCTGAAGGTGAAAAGGTCACTGCCACACCCATCCCTGTGGCTGACCTGACCACTCTGATGGTCGCTGAACAGGCTCGTTTGATGGTGCAAAACGGCACTCAGACAGCCGGTTTGGGAGAACGCGCCGGGCAATACTTCCAATCGCTGGGTATGAATGTCATCGGTACAGGTAATGCTGATCAGTTGTATACTCAGATGACCCTGGTAGACTACTCTGGTAAACCTTACACGATGAAATTCCTGGCTGAAATGATGCAAATTCCCAGTGATCACATTTTCAGTCGATACGACCCCAACGCTCCGGGTGATGTAGCCATCATCCTTGGTGATAACTGGCAAAGTGTTCTGAACCTGCCATAGATAAATCGAACGGAAACATCAACTCAAGGGTCTGCTCAGCCGGGCAGACCCTTTTTTTTGTGCTACCTGAAACACCCATATTGTGGTTTTATGACTAATCCCTCAACGAACATATCTGCATTTCAGCATCAAACAATGGCATTAAAAAACCTCCGGCTAACCGGAGGTTGAAATTTTTTCTACTACACTTTTCAGGTATTCTCTATACCTGAGAAAAGCCTGTTTTCCCGTATCTGTAATCTGACAGATGGTTTGTGGAACTTTTCCATTGAAGGTTTTTTGAATGTCAATGTACCCTGCTTCGCTCAATTTTGTCAGATGCACTGACAGATTACCGCGTGTCAGACCGGTTTCCCGCTGCAGGTAGACAAAGTCAGCTTTTTCAACAGAAACCAGAATGGTCAAGATCATCAGCCGTGATGGTTCGTGAATCAACTTATCTACATCGGTTAGTGTCCGCCAATCTTCGTTCATTTAGTCCTCTTCGATCTCTGGATTCTCCACGGGATGATTACGCAAATAAGTGCCAAGGGAGACCACCCCGCCAGCCACCCAACCCAGACCGATTCCGGCGAGCAGGATGCACATCTGCACGTCGTCTGCCAGAGGCAGCCTGGCTGCGGCGTAACTGACCACTGCAATCCACCCGGCGAGGAAATAAAACCGGTTCAGAGGGATCTGGACGCCCATATAGACAACAAAGGCGGCAATCAACAGTCCGGTACCCAGAACAATCCAGAATGGATCCAATTTACTCAGGATAACGTTGGTGACGATAGATACCATAAATGCGATCACAAACGCTTTGATAATTCGGGCTCTCCGCGAAGGACTTGCCGGTTGGATATACTTCACATAGCCGGTTCGTGGATAGGTCACTTTTTCTTTCATGGCACGTACCCATTTATTTCCAAATACGACACCGCCCAGAATGATGACCGGGTATCCAACGCCAACCAGAATCGCGGATCCGATGGAAGGCTTGAAGAGCACGCTAAGGCCGCTGATAAGCGCTAGGGAAACAAATATAAAACCTACTAAAAGTTCTGAGAATCCGTCAATATACCAGTACTGACGGGTTCTTTCTATTGTTGTTTTGATTGTCTCATTCATTTGATCATCCTTATAAACATGTTTGTGTTGTAAACTTGTTTTTAAGTATAAATATTTCCAATTAAATGTCAAGGGGGTATTTTTGTTTTCAGGAATGTTCTATGGTTATAATCAAAAATCATGGATAATAAACCAGACTCATTACCTGAAACCCTGATTGGCCGCCTGTTGCTCAAAAAGGGATTGAAACTTGCCGTGGCAGAATCATGTACCGGCGGACTGATTGGTCATCGAATTACCAATATTCCCGGATCGTCCGATTATTACCTCGGTTCAGTAACAGCTTATGCCTATGAAGTTAAGCAGCAATTACTGGGTGTAAAACAGGAGACATTAACAGAATATGGGGCTGTCAGCCGTGAAACGGTGATCGAAATGGCCTATGGCATTCGCGCCTGTTTGAAAGCAGATTTCCCCATAGAAAACACAGTGGGTTTATCGGTCAGCGGAATTGCCGGACCCGGGGGCAGCACACCTGGAAAACCAGTTGGTCTTGTATGGGTCGGGTTAAGTTCAAAAGAAGGCAACCACGCCTGGCGTTTTCTCTGGAAAGGAAACCGCATCCAGAACAAAGAATCCTCAGCGGAAGCCGCTCTCCAGTTGTTATTGGATTATTTAAACGGACAATTACCCATGGATACGCCCACGGAGATATAGCATGGAAAATCGAAAGTGCATATTGATCCTGACTGCGGACGCCGGGTTTGGACACCGCAGTGCCGCATTGGCCATTCAGGCAGCTTTGGAAGATCTTGTTGGAGCAGATTGCGATCTTCACCTGTTGAATCCTCTAGAAGATAAGCGAACACCGTTCTTTCTGCGAGACAGCCAGTCTGATTATGATCTGATCGTCAAAGAGGCACCGGAACTGTACCGCCTGGGGTACGATGCCAGCGACAAACCCATCCCCAGCGCCATAGCCGAATCAGCCCTCTCTGTGCTGCTTTACGAGGTTATGCACGATTTGGTGGAAACCTATAAACCCGATGCCATAGTCACCACATATCCTCTCTATCAAAGTGCTCTGGAAGCCGTATTTAAGATTGACAGGCGTTTCATTCCCCTGTATACGGTCGTGACGGATCTTTCCACAGTTCACCGTATCTGGTTTCACCGGGCCGCCAACGCCTGCCTGGTTCCCAATTCAATGGTCCGCGATTTGGCACTGGCAAACAATCTTAAACCAGAAAAGGTAATTGAAACTGGTATTCCTGTTTCCCCCAAGTTAATACAAGAAAACCGAACCAAAACTGAGATTCGCCGTAATCTGGGTTGGGATGAGAACCGTCTGACAGTACTGGCCGTAGGCAGCAAACGGGTGGATCGACTGATCGAAACGGTTAACACACTCAACCATTCAGGATTTCCCATTCAACTGGCAGTTGCCGCCGGAAAAGATGCCAACCTTTATGAAAATTTGAAAGCCATAGATTGGCATGTTCCGGCCTTTCTGTATGAATATGTGACCAATATGCCGCTGCTCATGCATGCAGCTGATGCCATCATTTGCAAAGCTGGAGGTTTGATAGTAACCGAGAGCCTGGCCTGCGGCTTACCCATTCTGCTGGTAGATGTTCTCCCTGGACAGGAAACCGGCAATGCCGAGGTTATCTTGCAGGGAGGTGCCGGAGATATGGCCACTACCCCATTGCAGGTTCTGGAAACCTTAAGCCACTGGACAATCAATGATCAAGCCTTATTGAAAACCCGGGCAGAGAATTCCCGTCGTCTCGGGAAACCATATGCCGCCCGTGATGTTGCTAAAATTGTCTGGCAGGGGGCGCAGGAAGGTCCAACAGACCGCCGCAGACAGCGCATTGCCGGACGGGATGATCTGCAAAACCTGATCAAGCATTACCACTTCCCCCTGATTGACAAATTGACAGATATTCGTCTTCGTAAAGAACGTGAATAATCCATCTCCGATAATTATCTTGATTTCAGCCAACGCCGAATGGTCATCGGTGAAAAGCCATTATGCACCGGAACAACTGGACCAGTCTCCGTTTGGTGAATTGTTTCTAGAAAATATCAACGGACGCAAAGTGATCTTTCTACAGGGCGGTTGGGGCAAAATCTCCGCGGCAGCTTCAGCAGAATATGCCATCCAAACCTGGAACCCTGAACTGGTTATCAATCTGGGAACCTGTGGCGGTTTCAAAGGCCAAATTGAACGCGGGACGATCCTTTTACCGGATCGTATTCTTTCGTACGACATCATCGAACAGATGGGCGACCAGCAGGAAGCCATTGATTTTTACACCACCAGACTGGATCATTCGTGGCTGAAACAACCGTATCCCCTTCCAGTGGAGAAAGGTGTTCTGGTATCGGGAGACCGTGATATTGTGCCCACAGATATCCCCGGGCTTATTCAAAAATATTCCTCGCGTGCGGCAGATTGGGAAAGCGCTTCCGTTGCCTGGGTTACAGCAAAAATCCATCACCGCCGCTGCCTGATTTTACGTGAGGTAAGCGACCTGGTTTCAGACGAGGGTGGTGAAGCCTATGGGGGATTGGAGTTCTTTGAAGAATCGTCCCGGCGGATCATGAAGCGGTTGTGTGAGTCACTTTCCGGTTGGCTGGCCTGTGCCGGTCTTTGATCAAACAGCCTGCCAGACCTGGTACAAACCGAGATTCCCGGTATGACCATCATGGTAGGAACTGGATATCACCTGCCAACCGGTTTCTTCCGCCATGCTCCGTAGATCATTTTCGGTAAATAAATGCACATACCTCAGACCGGCGCTCTGAGGCGACCCTTTGGATGATTGGCGCCAATCGAGCAGCACATCCCCCTCTTCTACCTGATCCGGTTTCAATCCGGCTGCTTCCCAGGGCTGCCGCCGTGAAAGTAATTTGGGGCTGTTCTGGATCTGCCAGACACTAAAAATAAAACAATTGCCAGGTTTGATTAGCGTATGAACTCTCGTGAGAAACAAACGCTGATTCTCCTTACCAGGAAGATGATGTAAAACGGCAAACGCCATGATGCCATCAAACGGAGCGCCTTCAATACCCTTATGCCAGTCAGCCGACATCAAATCGCGCTGCTGGAAAGTTATTCCCAATCCAACCGGCAGTTTGGGCAAGTCACGCCGGGCTTCCGCCAGCAGACCGGCGCTGAAATCCACACCCAGATACAAACCCTTCCGGGTTGAACCGTCCGGCCTCGGGCGCAACCAAAAATCCGCTAATGCACCGCTGCCGCAACCCAGGTCAAGGTACCGGCCATCCGGCAGGTTGGCAACCGCCTGACGGACGCCATCCTGTATCCGCCGGCGGGTGGCGGCAAAAGGTTCGGCATAATCCTGGTAAAATCGGCGATTAATCTCCAATAATGCGTGTACAATCGTTTCATCCATAAGACTATTATAGATTCACATGGGTTGACCGGGTAATGGTAGATATTGAAAAATGGACGGAAGCCCGCCGCTTCACGCCTGAAAAACTGGCCGCAGCCAGAATCATACTGGAAGAAATAAAAAACGGAACGGATGTCTTTACCGCCATCCGTAAGAATCCCATGCCAGAAGTTGGTTATCTGGCCAAACATACCCTGGTGGAGGCCTACCGCCAGCTGACCACAAGCGGCGAATGGCCTACGGATAAAGAACTTTTAAAGAAAATTCGCTTGAAACCGGTGCGCACACTCTCGGGAGTGACCACTGTAACCGTTTTGACAGGCCCTCACAGCTGTCCGGGGAAATGCATCTTCTGCCCGGATGATGCCCGCCTGCCCAAGAGTTACTTATACGGCGAACCAGGCGCCATGCGCGGCATGCAGAATAATTTTGATCCCTACCTGCAGGTATCCACCCGTCTGGAAGCCCTGGATGCCGTAGGGCACCCGATTGACAAGATCGAATTGCTCATTCTGGGTGGCACTTTTACTGCCTATGACCAGGAATATCAGGAATGGTTCATCCGCCGATGTTTTGATGCAATGAACGGGTTTGATGCGAAAACGCTGGAAGAAGCGCAATTGGCGAATGAAATTTCAGATCATCGCAACGTAGGACTGGTCATTGAAACCCGGCCTGATGAAATCACACCGGCGGTTCTGGCCTACCTCCGTCTGCTGGGTGTCACCAAAGTGCAAATCGGGGCACAAAGCCTGGATGATCATCTCCTGACCATCAATAAACGTGGTCATACGGCCGGAGAAACCCTGCGGGCAGTGTGTCAATTACGGGCAGCCGGATTTAAAGTGGTGCTTCATTGGATGCCCAACCTTCTAGGGGCGACCCTTTTAAGCGACCATGAGGATTTTACCCGGTTGTGGTCCGGCGGATATTGCCCCGATGAGATCAAAATTTATCCAACCCAACTGGTGGAAAATTCAGAGTTATATACCATCTGGCAGCAGGGGAAATATCAACCGTATTCCACGGAAGAACTCATCCAATTGATAGCCGATCTAAAGACCACCATCCCGCGGTATTGCCGGGTGAACCGGGTGATCCGCGATATTCCATCCACACTGATTGCCGCTGGAAATAAACGCAGCAGTCTGCGGATGGACGTGCAGCTTGAACTGGAACGGCGCGGACAACACTGCCAGTGTGTTCGCTGCCGCGAAGTGCGCGGCGAGCAGGTGGAAGCCGGGGAGCTTAATTTCCATGACCTGTCATACACTGCCCCGGCTTCGCAGGAACATTTTTTGTCTTTTGATACATCCAACGACAAACTGGCCGGATATCTGCGCCTCTCCTTGCCTGACTTGACACAAAATGAAGAGATCAGGCAGACCATGCCTGATCTTAAAGGGGCTGCCATCATTCGCGAAGTGCATGTTTTCGGGCAGGCTCAGCCGGTGGGCGGGGGTGAAACCGGTGCCGCACAGCACAGTGGACTGGGCACCCGTCTATTACTGGAAGCAGAGAAAATTGCCCTTGCCAACGGCTTCAAGCGGCTGGCTGTCATTGCCGCTGTGGGAACCCGGCAGTATTACCAGAAACGCGGGTTCGCGCGGGGAACACATTATTTCGTGAAAGAATTATCAGACTGACTTTATACCGCTCTGGTTGATCTGACATACTCCTGCCAGGGATCCACACTCTGCTGTGCCGTGCGCCAGCGGTCACCGGCCAGTCGGGTGGTCCAGGAGGCCGGCAACAGCCGGCTGCCCAATTCAATCGCCTGGTTCAACCAACCGGGGATGACTACGTCTTTACCTTTTTCTGCCGCATCAATCGTCAGCCGGGCCACTGTACGGGTATCTACAGTAGTTACCTTTCCCCAGAAACCCTGGGCAAAGATGGCTTCCATGTTTTCATGTGTGGTAGGCATACCGGCCGGGCATAGGGCCGTCACTGTGCCGAAATCTTTAATCTCTTCACGGATGGCATACGAAAAATCTAACAGGAACCGCTTTGTGGCAGCATAGGTGGCTTTATACGGCATGGGGGAGACCGCCGCCAGGCTGCACACGTTGACCAGCATGAATTTCAGGTCGGGATCACGCAGATCAAGAATTTCGTGGGTCACATCAAGGGTTGCTTCCACATTCAGGTGAATCAGTTGCATGATCTGGTCGCGGGTTTTATCGAGAAAAGCGCCTTCGTGGTCAATACCGGCCACATTGATCAATCCCCGAAAACGGACGCCTTCCTTTTTCAGGGTGTCAAAGAAATCAGACCGGCTCTGCCCCGATGTCAGATCACAACTTGCCGCCTTGACATCCTTACTGTAAGTACGTGATACATACTCCGCGAAACCATTAACCTCTTCCCGCATATCCGTAAGGTAAAGATCATAGCCACGGCGGGCACATTCCATAACCATAGCGCTTCCCAGTCCGCCGATTGCTCCGGTAATTAATATATAGGATTTCATTTTTCCTCCAAATATTTGTTTCAATCACTTGTTTTATTTTAGGAACTATTTTATACTTTGTCAAGCGATTGTTTCAATCACGCGTTTTATTCAAACAAACTGTTGATTTACCTGACAATCATCGAAAGGAAAAAATGGATTCCATGATAGATTACTCCCCTGACCTGATGGGAAGAACAGCCGTGATTACCGGCGCCACCTCAGGCATCGGTCTGGCAGCAGCCATATTATTCTCCCTTCACGGTGCCCGAATCATCGGCATCGGACGCGATCCACAGCGGGCAGAAGATGCCCGAAGAATCATTAAAGAAAGCCCTGATGCCCGGATTGATTTCTTTCTTGCCGATCTTTCCTCTCAAAATCAGATACACCACCTGGTGGAAGAGATTGGTCAGTTTTTTCAAGAAAATAATATAAATTGCCTCGATATTCTGGTAAATAATGCCGGAACGTATTCACAACACAAGATTTTGACGGAGGATGGGATTGAAAAGACATATGCCACCAACCATTTGGCTCCCTTTTTATTGACCCAGAAATTACTGCCCTGGCTGGAAAAATCACCATCAGGCAGAGTGATAACCGTCAGCTCCGATTCACATTACGGCATGACCATCGATCCTGACGATATCGCCAATCCCCGGTGGTATATCGGGATTCTGGCGTATGCCAAATCCAAACTGGCCAATATTCTTTTCACATCTGAATTCAACCGCCGTTATGGACATACCAACGTTCACGCCTATGCATTGGACCCCGGCCTGGTGAAGACAAATATCGCTTTCAAAGATCAACCGGCTTTTTCCCGCCTGGTCTGGAAAATTCGCCGCTCGGCCGGTGATCCGCCGGAGAAACCCGCCCGCACTATTCTTTTTCTGGCGTCAGAACCATCCATCCAGACCAGTCCAGAGAATTACTGGTGCAACAGCAAGCCTAAACGTTGCAGTCAGCAGGCTGCCCGCTCTGATCTGGCCCGGATGCTTTGGGAAAGTTCAGTACAATTATGTGAGGGAAATTCAGCAGTCCGGGAGATAGAGTAGATGGATACAACGGCAACGGAAGAGAAAATTATTACGGCGACGGTGGAATGTATTGAAAAATACGGTATCAAAGGCACCACCATCCGTCAGATCGCCGAAACAGCCGGGGTAAATATCGCCGCCATTAATTATTATTTTCGCAGTAAAGATGTGCTCATTGACCGTTGTATGAAAACCACACTGAAAAATGCCTTTGATTGGGAAGATATAGAAAAATTACCGGGTGGCAATGCCATAGAACGCTGTAAAGCTGTTTTTACCGATATCATGAAAGGCGGGTTGGATTATCCGGGCATATCGCGGGCCCATTTTTACGACCTGCTGGTGGAAGGAGATTACGAGTCACAGTTGGTGACCGTTCTCAACGAGTTCATTGAAAAGCTGGTGATTGATCTCAAAGCCAGAGGATCAGCTCTTTCAGAAGAGGAGCTCTATCTTGCCTGTATTCAGATCATGAATGCTGTGATGATGCACGTACTGATGCCCAAAACCTTTGCCGCCCGGTTTGGAATGGATCCGCAGGATAAAGATACCGCCGTTGAATATGTCAACCGGCTGGTGGACCGATTATTAGAGTAATTTATTTAAATATTCTCTCCAGAGCTTTCGGCGCCCAGCGTTCCACCATTTCATATGTCAAACCGTTTTCGGCGCAAATGGCAGAATACAGATCAACACTGGGCCGGCGGATGCGCGCCTGGGTAGACTGATCCAGCCCCCACAATCCCCAATGCTGAGTCCAGCCGCGTTCCCACTCAAAGTTATCCACCAGCGACCAGTGAAAATACCCTTCCACGCGGTAGTTGTAATTGGCTGCACGCCACACCTGTTCAAGATGTTCCACCAGGTATTGCGGCCGCAGGCGGTCTTCAGAATCTTCAACGCCATTCTCGGTGACCATCAATGGTACATCAAACTTGCGAGCCCAGTGTAATGCCCGGAAGATGCCGGGCGGAACATTGGCAATAAATCCAGTTTCACTCATTTCCGCACCCGGTGGTGTGCTGCGTCGGCCAAACATTTCGTTTCCCGCTGATAGGTCAAATGAAACCAGATCTCCGGTATAGTAATTAATTCCCAGGTAATCCTGTGTACCGGCTGCCTCAGGAAGGGTAATTTTTTTGAAAACCGCGTCCAATTTACCAGTCTTAATAGCACCGGCAAAGGTTTCGTTATAAATTTTTGACTGAATACCCGCCATCCATCGATCGGGTCCAAACCACGGACGAGCAGGCTGCAAATCACGGTAGTTGAGGGCAAAACCAACCCGGGCTTGTGGTTGGATCGCATGAATGGTGCGATAAGCGGCGGCATGGCCGCGCAGCATATTCGCCATCACCTGCAACCCCAGGTTCATATCATTCTTGCCAGGCGGAAAGCCGCCGCCCATATACCCACCCCAGATGTACACATTGGGTTCATTGATGGTTACCCAGATATGTGCATACTCTGCGAGAGCTTCCACCACTTTCTTTACATACCGGTCGAACAGAGGGATTACGGCATCAGTTTCCCAGCCGCCGAGCTCCGTCAACCAGAGTGGATCGGTGAAGTGATGCAGGGTGACCATAGGTTCCAATTTGCGTTCCACCATTCCCCGAATGATCTGACGGTAATATTCCAGGGCATCTTCATCCCATCGGTCAGGTGAAGGTTGTACTCGGCTCCATTCAATCGACAGGCGGTGGGCATTTTGATGGGTCTCCGCCGCCCTGTCCAGATCTTCTTTCCATTTTCCGCCCCACCAATTGCAGGCCAATCCGGATTTTCCGTGGTCTTTGATGTTTCCATCCTGGTTTTCCCACTGGTACCAGTTATTGTTGGTATTCCCACCTTCCACCTGATGGGAAGCTGTGGCTGTTCCCCACAGGAAACCGGCCGGAAAATGAATGGATGTTTTCAGCATGGCATCACCTCAATGAGAATGTCTGATTATAGACCCCAAAATAAACCCAACGCAATGAACAGAAGACGGGAATCATTGCATTGACCTATCTATAGTTTTACAATATTTTTCAGGTACAGGTATGGCACCCAATTGGTTTTCAAAATCAGGTATATCCATCGGTCTGGTGACGTTTTCACTGGCCGTTTCTTCACCAGTCTCTTTGACGCTCTGGCAGCTTTCACCGCAAGGATTACAGCCGGCAACCTGGCAGGCAGCATCTCCAGTCAAGTCTTCTCCGGTCAATCCTCCTGCACAGGCGGAATGGAACAACGGCTCAGTCAAATTGACATCAACCTCCGGGAGCTGGCAAAGTCCGGACACATGGACTGTTCAAAACATGGAGTGGAGCGACTTAAATCATGATGGGCGGGTAGAATTAACTCTTCTGGTCAAACGCCCTTTTAAACCCTGGCCGGTGGATCAATTCCTGCCGTACGGCGGCCGGATCAAGAACCATCATGATATTGCAGGAAACAGCAGCCATATCATTTTGATTGGCTGGAAAAAGGATCACTGGGGCGAAGTCTGGGCAGGATCTGCTCTGGCACGACCGGTTCGCATGTTTACAACGGCAGATGTGAATCAGGATGGCATTCAAGAACTGGTCGTACTGGAAGGCGATTATGATGATACAAATGTGTCACAGGCTTCCAGTCTGGCCATCTGGAAATGGGATGGTTTTGGTTTCGAATTGGTCTCCCGACTCGAACAGCCTTGTCGTCAATTTATCCTTACATATTCCCGGCAGAACGAACCTTTGATTCTGCTGCAATAATTTGAAGAAAAGTTAACAGGAGGATTCAATGAAAAATAAAAACAGGTTTTGGCTGTGCCTGAGCTTGCTGGCCGTCTTCGGTATGGCATGCAACCTGGTCACCGGAGCCGTATCCCAACCGACGAAAGAAGCTGCCCCTGCCGAGGCCACCCACAAACCAACCTCAACAGCCCTACCGGCAGCCGAATCTACCGGTCCTACACCCACCCCGCCGGCGGATGTTTACGCCCCATCATTCGCCACCTACCCGGAAATACCAGTCAATATTCCCACCAAATATGCCGGGAAAGATTCATATACTCTTCCGGTGGACCTCAGTAAAGTAAAAGGTTTCGATTCTCTCACACTTTCTGATTCACAGAAAAAACTACTATCAACCAATGGATTTGTCACAGTACCGGCAAAAGCCGGGGAGTTTAAAGAATTCTTCCAGATCTACGAGAGCGGGCGGTATGATAATACTGTAACCTTTGTCACTACAGACGCGGTATACCATACCTATCATCTGCTCTTTGACAAATTGCTGCGTGACCTGGAAACACAGCACTTCACCAGTCAGATCAAATCACTGACCAGTGGAATGCTGGCCGCCTCACAGCAGCAATTGAACTCTCTGAAAGGCACGCAACTGGAAGAACCCGCCAAACGGAATCTGGCATTTTTTGCCGTAGCCTCACAGCTTCTGGCTACCAATGACCCTGTTCCAGCCGAGGTTAAAGACATGGTTACCGCCGAACTGGCGTTGATCAACAATCACCAGGGGCAATCTGTTTCTCCCATCTGGGACCGGCCTGATCTGGATGAATCCCAGAAGCTCATCGAAGATTACACGCAGTACATCCCCCGGGGTCATTACACAAAAAGTGACGAGCTTAAACGATACTTCAAGGCCATGATGTGGTACGGCCGCCTGACCTTCCGTCTGCGCGACAGTTTCGAAACCCGCCGCGCCCTTCTATTGGTTCAGGCACTCCGCCAGGCCAAAGACACCGATGGCGTTGATGCCATCACCCTCTGGCAGAATATTTACGATCCCACCGTATTCATCGTCGGCAAATCAGATGATCTTTCATTTGTCGAATACGGCAAACTAAGCGATGCCGTTTTCGGGCCCAAACCCGAACTTTCATCTATTGCCGATGAGGGTCTGTTCGCCAAATTCATGGAGGGCGCCAAAAACCTGCCGCCACCCAAAATCAATTCCATGTGGGTGTGGATTAACGAAGACAAAGAACAGGCTATCAAAGGCTTCCGCTTCATGGGGCAGCGTTTCACTCTCGACCAGTATGTATTTGGCCAGGTGATCTGGCGTAATGTGGGTACCGATACCAATCCACGCGCCTTGCCAAAAGGACTTGATCTCCCCGCGGCAATGGGATCATCGGAAGCCTATGCCATCCTCAATGAGATGGGCGAAACGAAATATGAAAATTATGACAAACAATTCAACAAGGTAAAACAGGAAGTAGCCAGCCTGGATAAGGACACCTGGACACAGAACCTGTACTGGTCATGGTTATACAGCTTCTTCCCGCTGATCGAACCCAAAGGGGAGAGCTATCCTGTATTTATGCAAAATCAAGCCTGGGTAAGAAAAGACCTGAATACCACCCTCGGTTCATGGACGGAATTAAAACACGATACCATTCTGTATGCCAAACAGGTGATGGCTGAAATGGGCGGCGGTGGACCAGATCAGGAACCTCCACACAGCTGGGTGGAACCGAATCCGCTGGCTTTCGCCCGCCTGAGAGCCCTTGCCCAGATGACTCTTGATGGTTTGAATTCGCGCAATCTGACCACCGATTGGTCAAAAACCAATCTCGGTAACCTGATTTCTGAGTTGACCTTCCTGCAGTCTGCGGCGGAAAGGGAACTCATTGGCGAGAAGTTAACCACAGAAGAGTACTGGCGTCTTTTGTACTATGGCGGTACGCTTGAACAGTTTGCCATCACATCGGCAGATACCGATGAGGGCATCGGCCGGGTGGATATTTCAGATATCAACGGGGCGTTAGTGGCCGATGTTGCCTCCGGTCCGGCAGCCGATGGGACTGGCGTTGTCGCTCTGACAGAAGCTGTGGGCGAA
Source organism: Leptolinea tardivitalis (assembly GCF_001050275.1). Lineage (GTDB taxonomy): Bacteria > Chloroflexota > Anaerolineae > Anaerolineales > Anaerolineaceae > Leptolinea > Leptolinea tardivitalis. The sequence continues at coordinate 690,840 of NZ_BBYA01000010.1, forward strand.
CCAGTACGCATCTTTGTGGTTTTACCCGATGCCCCGTGGCGCATTGGTATGGGAGCGGTTTACAGTTACTATGAATTCACCGTTCCTTCATCCGAACGAATGACGGATGAACAATGGCAGGAAAAATTGAAAGCCGGTCAGGCGCCTGCACGCCCATCCTGGACAGATAGCTTTACCAGTGCCAATTGACGAATAAAAGGGTTTCCAGGGCTGCCGCAGGTTTGGCAGCCCTGATTTTCTTCTTTTGTATTGCACCAGAACCACAGCTTATCCAAATCACATTCCTGGGCGATATCATGCTGGGCCGGGGTGTGAATTCGGCGGCCGCCCGCTCTAAAAACTGGCGGCCATTTGAAACACTTTCCCCAATAACACAATGGGCTGATGTTCTGGCTGGCAACCTGGAATCTCCCCTTACCATAGCCCCCGTTGTTACCAGCGGCTATGCCCTGTGTGCCCCGCCCAATCGGGTGGAAGTATTAAAAAAGGCGTCGTTTGATCTGGTCACCCTGGCAAATAACCACATCCATGATTGCGGTGATATCGGCATAGAACAGACTCGTGCATCGTTGCAATCCTTTGGCATACAAGCAGTGGGTCCGAATCCTGCGTATGTAATCATAAAATCACACAATCGAAAGCTTGGGTTCCTTGCCCTCAATGATGTTTCAGTCGGGCTTGATTTGAAATCAATCATTCCCATCATACAATCAGCCGCCAGACAATCGGACCTGGTGATCGTTTCCATCCACTGGGGGAGTGAATATCAACATGAGGAATCGATGCGGCAGAAAGTTATTGCGGCGGCGTTATCACGGGCAGGTGCCGATATCATCATCGGCCATCATCCCCATGTGATCCAACCCATGGAGATGATTTCACGCGGCAGCCAGAAACCTCCCACGCTGGTTTTTTATAGTCTGGGCAATGCCCTGTTCGATCAACACGGTTTAGCAGATACCCGCACCGGAGAGGCCGTCACCCTGATATTAGGCCCGGGCGGAGCCATGCAGTATTCCACAAAGACTTTTGAGATTGACCCAAATAATGGAGTGATCTTGAAAATCCTCGAATAAAACATTTATATCCACATCGAATAGCCAATGGTAAGATGAATAAGTTGAAAATAAAAGCCGAATCTCCTATACTGAATGTAGGCTGAGGCAGAATTTATAAATTTGTGCGCATATTATTCGGGAGGAATCCATGTCAGACCGCAGAACACTCCACCGCCGTCACCTGATCTACTACCTCAAAGTCTACGACCGCAGTACGGATGAACTGTTGGGGCACCTGGTTGACATCACGGAAGAAGGCCTGATGATTGTGAGCGAATCCTGTTACACCGAAGGGCAGACATTTAAAATGAAAATGCTGCTCCCCAGAGAAATTGAAGAAAAAGAACAAATCGAATTTGATGCTCGTTGTATGTGGTGTCGCAAAGATGTTAATCCTAGCTTGTTTGGAGTCGGCTTTAAGTTTGAATACGTCGATGTTTTAAGCCGACAGATCATATTCGAGTTGATTCACGAGTTCGGTTTTTCTGATTGAGTCAGACACCCTGCAAAACAGGGGTGTGACATGGTAACCTACCCATCACCCGAAGGCCGGGTAGATTCATGCGCCTTTGATCGAAAGATCTTCCAGGCCGTGGATCACCCGAAAAGGAGTTTTGCACGAATGAATCGATCTTTTAATATATCGCCTATGCCCGGAGAATACGCCATTGTGCGCCTTGGACCTGCGGAACCTGTGCCGGCATGGGTGGATTGTGGAATTTTTTACAGTATTACCCGGACACCCGAAGAATTATCCCTGCTGGTGGAAACAGCCGCCGTGCCCCACGGACTGGAAATGGAAAGCGGATGGAAGGGATTGAAACTGGAAGGGCCATTCCCTTTTGATGCCAATGGCATTCTGGCTGGCATCCTTTCTCCACTGGCAGAAGCCGGCATCAGCATTCTGGCCGTGAGCACATTCGAAACAGACTACGTATTCGTAAAATCAGAGAACTTTGATGAAGCTCTGCGTGTTCTGGAAATAAAAGAAACAGCCTAGGCAGGGGCAGGGGTCAGACGATCTGTGATTAAATGCACAGCCTGTTGAAATGGCTCTGGTTCAGCCGCCGATTCCGCCAGTAAGATTTCTGCGAACGTCAGGGTCATGTACCGGAAGATACCCGTCTTGACCTCATAAAGGGTAAGCAGCGTCGTCAACAGCATACTGATGGTCAGGCAGGCATCTATCAACGTGGGGTTTTCCCGCAAGACCGGCAGACGCAGACGGTCGGGGTCACAGCCGTCCATTACGCCGGGCGGTGCGAGGCGTGCCCTGTCTAGTGCGTCGGCATCTTTAAGCAGCATCCACACGGGATCTGGTAAAGCCGGGTTTTCATCGTAGCCGTGCCATTCAACTGCTGTCATACAACGTTCCAACATATCCGGTTCAAGGTGACCGCGCAGCACCTCACGATATTTTCGAGCGGCAGCCTGTCCGTGAGCTCCGCCGGGCAGATCATCTTCACGGGTAAGATCATGCACAAGTGCGGCATACATGGCAGCCAGGGCTTCGTCTTCACTGATTCTGTACCCCAACCGGTTGGAAATTTCGACCAGATACAACACCCAGAACACTACTCGAACGGTATGATCAATACCATGCAACCCCAGGGGTGAATTTCCGGTCGTTGAAAATTCATTCATCAGATCAAAATGGGTGTATTGATCTACCATTGAAAGTTCGAGAAGAGAATTTCCAAAATCATCTAACGGAATTCCCGCCTGTTCAAGCATGATCAACGTGTTGACCAATTCGAGGGCTGGTTTTTCGGTCGGCACGATTTTTATTCTCCCGGTAAGGAACCCTTACGCCCGGTCTGCTGGCGTATAATTCCAGTATAACGATTTTTGGAGGAAAGAAAACATGTCTGGACCCCGGCCTGTTCGAGCCCCTCGTGGAACAACGTTGACCTGTAAATCATGGCAGACAGAAGCTGCCTATCGCATGATCCAAAACAACCTTGATCCGGAGGTGGCGGAACGCCCGGACGACCTGGTGGTATACGGCGGCCGTGGACAGGCCGCCCGCAGTTGGGAAGCTTTTGATGCCATTCTGGAAACCCTGAAAACCCTTGAAAACGACGAAACTCTGCTGGTACAGTCCGGCAAACCAGTGGTGGTTTTCAAATCACACCCTGATGCTCCAAGAGTGTTGATCGCCAATTCCAATCTGGTGCCGCACTGGGCTACCCAGAAACATTTTGACGATCTGGCAGCCCGGGGATTGATCATGTACGGTCAAATGACCGCTGGATCATGGATCTATATTGGCACCCAGGGCATCTTACAGGGAACATATGAAACTCTGGCCGCGCTGGCCAAACAACGCGGATGGACATCTCTTAAGGGCAAACTGGTGCTCACTGCCGGTCTCGGCGGTATGGGCGGTGCCCAACCGTTGGCCATTACCATGAACGAAGGTGTGGGATTGATTGTCGAAGTTGATCCGGCTCGTGCCAAACGCCGCCATGAGATCGGCTATGTGGACATGGTGGTCAACAACCTGGAAGAAGCCATGACTCTGGTGGAAGAAGCCAAAGACAGGCAGATTCCCCGATCAATCGCCCTCATTGGCAATGCAGCTGAGATTTACCCTGAACTTGTTGTGCACGGTGTTATCCCTGATGTGGTTACCGATCAGACTCCGGCACATGACGTGTTGTACTACGTTCCGGCCGGACTGTCGGTTGAACAGGCTAATGCACTGCGTAAATCCGATCCCCGGGAATACGAAAAACGGTCCCTGCAATCCATGGCCGCCCATGTGCGTGCCATGCTCGATTTCAAGCATAAAGGCTCTGAGGTCTTTGATTACGGAAATAATCTACGCCAGCGTGCATTTGATACCGGTGTGGAAAATGCATTTGAATTCCCCGGCTTTGTGCCGGCTTATATCCGTCCACTGTTCTGCGAAGGCAATGGACCTTTCCGCTGGGTGGCGCTGTCAGGGGATCCGGAAGATATCTACCGGACCGATGAAGCCATTGCCGAACTCTTCCCGCAGGATGAACATCTGCTACGATGGTTAAAGATGGCCAAAGAAAAGGTGCCTTTCCAGGGGCTGCCATCCCGCATCTGCTGGCTGGGTTATGGTGACCGTGCCAAAGCCGGGCTCAGGTTTAATGAGCTGGTAGCCAGAGGAATTGTTAAAGCACCTATCGTAATCGGCCGAGATCATCTAGATTCGGGTTCAGTTGCTTCCCCCAACCGTGAAACAGAAGGTATGCGCGATGGTACCGATGCGGTCAGTGACTGGCCAATCCTGAATGCCATGATCAATGCCGTAAACGGGGCTACCTGGGTTTCCTTCCATCACGGAGGCGGAGTAGGCATTGGTTACAGTCAGCACGCCGGTCAGGTGATTGTGGCTGACGGCACACCTGAAGCCGCCCGCCGTCTTGAACGGGTGCTGACCACTGACCCCGGTATGGGGGTTGTGCGTCATGCTGATGCCGGGTACCCAATTGCCATTGAAACTGCCCGAAAGAAGGGCATCCGCATGCCCATGCTTAAGGATTAATTCGGCATTGCGCAAACGTCGGGTATTCTTTTTTCTGCTTGCCGCACTCATCGGCATCGCCACCAGCATCGGCTATGGCTGGTGGCTGCGTCCACAGTTATATTCGCAGGGGAATCTTTCAAACCTGCGCTCCGATTACCGTACGGACTATGTTTTAATGACGGCAGAAATTTTTAAACAGGAAAAGAATCTGGAAGATGCCAATCAGCGTCTGCAGCAACTGGGATCAGATTCTCCCGAGAGATATGCGCGCGAAGCTCTGCTGTATGCCGGGCAGTTAGGGTACAGCCAGTCAGATTTGCAATCTCTGGCTGACCTGGTTCGGGCTTACTCTCCAGCTGAGGCGGCAACTATCACCCCTGAGGCGGTGCAGCCTTGAGAGAACGCCGGCAACGCCGTGAACGCGCCGCCCGTTTCCCCTGGTATCTGCTGACCGGATTTCTGCTTGGGCTGGCGGCCGGAGGAATATTCTCCGTCTGGATATGGCCGGTTCCCTATGACTTTGCCAGTCCGGCGGAATTGAATTCTGCCGCTAAAGATGCCTACCGGCTGGCGATTGCCCGTGCCTATCGGGCGAACGGTGACGGCGGCCGCGCCTACCCACGGCTTTCCTTACTAAAGGATTCCAATCCGGCATCGGCTCTGGCTTCCCAGGCACAAACCTCCCTTGGGCTTGGAAATGAAGCCGATTCTGAGTCACTGGCCTTGCTGGCTGCCGGGCTTGATCCGGCTGGCAGAGCCAATTCAGAGTCTCCCAATACATCAAATACCACCCTCGAACCAACTCTGGCCCCCGAATCGACCAAAACACCATTTGGCATTGTCCAAGAGTTTCCTGTTGCAGAAACAACGGAAGCTGGTACTCCAGTTCCAACCATCGAACCTTTGAATATCCCCTCTGCTGAAATTCCGCATGCCACGCCAACAATGTTTCCTACCTTGAGTGCACCATTCATATTAAAGGATCGGGCAGTAGACTGCGGCCAGAACCTGCGGCCCGGTCTCTTGCAGATCTGGGTTGAAAACGCCGCCGGATTGGCCATTCCCGGTGTGCATATCCAGATCACCTGGAAAGATGGCGAGGAGTCTTTTTTTACCGGCCTGAAACCTGAAATCAATGCCGGTTATGCCGATTATGAAATGACAAAGGGAACAGTTTACAGTCTGCGGGTGGGGGAAAACGGAGAAACCATCACAAATCTGGAAACCGCCGATTGCACATCAGAAGGTCATCCGGAGCGGCTCGGCGGCATGATTTTACGCTTTACAGAACGGTGAACCGTTATTGCACCACAAAAGTGAGCGGACTGGAAATCGTCTGGTTTCCGGCGGCATCTTCAGCCATCACTGTGAGTTTGTGCGTTCCCCTCTGTGGAGTTGACCAGTCGAATGTATAGGGTGCCTGCTGGCTTTCACCTATCGAGGTGCCATCGATCCGCCATTCAACTTTATTAATGGCAGACGAATCAAAAATATCTGCCTGCAGGAATACCGGTTGAACTCCTGAAACGCTAATGCCTTCCTGCGGGCTGAGAATCGTGACCTTCGGAGGAATGCTGTCAACGGTAACCTGTGAAAGGGCAGTTTCCACACGATTGTCATCATATACCACCAACAGACGGATGGCATACAAACCATTCATTCCAGTGGTATCCCATTCACCCAACTGGCTGTTAATAATGGGGATGGAATTGCTGAAAATTTCTACCCATTCCTTCGGGTTTAACCCTTCCCCCACCTGGAGGCGAAAGCTTTTAAATCCTTCTCCGGCGGCTGTTCCTTTTATTGCCACCTTTCCATTTACCAGTGAGAAGAGCGCCGGTTGATCAATTTTTACGTTAGGTGATCCTGTTCCAGATTGGATGGTGTCATAGTTCACTGGAGGCAGTACTTTTCCGGCAGCTCTGGCCCATGCGCGTGCTTCTTCTGGAACAGATAGATAGACACTATCTTCCACCAGACCGGGCGGAGTAAATACTGTGGCAATATTACCGGTTTCACGGTTAACCTGCACTGTTTGATACAGATTATCTGCTGTGGTCGGTTCGCTGCCCTGAAGAAAAACTTCAGTCACCCGCGCCGGGCAAATTTTTGTGGGGAGTAATCCTGAAGGATCACATACTTCCAATGTACTTACACCATTCGGAACAGCCCAGTCTAATGCCGGTTGATCTGTAAGACTCTGTCGCATAATGGCATTCCATACACCGCCCGCCGCCTTTACCCCCAACGACGATTTAAACTTGAACCCGGTAGATGTCCCCATCCAGATGACGGCCACCCGTTGGGGAGTATAACCAGCTGCCCAGATTTCCTGTCCATCTGCTGTACTACCGTATTTAGCAGCGGCCGGACGACCGAGTTCAAACGGATTGGGGTATCCCAATTCTGTACGGCGCAGTGTTTCATCTGCCAGAACATTGTGAACAAGGTATGCCAAAGGTGCACTAAGCACAGACTGCCGCAATACAGGGTCTTTTTTGAACAGGGGAGAGCCGTAACTATCTTCAATAGATAATATGGTTGATGGTTGTAAAGCAGAGCCCGGTTTAACGGCCAGCCCGTACAGATCTCCCAAATTGGCAAACACCGACATACCCTGAGCAATTTCCGGGAGTGAGACCGATCCACCGCCTTCCAGCAGCTTTTCAGGAGCAAATGTATTTTCAAGATTATCCAATCCAAGCGGCCGCGATAACCGCCAGGTATTTCGGGCACCAAGCTGATTCAAAAGCCCTTCCAACGGATTCAGCCTGTCACTGATTAATGCTGTTCTCAGGCTGATGGGACCGCGATACTGAACGGCGATCTCTTTTGTCAACGGAACTGATTCGTCCATTGATGGCCCGGGCAGGTCCCAAACCAGACTGGATGGGCTGTACCCCCGGGAAAAGGCTACCGCCGCCAGAAATGGGTTAAGGATCGTCCCTCCCTGCATGGCGTCATACATATCTCCGGTTTTTTCGACTGTTGTTTTACCGCTGACCGCCAGAATTTCTCCATGCGTTGGATCTACTAGAATACCGGCCGCTTGTAAATCGGGAGGATAGGTCTTGTCCAATGGTGGAAGGGCAGGTAACAACCGGGCAGCAGCACATTGGGTTTGAGGATCAGCCTCTGTTGATTCCAGCCGTATCAACTGGGCTTTCAACGTGCAGTCCAGTTGTTCCTGCTGAACCAGACTTAATGTTGTACGAATTTGCAATCCACCCAATGCCACACGGTCTTCTGAGACCAGGGCAGATAATTGCTGAATTGCCAGGCGTGTGAAAGCTGGTGATGTGGACGTTGTTTCATCAAGCGGAGGTTGAATGGAAAGTTCCGTATCGAATGCCGCCTGCCTGTCGGTGGCAGAATACAATCCGGCTGTTACCAGCCGGTCAACAGTGGCACGCATCAAATCAGCGGCAGCCTGCGGGGAATCATGCGGATTTAACGCCGGTGCGGAAGACAATCCGGCCAGAAGGGCTACTTCGGCTTCGTTGAGATCTGCCGATGATTTTCCGAAATAAACCCGTGAGGCACTTTCTGCCCCGGTGATCCGTCGCCCGAAAGAGGCACTGTTCAGATACCATTCCAGCACCTTCTCACGCCCATATTTCGACGTGACCTGCCAGGCCAAAAGGCGCATCCGAACAGCTCGACGGGGGGAATCGTCTTCATTCCACAACAACAACCGGTTTACCAGCGTTTCCGCCAGAGTATGCGGTGCCGGATCAGACCAATGAACCCAGTCAGCGCCGGAAGACCGCCAGAAATCTGGTTGATTGAGAGTGGTTATTGCTTTTACCAGCAACGGAGAAAAGTGCACATCCTGGTCAGGGTTAAGCCAGACATACGCCCGGAGTGATCCCGGGTTGTCGAGTGTCAGGAGTTCTGTCTGACCTGTACGGTCATACAATCGTGAAGGTTGGAGGATCAATCCCTCGGCCGGGTCAAAGAAAGCCGCCATCTCTTCCACCGGCGGCAGATCGGCTGTTACCCAGGCATACAAACCCGCACTGCCGATAATGACGGCTGCCAGGATTAACGACATCACCAGCAAAAACCCAAAACCGGCAGGTTTAAGCCGCTGGGAGAAACTCTCTGCCGTTTTCTTATTTTTTCGTCCCCGCAAAATGAGGGTGCGGTTCAGGTCATGCAATGGCATGAATGTAGTTTAACATAAGCCCCGGTTGTCGGGGTATTGGTTTGATCGAGCCTTACCTCGATTAGAGAAGCAAATCTGCTGGAAAACTTTTCAGGTTATTTCTCGGCCGCGTTGATGGGGGTTGTTGAAATAACATAATCGCAGGTCGCGTCACCGCAGGAATGGGCTTTAACCTGGGTCACAGGAAAATCCAAACCATTGGTTGACCAGCGTACAACTGCCTGTAATAAACCGGCTGTCAGAAAACACTCCGGAGCGGATGTCGTTCTTCCCCAGCAAACCGGGCAGTGCTGAACCGAGTAAAGAAAACATCCATCTTCCGTCCGGGGAATGGAGGTCTCTTTTTTTCCACTGATCACCGAACGAACCAGCGCCAATCCGAATTCAATTTTCTCTTCCAGAGATTTGGATTGATAACTCTCGCTATTAGTATCCAGTACATTGCCCAGATCGCCAATGGACTCAGAAAAAACGGCATTTCCCGCCCTCAGAGACAGTATGCGCGCACCTTTTGAACCATACAAATCATTAAGTGCGGCATTAATCATGGAATAGTGGGAAAAGTCAAATTCCCCTTCCATATTGTCCGGCGGGTAATTTCCGATCAGGTTGGATTGGCCGGCCATATTCAAAATCGCTTTCACACCATTTTGACCGGCGACATCTTCCAGGGAAAGTAAAAATATCCGGATGAATTTGTTGGGATAATAAAGACCACTGGCAGGTATAGGTTTCATGGAGAATCTTCTTTATTTTGTAGATTTATCTGCGGATAAACGGGGAGGCACCGTTTATGGAAGATCAATATTTATAAAGTCAATGTGATTATCTCAAGGTCAAAAAACGTGCCAATACATCCTAACAAAGATTTCAGCAAAAAACCTTGCAATTGATTTACGCTTTCTATACTGTTTTCGGTTTTCTGATCGATATCTTTATAATGAGCAAATGAATATTCCGGGATGAAATCATCTATCTTGAGATGGCAGGTGATCTGTGAGAACCCGATTCCATGAATTGAGTTGTTTGCTGGTTGCATTCTTCATAGCATTTTCTATTCATCCTCCCATTTTTGGTAAGCATCCATCTCATACGGCAGTTCCCTCAGGCTCCAATTCAGCCTTGGCTGTTGTAATATCCCCCGGATTAGTCTTCAGTCAAAAATCCAAACCAATCGACTTTTCACAGACAGATTCTGTCTCAGTTTCTGAACAATCAGCTGACGGTGTTTCCCCCTGGCCAACATCACCACCGGAAGAGCAGGGAATGGATTCGACAAAACTGGCTGCCATGCTGGATTTCCTTCATTCAGATAGCCGAAATATCCACAGTATCCTCATCGCCCGCCATGGCAAACTGGTGTTCAGTGTCTATTTTCCTCCCTTCAATCGTGATGATCTGCATAATCTATACTCCTGCACCAAGAGTGTAACCTCAGCTGCTGTGGGAATGGCCATCCGGGATGCATTTATCAAAGATGTAAGTACACCGGCTTACACCTACTTCCCCAATCTTATTCTGGATGATGAGGCAAAGAAAGGCATCACTCTCAAACATTTGTTGACCATGTCATCCGGCCTGGAGTGGAGTGAACCGCTGCGGTCAGGGTTAAGCGATACCTGGTCATTAAATGATAGTGATTCCCCGGAAACCTATTTCTTTTCCCGGCCTTTAGCCGCCTCACCGGGCAGCGTTTTCAACTACAACACCGGAGGTTCACACCTGCTCTCCATGATTGTGGCCAATTCTGCCGGGGAGACTTCTTCCAATTACATACACAGTAAACTGTTCCAGCCTTTGGGAATAAACCATTTTGAATGGTTGAAAGATGCCACCGGACATACACTGGGCGGAACGGGTCTGGCACTGACATCAGAAGACATGCTGCGGTTCGGTCAGCTTTACCTTCAAAAAGGGAAATGGGATGGTTTACCCCTGCTGCCCGCCGATTGGGTTATTGAATCCACCCGTTCTCAAATACCCGTGCAAGCCGGGGTAAATTATGGTTACCAGTGGTGGGTGCGGCCGAATGGTATCTACAATGCTCTCGGGTGGGGCGGCCAGCAGATTATGGTCATTCCACAAAAAGATATGGTGGTTGTCTTTACAGCCGGCATCCACGATGCCTCTTGGAACACCTATGATGACCTGATAAATACTTTTATCCTTCCATCTGCCCGGTCATCTTTTTCTCTGCCGCCCAACCCTGCCGGGAATTCCAGTTTACAAATCCAACTGCACACCATTTCACACCCAAAAGCCATGCCGCCGTCAGAACTGCCGTCATCTGCCCGGGAAATCAGCGGCAAGACGTACGTCGATCTGAACGGCTCACACGGCTGGTCAACCTTCACATTTTATTTTGACCGATCAGATGAAGCACGCCTGGACCTGATGTATGGGGAAAAGAGTGAAGAAATCAAAGCCCGCATCGGTTTAGACGGACTATTCCGGGTAACCGATACGACGAATTACGGTCCACTGGCATTAAAAGGCTATTGGAAAGACAAAACCACCTTTGTATTAACCCAGCAATTCCTGAAAGAAGCAGAACGGATATCCATGACCTTAACATTCACTGGGAATGATGTCAAACGGTTCAGCCAGTGGACCGTTGAGGATTACAACGAAGAGTCCGAAGCAAAGCTCTTAAATTAGTTCAATGCAATGAAGAGACTGCCTCAAGTAACGCCCGTCTATCAACAATTCCAATCGGCTTCTCGTTCTTGTCTGTTACCACCAACCATTTTCTTCCTTCTTCCAACATCAGTCGGACGGCGTCGGTTATGGGAGTATCGGGAGAGATTGCCGTAACACCGGGCGACATGATATCAGATGCGGTTTCACGGCCAGCCGGAGGTTTCCCAAAATTCCGTAAAGCCTTTAGAATTCCGTGATGGTATTCGGGTTGGACACGTGCCACCACGTCTGAATCAGCGATCAAACCTGCTGCTTTGCCACTGCCATCAATAACCAATAAACGATGCGTGTTACTTCCGGCAAACTTGTTCACAATGGAAGGCAGTTTTTCATTCATATGTACAGCGGGTATATCCACTCGCATGATGTCTTCTACAGTTTTTGCAATTCCTGCCGGTAAATGAGAATGCAAATTGCTTGCCGGGGAATCAGCCACTTGTTTAAGAATATCCAACCGTGAAAGCATTCCGACCAAACACCCCGTATCATCTACTACTGGCAGACGTTTGAGCCCGGCTTGAACCATTTTTGATACAGCAAATCCAAGGGAATCAGATCTTTTTATTGTTAAAACAGGATGTGTCATTACATCTTTAACCCGCAGGTTGGAGGTATCCAGTTCTTTTAGGTCCTCTTGAATAGACGTGTTCGTCAATTGAAGGGTTACAGATAACCTTTGCCGGATTCCGGCTCGTTCAAGAAGGTCTTCATCAGTCAAGATACCTGTCACCCGGCCGCAGGAATCAATTACGGGCAACGCTTTCAGTTCATTTTGGATCATTTTTTCCCAGGCTTCCCGAATGGATAGAGTCTCTGTCAGAGAAACCACTTCCGTGGTCATAACCTCTCCTACCATCCGATCTGCCGGTAATGGATTCAGGTATCGGTGGGTATATTTAACTATGGTTACATCTTCCAGGGTAATTAACCCTTCATTCATCATGGGTGAAATCGCATTTAACCCAGTTTGGATTCGCTCCGGGGTATCCACAGCTTCAATTAATATGGGTAAGTCAACTGAAAGAACTTCAATAGAGGAGGTTCGGATGTGCGAATGAGCTCCGAACCCTGAGGTTCCTCGAAATACCGTTGCTCCAGCCAGTCCAAGTGACTTTAATGTTTCAAGAATGGCGGTATCCAATGGTTTCCCCCGCCAACGGTCACTTTCACCTATATAAATGCATAATCGCTTTCCCGGGTTTTGTCCAGAAAGTTCATTAATAGAATTACTTTGATTTAATAGATTAGATGTTTTTTCCAAGGAAAACTCCTAGTCCTACGCTAAGTAATCCCACCAGAGAACTGCCCAGCAGGTTTGCGAATCCGGCAATCCATTGTCCTTTCGCCAGTAAACTGAAACTTTCATAGGTGTAAGTAGAAAATGTTGTATAAGCACCCAGAAATCCTACAGCAACCAGAAAACGCCAACGGGGATCGAGAAGGAAACGCTCGGTTGCCAGTGTCATAAAGAAGCCAAGAAATAGACTTCCGGTAAGGTTAATTAATAACGTTCCGTATGGAAAAGCAGTGCCCCATTTATCAGCGCACCAGACACCCAGCCAGTAACGAGCATTAGCTCCTAAAATGGCACCTATTGATATAAGTAGAACTTGTTCCATAAACCTTTCCCAACATATTATCCTATAAAAAAGCCTCTGACATAGCCAATAAGCATCGTCAGAGGCCATTAGCAAAATGCATTTCCATGAGCGAGCCTCATCGCTCTATATTTATATGCATCATATCACAATATTTTCCACACGTCTGTGAGTCATTGTTTAATGATAAAATATTCTCAATAAGCGATGAAGCTCGCTAAAATGTCTTTAGACTAATAGCTTCTACTGCAATGGGCACGCAGTAGAAGCTTTTTTGTTTGATTGGTAGCCCTTTCATAGAGGTGATTGAATGCCATTCGAAAGTATATTATTCCTCAATCCTTTACCGGATTTTGAAGAAAATAATCCATCAGTTCCCGGTTTCTTTAATGACTTAAATCTCGATCAAATCTTCAATACAATTGCCTCATCGAAGAAAGAATACAACTTACTACCTTTTTTTTATGAACCTCTTAAAGATATTGAATCAATTCTTTATCGCCAGGCAATTCTAAAAGATCTAGAAAAAACAGAATTATACAAAGCCATCATTGCCTTTGCATCCGGTATGGAAAAAGTGCGCAGATGTCTTGAGAAACATGAAAAGTACTACTATCAAATTCAGAAGCAGCGATGGTTCTTAGATGCAGCCGGGGTGTATTGTGAATCTCTTATTAGATTAGGTTCTGATCTAAATCCCTCATTCATAGAATCTGAAGGTTTGAAATCTTTCTACAGTTTTATTACAGATTACATTACCTCTGAATATTTTCAAACCATGGAGAAGAGGATCCGGGAACTTCAAAACAAATTACAAAATATTCAGTACGCGCTGTTAATAAAAGAAAACACAATTCGGGTGAGAAAATACAACGGAGAAGAGAATTATCAAATTGAAGTAGAAAAAACCTTTGAAAAATTTAAACAATTATCAAAAAAAGAGTACCTGTATGAATTTGGCTACAACAATGAAATGAACCATATTGAAGCCGCAATAATCAACCAGGTCGCGCGATTATTTCCTGAGGTTTTTTCAGATTTAGTAAATTTCACTGTTGATTATTCAAATTTTCTCAACCCCCTTATCACTCGTTTTGACCGGGAAGTTCAATTTTATATTGGCTATTTGGAATACATCATGAAGTTTCAGAAGGCTGGTTATCGTTTCTGTATTCCAGAAGTATCCAAACGAAAGAGTATCTCAGTTAAGAGTTGTTTTGACCTGGCATTGGCTAATACTCTATTTTTTAAGAATCAACAAATAATCCGTAACAATTTCTACTTGTCGGGCCCCGAACGGGTAATCGTTGTAACCGGTCCTAATCAGGGAGGAAAGACTACATTTGCCAGAACATTTGGCCAGTTACATTATTTAGGTGCTCTGGGTCTTAAGGTTCCGGGGATTTCAGCAAGGTTATTCCTGTTTGATAAAATTTTTACTCACTTTGAAAAACAAGAGGAAATTAAAAATTTGCGGGGGAAATTGCAGGATGATTTAATCCGATTTTATGAAATTTTCGAAGAAGCAACATCTGATAGCATCTTTCTGATCAATGAAATCTTCACTTCTACCTCTTTGAATGATGCAATATTTCTATCAAAAAAAATTTTGAACAAGATTTTAGACTTGGATGCATTATGTGTTTGTGTAACATTCATCGACGAACTCTCCACTATTTCTGAAAAAACCGTCAGTATGGTGAGTAAGGTTGATGAAACAAATCATGACCGCCGGACGTTTAAAATCGAACGACAAACAGCAGATGGTCTATCGTATGCGATTTCTATCGCACAGAAATATGATTTGACATACGATTTGATCAAGGATCGAATGAAATCATGAACGTATTCCTACTGTATCCTGATCGAGATTTTGATACTGCACATGAGTTGCCCTGGAATGAGCAATCTATATGCGAAGATTTGGAACTCGATATTCTCTTCTCTGCAATGGCAGGAGAAGACACATTAATTTATTCCATTGTGAAAACTGCTTTGTTAACCGGTATGGAAAATGACCGCGATACACTTATTTACCGGCAGCAGATTATCAAAGATTGTATCGATCATCCTTTACAGGTAAAAGAATTGTATTCTTTAGCCCGACAGGCAATAGATTTTGAACGCAAATCGTTCTTTGGAGTATTTCGATACCCCTCTGCGATTATTAATAGATCCCTGGAGGTAATGGATAAATTTGTTGATATTCTAAAAAGAATTCGAAAACTGGCAGATACCTACCAGCACGAATTCAAATCTCCCGGTTGGATTCGCTTTTTTTCCATGATACAGTCGGAATTAAGCGATTCTTATTTTAATGAAGTTGATAAGCACTTGAACGGACTCCGTTTCAAGAAGGGAACACTCATCAGTGCTAACCTGGGTGTAGGCAATAAAGGAGAAAACTACACACTTAGAAAACCGTTTGAATCAAAACAAACTCTGCTGAACAGCCTCCGCAATCTTCGACGTGATAAGAATTTGATAGTTGTAGATGAACGCGATGATAGAGGTTACCGGGCTCTATCGGACATTCGAGATATCGGTCTTAATCATGTGGCAAATTCGTTAACCAAATCTGTTGACCATATTCTTTCATTCTTTACTCTTCTTAATAAAGAATTGGGGTTTTATATTGGTTGTTTAAACTTAATAAACCAAATTAGAGACAGAAATCATATCTTTTCATTTCCAGAGCCTGTGGACGGAAGCGAGAATATGCTTTCATTTACGGGTTTATATGATATCTGCCTTTTATTGACATCAACAGAACCTGTAGTGGGGAATGATCTGAATGCTGATAGTAAGAACCTTCTTATTATTACCGGTGCCAATCAAGGTGGAAAATCGACATTTTTACGTAGCCTGGGTGTTTCATTATTGATGATGCAGGCTGGAATGTTCGTTCCGGCCGCCTCTTATAAAGGCAGTCTGCACAGTTCTCTTTTCACACATTATCGTCGAGAAGAAGATGAAAGTATGAAAAGTGGAAAACTTGATGAAGAACTCCATCGTATGAGTGAAATCGTTGAAAGACTTTCACCAGGAGCCATCGGGTTATTCAACGAATCATTTTCGGCAACAAACGAAAGAGAAGGTTCAGAAATCGCCAGGCAGATTGTTTTATCGCTCATAGAGAGTGGCGTCAGTATTGTTTTTGTGACACATTTAACCGATTTTGCGACCAGTATTTATAGAAAAAAATTACCTTCTACTCTCTTTTTACGAGCTGACCGACTGAAGGATGGCGCACGGACATTCAAAATACTACCAGGTGAACCACAAGACACAAGTTTTGGGATTGATCTGTACAATATGGTGTTCAAAGAATAATGTCAAAAAAGAAGGAATATTATGGTCCTTGAAGAATTTGAAGAAAATTTCTTTAAAGACGAAAAACCTGTTCAGTTAGAATTCACGCTGTTTCATGATCAGTGGGAACAATTACATAACGAGATTATGGAAAATGGATGGTCTAACCAGGAAGCAATTCAGTATTTTCTGACAATAGGGTTGCGAACCGTTCATGATTTAGACCAAAAAGAGAAAATTGCATCGGGAACCGGTAATGAGGCCTCTCTTCTTGATGAAGCTTTACAGGAGAGATTGCTTTTAGAAAGCCGTTACGCCGTAATGAGATTTCGCGCATACCAATTCATGCAAGCGGCGAAAACACTGGAAATGAAATATAACTCTGCATTAGTCCGTATTCAAATACTTGAAAACCTAACACAAAAAAAAGAATCAGACTCAAAATAGCCCTTATCTTATCCTGTACCTCTATCCCACTCTGGTATAGGACGATTTTCTTTAACCATTTCAATCAATGTAGTCGCCAATTCTTGAATCATCGTGTTTTGATTGGTGGTTGCAATTTTTAATAATTCAATCCGTTTCGGTGAATCGATCTTTGCAATAGCCAATAAAACAACCTTGAGAAAGAAATAATTCGTTTCTCCGCTCTTAAGGATTGCTTCAAATTCTTCTAGAGCACGTGTGCTATTAATATTCCCAAGAATTTGAGCCGCAATATTGCGTCTTTCTGGTAATGGATGATGTAAAGCCAGAATAAGTTTTTTTTCGTACGTTTGAAGTTTAAATTCTTCCAGAACAAAACCGCAAAATGGGCAGGTTTTTTGACCATCTGGAATTCTTTTCCAACAATTCGGGCAATAATATGTTAACATGTTGTCAATAAAAGAAAACAGAGAGGGCATCAATCCCTCTCTGTTTTTTATCACCATCATAAATTATCTGACAAATGCGTTTCTTCCAGCGTAAACAGCCGCATCTCCCAGATCTTCTTCAATACGCATCAACTGGTTATACTTTTCGAGACGTTCACCCCGGCAGGGAGCACCTGTCTTAAGATGTCCGGTGCTCATAGCAACTGTGAAATCGGCAATAAAGCTATCAACAGTTTCACCAGAACGGTGAGATACCATCGCTCCCCAACCAGCTTTTCTGGCCATTTCAATCGTATTAATGGTTTCAGTCAGAGTACCAATCTGATTCAATTTGATGAGCACCGCGTTGGCGACATTCTCTTTTATTCCGCGTGAAACCCGCTCTACATTGGTTACAAATAGATCGTCACCAACCAGTTCAATTTTTTCGCCGAGAGTCTTGTTCAAGATTTTCCAACCATCCCAATCATCCTCTGCCAGACCATCTTCAAGGACAACGATTGGATATTTCTTTACCCATTCAGCATAAATTTCAACCATCTCTGCAGAAGTAACTTTCTTTCCTTCTGTGCGCAGATTATATAAACCATCTTCAAAGAAACCACTGGAAGCCGGATCAATGGCAATTGCTACCTGTTCACCTGGTTTATAACCAGCTTTTTCGATGGCCTTAAGAATAACTTCTACGGCTTCAGCATTAGTTTTCAGGGCCGGGGCAAAACCACCTTCATCACCAACACCGGTTGAATAACCACTGTTCTTCAAAACACTTTTCAGTGAATGATAAACTTCGCTGCCCCAACGCAGTGCTTCACGGAAGTTTGGTGCACCCACAGGACAAATCATAAATTCCTGTAAATCAGTCCCTTGCCAGTTGGCATGAACACCACCATTTAAGATATTGAACATGGGGACCGGGAGGATTTTCGCTGAAACACCACCAAGATATCGATAAAGAGGCAGCCCTGCTTCTTCAGCCGCCGCACGTGCAACTGCCAGACTGACACCCAGAATCGCATTAGCGCCAAAACGACTTTTGTTGGGGGTGCCATCCAGGTCAAGCATGGCTTTATCAACGCCTGCCTGATCAAAAGCATCCATGCCGAACAATTCTTCTGCCAGTTCGTTGTTAACATGGTCAACTGCTTTCAGTACACCTTTTCCACTGTAGCGAGCTTTATCACCATCACGTAATTCAAGAGCTTCATGCACACCAGTAGAAGCACCTGAAGGGACGGCAGCTCTACCGAAAGCACCGCTATCCAACGTTACTTCTACCTCAACGGTTGGATTTCCACGTGAATCAAGTATCTCACGGGCATGAATTCCATCAATGCTAGACATAGTATATTCCTCCTGAAAATGAGTTCGAAGAGATATTAAAAACTTCTGTCCTGATATTTTAAGGCAGAAGCTATCAGCCATAAAGACAGTTTGATTATTTCCGAGCGAGCTTCATCGCTTAATTGATTATACCCGGATTGGTTATAATAATACTTAATACTTAGTTTGGCGATGAGGCTCGCTCAACCGTCATGTGACTGATAGCTTCTACTATTTTTCAAAAAGTAGTAGAAGTTTTTTTGTAGGAAAAACATATGACTTCTGGCGATCTGACACATCCTTACTTTTTGTCTACAGTTGAAGAACTGGATGACATTTCCCGACCATTTGCACAAGAGTTTGTGAAGATGGGACATAAACCGGTAACAATATTCGTTTCACCGGCAAATATGTATCCCCGAAAATACAGGTTCCGTTTAATTCCTCAAAAAATCCTCATTTTTTCAGATGATGGAGTGATGCAAATCAGTCATCCAGAAAACAAAAATGAAAAGCCAATCGTAAATTTCATTGAGTCAAAAGATATATTATTCGTAAGGAATAACATTTATCTGTTATATGGAAAACTCGAAATCTGGTCCGGAAAGAACATTACAAGACCGGAGATTGAAATTGAATACAATACCGTGGCTCATTATTCTCTGCGACCGTATGTACGCAACCTGATTGAACAATCATGGAAAAATAATCAAAACTTAAAATCAAATTTACAACCTGATACTTCTTTTGAGGAATTATTCAAAATATCGTATAGCTATTATAACGGGCTGCTTACCGAAGGACTTCATAAAGATGAAGAGGTTTTATCTGTAATTTATCAAACTGAAATACACAGAAAATACTGGGGAATTTTTACAAAGAAGATATTTCCAGACACTTGTTTTGCCTTTACAAACCGACAAATGATCATTTTGCAGCAAGATTTACGGTATCGTGTTCATCATGAATGGTTATTTACGTTTATTTCCCTGTTCCAATGTAGTGACTTGAAAATATCTGAAGGAGAGTCTTGTAAAATTTGTAAAATCGATGTTGGACAGATTCTTCCCCTCACTTTCTTGTTGGAATCCCATAACATGGATTTATTGCAAAAGACTTATTTAAGGTGGAAAGAGCAAACTTCTGTCTATTCCTCTTGAGATGCATCATTTTTCTGACGTAGTTGGTTTATTAGATTCTTTAAAGCAATATTTTCCTTTTCTACTGCCCCCTGAGTAAGGTTCCAATTTCGATTGGATTCTGATAATTCATATACTCTGAATCGCAAAGATGCCAATTCCGATTCTGCTGCCATTAATCGTTGAATAAGATACCTGGAGCGATTTTCCGATTTATCACTTTCATCTTCTGATTTGGTTGTAAAGAAACTATAGCCAGCTCCCAATAAAAGCTGTAAACCTTCATCCATTGACCATTTGTTTTCTGCAAATAATTGTTCAATCTGTTGAAAAAGAGTATCAGATATCTTCAATTCCAACTTTTTGTATTCTGAATTGAGAGTATTCTCGGTCATTGTCATTTTTTCCGATCATTATCAGTAGTAAAAATCATTCAATCATCAACATTACCAAAAAGAATAGCCAGTTTTAGTGCCGTATCAGCCAATTCTTCCATTTCCCTGTCGTAATCTTCAATCCTGGTTCTGTCAACTTCTCCATAATTTCCCAGGTGGGCAGAACTGCAATCAACGAGATCTCCCCAATTTTCACTCAAGTGTGCAGCCAGGGAATTAGATAAATCCACTTCCCTTGTTTCAAGATCATATTTCTTTACCATATTCGCAATTTGGATCAACTCGTTTTGTATTATTTTTTTTGCTTCATTCCGGGAATCCTTATTAATTGTAAAATGGGGTTTATAGAGTATTCCCTGTTCATTGTGACTGTCTAACGTTTGAAGTGCATTGCGCAATGTTTTTTCGTACCCTAACAAGGCAGAAGTTAAGAATCTTTTTTGAGACGGATTTAGTTTCATATGTAATTAAGAAAAAGCCTCCGGCCTGCACGAACCAGGTCAGAAGCTATCAGCCAGATTGGCACTTTTAAAGGGCGAGCTTCATCGCCAGAACTATTATACATGGATATTATTAAGGACGGTTTAAAACCAAATGAATGATATTTCATATTCGGTAAAATAAAGGTATGTTACAAAAAAAAATTACCACTTTACTTCTCTTAGTCATAATAATTTCTGGATGTACCAGTCAAATTAATCGTTCTTCAGAGACTCCGGTTGAACTAACGCCTTTCGCTACTCGAACAGCTTACCAACTCCCAACACCATCGATTAGCCCTACCCTTGAACCACCCCCGGTTTCCGAACTGCCCACCCAGATCACCCATGTGGTAAAAAAGGGTGAAGATATGGGTGGTATTGCAACAATGTACGGCGTCAAGATCAAAGACCTGAAAGCCGCCAACGCCAGTATTGACCCGCGCATGATTCCCATTGGAACTGTCTTAATCATTCCCTCGGGAAACCCCGAACAGGATGCCAATAAACCGACTTCCATCCCAACGCCGGGTGTAATCGTATCTACAGGTGCACCTATCTGCTATGCTGACCCATCCGGCGGAGCCTGGTGTCTCATCAAAGTTGAAAATACCAGCGGAGCATCGGTAGAAGATATCAGTGTTGATTTTGTCCTATCCGGTCCCGGTGATGAACCAGAAACCCGAGCAGCTTTTGGACTGTTGGACAGATTGCCGGATAAGGCAACCATGCCTTTAGCTGTTTATTTTCCGAAAGCACCCAATCAGCCCTGGCAGATTGGCACCCGCCTGCGAACTTGCAACCCGGTCATCAATGAAAAAAGCCGATATCTGGTTTCCACTGTGGAAAAATCGAAAATAGAACTGGCCGCCGACAGGCTGTCAGCGCATGTCAGCGGAGCAATCAACCTACAGGCCAATCAGCCCGATGCAAATATCATTCAAGCCGTGGGTGCAGCCTATGACAGCTACGGACAGCCCGTTGGAATTCGCCGTTGGGACAGCACGGTCGGATTGGAATCTGGAAGCAGCCTGGTGTATGATTTGACTATATATTCATTGGGCGGTCCCATAGACCGGGTGGATGTACTGGTGGAAACCCGCCCCAAATAAAACTATTTACGGAGGTAGCCATGCCTGAAGCCGTGATCATCAACGCCGTTCGCAGTCCAATTGGAGCACTGGGAGGCGGTTTGTCAACCGTACGGCCAGATGACCTGGCGGCTTCCATTTTACAGGCACTCATCCGGCGTTCAGAAATTGAACCGGCACTGGTGGAAGAAGTCTATCTGGGATGCGCCAATCAGGCTGGTGAAGACAACCGCAATATTGCCCGCATGGCATCTCTTCTGGCCGGCTTTCCGGTGGAAACCGCCGGTGTGACCGTCAACCGTCTGTGCGCATCCGGCCTTACCGCCGTTATTCAGGCAGCCCGCGCTATTCGCTGCGGTGAATCAGAGGTGTTAATCGCCGGCGGTGTGGAAAGCATGTCAAGAGCACCGTATTCCTTCCCAAAGGGTGAAACCGCTTTTCCGTTTGGCAACCTGACAGCCTGGGATACTGCCCTGGGTTGGCGGTATCCGAACCCCAAGATGCAGTCACTCTACGGCACAGAGTCTATGGGCGAAACCGCCGAAAATATCGCCGAAAGCACCGGTATCACCCGGGCTCAACAGGATGCGTACGCTCTCACAAGCCATCAGCGGGCGGTAGCAGCCATCGATGCCAACCGTTTTACGGCTGAAATTGAACCCATTCCCGTACCCCAGCGCAAAGGGGAACCCATTCTGTTTAATACCGATGAACGCCCGCGCCGGGACACTTCAAAAGAAAGCCTTGCCCGTTTAAAACCGGTTTTCCGCCCCAATGGCACTGTAACCGCCGGCAACAGTTCAGGTATGAACGACGGAGCGGCGGCTCTTTTACTGATGAGCGAAGACCGGGCCCGGTCATTGGGTTTGAAACCCTGGGCGCGCATAATAGCCGGTGCTGCCGCCGGAGTTGCTCCTCGTCTTATGGGCATGGGACCGGTTCCGGCTGTCCGCAGGGCATTGCATATTTCCGGTCTGGGTATTGGCAATCTTGGATTGGTGGAATTGAATGAAGCATTTGCCGTTCAGAGCATTGCCGTAATGCGTGAACTGGGACTTTCACCGGATATTACCAATGTAAACGGCGGTGCCATAGCTCTGGGTCATCCTTTGGGATGCTCTGGTGCCCGCATTTTAACAACCCTCCTGCATGAAATGCGCAGACAGGCTCCTCAGCGTTCCCGACCATACTACGGATTGGCCACATTATGTGTGGGTGTTGGCCAGGGAGAAGCTTTGATAATTGAATGGATAGAAGAAAATCCACAATAATCCGTGATATTTCGATCAAATTTCACAGATTCTTGTAGTATTTTTGTTTTCAGAGCGGATGATTTTTGACACTCGAAAGCATCTTTCTGACGGGGAATAATAATTAATAGACAGAGAGCCAATTAATTCTGGCAAAACACCTGTGACAGGAGGAAAAATGCCCCCTAAGGGACGCATTGAAGTAAACGAAGATCTCTGCAAAGGCTGTGAGTTGTGTGTCATGAATTGTCCTCAAGAGGTCATTGCGCTGAATATGGAGCGCATGACCAAACGAGGCTACCATCCCGCCGAACTGGCAAAACCCGGATGCACGGGTTGCGGAATCTGCGCCACGATGTGCCCTGAAGCTGCCATCACTGTCTATCGGGAAGTTATTCAGAAACCTGCCTGAGGAGGAGAGGGACATGGCAAAGGAAATGATGAAAGGCAATGAAGCTGTTGCTGAGGCAGCCATACGCGCTGGAGTACAGGCGTATTTCGGATATCCGATCACACCTCAGACGGAATTACTGGAATGGATGTCTCGCCGTATGCCCGAAGAAGGTCGTGCTTTTGTGCAGGCTGAAAGCGAGCTGGCTGCCATCAATATGGTCTACGGTGCAGCCTGCACCGGCAGACGGGTTATGTCCTCTTCCTCATCACCGGGGGTCAGTTTGATGCTGGAAGGTATCTCTTATATGGCAGGTACGGAAGTTCCTGCTGTTATCGTGGATGTGATGCGTGGGGGACCTGGTCTGGGAAACATCCAACCTTCTCAAAGTGACTACAACCAGATCGTTCACGGCGGTGGTCATGGCGATTACCATCCCATTGTGCTTGCCCCGTGCAGTGTTCAGGAATCTATTGATTTGACAGTTCTGGCTTTTGATCTGGCAGAAAAATACCGTTCCATTGTTATTATCCTATCTGATGGCAGCATTGGTCAGATGATGGAACCGGCCGAACTGCCTCCGATGATGCCATTGAAGACTTCCTTCCCTGAATGGGCAGTCGATGGAGCTGCAGGTCGTGAACGCCGGTTCCTATCATCCATCTATATGGATGCACCGGCTGAAGAAGTGGCCAATATGCGGCTGTTGAACCGCTGGGCAAAGATACGCGAGAACGAAATTCGGTACAAAGAATATTATCTGGATGATGCCGAATATGCCATTGTTGGTTTTGGTTCTGCCGGACGTGTGGCATTATCCGCTGTCCGCCAGGCCCGTGAGATGGGTATAAAGGTAGGATTGCTGCGGCCGATTTCGCTCAATCCCTTCCCGGTGGATGCCATTGAAGCCCTGGGCAAACGGGTTAAGGGCATTCTGGTGGTCGAAATGAATACCGGCCAGATGTTGGATGACGTTTTGCTGGCAACCCGCGGAAAGGTTCCGGTTGAATTCTACGGCCGTACCGGCGGGGTCATCCCGTTCCCGGATGAAGTGGTCAGTGCTGTACAACGATTGGCTGCCGGTCCCATCGTTACCACCGGGCATCCACGCGACCGTTGGATGAAATTCATGTCGTTCCTTAACTGACGAAAGGGAGAAGAATGACTGTTCCTGAACTGGATTCCGAACAGGTGGCTGTTTACCAGCGGCCGGATGCACTTTCAGATACAAATACGCATTACTGCCCGGGGTGCACTCACGGTGTGGCACACCGGTTGATCGCGGAAGTCGTTGATGAAATGGGGCTTCGCGAACGCATGATTGGCGTGGCTTCAGTAGGCTGTTCAGTGTTTGCCTATAATTATTTTGATTTTGACTTCGTCCAATCTCCCCACGGCCGCGCCCCGGCCATGGCCACAGGCATTAAACGCGTGCTTCCTGATCGGATTGTGCTCACCTATCAGGGTGATGGCGATCTGGCTTCCATTGGTATGGCCGAAGTTGTCCATGCGGCAGCCCGCGGAGAAAACATCACCTGCATTTTCATCAACAACACCAACTACGGCATGACCGGCGGACAGATGGCGCCCACCACTCTTCCCGGTCAAAAAACCACATCTTCACCCAATGGACGAGATGTGGAAGTCAATGGCTACCCCATTCGCACCGCCGAATTGCTGTCCAAACTGGATGGAGCCAGCTATGTGGTCCGCCGCAGTTTGCATGATCCCAAGAACATCCGGCTGGCAAAGAAAGCCATCCGTACCGCCTTTGAAGTGCAAAAACGCGGACTGGGATTTTCGATGGTCGAACTCCTGTCCATCTGCCCGACCAACTGGGGAATGACTCCACGGCAGGCCATCCAGTGGTTGGAAGAAAAAATGATTCCCTTCTATGCCCTGGGTGACTACAAAGTCAATCCGAGCGTGGCAGACATTAAAATTTAGGCGGGAGGAAATATGCAAACAGAAATCTTGATTGCCGGTTTTGGCGGTCAGGGGGTTCTCTTTGGCGGTCAACTGATGGCGTATGCCGGCATGGAATACGGCAAACAGGTCACCTGGATTCCCTCCTACGGTCCGGAAATGCGCGGAGGTACAGCCAACTGCACGGTTATTATTTCAGACGAGGAAATTGGCTCGCCATTGGTCCGCCACCCCCGTGTGTTGATGGCTTTTAATTTACCTTCGCTTGATAAATACGAAAGTGCTGTAGCCGAGGGCGGTCTGCTGGTAGTCAATTCATCTATGGTGGAACGGTCGGTGGATCGGAAAAACGTCCGCTCGATATTGATCCCGGCCAACGAAATTGCCGAAAACCTGGGTGACAAGCGCCTGACGAATATGGTCATGCTGGGTGCCATGCTGGCCAATCAGCCGGTGCTTCCACTTGAGGCTGTCGAAAAGGCTCTCGAACACCATATTCCGGAACGGCATAAACGGCTGCTCCCCATGAATATTAAAGCCTTGAGAAAAGGCGCTGAATTCAAGCCAGTGGCTGTGAAATAGGTTTTACAGAAGAGAAGAAGTTGAAAAAGCAGGCCGGACAGGCAAAATCCGGCCTGCTTGATTTAATTTCTACGTCACCATTAATTGGCAGGGTAGATGCAAACGGTATTCACCTCACCTATCAAACCTCCACCCGGCTCCGCTTGCATCTACCGCTCCCTCATCCCAACGTGTCACCGCTGGAAGCAGGCGGAGCAAGGTTGATTGACCATAGACACAATCCATACCGCCTGCTTCCACCCTGCATTGGTTTACGATAAAAATTTTTGGCAGGGTAAATGCAAGAAGAAGCAAATTATCCAAAATCTTTCATTCCATAACCATGATTGTGCCCCCAGAACCATCCACCCGAACCAACTGACCGGTTTTCAACCGACTGGTTGCCTGGTTTACACCCACCACGGCCGGAATGCCGTATTCCCGCGCCACCACTGATCCATGCGTCATCATCCCGCCGACTTCCGTCACCAGTCCTCCGGCAGCCAGAAAGAGCGGCGTCCAGGCCGGATCGGTAGCCGGGCAGATTAAAATTTCGCCTGGGAAAATCTGTGCACCGTGGGGATCAAACACCACCCGTGCTTTACCTTCCACCACACCGGCTGAAACCGGCGTCCCGATCAGAGTATCGGGATCATCACATTCTATAGAGGTCGGGGCATCATAAAAAGCCGTACCGTCGGTCAACATGACCCGGGGAATGCGGGTACGCCGCAATTCGCGCTGATAAACATTGCGACGTTCATTGATACATGATTTCCAATCCCGCCGGTCACCTTCTGCCAGAGCTTTTAATTCCCTTATATGCAAAAACATGACATCATCTGCTTTTTCCAGAATCCCTTCAGCAGCCAGTTTTTCACTAAAATTAAGCAGGGCATACCGGTAAATACTGAGCAAGCGAACGACGAAATACTTTGGAGTTTCCCGCAATCCACCCAACTCACGATACCGGCGGATTAATCCATTGACGATTTTTGATTTTATAAATCCTCCAGGCTGTTGCCTGACGACCTGGACAATCTTCTGCTGAGCCTCAGCCGCAATTTCCTTTCCCTGTTCGAACAGGATATCCGGTGCAGCCGATGGATTTACCTGCAAGTAACTTTTTAATGCCTGGAACAGGTTGGATGGGTGTTCCCGCCAACGCGGCCGGCCCAGGTCTATTTCTGCCAGACCCCGAATGCCATATTCAGAGAGAAAGTCTACCAATGCCTGCTGAATAATGACAGGCAGGCTTCCGGCATGGTATTGTTCCACCAGAATCTTAATATCTGTTGACAGGAAATATTGAACAGCAGCCGCATCTGATCGGATTTTTCGCGCGGTTTCCCACAATTTTAAATCCATCTGAGTGGTCACATTGTACGGCAGTCCCCTCGTCAAATTGAACATAAGCTCCTGGCTGCCCTGAAAATCAAATGTTCGCAGCATGATCTGGTAGGGCGCCTGACCACCAACAATACCGCCCACAAGATACGGCATGATATCCGCCGGAAGGAAGAAAGTGGTTTGTTCAAAAACCCTAACCAATTCACCCAGCGTATGGGCTCCCTCGCATCTTAATCTGACCTCATCCAATACCCGGTCAATCTTCTTTTCCAACCGGGCGCGTCCTTTCGCCGGTGATATCAGGTTAGAAATTGCACTACCCGCCAGCGGAATCAGCACTTTTAACAGGCTCATCCTGCTGGTCAGCGAAAGTGATTCAAGTCTTGAAAACCGTTTGTCTTTTACCAGGAATCCAATCACCCTGGCAGATTCAGGATCAATGGCCTCGGTGAATATCTCCACAATCGTGCGCCCCTGTGGACTTTTAAGCAAATTGGTAATGTTGACAAATATCCGCTCCCCGGCTGTGAATACGGCTCTCTGTTCAAGCGGGGTAGTATCCTCACCGAAATTCCGGGCAAATCCTACAATCAGGTATTTGAAAACATCCTGACCGATTGGAGTGTACGGATCAAGCATCCCCTGCCAGACACCAAAAGAAAACAAAATTTCCAGCGGGTTTTCTTGAACATTATCTGGCAGTGGATAAAGCGAAGTAATCGGGCGTGATTGAACCACATACAGCCGGCCATCTGCCCAGGCCCATTCCATATCTTGCAGAGAGCCAAAACTAGACTGCGCTTTTTGTCCAAGCCTGGCCAGCTCCATGATTTGCGCATCCGGCAAGGCCTGTCGGTCAGACGCCGGCAGCTGCAGGCTGACTGTTCCGCCGCCATCCTTACCCTGAATGGAAAGTCCTTTGGCCCCCAGGGTTTTGGTTAAAATACGGTCGGATGGCATTTCTACCACATAATGGTCAGGGTCCACCTGACCAGATACCATGGCTTCACCCAGTCCCAGGGTAGCATCTATGACGGTTTCATTTCGCTTCCCAGTCAACGGGTTGGCGGTGAATAATACCCCTGATGCTTCGCTTTGCACCATTTTTTGGACCACAACAGCCAGAGTGACATCATTATGTGAAATGTGATTACGGGTACGGTAGCCAATCGCCCTGGCTGTCCACAGGCTTGCCCAGCAATTAACAATAGCCTGTAGAAGAGCATCTTTTCCCACAATATTGAGGTAGGTATCTTGTTGCCCTGCGAATGACAGATCGGGTAGATCTTCCGCTGTTGCCGAGGAACGTACTGCCACTGCTGTACTTTCTCCCAAAGAAGCATATGCCGCCAACGTTTCAGAAACCAATTCATCCGGTATCTTTCCTGAAACGAACAGGGAATGGATCGCCTCCGAAGCCCGATCCAGATCAGCCGGAACATCAGATTGGATCATATTAAGAACATCTTGAATTTTTTCCTGCAATCCATTTTGCGCGACAAATTCCCGGTATCCAGATGTTAAGACAACAAATCCATCAGGAACAGGCAATTGAGCATGAATTAATGCCCCCAGGTTGGCTCCCTTCCCTCCCGCGATGTTGATATCGGATCTTTGTAAATCAGACAGTGGTTTTGTATAGTTCATTTGGAAGTCTCCCTGTTACTTGATAGATAGCCAAATCTGAATGCTGTAATAGATAGTACGATCAAGGCTGCAACACCAACCATCCCCAACACGAAAGGGATGGATATTTTTTCCAGTAAAAATCCGGTTAAAGCCGATGCCAGAAAAGATGCCGTACCGGTTAACGTTTGTGAAATACCCATCAATCTTCCACGCATCGCCGGAGCGATGGTTTGCAAAAGCACCTGTCCATTTATCTGAACAATCATCATGCCCATACCAATCAAGGCAGTGATGGTACATGCCATAACAAGGTTTGAAGAGAAAGGTAAAAACATAACGGCAAGACCCATTAAGATGGCTCCGGTAAGGCTGCATTGCATACTGGTAAACCACCGTTTGGAGAAATTCGATAGAAGAGCCCCTAACAACATTCCACCGCCCAATCCGGAGACAATCAGCCCGAACTTGCTGGTGGCAACATGTAAAACATCCCGGGTTATGACCACTCCGGCAACGGAAATTGTTCCCACAATATAAAAGCCCACTGTGATGGTTACCAGCGATAATAGTACAACAGGCTGGGTCAGCGAAAATGCCAATCCTTCTTTTAGATTTTTTAAAAGGTCAAACCTTATCTTCGTTCTGGAATGAAAAGGTATGGAAAGAAACATTACCGCTACAGCCGGAATGAGGAAAGTAGCCGAATCAACATAGAAAGCAGCATTCAATCCATATTGTTCCGTAATCCAGGTTCCGATACCCGGTCCAATCGCCATAGCAAAAACAATTGACATGGCGAATAATGAATTGGCGGTCATTAAAGCATCTGGAGGTACCAAATCAGGTATGGCAGCCGCCCTTGCCGGTACAAAAAACTGGTTAATTGTCGACATCACCAGATAAATAACAAAAACACCTGCCAGCCCCGGTGCCACTGGAAGCCAAAAAACCAGCATGCCTTGAAACAGATTGGCTGCCACCATAATCCATTTTCGGTTCCAATGATCGACAAAAACACCGGCTATACTGCCCAACAAAAGGGCTGGAATGGCTTTGAAAACCATCAAAGTACCCACAGCACCGGAGGAGCCTGTGCGATCGTAAACCAACGTGATCAAAGCCACCATTACCAGCCGGTCACCCACCAGAGACAGGGCTTCGCTTAACCAGAGTACAACAAATGCCGATGATTGCATGACCAGACGCAGGCTGTTGCCTGTTTTTGCTGGAAATGATGGAATAGAGTTTTCAGACATATAACCTTTTCTTTTCGACCGACCGTACGGTCGAAATAATTGTTAAAAAAAGAGCCTTTCAGGCATCAATCCCATGAAAAAAGATATCCAGAATCGCGGAAGCAGAATGTCCATTGGTTTGATTTCGAATGCCGCTCATATACACCATGGCGAAAGTACCCTGTATCATGGTCAGCAACACTCTAGCGGCGGCCACCGGTTCAACAGGACGGAAAATACCCTGTTCAGTTCCCCGGCGGATGGCATCGGCCAATAACTGAATATATTCCAGAGAAAATTCCTTGAATTCATGTTGCATCAGGTCGCGTGAACCCGCCACTTCCCGCCGCAAAACCGAGATCATATCGGCCGAATCGAGCAAATAATCGACACTGGATGTTACTGCCACCTTGATTCGCTGTCGCGGATCTTGCTCAGCGCGCATCATGGTCAATGCTTCTTTCATATCTGAAAAAGTTTGATGTATCAGCGCAGAAGCAATGGCCTCTTTATCAGGAAAATGGTAGTAGATGGTGGCTTTCCCAATTCCGACTTCAGCCGCAATTTCACGCATGGAAGTGGCTGTGTATCCCTTCTGAATAAACAGACGGGCGGCAATTTTTTGGATCTTTTCTGCAGTTTCCTGGGCTGTCATCTTTTCTCGATAGACCGACCGGTCGGTCTGTTTTTATTGTAGATACATTTATTCTTTCTGTCAAGGAAAAACCTGCATATCGTGAATCAGGCTGACAGACGATCCAATCTGAATAATGAAATTGAAATTCCTACCGGCCTACGATGATTTGAACCCTTCGAGGATCAACGGGATATCGCTCTTCGATTCGCGCACGGCGGCTTCCAGAGAATTCATCATTTTGTTGAATTCTTCTGGTTTCAAGTTTTCTTCCAGAAGAGGCATATATACTTCTTCTTCCTTGTCAATATGGACTTTCACCATCAAATACAGGCCATACAGGACACGACGCAGACTGCATACCTGGTCTTTGGTAACGCTCAACCCAGAGACATGAGAGCGCAGGTAGCTTAACTCCCGGGTAAGGTTACTGATAACCATATGATCATGACTCATTGTTTCAGTGGCATGCCGCGAACCCATTACTTTTTGAATGATTGGATACAGTGCTTTATCTTCTGCCAGGGCATGCGGAATGATCGTATGCACCAGAATATCGAAGGACGTTTCAATGCCCGAGAATGTGGCGGCGGAAAGATGGTCTTCTGTAATGGAATCAGCTGTCACTCGGAGCGTCTCAATATCCTTCAAGAGCTCCCTGTGCTCTTCTCGAAGGGGCAGTGTACTGGTATTCATTTTTACACTCCTTACAAACCAAAGAGGAAAAAGCAAATGGATGTTTGACAATGGATAAGATTGAAAACAATAATGGTGAACCGTGTACCTCTCACATACCTAAACTTTACCCCGGAAGGAATCAAGATTCAATAAGGCCGGTCAATCCGGCAGGAATTTTAAGGTTACGGTGAACTCGCAATTTCATGAAGAAGAAATTCTCTGTACAATCAATTCAACAGGTAAATCCAATGCTGACTTTAATAATGTGACTGGTTCCCCTTAAACAATCCGGAATAACCCGGGGAGGATGATCATGAATGATCAAATTTCATCCAATCAACTGGTAATTACAGACCGACCCATCGCCGCCTGGAGCATTGCTGTGGTTATGTTTTGCATCTCGTTTGTTGTTCTCTTTATAAAACAACTGAGCATCGCTTCAGTAATCATTCTGGCAGCATCAATACTGCTGATTATTTTGAACCCTGAAACAACCATCACAGCAGATAGCACTCTTCGCACTCTCACAAAGACCACCCACTGGATATTCGGGAAACGTACCACCGAGTTTTCTTTCAATGAGATTGCCGGCTTTGATGTTCAGACATCCCGATCACAATCTTCAACGCGGAGCCAAAGCACCAGTTACCGGCTTATCCTCATAAAAACAACCGGGGAGAGGGTTCCCCTACAATTTGCCACATCCAGTTCCTATGGGGTAAAAGCCCAGCAGGCTCAGGATTTAACCCGATTCTTGAATCTCCCCGGGTGGGAAGATAAACCCACCAATCTTTTTCAGACGGCCATGCAAACCCAGGTCGCCATGACGAAAAATCCTGCTATGGCCCAGGAAGGAACAACTTCGGGGGTTTCCTGGAATATTGAAGTTCATTCCATTGGCGACAAACCGGTGACTCATTGGATTTCAGGAGATTTCACCTGTCCCGGCGATTTTCTGCTGGTTTCCCAGAAACCAGCCAATTCGCCATCCATGGTCGGAGGCGGCGGCCTGCTGGGAAGCCTGGTTTCCATGGCTTATAAACAGATTCTCGGATTATACGGCTTCCTTCCGAGCGATGCACCCGGATATGACTCAGCCGTCCCAGTGCCTTCGGGTGACACACTATTTGACAGGAATTTCGCCACGATGACCAGCAGCTTGAGTTTTGGAAAGAGCCTGTTGAATCCCTGGACAATTACTCCCTTCGATCATTGGGCGGAAAAATATCCCCTGAAAACTGTCAACGCCAACGATCAGGTCGGACAACTGGCGGTGCTCTATTCACCCCGGGGTGTCCAGGTGGCCATACTTGGCCTGCTCCCTCCCAATGAATTCGACGAAATCATCGCGTTGGGGGTCGAACTGGTCAAAGCACAGGGTGGAGGAAAACCAGCCGGGTAACTTTTTCCTGCTTTTTTCTGACAAATTTATCAAAAATGTGACCTGATTAAGACATCACGTAATGCCTCACGGGAAAATGTAACCAAAGGGTAATCGTTGCCTCATAATTGATGTTACCGAGATAAAGTACATAATTGGTGAACCTTCTGATCTATGGACTTACGAAGAGTAACTGGATTTAGCTGAACATACAAATTGGTGAGGTTGGCTTTGATCTGGAAGGGGATCAGATC
>NZ_BBYA01000011.1 GCF_001050275.1 Leptolinea tardivitalis
ATCTGATCCCCTTCCAGATCAAAGCCAACCTCACCAATTTGTATGTTCAGCTAAATCCAGTTACTCTTCGTAAGTCCATAGATCAGAAGGTTCACCAATTATGTACTTTATCTCGGTAACATCAATTATGAGGCAACGATTACCCTTTGGTTACATTTTCCCGTGAGGCATTACGATATTTGACATCAAGGCATACTGAATGTCATCAGGTAAAGTAGACTACAATAGTAGTGATTTGTTCCCATTGGTTCAAATCATGGCCATCTTTTGCGGCGAGGATGCGGCTGTATCCGCCTTTTATTGAAAAAGGACTTATGCAACCTCAAATTTCTTCAGGATCAGCCCGGAAGATACCCCCTAAATTTATAATTGGCGGCCTCTTTTTGGCGGCTGCCGTAATTTACCTGATCATTTCTTCTACTCAGGCGAATGTGGAATATTTTCTGACTGTAGACGAAGTGCTTTCAAAACGAGCCTCTCTCGAAGGGAAGACTATCCGTTTATCCGGTGCGGTTCTCGGAGAGTCTATTCACTATGATCCTCAGACCATGGAGCTGACGTTTACAGTAGCTCATATTCCGGGAGATTATGCCGTGATCGAAAAAGCCGGTGGACTGGCGTTGGTTTTGCATCAGGCAATTAGCGATCCCAAAAATCATACTATCAACATTTACTACAAAGGACCGCAGCCCGATTTATTGAAGAATGAATCACAGGCAATTCTGACAGGTAAATTACGTTCTGATGGCGTTTTTGCCGCTGATGAAATTCTATTGAAATGCCCCACTCGTTATGAAGGGGCTGTGCCTGATCAGGCTGGACGCAGATAAATGGCCGCCAACCTGGGTTTTGGTTCACTGGTAATTGCGTTTTTGCTGGCCGTTTACAGCTCAGTTGCTGGATGTATGGGCGGCTTGAAAAAGCGAGCGGTTCTCGTTGAATCGGGGCGCCTGGGTTTGGTGTTAATTTTCCCCCTCGTCAGCCTGTCAATCGGTTGCCTGATTTATTTATTGCTGAACGGCCGGTATGAAATTCAATATGTATACAGCGTTGTGAGCAATGATCTGCCTTTTTATTTACGGATCACAGCTCTCTGGGGTGGTCAGGCAGGATCGCTCTTGTTCTGGTCATTCCTTCTGGCCGGGTTATCGGTGCTTATCACCAATAATCACTGGGATCGTGATATTGAATTCCTTCCCTGGGTGATCAGTGTGCTGGGTATTGTATTGGCCTTCTTCATCAGTCTCTCGGTGTTTGTTGAAAACCCGTTTGTCCGATTTTGGGAATTACCGGACGGAAGTCATCTGGCATCCATGATGATGCCTGCCGGAGCAACTATTTATCAGGCAGATAACGGGAATGGATTGAATCCTTTATTGCGGCATCCAGGAATGGTATTCCATCCACCTTTGCTTTATCTGGGGTTTGTCTCCTTTGTCATCCCGTTTTCCTTTGCCATGGCAGCATTGATCACCGGACGAACAGATGACCGCTGGATACGGTTAACCCGCCGATGGTCTTTGATGGCCTGGTTATTCCTGTCACTTGGCCTGATACTCGGTGCCCGCTGGGCGTATGACGTGCTCGGATGGGGTGGGTACTGGGGCTGGGATCCGGTGGAAATTTCCGCCTTCATGCCCTGGTTGACAGGAACTGCTTTCCTGCATTCTGTTGTCTCACAGGAAAAACGGGGGCTCTTCAAACGCTGGAACATTATTTTAATCATCCTTACCTTTGATCTGATTATTCTCGGAACATTCCTGACGCGATCGGGTGTTTTGTCTTCGGTGCATGCTTTTTCTCAAAGTGCCATTGGACCGTTATTCCTGGTGTTTATCGCACTGACGTTTGGCGTTTCTGTAGGAATGCTGCTCTGGCGTTGGAATGATCTGCAAAGTGAGAACCAGTTGACCTCTCTGTTTTCACGCGAATCGGTCTTTTTATTCAACAACTTGATCTTTATCAGTCTTTTCATTGTCTGTTTCTGGGGAGTGGTCTACCCGGTAATATCCGATGTGTTTACCGGTCAGAAGGTGACCGTAGGCCCGCCTTTCTACGAAAGAGCCACGGCACCGTTGTTTGCTGCCATGCTTTTGTTGATGGGTATTGCCCCGCTGACTGCCTGGGGGCATTCAACAGCCCGGACGCTGGGAAAGAGTTTGATCAAACCCTTGTTGGTTGCTGTTTTGATCCTCATAATTATTGCGGCATCAGGAGTACAGTCACCTGGTGCATTGCTCGGCTTTGGTCTGGTATCCCTTGTAGTTACGGTAACATTTTATGAATATGGCCGTGGAGTTCACATACGCAGCCAACAAACCGGAGAGCCTGTACTTCTATCTGGTATTAAACTGGCGGGAAGGAATCGCCGAAGGTATGGCGGGTATATCATCCACCTGGGTGTGGTGATGATGGCCTTGGGAATCATTGGGATTGAACTTTTCCAAACAGAAACTCAGGGAACCATTGCCCGTGGACAGTCTTTGAAATTAGATGACCTCACAATTTCTTTTCGAGATCTGGCTGTATTTGATACTCATGATGGCCGAAATATTGCCCGGGCGGTAGTCAATATTAAACAGGGTGACAATGTAATCGGAGAGATTTATCCACGGCGTGATTATTATTATGAATCTCAACAACCCGTAACAGTG
The DNA here is from genome assembly GCF_001050275.1 of Leptolinea tardivitalis. Taxonomy (GTDB): domain Bacteria; phylum Chloroflexota; class Anaerolineae; order Anaerolineales; family Anaerolineaceae; genus Leptolinea; species Leptolinea tardivitalis. The sequence continues at coordinate 2,655 of NZ_BBYA01000011.1, forward strand.
CCTGGTGTGATCAGCACTTTCGCAGAAGATATCTATGTGATACTGGTGGATTGGCAATCCATCAGCCTGCAGGGAGCCACATTTAAGGTGTATCACAATCCACTGGTCAAATGGCTGTGGCTGGGTGGTTTCGTTTTTATTCTTGGAACACTCCTGGCTTCATGGCCAGATTTAACACTGGATGAAGAGAGAATTATCCGGATGGTTATTCGGCATGGACCGGAGGAATTCTTCAAATGAAAAACCGGGCATTCCTTTTTTCTTTTTTGTTTCTGCTGGTGTTAATCATTGGAATACAACCTGCATATGCCCAGCAACCCACTCCTTCAGATGACAGAGTCAATAAACTGGCTCGAGAAATCTATTGCCCGGTTTGTGAAAATACACCATTGGATGTGTGCCCCACAAAAGCCTGCGCACAATGGCGCGAATTAATCAGGGAGAAAATGACGGAGGGTTGGACTGACCGCCAGATCAAGGATTTCTTTGCAGAACAATATGGCGACCGGGTTCTGGCTGAACCTCCTTTGACCGGAACCAACTGGTTGATTTATATCCTTCCACCTTCAGGCTTTCTTCTAGGACTATGGTTGGTTTTCAGGGTCTTTTTTACTGGAAGGAAGATCACACCAGAAGAAGGTATTTCTGATTCTACGGTATCTTCCCCTGTATTGAATGCATCCGAAACCAACCGGGTGGAAGAAGAACTGATACGTTACAAGAAGCGCTGAAATGAAAAAAGACGTGGTGGATTCTCAAAATCAAAAGGTAAGACGGCATCTTCCTGTCTGGATATTCCTGACGGCATTTATTATTCTGGGAGTATTTCTTGGAATAATGGCAGCCGGATATGCCCGGTCAGTTCGAGTAGCCCTGTCGCCCGGGGAAAAATTACCTGAACTTTCGTTAACTTCATTTACTGGTACGACATATCATTCAATGGATTTGAAAAATAAAGTAGTTGTCATCCATTTTTGGGCATCATGGTGTCAGACTTGCGAAGAAGAAATGCGATCCTTCGAAGAGATCTGGCAACAATATAAAAAAAGTGATCAATTTATGATCCTTGGTGTGGATTATGTTGATACAGAGGTGCAGGCATTGCCTTATTTGAAGAGATTGGGAATCACCTATCCCAATGGCCCGGATTTGCAAATGAAACTGGCAGAGACATTTCGGGTCACAGGGGTTCCGGAAACATTTATATTTGATCGCAGCAGCCATCTGGCATTCTATAAAATTGGTCCGTTTGCCTCTGTTTCCGAAATCAAAGGTGTCATTGAACCGCTCTTGGTTCGGGAGTAATTGTGGATATCGGATCTTTATTGCTCATTCTGGCAATCTCTCTTCTGGCTGGATTTGTTGTATCCCGTCCTTTCTTTGCTGAATCTTCCGATAAATCTACAGATGAAGAAATTACGGAACTTCTGGCTGGCAAAGAGTTGAAGCTCTCTAATCTTATGAGCGAAAAGGAAAGAATATTCACCACCCTTCAGGAATTGGAGACAGACCATGCGTTGAAAAAGATTCCCGATGAGGAATTTCCTAAACAACGGGTTGTTTTGGTTCACGCGGCAGCGAAAACTCTTCGGGATATTGATGAACTTGAAGTTGAGATCAAATCGATTCTAAAAGAAACCTCCGTTCAGAAAAAGGGAGCATCATTGGCTGCCAATGCCGGCATACCCAATGAAGTTTTAGAAGAGTTAATCGCTGCACGGCGACGGTCACGCAGTGAAAAATCTGCCGGATTCTGCCCGCACTGTGGAAAAGTAATCCAATCATCCGATGTGTTTTGTCCCGCCTGTGGATCGAGAGTATCTGCTTCATGAAGGAATTTAAAAACCGTCTGTATAAAACAAGTATTGTTCTGGTGTTTTTACTGATATCGGGTTGTTCAGGTTCTTTGGTGGCTGATGTTACTCCGCCGCCAGGTTACCAACCCACTATTTATCCACAGTCAACTGCCTATGTACAGGCTGAAATTTCACCCTTGCTGCCACCGGATTCCCGGGCTGGTGAAGATGTTTATTCCCAGAACTGTCTGGCCTGCCACGGGATAGATGGAAAGGGGAATGGCAATCGGGTTGAAAGTCTGCCCTCGCCGCCTTCAATGCTGGGCTCGTTATCCTATTCCCGAAAGATTGCTCCGGTAATCTGGTATCAAACGATCACCCAGGGGCGCATGGACAAATTGATGCCTGGTTTTGGTACAAGTTTAAGTGACAGACAGCGCTGGGATGTAACAGCCTACCTGCTTTCACTGGATATCTCGGCCAGTCAGATGTCTACTGGAGAAGCTGTTTACAGGCAGACCTGTCAGACCTGCCATGGAGAAAAAGCTGAAGGAATCTCTGGTTCTGGACCTGAATTAACTGGTGCAGACCAGCTGCAAAGATCGCTGAATGATACGATAAATATCATTACATTCGGAAAAAACACTATGCCGGCGGTGGGAAAAGACCTGCCGGATGAACAAAAGATCAATGCGGCCATATACGTCCGTTCATTGGTTATGACCAATCCTGCCGGAGAAGAAAAATCTTCCAATGTAGAGAATAAAACACCCCTTCCTGATTTTACAGATGATCGTGACCATGATTCTAAAATCACCGGACGGGTAATCAATGGTTCTGGCGCATCTCTGCCCACCGGCCTGTTGGTGACCCTTACTGGATTTGATTCAGATCAGGAAAAATACACACAGTCCATTCCTGTGGATATCAACGGGTATTTTTCTTTTCATGATGTTCCTGTGCCTGAAGGCCGCATATATCAGCTTTCTGTTTTATATAAAGATATTCTTTATTCATCTACTCCCATTCAAGCCGGAAATACGACGGCTATGGAAAATCAGCAGATTACTATTTATGAACCAATTACTGACACTGCCTTGATAAAGGCCGCCAGGATGCATATTTTCTTCGAATTCCCGAAAGCCAATGTCCTCCGGGTTATCCAGCTGTTTGTTCTTTCCAACCCAACGAAAAACCTGATCACTTCTGCCCACGCCGGTGACCCTGTGATCACCTTCCAATTACCGGACGGAGCATCAAATCTTATGGTTAAGGGCGGTTCACTTGGCGGCCGTTTTGTTTCGACATCTGACGGTTTTGGAGATACACAGGGAATCCCGCCAGGTACAGGCACGCAGATCTTGTTCTCGTATGATTTACCATATGATAAAGATCTGCTTTTCTATATCAAACTTCCGTTAAATATTGATGTCACAAATATCATGCTTCCATCCGAAGGGGTGACGATAAAAAGCAGTCAGCTTAATACCGCTGGTGAGAAGCTCATTCAAAATACGGAATGGCGGATTTACTCTTCAGGACCCCTGACGTCAGGTTCGCGATTGGATTTGCTGGTATCCGGCAAGCCGGTGATTGACGATCCGCAGGCAGATGAAATGAATACCAATCTGGCCGTAGGTCTGTTGGCTGTGGTGGTTGTTTCTGTCTTCGTAATTATTGCCATTCTTCAAGAGATTGGCGAAAAGAAAGCCGCAAAGAAACAAAAACCAATTCCACCAAAAGATATTTCTGCACAAAACACTGTGCTGGATGCCATCATTGCGTTGGATGATCAATTCAAAGCTGGTCAAATTCCGCCAGCGGCTTATAAAGAACGCCGCGAAGAGTTGTTGAAACGGCTTCAAGAGGCACTGGCATGACTACTGAACTCAAGCCAGGCATTATTGTCAGGAGATTAACGAAAAGGATTGGCCGGAAGTGTATCCTCGAGGACGTAGATTTTTCTATTCAACCCGCTCAAATCGCAGCTGTGATTGGGCCAAATGGTTCTGGTAAGACAACCCTCCTGCGAATCCTTGCAACACTGATGCGTCCGTCTGATGGTGATATTCGGGTAGCCGGTTATCCCCTTCCCGAGGAGGCGGTTTTAGCCCGAACACATGTAGGGGTCGTTCTCCATCAACCGCTGTTATATAGTGATCTGACTGCCCGGGAAAACCTGGTATTTCATGCCCGGTTGCATAACAGGGAAAATTCCGATCATCAGATTTCTCAATTACTGCAACGGGTGGGATTGGCTGGCCGGGAGGATGATCTCGTCCGCACATTTTCTCGCGGTATGCAACAGCGTCTTGCCATTGCACGGGCTATTCTGACAAATCCAGACATACTGCTATTGGATGAACCTTTCACCGGGCTTGATTCAGAGGGAATCGTCACTCTTACCGTGATACTAAAACAAATGGCAGACCGTGGAGCGGCTATCCTGCTTTCCAGTCATGATGTTCCGGGTGTTGAGATGCTGGCAACCCGTTTTTTAATCCTCAACAAGGGCAAGATGCAGGTTTCCATCGGTAAGTCGGAATTATCTGAAAATGGACTCTTATCTGTCTACCAGAAATCTTTCCCCCCGGCAGGAGAAGCGCAATGAATTCTGTACGGGATTATTTCCAGGTTTTACGTGCCATTATTTGGAAAGACCTGAAAATGGAGTGGCGTAATCGGGAACTGATTTCCGGTATGCTGATGTTTGCCCTGCTGATGATTTTGATTTTTAATTTTGCGCTTGAATTAGAATCGCACACCAGTGCAGGTCTTTCTGCTGGAGTGCTCTGGGTAACCCTGATATATTCCGGAGCCATTGGAATAAATCGCTCGATCCTGTCTGAACGTGAAAACAATTGTTTAGACAGTTTGCTGTTGGCTCCAACGGATCGGTCAGCGATTTTTTTCGGAAAAGCAGTGGGAATCTGGGTGGTCATGTTAGCCGCGTCTGCCGTGTTATTGCCTGTTTATTCAATGTTGTACTCTGTATTCCTGTTGAAAGATGGTTTCTTTCTGGTGATTATTCTGGGAACAGCCGGGTATGCCCTGGCTGGAACTTTACTGGCTGGTATGTCTGCGCAATCACGAGCACGAGATTCACTCCTGCCGCTGTTGCTTCTTCCGGTAACATTCCCTTTGATCCTCGCTTCTGTAAAAACTTCAACCGGTCTCTTGCAGGGCTTTGCTCTGGCCGATGTTCAAACCTGGATTTCTCTTCTGGTGGTCTATGATATTCTGTTTATAGTCCTCGGCCTGCTTCTGTTTGAACGTATTGTCGAAGAATGATCGGTGCTTATCCATGATGAAACAATCCAAATGGTTAACTGTACTTGATGTGATAACCGGTTTGTTATTTCTTACGGCACTTTGTCTGGTGTTTTTCTTTACCCCGGAGGATGCCATGATGGGGGCCGTTCAAAAAGTGTTTTATTTTCATGTTTCTTCTGCCTGGGTGGGAATGCTTGCCTTCTTTCTTTCTGCCATCAGCGGGGCAGGGTACCTGATTAAACATAATCGCATTTGGGATCATGTATCCGAATCGGCTGTCGAAATAGGGTTGGTTTTTTCGGTTATTGGAATCATCAGCGGTTCCATATGGGCCAAACCCATCTGGAATACCTGGTGGACATGGGATCCGCGATTGACAACAACCGCCATCATGGTCTTGATTTATCTGGCGTATCGAATGTTGCGCAGTGGAGTGGATGATCCTGACCGAAAGGCAAGATACGCTGCCATCTATGCGATAGTCGGCTTTCTATCTGTGCCGTTCACGTTCTTTTCCATCCGTCTTTTCCGAACCATTCACCCGGTAGTCATTGGCCTGTCTGAGTCAGGTGGTGGTCTTAATATGGATACCGTCATGGTGCGCACATTGGTTTTCTGTCTTTGCACATTCACCGTATTGTTCTGTACCTTCCTGTGGCACCGCATAAATCTTGCCCAACTGACAGAAACGGTGGACGAGCTGCGATTTATGTCAGAAGAGGATAAATAGAATAGATGGATCAATCGGTTAATACAGGGAACTATTTTGTTGCCGGATATGTCGTCATCCTTGTGCTTATTCTGGCTTATGCTGCCAGTCTGTTTGTTCGATGGAAGAAATTGCAGGCGGAATGGGACAGATTGATAGAAAGAAAGAAATTGCATTAAACCAGGCCGTCCATTATTCTCTATCCAGTGTCTTCACAAATTGATACTGGCTTTTCGTAATCGTATATCCCATTACTTCATAAAACCGGTGTGATTCTTCACGGATCACATTGGAATGCAGGCGAATTTGACGGCAACCGATATCCTTTGCCCATTTTTCTGCCGCAGAGAGAAGCAATTTTCCAAGCCCCTTTTTTCGGTATACCTGATTGATCACCAGCCCGCCTACTTCTACGCATGGATCGTGTTCCAGCGACACATGCCGCATAGCATGAATGTAACCGGCTGTCTTTTTTTCAGGAATATCCACGGTAAAGATAATCTGCCCGGGATTGTTTAATATCACCTGAAGTCGTCTCAACATGCTTTCAACCGATGTGGGGTATCCAAGTTGATGGGCAAGCTCTGTGATCTCGGGGGCATCATTCATTTCCACACGTCTTATACGGGCATCATGTTCATTTGTTTTCATATGGTCATTATACTGAGAACCCCTTATGAGAACAATTTACTGCTTGACAAACGTATACAATCTGCTAATATATATGCGTAGATATAAAGCTACGTATACAGGGAGAATGAATGAAACAGATTTTAAAAGATCGAACTCTGCTGATTATTGGCGCAGCCGAAATGGTGAGTGGAATTGGAGATTGGATCACCATGATGGCTGTGTTGGCCATGCTTGTTTTTCGTGGGGACGGTGGAGTCATGTCTAGCAGTGGTATATTCCTGGCTGGATTACTCCCCACCCTGTTTTCCAGCCCGGTGGCTGGTTGGCTGGTGGATCGGGTCAACCGCCGGACTTTATTGATCGGCAGCCAGTTGCTTGCCGGTGTGGTCGTCAGCGGCCTGTTCTTTACCACCCGGATCGAATTGATCTATATCCTTCTGGCAGTGGAGGCTGTAATTCTCTCGGTGGTCACCCCGACAAGGCAGGCTGTCATTCCTGACCTTGTATCCCGGGAGGATTTGCCCAGAGCGAATGCGTTTCTTCAACAGTTGGCTGGTCTGGTCAAAGTGTTTTCGCCGGTCATCGCCGGTATGGTACTCAGTATCATGGATCCACATACTGCCATTTTGTTTGATGTGGCTTCCTTTTTTCTCGCGGCAATTGTATTAATGTTCTTACCTTCGTTACCGGCGCATGGTACAGAGACCACGCATGAAAAAAGCAAACTGGCGGAAAGTCCTATTAACGTATTACAGACCATTCCTCAGCTTCAAATCCTTTTCACGGGTGTTTTTGTCGCCATTCTGACCATCATCGGTTTCGATGTGCTCTCATCTATCTATACGCGTGATGTTCTACATCAGGGAGAGAAGCTGTATGGAATGGCTATCAGCCTGGTTGGAATCGGATCGCTGGTGGCAACAACCATTGTTATGTTCCGAAAAACTGGAGCCAATCCCTGGATAGATATTGTCCTTGGATTCAGCTTCCTGACTATTATTCCACTGGCATTGGTGGTTTCCTACCAGTTTGACAACCTGCTGGCAGCCCAGTACCTGTTGCTTTTTGCCTGCCTTATCGGTGGGATCGGAAATGGTCTGGTGCATGTGCAGATTGGCACGATTATGCAACTGGTCACCCCGACCCACATCCTCGGGCAGGTGAGTGGTTGGCTGCAAATGGTGATGGTAGCCGGCCAATTGGTGGGATTATTATTGACACCTTTCCTGGTTCCTGGCCTGGTGAACATGGAGCATTTTTTTGCCGGGATGGTGGGTATGATGTGTATTCTGATCATCTTTCTTTCCATACAGATATTTAGAAAAAATGGACTCAAACAAGAAATTCCATCTGCTGAGTTTTAAGGCTGAGGATACATTATGGACAAAGGACGAATGAGCAGTAATTCCGGTTGGAAAATCACACGATCCATCACTATGGAATTGGATGCTGCCCTTGGCATTGCCGGGGGCAGCTTTTTAGCCGGGAGTATCACACCCAATACTCAATACTTACATCAATCTGTATCATCGGAATGGATTGAAGATTGGAATACATTTTTCCATCCGATGGACTGGTTTTGTTCCATTCTGGAAACATCTGCCATACTGGCGGGTGTTCTGGACGAGAGTGATTATTCGCGAGCCACCATGGCCATCCGTCAGTTAACTCCTGAAACGGCGCTGGCTAATTTGCTGTCTCTTTTGCCCGAACACGAGAATGAGGGTCAACATTTAGAATCGATTCATGATGCTGTCATCCAACATCTTGTGAAATACCGTCGTTCAGCCTTTGAAGCCATTCATTTCACCCATCCAAATGACCCGCTTTATGAGTCCCGCCTGATAAAAGAAGTGCAATTCTGCCTGAAAATACTGCATGGAGGAGAATATCACGACAGATTCTGGCATTGGCTTGATCAGTTTTATTACGGAATTTATCAACCCTGGTGTGAATCGCGCATGGATTATCTTGTGAATCTGGAAAGGCAGGCTTCCACCATGCTGGGCGAGCGTGAGGCGCAGGGTATTATTCCTGATCTCACCTGGTTGTCCGATTTGAACCCGGCTCTTCGATATCCTGAGATTCATGATGCCATCTGTAAGGGCAGCCTTTTTGTAAACTTCATCGTTGAGCCGTTTGGTTTCTCAGATGCATTTGTTCTTTTACCCGGGTGCATATTTCTTACTATTGCCGAACCAGGGCAAATGTATGAGAATTTTGTTGCTTATTCACGTGAATTGAGCGGGAAAATGCAAGCGCTGGCTGATCCCACCCGGTTGATCATTTTGCGTCTCATTCGAGCCATGAGTATGACCAACACAGATATGGCTGCCTACCTGGGATTGGCAAGACCAACGGTCAGTATTCATGCCCGAATACTGCGTGAAGCTGGTTTAATTCGGTCGTGGGAAGAAGGCCGGGTGACCCGTCATGAGATCGATCCGGCGGCCGTCCATAAATTGTTCCGCGATCTTGAAAAATTCCTCGATTTACCATCAGAATAAACGGGTGGATGCAATAAGTTGGCTCATTTAATGCACATTTAATCAGAATTCCGTGCAGGTTTATGATTTTCACGCTATACTATTCTGGTATTTTGGTATGATTCGTTTGAGGAGGAAAGACAGATGATCGAAAGCCAGACCAGAAAGGCCTCCATTTTCCTGATAGTAATCCAAGTGATCTTGGCTATCACTCTGGCAGCCGGATTGGCTTCTTGCCCGGGCTCCATCAGCAAAGCCAACAGTGTTCCCACATTCAATATAGTCTCTGTTGTCAAAGATGTTTCTGTAACGATTCAGACATCTACTTTTCCGCCGGATAAACTATTTACCGTACGGATGGGATATGGCAATACAAATGGCTCCGGCGGGGTCGTGGTGGCCACCACGAACTCCGGCGCCGGCGGAGCTTTCCAGGAGACGTACCTGATTCCGGATATTCTGAAAGGTCAGGATATTATTGCCATTCGCATGGATGCCCCGGGCGGCTTCTATGCCTATAACTATTTCAGGAATGATCCAAATTTCCTGAATCCGGCCAGTGCCATAAATCCGGTAACAACCACAACCGGCACGGCATCCACAACGACACCCGGCTATACGGGAATCCCGACTTTCTCGATTAGCTCGGTTGAACGAGATGCCAGGGTTACTGTGAAGATGCACAATTTCCCGGCTGAACGCGATTTTACAGTCCGCATGGGGCTGTTTGGAACGCTGGCTAAAGGCGGCGAGGTCGTGGGTACCACCAACACTGGCGCCGGCGGCGATATGGAAGAAACATACGAAATTCCCGCTTCTCTTCGTGGAATTGATAAGATCGCCATCCGCATGGATGCTTCCACCTATCTGTTCTCGTACAACTGGTTCTATAACAACAGCACGTCTGTTGCCGGCACTGCGGGTGGAACCGGAGGCACCGGTGGGACTGGTGGAACTGGCGGCGAAGGTATGGCTGAAGGACAGGCCGCGCCAGCACCCGCTCCTGTTGAACCCATCTATCAGGGTATTCCATCCTTCACGATTGGCGAAGTTCAACAGGATAACGCGGTTACTATTTTGACCAGCAACCTGCCACTGAATACCGATTACACAGTTCTGATGGGTCCGTATGGAAGTTTAGGCTCCGGCGGTTCTGTTTCCGGAACGGGCAGAGTAGCAGATAATGGTAATTTGAAATTAACATTCAATATTCCGGCCAATCTGCGTGGAAGTACATATATCGCTATCAGGTTGGAAGCTTCAAACGGGTATTATGCATACAACTGGTTCCGCAATATGAATACGGCTATACCTGCGGCACCGGCTGCCGGATTTACCGGACCCACACCAACTCCGGTTTCTCCGGTCACTCCAGAAGCGGGTACAACCCCCGAAGCCGCTCCGGCTGCTTCCACACCTGTAGCTGCCGCACCGGTAGTAAATCCAAATGTTTCGTCTGACTATAATGCTGTCCCATCGTTCACGATCAGCTCGGTTGTGAAAGATTCGATGGTTTCCATCTTTGCCAAGGATTTCCCGCCAAATCAAACCTTTACCGTCCGAATGGGTGAATACGGAACGGCAGCGGTTGGTGGTGTGGTCGTTTCCACCACTGACACCGGAAAAGGCGGTGACTTCACCGCCACCTACAGTATTCCAGAATCCCTGAAGGGAAGCCAATCCATTGCCATTCGCATGGACAGCACATCGGGATATTATGCTTTCAACTGGTTCTATAACAGTTCATCCCGGTAATCTCTACCTGTAACGATCAAAAAGGACACGGGGCGAAATTCTTGTGAAAGAATTTCAAACCCCGTGTCCTCTGTTTACAGAGAACAGGAAGGAAAACTCTTGAAAAAGTTTTTATCCATTTTTGTTTTGATATTACTGTTTGGCTCCGGTTGTTCCAGTCTGCCCAATCTCTCATTGCCTACGGCGGCTGTGCTTTCACCAACGCAAATACCTGTAACACCGGCAGCCCAGAATCAAAATCCAACAGCAGCGGCGACAGCTACTGTTGGATCCGTTACAGAACAGGCAACAACGGCTTTGCCCACTATGGTGGTTCTACCCAAGATCGATCCTGAAAAAACCGTTTCACTTTTTCTGGACGGCCAGAAAGCAGCCGCAAATTTCGCGCTGACCTCCAGTCTGTTAAGCGCCAAATATGCCGCTGCATTGAAAGATGATGCCGGTTTGAAAGCAATCTTTGGTAAAGATGCTGTTCTGGGTGAGTACAAAGTCGGCTCCCCCACGATATCTGAAGATGCGCTAAAAGCAACTTTGGAGAGTACGATTTATATGCCCCAGGCTGCTAATATCCGGTTTTCATTGGTATTGGAAAACGGTGAGTGGAAGATCGATGACATAACCGTTCTTTCCACATCCGGAGAATATCCGTCCAATCCTGAAGGTGTTGTTCTGGGATTCCTTACATCTTATCAGGAATCGCCTGACCGTATGTCTAATTTCTTAATTTCTTCACGCCGTTCACAGCTGCCACCTGGAGGCGCCACAGCCATGCTGCAGATCAATGGCAGCCTTGAGGGTATGGTGATTCAATCTGCTGCAGTCAGTCCTGAACCACCGACGGCATCCATCATTGTGACCATCCGTGCAGGTGGCAAAGATTACCTTAAGAAGTTCCTGTTAACTAGGGATACTACTGGCTGGGGTATTGATGCAATAGAATCCGTCAGTGAATAAAGAGGATTCTGGCGATTGTCCTTTTATACCCACACTGTGTATACCTTTGTAGACGTCTTTGGTATTCTCTACTTGACAGCATGGTATAATCGCGCGACTATATGGGTAAGAATTGGTTGATTATCAATTCGCCTAATTATGTATCAAGAGACTTGGTTCTAATTTCAAAAATTCGGAATCGAACTTGCAACCCGAATAACAGGTGGCTCCATGGAGCAAAATCTTAGAGTATTACCCAATCATTTTAGTTTACCGAGACGGTTGTCACGCCTTTCAGAACTGGCTTACAACCTGTGGTGGACCTGGAATCCCGAAGCTCAGATGCTTTTTTCGTTCATCGACAAACTGCTCTGGGAACGGCTTTCCCACAACCCGATAGCTTTTTTGCGCCAGGTGGAGCGCTCCCGGTTAAATGCTGTCACCGGTGACCGGAATTATCTGGATTTTTATGACCGTGTGCTGCGGAATTTTGATAATTACATGAAAGGTGAGAGTACCTGGTATAAACGTACGTACCCGAACCTTACGGATAAACAAATTGCCTATTTCTCGTTTGAATTTGGTCTGCATGAATCATTGCCGGTTTATGCCGGGGGGCTGGGTATTCTTTCTGGCGATCACCTGAAAGAAGCCAGCGATCTCGGAATGCCCCTGGTTGCTGTTGGTTTTGTTTATATTCTTGGCTATTTCGCCCAGCGGATCACTGAAGACGGCTGGCAGGAGACCCGAACCCAGGTACTTAAACTGGATGAAATGCCGGTCATCCCGTTATACGATGAAGATGGACGGCAAATGGTGGTGAATGTTGAACTGCCCAAGCGGACTGTTGCAGCCCGCCTGTGGAAGGTGCAGGTAGGGCGGGTATCGCTTTACCTGATGGATACCAATGTAGCCACCAATAATCAGACAGACCAGCAATTGACTTCTCGGCTGTACACCAGCGACCTGGACGTACGGATTTCACAGGAGATACTACTAGGCATTGGCGGTGTACGTGTCTTACGGAAATTGAATTACAAGCCGGATGTCTGGCATATGAATGAAGGTCATTCCGCTTTTCTGGTTCTGGAACGCATCCGCGAACTGGTTGAACAGGGTTCTTCGTTTGACGAAGCTGCCGCCGTGGTTCGTAAATCCAATGTATTTACCACGCATACCCCGGTTCCGGCCGGAAATGATGCCTTCCCCTTCTGGCTGGTGGATAAATACTTTGATCATTTCATCCCCGGCCTGAAGATCTCCCGTGATGACTTTATCAAACTGGGCAGCACCCATTCGGAATGGGGTGAACAATTCAGTATGCCGGTTCTCGCTTTGAAATTATCTGACCAGCGAAACGGTGTTTCTGAATTACACGGCCAGGTTTCCCGCCGGATGTGGCAATTCCTCTGGCCTGACCTGACGGAAGATGAAGTTCCTATATCTCATATTACCAATGGAGTGCATACCGGCTCATGGATTGCCCGCCGTATGCGCCTGTTGTTTGACCGCTATTTTGGCCCTGATTGGATGCAGCATATTGACGATCTAGAAATGTGGTCTCAAATCGATGAAATCCCCGATGCCGAACTTTGGGCGATCCGGCGGCATCTGAAACGCAAACTGGTTACCTTTGCCAATGAACGAGCACGCCGCGCCTGGCTTTCCAACTCCATCCATCCAGTGCAGGTGATAGCCGGCGGTGTTTTGTTGGAACAATATTCTCTGACCATCGGTTTTGCACGCCGCTTTGCCACGTACAAGCGGGCTAATTTGGTCATGCGCGATATTGACCGGTTGCTGCGGATCATCAACAATCCATCGATGCCAGTGCAGATCGTATTTGCCGGCAAAGCGCATCCGGCCGATGAACCTGGAAAGCTCCTGATTCAAGAAGTGTATCGCATGGTTAAGGATTCACATGCCGGTGGACGGCTTGTCTTCCTTGAAGACTATGATATGAACGTAGCCCGTTACCTGGTGCAGGGTGTGGATGTCTGGATGAATACACCCCGCCGGCCGCTGGAAGCCAGCGGCACATCCGGTCAGAAAGCTGCCATAAATGGTGTGTTAAATTTCTCCTGTCTGGACGGCTGGTGGCGGGAAGGATTTAACGGCCGCAATGGCTGGGCCATCGGAGACGAATTAGACCATCCCGATCCCAATCAACAGGATGAGATTGATGCCGCTTCGATGTATGACACAATGGAAAAAGAGATCATCCCGTTATACTATGCCAACCGCTCTGCCGATAATCTGCCCAATGAATGGATCGGCATGATCAAAGAATCCATCCGTACACTGGCGCCCCAATTCAGTACGCGCCGCATGTTGAAAGAATATATGTCTCAGATGTATCTTCCTGAGATGGAAAGTGAAACTGAACCTGATCAGGAACCTGTGGAGAATCGGTGAATCTGAATTTTGACGTCTTTTCCTCACCGCAGGCATGGATGTTTGCGTTACTCATCTTCTGCCTGCGTGTGGGTGATATGTCACTGGACACCCTTCGAGTACTGTTTGTTGTCCGTGGACGAAAAGGAATTGCCTGGGTACTGGGTTTTTTTCAATCCCTGCTCTTCGTTATCGCCATCACTTCTGTGCTTTCACAATTGGATAACCCCTTGAACATCCTTGGATATGCAGCCGGTTTTGCCACAGGGAATGTGCTGGGAATGTTCATTGAAGAACGGCTGGCCGTGGGTCACATCCAATTGACTATCATCAGCGCGACTCGCGGTGCAGCGGTTTGTGATGCCCTGCGGATAGCCGGTTTTGGTGTGACGGAAATTCCAGGCCGTGGAAAGAACGGGACGGTTTCAGTCATTCTGACGAATGTGTTTCGCAAGGATGTTGACCATCTCGAGACGATCATCATGGAGACGGATCCCGAAGCTTTTGTGACCCGAGAGGATGTCCGCCCGATGCGCAGAGGATTCTGGCGGGCTTAGTCTTTTTCTGGATTTTCCTGTTTTACACGCAGGTGTAATCCTTCAACAGATGTAACTACAATCCGGCTTCCACGCGGAATGCTGGATTGATGTGATTCCAGCCCGGCACTCCATCGTTCTCCGGCCACCTGAACCTCGCCTTCCGGGTTAATATCGCTGACACAATACCCCGTTCTCCCGATTATTGTTTCAATTCCCGCAATGACGGGTTTTTTCTGGGCGCGAATTCCGATGGAAACCAGCACAAAAAAGAATACCCCCAGTGTAAGGCCTGTACCGATCACAAGGGGGACAGAAACGGCCGGATATCCGGGCAGCCGAACGCTGTTGAACAGGACCAGCGCACCCACAATGAATGAAACTGTACCAGCCGCTGTCAATGCCCCGTGTGTTGGCGCCTTAATATCCAGGATAAATAAAACAAATGCTGCCACCATGAATACCAACCCAAACAGGTTTACCGGCAGGATACCCATACCATAGATGGCCAGTGCGATACAGCATACTCCCAGGAAGCCGGCTACCCACCCGCCGGGAGTCGAAATTTCAATCAAAACAGCCTGTGCCCCAATCGCCAGCAACAGGAAAAGGAGATTGGGATTGGTCAACATCATTAATAAACCTTCAATCAAAGAAAGATCGAAGGTTTGAACAGAGGCATTGGCAAGGGATAATTTCTGGTTAGTCTCACCAACCTGCACGGTACGTCCGTCTAATTGATGAAGCAGGGAAGGCACATCATCAGCTAAAACATCCACCAATCCGCTGTCTACGGCTTCACTGGCAGAGACAGCCTGCGCGGATTCTATGGTTGATTCGGCCAGCCGGATGGCTTTTTCCCCGCGTTTTAACGCCAGGCTGCGGACGGTGGCTTTGAGAATCTCTTTGACTTTCGATTCCATGGTGGTGCCGATATCTTCTCCGCTGGGGCCAACGGGACTGGCTGCACCGATGGCTGTTTCAGGCGCCATGGCTGATAAATGACCTGCCAGGGTAATGATGGTGCCGGCACTGCCTGCCATGGCTCCTCGTGGAGCGATATATACAATAACCGGTACAGTACTGGATCGAATGACCTGCACAACCCGGTTCATCAACTCGATACTCCCGCCGGGTGTATTCATTTGTAGAATAATGGCCGCATCTGACTGTATTTCTGCTTCCTGTATGCCTCGGGAAATGTAATCCACCATAACAGACGTGACTGGTCCGTCATATTTTAATAAGAGCACCTGCGGCGAGTTTGATTGAGCCGTCACCAGGCTCGATGCCAACTGAAGGAGACCGGTTAGGATCAGTGCTATCCGAATGAACCGGGTGAGGAAAGATCTCTTCATACCATCATTATACGCATCAATCTGGCTGAGTCCTATTTCTCATATAACATAGACCGGGAAACCTTGTGAACGAGATTAATATTGAAAAATCAACATTTTTAGTATTGACGGTATTTTTGTTTACAGGTACTATCAACCCATGCTACTAAAAACCAGTCTCACTTCAACAGGTAAGTGTTCATGGTTGATGCCCGGGCGATGGTGTCCGAAGACGGCATCAGATCATGAATGTGACTGACCGGTAAATCACGGACCCATCGCTACCGAAGGTACATGAGGATGGTAAGACGATGGGCTAGTAATTCCCATACACTTGTTCGTTTAGCGTCACCAGCCATCCTGGTGACGCTTTCTTGTTCATTAGCGCTATGCAAACCAATATTTTTATGGAGAAGACGTAATGAAATCAACACAAGCAATACCTTCAAAAAAAAGTGCCGGGAAATCCATCGGAACAATTAATAGGATCGGCACAGTCGTTCTGTTCAGTTTATTGGTGTTTCTGATTGCCGCATGCTCCCCGGCCGCAGCTGGTACAGCAGCACCCGTTGCCACAGATGTACAGGATGCCAGGGTCGTTACCCTGAAGATTGGTGTCTCCCCCGTTCCCCATGGTGATATCATCAAATTTATTAACGAGAACCTGGCGGAAAAAGCCGGTTTGCAACTTGACATTGTTGAATTCACTGATTATGTTCAGCCCAATCTTGCCCTGGCTGATGGTCAGTTGGATGCCAACTTCTTCCAACATCTTCCGTATCTTGAAGATTTCTGCAAAGAACACAAACTAGACCTGGTTTCTGTTGCGGCTGTTCACATTGAACCTCTCGGAGTGTACTCAAAGAAAGTCAAGACGCTGGCAGAAATTCCCGATAAAGCCGTTATCGCCATTCCCAATGATGCCACCAACGGGGGGCGTGCGCTTGATCTGCTGGCTGCCAATGGTTTACTGAAACTGAAGGATGGGGCGGGTGTTAAAGCCACTGTTAAGGAAATTGTAGAGAACCCGAAACAGCTGGATATCAAAGAAATTGAAGCCGCCCAGTTGGTCCGCACACTTGACGATGTATCGGCTGCCGTTATTAATGGCAACTATGCCATCGATGCCGGTCTGAAACCAAACAAAGATGCCCTGGTTCTCGAGAGTGGTGAAAACAACCCGTATGCCAATATTCTGGTTGTAAAGAAAGGTCGTGAAAACGATGAAGCCATTCAGAAACTGGCCAGGCTGCTCACCTCACCTGAGGTTAAAAAGTTTATCGAAGAAAAATACGAAGGTGCTGTTATTCCTGCTTTCAAATAATGAATAAGAATGGTTGACGAAGCCTGTAGTATTACGATGAAAGGAATTTGTGGGCAAATCGTGACACATTTTCACGGTTCGCGTGGCGGTTTGTAGAAACATTAACGTTCACGATGTCCGAAACACCATAGTCATCCTGCTTTTTCAATGGTTGGAGCCAGGAGAGCGTACCAGACTCTCCTGGCAACCGTTTTAGGGTGATGACGATCTCGATAGAATTTAAAAACTTTTTCAGGATTACCGCTTTGAAAATGATTGAAGTAATTGATCTAAAAAAGAATTACAGCCTCAAAGATCAGATTATCACCGCATTAGATGGTGTCACTCTAACAGTAGAGGCTGGAGAAATTTTCGGTGTTGTTGGATTGAGCGGCGCCGGAAAGAGCACCTTGATCCGGTGTATCAATATGCTCGAAAAACCTACTTCGGGCACCATCGTCGTCAATGGACAGGAGGTTACATCCCTGCCACCGGCTGAATTGCGTAAAGCCCGGCAGCGGATCGGGATGATCTTCCAACACTTTAATTTACTCAGTTCACGGACGGTCGCTCAAAACATTGCGTTTCCGCTTGAGATTGTCAATTATCCCAAGGAGAAACGGAAAGATCGCATTGCTGAGCTGCTTTCACTGGTCGGTTTGATGGAAAAAGCCAATGCCTATCCATCCCAACTTTCCGGAGGACAAAAACAACGGGTTGGTATTGCCCGTGCTCTGGCCTCTGAACCTGAAGTTTTGTTGTCTGATGAGGCTACATCGGCATTGGATCCACAGACGACAACCTCAATATTGGAGTTGCTGCGCGATCTGAACCGCCGCCTTGGATTGACTATATTACTAATAACACACGAGATGAACGTCATCCGGCAAATTTGCGACCGGGTGGCGGTTTTGCAGGATGGCCGTATCATCGAACAGGGAACCATTGACGAATTGATCACACGCCCAGATTCGTTGATTTCTCGGGCGCTGTTGCCTCAATTTGAGAAACAAACAATTTCCTCCGAAGCGACATCTGTTACGATCACATTTATGGGAGAAGCCGCCGATCAACCTGTGCTGGCCAGCCTGGTTCGCAACTACGATATTGATGTCAACATCATAGCCGGAAATTTACAAAAAATCGGGAAAAACCGGGTAGGCAAACTGCAGGTCGAAATATCCGGCAAACAGGTGAATGCGGCACTCCTGCACCTGATGAATCTCGGTTTACGTGTGGAGAAAAATTAGATGGACTGGTCTTCCTGGATACCTACAATACTTGCCGGTACATGGGATACCCTGTACATGGTATTGGTTTCTACTTTATTCACGGTTCTTTTTGGGCTGCCGCTGGGAATTCTCTTGACCGTTACCGATAAAGACGGACTGGCACCGGCAGATGCCTTTAACAGTGTTCTGGGCGCCATTGTGAATGCCGCCCGTTCATTGCCATTCATAATTCTGCTGGTTCTGGTAATACCCTTTACCCGTCTTGTAGTTGGAACAACAATTGGTTCGACAGCCGCTATCGTGCCGCTGGTACTGGCGGCCACCCCATTTTTTGCCCGGGTGGCTGAATCTTCCCTGCGGGAGGTTGACCACGGTCTTGTGGAAGCGGCTCAATCCATGGGTTGTACCGACTGGCAGATCATTTATAAAGTGTTGATCCCTGAATCATTATCTTCTTTGATCCTTGGTGTAGCATTGACAATCATCAGTCTGATCGGTTATTCAGCGATGGCAGGAGCCATTGGAGGCGGTGGGCTGGGTGATCTGGCCATCCGGTATGGATACCAACGGTATGAAACCGAGATCATGGCTGCCACAGTGGTCATTTTGATCCTTCTGGTTCAGGGAGTGCAATACGCCGGGAATACACTGGCCAGGCGTATTTCCAAAAAATAACGGGCAATTCTTGTATCATGGGACCTGTTTATAGAATTCTATTAAAAAGTTAATATTTTTCATGCAAATCTGGCTTATCCTAGACGAGATAAAGAAAATACGTCAGGAGTGTAAAAAATGGGCAAAATTATAGGTATTGATCTGGGAACAACCAACAGCGTTGTGGCTGTCATGGAAGGCGGTGATCCAGTTGTAATCACCACAGCCGAAGGTTCCCGGCTGTGCCCATCGGTTGTTGCTTTCAGTAAGAATGGTGAAAGGCTGGTTGGGCAAACAGCCAAACGACAGGCGGTTATCAATTCAGATAACACCATATCATCCATCAAACGTTTCATGGGCCGCCGGTATGACGAAGTGGAACAGGAACGCAAGATGGTTCCGTATTCTGTTGTCCGCGGCAGCGGCGGTGACGCCCGTGTAAAGATTACACAAACGGGTAAGGAATATACACCTCAGGAAATTTCTGCCATGATCCTGGCCAAATTGAAGGCCGATGCAGAAGCCCATCTCGGGCAACCGGTCACCCAGGCCGTGATCACGGTTCCCGCCTATTTCAATGACAGTCAAAGGCAGGCCACCAAAGATGCCGGTCGAATTGCCGGTTTGGAAGTGCTGCGGATCATCAACGAACCGACGGCTTCGGCTTTGGCTTATGGCCTGGAAAAGAAATCCAACGAGAAAATCCTCGTGTTTGACCTGGGCGGCGGTACATTTGATGTATCTGTGTTGGAAGTAGGCGATGGTGTCTTTGAAGTAAAGGCAACCAACGGTGACACGCACCTGGGCGGTGATGATTGGGATGAGCGTATTGTCAACTGGATGGCAGAAGAATTCCTGAAAGATCAGGGAATTGATCTGCGAAACGACCGTCAGGCTCTGCAGCGTCTGCGAGAAGCGGCTGAAAAAGCAAAAATTGAGCTCTCCACACTCATGGAGACTGAGATCAACCTGCCGTATATTACTGCTGATGCCAGTGGACCGCGCCATCTACAGTTGAAGCTCAACCGTGCCCGGTTTGAACAAATGACGGCTGACCTGCTGAATCGCTGCAAGGGGCCGTTTGAATCTGCTCTACGCGACTCGGGTTTGACAGCATCTGCCATTGATGAAGTTGTTCTGGTAGGTGGTTCCACCCGAATGCCAATGGTTCAGGAACTGGTCCGTTCATTAACCGGTAAGGAACCCAACCGGGGTGTCAACCCGGATGAGGTGGTGGCGGTTGGTGCTGCCATTCAAGGTGGCGTACTGGGTGGAGAAGTGAAAGATGTCTTGCTCCTCGATGTGACACCACTGACGCTGGGTCTTGAAACTCTGGGCAGTGTGATGACACCGTTGATCGAACGGAACACCACCATCCCTGTCAAGAAATCACAGGTGTTCTCGACGGCAGAAGACAACCAGACGGCTGTGGATATCCACGTGCTGCAAGGTGAACGCCCGATGGCGGGTGACAATATGAGCCTGGGACGGTTCCGTCTTGAGGGTATTCCGATGGCACCGCGTGGAATTCCGCAGATTGAAGTTACGTTTGATATTGACGCCAACGGCATTCTGAACGTTTCAGCCAAAGATAAAGCCAGCGGACGCGAACAAAAGGTCACCATCACGGCATCTACGAACTTGAATAAGAGTGAAATTGACCGGTTGATAAAAGACGCTGAAGCCAATCGTTCGGATGATGCCCGCCGAAAGACCGTTGTGGAAACCCGAAACCAGGCAGATACAGTGGCTTATGCAGCTGAAAAAATCATTAAGGATAATGGCGGGGCTGATCATGCTGCCCTGCAGGAAAAGATCAATGCGCTGCGGCAGGCAATGAATGGTGAAGATGTTTCACGCATGCAAAACTTGATGCAGGAAGTCCAACAGGCCATGCAATCGACTGCTTCGCAAACAACTGCTTCAGACAGTCAGTCTCCGGTTCAGGAAGCCAGTCCACAGGGCGATGTGGTGGATGGTGAATTTAAAGAAGCCTGATGAATTTGTGTTATGAAAGGACCTCTGGATTAAGATCCAAGAGGTCCTTTTTTGGTGATTTGGAGGACGCCCTCTTCAATAAGAGCGATGAGTAAATATCAATTCTGGCAGGCTTTATTAACCCACGCAAAGAACTTTGGACAATAGGCCATGGCTACTTCATGCCGGCCGGATGAGAGTTTCACGCTCTTGAATGTTCCAAACAATGTTGAAAAATCAACCGCTTCTCCATCAACACGGGCAATCCAATTCTCATCCCAGTTATCAACAAAAGTGAAATATCCCGATTCGGGGGCAGTCACCTCTACAAGGAGGCTGTCTCCGGTGTAATCATGCACAACCGGGTCTACTTTATACTGATGTGCATCTGTCAGAAAGTCAGAAATGGATGTCTGGTCAATGGATGAACTGAAGAAGAATCGATTCCCATCTGATACACCCAGCAATTCATCGCGGGCTGTCAGTTCATCCTTAACATTGAAATAAAAATCCTGATACCGGCTGAAGTGCCACTTGGGAGGACTGCCTACCGAAAATGATGGTGAGAGTGTTAGAGTCGAGTCTTCGTTTTTGCGGGGTGTTGACAGTGATTGAGACATCATGCGCTGATAGTTGCCTGGCTCGCGGATTTCACGCACGGTAAATCCGTTATTCCACAACCAGGGTCCGCCATACCAGAGGTTAATAGCAGAAAACAAACCTGCTATGATCAGCCAGAAGGTGTCTTTATGATTTGATGGTCTGGAAAGGAGAATAAACATGAGCCCGACGGCCAGAAGGCTAAACGCCATAAAAGAAAAGCAAAAGACCATAGAAAGGACGGAAGGGTCGGGCAACAGGTTTTTCCCAAATACATTGGCTGCTGATTGAAGCAGGTATCCGGTTCGGGGGATGAAATAGACATTCCAGTATTCGTCTGTTATACCGCGTGAAAATTCAAATAGCTGGAATCCCAGACTGAGAATGGCGGTTCCCATCAGGGTAATCCACATCCAGGGTTGAATGCGCCTACCCTTGTTGTCTGAGCAGGTGATCAGCGATTCAAAATCTGCCAGGGCATAAGCAAGCAAAAGTGCCAGACCAGGCAGCAGAGTGATGCTCAACCTGCCCCAGCCTCGCAGGGCAGAAAATTCGGGTAGGATGCGGTAAAACAACAGGAACAAGTAGGATTGTTCACCATAAGAAATGTAACTGAGAAATACCAGCCAACCCACCAGGGCAGCTTTCACCGGCCACGTACGCCGGTGTAACAGTTCGATGTCTTCTGCTGAAAGAGACCGTTTCCCGGGGTGGGCAAGATAGAACAGTATCAGCGTTAGACCAAGAGCGCCAAAATAAAACCAACCTTCCGGGCGTGCGGCCGTTGGATAGACCAGCGATTCAATCGTATCCTGGAAATCAAAGGGGTACATGGTGGCATGATGGAAATCATCCCCTGCTCGACCCGAAGTTTGAGCTACTGTTTGACTCATATGAAGCAAATATGGCGCACAAATTAGAAGTGCAACAAGGCAGGCCGAGCCAAACCCGATAATAAACTTCCGCCAGTCTGGCTTATCCATTTGAAATACCACAGATCGGATACGCGGAAGGAGCATAAACAACAGATACGGTCCTGCCAGGAACGGCAGGTAATAAACATAATACGGATAACCGGCAGTAAACAGGCAGATTAGAGAGAATCCCAGGACCATGGACCAGCGAGCAACTGTCTTCCAATCCCGCGAAAGGAACAACCGTGTCAATGCCAGCAAAATCCATGGATACCAGGCAGCTTCATGTGCGGCATTCGGAAAACGCAGCAGTTCGGTCATTTTATAGCTGAGAGCCATTGTCAGGGCGGCAAAGAGAGCAAACCGGCGGTCAATATGCAGAGACCGCAGCCAGACAAACAGTCCCAGTGAAAACCAGCAGACCGCCGCTACCGTAAAGATCTGGTGATCTAACCGGGTATAACCCTGATTGATTCGGTAGAAAAATGCCAGCAGCAAATTGGGCGGATACACCGCCTGTGCCAGAGGATCGGAGAAAAATGGATAACCGGCACCTTCAGACGGAGACCATAAAGGGAAACGCCCGTTGGAAAGAAAATCCAACAGATAGGTTTTATAAACATAATAAAATGGACCAAAATCATTCCCAAGAGAGACATTGTGTCCGGCGATGGTTGTCACATAAGGCAAAAGGAACAGGATGGGGAAAATAACCGCGGTTGTTTCGGCTGCCCAGTGTGAAAAAAGTCCGTAGAGGAGAACCGCTGCCAGGAGCCATTCTGATAAGGCCAGCAAAACCACCCAGAAAACCCACAGAGGAGAGATGGCACCCAGAGAAGCCGGGAAGGGTGTGACAATGGCGTAATCAGGCATCGGAGTGTTAAGGTTGATCGTTTGCTCTGCCGCCAGCATACGCACTTGAGTTTTCCCAAACTCAGGGCCGGTGGCAAATTCCAATTCAAGGGGGGCATTCATAGAGCCTGATAGCGATAAAACCCCCTGACCGGAGCCGGAATAAATCCAGACATTTTCGTCCAATTGCCAGCCATCTGTACCAGATAATGTATCCAACGGAACCGTTTGACCGGCGGATCGTATTCCAGTCAAATGCACCAATCCTTCGCCTTTGATCGAAACTTGATAAAAAGACGGAAAAGCAGGAGGCTGCCAGTTAAATAGAACAAGTCCGATCAGGGCTGCCAGACCGGCGGCCGTCCAACCGATTTTTTTATTCCAATGGGTTTTCTCTATGACGGCGAATGCGCGATTGAGAAAAATGTATACTCCGAAAACAACCAGCCATACTGCAAGAAGAGTAATGACCTTCTCCGCCATTGGTTTCAGGAAGAATCCAAACCACCGGCAGGCAGCCGGGTAAGCGGTAACAAAGGAAAAAACAATGATATATGGAAGATGATTTCTAAGGATCCGGTTCTTCATCGACGTTATTATAGTCGAGCCGTCCATTTTCACAGAATCTGGGTGATATAATGCCGATATGTCCAATACCACACCCCGGAGACGACGCCGACGTCGTTCTAATTTACCAAAGATTATATTTGCCCTGGTTATTCTGGCCGGGGTTGTTTATTTTCTACCTCCTGTCAGGGAACGGGTTGATTTCCGGCTGAATACCTGGCGGATGCAGGCCATGTCAATCATCCGGCCGCCGGAAAAAGAGGTGTTTGTCCCTCAAAAGGCTACGGCTGCTTTCACTCCGGTCATCACCATGGCTCCGACTGTCACACCAACTGTTGCTCCCACACAGATTCCAACATCAGAAACAACCCAACCTGTTGAAACTCCAACAACAGCCGCTACACCGCTGCCCGCCATGGTTGATCTCAAAGGGGTACGTTATATTGATCAACACGGAGTGAAGAATTATTGCGCTCCATCCACGCTTGCGATGGCTTTATCCTATTGGGGCTGGAAAGGTTCGCGCACTGATGTTGGCAAAGTCGTCAAGCCGTATGATGATGACTACAATGTGATGCCCTATGAGTTGGAAGATTACACGAAGAACAATGCCAACCTGCAGGCCATTACACGCATTGGCGGCACTGTTGATCTAGTGAAGAAACTGGTGGCGGGGAATTTCCCTGTATTGGTGGAAACCGGTGTTTATCAGCTTGACCTGGCTAACAATGTCAGTTGGATGGGACATTACTATCTGGTAACCGGTTACGATGACGCGAATGGCGAATTTATCACCCAGGATGCCTATAAGGGTCCGGATCACCGTGTGAAATACACCGATATGGAAAAGGAATGGCGTTCGTTCAATTTCCTGTTCATGATTGTTTATTCATCGGATAAAGAACCTGCACTGCGCGGACTTATGGGCGGCATGTGGGATGAGAACACCGCCAACCGGGCTGCCTACGACAGGGCAAATACAGAAATCTCATCCATGACCGATATTAACCAGTACTTTGCCTGGTTTAATCGCGGCACCAGTATGGTTAAAATGCAAGACTATGCCGGAGCCGGACAGGCATATGATGAAGCCTTTAAGATCTATCAGACTCTGCCCGAAAACACCCGTCCATTCCGTATGGTGTGGTATCAGACCGGACCGTATCAGGCGTATTATTACACCGGACGGTACCAGGATGTGATCAATCTGGCCGATTTTACCCTCGGCCTGACGAACCACCTGGGGTTGGAAGAATCGAATTACTGGCGGGCTATGGGGTATGCCGCCATTGGAAAGCGGGCTGAAGCCGTGGCTGATCTGCGCACCACATTGAAGATCCACCCGAATTTCGGGCCGAGCATTGCTGAATTGCAGGCTCTGGGAGAGAGTTACTGATTTGCTGTTCGGGTAAATTTGGGCCAGATTTTTCAGTAAAATAGAGAAAGACAGTCAAGCCATTCCTTTGAAAGGTATACTGACGGATACAGATTCAATCATGTGACTGTCAGGATTTTTTCATGCGTATATTGCATTTTGCTGATGCCCATATTGATATCGCCAGCCAGCGCAGACGTGATCCTGAAAGCGGTCTGCCTATCCGTGTACTCGATTTTCTTAAGGCACTTGATGCCATTGTCAAAACAGCCATTGATGAAAAAGTAGATCTTGTCTTGTTTGCAGGAGATGCCTATAAAGACCGCACACCGGTTCCCACGTATCAGCGGGAATGGGGCCGGCGGATTATGCGCCTTTCGCAGGCCGGAATTCAAACGCTTCTTCTGGTTGGAAACCATGATCTTCCCCCGGCGTCTGGCCGGGCCAATGCCTTGCAGGAATTTGACACGCTGGAAGTTCCACATGTAAAGGTACTGGCCAAACCGGCGTTTCTTTCACCGGTTGACCTGGAAGGCCTGCCATTACAGATCATCGCACTGCCGTGGATTTCTCGCTCTGGAATGTTGGCTACACTGGCTGCCAACGGTGAAACGGCAGTCAATGTGCTTGAAGAATTGGAAAACCGCATCACACGGGTGGTTGAACAGTGGTTGGAAAAGGCCGACCCATCCATCCCAATAGTCCTGACTGCGCACGGAATGGTGCAGGGGGCAGAATTGGGATCCGAACGGACCATCAGTCTGGGCAGTGACCTCACATTCCCCGGCTCGCTGGTAAAAGATCCACGTATTGCATATTCTGCTCTGGGACACATCCATAAGTATCAGGATTTGAATAAGGGCAGCCAACCTCCAGTTATTTATCCTGGCTCCATTGAGCGGGTTGATTTTGGAGAAGTGCAGGACGAGAAAGGATTTGTCATTGCCACGATTGAACCGGGCAAACCGACGGTGGTGGAAAGACGCATTTTATCTGGGCGGAGATTTATTGACCGGTATATTAAATTAGATACAGCAGAAGACATACCGGTGAAAATTGAACATGCGATGCCCTCAGAAAAGGAAATAACTGATTCAATCTTCCGTTTAACGATGGAATATCCACGTTCACTGGAACCAATGATTGATGAACCGGGAATACGGCAGGCGGCAGAAACTGCATTGGAGTTTCACCTTGTACGAAAAGTGCGTATGGAAGCCCGTTCACGGGTGGGAGATGGTGTGGGAATTGGAAGTCTGCCGCCCGATGAACAGTTGGATATTTACTGGCGGGCATCAAAGGTGAACGCTGATGACCGCCAATCGCTCAACGAGCTGGCGCGGTCAATCATTGCTTCTGCCGATGGCATGGCGGATGTACAAACGCCGTGATGATGAATACGGGGAATTATTGAATGAATGGTAATTGGACTGAGGTCTTTTTAATATTTTTGATGATTATTCTGAATGGCCTGTTTGCCATGACAGAAATTGCTCTGGTTTCAGTGCGCAAGTCGCGGTTGGAACAGCAGGCGGAAGATGGAAACAAGGATGCCCGTACAGCATTGGAATTAATTGAATCCCCCAACCGGTTCCTTTCCACCGTTCAGGTGGGGATATCACTCGTGGGTGTATTTGCCGGAGCCCTGGGTGGTGCCAGTTTTGCCGATAAACTGGCTGTGTGGATTGATAAAGTCCCTGTACTTATGCCCTACAGTCATGCCATATCGCTGGTGGTGGTTGTCTTGATCATCACGTATTTTTCACTGGTCATCGGTGAATTGATTCCCAAACGTCTGGCACTGCATTCCTCTGAAAAAGTTGCGCTGGCAGTCGCCCGGCCGATGAAATTCCTTTCAAGGTTGGTTTCACCGGTTATTTCACTGCTCGCCAATTCGACGGACCTTGGATTGAAAATTCTAGGCGTGAAAGATACTCAGGAATCGCCCGTTTCTGATGAAGAGATTATGATGCTGGTGGAACAGGCTCGTGAGACGGGTACTGTGCAGGATGTAGAACAGGATATGGTTGAAAGCGTCTTCCGATTGGGAGACCGCCGGGCGGATGCCATTATGACACCCCGGGTGGATCTGGTCTGGTTGGATGATCAGGAACCTGTGGATATGAATGTAGCCAAAGTACTGGCTTCCAGTCACTCTCTCTTTCCGGTGGGAGATGGAAGTCTGGATGAGATTATCGGAATTGTCAGAGCCAAGGAATTGGTGGGCCGTAAACTAAATGGCGAGTCATTCCAACTGGCCGATATTGTCATCCCGCCGCTGTTTGTGCCAGAAAGTATGCCTGCGCTGAAAGTTCTTGAACTTCTAAAGACCCCTGGTAACCGTGCCGCATTGGTGATTGATGAATACGGTGGGTTACAGGGCATGGTTACATTATCAGATGTACTGCAAGCTATCATCGGAGATGTACCAACACCGGGCGAATCTTTCGAACCACAGGTGATTGAGCGGGAGGATGGATCATATCTATTTGACGGCCAATTGCAGATTGATGAACTCAAGGATATCTTAGATATTGACGAGCTTCCCGAGGAAGAACATGCCGGATATTCCACCCTCGGCGGTTTTATGATGAACCAGCTGGGTGAAATACCCCGAGCCGGCCAGCATTTTGAGTGGGACGGTTTTCATTTTGAAGTGGTGGATATGGATGGCCGCAGGGTGGATAAGGTACTTGTTCAGAGGATTGAAACTCCGGAAGAATATGAATAGGCAGCTCTCACTATGATCCCGATCAAATTAACTATTGATGGTTTTCTTTCCTACCAAAAACCGGTGGAAGTAGATTTCACCGGTTTTAACCTGGCCTGTATATCTGGCACGAATGGAGCAGGAAAATCTTCTTTATTGGATGCGATCACCTGGGTACTGTTTGGCAATGCACGCCGCAACGATGATTCTGTCATTAACAGTCATGTTGAAAGAGCCCGCGTAGAATTGATTTTTCACTATGAAAATGCCGTCTACCGGGTGGCGCGGGAAAAACCCCGTAACAAAGCCGGTACCCTGGAATTCAATATCCGTAATGAAGCGGGCGACTGGCAGGTACTCACAGCCGAATCAATCCGGGCAACGGAAGCGCGTATCTGTGAAACTCTGAGGATGCAATATGACACTTTTATTAATGCCTCTTTCTTTTTACAGGGAAAAGCTGACCAGTTTGCCCAGCAGAAACCGTCTGACCGCAAACGTATCTTGAGTTCCATTCTGGGTCTGGAACGTTGGGAAACCTATCAGAATGAAGCCGCATCGAGGAGGAAACAGGTGCAGGCGGAAATTGATATTCTCGACGGCCGATTGACTGAAATTTCCAATGAACTAAATGAAGAAGACCTGCGCAGGCAAAAACTGGCTGAAATTGAGACACAAAAAGATCAGATCACCAAACAACGATCTGCTCAGGAAGCCGCCCTCCAGGGTTTTGAACGCCTTGAGGCCGTATTGACTGGTCAACGTCAGGCGGTAGAGCGAATGGAGAGTGACCTTCTATCAATTTTAAATCGAAAAAAACAATTATCGTTGAGCCTGGATGACAGACAAAAAGAGATATCAGCATCAGAATCATTGCTGAAAGATGAGAAGATCATCGAAGCCCGTTTCAAAGAATGGGAGTCTGTGCGCAGAGAAAAAGAGAAACTGGATAGTCTGGCTTTGCGTTTTCATGAGCTTGAATCACAATGCCAGAAACCCCTGCAGCAAATTGCCTCAGAGCGTGGAAAGCTGCAACAGGAATTAGACAGCCTGAATCTGCGGCTTAATGAGGCCCCGAACGTCAGACAGGAATTGACCAATATTGACAGGGAGCTGCCACTAACAAAAGCAAAACTCGATGCGCAAAATGCCATTGTGGAGAATCGTTCGGCGTTTGATGCAGACCTTCACACTGTGACGGATTTGATTTCCCAATTGAGTGCAGAAAACGGTCAACTTAAAGAGACTATGCAGCAATTACGCGAACGTATGGATCAACTTCAAGCCGTAATTGGAGCTGATTGTCCCCTTTGTGGCCAGCCATTATCGTCTGATCACCGCACCGAATTACTGGCCAGCCTCGAAAAGGAAGGTAAATCTCTGGCAGATAGGTATCGTCGAAACCAGCAGACCATCAAAGAGAAGACCGAAGAAAAAATCGAATTGGGGAATCGATTAAAAGAATGTGACCAGGCCGCCAGTCTGATTCAGGAAATCCAGCGCATGTATGACCAGTCATCCATCCGCCGGGCATTCTTGCTGCAAAAACAGGAAGAATTGAAGGCGGCTGAAATCAGATCGGGTGAAATTCAATTTTTGCTATCGAAAGAGGATTTTGCCGAGGATGCCCGGGTTGCTTTGAAGGCGGTCGTTTCCGAAATGGAAGCACTCGGTTTCGATGCTGGAAAATTGGAAAGACTGACAGCAGAAGAAAAACATCTGCGGCAGGTTGATGAACAGCAACAAGAGATTAAAAGAGCAAAAGCCCGGCTGGAACCTCTGCGTCGTGAAGCGGCATCTCTTTCGCTCCAAATAGAAGAGGCCGAAAAAGAGATTTACAGACGCACGGATGAATTTGAGAAGGCTAAAGCCCAATTGGCGCATGATTCCGAAGGGCTGCCGGATATTCCTGCTTTGCGTCAGGAGCTGGCCAGATTGCGTCAAGACGAAGCCCGGTTGATCAGCGAAGCTGGCGGAGCCCGTCAGAGAGTGCAAGTCCTGAACACTCTACGAGACAGGCAGGTTGAGATTAATAATCAACGGACGGAACTGACTCGTCTGGTAGCCCGCTATAAAACACTCGAACGGGCATTTGGGAAAGATGGCGTTCAGGCTTTATTAATAGAAGAAGCCTTGCCGGAGATTGAAACTCAGGCCAATGAAATTCTTGACCGGTTGAGCGGCGGCAGCATGTCTGTTCAATTCGCCACCCAGAAAGAGTACAAAGATAAGAACCGGGATGATAAACGCGAAACACTCGATATTCTTATCGGAGATGGCGCTGGAGTACGAGCGTATGAATTGTTTTCTGGCGGTGAAGCCTTTCGGGTCAATTTTGCCATCCGGCTGGCTCTCTCGCGTGTACTGGCACACCGGGCAGGCGCCCGGCTGCAAACCCTTGTAATTGACGAAGGTTTTGGCAGTCAAGATGTTGACGGACGCCAGCGGTTGATCGAAACCATCAACCTCGTGCAGCAGGATTTTTCTAAAATACTGGTGATTACACATCTGGAAGAGTTAAAAGAAGCCTTTCCGGCTCGAATTGAAGTCGAAAAATCAGAAATGAATGGCTCCAGGGTATCGGTGATATTGTGACCATAAAGAATGTCAAGCTGGGCATTGTCCACCGGGTGCTCACGGATTATCGGGTGCCCTTTATTGACCTGCTGGCAGACCGATTCCCCGGAGGTGTACAGGTGGCAGCCGGCGAAGCCCGTCCTGAAGAACAGATTATTTCAGGGAAGCCCCAAAAAGCGGGTTTATTTATTCTGCAAAACATCCATCTCATGAAAAATGGACTGTATCTCTGCCATCAACGCGGTTTGATTGACTGGCTGGAAAAGTTCGATCCAGATGTTCTGATTATGGAAGCCAATCCTCGCTATCTGGCAACACCTCAAACAGTGCGTTGGATGCACCAACGCAGACGACCGGTCATTGGATGGGGGCTGGGTATTCCTCCTGCCAGCAGCGGTCTGCGGACTGGCTTGCGGTTGACCTTTTTACAGCAATTTGATGCCATGCTGGCTTACAGTCGAAAAGGCCGGCAAGAATATATCTCCGCTGGAATTCCGGCTGAGAAAGTGTTTCTGGCATCCAATGCGGCTGCTTTTAAACCAAAAGGCAGTATTCCGGAACACCGATCGAACTTTGATAAAAGTCCTGCAGTTGTACTTTTTGTTGGACGTCTTCAGGACCGTAAACGGGTAGACCTGCTTTTGGAAGCCTGTGCCCGGTTGGATGAGTCCATTAAACCTCGGGTGATTATTGTGGGTGACGGCCCGGAGCGACGATCTCTGGAAGCACTGGCAGGACGTATTTACCCGCAGGCAGAATTCACTGGCGATAAACGGGGAGATGACCTGTCAGATCTATTCAGGCAGGCGGATCTTTTTGTTTTACCCGGCACAGGCGGTCTGGCGTTGCAGCAGGCGTTAAGTTTCGCCCTGCCGGCCATTGCCGCCGAAGGTGACGGTACCCAGGCTGACCTGGTGCGGCCGGAAAACGGCTGGCTGGTGACACCGGGAAATCTGGACAGCCTTGTCAATGCTCTGCAAACCGCTCTTCAAGATCCGTCTGCGTTGGTACTCAAAGGTCGCGAATCCTTTCGGATTGTGAGCGATGAAGTAAACCTGGAGTGCATGGCTGATGCTTTCGAACAGGCTGTTGGGTTTGTATTACGGAAGATTGTGCGATGAAAATCCTTCTTGTCGCCGATGGGCGTAGCCCGATAACCAATGGTTGGATTCAACTCCTGAAAGAAGCCGGATGTGACATTTCGCTGGTATCCACCTTCCCATGTACTCCCATCGACGGGTTGGATGAAATGCGGATCATACCAACCGCCTTCTCTTCTATGGCGGGCAGCCAGGCGGGTGATAGAGCGTCAAAAAAAACCAGCCGATTGCGTAGATTTGTCAGCCAGTTCAGAGATGTATTCTTGACTGGACGCTACTACCTGGGGCCGCTCAGCCTGGGCAGCTCGCGGCAGATTTTCCTTGACCACCTTCGCAGGATAAAACCTGATATCGTTCATGCGCTGCGAATTCCGTATGAAGGGATGGTAGCCCGGGTGACACCCGTTGGCATTCCATTGGCCATATCTATCTGGGGCAATGACCTGACACTCCATGCACACGGTTCTCCCCTGATGAGCCGAGAAACCCGGCTGACCTTGCAACGGGCCGACGGGCTGATGGCGGATGCCCACCGCGACCTTGATCTGGCCGCCCGTTGGGGCCTACACTCCGCTACTCCGCTGTTATTCGTTCCCGGCGGTGGTGGTATCGATCTGACAGCCATCAACAGAGCTGTAGATAAACAGGAACATCTGCCAGTGGAAATTCCTGAAAATGTTCCCGTGGTGATCAATCCACGCGGTTTCCGGCCGGGCAGTGTCCGAAACGACACCTTCTTTAAAGCCATTCCCGCGGTTTTACAGGAAAAACCCGATACTGTATTTATCTGTGCCGGTATGGCCGGGCAGCCGGAAGCCTTGAAGTGGATGGCGGATCTGGAGATCGAGTCATCTGTAAAATTGCTGCCCTTCCTCCCGCAGGAAGACCTCTGGCGGTTGTTCAAACGCTCACAGGTTACTGTATCTGTCAGCCAGCATGACGGCACCCCGAATTCATTGCTTGAGGCCATGTCAATTGGCTGTTACCCGGTAGTGGGCGATATTGCCTCCACCCGTGAATGGATTACTGACGGAGAAAATGGGAGTCTGGTTTCACCCGATAATCCATCGGATGTGTCACATGCCATCCTAAAAGTCTTAAATGACCCCGCTCTGAAGGAAAAAGCCGCTGTTAAAAACATTGAAATCATTAGAAAACAGGCGGTCAGACAAAACATAGCGCATGGCGTTAAATCGTTTTATGAAACACTTCTCAAACACGATTCAGATTCAGAGCAGAGGATGTAATGAAAAAGGCAGAACAAATTACATTGATTAAGTCGGAGCATGCGAAATTGGATAAGGCTCTGAGTCAAATACCACCCAATCATATGGAGGTATCTGATACGTCTGGTGAATGGTCCATTAAAGAGACGCTCGCTCATCTGACATACTGGGAAAAGGAATTACTGGCTGATTATGCCCGATGGGTGAACGGTCAACCAATTCATGAATTTGAAAGTGAAGAGGAAATTAACACACTGAATGATGCCACCCGTGATAAAGCCAAAACCATGCCTCTTTCACAAGCGGTATCTGAATTCCATCAATCATATGACCAGCTGATTGCCTGGTTAGACTCCTTACCAGAAAGTGAATTGGATCGTCCTTTTGCCTATGGGATGACACTGGGTGAGTTCATCGGTGAAGACACCTGGAAGCATTACCAGGAACACCTGTATTTATTTGAAAAACATCTTTGAAGAACATCCTGAAAAAATAGATAAGGTGCAATTTTCTGTCGGAACTTACGTATATGAATTAACTAACTAGAGGAGAATTACTATGGGATTATTATCCTGGATTGTTGTGGGTCTGATCGCCGGCTGGCTGGCCGGAAAAGTTATGAAGGGATCCGGGTTTGGCCTGGGCGGCGATATCATTGTTGGTATCATCGGTGCGCTGGTGGGCGGTTGGCTGGCTGACTCAGTTCTCGGGCTTCACGTGGGAATTACCGGGTTTAACCTGTCAACCATCATCGTGGCATTCCTGGGCTCTATCGTTGTTTTGCTGGTGCTTCGGATTTTGAAGAAAAAATAGAAATGGTATGCCTATTGATAAACAACCTCTCTGATCAACAGAGAGGTTGTTTATTTAATTGCTATAATCATCGCTATGAACAATGAACAATTTGCCCAGGTATTTGACCGTATTGCTGATTTATTGGAAATTAAAGGTGAAGTGGTTTTTAAGACGCTGGCATATCGCAAAGCAGCTGAAAGCATCCGCGACCTTCCGGGCAGCCTGAAGGCTTTTCACCAACAGGGTAAGCTGATGGAGATTCCCGGTATTGGCAAAGCAATTGCAGAAAAAATTGAAGAGCTGATCGCCACGGAAAAGTTGGGTTTCCTTGAGAGGTTGGAAGCTGAAGTTCCGGTTGGATTATTAGAGGTGCTACAAGTGCCAGATGTTGGTCCGCGCAAGGCGGCCTTATTTTGGAAACAGGCCGGGGTGACGTCGCTGGCAGAACTGGAAGCGGCCGCCAACGCGGGAATTATTCGGACATTGCCCGGAATGGGTGAAAAATCTGAAGCCCGCATTTTGGCCGGTATTGATGCCCTAAAACGACGCGGCCATAGACTAAATCTGGATACAGCCCGGAGTATTGCTGACCGATGGTTGGATTGGATCCGTCATCAGCCCGGGGTTGAAAGGGCCGAAGCCGCCGGAAGCCTGCGCCGTTGGAAGACGACTGTCGGAGATATTGATATTGTGGTTGCCATTAAAGAACCATCGGAACTTATGAAAGCACTGGCCAGTCATCCCGATGTGCAGCGTGTTCTGGGAACCGGTGATAATAAAACCAGTCTGGAATTACCCGGCGGAATAAATATGCAGGTATGGACACAGCCGCCCGACCGATTTGGAACGCTTCTTCAATTTGTATCTGGATCCAAAGATCATAATGTGGCATTACGTGCCCTGGCTCAAAAACAGGGACTATCACTGAGCGAACAATGCATCACAACGGCTGATGGCAAAGAGATGTTGTTTGCCGATGAAGAAGGAATTTATAAAACCTTAGGATTAGATTTCATACCGCCTGAACTGCGGGAAGATCGGGGTGAAATCAAGGCGGCCGAAGAGCACAGGCTTCCCCGGTTATTGGAGGTGAGCCAACTCACGGCTGAATTACACACCCATTCTACCTGGAGTGACGGAATCAACACCATTGAAGAGATGGCGCGCGGCTGTCTCTCACGGGGGCTGAAAATCTATTCTGCCAGTGACCATTCTGGTGGACTCGGAATTGCCGGAGGGCTAAAACCGGAACGACTGCGGGAACGTAAAAAAGAAATTGAACAGGTTCAGCAAAAACTGGGGAACGGGATCACCATTCTGGGGGGCGCTGAAGTGGAAATTAAAGCTGATGGTACCCTGGATTACAATGATGAAACCCTCGCCTGGCTGGATGTGGTGGTGGCTTCCTTGCATACTTCCCTGAGGCAGCCAAGGGATGAAATAACGGCACGATTGGTGAATGCCATACGGCATCCGCATGTGGATATCATCGGTCATGCCAGTGGTCGTTTGTTGCCTAATCGCGAAGGTGCCGACCTGGATTGGGATATTGTGCTGGATGAAGCTCAAAAATCCGGTGTAGCTTTTGAAATCAATGCCAATCCTTCACGGTTGGATATTGACGAAGTTCATGTACGGCAGGCTGTGGAAATGGGCATTCCCATTTTTATCAATACGGATGCGCATGCCGTGGAACAACTTGACCTGGTAGTTTATGGGGTTTCTGTGGCACGCCGGGCCTGGTTGAAGCCAGATCAAATACTTTCCACTTGGGAACCAGACCGCCTTCTGACCTGGTTAAAGATGCCGAAAGCAAATCGGAAGAACCTGTAATTCTTATAGAAAATAATGGCATCAGAGTTCACATCCGAATCGCTTCAAGTAAAACTGGCACCGATCATTCCCGGTGAAATCCGGTATTTTGACGTTACCGGTTCCACGAATGATGATGCCCTGCGTTGGCTGCAAGCAGGCGCGCCTGACGGCAGCCTTGTGGTGGCAGATGAACAAACCTCCGGACGCGGAAGAATGCAGCGTACATGGGTCACCCGTCCGGGCGCATCTCTGGCTTTCAGCCTTATTTTCCGGCCGCAAATTCATGACCAGATTCCGTTTTATGCCCCTCTGGGTGCCCTTGGTGTTGCTCTGACTCTGGAAAAATTATACGGAGTCTGTCCAGAGATCAAATGGCCGAACGATGTGCTCATTTTTCGAAAAAAAGTCTGCGGTATACTGGCTGAGGCAGACTGGCAGGACAGCCAGCTTGCCGGTCTGGTGCTGGGTATTGGCATCAATGTTGCATCAACAGCCGTACGCAAGGAAGATAATTTCATCTTTCCAGCGGATTCATTGCAAAACAGCCTTGGCAGGCCTATAGACCGTCTGGATGTGCTGGTGGAAACCATTCGATCGGTCTTTTTATGGCGGCAAAAGATTGGGAATGACGTTTTTTTACGTGAATGGAATAACAGGCTGGCTTTTCGCGGTGAAAAGGTACAGATTCACAGACCACAGCAAGATGTAATGAACGGAACCGTACTACACATTGCGCCAGATGGCGCTTTGTGGATCAGAACAGATAATGGAGAGGATGTACCAGTTTCGGCAGGTGATGTATCATTAAGACAGACACAAACGTCGCCGACGAAGTAAATTGGGAGGCTGGATATGCTGGACGATTTTCGGAATACATCAGAACAACCTGATTATCAGGAGCCGGTACCGCCCGCCGCGATGCCTGCATATCAAGAAGAAAAGCCGGCGCAATCCCGCTTTCTGGGAATGACGCCGTTCCAACGTTTTATTATTGTTTTCTTGCTTTTTATGTTGACCTGCGTACTGGGGTCATTCTGTCTGTTGATAACAGAAAAAATAATTCCGCCTTTCTTTTAGGTGGAAAAATTTTATACTTTCGAAAAAGAGCCGGATTACGGCTCTTTTCTTTTTTAATCGTTATTTTGTCTTTTGTGGTTGACCTACGGCCAGGTCTTCCTGTGTCAGGCGCGCCATAGACACAGCCAGTTGAGATTTGGTCAGATTGATGATGTGAACTCCCCGGCTGGCTCGCCCCTGTGATGCAATGTCTTTCACTTTAAGACGCAACATCACACCGCCGCTTGTCATGATGGTGATTTCATCGTCTTCCTTGACGATTCTTGCAGAAACCAGAAGGCCGGTTTTCGGTAATGCTTTTTCATCAATGGTCATAACACCACTGGTTGCCCGTCCCTTGGTCGGATAATTCTTGATGGCTGTGCGTTTACCGAAGCCGTTTTCGGTCAAAGTAAGCAGGAAACTATCTGGCTCTACCACTTCCATCGAAGTGACTTTATCTCCTTCGGCCAGGCTGATTCCAGCCACACCGGAAGCCGGCCGGCCCATGGCACGAACGGCCGTTTCTTTCATGCGCAGTGCTTTACCCATCTTTGTGACCAGAATAATTTCATCATTGCCGCTGGTCTGGCGAACCCAGCCGAGTTGATCGCCTTTATCAAGCCCCATGGCGATCAGACCTGAAGGGCGGACTGAGGAGAATTCAGATAGCACCACACGCTTGATCTTGCCATTAACGGTGGCCATGGTGAAGTAATCGGCTTTGTCAAAATCAGGAACGGCGACTGCTGTGGTGATCTTTTCATCCGCCCCGATAGATAGAATATTTTGAATGGGAATGCCTTTGTCTGTGCGGTTGGCATCTGGGAACTGATAGGCTTTTTCCGAATAGACCTTCCCCTGATCAGAGAAGAAAAGAATGGTGTTGACACTGCGGGCAGGGATGAGCATAGCAATCTCATCTTCATCCTTCATGCCCTGACCGGATACTCCGCGTCCTCCGCGGGCCTGTGTCTTGTATTGGCTGGTTTGGGTGCGTTTTACATAACCACGCTGGGTAATACTGATCAATACCGGAACGTCA
This sequence comes from Leptolinea tardivitalis, assembly GCF_001050275.1. Classification (GTDB taxonomy): domain Bacteria; phylum Chloroflexota; class Anaerolineae; order Anaerolineales; family Anaerolineaceae; genus Leptolinea; species Leptolinea tardivitalis. Next base: position 40,305 of record NZ_BBYA01000011.1, read on the forward strand.
GCCTGTAAGTCTTCTTCTTCAAGTTTTTCAGAGGCATCATGGGCGATACGAGTGCGGCGTTCGTCGCCGTACTTATCACTCATCTGTTTAAGATCGTCCTGAACGACTTTGAGGATTTTCTTCGGGTTAGCCAGTAAGTCTTCCAGATAACTGATCAAATTTTTGACTTCTTGGGCTTCCTTCTCAATTTTTTCTCGTTCAAGGGCAGCCAGACGGCGTAATTGCATATCCAGAATGGCTTGAGCCTGAATTTCTGTCAGTTTGAATCTGGTCATCAGGCGAGTTTTTGCCGTGTCAGCATCCGGCGATTTGCGGATGGTCGCAATGACTTCATCGAGGTTGGCCAGTGCGATAAGCAGCCCGTCCAAGATGTGCATACGGGCGCGGGCTTTTTCAAGTTCAAATTGAGATCGGCGGGTAATTACCGACCGGCGGTGTTCTATATAAATCTGCAGGGCGCGCTTGAGTGACAGGGTACGCGGCTCACCATCTACAAGCGCCAGAAGCTGGACACCGAAGGTGGATTGCAACGGTGTGTATTTGAAAAGTTGATTTAAAACCTTGCGGGGTTCGGCACCGCGTTTCAGTTCAATGACAATACTCATACCGCGGCGGTCAGATTCATCACGGAGATCGGTGATTGAATCAATGCGCCCCTCACGAACCAGTTCAGCAATCCGTTCGATTAGACTGGTTTTATTGATCTGGTAAGGGATTTCGGTGACTACAATGGCAAAACGACCGCCACGTATCTCTTCAATATGGGCCAGTCCACGAACCACCAGACGGCCGCGTCCAGTGGAATACGCCTGCCGGATACCTTCATTCCCGATAATTACGCCGCCTGTCGGAAAATCTGGACCCGGGAGGAATTCCATCAATGTATCTGGTGTGATTTTGTCAATTGTTTCGTAATGATCAATCAGATAGCTGATGGCTTTTGAAAGCTCCCGCAAATTGTGAGGCGGAATATTCGTGGCCATACCGACAGCAATACCGGACGAACCATTTAACAGTAGATTGGGCAGACGAGATGGTAAAACAAAGGGTTCTTTTAATGTGCCGTCAAAATTATCGCCAAAATCAACTGTATTCTTTTCAATATCCAGCAGCATCTCTTCGGCTAATGGATCAAGCCGTGCTTCGGTATAACGCATGGCAGCCGGAGCATCACCGTCAATCGAACCGAAGTTTCCCTGCCCGTCTATAAGCGGATAACGCATGGAAAAATCCTGTGCCATACGCGCCATAGAATCATAAACAGCCGAGTCGCCATGGGGATGATATTTACCCAAAACTTCACCGACGATACGGGCGGATTTTTTATATGGCGCATTGGAGCGGTTTCCCAGTTCAAGCATGCCATACAAGATGCGGCGATGAACCGGTTTCAATCCATCGCGGGCATCCGGAAGCGCACGCGCCACAATTACGCTCATGGCGTAATCCAGATAGGCAGTCCGCATTTCATGATCGATATCGATCGTTTGATTTGCGTTTACAGGTTCTTCAGAAGGTATTGGATTTTCAGGGGTTTGCGAGGTCATAGTCAGCTAGAATTATACCGCACAGCGGTATATCGCGTTTGCGTATAGTCTTGTGTTCTACTGGCTCTATCTCTTTAGAAATCGATTTAAGTCCTGTTGTTCAGCTAACAGAGAGACAACAGTGGATTTTTCTGGAAAAAGTTCTATCGCCAAGCCGTAAATATACTGGTATGAAAGGTTATTTTGTTCAAGGAACTTTTCCAGTATCTTGCTCAATTTATTGTGAAAAAGCTTATGCTGGTAATCATCACGAATTCCTGCGGCAAGAATTGTACTGACCACGAATGATATGATAGCCAGTACAACCCAAATTGGCAGGCTGATTCGTGTGGATCTAAAGATGAAATATCCTGAAAAAACCAGAACCGGCAATCCCCACCAGACAAGCAGGATCAGCCAGCCAGGGCCGGCGGGTATTGTGTCCAGTTCTTTATTCATCTGCAATAAAAAATCTTTACAAAGTTGACTTCTATCTTCCAGTATCCGGTGATCACCACAATACATACACGGTTCCTGATTTTTCATCGGGGCGCCGCAATTTGGACATACTGATTGCGTTTTTTCCGAATATTCCATAATTGCCTGCCGATAAGAAGTAATATATCTATTTTATAGATAATGCGAAATCATGCAAAGAAACAATTGACGGGAAAAATGATAGATATATGTCCCCTTTTCTTTCATAAAAACCTGACGAAGGCTTTTTACATCGGGAAGAAAGCGGAAATAATGCTTGCAATGATCATGAGGAGAACCTGCAGGGCAAACAATCCGCCAAACACATAGCCGACGATCACCCAGGGGCTGTTGGATGTGGAAGTGCGAACAGGTTGATTTTCAGCCAGCTGACGAATAATCCGTGCGGTTTCACGGGCTGATTCAAGTGTGTTGCGTGTTCCAAGCCCCTGCCATATCCAACCCTCTTTTTCTTCCGGGATGATCACACGCTTGCCGGAATAAGCATCCAACTTACCGCGGATCATTTCATCTGGTTCTGTGACGAACTTTACTGGAAGTACCAGTGCTTTGAATACGGTCAAGTCATTGACAGATGTGACTTCATCCTTTTTAAATACCGTCAGAGGAATGCCTGGTGCACTTTTTGAAAGGGATTCTTTTACCTGTTCCACATATTGTGAATCTGAGATGGCAAACAGGGCTGTTGGGAAAGAGGCATGACGCATTGACAGGGCAGCCTGGGCAGCCTTTCCATCTGAGTGTAACGCCAGGAAGTGATAAACAAGCCAGACAATGATGATGGCCAGGGTTTTTGAGTCATGTAGAAAATCCATTAATGGATTGCCCGGGTTTTCAACAGTTATCTTGCTGATCAGGTTATATAACAGTTGACCGGCAGATGCCATCATACCCACTACAAGGGAAAAGAGGAGAAGATACAGGTAGCTTTTTCGAATGATTGAACGTCGGGCATGATCGCCCATGTCGCTTGTCTGGGCGGCTTCCGTCTGTAAAACTGGCCAGTAACGAAGCCAGACGGGCAGTCCGATGATCAACATGGCCAATGATGTGCTGATGGAACTGGCATAGCTGGTCAGGCTGGTGAATTGACCAAAGATAATATCGATCATGACACCAAAAAGTTGTTGAATTCCGAAGAACACGGTGATATTTCCCAACAGGGAAAGAATATAGAAATACAACCTGCGAAGGGCTGCCTGCCGGAGAGTATCGGCGGCATTCTTTATCGTTTCATTCCATTGACGTCCGAAGTAGGCCCAGACAACTCCCATCGCAATGGTCACAGAAAGGGTAGAACTTAACCGGTTGAAGAGTTCGCTGCCGGTGATAGCCTCTTTTTCTAAAAACACTTTTAATACGGTTGCCAGCACCCATCCGCCACTGGTAAGGGTGATGATGATTCCGCCAAGGGCCAAACAATACAGGCTGACAAGTCGCAGATATGAATCGGCTTCCTCTCTGGAATCGAGTGATTTTTGAATCACCTGCCAGTTGAAGGTCCACAGGGGTGCTGAAACCAGCAGAATTGCGAGACCATTGGCCAGCATTTCGCGGGTCGGGTTGCCCAGATCGACCGGAGTATAAAAGATGTATTGCAGAATGAAGACTACCCCAAAGATCAGAAGTACCAGACTGTACAGCATCCAAATATATCGGAAGAGACGTCGGGTGCCCGGCAGATCATTCCCCGGAGTGTTATCTGCCCATTCTTTTTTAACTATGTGGAAAAAATAATAAAAAGCAACTGACAGCACCATAATGGCTATCAGATTATCGGCCAGGGTCTGTTCTGACCCGAGGAAGGCAAAGGTGTTATCGAGATCAAAGAGTTTTAACAATTCCCGGTTGATCAGGGCGATGATATTCTGTGCAATGGGAATCAATGTTGCCAGGTAGGTTCCGTAAAGGAAGAGTTCACGCAGACGGCTGGCTCGTTCGTCCGGGTCATGAGAACTGTCCCTCTGAATGAAGATCCAATGGAAGAGGAACATGGGAAGCCCAACAATCAAGAAAGCCAGTCCGCCGGCAATCTGGTCGCCAATATTGTTAAGACTGGCGGCATCGAAAATCGTGCGAGCCAGAGTGATGATGCTCCACATGACAACTTCAAGGCTGATGAAGGCAACCAGATAAAAATACAACCGTCTGATCGTGCGCATGAGATACTCCGTCCAGTTATCTGGCTGTCAACTAATACTTTAGGTTTTCATCGTACCAGTCGTATCCCCAGAATGGATTGGGGAACTTACGTATTTTCCATTGTCCGTTCTGACGCACCAGATCGACTGTTTCATGTTCACGGGAAAGTTCATTGAAGGGTCCACCGTAATTTCGTTGGATAACCACCGTAACAAACGCAGTGTCTCCTGTAATGGAGCTGGTTCCAAACGTGAGCCCGGCGCGGTTATACGATTCAAAGCTGGTAACGAAGAACTCCCGGAATCTGGCAAAATCTGGTTTGGCTTTATCTTCTGCCAGATATCCATAGGCTTTTTCAAAGTTCTTCTTCTGAAGAGCAAGAATATAATTCTGGATAATGCCTTCCGGTGTATCTTCGGCAGTGTAATGCGCCTCACCCCGGCGCATAAAAAAGAGCGAAAGGGCTACGATTACCAGTACACCGATACCGATTAGGATTCCAATGAGAAAACGATCAAGTTTCAAAACACCCTCCTGATCTGCCGCCATTATTTGCGGTTGAATCATCTCCTTTTTCATTGTAACGAAAACCAATAAACAAACCAACCATGTATAAAAAACACATGGTTGGTTTGACGTAATTAATAGGGAGCTGTTGGATTAATCGCAGAAAATTATTTTGCCGTCTTCCATCGAATCGATGCGTACGAGAGAAACGATCGGAACACCGAAAGATTCCAGGTTTTTCCGTCCGCCCTCAAAAGATTTTTCAATAAGTGCACCTATACCCACCAGTTCAGCCCCGGCAGCCTGTACCAATCGCACCAGACCAAGAATGGTGGAACCGGATGCCAGGAAATCATCGATGATCAATACTTTCTGGCCGCGTGGAAGGTAATCTGGTGAAACAATGAGGTCAACCATATGTCCTTTGGTATGCGAAGGTGCCACAGTGAAATACACCTGGTCGGGCATGGTTACGGGTTTATGTTTACGAGCATAGACAACAGGGAGCGAAAGGTGTTTGCCTGCCATTAAAGCCGGGGCGATACCCGATATTTCCGCCGTCAGGATGCGGTCAGCTTTACAGTTGGCAAAACTTCTGGCAAATTCTGCACCACAGGCATCCATCAATTCAGGATCAACCTGGTGATTGATAAAGCTATCTACTCGAAGAATGCCATTATTGAGATATTTTCCTTCTTTTAGAATGCGATCCTGTAAAAGCTGCATACCAAGCCTCCTCATTGATTTATCGTATTGTAATCTCCATTTATCAATATTCGTATCTGTTTTTTCCAACTTCAAACGTGTTAAAATTTTGACAATGTCTGCTCCTGTCCAGATTATTCTGGCTTCCAATTCTCCCCGCCGCCGCGAATTGCTGGCGTTAACCGGATGGCGTTTTATTGTCTCTCCGGCAGATATTGATGAAACTCCCAATCTGAAAGAACAACCAGAACAATATGTTCGGCGGCTGGCACATGGTAAAGCAACCGCCTGTACTTATAGTATCAAAGGTGTAATTCTGGCGGCAGATACCATTGTGGTGGATGGAAATCAAATCCTCGGGAAACCCGTTGACAGGGTGGATGCTGAACGAATGCTAAAACAGCTTCGCAATCGCAGCCATCAGGTCATGACAGCCGTTTCTCTGTTCAACCCGGCGACAGGCAAGATTGCGCAGGAGATTTACATCACTAACGTGCCCATGCGGAATTATTCGGATGAAGAAATTTCGGCGTATGTGGAGGGCGGCGACCCTCTGGACAAAGCCGGAGCGTATGCCATTCAACACACTGGTTTTCATCCTGTAGAAAACTTCAATGGATGTTTTGCCAGCGTTATGGGGCTGCCCCTTTGCCATGTAAAACGTATGGCTGCTTCATTTGGCCTTTATTCGCCGGACGATTTACCAGAGCGTTGCATGCATTTGAACAATTACGATTGCCCAATTTTTCGTCACATAGAAAGCGGGGCTGTCATTGGATAACAGAATGCTGACCGCGAAATATACTGCCATCAGAACCATCTGGATGATTATCATCTGTGTGATGCTGGTATCTGCCTGCACACCGTCAACTTTTTCAAACCGAAATATCACAACCGTAATCCCCACCCGTAATCCCTCTGCCAATTCAGCAGATGCACAAACGGCGGTGTTGAAATTCATTGAAGCCTGGAAGAGCGAAAACTACACCATGATGTATGACCTGATTACAACGGTCAGCCGTGATGCCATTTCACCGGCTGATTTCGAAAAACGGTACAGGGATACGGCACAAAATCTGGGCTATGATGATCTGGATGGCTCGGTTCTTTCGGTCATGCCTGGTGAACACGTTACGCAGGTCAATACACGGGTTGTCTACCATACGGCGGTTTTTGGGGATATATCGCGCGATATATTAATGAATGTTACAAAAGAAGATAATGAATGGCGTATCCAATGGGAAGACGGCCTGATCTTGCCGGAATTGCGTGGCGGAAACTTTCTGACATCAGAATATGCCTCCTCCGGGCGTGGAGATATTTATGACCGCAATGGCGCTCCTATCGCCACTCAGATTGATGCTATGGCTGTCGGTCTGAAACCGGCTGAATTATTAAAACCACAGGAAGGGAACCTGTTGGTTGCCCTTACCAAGCTGACCGGACGGACCAGTGATTCAATATTGAAACAATTAAATAAACACCGCGATGCTGACTATGTCCCCATTAGCGAGGTATCCGCGCAGGCTGTTCAGAAGATGTCAGATGAACTGGGGTTACTGCGAGGTCTTGTTCTAACTCCCTATAAAGGGCGGTTCTATTTTCAAGAAGGTGTTGCACCCCAAGCTGTTGGTTATTTATTAAAAATCTCGCCCGAACAATTGGAAGAATACCGCCGGAAGGGTTACTCTGGTGAAGAGACTGTCGGAGTTTCAGGACTGGAAGCATGGGCAGAAAATCGTCTGGCCGGTATTCGCGGCGGTTCTGTGTATGTACGCGATGCCAAGGGCAACATATTGACCCGCCTGGCAAATGCCAATTCAAAAGCCCCCGAATATTTGTACACTACGCTTGATCGCGACCTGCAGCTCCAGGCTCAACGGGCCATAGAAGGATACCGGGGCGCCATCGTTGTGATGGAGCGGGATACCGGGAATATTCTGGCCATGGTTTCGGCACCATCCTATGATGCCAATCTATTTGAAACCAATAATTTCAATTCAGGGTATCTTCTTAATGAAGCCATAAATGATCCTGACAGGCGGCTTTTGAATAGGGTAACGCAGGGCGCCTATCCGATGGGATCAATTTTTAAAATTGTGACCATGACGGCGGCATTAGAAAGCGGTTACTACCGGTCCAACACCACTTACGATTGCGGATATCGTTTTACTGAGTTGGCGGGAACCACTCTGTATGATTGGACATATACCTATCAGAAAAGCCCCAGTGGAAAAATTGACCTGATTGGAGGCCTTGTCCGATCGTGTAATCCGTATTTCTGGCATATTGGTCTGGACCTGTTCCAAAAAGGGGAAGCCAATGATATGGTGAACCATGCGGTGAAATATGGATTGGGGAAACCAACCGGAATCAAAGAGCTGGAAGAAGTTTCCGGCCAGGTACTGGACCCGCATAATGAAGGCGATGCTGTCCAACTGGCTATTGGACAGGGTTCCATGCTGGCTACACCACTACAGGTGGCAGTAATGATATCAGCCATAGGCAACGGGGGTTCGCTTTACCGGCCGCAGATTGTTTCTAAATTTACATCGGCAGATGGATCAATAACCTATTCCACCTCACCCGAAGTGGTAAGCCATTTAGATGAAAGACCGCAGATCATGGACGTGATCCGTAATGCCATGCGGCGTGTGGTTACAGATGAACACGGCACAGCCCAGGCGGCTCTCGCTGGAATCCAGATACCAATTTATGGAAAGACGGGTACGGCTTCAACAGCACAGGAAGAGCCACACTCCTGGTTTGCCGGTTATACCGATGCGGCAAAAGAGACGAAGAAACCTGATATTACCGTTGTGGTTTTAGCGGAGAATGGCGGTGAAGGTTCTATGGTGGCGGCGCCGATCTTCCGCCGGATCATAGAGATTTATTACAACGGCCGCCCATCCAAATTGTTCCCCTGGGAATCGTCGTTGTATGTGGCACGTGAACCAACACCTACGGCAGTCCCGACAGGTGAAATCACCGAAACTCCCGGTAACTTAACGGAAGATAAACCCACTCCTGTTGCCCCTTCCCCTATATTGGCCACGGCTACTCCTGAATCATAATGATTGAAGAAGGTTTGGTTGTACGAACGCAATCAGGGTTTGCCCGGGTAGATACTCCATCGGGATCATATACCTGCCGATTACGCGGAAAATTGAAACAACACCATAAAATCAGCGATATTCTATCTGTGGGTGACCGGGTAAAAATTACGGTTATCACAGAAAAAGAAGGTCGGATTGATGATGTCAGTCCGCGAAGTCGCGTGTTATCACGACTGGCCCCGGAAGCAAGGGGGATCCATGAACAGGTTCTGGTAGCAAACCCTGACCAGGTGCTATTGGTTTTTGCCTGTGCCAATCCGGCTCCTCACCTGAGAATGATCGATCGTTTTTTGATTGGTCTGGAAAAACAGGAAATCCCGGCGAGAATTGTTGTCAATAAAATTGATCTTGTGGAACGCAAAGAGATCGAAATGATCTTTCAATTGTATGAATCTCTGGACTTTCCGGTAGATTATGTATCTGCCGCTACAGGAAACGGGATACCTGAATTACGGAAGCAATTATCCAATAAGCTTTCAGTCATGGCCGGGCCATCTGGAGTAGGGAAGACCAGTCTGCTGAATGCTTTACAGCCTGGTCTGGGTGGATTGGTAAAAGAAGTCAGTCGGATCACAACAAAAGGTATGCATACCACCCAGGTACGCGAGTTATTCCCTCTGGAGAGCGGGGGCTGGCTGGCAGATCTACCGGGAATACGCAGCCTGGGATTATGGGACATCCAGCCAGAAGAATTGGACGGCTATTTTCGGGAATTTAAAGGTCTGGTTCAAGATTGCCAGTTCAATGATTGCACCCATCACAATGAACCTGGATGTGCCATTCGAAAAGCAGTTGAAGATGGACGTATTCATCCAGGCCGGTATGATTCCTATATCCGACTTCGATTTGGCGAGGAATGACAAAGAATTTTAATAATCGGATTGATTTCAATCTGTTCTGATTGAATAATTCATCCATTTGGGTGACTTTTTTATTATTTTCGTAAATTGATTTCTGTTCGTTTGACACTGTCCCAAAAAAACGATAAAATAACTGCACTTAAACATGCCTCCGGAGATAATCTGGAAGGCTCTGTTTGTTTATGATAATGTTTTCCATCTTCAGAATTGAGGTTGTATTTGCATGACAGAAATCTTAAGTGTGCAAGGCCTTGAAACGCAATTTCGAACCCGTGAAGGGATAGTACATGCGGTAAACGGCGTTTCGTTCAATCTTGACGAGGGGGAAACTTTAGGAATTGTTGGTGAAAGCGGTTGTGGGAAAAGCGTATCGGTAATGTCAATGCTGAGGTTGATTCCCTCGCCTCCTGGTCAGGTAGTTGCGGGCAAGGCGTTGTATCAAGGTAAAGACCTCCTGAAGATGACAGATGATGAAATTCGCCATGTTCGTGGCGCTCAGATCAGCATGGTTTTTCAGGACCCGATGACCTTCTTCAACCCGGTGTTAACCATTGGGAAACAGGTTTCTGAACCGCTGGAAATTCATAATGGAATGAATAAGAAAATGGCTTATGAACGGGCGGCCAAGGTTCTGGAAATGGTCGGTATCCCGAAAGCCAAAGAGCGTCTGGAAGATTATCCGCATCAATTTTCCGGTGGTATGCGTCAGCGTGTAATGATTGCCATGGCACTGATTACCAATCCACAGCTTCTGATCGCGGATGAACCGACCACGGCTCTTGACGTTACCATTCAAGCGCAGATTGTGGAACTTGTGCAACGGCTGCGCGAAGAACTGGGCATGGCCATTATCTGGATTACTCACGATCTGGGTATTATTGCCGGGCTGGCAAAACGGGTTGCCGTGATGTATGGCGGCTGCATCGTAGAGGAAGCGGAAGTCAAAGAGTTGTATGCCAATCCCATGCATCCGTATACACGCGGTTTGCTGGGCAGCCTGCCGCGCATGGATGAATCTGATCACCGCCGGCTGGTTTCTATCGACGGTATGCCGCCTATCTTGATGGAAAAGCCGAAATCATGTCCATTCCTGTCCCGGTGTACGTATGCTGTTGACCATTGCAAGACGGAAAACCCTGCATTAAAGAGCCTTTCCCCGAACCATAAAGTGGCTTGCTGGGTTGACCCCAACACGGGGAGGGAATTCTAATGGAAGAACGTAAAGTCCTCTTAAAAGTAGACCGACTGGTTAAGTACTTTCCCATCAATCAAGGTTTTATTTTCAAACAACATTCCGGAGACGTGCACGCTGTAGATGATGTCTCCTTCGATATCTATGCCGGCGAAACACTGGGTCTGGTTGGCGAATCTGGCTGCGGAAAATCCACCACTGGGCGGACAATCCTGCAACTTTATCGGCCAACTTCCGGTCATGTGTATTTTGAGGGTCAAGACCTCGTTAAAATGAAGGGAGAAACCCTTCGCAAAACTCGCAAAAAAATGCAGATGATCTTCCAGGACCCGTATGCCAGTTTGAATCCCCGCATGACGGTAGGAGATATCATCTCTGAACCCATGATTGTTCATAACACGTATAAAGGCTCTGCCATGAAAGAACGGGTAGTGCACCTGCTCGAACTGGTAGGGCTGAATCCGGCCTTCATCAAGCGGTATCCCCATGAATTTTCCGGCGGACAACGTCAACGCATTGGTATTGCCCGTGCTCTGGCATTAGATCCGGATCTGATCATTTGTGACGAACCTATTGCCGCATTGGATGTTTCCGTTCAAGCTCAGGTTGTAAACCTTCTGGAAGATTTACAGCGAGATTTGAAATTAACGTACCTGTTCATTGCGCATGACCTGTCTATGGTGAAACATATCAGCAATCGGGTAGCCGTTATGTACCTTGGTATTATTGCCGAAAAAGCCACCCGTGATGAACTGTACAGCCATCCATTGCATCCTTATACCAAAGCTCTACTTTCTGCTGTCCCCATTCCTGACCCGGTAGCAGAAGAAAAACGCAAACGTGTAATTCTGGAAGGCGATGTGCCTTCACCAGTAAATCCGCCCAGCGGGTGCCGGTTCCGTACACGCTGCCCGATCGCGGAGAAAATATGTGAGGAAGCAAGACCTGAATTGAGAGAGGTCAACCCCGGGCATTTTGTAGCGTGCCACCTGGTTAAGTAAGGAAAGGGAAGTCATCTGTATCAATCCGCAGGTTCTTGTGAAGGTTTTCCAAAACCCTTATTCTTTTGAGAGGAGAAGCACTATGCGTAACAAGTTGTTTGTATTAATGTCGTTGCTCGTTATGGCCAGTATGCTCCTGACCGCCTGCGGGCAACAACCAGCGACTCAGGCTGCTCCCACTGCTGCCGCCTCAACCGCTGCATCTGAATCGGCTGCTGAACCCACCAAAGCTCCAGAAGCTGCCGCTCCGGTTTCCGCTGTTGAATTTAAGAACCCGGACACCATCACCTATATTACCGGTGCCGGTGAACCAGAAACCTTAGATCCTGCCTGGACCTATGAAACCGCTGGCTCAACCACAGAACTCAATATTTACGAAGGCCTGACCTTCTTCAAACGGGAAAAAACCGATGAGTTCATTCCCGCACTGGCGACCGATTGGAAAACCAGCGATGATGGCCTGACCTGGACATTCAATATCCGCAAGGGTGTGAAATTCCATGAAGGCGGCACGCTCGAACCTCATGATGTAGCCTATACCGCCCAGCGTGCTTTCCTGCAGGGTCGTATTGACGGCTGGCAGTGGATCGTCTACGAAGCTTTCTATGGTCCTGATATGGCCATGGCCGGCATCAAAGATTTCGCCGCTGCTTTCTCTGCCCCGGCTGGAGCCAAAGAACCTCCGAAGTTCGAAACCCTCAAACCCGAGCAGCTTGTTAAAGTCTGCGAAGATGTCAAGACAAAGATCGTAGCTGATGACGATGCAGGCACTGTAACTTACCACTTCAAACAGCCCGTCCCCTGGATGCTTGCGCTGACCTCTCAGCAGTTCCTTGGCGGCATTCTTGATAAAGAATGGATGGCCGAAAATGGTGACTGGGATGGCGATTGCAAGACCTGGACGAAATATGCTGATCCATCTGCTGAAAACACCATTCTCTTCAAGAAAGCCAATGGTACTGGCCCTTACAAGCTGGATCACTGGACTCCTGGCGAAGAAATTGTTTTAACCGCCAATGAAAACTACTGGCGCACCGAACCCATGTGGGAAGGCGGCCCCAGTGGTGTGGCCAGCATCAAACGTGTTGTTATCAAGAATGTGGATGAATGGGGTACCCGCCTCTCTATGCTCCAGGCTGGTGATGCGGATGAAATTTACACTCCTCCACAATACCGCAAAGAGCTTGAACCGTTTGCCAAACAGACCTGCGGAACCGATGAATCCTCCTGCAAAGATGACAAAGCTGATGGCTTCCTCACCTACTTCCGCAAGCTGCCTATGCCTGCCATCACACCTGGTCAGTTTAACTGGCAGATGAATGTTGAAGGCGGCAACCCGTATATCGGTTCTGGAAAATTGGACGGCAATGGTATTCCGGCCAACTTCTTCAGCGACATCCATATCCGCAAAGCCTTCTCTGCCTGCTTTGACTATGATGCCATGGTCAAGGATGCCCTCGCCGGTGAAGGTGTTCAGGCCCAGGGACCCATTCCGCAAGGTATGATGGGTTACCTCAAAGATCAGGCGCCTTTGAACAAATTCGATACAGCCACATGCGAAGCTGAATTTAAGAAAGCTGATCTTGACGGCGATGGAAAAGCTGCCGGTGAAGACGATGACGATATCTGGTCTAAGGGCTTCTACATGCAGATTGCTTACAATACCGGCAATGATACACGCCGTATGGCAGCAGAAATTTTGAAAGCCGGCATTGAATCTGTTAATCCGAAGTTCACCGTTGCTGTACTGGCTATGCCGTGGCCTGTCTTGCTTGAGAGCCGCCGCCAGGGTAAACTGCCCATTTATGTGGGCGGTTGGGTAGAAGACTACCATGACCCCCATAACTGGGTTAATCCCTTCCTGTATTCACAGGGCGCTTACGGTCGTATCGTCAACATGACCGCTGACTACAAGAAGAAATATGACGATATTATTATCTCTGGTGCAAAAGCCAATGGCGTTGAAGCCCGTACACCCATCTATGAAAGCATCCAGAAAATGGCACAGGAAGATGCTGTGGATATCTGGATGTACCAGCAGATGGAAGGATTCCCATTCCAATCCTGGATTAAAGGCTTTTACTTCAATCCTGCGTACGGAAATCCGGAATACGGTTGGATCTACTCTCTGTCGAAAGTAGCCCCGAAATAGTTCTTTGATATTCTGATTACATTTGGGAGCCGGGGGAAACTCCGGCTCCCAATTGCAGTTTTTCGGGCCAGATTTCAAGTCTCACTTGATTATCTGGCATTTTGGAGGTGTTATTTGTCGTCAATGCTTTCCTTCATTATTCGACGGTTGCTGATTCTGCCGCTGCTTCTTATTGCAGTGACGATTTTGATCTTTTCCATGCTGTCTATGTTGACACCCTACGAGCGCGTTTCCTTATATGTTAAGGATATTCCCAAACGTCAGGGAGCTATGGAAGGACTGATCAAAAAATATGGCCTTGATGATCCAGTTCCCGTTCAATACTGGCGCTGGATGGCTGGAACGAAAAATCCTGACACTGGCGAAATTGAAGGCGGCGTTCTTCGCGGCAACCTCGGCTGGTCAAAAACCGGCAAAGGAACTGTATGGGAAGTCATTGGACGCCGGCTGCCTGCCACGGCAGAACTGGCGCTCTGGACGGCGATTCCCATGATTGGCATCGGCATTTATCTGGGCGTCGTCTCTGCGGTTAATCATAATAAATTGCTTGACCAGATACTTCGGGTTTTTAGTATCGTCGGCTGGTCAATTCCTGTCTTTGTTTTTGGTCTTATTGTTCTTCTTTTCTTCTATGCCAAACTCGGGTGGTTCCCACCCGGCCGATTATCTGACTGGGCGTCGCAAGTTGTCCAGTCTTCCCAGTTTATTCGTTATACCAATATGAATTCTATTGATGCCCTGCTCAACGGACGGCTGGATATTTTCCGTGATGCCGTTCGTCATCTTGTGCTGCCAGTGATTACACTGGCGTACCTTGACTGGGCATATCTCTTGAGAGTAACCCGCTCCTCCATGCTTGATACGTTGAACCAGGATTATATGACGACAGCTCGTGCAAAAGGTTTGAGTGAGAATAAAGTCATCCGGCGGCACGCTTTGCCAAATGCCTTAATCCCGGTTGTTACGGTTGGAGCGTTAATGTTGATTGGTTTGTTGAATGGTGTGGTTATTACCGAGACAATTTTCAACATTCCCGGTATGGGTTCATTCCTGGCGGAATCGGCCATCTCGTTGGATGTCATTTCGGTATTAGGCATTACCATGTTCAATTGCTTGATCCTGCTGGTTGGTAATCTGATTGTCGATATTCTTTACGGTGTTATTGACCCGCGCATCCGCCTGCGGTAAATTCCCGGCAATAATAATGAGGTATCCATGGATGTAGTTAGACGATTACTGAAAAACCCCACATCTCTGCTTGGCATTATTTTATTGCTGGGTTTTGTCTTTGTGGCCATAGCCGCACCGGTCATTGCACCTCCGGCAAAAAGCTCTCGTAATGTGTATCTGATTCCACGTGATGGATTTGGAAATCAACCGAAACCACCCAATGAAAAACATATCATGGGAACAACGGAAGGACAATATGATATTCTTTATGGTGTTGTCTGGGGAACTCGAACTGCCTTCCGAGTAGGTATTGTGATTACTTTGATCACCACATTGATTGGGTTGATTATTGGTTCGCTTGCCGGTTTCTATGGGGGGTGGGTTGATGAAGTGCTGATGAGGATCACGGAGGTTTTCCTTGTGTTCCCCTTCCTGCTGGCAGCCATTACGCTGACATCCGTGCTTCAAACGGTATATGGACGAGGTGAAGCGAATTTCCTGGTTGTTCTTGCCAAAGGTTTAGCCTTATTAACCTTTGGACAAAGCCCGGCGAAAGATCTCGACCCGATCCAGATCCAAATCTTGACGGGTATGCTGGCCATCATTGTGTTTGGTTGGATGACGTATGCCCGTGTGATTCGCGGCAATATCCTGTCGGTAAAAGAGTATGAATACGCTCTGGCTGCCCGATTAATTGGCGCCAGCGATATGCGTATTCTTTTCCGCCACCTGTTGCCGAATGCCGTTTTCCCTGTTTTGGTTTTAGCCTCCATGGATATCGGCTCATATGTGTTGACATTTGCCGCATTAAGCTTCCTCGGTCTGGGTGCTCAACGAGGCTATGCTGACTGGGGACAGATGATCAGTTTTGCGCGAAGTTGGATACCCTCTCTGGGTCAATACTGGTTCATCGTGGTTTATCCCGGTTTGGCGATTATTCTGTTTGTTTTGGCCTGGAATCTGGTGGGAGATGCTCTTCGGGATGTTCTCGATCCGCGCATGCGTGGACGCGGCAACGACTAGACTTTTGCTCGAATAAGTAAAACGCCTGAAAGATACTTTTCAGGCGTTTTTTTATTAGTCTTATTTTTGTCATTTTCTTTTTGAATTGAGAAAATGCTATAAATCACGGTGATTATTTTGAATTATTCGGTTGGAAAAAGACCAAATCAGTATAAAAGCATGAAGATTCATCACTAAAACTCATAGGATTGACTGCCAAAATACATGATATTGTCATGAGTTTTTTCGATGCCAACCGGGAAATATACCACTACCTGCCTTGGCCTCCTTCCAGTAATATGATTTTTATGCCGTTTCGAAATCTACATCAACTTGAATTATTCAAAGGGTTGGAGATGAGCCAGATCGATCTAATTCTGCCCCTAATGGAACCATGTACTTTTGAAAATGGAATTCAGATATTTGCTCAGGAAACCCGGGCATCACATTTTTTCATTTTACTTGAGGGGGAGGTTGTTGTTAAATATAAACCGTATGATGGCGAAGAACTTGTAATTGCCCACATATGTCCTGAAGATGTGTTTGGATGGTCTGCTGCACTTGGACGACAAACATATACTTCTTCAGCCTATGCCTCAAAACCATCCTCAGCTGTATGTGTTGAGGTTGAAAAACTAAAAGTTTTCTGTCAAAATAATCCTGAATTGGGGATGTTATTACTTAAAAGATTGGCATCTGGTATTGCGTTCCGGCTACGCACCACGAACAATGAAATATTGGATTTGTTAACCCGTGGAATGGTGACTGTTCCAGAAAAGTGAGGCTTCAGATGGGAGATAATCCGCCTGAATTTCCTGTGCAGGAACAAATGGAAGCATTGATTGGACAACTCGATTCATATATCAGTCATTATCATGGCGGGGGAGTCGAGATGTTAAGTTTTGACGGCCACACCGTCAGAGTCCGCCTGGGTGGTGCCTGCCTTGGTTGCCCATTATCACCTGTTACACTGCACGGATGGGTGGAAGGAACCATACACCAGTTTTTTCCGAATGTTGTCGTACTGGAAGAAAAATAAGTTAGCAAAACAACCGCTATTGTTTTCTACTCCAGTGAAATTACAATTCTCTCACCAATTTCGTTGTCTGATACATCCGTGATACGACCAATCTGCCCGGCTTTTAATGCCTGCCGAATCAGGTCGGGTGAATAACCACGGCTGATTGTTGAAAATCTTGCACCCAATTTCAGGCCAGATTCAATCACCTGGATAGGTAAACGAATGTTTATTTTTTCTCTCTGGCCAATCAAATCATAGACAACAACACGCAACCACCGGGGTTTACCCGGCTTTCTTGTTAAATTTTGCATTCTTCCCTGATCGGGTAACCCGTTTTCTTTTTCCAGATTATTTAACAGGTCAATACCCTGATCGGGTGTAATTTTTCCGTCCTGTATCATTTTCAGAATATGGAGCTTTTCTTCAGGAGACACTATTTCGCTATTTTCCAATGCTAGTATTTTACCCATATCGAAAAGAAGCAGATCAAATCTTAATGTTAAAATAATCCCATTTTAGGAAAAGGATGGAATCGTTCCAGTGGAAGATAACAAACCGGAGAATACATCTGAATCGGGCGAAAATTTCACGAATGTGACTGACAGTTTTACGACATTAATTTCCCGTATGTGCAATGCACACCATTGGGTTGTACGTGAAATTGATGAAGCTCATGCTGTGATCGAATTTAAATTGAATGAAACACGATTCCAGACCCTTTTCATTTTTGGTTTTGACGAAAATGTGGAGTTTTCAGTACCAAGTTTTGCCGCCTTTGATTCACTCGAACAAATTCCACACCTGATTTCCTCATCACTTTTGCAGATTAATGCCAAAACAAAAATTGGGTTCTGGTGCCTTGAAGAAATTGGTGGAAAACTCGTTTACACCTATATGCATAACATCAAACTGAGCCAACTCGATGAGAAACTCTTTGGCGATATCGTAATGACACTGGTGCAGCGTGTGGATGAATTTGAATCTTTGCTGGTAAATTTGTCCAGCCAGGGGAATCCCAAAATAGATTTACCCCAGTAGAATGGATTGTCAGATGTGGTTTTCTGCGCGGCGCTCCCATTCACGTGCAGCCGCGCGAATCAGCTCTTTTGCTTTGGGATCTGTCACCGCATCAATACCGGGAAAGTGTTCCTGACCAACCCAGACTATTACACCATCCTGACGTGATTCCATCAATTTAATCTGCCGCGTAGGGTCATCCGAAAGTTGAATGATCTCCTGTAAAATTTCATCAATTTGTTCAACCATAGATGCCGCCGGCTTTTTAACCGTTTCAGGTTGCGGTCGCGGTGGTGCAGGTACGACAGCTGGACGAACAACCGGCGGTGTTTGACTTTGCACAGCGACAGTGGGATTCGAAATAACCGGAGGAGGAACGGGTGGAAGCGGATCTGTCTTTATCGGTTCGCTGGCTTTAATTAAGGGCGGATTATCCGGTGATTCGACTATGACCGGCTCTTTTTCTTTTGATAATAATTGTGCATCTGGCTCCTGTTGGTCAGAAATCGATGGAGAGGCAGTATGGTTTGGTAATAATTCTGCTGCCGGAATATCCAACCAGATAGCCAATTCCTTGATCAAATCGATAAACCGACTCTTCTGTGAGCTGTTGAGCGGTTTGGATGAGGCAAGTAAATGTCCGCTGGTTTCAACATAGAGGCCCGCGCCTTCTTTGGCTCGCCAGAGACGCAATAATTCTGTGTATTTCGCCGGATCGGCCAGAGGTGCCGGGGTTTCTACAGCGGGTGCGGCTGGTGCAACAGTGTTTGAAGATTTCTCTTCTTTTTTTCGCTTATCTTTATTGAAATAACCAATAAAGCCGCCTGTAACAAAACCAATGATCATACAGGTGATGGCAATTATGAGCGTGGTGTTGATAGTAACTGTAACAGGATTCATTCTGGCACCCCTTCTGGCTGGCATTTCGGACAAAAATGGGTTCCCCTTTGACCCACCACCAATCGTTGGATGGGGGTAGAACAGACTGGACAGGGATTCCCAGTTTGTTGATACACCCTGAAATTATTTTGAAATTCTCCACCTCGATAGACCCAATCAATACTGGCGCCATTATGGGCTATCGCTTCGTTCAGAGTGTCTCTAATTGCCTTCAGTAAACGTTCAGCTTCTTTGCTTGAGAGGGTATTCGATAAACGCATCGGATGAATGCCTGATCGAAAAAGGCTTTCATCTGTATAAATATTACCCAATCCGGCAAGAAATGATTGGTCTAATAACAACGATTTTATTTGTTTTTTCTTTCTTTGCAACCTCATATAGAAATCAGATGCCATTAGTGTTGTGTCAAAGGGTTCTGGCCCGAGATTACCTGTCACAATTTCTGGATTAGAAACCAACCATGCACGCCCAAATTTGCGTGTATCGTTAAAAGCAAGTCTGTAACCATCTTCAAAGTAGATCAGCAGTCGATCATGGTTTTGAGGAGGTAATACCGGAGGAGGATCGATACGCAAGTCACCGCTCATTCGCAAGTGTATCAAAAGAAATTCGTTGTCAAGATGAATGACAACGAATTTCCCTCTGCGTGTAATATCTTTTATTGTGGTTTTGCTTATTTTCCCTTCAAACTTTTCAAATGAAGGGGTTGACAGCGTCTTGTCCCATAGCAAATTTGCATCTGAGACTTTCTTTCCAATAATAGGCGCTCCACCACGGCCACCATGTTTCAAAGCCCGAACAATTGTTTCAACTTCTGGTAGTTCAGGCATTCGTGTTTACCTATTCGTTGAACAGGGCACCAACCGAGCGGCCTTCATTTGCCCGCATGATGACTTCACCCAACAGACGGGAGACAGAAAGGATCTTTAATCGGTCACCAAAATAGGCGGCTTTTTCGGCTGGAATCGGAATGGTATCGGTGGCAATGAACTCTGTTACAGGTAGGGCGGAAAGTATTTGAGATGCCGGATCGGATAGAACCGGGTGCACAAACACCATGTAGATATTGCGGGCGCCGCAGCTCTTCACCAGGTTTACAGCCTGCACCATGGAACCACCGGTATTAATTTCATCATCCACAATGATGGCATCACGGTCCTTTACATCGCCAATAAAGGTCAAAGCTTCGGCTTTGGAATCATTGGAAACGCGCCGTTTTTCGATGAAAGCCAGCGGTGTATCCAGTTTTTGGGCAAAATTCCGTGCTTTTTTAGCGAAACCCAGATCGGCTGTCACCACCACGGGAGATTTCATTACAGGAAGTTTCTTCTTCAGATAATCTGTGAGGATGTAAAAGGCAGTCATCACATCACCGGGGATGGAGAAGAAACCCTGAATTTGACCGGCGTGCAGATCCATGGTGATATATCGGTCAGCACCGGCCACTTCGATCATATCTGCCACCAATCGGGCGGTGATGGGCACACGCGGCTGGTCTTTTTTGTCTGATCGGGCGTAGCACAGATAGGGAATAACTGCTGTGATTCGAGCAGCTGAATCAAGACGGAGGGTTTGCAGCATGATCAATAATTCCATCAGGTTCCGGTGAACCGGAGCAGATGTGGTTTGTATCACATAGCAATCCTGACCGCGTACGCTGGTATGAAGTTGTACGAATAAATTGTCGTTCGGAAACACGATTACATCGCGTTCGCATAGCGGCATACGTAAATAACCGGCAATATTTGAAGCCAATTCGGGACATCCTGTTCCCGCATAAAGCTTCACATCGCCATATTGGATCCGGTCGTGCCGGACGTGTACTGCATTGGGCATTTCTTCCTCCTGACCTGGCGATTAAACCCTGGCATCCTGCCATTCGCTGCGCAAGACACTCATGATGATCGTATCAATATATCGTCCATTTTTAAAGATATCTTCCCGTAAACGTCCTTCTTCTACGAAGCCGACCGCATGATATGCTTTGATGGCTCGTTCATTGGTACTGAATACGGTCAATGAGACTCTGTTAAGATTTAGATCATTAAAAGCATGCCGGAGCATTAACTGCATGGCTTCGCGGCCGAAACCACGGTTCCAGTACTTTTTCTCTCCAATACTGATACCAATCTCTGTGCTGCGATTCTTCCAATCCAGACGAATCAAGCCGGTTGAACCAGCAGAGATCCATTGTCCATCTTCGAAAACTTCGATCATATACACATGCTCTTCAGAAGGACGTTTCATCATCGTATCGAACCAGTTTTTTTCATCCACACTCGAAAGTGGGGAATCGATTAACAGGTTTTCAATGACATCTGGATCATTCATCCAGCGAACCAGATTGGTTAAATCTTCTGGTTCCATTGCCCTGAGGCGAACATTCTTTCCGGTAAGCATGCCGAATCCTGTTTTTATGGTTCCAGACGATTGGGGCCGCGGAACACGAACACGGCTTCCCGGACACTTTCGAGACCGAGCATTACCATCAACAACCGCGAGAGACCCATGCCAAAGCCACCGTGGGCCGGGCAGCCAAATTTGAAGTAGTCCAGATAGCCGCTGAGGATATCGAGGTTCAGGCCTTTATCGAGCGCCTGTTTTTCCAGGATATCGCGTCTGTGTTCTCGCTGTGCACCTGTCGTAATTTCCAGACCTTTGGCAATCAGATCGTAGCTCTTGGTCAGTTTCGGATTATCGGCATGGCGCATGTGGTAGAACGGCCGTACTTCGATAGGCCAATCTTTCAGGAACACAAATTCATGATTGTATTTTTCTTTGATGTATTGTCCCAATTCACGTTCACCGCCCGGATCCAGGTCGCCTTTTTTGTCTGCCGGAACGCTGTAATTTCGTTCTTTCAGAATTTGTTGGGCTTCGGCCATAGTGAGCCGGGGGAATGGCAGGGTGGGAACCGTAATATCAATGCCAAATCGGGCTTTAATCTCATCACCGTGGGCATCTTTGACCTTCTGGTAGGTGTATTGCAGCAACCGTTCCTGCATAGACATCACATCTTCATGGCTGTCGATCCAGGATATTTCTGCATCAATACTGATAAATTCTGTCATGTGACGTGAAGTAAAGGATGGATCAGCACGGAAAGCCGGACCGATTTCAAAAACGCGTTCAAAACCAGCTGCCATGGCCATTTGTTTATAGAACTGGGGAGATTGTGCCAGGTAGGCGGGACGCCCAAAGTAATCCAGGGAAAAGAGTTCGGCGCCGCCTTCACTGGGGGTACCCACCATTTTGGGGCTGTGAATTTCGATGAAACCGTTTTTAAGCCAGAATTCTCGCATAGCCATTTCGGCTGTAGTTTGAATTTTGAAGATAAGTAAATTTTCAGGACGGCGGAGTTCGAGGTAACGCCAGTCCATGCGGAAATCCAAAGCCGGGAGGGTGTCATTGAATGGTTCAAATGCCAGTGGAATGGCTGCATTGTTATTAACTTCGATGGATTCGAGCTGCATTTCAATGCCGCCTAATTTTACAATCGGGTTGTCTATCACTTTGCCGGTGATGGTGAGGGCTGATTCAACTCCGCAGGTTGAGATCAGGGCCGCCTGATCGGGGCTGGCAGCTTTTTCCACAACAATCTGGACGGCACCGGTCTGGTCTCGCAAGACAAGAAATTGCATTTTCTTCTGGTCACGTAAAACTTGCAGCCAGCCCTGAACGGTAACAGATTGTCCAATTTTGCTGCGCAGATCTCCGATAAGGGTTCGTTCCATAAGTCATTCCTCCAAAGAAATTTCGTACAGGTTATTTTAAATGAATTGACGGCGTTTTGCTGGCGAAATCTGAAGCAATCAACTCTTCTGCCAGATGGAAGGGTGATACTGATCGCGTAAACAGGCGGTCAAGGGCCTGGTCATACTCCTGTGGATTCATGCGCGAAAGCCAGGTTTGAAAAAGCACTTCCCGAATTAGAGATTCCAGGTTACGGCGCAGCCGTTTGCTCTCGTTGGATTTCCACTGTCCGCTATTTTGCAGGTAGGTATAGTGTTCTCGCAACGATTGAACCAATTGGGAGATGCCTTCGCCTGTGGTGGCAATCGTTTGAAGAATGGGAACCTGCCAGCCGGCAGGAGAACCAGTTGGAGGAGGTGCATCCTGATTCTCGTCTTCCATGAAATGATGGAAAGATCCACCTGTTGATGGATTGACCGAATTCATATCCAGCACTTCTCGGAGGGCGCGTTCCGTCTGTTCAACACCGGGGCGGTCGGCTTTATTAATGCAGATGACATTGGCGATTTCCAGAATTCCTGCTTTGATGGCCTGAATATCATCGCCCATACCGGGGTTCTCAACCAGAAGAACTGTGTGAGCCAGACGAGTGATTTCCATTTCTGTCTGGCCAACCCCCACGGTTTCTACGAGAATCACGTCAAATCCGGCTGCATCCATAGCTGTTACCATTTCGGCTGCTGCCATAGATAGCCCACCCAGTGTCCCGCGGGTGGCTACGGATCGGATAAATATCCCCGGGTCACCGCTGAGATCACGCATCCGTACCCGGTCACCCAGCACGGCACCGCCGGTAAACGGGCTGGTGGGATCAACAGCCAGAATAGCCACACGTGATGGCGGATTGGTGCCATTCGGTTGGCGAAATGCCAGTGCCAGTTGATTGACCAGCGTGGATTTTCCAGAGCCGGTTGGACCGGTCACACCAATAATATGAGCCTTACCAGCATGCTGGAAAAGAACATCCAACATGCTCCGGCTTTCCGAGGTGCCGTTCTCAATTTGGGATAACGTACGTGCCAGCGCCAGCCGGTCACCTTGAAGAAGGGCATCAACCTGATTCATGGCGCTTCGGCTGATCCTTACCCTTCTATGGCGCCCGTAAGAGCCAGGCGCACAGAAGAAATGATTTCTTCAGTTTTTGTACCGGGGCCAAATACACCGGCAACCCCCATCTTTTTTAATGCGATGGCATCTTCATCCGGAATAATGCCACCCACAAATACCGGTCTGTCACCCAGCCGGTTGAGTTTTAATAATTCCAAAATTCGGGGAACAAGAGTCATGTGAGCGCCGGAAAGAATCGATAATCCAATGGCGTCCACATCTTCTTGAAGGGCAGCCTCTACAATCATTTCCGGGGTTTGCCGGAGACCTGTGTAGATGACTTCCATTCCTGCATCACGCAAAGCACGGGCGACGATTTTCGCCCCGCGATCGTGACCATCCAGTCCGGGTTTTGCCACCAGCACACGAATTTTCTTTTCCATGCCAACTCCAGCATTCAAATTATACCCTGTTGGGTTGTTTCTGACGGACGTTTATCGCTGAAATCAGAAGTTTAGTGTGATCTTAAACAACCTTCTGTATGCAGTTGATTCCATGTTTTTGTGGTGGTAAACTTTCTACACTGTTGAAATATATATCAAGGATATTATTTTTATGCCAAACATTTTTCCCTTTACTGCGATCGTCGGACAGGAACGTATGCGCCGGGCGCTGGTTCTCAATGCTGTCGATCCTCGCATTGGCGGCGTACTTATCCGCGGTGAACGCGGTACGGCAAAATCTACGGCAGCACGCGCACTGGCTGCCCTGTTACCTTATGTGAAAGTTGTGGCAGATTGCCGCTTTGGCTGTGACCCGGATGCTCCGGCCAGCCTGTGCACCGAATGCCGTGAGCGGATTGCCCGCGGTGAATCTTTGCCTGTAAAAACCCGGCCAACACCCTTTGTCAACCTGCCGGTTTCTGCCACGGAAGATCGTGTGGTAGGGACATTGGATATCGAAAAAGCCATCCAGAAAGGCGAACGGGCATTTGAACCCGGTGTTCTGGCGGCAGCCAACCGCGGCATGTTATACATCGATGAAGTCAACCTGCTGGATGATCATGTGGTTGACGTGCTGCTTGACTCTGCGGCCATGGGTATGAATATTGTCGAACGCGAAGGTATTTCGTTTTCACACCCGGCCCGGTTTATCCTGGTGGGAACCATGAACCCGGAAGAAGGCGACCTGCGTCCGCAACTGCTGGACCGCTTTGCCCTTTCGGTAGATATTCACGGTATCCGTGATTCGCGTGAGCGCGTGACGATCATGGAACGCAACCTGGAATATGAAGCTTCCCCCGATAATTTCCGGAAGAAATGGGAACCGAAAGAAGAGGAAATTTCAAAACAGATTGAAGAAGCCCGCAAGCTCGTCGATCGGGTGGGTTACACCAAACATGACCTGATTTCCATTGCTTCTTTAACAGCATCTTTAAATGTTGACGGGCATCGCTCTGACCTGGTCATTTTGAAAGCTGCTCGCGCTCAGGCTGCCATTGAAGGACGTACGTCTGTTACTGATAGAGATATCGCCATGGCTGCTGAACTGGCTCTCCCTCACCGCCTGAAACGGGGTCCTTTTATGCAGTCTGAAATGACCATGGAAGACCTGCAGGAGCGTATAGAATCCCTGCAAGGTGGATCGAGCAAGGGTAAATCTGAACAGGAGCAGGAACCGGAAGATGATGCTTCCGATGATGTAAAAAAAAAGTAAGTGAAGATGTTCAGGTCGAAGAACGACAGGACCTGAAGCCTCCGGCTGAAGAAGGTAAGCCGGTTTTCAAAGATGCCACAGCCCACTGGTGGGATGGTGGTGAAAAAACCAAGATTGGCGAATCCTTCAATCCGCGCAAGCTGGATACCCCGCTTGACCAGATGATCCGCAAGCAGGGTGGACGGCGTTCACGTACCAAGACAGAACAGGCGCGCGGCCGATATGTTCAGGCGCGCCCCACACCGGGTAAGGCTTTTGATCTGGCGTTTGATGCCACCATTCGGGCGGCAGCACCATACCAGCGCAACCGTTCAGAACAACGGCGGCGGGTGGCGTTTGCCGTCAAACCGGCAGATTACATGCGCAAAGTTCGGGTTCGCCGGGCGGCCAACCTGGTCCTATTTCTGGTGGATGCCTCCTGGTCAATGGCTGTGGCAGAACGTATGGCTGCCACCAAGGGCGCTATACTCTCGCTCTTGACCGATGCCTACCAGCGCCGCGACCGTGTGGGTCTGATCGTTTTCCAGAAAGACCGGGCCACCCTTGTGTTGCCGCCAACCAATTCCGTTCAACTGGCTCAACGGGCGCTTTCTGAAATTCCGGTAGGCGGAAAAACACCCTTACCGGCTGGTTTACAGATGTCACTCGAGGTGCTGCACCGTGAATCAACACTGCATCCTGAAGTGCAGCCATTATTGATTGTTCTGACGGACGGGGCCGGTAATGTTTCGATGGGGCATATGTCACCTCAGGACGAGTCCAACATGCTGGCCGATTTACTCGCGGAAGAAAAAATCCACAGTGTAGTGGTCAATATGGAGCATGCGGCCTTCGATCAGGGACTGGCACAGGTATTGGCCGACCACCTGCAGGCTCCCTGCTATACGATCACCGATCTGAAGGCAGAAAACCTTTATCAGACAGTACGCAATGAAATGTCAGCCATTGGTACGGTTTCAATGGGTGGTATCGGCGCTAAATAAGAGTGTCTGTTGCATAGATAAAACCGAGGTTGGAGAGAGATTTTCGACCCCGGTTTTTATTTGAATCACCCGGAATACATGGGTTGAAATTTATGCAGGATAAGTGCGGCCTTGAATATAATCTTCCAGCTGGTTGATGGTCAGTTGTTTGTTGGAGATTAATTCGCGTACAACATCACCGATCGAAATCACCCCGATTAATTTTTCATTTTCCAACACCGGAAGATGCCGGATATGCCTGTCAGTCATCAATTGCATGCATTGTTCAATACTCTGGTCGGGTGTAACCGTCGAGATTTCAGTGGTCATATAACGTTCAACTGTCGAATAAAGCAGGCATTGGCCTGTTTGGGCAATTGAGCGAACGAAATCCCGTTCAGAAACAACACCAACGATTTTCCCCTCTTTTGTGACCATTAATGCGCCGACATCTTTTTTTGCCAGCAGATGGAGAGTGTCAATCATTGTTGTTTCCGGTGAAACTGACCAGACATCGCCGCCTTTGTTCCGTAAAAGGTCTCGGACTGTAACCATGGTTTGCTCCTTGTTATCGAGAATGATTGCTCCGATCTGTATAGAAAAACAGACGATCAAACCAACAAAAGTGCAACTGCATGATAATTATGGATATACTACAGGAAGCAGAGGAAAAATGCAATTCGGAAATTTCGCCAACAGGTAATAAAAAGAATTCGTATCGGGTCGATTAATATTCTGATTCTACAAAAACAGTCTTACACATTCCTAAAATCAGGTCATAGAGATTGCTTTTGGTTACGATAACCAGAATGTCCCCGGTAAATATGGTTGTTTCACCACGGGGAATGAAAACCTGATTCCCCCGGCGGATGCTGGCAATGATGCATTCAGGTGGAAAAGGAATTTCTTTTAGTTTCTTGTTCGCAATGGACGCTTTTTCTTGAACTGTGACATCAAATACCTGTACCTGTGGTGGAGTCAGTCCGTCAAGCCGGACTGCTTCCTGCCTGTGGCGCTGCGATGCCCTGCGTGAGAGTCCAATGGTATAGGCATGAATGATATCGGCTCTTCGAAGTACTCCCAGAAGTTCTCCGGGATTATGCTGATTCACTACCGGCAGCATTCCAATATCCCTTTTACTCATTCGGCGAAGTGCCAGATTTACCGTCTCTTCAGGATAAGCGACTTCTACTTTTTTGCTGCAGGCATCTTTTACCAGCCTGGCATCTGCTTTTTCTATATCCTGAATGGAGAGTATACCTTCAAGAAAACCCTGATCGTTCAACACCGGAAGACTGTTTTCATGCGACTTGAGAAGAATCTCTTCCGCCTCATCCAGGCTGGTTGTATCAGAGAGAGTCTCGGGCTCAGAGCGCATCACCTCACTGACTGTCAGTGTACTTAGTATTTCAATGTCCCGGCCGCGATCCAGCCGGATTCCCTGTTCAGCCAACCCCATTTCATACACTGAATCTGCCTGCAGTTTTCTGGATACGGCAAAACTGACTGCCACTGAAAACATAAGCGGCAAAATGATCCGGTAATCATTGGTCATTTCGAACAACAGGAGAATACAGGTTAATGGTGCTCGGACGGTACCGGAAAGAACGGCTGCCATGCCCACCAGAGCAAATGCAGCCGGATGGAGCCCAATATTCGGAAACCACAGGTTCATCAAGGCTCCAAATCCGCCACCCAGCGTGGCACCGATGAACAATGCCGGAGCAAAAACACCCCCGACAAATCCGCCGCCCAGGCTGAATGGTGTGAGAATCACTTTGACTATCATCAGGATGGCGAGTACTCTTAGGTCGAATGAGGTGTTATTTAAAACCTGGCCGATCGTTTCATACCCGGTTCCCAGCACCTGGGGAATGACCAATCCAACGGCACCGATAATCAGGCCGGATATTACAGGTTTTACCAGATTGGCAATATTCCATTGGGAGAAAAGACGACGGAAACTATCAATTAATCGAATATACAGTGCTGAAACTGGAGCGGCCAGTAAACCGAGGGCTAAGTAAAGGGGAAGCTCATAGACTGAATTGAAGGCATAGGCTGGTATGGGAAAAGCAGGGGACGTTCCGGAGACTGCCTGTGTGAAAACAGCCGAGGAAACAGCGGTGGCCAGAATCAACGTGAGTGCGCTGGTGCTGATTTCTCCCAGAATAATCTCTACGGCAAAGAAGACACCGGCAATGGGTGCATTAAAAGCGGCTGCTATGGCAGCGGCTACACCGGCTGCCACCAGGGCTGCCGTCCGTTCCTCAGACAGGTGAAGTAATTGCCCGAATATGGAACCAAAGCTGGCCCCAATCTGGACGGATGGATCTTCAGGTCCAAGGGATGCTCCGGAGCCAATGGAAATTATGGCCTGTATTGTTTTGATAGGCGTTTTTTGATAGTGGATTCTGCCGCCCGTTAAGGCAACAGCCTGCATGACTCCGGCTGTGCCGTGCATAGATTTGCCCGAATCAAAATATCGGGTCAACAATCCAACGATTAATCCACCGGCAGCCGGAATGAGGACAACCATCCAGCCTGAAACCAATCCAAAGGATTGACGATGGGCATACTCAATTAACCATTTGAACAGCCATATTGCGGCGCCGGTAAGAACACCGACAAGAACAGCCAACAGCGAAAGGGTGAGGGTTTGAGTAGAAAATGGTTTTGATAATCGGGTAAATAAAGTATCTTTCATCGATATAGCCAACCGATTTTAGCACTTAAATAATTGTCTCGATTCATAACAGAACACTGCCTTCGACAGGCTCAGGCAGCGGAAGGCGGGAAAGGCTCAGGCAGTGGAAGAAGGGAAAACTCAACCCGGTGGCTGAGCTCGTCGAAGCCCAAGGCACTTGCCTTCGACAGGCTCAGGCAGCGGAAGAAGGGAAAGGCTCAGGCAGTGGAGGGTTAACCCACCCACACAATGTCAGGAATATCGGCAAACCGCTTTCGCATCACATCCAGGGACTGCGGATTATTATCCACAAGCACAAATTGACGGCCAAGCTCCACACAGGCAGCTCCTGTAGTTCCGCTGCCGGCAAAGAAATCAAGGACCGTATCTCCTGGATTGGACGAAGCCGTAACGATTCGACGCAGCACACCAAGCGGCTTTTGAGTGGGATATCCGGTCTTTTCTTTCCCATTTGTGGCCACGATCGTATGCCACCAGGTGTCAGTGGGCAGCTTTCCCCTGGCTGCCTTGACTTCACCTACCAGCCCGGGTGCCATATACGGAATGCGATCGACAGCATCTTGATTGAAGGTGTATTGTTCCGGGTCTTTGACGTACAGCAGGATATTGTCATGTTTGGCCGGCCAGCGGTTTTTTGGACGGCCGCCGTAGTCATACGCCCAGATGATTTCATTCAAAAAGCACTCCCGCCCAAAAATCATATCCAACAAAATTTTGCAGTAGTGCACTTCGCGATAGTCGATATGGAAATACAGGCTGCCGGTGGTTTTTAAAAGACGATACGCTTCTGAAAGACGCGGCTCAAGGAATGACAGGTAATCGTCAAAAATATCGGCATACCCACGCGAACCAATTTTTATCGTCTCGTATCGCCGTCCGCCAAACCCGGTGCGGTCACCATTTGTACTGCGTTCCGTGCGGATCTGCGTGCGGGTCTGTGTCCGGCCGGTATTAAAGGGCGGATCGATGTATATAAGGTCGATGGATTCGGTTGGCAGGGATTGAAGAACAGGCAGGTTATCCCCGAAGTAGATGGTGTTGGGCATGGAGGAATTTTAACAGCAAAGAGGCAGGAAATAAGGGATCGGTTTTATCCCCCGGTGGATGATTTTTCGACAAGAATGGATTGCCATTCCTCCACCGGATTGGAATACCAGAATCCCGACGAATAACTGGCAATACCGATATCATAACCGTACGTGAGTTTGACCTGAATCTGGTCAAACTCATCAATTCCCTTCATGTTGTGCAAAGCCTGCCCGGCAATTCTTCTGGCAATCTCCCAGCGGCTGTCTTCCGGCAACTGACCGACTGTCCACACATCTATGACCAGCGACCGGTAGGCCGGATCTTTTTCCGGTGTGATGGTTTGATCACGGACGGTAACGGTGAAAAAACGGGGATCAGACGCCAGGGTTTGTTGAATTTCCCTGATTCGGGTTGAAGAAGGATTCGGAATGTAGGATGGGTTATCAGCCTGAAGAAAGAACAGGAAAATGGCAGTTAGCAGCATCCAGACACCGGCAAACGCCCAGTGGACGCTCTTCGTGCGGGGTAGGGGGACTTCCGCCACTGCGTTAACTTTAATCACATACGTCTGGTAAAGCAGGTCGTGGAAACCCTGCTGGGCACCCCGGTTGAAGATCATCGTGTACAGGATGGCGCCGCCCAGTCCGAACAGGATCCATGCAGATAAGAAGGCTAAAACTCTGTTTTCAAACGCAGGCAAAGCCCAACCACCCAACAGGAAAGGGAGTACCAGCAGGGTGGTGCGTGCCAGCGACCTTAACGGAGTAATTGGCCGTCCATTGGCATCGCTGACGGTTGTTTTCATCAGTCGTTTTCCTACAGTCTGACCGTTGCCAACGGACGAGTTCAACAGTCCAAAGTATGGAAGAATGATCAGCAGACCCAAAAGACGGCCATAGGGGCCGATGGTAAAGAGCCAGTCTGCGAACAACCACCCCAGAGCCTGACCTGCCAAACCCAGAAGAATGGCGTCAACCATCCAGGCGGCAAAGCGCTGCCAGAGACTGGCAATCGGCGTATCAGTTGGCAATGGTGTCGGCTGGTTTTCAGCCTGTTCTTGATGAGAATCCTGCATGATGTATAAAAAAATTCCTGGAAAGATAATTTTAGTGACCGATACAGAACATTAAAGCATCATTGTAGCAGAGATGCCCGGACTATTTTTTCTTGATGAAAGTCCCTTCCTGATATTCCCGGAAGGCCGTACGCAGTTCATCCTGTGTATTCATAACGATAGGGCCATACCAGGCAACCGGTTCACGCAGCGGTTTCCCGGAAATGAGCAGGAACTGCGCACCTTCAACGCCGGCGGTAGCCTGAACAGTATCGCCGTCATTGAATACCACCAGACTGTGATTGCCGAGATACGGATCACGGTTCAGGAAGTCGAAATAATTCTCACCTGATGATGAGTAGTCAAAGCAATCTTGTTCTTCGCAGAAACGTACACGGCCCCCAATGACATACGCAAAACACGTGTGACCGCGCGGCACGGGGTTGGTGAAACTTTCACCGGCGGGGATGGTCACATCGAGATATTCCGGTTCGATGACGATATCTTTCACCGATTCGCTGATCACCTTTATGACCACGCCGTTATCCAATGTCACCACCGGGATTGCGGCAGCTTTGATATCACGGTATCGGGGATCCATCATCTTCTGGCTGCTGGGCAGGTTGGCCCACAGTTGAAACCCGTACATACGCCCATCGGCGGATGCTTTGGGCATTTCCTGATGAATGATCCCGCTCCCGGCTGTCATCCATTGCACATCGCCGGGGCCGATCACCCCATGATTGCCCAGGCTGTCGCCGTGTTCCACTGTACCGACCGTCAGGTAGGTGATGGTTTCGATGCCGCGGTGGGGGTGCCAGGGGAATCCCTTGATGTAATTTTCCGCCTGGTCACCGCGGAAGTCATCGAGCAGCAGGAAGGGGTCAAACAGTTCGGTGGCGCCGAAGCCGAATGCCCGGCGAAGATGTACCCCGGCGCCTTCGAGAGTCGGCTGGCTTTTGGTCACACGGAAGATTTTGCGGTTGTTCATCGCGTGCCCCTTTTGTAAATAATTTTCCTTGATCATTGTAGCGGAATTTATTAACAAAAATCCAGATTCTCTTGACAAATCCATTTTTCCCGCTACAATAATCACAAATACGTCAAAAGACTTTGACGAGGACGAGTAAGCGCCGTCGAGGCGGTACAGAGAGCATGGAGAAGTGGTGAGAGCCTGCCCGTACAATGACGCCGAATGGACCTCCGAGTCGCAGGGAGAACGACTTTACGTCAAGTACCTCGTGCCGGAATTGCCACCGTTATCAGGGTAAAAGGTATCGCAGAATTTCTGCCGTACTTGAATGAGTGAGGCTGGCTTTTATTTTCCCCCGTGCGCCGTCACCGGGGGATTTTTGTTAAAGTCTACAACAGCAGCCTAACCAGGGTGGCACCGCGGATGCAAACGCATTCGTCCCTAACAAGGGATGAATGCGTTTTTTTTGTTTTCAGGAGGTGCCCCATCACATTGTTTTGTTTGTTGTCCTAACTAAACCATCTTCCACCCAATATTTCAGGAGGCTTACCATGTCAGACCAAATTCGTTTCGATCTTTCCCAGAATGATATTCCGCGTTTTTATTACAACATTAATGCAGATAATCCGGTGGCGCCGAACCCGGTGCTAAACCCTGCAACACTGGAACCGGTGACACCGGATTTTCTTTCCGTGCTTTTCCCCATGGATTTGATCATGCAGGAGATCAGCACAGAACGGTATATTGAAATCCCGCAGGAAGTGCTGGATATCTATAAACTCTGGAGGCCAACCCCCCTCATGCGTGCCGCGCGGCTTGAAAAAGCCCTGGGAACACCGGCCCATATTTACTACAAGTACGAGGGGACGTCGCCCTCCGGCAGCCATAAATCCAACACGGCCGTGCCGCAGGCTTTCTTCAACAAGATCGCCGGAACCAAAGCCCTGACCACTGAAACCGGCGCCGGGCAGTGGGGGTCAGCCGTTTCGATGGCGGGCAAATTCTTCGACCTGCCGGTGGAAGTCTACATGGTCAAGGTGTCTTACAACCAGAAACCCTATCGCCGCTTCCTTATGGAAACCTATGGCGGTGAGGTATATGCCAGTCCGAGTGACCGCACCGAGGCAGGGCGTGCCATGCTGGCCAAAGACCCCAATTGCAACGGGTCTCTTGGATTGGCCATATCAGAAGCGGTGGAAGTGGCCGCCAAATCGAATGGCACTAAAAAATACAGCCTGGGTTCGGTTTTGCATCATGTGTGTATGCACCAATCCATCATCGGTGAAGAAGCCCTCAAACAGATGGACCTGGCCGGTGAGTATCCTGATGTGGTGATTGGCTGCGTGGGCGGCGGCTCCAATTTCTCCGGCATCGCCTACCCATTCCTGCGCGAAAACCTGAAGAACGGTCAGCGGGCCAGATTATTGGCCGTGGAACCGACTGCTACTCCTTCGCTCACCAAGGGTATTTTCGCTTTTGACTATGGTGATACGGCAAAAATGGCACCGGTCGTCAAGATGCATACCCTCGGCCATGATTTCATGCCTCCGGCCATTCATGCCGGCGGATTGCGTTACCACGGTATGGCGCCTGTGCTTTCGTCGCTGGTGGACGCCGGGTATATTGAGGCAGCAGCCGTTGATCAGAAATCCGTTTTCGCGGCGGCTACGGCGTTTGCCCAGTCTGAAGGCATTCTGCCGGCCCCTGAATCTGCGCATGCTATCTGCGCGGCTATCAAAGAAGCTCTCGATGCCAAGGAAAAAGGCGAAAAACGCACCATTCTATTCAACCTGTCTGGTCATGGACACTTTGACCTTACAGCGTACAACGCCTACAAACAGGGCGAATTGGGCGATTCTACTTACCCAGATGAACTGATTGCCGATATCCCGAATCACCTGCCGAAAGTTCCGATGGTCGCTTGAGGTAGTTTCTGTAAAAGAAGGTGGTCAGATTTTTATTTGACCACCTTCTCTGTTATTCTGATCCATAATCCTTTAGTATTTCAGGTAATTTTTCTATTAATAATGGGATACGTTTTTTTATAGTTTCCCAGATGATGGAATGTTGAATCCCAAAATAGTGATGAATCAACAGGTCTCTCATTTTTGACATGGCCGACCAGTCAATTTCAGGGTAGATATCCGTAATGTCTTTTGGAATGTTCTTAGCTGCTTCACCAATAATCTCAAATCCCTGTATAACGGCAAAGACAGTTTTTTCATCCGCGATGAAATCATCATATGTCATATCCGAAACGAAATTTTGGATTGACCTGGCTGTTTGTAAAATATCAACGAGATATTCCTTGAAGTCTCTAGGCATCAGGTTATTTTGACCATTTCTTCATAAATGTGCCTGGCAAATTGAGGCCGTAAATTCATATCTGGGACAAGATCAATCTTAATCTTGAGGTTTTCTTCAAGAAAAAGGTTTAATGCCGCCAGATCAAATAGATCTGGCGTTTTTGTGTATGTTACGAGAATATCCAGGTCGCTTTCGGGTTTCTCTTCCCCTCTTGCATAGGAACCAAAAACAGCAATGTCTGAAATAGAAAAATTTTCACAGAGAAGTGGTTTTAAAGCTTCCAGTATTTTCACATAATCAGTCAGATTCTTTTTCATTTCATTATTCTACAGGATTTGATTTGTCTTTTTCAAGAATCCAGATAAGTTGGGTGATTACCTCAGCCATGTGCTTCATTTGATCCGGGTCAATCACCGATAATGTATCGTTTGGGGTATGGTAGGTTGCCCAGGAGAGGGGTGACCCCGTGTTTTCCTGATGGGCTGTAGAAAAACCAGCCCGGGCAAAGGGGACAAAATCACCCCAACGGCGGGGTACAGCATGGAAGACTGCCAGCGGGTCTGCCC
The DNA here is from genome assembly GCF_001050275.1 of Leptolinea tardivitalis. Classification (GTDB taxonomy): domain Bacteria; phylum Chloroflexota; class Anaerolineae; order Anaerolineales; family Anaerolineaceae; genus Leptolinea; species Leptolinea tardivitalis. The sequence goes on from NZ_BBYA01000011.1 coordinate 75,228, forward strand.
GCTTGATGGATTCATTTAATTTTGGATCTGTTTTAATCGGGCGGAGGGTACCGCATTGGGTGGTGATACGCATTCCGCTTCCGGCGCCAATCATATCTACACTGATGACAGCTGCATGCATTTGATTTTCCACCATGAAGCTGGCAAATTGACGTGCACCGTGCAGCCCGGTTTCTTCTGCCCCGGTAAAGAGGAAACCGATCTGTAAATTCTTCGGCGTGTCACCGGCCAACGCCAGAGCTGATGCCGCCAACAGAGCCGTCCCAGAACCGTTGTCGTTTGCCCCGGGTGAAAATCGCCCTCGTGAGGAGGCCGCTTCCCAGATATCTTGAATAAGTAGCAGACCGGCCATACCCCAGGCCAAACTTTGCCCGAGCGTGAGGAATAATCCGGTGATATCAATACCCATGAATTGAAATAATCCGGGAATGATCAGGATATTGGCCACTCGCATCATGGTGTAGATCGATTTGTCGCGCCATTTCTTCCAAAGTGCTGGACCGTCTGGTACCGCCCGCGCAGAGTCAACATGAGCGCAGAAAATTACATCGAGGTTTTGATAAGACGTATTTTTCGGTGTTACCAGAAGATTGGCCGATCCGTCTTTATATGGCAACAGCTTTTCCTGTAGGAATAACATACACTCGGGTAACAGCAAAATTAATAATGGAAGGAGAAGAGTAACCCAGCCGCTTGTGGATAAAGTCAGGCCAACCAGGGCAAAACCGGCGGCGGCTACACTGTAATAAGGAAAGAATGCCGGTTCGGGTTGGTAACGAACGGGGAACTGCCTTGTATCCAGGGCGGATTGGCGGAATTGCTCTTCAAGCCAGTCAAGCGTGTGTTTTTCAGCCGCCGATCCGGCCGGGCGGGGACCAATCTCTTCCACCAGATGGGTGAGGAGTTCCATGGTTTTATGCTGAAGTAATTCCGGTTCGAGGCTCATCGTTTTGCCGTAATAATAAAACGTTCCAACGGATATGAGTATAAAAGTGGTTCCATGCGTATAGAGGCGGTTGGTTTTATCCCCAGATGTTCCAGATTCTTCAACTCGGCTGTATGCTCTTCCAGTCCCTGATTAACAATGAGCAACAGACCGCCCGGTTTAAGGCTGTTCCAGGCGGTATTAAGCAGGTCCATGGGTTCGAACAGGTTGCCGGGAAGCCCCCATTCCAGATGATCTTTAAGGAAAACAAAGGGAAAGAACAGGGTGATCAGATCACAGGTGGAGGGCAGGATCTCAAATCCTTTTTCACTGTATTCTATTCCTGCCAACCCCTGCATATTGCCCAGGGCATGATCCCGGCGGGTGTGAAAATCGGAATACAGGCGGAAGGCATCCATTTCATAACCGGTCAAATGGACGGTTCGCGGCACCGATGATTGGTACCAGGTCAATGCCGCATGCAGGGCGTGCACATAAAACCACGATGAAGGGCCGATATCGGCTGCCGTCACACTTGGAGGAAAGGCAGTTTGTGATTGCTCGAAGGCTGAATCCAGCATGGCGAGGTAGAAGAAATTCTCTTTTATTTCTTCCACCCTGTGGTTCTTTTCATAATAATCAAAATGATACTGTGCTCGCAGACGGGTAATCTGACTGTTTACCCGGGCCTGTTCTTCAGGTGGATACGTGTCAAGAATATTGACCGCGTGTTTCACTGTTTGTATAACAGGCCGCGAGGAAAAATGGAGATGCTGACGAATGGGGAAATCGAGTGAATTCCGCAAACGCATCCAGGCAAAATAAAGTGAAGTAAATGGATTCATAATCAGTTATCTGCGAGTAATTATACAGAATGAACCAAACGGTATAATTTGACCAAATTACCGAAGAAAGAATTGACTGAATGGACTGGTTAAAAGATACTCTCACTTTTGAAACCCGCGGCAAAGGCATGTACCTGATAACAAAAAACATTCAGGAGCTGCTCACAGAATGGAAGGTGCAAGAAGGGCAATGCACTTTGTTTGTACCACATACCAGTGCATCTCTGGCGCTCAGTGAGTGTTATGACCCGGATGCCAGGGCTGATGTGGAGCAGTTCTTTGAACGCATAGCTCCAGAGAACCAGTCCTGGCATAAGCACACTCTGGAGGGTGGTGATGATTCACCTTCCCACATGCGTGCGGTAATCAGCCATAACAGCCTGACCATTCCGATCGATCAAAGAAAGTTAAGCCTGGGAACCTGGCAGGGTGTATACCTGTTCGAGCACCGGCAGTCACCCATGCTGCGAAAAGTGCTGGTACGCTGCCTGAAAGTTACCTAAACTTTTTGGATTGGCTGACGGAGTATGGTTTTAAGTTTCTCGGGGGCTGATCGCTGGGGATTGCCCAGATAAATCTCATGGTGTTTGCCGCGTAATCCGTACCCATGGTTTTGTGCAAAGGCATGGATGCGCTGGATATTGGGACCTTCGGCGCTGTATGGACCGATATGCATCATCTGCACAACCAAACCTTCGTCATAGGTTTCGTAGCGAATTTTTTCCAGTACAGATTTTTCCACTTTGGCAGATGCCTTGTGGAGAGCTTTTTCTACCTGTTCGACAGATACCCAATCGGGCTGGGCCATCATCATCGTCCAGTCCCAGTTATCTTTATTCCCTAATAGAAAATCATCCATATTGTCTGACCACCACAAACCCTGCAATGGAAAGACCTTGTAATCCTCGACTCCGGTTTTCTTCAGGTCAAATTTGATTGTGTAAGACATGGTATACAGAGCCGAAATAACGGTTGAATATACCGGGCTGGTGTTGGGATCTCCATGACCGTCAATCATTAAGAATTTTATAGGGGGAATGGTGATGATCTGTGGTTCTTTTGCCGAAGGAGAATAGCAGGTTTTGATCAATTCTTTGGGATTGAGAGTCATTTTATCCTCCTTGGGATTCGATTAAAGAAAGGACCCACTCATATTCGGATTTCATGGCATGCAGATTGTGATCAAAGAGCAATGTCACATGAGGTGAAGAAGAGAGCTCCTGGCAAGCTTTTTTATTTTCAACTTCCCGAATGCGTTCAGCCAATGTTTCCTTCAGAAATTCAAGGGACTTGCGAATTTCTTTTTTTGTGAGTATTGGAAGGCAGCACAGGGCAAGGTCAAAATCACCGGTATGCAACCGGGGAGACGCCAGACGCTGCAAGGTTTCTTCATGAAGTATTTCTTTTCCGGCAGCCGTCAGAGAGTAAATTTTTCGGTTTGGCCTGTCTACATCTGATTCATTTTGAGATTGAAGGAAACCGCCGTTTTCGAGTTTATTTAATCCATGGTAAATGGATGAAAAGCCGATATTTGTCCATACACGAATGCCGCGTTCTTTAATGATCTGTTCCATCTGGTATCCATAAACCGGTTTTTCAGCAGCCAGCATGAGCAATACATAGTCAAGGTTGGAAAGGACATACATATTCTAATCCTGTAATATTCTAATATTAGAATATTATAAAAATCAGGTTTGTCAAGAGAGAATTATTCTTGCTATACTCTGTAAGAATACTATCTCCGGAATGGACAATGGAAAATTCAAGAGACCTGCTGGTGCGTGGAGTGGCTGCCGCCAAGTCGCGGTTGGTGGGCGAAGCGCGATTTTACCTGGAATGGGTTTTGCGGTTGGATCCTCCCAGAGACCAGAAGATTGATGCCCTGTTCTGGCTCAGCACACTGGCTTCTGATCCGTCAAAAGAACGGGAATTACTCGAGTCAATTCTGGCCGAAGAACCATTTGAACCGCGGGCACGACGGCGTCTATTGATCCTGGACGGTAAGCTTAAAACGGGCGACCTGATTGATCCAGAACTGTACCAGCAGGAAATAAATACCACGGCATCTTCGTCATCAGACCGGTTCACCTGCCCGAATTGCGGCGGACGATTGACCTATGCACCTGATGGTTCTTCTCTTGAATGTGAATATTGCAGCTCCCGCCAATTCTTCCGAAGGCAAACGGCTTCTCTGGCCAACGATCAAGCGAGTGGAAATGATTTCATCATGGCTATGGCGACTGCCAGCGGCCATAACCAGATGATTGCGCAGCAATTGCTCACCTGTAAAGGATGCGGGGCAGAATTCATCCTCGAAGAGCATCAAATTTCGGCCAACTGTCCTTTCTGTCGTTCATCGCAGGTGATTAACTTCAATACCATCCGGCAGATGATTCCTCCGGCGCGCATCATCCCCATTGAAATTGGTTATCCTCAGGCCTTTGCCACAGCAAAAGAAGCCTTTGCCGGAAATCTGGATATTAACAAGATGTTTGATGTTCGTCCGGCGTTTTATCCCGTTTGGGAATTTGAGTTGAATGGCACGATAGGCTGGCGCGTTCCGACCACCGACCTGGAAAACGAAGACCGGTTTTCTGGAGATGAATTAATCAATTTCTATATGGTGCCGGTACTTGCTGTAGATGGTTTATTAGAATCCTGCTCTGACCTGGCATCTGAATTCGATTATTCACGAATCGAGCCCTATAAACCGCAATATCTGGTGGACTGCCTGGCAGTGGGTTACCAGGTGACAATGGCTTCTGCAGCTCTTGAAGCGCGTGAAATAGCCGTCCGTGAAATGACCCGGCGTATGGAACATAAATTGGGGCGGCGTGCGGGTGATTTTTTCGTCAATTCGTCCGGTTTGTATGTGTCGCAATTCTGGCTGACACTCGTTCCCATATGGATTTTTCTTGAAGCGCAAACAAAGCGAGCGGCTGTTGTCAATGGACAAAACGGGAAAACCCGCATCATTTCAACCGACTAATTCCAATTTCATCCGGCTGTCCTCAGGGCTTTTGCGACTGCCTGAATGTGGTCGGGTGTACTTCCGCAGCAGCCGCCAAAAATTTTGATACCGGCATCTTTAAATTTCAAAGCGTATTCCGCCATGACTTCGGGTGTGACTTCATATACAGTCTGACCATCTTTTGAATGCGGCAATCCGGCATTGGGTTTGGCCATCAATACAGCCCGGGGATTCGCCTGGTGCATCGCCTCGATGGCTGCAAGGGTATCTGTCAGACTGCGGCCGCAATTGCCGCCAATGGCTGCTAAACCAAGCGGCCATAATTCTTGCATGGCCGTTGAGGGTTTGACCCCCATCATCGTTCGGCCATGTGTGTCGAAACTTAATGTCACAATGACTGGCAGATCACATGCCTGTTTCGCACCTTCTATGGCTGCTCTGGCTTCAGATAAATCACTCATCGTCTCGATCAGAATGGCATCCGCTCCACCTTTTGCCAGTGCCGCCGCCTGTTCAGAGAAGGCAGTAACAGCCTGTTCGAAGCTTAACGATCCGAGAGGCTCGAGGAGTTCTCCGGTAGGTCCCATATCGCCAAAAACAAGGCCATCATCCTTCATCACCTCTCTGGCCAATTCGGCAGCCCGTCTGTTGATTTCAACAACTTTTTCCCCCAGATGATTACGATTCAACTTGATCCGGCTGCCGCCAAAGGTGTTTGTCAATACAATATTGGCACCGGCATCTTTATAACTTGAATGAAGTGTGCGGATGGCGGTCGGATTATCCAGATTCCAACTTTCTGGAGCAGTACCGGCGGGTAAACCGGCTTTTTGAAGTTGTGTTCCGGTAGCACCGTCTGCAACTAAAATCGAATGACCGGAAAAAGAATCAGCAAATCGTGACATTTCTTCCTCCTGTAACAAAACTGAATCCAATTAATAATGAGGGACATCCGATAAAACTCCGGAAAACCGGAGGCATCCGCCAATTATTCCGTGCGAAGTTTGGAGCCGCAGGATCGGCAGAAAATATCACCCGCCATAGCCTTCCGACCGCAACTATGACAAAAGACAACGGTTGGTTCGGCATCTGAATCTTTCAAACGGCTTACCGAATATCTTTTACGGAATGCGGTGGTGATTGTTTTCCCCGATCGCCAGTACCAGTACCCCCCGGTGACAATCAGGAATAATCCCAATCCACTCAGGAAATACGGTAATACCTCATTTAGTGTCTGCCAGCCGATAGTCTTGGTGGTGATAGGTTCTACCGGAGAAACGGACTGAGAAGGGGCGCTTAAGTCTGTTCCTGTTTTGTCATAGGTTATATGGATGGTGAAAGTCACGCCGGATTTCACTTCACCAACTACTGATTCGAAATATGTCAATCCATCAGGATTCGCCTGACCGGTTCCCATGGCGGGTTGAATCTGGAAATTCTTTGCCTCAAGAGGCTGCTGTATGTTTAGAACCAGTGATTCGATCCCGTAATCTCCAGTCCATTGATAGGTAAAATCATGCCGGATGTCATCAGTATTTATGGATGGGTCATAATACTCAAATTGAATTTCTGGAACAGGTGACGTGAAGGTTACTTTAACCCAATCCCCTTCCGTTATGGTGGTGTATCGAAGGTTTTCCAACCTTCCATCAATGTCCTTCATAGCTACATTGAAAGGTTTATCAACTTCTGCGGGGATTCGGATTGAAAGAGTTGCCGGAAGGCTTGTTTGCGAAGCCAGCGAAATTCGATAAAACACAAGAACACCCGGCCTGTCATATTCGGGCCAGATATTAATCACCATTTTTGAAAACTCTATCCCGCTTTGTGCTTTTACAGAATTGGGAAAGAGAATCAGGCTGAGGAAAAAAATAAAAGTAAAAAACCTCTTCACCTTTCAAACTCCCGTTCAGGTGACAATCGACCTGATGTAAACCCTGGGAACTCTCAGGAAGGCAGGCGAACACTTAACTTAAATTAATCTTACCATAGTTACTTGATGATAAGGTTTTTTCCACCATTCATGGTGCGAGCCAAGAAATAAATAATGATGATAAGAATTACCAGAGTCCCCATGAATCCCCCAAGGTTGGTCAGGAGGTCGCTGATATCTTCCCAGGCTGAACCGAATAAATACCCGAGGTATCCATATCCTATCATCCATATAGCTTCACCGATCACATCATAGACGAGGTAGTGGAAAAATGGGTAATGGCTGGTTCCTGCTACAAGATTTGTTGGCACGGCCAATGTGGAAAGTATGGATCGTGTAGCCACAATCATGGCTCCACCAAACCGGTCGAATTTGTCGCCTGCCAGTTGCAAATTCTTCTGAGAGACGAATCGTGGTGAAATCACTGTGACTGCTTTTTTACCAATCCAATAACAGATTGAATCGCCCAAGACAACAGCAGTCAAACCAACCAGGGCAGTCGGAATGGGATCAAGAATACCCTGTTGAATAAAAGCTCCGGTGGCAATGATCACCAGACTGGCAGGCAGAGGGATCCCGATTCCACTAAAAAGCATGATGACACCAATAACCGGTGCGCCATAAGCAACCACCCAGGTTAGAAGAAAGGCGTACCAGTCGCTCATGGTTGCGCCTGGGGAGGCTGTTTATTATCAGGGGCCGGTTGCATATCCTTTTGCTGAAAATCATCAATATTCTTTTTTACTTTTTCCATCAAATCCTTGGGATTATCGGAATGCAATCCGCGGATCAATGATTCTAGACTGCGTTTTTCGTTCCCCTGTACCGGCAGATTAAGGGGAGAAAGCACAACATCAGGGGGAACATGATACATCTTGGTGATGTAATCAACCGTCATCCATCCGCGGATCAACTCAACATTTGTTTCACCTCCACCGCGCTTGAAAGCCAGAACACGTTGGAATCCATGAAAGGCACGGGCGGCGAAAAAAAAGGCCAATATTACTCCCAGAATGACCAGAACCAGGAGTATTGATCTTGTTTTGCCCGAAAAAAGTTTGTTTTTGTTTTCTTTTGGTGGAATATTGTCCATGTTTAGCTCATTTTTATATTCATTTAACAGTAATTTTACAGGCATTTTTAACAGTCTAGAGGAAAATTGAAGATATAAATCGGCAACCTGTATATCAGGTATTTAATGATGGAGTCTCCATGCAAATCGCTATCGTCGACGATGATCCCATAGCACGTCAGATTCTTAGGTCCAGTATAACCCGGCTTGGTCTGGAGGTATTGGAATTTCCCGACGGAGGATCAGCCTGGGATTATTTTCTGGCTAATCCCCCGAGATTTGTTATCACAGACTGGCTGATGCCCAATCTGGATGGATTGGATCTAATCCGGAATATACGATCCGCCCATTTTCACGGGTACACCTATGCCATAATCCTTACGGGAAAAGAAGACAAAACGGATGTGGTAACCGGTTTGAGTGCTGGTGCAGATGACTATCTGACCAAGCCATTTGATATATCCGAATTGAAGGCCAGAGTGAATATCGGCTTGCGTATCCTGGATCTTGAAGATGACCTGAACAGGGCCCGCGAGCAGATGGAACGCATGGCTATGTACGATTACCTTACAGGTTTGCTCAGCCGCCGGGCGATTTATTCTCATCTTCAGGGCGAAGTCGACCGGTTTTACCGCGAAGGTGGATCATTAAGCATCATGATGCTCGATCTGGATCATTTTAAGGCACTGAATGATTCATATGGCCATATGGTAGGGGATCAGGCACTTTGCCTGGTGGCAGAGCAGATATCACAAAGTGTCCGACCGTATGATTGGGCTGCCCGGTGGGGAGGAGATGAATTCCTGGTTGTATTGCCCAATACCAATCGAGAACAAGCCGAGGCAGTAAGCAACCGTATCCATTCCAGAATTCATAAGCTGGTGCTCACTGTACCAGATAAAGACCCTCTTCAATTGCAGATTAGCATTGGTGTGATTACGACCACAAAAATACAAGATGGAATTGATGGGTTGATACAATCCGCCGACGAGGCACTTTATACGGCCAAAAATCGGGGGAAAGATTGTATCTTTTTGAAGGATTTGCAGGCACCTGAATAAATTGACATGATGAAAAAGAATATTTTCTCAAGCCTCAAAATGCAGTTCGTTCTGATCATTATGGGTGCTATTCTGCCTTTCTTTCTGTTATCCATTTACAACATGTCACACATGTCAAAAATGGAAGCGCGAAATGCAGAAATCACTGCTCAAGAACAGGCTTATATTGCAGCACGTGAGTTTGAGACAATTATTCAAAATGCGCGTCATATTTTATACAATATTTCTGAAGACAGCCGGATAGTTAAAGATCGGGATTACTGTCAGGTATATGCAGAAGCAGTACCCTATCGGGAGCCGACAATCGTCAATCTGGTTGTACTGTCGACAGAAGGTAAGCGAATTTGCTCCAGTGTGCCCCTGACCATTCCTGCAGGTCTTGAAAGTTCAGATTGGTTCCAAAAACTTATATATGGGCAGGCACAGGCTATTGTGCCGCTGGATAAAAATTGGGGGAGTGCAGGATTATTTACCACAGTCTCTGCAGCTCATTACAATGAAATTGGACTGACAGATGGCATTGTCGTGGCATTAATCGGCCAGGATTGGATCAATTCCATTCGTAACCGCATTCAGCTTCCACCGAATTCTTCTATTACACTGGTTGCAGGTGATGGAACTGTTTTATATCGAGATCCATACAAAGCGGAATATTTAGATTCCAGATTGGGGGCTGAATTCCAGGCTGGTATGAAGGATGCGCCCCGAAAGGGATCCTTCACAGGAACTGGTCTGGATAAGGTGGAACGCTTTTACGGATTTGCCCGTATGGATCCAATCTATGGAAGTGACTACATTCTGGTAGGTATTCCCAAAGATAAAGCTCTTGAGTCAGTACAAAATCTTCTGGTTCAGAACGTGATCATCAACCTGATTGTCATGATTCTGGCCATATCATTTGCCTCCAGCTTTGCCGGAACGCGAATATTGCGAATTGTTGACAAGTTGGTGGAAACTTCTAAAAAACTCGCGTCAGGTGATTTAACAGCCAGGACAGGGATCATCGAAAAAGAAGGTGAATTAGGTTTTCTGGCACAAACCTTTGACTCAACAATCCAGGCTTTGGCGGAAAAGGATGCTGAACGCCAGGCAGCCATGGATGAAGTCTTGCGGGAACGTCAGTATTTTGAAACCCTGGTTCGGTGCAGCCCGGATGCCATTGCCATCAGGGATATGAATGGTGATATTCAGGTAATCAATCCTTCATTTACTGAAATGTTTGGTTACAGTTTTGAAGAAATTCAGGGAAAGAATTTTGATGAATTAATCAATACTCCTGAGACTTTTTCGCAGGGTGAAAAGCTGACAGCGCATGTTAAAGAAGGTGGAACCATACGGGTCATCTCAAAACGCCGCCGCAAAGATGGCAAGCTGATTGATGTTGATATCAGCGGTGTTCCTATTATGGTCAATGGAAAACAGGTGGGTGATTTTGGTATCTATCATGATATTACCGCATTGATTGAAGCCAAACAAAATGCCGAAGCATCTGCCAAAGCCAAAGCAGATTTCCTGGCCAATATGAGTCATGAAATTAGAACGCCATTAAATGCCGTGATCGGTATGACAAACCTCTTAATGGACACCAAAATGGACTGTACACAGTCGGATTATGTGGAGACCATTCGTACCAGTGGCGAAGATTTACTGACCATCATCAATGATATCCTTGACTTTTCCAAGATCGAAGCTGGAAAACTTGATATTGAATCCACTCCATTTGATCTGGCTGATTGTGTGGATTCAGCCCTTCAGTTGATGGCACCCCGGGCTGCTGAAAAGAAACTTGAACTTCTCTACCTGATTGACCAGGGCACGCCGGCTGCTTTTATCAGCGATCCAACTCGGCTACGGCAGGTTTTAGTCAATTTGCTCAGTAATGCCATCAAATTCACAGAAAAAGGTGAAGTATTCCTGTCTGTGGAGGCAAAACCGCTGGAAAATGATCTGTATGAGCTCCATTTTTCGGTCGCCGATACCGGGATTGGCATTTCTGAAGCCTCACGAAGCCGGATTTTCCAGTCTTTTAGTCAGGCGGATTCATCCACAACCCGGAAATTTGGTGGAACCGGATTGGGTCTATCCATCAGCAAACGTCTGGCAGAAAACATGGGCGGTACCATGTGGTATGAAAGTGAGTTTGGAAAAGGTTCTACATTCCACTTCACCATAAAAGCCCGGGTTGCCGAAAATGTAAACCGAAAAGTCATTACGGATTGTCTGGCAATTTCACAGGGAAAAACAATTCTTGTTGTAGATGATAACGAACGCAATCGGTTGATCCTTGACCGACAGCTGCAATCCTGGCGTATGAACTGCATTCCAGCCAGTTCGGGATTTCAAGCATTAGAAATATTGAAACGAATTACAACTATTGATGCCGCCATTGTGGATATGCAGATGCCTGAAATGGATGGCCTTATGCTGGCGCAGGCAATACGTGAAATGTCAGGATATAAGAAATTGCCGCTGGTTCTTCTCTCTTCCCTGGGTCATCAGGAGTCTGCAGAAAAGAAGAAAATTTTCTCTGCACAACTATCAAAACCTGTTCGGCCCTCCCTCCTTCTGGAAACTCTGTTGAGTGTATTTGCCAACCGGCCGGTGGTCGTTCGGGAAAATCAACATGCCGTGAGCGATATCGATCAACAAATGGGAGTGAACCATCCTCTACGAATTTTGCTCGCGGATGACAACGTGGTCAATCAAAAGGTTGCCACGCGTATGCTGGAAAAAATTGGCTACAGAGCTGATTTGGCCGCCAATGGTCTGGAAGTCCTTCAGGCTGTGGAACGTCAACCATATGATTTGATTTTTATGGATGTTCAAATGCCGGAAATGGATGGGATTGAAGCGTCGCGGCATTTACACAAACTACTTCCTCCTGATCGTTTGCCGCGTATTATCGCGATGACAGCTCATGCCCTGCAGGGAGACCGGGAACGTTTTCTTGCAGAAGGAATGGATGATTATTTAAGTAAGCCAATCCAGATCAATGAAATGGTCCGTGCCTTAAAAGGAACACCAGCTTTACAGACAGTTGAAAGTGTTGTTCCTAAAACGAAAGAAGTAAAAAACACTTCTCATATAAATTGGGAAACACTAGATTCATATTATCGGGTAATGGGTGATGATACTGATGCATTCCTTGTGGAATTGATCCAGACGTTTCTCCCCAATGCTCAGAAACTCATTGATGATTTGAAGGACAACCTCGAAAAACGGGACTTGAATGCTTTTCACCGGGCAGCCCATACACTAAAATCCAGCAGTGCCAGTCTGGGTGCCATGCAGCTATCAGACCTGGCCAAGCATCTTGAATTGGATTCGGTGGAGCATATACCTGAAGACAGCTCTTGTCGGGTGGACGCGCTGCAGAGAGAACTGGATGGCCTTATCCCGGAATATCAAAAATTTGTGATTGATAAGACGAAAAAATGAAGTGCGTTTGACGAAGATGTGTCTTCTTTGTATAATCACTCCTACAATTTAACCTGTATCGCCGGTAAGAGTATGTCTGAACATGACAGATAGAGAAGGAGATCATCGGCTGGAAATCTCCGCTGTGATTCAGACAGAATGTCGACCGGTACGACTGCCGAAGAAAGCCAGAATTAATGGTGATTAGAACGGCACGGGAAGCCCGTTACAGCGCAATCCGGTAGGTCAGGCCGGGTGTGAGTGCGCCGAAATTAATCGGCGAAGCGAGGTGGTACCGCGGAAGTCTATCCCTTTCGTCCTCCTTCTACTGCATATGCAGCCGGGAACGAAAGGGCTTTATGTTTCTGCCTGTTGTGTCTGGCGGTGGAGCCTGGAGGAGAAGGTAAATGATTACCAGCGTTAATGATCCAAGTATTCAGGTATGTTTAGACCAGGCCAAAAAACCCCGCCAGATCAGTGTTGAGGTCGACGGACGTACGGTCACCATGCGCAGGCCATTTCCATCACCCGATGACTGGCGTGATCTGCCAATTTATTTTGCCATGATCGACCGGTTTAATAATCCGATCGCCATGCCGCATGGAAAACCATGGGATATGGCATTTTCCGGATTTCAGGGGGGGACGTTTGAAGGCATCCGTCAAAAGCTGGATTACATAAAAAATCTGGGTTTCAGAGCCATCTGGCTTTCCCCTGTACTTAAAAATTGCTATTACAACCCGTACAGCTATCACGGTTATGGCATTCAGAATTTTCTTGCGATTGAACCCCGGTTCACATCCAATCCTGCGCGGGCTCACAAGGATCCACGGTTTGCTGAGATGGAATTGGAGCGTTTGGTGAACGAAGCCCATGCCCGCGGTTTATATATCATTTTTGATATTGTGTTAAATCATACGGGTGATGTTTTTGAATACACCGGATTTGGTTCAACAGCTCCCTGGGTTCGCGAACCCTACCGGATTGCCTGGCGCGATGTAAACGGAAGTCCCCGGTCTGACTGGCCTGAACCGCCATTAGATGTCCCTGATGAAGCCGCCATTCTGCCGGTCGAATTACGCCGCAATGAATTCTTTCGCCGCCGCGGCCAGGGTGATGAAGCAAATGGAGATTTTTCATCGTTAAAAGAACTGGTAACGGATTATTTTGAATTAGACCCTGTTCATGGAGCCATATTCCCCGTACGAGAAATTCTCATAAAGACATACCAGTATCTTCTTGCCCGGTTTGATCCAGATGGATACCGGATTGATACGCTGAAATATGTTGAACCTGGTTTTGCCCTTGAATTTGGCAACGACATTCGAGAATTTGCTCTTTCCATTGGTAAGAAAAACTTCTTTACCTTTGGTGAAGTGTATGATAACGAAGATATGATCTCGAAGTATATTGGCCGGAGTTCATCTGATTCCAGCGATCTTGTAGGGGTGGATGCCGCACTTGATTTCCCTCTTTTCTTCCGCCTGCCGGATGTAGTCAAAGGACAATTACCTCCCACCAAATTGGTGGAGATGTATACATACCGGCGCAAGGCGGAGAAAGGCATCATCAGTTCGCAGGGTGAAGCCAGCAACTATTTTGTAACTTTTTTGGATAATCATGACCAGTACCACCGTTTCTACTTTACTGATCCTGAAAACCCGCATAAATATGATGATCAGGTGATCCTTGGGATTGGCTGCCTATTTACCCTGCTGGGAATTCCCTGTTTATATTATGGAACAGAACAGGGTTTATCCGGTATGGGGAAGCAATTGGAAAGTGTCCGTGAAGCTCTATGGGGTAAACCGAATGCCTTTGATGAGAAACATCCCTTCTATCAGGCAACACGTAAGATTGCGAATGTGAGAGCTAATCAGGCGGCTTTACGATACGGGCGGTTATATTTCAGACCTGTATCGGGAGATGGTCTGCATTTTGGATTATCCAAAACAGTTGAAGGAGTTTTGGCTTATTCCCGGTTGCTTTCTGATGAAGAAATCTTAATCGTGGCTAACACCAGCGTCTCTTCTGTATGGGAAGGAGACGTTTTAGTGGACTATGATCTGAACGCACGGTCGTCATGCTTTGACTTACTGTATTGCAATCACGAAGCTGCCACAGAACTACCGATTGTTGACAAATCGGGCTCACGTGTATCTGTGCAGATGGAAAATGGAGCTACGACAACCGGACCCGTCCGTATTGTCCATTTACGGATGAATCCTATGGAAATACAAATTCTGCGAAATCGCATTTAAATGGTGGAGGATGTAGCTGTGAGTGAACCAACTTTACCCAAGGCGTATGATTTTTCGACAACCGAAAAACGGTTGTACGAGTGGTGGGAAAAGAGCGGTTTCTTTAAGCCGGTCAGTGACCCGAAAACGCCGCATTTTGATCCAAATCAGAAAACCTTTGTAATTACCATTCCGCCACCGAATGTGACCGGGGAACTTCATCTGGGTCATGCCATGTTTGTCTCCATGGAAGATCTGATGATCCGGCATGCCCGCATGAACGGCTATTCCACGTTGTGGGTTCCGGGCAGTGACCATGCCGGCATTGCCACGCAGCTTCAGGTGGAAAAAATGCTGGTGCGTGAAGGTACTTCACGCGAACAGGTGGGCCGTGCAGAATTCCTGCGGCGTACCTGGGAGTGGAAAGAAAAATATGGGGGCATGATCTACCAGCAAATCCGTCGGCTGGGTGCTTCCTGCGATTGGGACCGCACCCGCTTTACCCTCGATGAAGGTCTGTCACGTGCCGTACGAGAAGCCTTTGTCCGGCTCTATGAAAAAGGCCTGATCTATCGCGGCCTGCGGATGATCAACTGGTCTCCAGGGTTGAAGACGGCTGTGTCTGATCTTGAGGTGGAGTACTCGGAAGAAAATGGTACGTTGTATTACTTTAAATATATGTTGGCGGATGGCAGCGGCGATTACATCCCCGTAGCCACTACACGCCCTGAAACCATCCTGGGTGACAGCGCCGTAGCCGTACACCCGGAGGATGAACGTTACCAGCGGTTCGTTGGTAAGAAAGTCGTCGTCCCCATTCTCGGACGTGAAATTCCGGTAATTGCGGATGAATACGTTACGCGCGAATTTGGAACCGGCGGTTTGAAAGTCACCCCGGCACATGATCCGAATGACTATGCCCTCGGTAAAAAACACAACCTGGCCTTTATATCCATGCTGGATACTTCAGCCAAAGTCAATGAGAACGGCGGGCCATACCAGGGTATGGACCGGTTTGACTGCCGTAAGAAGCTCTGGGCAGACATGAAAGCAGCCGGACTGGTCATTAAAGAAGAACCCTATGTAATCAAAGTCCCGCGTTCACAGCGCGGAGGCGAAATCGTAGAACCCATGATTTCCACACAGTGGTTTGTATCCATCAAACCACTGGCGGATGCCGCCCTTGAAGCAGTTCGCAATGGCAGTATCAAAATTGTTCCGGAACGGTTTACCAAGGTCTACTATAACTGGCTGGAGAATATTGAAGACTGGTGTATCAGCCGCCAGTTGTGGTGGGGGCACCGTATACCGGTATGGTACTGCAAAGACTGCGGAGAAATGATTTGCACCCGGCAGGATCCAACTGTCTGTCCGAAATGCGGCAGCCAGCATCTTGAACAGGATCCAGATGTACTGGATACCTGGTTCTCCAGCGGATTGTGGCCATTCAGCACTCTTGGCTGGCCGGAAAAAACACCCGATCTCGATTATTTTTATCCAACGTCCGTCATGGAGACCGGATATGACATCTTGTTTTTCTGGGTAGCCCGCATGATTATGATGGGAATCGAGTTCACCGGAAAACCGCCATTCCATACGGTATACCTGCATGGTCTTATCCGCGACGAACACGGTCAAAAGATGAGCAAGACCAAAGGGAATGTGATTGACCCTCTCGGTGTAATGGATGAAATGGGTACAGATGCCCTGCGTTTTACACTTCTGGTCGGTTCGACTCCCGGAAATGATGCCAACCTGAGTCTGAAAAAGGTCGAAGCCAACCGCAATTTTGCCAACAAGATCTGGAATGTTGGACGGTTCATCATAGGCACTGTGGAAGATGCACCGAAGACGGCATCAGGTAAGCCTGATTGGACTCTGGCGGATTCCTGGATCTGGGCACGCCTGCAGGAACTCATTCGCACCGTTGACCGACTTTTTGAAACCTATCAGTACGGAGAAGCCGGCCGGCAGATTTATGACTTCCTGTGGAGTGATTTTGCTGACTGGTACGTGGAAATTGCTAAACTGCAGATGGCATCTGGCGGCGACCGGGCTCATTACACTGCCGTGACGTTGGTCAGGGTGCTGGATACCGTTTTGCGCCTGCTGCATCCCTTCACGCCTTTTGTTACTGAGGAACTCTGGGGGCACCTGAAGAAATCGGCTGCCAGTTTGAAGGATGCCACTCCCACTGATGGTTGGGAAAATGCTTTGATGATTGCTCACTGGCCGAAGGCTCAGGCTGTGGAAGGTTGGGAAGAAGACAAGATTGCTGCCTTCAATCGGGTGCAGGATGTTATTCGCGCCATCCGGAATGCCCGCACGGAGAAAAAAGTTACACCGGGAAAACGAATCACTGCCATTGTAGCTGCCGGTGATCACTTGTCTGTGTTCAATGATCAGCGTAAGTCATTAACTTCACTGGCATACCTGGATGAAAGTCAACTGGTTCTGACGGATAAGATAACCTCCGTTCCTGAAGGGGCACTATCACTGCTGGTGGCCGGTGTTGAAGTCTATCTACCGCTGGCTGGAATGGTGGATGCCGATGTGGAACGTGCCCGTATGGAAAAAGAATTGGCCGAAGCGGAAAGTCAGATTACCCGGTTGAGAGGATTGCTTTCCAGTGATTTTGCCAGCAAAGCCCCGGCCGCTCTGGTAGAGAAGGAACGAGCCAAGCTGGCCGCTTTTGAAGAGACGGCGGCAAAAATAAAAGCACAATTGTAGCCCCCATCACAACCTTCCGCCCATTTTGCTGAAATGGTGGAAGGCGTCTCAGGTGGATATGGACTTCCCTGTTTGTTTCATAAAACAGGGAAGTCTTATTCCCCGGGCAGGGTAGAAGCAGGCGGTCGGTTTCGCGGGATGGAAAAGGGACAATATTTCCGCCTGCTTCTACCGGGAGCATGAGAGGGCAGGGCAACGATAGAAGCAACCGGCGATGAGGTGGTTTTGCATAGATGAAGTGCCTTCCGGTTGCTTCTACCCTGCCAGGGTTTTTGTTAGTCGAAATTCTTGCCTGGCTGTGGCACTTGACCTATACTATTAATATACCGGTCAGATTATGCCGGCTTGAGGAGGCAATGTGTACCTGACTATTCTTCATGGCCACGTCAATAAAGAAAACTGGCAGGTTTTGGAACAATCTTATGCAAAAAAGGTCAAACATCCGCCAGAAGGATTGCTCCAATCTATGCTTATCCATTGCGAAGAGGATCGGTTGGAATGGAAAATTATCACCATCTGGCGGAGTGAGGAAGCCTATAACCAGGCGAAAGCCCAGGGAATAGCCGATACCTGTGTTGAACTCTTTTGTGATGCCGGCACAACTCCTGAACGCCGCCATTACCATATTGTTGAACGTTTTTTACGGGTGGCAGAAGAATAACCTAAAGTAGACCGGGTATCAATTTTGCCAGAGCCTGGGCGAATTTTGCATGTTCACCCGGTTCCCAATGCAGGCCGTCTATGTCACTGGTAACAACGATATCGTTTGCATCCAGCAACGGAATATTGTACAGGTCTGTATATTTTTTATAATAACTGGCCAGATTGCGAGATTTTTCTGTGCCTCCGGCAAACATTTCGGCATATTCATCCAGCTTTGCCAGCCGCGGAGGGGCAACCACCAGCAGCCTGGGAGCCTTATCATCTGGACCTGATTCGGAATTGAGCACTACTTTTATCAGAACACCAATACTGCGGGCAATATCTGATGGGGGAACAGAGTAGCGCATTTTCAGATCGTTGGTTCCCAGCATTAAAATAACCAGGTCAATTGGTTTATGGGAATGCAGGCATGGTCCAAGATACTTCCTGCCATTTTTATCTTCCTCAACCGGATCATCCCAGACAGTCGTTCGTCCGTTACAGCCTTCTTCAATCACATAATACTCATCCCCCAGTAATTTTTGCAGTACACCGGTCCAGCGCACATCACGCGGAAAACGTCCATGACCAGCCGGATTGCATCCCCAGGTATTCGAATCTCCATAACATAAAATAGTCTTCTGCATCTGAATTCTCCATTAAGAAAAAGTTACTGTGCTTTTAGAACCTCATTATAGTCAAAGATGATTTCTCCAATGGGTATTCCTTTTGGTACAATAAAACGTCTCAAAAATCCGGCAGAAAGGTTTTCCGTTCTGGTTAGAAATTGTTTATTGGTAAAGATACAGTTCACGTGACTGTAACCGTGAATTTTGAGTACATCGTCAGGCGAGATTTTGGCATAGATCGCTGGTTTTCGGGGTGAACCAGGCTTTTTTGCCTGAAAAAAATAATAAAGATTAGGGATGGTGTGCAAGTCAATTTAGGTTATTCATCACATGAAACATAGTTTGAAAAACTGTATAACTGTAAGGTAAAACTCATTTCCAGGTCGACGAGGAGGATTGGCTGTGTGGCAGATTGTGATCCTGGTGGGGATGCTTATTTGTGCGGTGATGGCTGTCCGCACACAGAAACTTTTAATATCCGCTTTATGGCTGGCCGGTGCCAGCGCGCTTGTGGCCCTCTGGATGTATTTACTGGGCGCACCTGAAATTGCCGTCATCGAGCTTAGTGTAGGAGCAGGGCTGGTGACGGTTCTTTTTGTTTTTGCCATCAATATTTCTGGCGAAGGGGGCGCTCCAGCAAAGGAACTTCTTCCCCGGTCGGTAAGCTGGGGGTTGATTGTTCTATCCATAGGTCTGCTGGCCTGGATGGGTTTTTCCGGCGGCTTGCCATTACCGGCTTCGATGGATGGCACGATTTTCAAATCTGTTTTCTGGCAAGACCGGGCGGCTGATGTATTGCTCCAGATTGTCATTATCTTTGCCGGAGCGCTGGGTATACTCGGGCTTCTGGCAGAGGGAAAATCTCATACAACGAAGGGGGAGGATTAATATGTCGCTTTCTATGACTACCCTTTCCATAATAGGTGTGCTCGGGTTGATTGGCATCGGTCTTTATGCCCTGCTGGCAGCCCAGCACATGATCAAGGTGATCATTGCTCTGCAAATTCTGGCTAAAGGTGCCATTCTGGCTTTTGTGGCAGCCGGCCAGGCAAATGGTCATGTCAGCCTTGGACAAAGCATGGCGTTGACGATCGTCGTGGCTGACACCATTGTGGCAGTTGTCGGCCTTTCACTAGCTGTGCAGGCCCGGCGTTATATCGGCTCCATGAACATTCGCAGTTTATCCAATTTGAAGAGGTGAGCCATATGGCATCTACACTTCTTTTGCTCACCATAGGTATTCCCTGGGCCGGTGCAGTCATCATCTGGCTGATCGGCGATGAATACCAGAAATTGCTGCATGGAATTGCCGTGGCTTTCTCGGTAGCTGCCGGTGTGGCTGCATTAATGCTGATTCCGTATGCCACCGGGACCCCGATCATTTCAGTTGATACCGGGCCGGTGTTTGGTGTGTTCACTTTCGCTCCTGATGGTCTGGGCGTGTTTCTGGCGGCAGTAGCCACCGTTATCGGCAGCCTGGCAGTCATCTTCTCTGTGGATTACATGAAAGGTGAAGACCAGATCGCCCGCTATTATGCCTTTGTGTTGTTCTTCATCGGAAGCATGGCGGGGCTGGTGATGACAACCAATCTTCTTCTGGTCTTTGTCTTCTGGGAAATTACGGCTTTGTGTTCCTACGCTCTGATTTCCTTCCATAATGATGATCCTAAAGCCGTAGCTGGCGGTATGAAAGCCCTGATCATCACCCAGTTCGGTGGTGTTGGTCTCCTCCTGGGTGCCTTGTTGATACACAGCTACCTGGGAAGTTATGAGTTGAACGACCTGCTGGCTCGCTGGAATGATATCCCGGCAGGTGTTCTTTCTGTGGCGGCTTTTGGATTTCTGGCAGCCGCGGCTGCTAAATCGGCTCAATTTCCCTTCCAGACATGGCTGCCCGATGCCATGGAAGCACCCACTCCCATCAGCGCCCTCATTCATGCCGCCACGATGGTCAATGCCGGTGTTTACCTCCTGGCTCGTTTCTACCCGGCTTTTTGTAACGTACCCGGATGGAAAACAGCCGTTGTGATTGTCGGCGTATTCTCCGCTCTGCTGGCCGCGATCATGGCCGTTGTTGCTACCGATCTGAAACGGGTTCTCGCGTATTCGACGGTTTCACAATTGGGATACATGGTCTATGCGGTTGGAACCGGTGGTATTTTTGCCAGCCAGTTTCATCTTTTCAGCCACTCAGTTTTTAAGGCTCTGCTCTTTTTGGGAGCTGGAGCGGTGATTCATGCTGCCGGTACCCGTGATATGCGGGAAATGGGCGGTTTGGGCAAAAAGATGCCGGTTGTTCGTAATGTGTTCATTCTCGGTTCACTGGCTCTGGCTGGACTGCCGATCATGAATGGTTTCTGGAGTAAGGAACTTGTTCTCGAATCTGGTTTGGCAGGTGGTCCGATGTGGGCTTATATCGCCATGTTAATCGGAGCAGGCATTACAGCTTTCTATACCTTCCGCTGTGTTTACCTGGTTTTCTATGGAGAACCTCGTAAAGAACTGCATGTTCATGATGCCGGTCCCTTCATGAAAACGGCACTCATTCCGCTGGCCGCTCTGTCTTTGGTCACATGGCTGGCGGCGGGTCCCTTCTCGTTATTATTGAAGAACACCCTTCCTTACCATGAACTGGAAGCTGTTTCTACCATGTTTGTAGTAGAGGAGGTTTTAAAAGCCCCGGCCACATGGATTGCTATGGTCGTCATTGCCCTGGGTTTGATTGCCTGGTGGCAGCGTGACAAATTGACAGGTCTGGGAAAGAGTCTGAAAGGTCTGGGAGACATTGCGGCTGACAGCTTTGGTTTTGAAGCGATCAACCGTGGTGTTGTGGCCGGGGTGCAGTCGACGGCAGAGTCATTGCGGGCTACACAAACCGGTGTGTTGAATTGGAATGTTGCATCCATCCTGATCGGACTGATCGTCGTGATGGTTATTCTGGTGATGGGAGCCTGAGAACATGGACGTAAATACACTCTTCCTCTGGCTGCTGATCCTGCCTTTTGCCGGTGCCATGGTCACCTATCTGGTTGGCCGGGTAGCGGTGATTAATAAGGTAAAAGACAATCCTGCTCGATGGCTGGCATTCTTTGTATTCCTGGGAGTGGATTACATCTTCATCCTTCTGGCACAGCAGTTCCTATCATCTGGTCCAATTGACCTGACTGTCGGTACGGTTGCCCTGCAATTCGATGGGATCAGTCTGGTGTTGGGCGGTTCCGCCTTGTTGCTGGGCACGCTGTCCAGTCTGTTTTCTGTTGATTACATTGCCGGTGACACCGGCGAAGAAAAGTTTTATGCCATGATTATTGCCATGATGGGGGCTGTAGTCGGCCTATCATGTGCAAATGACCTGTTCAACCTGTGGGTCTGGTTTGAAACCATGGCCATCACCTCGTATATGCTGGTGGCATTTTACAGTACCCAGCCCGGCGCTTTGGAAGCCGGTGTGAAATATCTGGTGCAAAGTGCTACTGGTTCGATCCTGGTAATGATCGGTATTGCTTTTGTCTTCCTGGTGACCGGCGAAACCAATCTGGATATCCTTCAAAAGACAACCGCTCCTGCCAGTATCCTGTTGGCAGCAGGCGCTTTGTTCATCATTGGTTTTGGTGTGAAAGCTGCGTTGGTCCCCATGCACACCTGGCTGCCTGACGCCCATTCTCAGGCACCGAGTGGGGTTTCCGCCCTGCTTTCTGGCATCGTTATCGAAGCCGGTCTGGTAGCCATGATGAAAGCTCTGGGTGCACTGGCACATGTGTCCCTGTCATGGGGGGTAATATTGCTGCTCTTTGGTGCAGTCAATATGACCTATGGCAACCTGATGGCCTTGCGGCAAAACCAGGTCAAGCGGCTTCTGGCGTTTTCCAGTCTAAGCCATGTCGGCTACATGCTCATCGGTTTTGGGGTTGCCATCCAGTTCAGCATTCTCAATGGCGCGGCAGGCGGCTTCTTCCACCTCCTCACACACACCATGATGAAAGGATTGGCCTTCCTTGCCGCTGGTGCCATGTTGTATGCACTGTATATTTCTAAACAGAAGCATGGACCACTCATGCTTGAAGACCTCAACGGCGCCAGCCGAAAATATCCGATGGCCGCCCTGGGTCTTTCTGTAGCCGTTCTCGGGCTGGGCGGACTGCCTCCGCTTGCCGGGTTCATGTCAAAATGGCAGATCTTTGTGGCCGGGTTTGAAACCCAGAACACCTGGGTCATCCTTCTGGTAGTCTATGCGGCTTTGAACAGTGTATTATCTCTGGGGTACTATGCACCTATGGTTAACCGCATGTACCGGCTTGAACCATCTGCCACTGTATCAGAGGGCAAGGAACTTGGATTTGTTATACAGATACCATTGGTCATATTAACGTCAGCGATCGTGGCCATCGGCCTCTGGCCGTCTGCGGTCAGCTTCATCACCACACCGGCAGCCGCCGCGCTGCTTAAAGCGTTTGGAGGATAAATATGGATATCTTACTTTCACCTCCGGTTGCCTTTTTGTTGTACATCCCACTGGTCGGATTGATCACTCTATTAGGCCGCAAACTGGCGGGTCCGGAACATGCCAATCCGATGAAATCAAGTCTGTATGCTTCCGGTGAAGAAGCTCCGACTAGCGCAGCCGCACCGGGCTATAAACCATTCTTTTTGATTGCCTTCTTCTTTGCGTTCCTGCATCTTGGAATGCTGGTACTCGGTACCGGAGGGTTCAACTGGACTACCGGCGCGTATGTGATTGGTTTGGCCCTGGCATTGATTGCCCTGATATTGGGTTAAGCTGCGTAAATAGGTATAATATATCTAAAATAGTCAGATTCGATCAGGAGCAAGACTTTGGAAACACAAATGGATTCAGTCTGGACGAAAACACTCAATCAAGTGAAAACCTGGGCGCGGATAAACAGCCCATGGGCTATTCATTTCAATAGCGGTTCTTGCAATGGATGTGACATTGAAATTTTGGCCACCCTGACCCCCCGTTATGATGTGGAACGGTTTGGGATCAAATTACAGGGCAGCCCCCGCCACGCCGATGTGCTTATCTGCACCGGCCCGGTCACACGCCAGGCAAAAAACCGGTTGCTGCGCATCTACGAGCAGATGCCCGATCCAAAATTTGTAATTGCCGTCGGTTCATGCGGTCTTTCGGGTGGAGCTTTTCAGGGCTGTTACAACATCACCGGTAATATTAACGAGGTCATTCCGGTGGATGTGTATGTTCCCGGCTGCCCGCCGCGTCCTGAAGCCATCATTTACGGTGTAGCTCAATTGCTGGCAAAACTACAAGCCCCGGCTCCTGCCGTAAAGGAAGGGTGATGATGGATACTGAAAAATTCTTGAAAAGTGCAGAAGAACTGCTTTCTCCGCTTGGTTTGCCGCTTTCACGATCGGCAAGCTTCCGCCTGGATGCAATTGTCACCACCGATACACTGGTTCCGGCTGCGAAAGCTTTGATGGATGGAAAATGGGGTTATCTATCTGCCATCACAGGTCTGGATATACCTGCCCCGGCACCGGCAGAGGGTGAAACACCCGGCGAAAACCATATGGAAGTTCTGTATCAATTTTGTAACGGACCGGCGGTCACCACTTTAAGAATCACAGTTCCATACAGCAAGCCGGTCGTTCCATCAATATGTGGAATTATTCCAATGGCCACGTTGTATGAACGGGAAATTATCGAGATGTTTGGCATTACTATGGAAGGAACCCCCAATACAGACAAGCTGCTGCTGCCCGATGATTGGCCGGATGGAGTCTTTCCACTGCGAAAAGAGTTCACCGGTTTTGGCACCAAGCCTGCCGGAGTTGAAGGAGCATGACAATGGAAGCACAGACTACTACAGGAAAATTTGTTGTTCCCATTGGCCCGCAGCATCCGGCATTAAAGGAACCCGGCCATTTTGAATTCACGGTCGACGGCGAAATCGTCACCGGCGCTTCTGTCCGCCTTGGATTTGTCCACCGCGGTATTGAAAAAGGTGCCGAAGCCCGCAACTGGGTTCAAAACATGTATATGGTAGAACGGGTCTGCGGTATTTGCAGCCACGTGCATGCCACCGCTTATGCACTGGGCGTGGAACAATTAGCCGGAGTGACCGCACCGCCGCGTGCGCAGGCCATTCGTGAATTGGTGGCCGAATTGGAACGCGTTCACAGCCATATGTTGTGGCTGGGTGTGGCAGCACATGAAGGTGGTTTTGATACCCTGTTCATGTATTCCTGGCGCGACCGCGAAACCGTGATGGATTTGCTGGAAGCTATTTGCGGCAACCGGGTACATTACAGCGTGAACCTTCTGGGCGGGGTGAAATATGACATTGATGACAAGCTGGCTGATCAACTCCGCAAGGGTGTTGATTTCCTGGAAGGCCGATGTGAACATTACATGAAGGTGGTCACCACAGATGAGACATTTGTCGGACGGACGAAAAATGTCGGCAAAATGTCAAAAGAAGAAGCCTATGAATTGGGCTCCGTAGGTCCAACCGCCCGGGCTTCCGGCGTGGATCGAGATATCCGGATTGATGCCCCGTATGTTTCTTATGAGCAGTTTCCGGTCAAATTGATTACGGATGACGCCGGAGATCTTCAAGCCCGATTCGTCGTCAGGATCAAAGAGTTATATGAAAGTTTCCGCCTGATTCGCGAAATTTTGGATCACATGCCGGAAGGGGAATTGACTGTCAAAGTTCCGCGCCGCATTCCAGCCGGGGAAGCCATCAGCCGGGTGGAAGCTCCGCGCGGTGAATTGTTGTATTTCTTGAAGAGCAACGGTACCGATATTCCGGACAGGGTGAAAATCCGCACCCCATCTCTATGCAACTGGTCATCCGTTGTAAATTATGCGGTAGGGCACAAACTGGCCGATATGCCTATGCTTTTAGCCGGTATCGACCCCTGTTTCTCCTGCAATGACCGGTCTGTGACGATCCATCGGGGTGGAAATGTGCAAAATGACTGGTCATGGGAACAACTCCGTCAATATGGGATAGCATACTACCGATGAACACTCCTCTTTCACTCCTCTATTTGTTGATTTTTCCCGGCGGTCTGTTTTTGATCGCCATGGGTCTGGTGTATGAATGGGCAGACAGGAAGCTGGTTGCCCAATTCCAGAATCGCATCGGCCCCCGCTGGTTCCAACCGCTGGCTGATGTTATAAAATTGTTGGCCAAGGAAGAGATCATCCCTGCCGGGGTGAGCAGCGGTCTGTTTACCGCACTTCCCATTGTTGCAGTGGCGGCTGCGCTTACGGCCGCACTGAATGTGCCCATGTTCGGCCTGCGCCCGGCATACAGTTTTTCCGGTGATTTGATCGTGGCCATGTACCTGTTGAGCCTGATGACATTGTGTACTGGTCTGGCTGGCGCCAACACGAATGACCGTTTCTCGCTCATTGGCGCCACCCGTACGCTCACACAATTGTTCTCGTATGAAGCGCCGTTCATGCTGGCTCTTCTGGGACCGGCCATCATGGCGGGTAGCTGGAATATCAGCGAGATCAATGCCTATGCTGAATCCCATTTGTGGATGGTTGTCACCCAGCCGATAGGCGCCTTGGTGGCCATCATCGGTTTGATGGGTAAACTGGAACTGCCGCCATTTGATGCCCCGGAAGCCGAAACCGAAATCGTCTCCGGCGCTTTAACGGAATACAGCGGCCGTGGATTGGCCCTGTTCCATATTGGCAAGGATATTGAACTGGTCATTGGATTGACCATGGTTTCAGCCTTCTATTTTGGCGGTCTGAGCAACCCGATTTACTTCATCGTGAAGACGGTTGTACTATTACTGATCACAGCCGGTCTGCAATCTTTGTTTGCCCGTCTGCGCATTGATCAAACCGTGGGTATGTGGTGGCGTCTGGGTGCCCTGCTCGCGCTGCTGCAACTGCTGGTTCTGATTGTGTTCAAAGGATTTGGCTTATGAAAATCGGCGCCATGCTTGGTGATATTTTTGGATCTCTGTTCAAAAAGCCGGTTACGCAGATGTATCCATATGTGAAACAGGAAGGTCCCAACCGCCTTCGCGGTCAACTTGTCTACAATTCGGAGAAATGCACCGGCTGTCAACTCTGCATGAAAGACTGCCCGGCGGAGGCGATCGAAATTCTGACCGTTGACAAAGTGAACAAGAAATTTGTTATGCGCTATCATGCCGATCGGTGTACTTTCTGCGCTCAATGTGTGCAGACGTGCCGGTTTGCCTGTATAGCCATGTCAAACTCCGAATGGGAATTGGCGTCTGCCAACCGGCAGCCATTTGAAGTGTATTACGGACGGGAAGAAGACGTTGCCTTTATCCTGGATAAAGCAAACCAGACAGTTGCTGCAGAACCTGCGAAGTAAAGATCCTGCCGTAAAAATCGCTCTGGTTGGTGTTGGAAATGTCCTTATGGGGGATGATGCTGCCGGCATGCTGGTTGTTCAGCGATTGAAAACCTGCCTGCCGGCAGATTCTTTTATTATTCCAATTGAAGGTGGATCGGCGCCTGAAAACATAACCGGCCTAATAAGGAACATGCTTCCCGGATTGGTGGTATTCATCGATGCCGGTGATATCGAATTGGCACCAGGAAGTCAGGCTCTTTTTTTAAGCAATGAAGCCGAAGGCGTGAGCGCTTTCGGCCATTCCCTGCCGTTAAGTGTTCTAGGGCAATACCTGGAAAAAGAAGTAGGATGCCAGAGCCTGATGCTTATCATTCAACCTGAAAAGATCGATTTTGATATTCCTGTTTCATCTCCGGTTGAACAGGCGGTTGAGACGATAACGGCAGGGTGGATGAACCTGGCAGCCGAATTTCCTGGTCAGACGGCCGTTCCATAAGATTGGCCTACTACAATACAAAGTGTTTCTGTAACACTATCAGTATTTTTGACCTGTAAACGCAATCTGGTATATTCCCCGTTTTATTCCAACGATTGGAGCGTAGGCAATGACTACGCGTCATGATCTATGCCATTACAAAATCATGAAGACGATACTTGACATCTGAATCGCAACCTGTGTAGGATAATAAATTATTGCACCTGAATGCAATAATATTTGTGTGTTTATTGTTTTTCAATTCTACAGGTATTTTGAAGGAGAGGTCATAGTGGAAAAGAATCCAATTACGTTGTTGACCGGCCAGTGGGGTGACATGCCCTTTGAAGAGGTCTGCCGGAAGGCCAGCCAGATGGGATATGAAGGATTGGAAATTGGCTGCGGCGGCGACCATATGGACGTCGTCCGAGCGGCCACGGATAAGAATTACGTACAGCAAAAATTGGAAATTCTTGATAAATATCACCTGAAATGCTGGGCAGTTTCAACTCATATTGCCGGTCAGATTGTGGGTGATGAGTACGACCTGCGGCATAACAATTTCGTCCCCGATAAGGTGAAAGGGAAACCGGCGGAAATGCGTGCCTGGGCGATTGACCAGATGATGCACGTGCCTCAGGCGTTAAAGAATCTGGGCTGTACAGTGACAACCAGTTTTGTGGGCTCCCCCATCTGGAATTTCTGGTATTCCTTCCCGCAGACCACCGAAGCGATGGTGGAGGATGGTTTTGCTCGCATCAAGCAGCTCTGGACTCCCATCTTTGATGAATTTGACCGTTTCAATATTAAATTTGCGCTGGAGGTTCATCCTTCAGAAATTGCCTATGATATCTACACCTCGCAGAAATTACTCAAGGTGCTGGACAACCGCCCGACATTCGGCTTCAATTTTGACCCCAGTCACCTCCTGTGGCAGGGAATCAAACCGCATATTTTCATTCGCACGTTTCCCGAAAAGATCTATCATGTGCATTTGAAGGATGTTTATGTGGCGAATGACGATATATCTGGCATTCTTGGATCCCATTTGCCTTTTGGCGACCCTCGCCGCCGGTGGAATTTCCGCAGTATTGGCCGCGGGATGGTGAACTTTGAAGATATCCTTCGTGAGCTCAACTTTATTGGGTATGAGGGTCCGCTCTCCATTGAATGGGAAGATAGCGGCATGGAGCGCGAGCAAGGCGCGAAAGAATCGTTCGACTATATAAACCGGATGCGAATAAAACCATCTGATTTTGCCTTTGATGCGGCCTTGAAAAATTAAATTTGAACACATTCTCAACGGGTGGGTGTCTCCAATCCTGCCCGTTGAGAATGTTGTGTCTATTTATTGGTCGGATTTGATTTCGGAATGGAGTAGTTTTGAAACTTCAATTTGCGCTTGACAGGGTGGATGCCAAAACCGCATTACAGATGGTTGCCCGGGTCTATGATGTGGTGGATATTGTTGAGGTCGGTACTCCCATGATTTTGAGAGAAGGCATGCACCCGGTTCGCATGATCAAGGAGAAATACCCGGCCCTGATGGTCCTGGCTGATACAAAAATCATTGATGCCGGCAGCATTGAATCAGCCGATGCTTTTGAAGCCGGAGCCGATATTGTAACGGTTCTGGCATTCGCGCAGGATGCCACCATCCGGGCAGTCGTCAAAACCGCGCGGGATTTGGGGAAACAGGTGATGGCTGACATGGTCTGTGTGGAAGATGTCGCCGGGCGTGCTGTTGAACTGGATGGCATGGATGTTGACTACATCTGCCTGCACACCGCTATTGACGTCCAGAACACCGGAAAGACACCTTTTGATGAATTGGCGTTGGTCAAGACAGTCGTAAAGAACGCAGGTACGGTTGCGGCTGGTGGGATCAATTTCAATACCATTTCACTTGCGAAGAAGTACAACCCCGATATTGTAGTGGTTGGGACGGCTTTGACGGGCGCAGCCGATATACGGGCTGCTGCTCAGAAGATGATCCGGACCATCAGAGAATGAGACAATCTGGTATTTGGAGAACCATTGATGGATACCGTTGAGATCAGCCTGTCAATCTTAAAAGAACTGGAAGGTGCGTTGAAGCAGATCGATCCGGCCAGAGCGGAATCTCTGGTCGATGCCATTTTGTCTGCCGGACGGGTATTTATTGCCGGCACAGGACGTTCAGGGATGATGATGCGCGGGTTGGCCATGCGCTTGATGCATCTCGGTTTCAATGCCTGTGTCGTGGGCGAAACCATAACCCCGGCCATTCAACCCGGGGATCTATTGATCATCGGATCAGGCTCAGGTGAGACAGCCACGCTCACGACGATTGCCCGGAAGGCGAAATCCATTGGCGCCAGAGTGGCTTTAATCACCATTTATCCCGAGTCCACAATCGGGAAACTGGCCGATCTGGTGGTTCCGATAAAAGCCGTTACCACAAAAAGCAGGGAAGACAGTGGGGCGACATCCATTCAACCGGGGGGAAGCATGTTTGAGCAGAGTTTGTTGCTTTTCTGTGATGCGATGGTCATCCGCATCATTGAGAAGAAGGGGATAACCGACAGCAATTCAGATTTGATGAAGCGGCATGCCAACCTGGAATAAATCATCGCTGATGATTAGTTCATCTGTAAGTACAGGTGTCTGGAACCGGATTACCTGTTAAATCAATCTGGTAATAATGCTCAAATGATTCTTTAGTGTCATAATTAATTTGAATTTTGAAGTATCATAACCACCCTTGACGAAAAAAATCCATATTAGATACTCGAGGTAAAGATAATGGAAGGATCCTCTTCATCCCAGGCAACCAGGGAAAAAACACAGGCTGCGCTCAGTTCTGTTATCGCGGCTGTGGGGTTGACAACATTCAAGATCATCGTTGGTGCTGTCACCGGTTCGCTGGGTATTCTGGCGGAAGCGGCTCATTCCGGGCTTGATCTGGTGGCGGCGCTGGTGACATTCCTGGCGGTGCGAATCAGCGGGAAACCGGCTGATGAAGAGCATCTGTACGGGCATGGAAAAGTGGAGAACCTGTCTGCCCTTTTTGAAACCCTGCTCCTGCTGGCTACATGTGCATGGATCATTTATGAGGCCTACCAGCGTTTGTTTGTCCACCCGGTAGAGGTGGAAGTCAGTATCTGGGCGTTCATCGTGATGGCGGTATCTATCATCGTTGATGCCACCCGCTCACGGGTGCTTGCCAATGCGGCAAAAAAGCACAACAGTCAGGCGCTGGAAGCCGATGCCCTGCATTTCAGTACAGATATCTGGTCTTCCAGTGTCGTAATTGCGGGTCTGGGTTGTGTTTTGCTGGCTAACAATGTCAAAGGATTGGATTTTCTCAAGCATGCCGATGCCGTTGCGGCTGTCGGTGTAGCCTTTATTGTCATCTATGTCAGTGTGGAATTGGGCATACGCACGATAAAGGGGCTGCTGGATTCTGCACCGGATGGTCTTGTGGAAAAAGTGA
The DNA here is from genome assembly GCF_001050275.1 of Leptolinea tardivitalis. Classification (GTDB taxonomy): domain Bacteria; phylum Chloroflexota; class Anaerolineae; order Anaerolineales; family Anaerolineaceae; genus Leptolinea; species Leptolinea tardivitalis. The sequence continues at coordinate 105,976 of NZ_BBYA01000011.1, forward strand.
CGGCTGTAGTCAAGAGTGTCCCCGGTGTATCTGATGTTCACAAAGTCCGTGTGCGGCCTTCGGGTGCTCATATTTTTATTGACGCCCATGTGGTGATGGATGCAGCGCTGCCGCTGGGCGAAGTCCACACGTTGACGGAAAAGATACAGGCCGAAGTTCGAAAAATCGCACCGGAAGCGGATTTCACCGTCCATGCCGAACCGCCCAAGAAGGTGGAAGAGCCGAAAGTGGAACCACCGAAAGAATCCGCCGGTTAACCGGTTTGCCTTTCTAACGACCCAAGTACAGCTCCGCCAATAATCAAGATCATGGCAAGACCACTGATCAAGGTCAGGGTTTTATTGGCGAAAATCAATAAATTGAGTGTGGATAACAACGGGGTGAGATACGCAAGCGATCCGATCGTGCGCGGATCACCCCGTTTCAAGGCGGCATCCCAGAAATAAAACGCCGCCCCCAGGGGACCGATCCCGGCGAGACAGATCAACGTCCATTCTGTTATTGTCAGTGATTGGAAATCAGATACCCTCCCGCCGGTCAACAAAAAGATGACCAGCGATAAGAGACCGGAAATCAGGCAAAATACACTCACCGATTCCGTGCCAAAGGGGGGAAGACGTTTGGTGAGCAGAGAATACACCGCCCAGGTGACTGCCGCCCCGAAGGCCAGCAGATACCCCGGCAGGTAAATCAGGTCAATGGTCAGGCGGCCTTCTGTGACAATCAGCGCGGCGCCGGTCAGGCCGAGCAGGGCGGCAAGGATATGCCTGAACGTAAGATGATAACCGGGGAGGATAACCGGTGAAAGCACAACGATCAGCAGCGGCCACAGGTAATTAATCAGGTTGGCTTCAACCGCTGGCGCCAGTGAAAAAGCCTTGAAATAGAGGGAGTGGTACCCGAAGATACCTGCCGCACCGACCAGAATGGTGGTCAACGGGATGCGCCAGGCTTTAACCCGCAGAAGGCTGATGAAGCCGCTGATCAGAAAGGCGATGGTCAGGATGAGAAATGGGGAAATTCGCGAAAGCCGGGTGCTGATTAGCGCCAGCGTGCTCCAGATGAGAATGGCGGCAAGCGCAAGAGCAATACCGGAAGATTTTGTGTTGGTGGCCATAAAGAATCCTGTTTGGTGATACGTGCTGTGGACTGCCCGATATCAACATGATAATCTAAATCCCCGCTCTTTTTTGAGATGAGGCTGAGGGAATACTCGTTCAAAAACGAATATTTTATGCCAAAAAACACATCTGATGTCGTAAAATTGGTAGTCATCAGAATGCGCATAGATTCTATTGTGCCGGAAAACCCCTGTGTGGGCGCGGAGGGGCTCGCGAAGTGCCCGTGGTAAACGTCCGCCTTGATGAGACTGAAAAATCTCTGTGTGGGCGCGGAGGGGCTCGCGAAGTGCCCGTGGTAAACAACCCGCCTTGATGAGACTGAAAAATCTCTGTGTGGGCGCGGAGGGGCTCGAACCCCCGACCTTACGGATGTGAACCGTACGCTCTGACCAGCTGAGCTACGCGCCCGGAGATGTGAAATTATAAAGCATCCCAAAGGCTTTGACAAGCCGGCCGTATGTTTTTAAGTAGAAAGGGCGCTGCTGGAAAGCGCCCTTTCTGGAGGAAAAGATGGGACTTGAGGGAAAAGTCTATCTGGATTCAGTCAAAACCAAGCAGTTCGGGAAATTCAACACGATCCTTGATCCATTGCAGGAAGCGGGCGGCGGGAGCACCATCAACGATGCGGTGGTCAAACACAAGACTCAGAATCAATTTCTGGTATTCCACCACCTGACCGTTCTTCATGGCCAGCGCCGGAGTGATTTTTCCCACGCCGAGAATGGCCGCCTGCGGCAGGTTGATGACCGGGGTGAAGGCAATGACATCATTCCCGCCCAGGTTGGTGATGGTGAAGGTGCCGCCGTTCATTTCGTCCGGCAGCAGGGTGCCCGCCCGGGCTTTATCCACCAGCGCACGAAATTCCTGCCCGAATTGGTGGACTGATTTCTCATTGACGTTCTTGATGACCGGCACCACCAGTCCACGGTCGGTATCCACCGCCATGCCCATATTGATGGGACGAAGCCATTCGATCTGGTTCCCGTTGACTCGGGCGTTCATATACGGGAATTCCCGCAATGCCTGTCCGCAAATCTTGGCCAGTAGATCGTTGTATCCGGCAGAGAAGCCCCATTCTTTGGAAAATTTCTCCTTCAGCATCTCGCGGAGTTCCACGAAACGGGTGGCATCGGCTTCCATGAATAGCGTGACCCGCGATGTTTGCTGGGTGCTCTCGCCCATACGGGAATAGATCACGCCGCGTATGCCCGTCAGTGGTACGACCTTGATCACCTCTGATGCGGCATCTGCGGGCGATTCCGTGCGAACCGCCTGCAAGACATCAGTTTTCATAATCCGGCCGCCGGGTCCGGTTCCCTGAACCTGGTTCAAGTCAACACCGGTTGCACCGGCGATTTTCTCTGCCAGAGGTGAAACCCTGGGACGGGATGTCAGGTACTTGACCACATCCTGTTCCACAATCCGCCGGCCGTCATCACCGGTGGGGGTAATGTGAGTCCAATCGAGATGGTTTTCGGCAGCCAACTTTTTGGCCCGAGGGGAGATAAATACCCTTTCATTTTGAGGAACCGCTGAAACGGGGGAAGCAGCTGCAGTTGGCCGGGTTTCAGTGGACTGAACCGGTTCTTCCACCGGTTGGTTGACTGAAGTGCTGGTTTGGAATACGTCTTCCGCCGAACCGATCACGGCAATCACCGTCAAAACCGGCACCACCTGCCCCGGTTTGAACGGCCCAAGGTGAACGACACCGGAGGCGGTGGATTCAACCGGGAATACGGCTTTATCCGTCTCTACCTCAATGATTGTCTGGCCTTTTTCGACTTTATCACCATCCTTCACCTGCCAGTCCTGAAGAGTGACCTCTTCCACTGTCTGACCGAGTTTGGGGATAAAAAGTTCTTTCGCCATTATTTCATCACCTTTCTACAGGCATCCATCACCCGGCGGGTGTTCGGGATGGCGATGTCTTCCAGGTTTTCTGCCCGTGGTACGGGAACATTGGCGGCTGCCACCCGGACCATGGGAGCGTCCAGATAGTCAAAGGCTCTTTCGTTGATCTGCACAAGGATTTCATTAATAAAACCGGTATTTTCGTAGGCTTCACTGACGCACACCAGTCGGCCGGTCTTCTTTACAGAGGTGACAATTGTGTCAATATCGAGGGGATTGAGCGTGCGCAGGTCGATCACCTCGACATCCAATCCTTCTTTTTCCAGTTCTTTGGCGGCTTCCAGCGCACGGAAAACCATGCGGGAATACGTCACCAGGGTGATATCCTTGCCGGGGCGTTTTATATCTGCCACACCGAAGGGAATGATGTAATCTTCTTCGGGAACGGGACCTTTTTCTTTATACAGCATCTTATGCTCAATGAACATGACCGGGTTGTCATCGCGGATGGCTGCTTTAAGCAGGCCTTTGGCATCATACGCTGTGGAGGGCATTACCACATAAATACCGGGGAAGTGAGTCCAGAGGGATTCGAGGCTCTGCGAATGGTGGGCGGCAATGGCGCGTCCGGCGCCGCCTTCTGTCCGCACCACCATGGGGACGGTGGTCTTTCCGCCGAACATATAGCGGTTCTTAGCGCCTACATTGGCCACCTGATCGATAATCAGGGGGGTGAAATCAACATACATGATTTCGGCTACCGGCCGCATACCGGCCATGGCAGCACCAACGGCTGCCCCGCCGATACCGGCTTCAGAAATAGGGGTGTCGATCACCCGCCATTTCCCAAATTCCTGGAATAAACCACGGGTGGCGCCATACGATCCGCCGTACAGGCCGATGTCTTCACCCATCAGGAACACACTGGAATCGCGTTTCATCTCTTCACGCATGGCTTCCTGTAAAGCCTGTGCGTAGCTGATTTCACGAGTAATCTGACCGGCTTTGATATGGTCACGAAGCTGGCGGTCTTTTTCATAATCATCCGGCACAAATTTGGATGGAGCAAATACATCGGTGAAAACTTCACTGGCTGGCGGTTCGGGAGATGCCATGGCAAAATCCATAGCCTTCTCAATTTTCTTCTCAACGCCTTTTTCGATGGTTTCGATTTCTTTGTCTGTGAGCATCTTAACGACCTTCATCTCCTCTTTCATCACAAGGATGGGGTCGCGTTTTTTCCATTCAGCTTCTTCTTCGCGCGTGCGGTAGGCGCGCGGGTCAGAATGGGAGTGACCATACCAGCGGTATGTCTTGGCTTCAATCAGGGTTGGTCCTTCACCGCTGCGGGCGCGTTTCGCGGCTTCGGCAGTGGCTTTGCGAACTTCCAGCACATCCATGCCGTCAACTACCACACCGGGAATGCCATAGGCGGCTGAACGGGCAGCAATGTCTTTCAGGTTGCTGACATTGGCGAATGGCACAGACATTCCGTACAGGTTGTTTTCAACAACGAAAATGATGGGCAGCTTCCAAACAGACGCCATGTTCAATGCTTCATGGAAGTTGCCTTCGTTGGAGGCTCCGTCACCGAAGAAACACACCACCACTTTATCTGTTCCTTTGAGTTTCTGCGCCAGGGCTGCACCTACGGCCACGGGAAGGTTGCCGCCGACAATACCGGTGGCTCCCAGGTTGCCGTGGGCAACATCTGCGATGTGCATGGAACCGCCTTTACCTTTACAGTACCCGCCGGATTTCCCAAGAACTTCCGCCATCATCTTGTTGAGATGTTCCTGCTTTTCGGCTTCTCCAACGGCATGTCGGTCGCCATGTGCATGGGCGTGACCATGGCCGCGATGCGTGCTGGTGATCAAATCATCATTTCGCAGAGCAGAAACGGCTCCTACAGCAACTGCCTCTTCACCGGCATACAGGTGTGAGGCGCCTTTCAAAACGGCACGGCCGAGTAATTCGGCGATGTTATCTTCAAATGCCCGAATTTCTTCCATCTGACGCAGGCAGGTCAGCAATTCTTCTTTGGTTAATTCCTGCTCTTCAATGAGAGCGGATATCCTTGAAAAAGTAATGGGTTGTGCTTTCGATTTTGTCGCCTGTTCTTTTTTCATCATTCCTCCAAATCTATAAATAAATAACAGTATTTCACATTCCTTAAACTGGTAGTATCTGAGAGTACCGTTATTGTTTTCTAAGAAGTTCGCCAGCTGTAATCTCATCGGTCACAAGGACATTGATGATTTTGCCTTTCAGGGCAGACCGGATGGCTCGAACTTTTTCTACACCAGCTGCCACAGCAATGACACGTGGTATGGCCTTGTATTGCGCAAGGTTCAACCCGACCACACAATCATGGATTTCATCGGGCACTTGCATCCCTTTTTCGTTAAAGAATTGCAGGCCGATATCTCCCACAATACCGCGGGATGTCAGCCGCTCGATATCTTTTTCTTTTAAGACTTCAACCAGGGAGAAAGAGGTGGAATTGGGAACACCGATTCCCACGAGGGCGATGTTGGCTTTGGCTGCCAATCCGAGTGTGCGTTTTATTTGCGGATCATTCATCAACGAGTCGCGGACACTTTTGCTTTCTACCAGACCTGGCGAAGAGAGCAGGGTTACATTGGCCCCCAGAGTCTGGGCCGTGCGGCGGGCAAGGTCACCCGCATTGATCTTGGATTCAGGCTGACTCAAACCGCCAAGTGTTTGAACGATATGCAGGTCAGGCCAGTTTCCGGTTGGCAGGGCATCGACCACGGCCAGAATGGAATGTCCCCAGGTGATGGCAATCGTCTCATCTCCCTGAATTCCGCGAACAAGGCATTCTGCTGCCGCGGCTCCCAGAGCATTTAAGTTCGTTTTTCCATCTGCGGATGGAACGGAACTGACCACCACGGCTTCATCGAGCCCATAGGCAGCCTCAATGCTGTGCTCCAGGCTGGCAGTCCGTTCATTTCCGGCAGAAAAAGTGATCTGCACAATCTTCAGGTCACGCGCCTGTTTCAACATACGCGAGACTTTAATTCGGGACAGACCATAGCGCAGGCCAATCTGTTTTTGACTGAGACCTTCTTCGTAATAGACGTGGGCGATTTTGTACAGTAAACGACGGGTATTTGCATCTGGATGCATTTGGATCACCTGGTTTGATAGTATCGCGGCAGGTGGAATGTGTCAAGTGAACAAGACTGATCATATGATCACTATATTCTATAGAATAAACCCGGATTATGGCCGGGTTTATAGGTTGAAGATTATTCCGTTACAGGGCGTGTCTGGAAATAAATCCAAACAGCGGCTGCCAGAAAACCAGCGGACCCCAGAAGCCCCACCGGTAAAGGCCCAATAATCGGGTTTGGAGTGCCTTTAACAAAGTAGGTTGCCAGCCCTGCGATGCCATTGATGGCCGCATGTCCGATGACAGCCGGCCAGATGTTTTCTGCTTTCAAACTGAGCCAGCCGATAAATGTTCCTGCAAGGATACAGAACCAGGTCATGGTTAAGATGCCTGTCCAGGGAAAGCCCGGATATGTCAATCCATAGTTATGTCCCATAGCAATTATTGGAGCATGCCATAAACCCCAGATGATGCCGCTGATCAGGAAAGCTTTGCGTTCTCCAAGAGGCAAAAGGTTAGGCAGAAGGTATCCACGCCAGCCAAATTCCTCTCCGAAAGTGAAGAAGCTGTTGATGATCGGAGCTATCAAGAATGCCTGGATGGTATTGGCCAGAATGATCATCCAGGGTGATACGTTCATGTTGGGAGTTTTGGCCTTCACCATCTCCTGCAAAACACCCAGATTGGGATCATAGTTCGCAGGAAATATAAGAAAAAATACAACTGCTCCAATTATGGTGAATACTCCCGGCAGAAACCAGGCAGCCAGAATATACTTCCAACATTTTTTAAATTCCATCCGAAGCAACAAATCAGACCAGCCCTGTCCTGTCACCAGGCGGGTAAAGATATGTGCCAGGGCAGGTGCCCACATGTATCCCAGCGCAAGCAAAATGACGGCCAGTGATAAGCCCGGTACCAGTTGTGGACTGTCTTTCAAACCGCCTGTTAAAAATATGATTAACCCCACTGCCCAGGCCAAACCAAAGGCAAAGGCCAGGTATATACCCAGCTGCTTCTTATTCAACTCTGTTTTCATCTTCCCTCTCAGTCTCTTGTATGCGGTTGGTGATTATAATCTTGGTTATAAAAAATACGGCAAAAAATTGGAGGGATACGATGTTAAAAGTAGGGTATATAGGCCTCGGGCTTATGGGAAAATCAATGGCTCGGAACATTTTAAAGGCAGGTTTCCCTCTGGTGGTGCATAACCGCAGCCGGGGTGCTGTGGATGAACTGGTATCAGAAGGGGCAGAACCGGCCGTATCTCCGGCTGATGTTGCCCGCCGTGTGGATGTTGTTTTTACCAATCTGCCCGACTCACCGGATGTATTAAAAGTGGCTTTGGGGAAAGATGGCGTTATTGAAGGTGCCCACAAAGGTTTGATCTTTATAGATAATTCCACGATCAAGCCGGATGCTGCCAGAGAAATTGCTTCTCGTCTGGCAGAAGCTGGTGTAGCCAGTCTGGACGCTCCTGTAAGCGGCGGGGATATCGGGGCACGCAATGGCACTTTGACCATCATGGTTGGCGGTTCAGCGGAGGCATTGGAGACTGTAATGCCGGTGTTACAGGCGGTTGGCAAAACCATCACTCATATCGGAGAGCCGGGCGCGGGACAGATCGCCAAAGCCGCCAACCAGATCATGGTGGCAGCTCAGATGGTGGCCATGGGTGAATTGATGATCTTTACTCAGAAATGCGGTGCTGATCCGCGCAAGGTTATTGAGGCCATCAAAGCCGGGGCGGCGCAGTGCTGGACTCTGGATGTCAAACCGCAGCGTCTTTTTGAAGGCAACCGCAATCCGGGCTTTAAATCCCGCATGCAATCCAAAGACCTGGGGATTGTGATGGACACTGCCCGAACGTATGGAATCCCCCTGCCCGGCACTGCCATTGCCAACCAGCTCTTTCAGGCGATGGTGGATAATGGACTGGGAGATCAGGATAATTCCAGTGTAATCTCCATCATTGAAATGCTGGCTGGTGAAAAATTAAAAATTTGAGTAATGGATTGCGTTGGTTTGATAAAAAGAAATTCGGCTTCAAATTGGCCGAATTTCTTTTTATTAAAGCAATTTTTCGATCTCTGCCCGGGCCTTTTTATCCAGTACACCACCGGTCATGGCAGAGACAATATACTTCTCCACCCGGTCATCTTTTTGGTATCTCCGGGCAACGGCAAACACCGAAAGAATATCCATTAACAGGATCTTCTGCTGGGTTTCCTTGCGGGCAGATAAGTCAATATTGAGCAATTTGTCCTGTATTTTGGCGATCAGATGCTGTTTGTGGGGGATTATTTTAACCAGACTTTGCACACACTGCCGGACTGTGATGGGTTTTTCATCATTCACAAAATCCAGGTAGGCATCTACCAGTGAATCAAATTTCCCGGCTTGATCCCATTGAACATTATCAGCGATCAACATCAATCCGATACTGCGGTGATATGAATTGGAACTGGAAAACATGTCAGTCAGAGTATCCCAGAAAGGGTAGACATCATTATGCGACCGAGATCGGTTTTGCAAGAGCAACAGAGCATGGTATCGAAGGTTGTCATCCTTCTCTTTCAACAGCCCGACCAAGAATGGTATATCTTCCTGTTGAAGCGATAAAGCCCGAGAGGGGATGGTGTCTTTATCAATGGAGGCCACTTCATCCAGTGTAATCATGTTGATTTCCCTGCGATTCTATGGTGATGGTTATTGTGTTTTTTCCAGAAGCGTCAGCTTGCGTTTACCCAGAGGGCGGGTTGGCGGTTCCCCGAGATCAAGACGGTATCCAACACCTCTGATTGTCTTGATCAGCCGGGGATGTCGGGGATCAAGTTCGAGCGCTTCACGCAGCCATGAAATATGCACATCCAGCGAGCGTGTATCTTCAACGTATTCAGTCTCCCAGACTTTGCGGAAAAGTTCAGTTCGTTCAATCACTTCGCCGGGCTTTTCCATCAAGGTTTGCAGAAGCATCATCAACCTGGGTGTAAGGCGCACCTGCCGGCCTTGATATCGTACAATCCGTTCTTTGATATCCAGTTGCAAGGTTCCCACTTTAAGCACATCTTTCTTCATTGCCGGTAAAAGCGGTTTCATGCGGTTAAGCAGTTTTTGCAATGTGAAAGGCAGTGAGAGTACAACGTCAGCCTGTGTTTCTTCGGGATCCTGATTTTCCTGAAGGATTAATAAAACGGGAATTGCCGGGGCTTTCTTCTTAAGATTACGGACAATCCCTTTGCCATTTGAGTATAGGGAAGCTGCATTGATCAGAATCAGATCACAATGCAAACCATCCAGTTGCTTTACCGCATCAGTACCGTTTAAAGCCGTCAATATCTTAAAGCCCTTACGTGAAAGGCCTTCATAATAAACTGACCGTACCGCCGGCTTATTTTCTACCAGTAAAATGGTAGCCTTAGGCGCGGCCGGACCGGGTGGAATTGTTTTTAATGTTGCGAATTTTTGTGAAAACTCGTCCATTATCCGGGCAATTTCCCTGGTACTGAAAAAAATAGCCTTTGAATTTCAAAGGACATGGGTTGTGATATAGGCTTCACCCCCCCCATTGTGGAAACCTTAAAAGTATTTTGTTAAGACTTAAGTATTATACACTAACATCAGAGAACCGGTTGCAGTCAATGTTGGCGCATGTTAGAATCGAATGAATGATGGGAGAGATCCTATCAGGGAGGTTCGAATGCCCCGAATGGTTGAAGTCGTCATAGACAGTGTGCGTGTTTCGCTGACAAATCAGCAGCGGATTGTTATTCTCCGGGAAGTGGATGCTGAAAGGTACCTGCCGATATGGATTGGCCCGTATGAAGCAGAAGCCATTACAATTGCATTACAGGATATTGAAGTTGCCCGACCACAAACCCATGATCTGATGAAAAACCTGCTTACCTCTCTAAATGCCCGGCTTGTACGGGTTGAAGTGGTGAGCCTCAAGGATGATGTTTTCTACGGTAATCTTGTGGTGGATGTAGACGGCAAGATTTTAGAAATCGATTCGCGCCCATCAGATGCGTTAGCCATGGCTGTGCGTGCCCATGTACCCATTCTGGCAGCACGTGAGGTCATGGAGACAGCCGGAATTCTCCCAGAGCAGGATATGCAACCACATGAACCTTCTGCACCGGCTCCCCGAAAACCTGAATGGGCGAAAGCAGAAGAAGAGGAAGGCAGCGACCGTCTGGAAGTATACGAAGACTTTCTTCAGAACATCGATCTTGACAGCCTCAGTAAACCACCTGACGACGATAGCAGCGAACCGCCGTCTTCTGAACCGGATGAACCATCCCCTTAATAAGACTTTCATGTTTCGCTGAATACTCCACAAAAGAATCGGATACAATAACGGGTAGGCAGATTTTTTCACTACCCGTTAACATTTAACCTATGGACGATTTCCAACTTACCGAAGAAGAACCAATAGCCGATATCCAGGTACAACCGCACAACCGGCAGGCAGAAGAAGCTGTGATTGGTGCCGTGTTGATCAATCCTGATTCGTTTTTTGAACTCGGGCAATTCCTGAAACCGGAAGATTTCTATATTGTGCGTAATGGTTGGATCTGGGGGGCATTCTCGCGTTTACATGAAAAACGCACCCCGATCGATTTCCTGACGGTTGTGGAAGACCTGGAAGCAAATAACCAACTGGCTGATGCCGGTGGTCCCGCCTACCTCATGCAGTTGATCAACCAGACCCCGACTTCATTGCATGCTGAAACATACGGTCACATGGTGGAGGAGACGGCCATGCGCCGCCGCATGCTGGCATCTGCCAATGATCTGGCCCGATTGGCATATGATCAAAAAACCACACTGGATACAGTTATTGATACGGCCGAAAAGTCCATTTTTGCCATCAGTGAACGCCGTACCCATAAGGATGTCCAGCCGATCAAAGAAGTAGCCAGTGAATATTATGACCGGGTGGACAAACTTTCCGGCCGCAGTGAAGAGATTTACGGCGTTCCCACGGGTCTGCTTGATCTTGATAATTTACTGGGAGGTCTGCAAAAATCTGATCTGTTGATCATTGCCGGTCGTCCCTCTATGGGAAAAACAGGTTTCCTGCTTTCAATAGCTAAAAATGCTGCCCAGATGTACAAGAAACACGTAGCCATGTTCTCGCTGGAAATGTCCAATGAACAGTTGGTACAGCGCCTGGTTGCGCAGGAGACCGGGATCGATACCCAGCGGCTTCGTACGGGCAAGTTGCGTGATGACGAATGGCCGCTGTTCACCCAGGCAATTGAGACTCTGGGTGAAACACAAATTTTCCTGGATGACACCCCTGCCATCACCCCCATGCAGATGCGCACCAAATGCCGCCGATTGCATATGGAATATCACCTTGATCTGGTGATTGTGGATTACCTGCAGCTCATGTCATCTGATACGCGAAATGATAACCGCGTACAGGAAGTGTCTTACATCTCCCGCAATTTGAAGATCCTGGCCCGTGAGTTGAATGTTCCTGTATTGGCTGCTGCGCAGTTATCTCGCGCGGTGGAAATGCGCGCAGATAAAAAACCGATCCTCTCTGACCTGCGCGAATCGGGCAGCCTGGAGCAGGATGCCGATGTGGTAATGTTCATCCATCGTCCGGATCTGCTCGATAAAGATAATCCACGTGCCAACCTGGCTGAAATCATTGTGGCCAAACACCGAAATGGCCCGGTTCATTCGGGTATTGAACTGGTTTTCTTGAACAATCTGGCCCGGTTTGACAATGCGGCCACCATACCACACAGGTAATCAAGGGTGAAATCGATGACATCCTTTCAGGGCTTTCCTTCCGGCAAAACCCATCTGGTTCCCATCCCTGCCGCCTTTTTCACAGAAGTGCTCCCACAGGTTGACGATGTGAATACCGTCAAGTTGATGTTGCATATTATCCGCCTGTTGGATGCACAGGAAAGGGCGGTTCGATATATCCGGGTGAACGATCTTATGTCAGACGATCAGCTTCTTAACATTCTTCATCTGGAAGAAGCCAGCGGGCAATCTATCATTATGGCTAGCATTAAGAAAGCTGTAGATATCGGTTTTGTTTTACAGGCAGAAGGTCCCAATGCAGGAGATTCTGCCATTCTCTTCCTGAATTCCGCCCGTGGACGGGATGCCCTGGCTGCCTTAAAATCGGGTAAATGGGTGCCAGATGATTCTCATGGTTTATCCCAACCCCTGCCTCCGGTATGGCCGGGTATTTTCCGGCTGTATGAAGACAATATCGGCCCGTTGACCCCCATGCTGGCTGACATTTTGCAGGAAGCCGAAAAGACATATCCGCAATCAATCATCCAGTACGCTTTTGAAGAAGCCGTGAAGAAAAATGCCAGAAATTGGAAGTATATCGATTCCATACTCCGCAACTGGCAGCAGAAAGGCTCGAATGGACAGAATTCACGAGACTCTGAAAAAGATCGACGAAAATATATTGAAGGCGAGTACGCGGAATTCATCAACCATGAATAAAGCCAATGATGGAGACTTACCACGGGATATCTGTCCGATCTGCGGTGGGGTCGGTTTTGTGCGTCAAGACCTTCCAATTGGTCATCCAGATTTTGGAAAATTAATCCCCTGCGTTTGCCAGGCGAATCACCGCAATGGGAAGAATGCCGCCAACCCGGCCAATCTGAACCGGCTGGCCGATTATGCCGGAAAAACTTTTGATAACTTCAGCACCAAAGGACGGATGGGATTGGGTGATGAACAGGAGAAATCACTATCCATTGCCCGCAGCCATGCGGAACAATTTGCCAATGACCTGAAAGGCTGGCTGTTATTTTGCGGTGGATACGGCTGCGGAAAGACACATCTGGCGGCTGCCATAGCCAACAAAGCCGCCGGACTGGGCATCCCCACACTCTTCCTGACGGTTCCTGATCTACTGGATACGCTGCGGGCATCATATGGTTCGGATGATGATCCCTATGCCGCCCGGTTCGAAGAAATCCGCAATGTGCCTCTCCTGGTTCTGGATAACCTGTGGACGCAAAATGCCACCTCGTGGGCATTGGAGAAACTCTTTCAACTTTTTGACCATCGTTACGTGAAACGCCTTCCCACCGTTGTAACCACCGATATGGACCTGGAAGAACTGGACGGACGCATCCGTTCACGGCTGCAAGATCCTGAACTGGTCACAGTATTGAAGATTAATGCCCCCGATTACCGTCAGCCGGTACAACAGGGTATTCAACCCCATCGTTCGGTTTTGAGCCTTTTGCATGCCTGTACGTTTGGCAATTTCAGCCTGCGTGAACTTGAAAAGCTCAATCCTGAAGAGCTGAAAAGCCTGGCCGCGGCATTTCAAAAAGCTCAGTCTTTTGCCGAGCAACCCACCGGCTGGCTCGTTTTTATGGGTCCGTATGGTTCAGGCAAGACCCACCTGGCAGCGGCTATTGGAAATTACCGGGCTTCACAGGGTTTCCCGGTGGATTACTGGGTGGTTCCTGATTTACTGGATCATTTGCGGGCAACTTTCAGTCCAACCAGCAATGTTACGTATGACCGAGAATTTGAAGAAGTCAAGACGTCACCTTTACTGATTCTGGATGATCTGGGCACTCAGGTGCCTTCTGCCTGGGTAAAGGAAAAACTTTACCAGTTATTTAACTACCGGTATGCCGCCAATCTGCCAACGGTGATCACCACGTCAGACCGGTTAGATGAAATTGACGCCCGCCTGCGCACCCGTATGCTGGATAAACGGCTGTGTACGATTCAGGCGATTACCGCTCCGCCATTCTTAAAATCGGCTGTACCGAATGTCATCAACCGTATGCGGCGGAACAAAGCGCTGGATCAGAATTCCTGAAACTGCCAGAAGTGATGTTCCACTGGTGGATTTTCGAGAATTTCAGCGGAACAAACATTAAAACCCAGTGGCAAATCGGTATGCCAGATTATCGTCAGATACTTGTCTCTGCCGATTGGCATAAATGAAATCAAATTACATACACAACCTGCGAATGACTTGATTACCGGCTGTATGTTCCCATCCATTCACCGGAAGCCAGAATGTGCCCTGATAATGCGGCTGCCAGTCTCTCTGACGTCAATCCATCCGGCAAAGTGGGTTCAATATCGGTAGCATACAGTTTGAAAAAATAACGATGCGGTTTCCCAGCCGGGGGGCAGGGCCCGAAATATCCATTCGTCCGCGAAGAATTTATTCCCTGGCTGCCGCCATTGACCATTTTGCCAACCGGAATACCCTCTGGAAGGTTGACCAGTGACGGCGGCAAGTTATACACCACCCAGTGTGTATATGTCCCCATGGGAGCATCCGGATCATCGACAATTAACGCCAGGCTGCGAGTAGATGCAGGTATATCACTCCACGTTAACGCCGGTGATTTGTTTTCGCCGTCGCAAGTGAATTTTTGCGGTATGGGTTGATTGTAGGCAAAAGCAGGACTCGTTACTGTCAATTTCATCATATCAACACCTCCATCTGAGACCAAAGGAAGGGAAGAAGAAATCAACGAATAGGCAATCAAAGCGGCGAGAAGGCCGCCGCAAAATGTACAAAATGTATTCACCCAGTCATTGTTCAACCAGGCAGCGCCGCGTAATAACCGTGTCGGATTACCGCATCCATGCAGGGGATGTTTTTCTGTCGCTTTCTGGCAGATATCACAATAATACATTGCCTGGTTGGTGGCGCCGATCCATGAATCAATCAGACTGCCAGCCAGACCGGCCAACGTCACAATGATAGGAAGCAAAATATTATTCTCGAGACTGTTGGTTATGGCAGCTGGCTTAACTAAAACTGCCAGCAAGCCGATCAACAGTGACCCGGAGAAAGCAGCCAGTATGCCAGTCCATGTAATTCCGCCGGACGTCCCTGTGTCTACCGGTTTCCCCGTTGTGATCAGACGGGGTTTGGATTTTGACAGAATCCCAATTTCAGTACCCCAGGTATCGGCATTGGCAGCCGCCAGCGCCCCGGCGCAAGCAGCCCATAACCAGACCGGTTGTCCGAGCAATGGGAAGAGCAGGGCACATAGGCCGGCAATGGCGCCGTTAGCGGCTACCTGTCCGGCATCGCGCTGCGAACCTTTTGAAAAATTGGCCGCAATAGCTTTCTTTTGATGTTTGAATAAGATGGATAAAAAGCTGGAAGACAGGAAGAAGGCCAGCAGTAAGACAGCCCAATTGAGACCGCCGATTCCAAAAATGACGGTACCCAGGATGAATGCGGCCAGCGCTCCCGAGCGATTTAAGGCTCTGGCAAAATAGGCGGCGGCGGCAATCAAACCGGCAAGAATCAAACCCAATGGAAGTTGAATATAGATAGGCATCATCGAAGAAAGAGAAGTGAAATAAGCAGAAGCACGGGCGTTGTACCGGCTCCCGCCAGGATGAGATAGGCCGCCATACGTTGTTCCAGATGGCGATAGTAAAACAATCCGACCGATAGCGAGATGGCAACGCTTATAGCTGCCAGAATAGGCAACAAGAGCAGCCTTTCCGGTGAGACTGGAGGTAATGGACTACCTGTCGGAGTAAAGCCAATTGAAATCTGATTTCGTGATGGGATGATGATCACCGTTCCTGCCAGCAGAAGAATTGTGGCGATCAAACTGACGAGAATGGGTAGTCTGGCAATTCGGTCGCGCCAGACATTTCGCATAAAAGCAGCCGGTTGAGAGCTGAAAGCCGGCATCGGTGATAAGCTGCCCATTTCTGAGGTTCTCTGGAAGGCCTTCATAAAAACTTTTGGTTGGGCAGGGGAAATGGCGAAAATTCGCGTAGGAGTGGCAATCAACAAAAGAGTATCCGGTTCAGCGGCAATGAATTCCACCAACCCCAATTCAGCCACAGAGGAGAAGCCCAGAAGTGCGCCTGGCCAACTGAATCTCGGTTGGTTCAGATGAAATCCAAGCTCAGAAGCGGGACGTACCCATTCAATGGTATTTAATGGGATATCTTCCGCTCGCAATCCCCAACGCAGCCGCAGACCTTCGCGTTCCAATTCATACGTTGCACGGCCGAGTGCAATGGCGCGATATACGATCAGAGGAACCGGGGCGAGAAAAACCATCGAGATAAAAAGCAACCCGATGAAGTACAGGCCGATCTCCTGATCCATGGCCAGCCAGAATGTCAAACCGCCCGCGCTGAAAAATGCCAGGGCAGCGCCAATTTGAAAAATCAGTCCCCGCCGCCGGGGCGGGCGGAAGGTGTTCTCTTCCGTCATACCAGTTCGCGCAGGGCGCGGCAAACAAATTCAACCTGCTCTTCTTTCATCACACCAGAAAATGGCAGGGCCAGGCCGCGTTCGCCAAGGTCTTCGGTTACTGGATAGTCACCCGCTTTATACCCGAAGCGTTCAGCCATATACGGCTGTAAATGGATTGGCAGGAAATAGGGTCGTACAGGGATGCCTTTTTCAGCCAAACGATCGGCTATGACTTTTCGGTTGGCACCGCGGGGGATGCGTACCACATAGACAAACCAGCTCATACGGGTGGTAGTAGGCACGATGGTCAGGGGTTCGATGGATGGAATGGATGCCAGATGATGGGCATACATGTCTGCCACTTTTTGCCGCTCTGTAAGGAGATAATCGAGCCGTTTTATCTGGGACGTGCCCATGGCGGCACTCATCTCATCCATGCGATAGTTATATCCCAGAAGCGTATGCTGAAGCCAGTTGTCACCCGGAGCCCGACCTTGATTGCGTAAAGCCAGCATGGTCTTTGCATACTGTTCATTATCTGTGATGATCATGCCCCCTTCACCTGTGGTAATTTGCTTATTGGGATAAAAAGCAAAAATGCCGATATCGCCCGTCTTGCCGCTGGGAGTGTTCTTATACATAGCCCCAAGGGCTTCACAGGAATCCTCAATGATGGGAAGATTGCGATGATCGGCTATCTGACGGATGGCATCCATATCGGCCGGTTGACCGAAAACATCAATGGGAAGCAGAGCTTTCAAGCGAGGGAAAATCTCACTGCCCGCATCATCAAAATACCGGGGAAGTTTGCGCGGCAGCCACCGGCGGGCATCGGCGCCGCCGGCTGACAGATCTTCAACAGCCTGGGCCAGTTGAGTGGTATCCATGTTGCCAGTAACCGGATCAACATCCACAAAGACAGGCAGGGCATTTTCAAATAGGATGGCATTTGTTGAGGCAACAAAAGAAAATGGCGTAGTGATAACAATATCGCCTCTTTGAATGCCCAGAGCTCGAATGGCCAGATGAAGCCCGGCTGTACCACTGTTAACACCTATGGCATACCGGCAGCCCGTCAATTGGCGGAAGGCTTCTTCAAATCGGTCTATCCAGGGCCCCATGCTGAGATATGTGGTATTGATGACAGAACGTACAGCGTTACGGTCTTCTTCAATAATATCCGGAGAAGACATGGGGACTACAGGAGGATTATTTTTTGTCATGTGTCTATTTTATCAGGAAGAGCCACTGACTCAGGGCGAGATAAATAGCCGGTGTGAGATTGTGTTTGCTTTTCCGGCTGATCCAGCCTGTGATCAGGCCGTAACCGGTTGCCAGCAAAACCTGATATATGGCATCTTGTCCAAAGGCACCGTGTAATGACAGCGGGATAACCTGCCAGAGTGTGAAAAACGCTGCTGAGATCAACCATCCGGTTGTTGGTCCAAACCGTGATGATAATCGCGGTTGTGAATACCCGAAAAAGAAGGTGGTTTCACACAGAGAAATCATCAGAAACTGCAGCAATGCCAGTCCTTCGATGGATTCAACTCCATTGGTAATGGCTGAAATTTTAGCCCGAATAAAAATAATCATCGCTGCGATCAGCAGGCTGAAATTTACATTTGGCCGCAGGGCATCTTTCCCCCAGAGAGCACTGCGGAAAGGTTGTTTTCGGTATACCAGGGCAGCGCCGATGACCAAAAGCGCAATCAGATCAATGATGATTCGCTGCCATCCGGCTTCAATATTAAACCCCAAAAAAACAGTTGGGATAGTGAAAAAGTATTTGTACACAATAATGCTGAAGAAAAAGATCACAGCATTGAGTGAGAATGTTATTGAGGCTTCACGCCGAGGGAAAAGAAATTGAAGTGGTTTGACTTTTTGCAGTTGTGGGCTTAATCCGGCCAGCATTCCCAGGGCAACTATGCCGATCCATTCGGCGGCAATGAGCAAGAGTGTATCGGTAGTCATGATGATCCTTTGATGGGGGCTTTCTTTTCAGGCGCCGGGGGAGGTGGTTCGGTCGGTTGGGTTTCACCTTCAGGCTCCAGATTCAACTCCACTCGTTCTTCCATGCGAACCTGACCGCGAAGGAATGCGCCTTCTTCTGTGGAAAATGACACTGTGACCACATCTCCCCAAACCCGGCCAGTGGCGCGAATTTCGATCTTTTCAGCGGTGATATTTCCCCGTACCGCTCCGGCTACGATGACGGTGTTGGCTCTGAGATTTTCACAGGTGACCCGTCCGGTTTCACCAACTACAACCAGCCCGTGAATGCTGATTTCGCCTTCCATCGGACCTTCAATCCGCACACCGCCTGTTCCACGCATGCTGCCATTCCATCGTATACCGGGGCCTAGAACGGTGGTAACCCGTTCTACGGGGGCAGATGGTGTGGGACCTGGAGTGGAAGGTTGTTTGCGAAACATGCGTATCCTTTAGCTGCTGGTTGATCGTTCAGGCCAGATCTGACCGGCGTAGACACGTCCACCGGGCGGGACATCCGCCTTGATCGTTGCACCGTTGCCGATCCGGGCTTCCGCGCCGATGGTCAGATTTAAATTGATGGTAACACCCATTCCGATCTGGGCACGGTCATCGATTTTAACACCACCTGCGAGAGTTGCACCAGGAGAAAGATTAACATATTCGCCAATGTAACAATCATGTGAAACTACGACGTGCGAATTAAGCAGACTGCCGAACCCTATCCGTGAGTCAGTACCTACATAAGTCAGGGGGAGAATCTGTACCGCAGGTTCAAGAATTGCCGATGGTTCGATCCATGCTGTCGGATGCACAAGTATGGGGAAGGAAAAGCCGACTTTTTTTAACTTTTCAAAGACCAAAACCCGGGCCTGTACGTTTCCAATTCCCCCTACACTGTTGGCTGCCTGGCGGAATCCGACATTATATAGATCTTCCAGAATGTCACTTCCGCCAAAAACCGGGAGATCCATGACATGACTTCCCGGTTCCAGATTGTCATCCACAATGCCGCCAATTTGATAGGCGTCCAGTTCTCTGGTCAGGTCTATCAGGGTTTTGCCGTGGCCGCCGCCGCCAAATAACAAAACAGTGGTCTCGTCGATCCACGGGGGGATAAGAGATTTCCAATTGATGTTTGTATTACTCATGGGGATTCACTCTCTGTTCTTAGGTACTTTCCTGGAGAACAAAGCGCCAGGGCATATTGACCCACGGCTCGCCGGCATATTGTATTCCAATTCGTGGAGTGCGGTGAATACGGTCTTCTGTGATGGAGT
This sequence comes from Leptolinea tardivitalis, assembly GCF_001050275.1. Lineage (GTDB taxonomy): Bacteria > Chloroflexota > Anaerolineae > Anaerolineales > Anaerolineaceae > Leptolinea > Leptolinea tardivitalis. Next base: position 125,569 of record NZ_BBYA01000011.1, read on the forward strand.
TGCTTTCTTCAATGAATAGTCCGCCGGATGTACCGGTAAGGTCCACTTCATTGCATTCCCGTCCAATGGCCAATGCCCGAGTCAACCGCGCCGGCCCGCTGCACCAGTCACGTTGGGAAATGCCTTGCCGTTTACAGGCAATGAAGTCCAGACCTTCATCCGGAATCAGACTTCTGATCAACACGGCAGCGGGGTAACCTTCGGGTCCGCAAACACAATTTAGCATCCAGTGCATGCCATATGTAAAGTATACATAGGCTCGTCCCGGTCTGCCATACATGACGTAATTTCGGGCGGTTTTTCCTGATTTTGCATGGCAGGCCTGATCCTGCTCGCCGTCATAAGCCTCAGTCTCGTTGATTATCCCGCTGATTCTCTGCCCATTAATCACCCTGACGAGGCGTTTTCCCAGCAAATCATGGGCTACATCAACTACAGACCGATCGTAAAAAGCTGCTGGAAGAATTTGACCTGTTGTCACAGTTTTCTGCATCAGGTGTTTTTTTGCATCAAACGTGGATCGTTTTCATATGTAAGACGAAGCCCAGCATCAATTGTCACTTTGGGTTCGTATTTCAAAAGATCCCTGGCAGAAGAAATATCGGCACACATTCTTAATGTGCTGACTTCATTATGTGGGTTATATACGATTTCGGGCCGGCCGCCGGTTATTTCAATGATGGATTGTGCCAGTTCTTTTACACTGGTTTCTCTGCCTGAACCCACATTAATGGTTTTCTGATCTATTCCATCTGTCGTTGCCGCAGCCACCATGACATTGATCACATCATCTACATAAACGTAATCGCGAGTCTGGTTGCCGTCACCATGAATAACCAGAGTGCCGTTTTGTGATGCCTGCCGAATGAAATAAGGGATAACAGGGGCATGTACAGGGGGGAAATGCTGGCCTGGCCCATAGGCATTAAATATGCGCAGACATACCGTTTCAATTCCCCATAATGCCCCGATAGTCTTGATGTAATACTCTGCGGCCAATTTGGATACGGCATAGGGGGACCGCGGATTGGGTATTGTATTTTCAGAAATCGGTTGTGATTCCTGATCGCCGTAAACGGCGCCGGAAGAAGCAAATACCACCCGGCGGACGCCAACATCGCGCATGGCTTCCATCAATGTGACTGTGCCGCCAACATTTACCTGGTTGTATTCCCGAGGGTACAAGATGGATTCGGGTACCAGCACGCGGGCTGCCATGTGATACACACAATCCACATCCTGAAGCAGCGTCCAGAGTTTAGGCCTGTCATTAACATCACCCCGGGTGAAATGGACCTCCGGCAGAAGAACCATCGGATCCCCGGTGGAACAATCATCGACACCCCGAACTGAATGACCTTCGCGTGCCAGAGTGTTTGCCAGTGATGAACCTAGAAAGCCGGCTGCGCCGGTGATGAGAAATCGCATGCTGGTTTTTCCAAGTAGTTCGATGGGAGTTGTAAATGGATTATAGCATGGAGTCAAGTAGGGGCTGATAATCTCAATAAAGCTCAAAAATCCATTAATATGCCAATAAAGGTTTGATACATGAACATTGCCTGAAAATCCATTGTGGATTATGATTGTTGACGTCAGTCTTTGCCTGATGTAATCTATAATCACTTCATATCTTTCGGGAGGAAACCATGTCAAAAACGATCGACGATTTAAAAGCAGCCTTTGCAGGTGAATCTCAAGCCAACCGTAAATATCTGGCTTTTGCCAAGAAAGCAGATGAAGAAGGATTCCCTCAGGCGGCTAAACTCTTCCGGGCGGCTGCCGAAGCTGAGACTGTACATGCTCACAATCACCTTCGTGCCATGAACGGTGTGGGATCAACGCTGGATAACTTAAAAGAAGCTGTCGGTGGCGAAACATACGAATATGAATCTATGTATCCACCCATGGTAAAAGAAGCTGAAGCAGAAGGCAACAAAAATGCCCTGAGAAGCTTCAATTATGCCCTGGAAGTTGAGAAAATCCATGCTTCTTTATACAAGGAAGCCATTGATAACATCAATAAAAAAGAAGAAGTGTACGATTATTTCGTCTGCCCCGTTTGCGGGTTTACAGCCCCGAAATATGCCCCGGAAAAATGCCCGATCTGCGGGGCGTCTGGAACAAAGTTTATCAAAGTTGTCTAATATATCAATATAGGGTAAAATTAGTCCGGTTTATACCGGACTTTTTTATATAAGGATAAAACAACATGCCCTGGCAGCAAACATATGATCCTCTTCACAACATGGCATTAACAACACTGGCCGCCCTTGCCCCGGTGGTCATTTTACTCGGATGCCTGGCATTATTTCATATTAAAGCCCATTATGCCGCTTTACTCGGGTTAGCGTCGGCTCTGATTGTTGCACTGTTTGTGTTTCAGATGCCTGCTCCGCAGGCAGCCGCTGCGGCAATATATGGAGCGGCATACGGATTGCTGCCGATTGGGTGGATCATCGTCAATGTTATTTTCCTGTATCAGTTGGCTAACCGTAAGGGAGCCTTTGCCATTCTGCAAGAAAATTTAACAGCCATTACCCAGGATAGACGGTTGCAATTGCTGTTGGTATCATTTTGTTTTGGTGCATTTTTCGAGGGTGCAGCCGGTTTTGGAACACCGGTGGCTATAACGGCTTCCATGTTGATTGGGCTTGGCTTTGGGCCGTTGCAGGCTTCCGGTCTTTCACTGATAGCGAATACGGCGCCTGTCCCTTTTGCTGCTCTCGGTACTCCCATTCTGGCATTGCAGGCCGTCACCGGGTTTGACTTACGCACTCTCAGTTCGGTCATTGCCTGGCAATTATTGATCTTTGATATCATCATCCCCTTCTGGTTGATCTGGGCATTTGCCGGATGGAAACGGATGCTTGAGATCTGGCCAGCTTTGCTTGTCTCCGGTATTTCTTTTGGCCTTTCTCAGATTGTGATTGCCACTCTACACGGCCCCTGGTTGGTGACAATCGTTGGTTCACTGGTCTCAATTATTTCACTCGTAGTATTTTTACGGTATTGGAAACCAAAAACGATCTACCGGTTTGAATCGGATTCTGAAGGCGGAAAAACAAAAAGCCAGCATCATTATTCAAGAAAGCAGACACTTCAAGCCTGGCTTCCCTGGGTTGTCCTCTCTGTGATGATTTTTCTATGGGGACTGCCGAGTATAAAAAGCTGGTTTGACAGCTTTTCCACCATTAAGGTGCCAGTTCCTTATCTCCATGAAATGGTCATGCGTATGCCGCCCGTAGTTCCCGAACCCACCAAAGAAGCGGCCGTATTTAATATCAACTTCCTTTCTGCAACAGGAACAGGAATCTTGATTGCTGCCATGATATCTGCCCGCATTCTGGGTTATTCTATTCGGGAGACGGTGCATGTCTATGCTGCCACACTCAAACAGGTACGTTTTTCTCTCCTGACCATCATGGCCATGCTGGCTCTGGGATATGTAACCCGATACTCCGGATTGGATGCATCCCTGGGCTTGACCTTTGCCATGACGGGATGGATGTACCCGTTCTTCGGAACGCTGCTCGGGTGGCTGGGTGTTGCTCTGACAGGGTCTGATACCTCATCGAACGTATTGTTTGGAAGCCTGCAAAAGTTGACTGCCAGTCAGGTAGGCGTCAATCCGGTGCTTATGGCTGCGGCCAACAGCTCTGGCGGTGTGATGGGGAAAATGATTGATGCGCAGAGTATTGTCGTCGCCAGCACGGCCACCAAATGGTATGGTCATGAAGGCGATATTCTGCGGTATGTATTTTTCCATAGCATTGCATTGGCATTTCTTGTCGGGTTGGTTGTGATGGCTATGGCGTATATCCCCGGTCTTGCAGTTTTACTTCCGGCTGGCTGATATATTTGATATTAATGACCGAAAAAAACAAATTTAATTTCTGCCTTACGCCTTTTTTATTGGAAAGGCTCTTTACGATTTGTATAATGGATTCACCGATCTTGATGGGTGAAAATGGATTATTCTGGAGCACTTGGTGAGTTACGGAAGTTTGTTGCCCCTGAATTTGTATTTGGTTTAGGGGCTAGAAAGCTGGCTGGAAGGTATGCCGTTAACTTTGGAATTAATAAAGCGCTGGTTGTATCTGACGATGGCGTGGCGGCTGCCGGATGGCTTGATTCTGTTCTAGATTCTCTGAAAGAACAGGGTATCCAGTCGGAGGTTTTTTCGCAGGTTCATTCCAATCCGCGAGATTTCGAGGTGATGGAAGGGGCTGAACAGTACCGTGCAAAGAACTGTCAGGCAATTATTGCGGTAGGCGGCGGCAGTCCGATGGATTGTGCAAAGGGCATTGCCATCGTCAGTTCTAACAGGGGGAATATATTGGATTTTGAAGGGGTGGACGAAGTGGATAAACCAGGCCCACCATTAATTTGCATTCCAACAACGGCGGGAAGTTCTGCCGATGTTTCACAGTTTGCCATTATTAATGATATTAAGCGGCATGTAAAAATTGCGATCATCAGTAAGGCAGTTGTACCCGACGCTGCCCTTATCGATCCAGAAACTACCCTCACTATGGATCCATACCTTACCGCCTGCACCGGATTGGATGCTTTAACCCATGCCATTGAGGCGTATGTGTCCAACGCCCAGTCACCTGTAACAGACTTACATGCGCTTGAAGCAATTCGGCTTGTATGGAATAACCTGCTTGACGCCATTGATAAGCCCGACGATCTGGATACCCGATGCCGGATGATGTTAGGAAGCCTGGAAGCCGGATTGGCTTTTTCAAATGCCAGTCTGGGGGCAGTGCATGCCATGGCCCACGCCCTGGGCGGACTGCTCGACCTTCCACATGGGGAATGCAATGCCCTGTTATTGGAACACGTTGTACGATTCAACTTCCCTTCAACTCCACACCGATATTGTGCGATTGGCCGGGCGATGGGTTTGCCTATGGATGAACAGAATCTGCCTGGCTCTCTTATGGAACTTGTCTCAGGTATTCATGATTACAGGATTCGCGCCGGTATCAAACGGTCATTGAGCGACAATGGTGTGGAACAAGATGCCATCAAAGAGCTGGCTGAGAAAGCTTTTCAAGATCCCTGCCTGGTGACCAATCCTTATCCAGCTTCCAGACAAGATATTGAGCGGATTTACGCTGATGCCTGTTAAAAAAGCCGATTCAGAATCTTTACGTAACCGGATCATCGGTTTGGGGGAGAAATCGATCCATAAAAGCTATTACCCTGAACTTCAAAACCGCCTTGCAGAATTGGAACGTTTCCGGTCTATGCTGGATCAAAGCTCGGATATCATTTTTCTTCTAAATTTCCCTGATCTGCTGATCTATGATGTTACTACACCGGTTGTTACCCATCTTGGATGGACTCAGGAAGAACTTGTCGGTTCCAGTTTTTTGAATATTCTGGATGAAGAAACCAGTCAGTGTTTTCAGAAAAAGATGGATACTGCCTGGCATGATCGCCAGGAGCGGGAAGTTTTTACAGCACTTATTCGCGGGAAAATCCCCATGGAATTTGTCTGTTCGCCGGTAGTTTTTGAGGGGAATCGTTTTCTGATCATCGTAGGGCAGGAGATCAGTCAGCGTTTAGCCGCAGAGCAACAAATCCGACGGCAGTTATTTCAATTGGATACACTGCACCATATTGATAACCTGATCACGGCCAATTTGTCACTATCAGATCTACTGACGGGTGTCTTATCTGAGGTACGCATGGCATTAAGGGCGAATGCTGCCGCGATATACATATTTGATTCTCCCACCAAGATGAAACGTATTGCCTGGTCGGCCGACGAAATTGGAGTGGATGGTGACACAATTTTACTCACAACCCGGCACTTGCCGACTCTTGAATATGGAGAGCAAATCCTCCTCAATGGAAATGATGGATACGATGAAGCATATTCGATGATCCTGCAGCGAATCCAGCAATATGGTTTTTGCGCTTATGGAGCCGAGCCACTCTCAACCCGCGGGCAAATTAAAGGTATTCTGGAAGTCTATTTCCGATCTCCGCAGGAGTTTAATGATGATTGGAAGACATTATTGACCCGTGTGTCTGCCCAGGTGACGGTTGCTGTGGAAAAAAGCCAGATGTTCAAACATCTGGAACAGGCGTACGCCGATTTGAATCAGGCGTATGATGAGACGCTTGAAGGTTGGGCGGCTGCACTTGATCTGCGGGAAAAGGAGACGGCCAATCACAGCCAGAAGGTTGTTGAAATGACCATTCGCCTGGCACATGCGGCTGGAATTCGGGCAGATGATTTGATCCATGTGCGCCGGGGAGCATTCTTGCATGATATTGGAAAGATCGCCGTACCAGATTCAATTTTATTAAAGCCAGGGCCATTATCAGAAGATGAATGGGTGATTATGAGACAGCACCCCGTATACGCCTATCAGATGCTTTCAAAGATTAACTATCTAAAACCTGCTATCGAAATTCCATACTGTCATCATGAAAAATGGGATGGAAGCGGCTATCCCCAGGGGCTGGCAGGAGATGCCATCCCTCTGGCTGCCCGGGTTTTTGCCGTAGTAGACGTCTGGCAGGCACTGACATCAGATCGTGTGTATCGCAGAGCCTGGCCGGAATCAAATGCTAGAAAATATATAATAGATCATTCCGGTACACATTTTGATCCGAAAATTGTGGAAGCATTTTTGAAATTGGTAATAGCGGATGTCAAATAAGTGGTATTTTGGGGGAATAGCATATTAGAATAGACCCTGCCGATCACTATTGTGATCTGGATTTTTATCAGTCATTTGGGATGTAATTTACATACTCCGGGTGAACACTGCCCGAATTTATTGGATGATTTATATGGATAACTCAAAACAATTGCCTGTGATTGCCTTTGATATGGATGGCACTCTGATGACGCACCAGGATGCCATTCACCCTAAAGATATTGAACTACTCACCATGGCTGACCCGCCTGCGATATTTGTTCCTACTACCGGACGATCTTTATATGCCATCCGTCGGATTTTTTCGGAATTTAAGATTTGTAATGGCAGTCCATTATCCTTCCCGATGGTCTTACAGAATGGATCTCTCATTTACAACCCCGGAGAAAAATTACTTCGTTACACCCCCCTTGAATTAAGTACACAAAACGAATTGATCCGTTTATTCAAGACTCAACCGGATGTTGCCTTTCTGTTGTTTTCTGAAGACCGGCTGCGTCTTTTGAATGCAACTGAATTTGGACTGTCTGAAACCCGCCGCTATATGTTTGATCCTGAAATTTATGATGATGATGCTCCTGCCGTAGCCTGCAGCAAAATCTTGTGTATTGGTCAGGATCCAGAGAAAGTGCGGGAAATACGAGAGATGGTTAGAGATTTCAACCTTGAAGTGGCTCTGAGCAAACCGACGATCCTGGAATTCAATGCACCGGGAGTCAATAAAGGTTCTGGATTGGAATATCTGGTTGAAGCCAATGGATGGGATAAGCACCGGGTGTTTTGTGCCGGTGATGGTGACAATGACCTGGAAATGTTCCGCCGGTTTGATATTTCGTTTACTCCTTCCACCAGCTCTGAAGAAATAAAGAAACGGGTGACCCATGTGATTGATACACATCGGGATGGGTTGTTATCATCCATCCTTCATACCATCGAAAGAGAGAAGATTTAATCTTTTAATGTCAAATCGAGCCCGATCCATCATTGAAGCGATTTTCGCTGTTATTGTGTGGGGTGGCACATTTGTAGCCACTAAAGTTGCCCTTCAACAGGTTCAACCCGACACGGTTGTTTTCCTGCGTTTTGGGATGGGTGTAATCATTCTCGCGGCTGGTGTTCAATTGCGCCGGCAATGGATTCCATTGACACGCAGAGATATCCTATCTTTGATTGGACTGGGATTCCTTGGGATCAGTTTTCACCAGTGGCTGCAATCGACCGGCATGGTGACATCGGCAGCATCAACAACTGCCTGGATAGTGGCAACATCACCTGTTTTTATTGCGATTCTGGGCTGGATACTATTAAAAGAAAAGGCGGGTTGGCTGCAGATAGCCGGAACAGTGCTGGCTTTTTTTGGTGTATTGCTGGTTGTTACCCGCGGTGACCTTCAACTTTCAACTATTGGTCATATTGGAACAATTGGAGATGCCTTGATACTCATCAGCGCCATCAACTGGGCTGTTTTCTCTGTTTTATCACGGGGTATGTTAAAACGGCTGCCTTCGGCGCTGATGATGTTTTATGTAATGCTATTTGGCTTTATTTTTTCGAGCCTTTTCTTTTTTATCAAGACCGGACCGGCGGATATTCTGCGGCTTAATATGAGCGGATGGGCGGCAGTTCTGGTTCTGGGGATTTTCGGTTCGGGTCTGGCTTATATCGCCTGGTATGATGCCCTGCAAAATCTATCTGCCAATCAATCTGGTGTGTTCCTTAATATCGAACCACTGGTGACCATGCTGGTGGCATACGTTGTTCTGGGAGAACCGATTACCTGGGCTTCTATACTGGGCGGCGCTGTAATCATTCTGGGTGTCTGGCTGGTAAACCGAAAACCGGCAGTCAGCTAACCGCCTTTATTCCACGATCCGATTTCGATCAGATTGCCTTCCGGGTCCATAATCATGGATGAGCGCATTCCCCAGGGTTCATCTCTAGGTGCGTAAACTTCGCGTCCACCGGCAGCAATCACCCGCGCAAATTCCCGGTCAACGTCTGCCGAAGTGGGCAGGTCGATAGCCAGTTCAAATGTGCCGTTGATGCCGGTAGTGAAACCGGGAGTTTTCCCGCCGAAGAGGGTAGGCAGCTGTTTGCGTTCGTACATGGCAAATCGCACACCGTCATTCTTAAATTCGGCATAAGGTCCCTGTCCATCCCAGTCGATTTCAAATCCAAGAACGTCACGGTAAAAGGCCACCATTTCCGCCAGATTCTCCGGAAAGATACCAATCAAATCGATCCGAGTTGCCATTATTCTCCTCCTTCTTTGTTCTTTTGTTTGCAAAGGTAGTAGAGCTTTAAGACATGAAGCTCGTTGTAATCCACGGATTCATTCAAGTGAAGAAAAACTGGCTTCAACAAATCCGATCCAAGGGAATCAAAGGCATCCATCACTTTTCGCCGTATAGCAGGAGATGAATGGGAGTAAGACAAAAATTGCTCGGGGTTGGGAATGGAATTTCCGGCGCTTACATATTTAATAAGGTGGTTGATAATTGTATAGGCAATAACTGAATGCTTTGCGGCAAGATCTTCAATTGAGGCTCCTGAAAGAAATTCTTCTGCAATTTCATCGGTTTTCGATCTTTTTTCCACATTTTTTCCGGCAGGATGTACTGATTCTCTCTTTACCGGAATGATCTCTTTAAGATTATGGTTCCGGCAATACTCCTTAATGGTTGTAAGAAATCTATCTCCAAAAGTCTTACTTTTTACAGAACCAACACCGTGAATCATCCGCAATGTCACCAGACTGAGTGGATGATAGGCTGCCATTTCAGCCAATGTTCTGTCTGAAAAGATCATATAAGGGGGAATGCCCTTTTCATCTGCAATTTTCTTACGAAGCTGGCGCAATAAATCATACAACTCCGTATCGATTTCTGGCATGCGTGTGCGGCGGGCGGCCTGTTTGGATGGTTCCGCGGGGTTTTGACGGGCAGACGGTTGATTCTCTTCAAAAAGGGAACGCTGTGGACGCGGTTTTACTGTTGTGATCGTCTGGCGGGTGCGCAGCATCTCCACGGCAGAGTCTGTCAGTTTTAGAGAATTAAACTCACCAACCTTTTCAATGAGATTAAGGTCAATCAACTGATCGGAAAGCTTCAGCCAGTCATTCTTCTGGCGGTCTTTCCCGATCCCGAATGTGGAGAGCTCCTGATGTTTGTGCGAGAGAACCTTTTCTGTTCGGGCTCCCATCAGAATATCTGCGATATGGGCCGCCCCGAACACCTCACCACTGCGTTTGATACAAGACATAAACTTCTGGGCAGGGATGGTAATATCGATGATTTTCTCCTGCGAAGCCAGGCACCAATCGCACATGCCGCAGGACTTTTGTAAATAGCTTTCACCAAAATAGGCCAACAGGGGCCTGCGGCGGCAGCCGCGTGTTTCAATGTACTTAATCAGAGCGTCCAGTTGTTCTTCAGCTGCAGCCTGCTCTTTACCAGACTTCTGGCGAATGAGATATTCGATTTTATTTTTATCACCATAACTGAAAAGCAAACGGCAGACAGAGGGCTGACCGTCTCGCCCGGCCCGGCCAATTTCCTGATAATACCCTTCCAGGCTTTTGGGCAGATCATAATGCAGCACATACCGAACATCCGGTTTGTTAATACCCATCCCAAATGCCACGGTTGCCACAATGATATTTGCATCATCGCGGATGAAAGCTTCCTGGTTTTTGCGGCGGGTGGCATCATCCAGACCGGCATGATAGGGTAGGGCGGAATACCTGCGCCTGACCAGATCGGCGGTCAATTCATCCACCTGTTTTCGCGAGAAGCAATAAATGATCCCCGGCCGGCCGGGAAATTGTTCGATCAGGTCGATGGTTTGTTTCAGGGCATCCTGCTTTTTTTCAATTTCAATGATCAGATTCTTACGATCAAAGCTGGAGATGAATTCGTTGTGATCTTGAAATCCCAGCGATTTCTTGATATCCGCCCGCACCTTATGTGTGGCTGTGGCAGTGAGCGCCAGACAGGTGACATTTTTCAGCCCTTTACCCACCTTGATGAGTTCCCTGTATTCTGGACGGAAATCATGCCCCCATTCCGAAATACAATGGGCTTCATCAATTACCAGCAGGTCCACCTGGACAGTCTCCAGCAGACCGGATACTCTGTCAGTCAAAAGGGTTTCCGGTGCCATATAGATAAGCCGGGTTTTCCCCTTGCGGATCTGTTCAGTGTTCCGGAAATATTCACCGGCATCCAATGAGCTGTTCAATGTGACGGCTGGTATGCCAAGCTGTTTGAGCTGATCGATCTGATCTTTCATCAGGGCGATCAACGGCGAGACAACAATTGTCAGGCCGGGAAGAAGCAATGCGGGAATCTGATAACACAGTGACTTGCCCCCACCGGTCGGCATAATTGCCAGTGTGTCTTTCCGCTGCAATATATTTTCAATGACCTCTTTTTGCAGGGGCAAAAAGAGGTCATATCCGAAGATGTCGTTAAGGATGGTTTCAGGTGATTTCGACATGACAAAAGAAATGGCAGCGAATTCCAGCCGTCGTGTATCCTACCATAGAATAGTAGTTCTATGAAGGTTTCTTTCTCAGATAGGCATACCAGTAAATCAGGCCAACCATTACAACTCCGCCGATGATATTGCCGATCGTCACAGGTAGCAGATTGCCAATAAGGAAATTTTCCCAGGTAAGGTGGGGAAAATCCGCCGGTGTTTTTTCTATGGCATCAAAGAAGGCCTGATTCGCACCGTATTTGATAAATAAAGCAGATGGGATGAAATACATATTGGCCACACTGTGCTCAAAACCTGCGGCGACAAACATGGTGATAGGGAAAATGATCGCCATGATCTTGTCGGTGGTCGTGCGGGCGCTGTAAGTCAGCCACACGGCCAGACATACGGCCATATTGCAGAGAATCCCCAGGTAGACAGCGGGGAAAAACGCCAGGCTGGTTTTGGTTTCACCGATGGTAAGCATGTTTATTCCGATTACACCATGCCCGAAAGCATACTGTCCGCTGTAGAAGATCAATCCGGCCATCACGATCGATCCGGCAAAGTTGGCCAGATAGACGATTAACCAGTTCCGTAGAAGAGCTTTCAGCGTAACCTTGCCGTCTGCCCAGGCCATGATGATAAGCATATTCCCGGTAAATAGTTCAGCGCCGCCTACCACCACCAGAATCAAGCCCAGACAAAACGTCAGGCCTGAGAGCAGTTTGGTCACACCATAGGAAAGCAGACCATTGGCTCCGCTGGTCACAGCTGTGGCGAAAATGGCTCCCATGGCGATATACGCCCCGGCAAGGAAACCCAGAACTGACAATGTGGATACAGGCGAATTGGCTTTTTTTATCCCCAGTTGTACCGCTTTTTCCGCCATTCCGGCTGGAGGTATGGCATCAAAAGATGGAGTTGAATCCATGGTTTGTATTCCTCCCTGTGAATGGCGTAATTCTACACCTGATGCAGACCAAGTTTGCAGGCAGTGTTGGATCCTTCTTTTCGCAGGTCTTTCCCAATTAAAACCCGTTCAAGGTTAGCCGGAAGATTTTGAATTCGCCGACCGGTGGCATGGAAGATGGCATTGATGATAGCCGGTGCTGCCGGTACCAGACTGGGTTCGGCAATGTTCTTTGCCCCATACGGGCCGTCAGAAAATGGCTTTTCAACAAATGCTCCCACAATCTCCGGAACATCCATAGCGGTGGGGATGATGTATTCATCAAAATTCGTCGCCTGGATAAAACCTTTATCAAAATCCACCCGTTCCATGAGAGCGTATCCCAATCCCTGGGTGATGCCGCCGTAAAGTTGACCGAGAATCCCCTGGGGAAAAATAACTGTTCCGGTATTGTGAACTCCCCAGTATCCGGTGACTTCTACTTTTCCGGTTCCGGTGTCTACCAGAACTTCAGCGACCTGGGCGCCAAAATGATAGGCAAAGTATGGTTTTCCAGTTCCGCTTTCAAATGACCAGTGATTTTCGGGAGCATTCCAGCGTCCCTCTGTAGAAAGCGTCAGTCCCATCTGGCGGGCATGATCAACCACCTTATCAAAACTGGCTGGTTCTTCATTGGGGCCGATGTAATTCTCCCCGTCCCGCAAAATATCGACAATCTGACAATGAAATAAATCAGCCGCTGCATTTAATAAAATAGCATCAAGACGCATGGCGGTGACCTGAGTGGCATTTCCGCCCAAAACCGTGGCGCGTGAAGCAACGGTCGGCCCGCTGTCTATGGCGGTATCGGTATCTGGCCGGAGCATGTGAATACGGGATGGATTAATTCCCAGGGTTTCCGCCGCTATGAGGGTGAAGACGGTTCGTGATCCACTCCCGTAATCAGTGAGACCCGATGTCAACGTGAGTGTATTATCATCATTAATGCGGAGAGTTCCAACGGCTGAATCTTTGCCTTCTGCACCCAATGACATCCCATGAAAAACGGCAGCGACTCCAATGCCTTTACGCAACTCTCCGGGATGGATTCGTGCCGGGTCACCCTGCTCGAATTCTTTTCGTTTGCGATCCCAGTCAGATAGTTTGCGGACCTGCTGCAGACATTCGGCCAGGGCAACATCATCCCCCAACTTCTGCCCGTGGGATGTGGTATCACCCGGACGCAGACAGTTCTTAAGGCGTAAGTCAATAGGATCCATGTTCAAGCGATAGGCAATTTCATCCACCGCCAATTCGCTGGCAAAACACACTTCCGTGTTTCCAAAGCCTCTGAAGGCTCCAGCAAACCCGTTGTTTGTGTAAACAACATCTGTGTCCACAGAGCAGGCCTGGTACCGGTATGGTCCCATGGCATGTATGGTAGACCGCCAGGCAGTAAAGGGAGTGATGGCCGCATAGGCGCCGCTGTCTACAATCCCATGAAATTGACAGGCCATTAAAGTGCCGTCTTTTTTCGCCCCGATCTTATAGTGCATGATCATGGCATCGCGTTTATACGAAGAGATCATCGACTCTTCACGAGAAAAAACCATTTTTACCGGCCGGCCTGAAATCAGAGCCAGTTTGGCTGTCTGGGCAATGGTCTGATACATGGTATCGTCTTTGCCGCCGAATGCTCCGCCGACATACGGCTGAATGACCCGGACATCTTCCGAACCCAGGCCTACCGTCTGAATGATATTATTTTTCGCCAGAAACGGACTCTGACAGCAGGCATAGACTGTAACACCACTGGATTTTGGCCAGGGAACCGCCAGACTGGCTTCTGTTTCGATATAGGCATGTTCCTGGTGCATGGTGGTGTACTCTTTATCCAACACCAGATCGCACTCTTTCCAAACAGCATCCGGATCGTTTTGCCGGACAATGTAATCAATCAACAAGTTCCCATGGGGATATCCTTCTGCATCCCTGGGTTTCTCACCAACCAGCGGGGCATCCGGTGAAAGAGCCTGGCGCGGGTCAAACAGACCGGGAAGCGGTTCTAATTCCACTTTTATCGCCTTGAGAGCGGCTTGCAGGCTTTCTTCATTCTCGGCGGCTACGGCTGCAATCGGATCTCCCACATAACGAACCCGCTGATAAGCCAGCATATACATATCCACAATCGGAAAACCGAACCGACCGTGATCGATGAAATCATCACATGTGATGACCGCATGAACCCCTGGAATTTGCCTGGCTTCTGATGTGTCGATGGAGATTATCCGGGCATGGGGAACCTTACTGCGCAGGCAGCGCGAGATAAGCATACCTGGCAGGTAGTAATCTGCCGTATATCGGGCGGTTCCCATCACTTTTTCGAGCGCATCCACCCGGTTGGTTGGTTTGCCAATAAATTGTCGGTCAGTCACGGCGGCCTTTCTCCTGTCGTTTCAAGGCGGTTGCCTGAATGGCATCTACAATCTGCTGATAACCGGTACAGCGGCACAGGTTGCCAGCAATGGCTTCCCGAATTTCTGCCCGGGTTGGATTGATATTACTGTTCAGTAGAGCCTCACCGGCCAGCACCATACCAGGAATACAAAATCCGCATTGAACAGCTCCATATTCAATAAACGCCTGTTGTAGATCATTGGGACCGCCGTCTTCAGCATGGATTCCTTCAATGGTTACCACACGGCGTCCATTAGCCTGAGCGGCCAAAATCAGACACGAATTGACCAGTTTGCCATCGAGCAACACAGAACAGGCTCCGCATTCTCCCACATTGCAGCCTTCCTTGGTTCCGGTCAATTTAAGATGATCACGAAGGAAATGCAACAAAGAAATATCAGCCGGCGCTTCTGTATGGATTGGCTCTTCGTTGACAATCAGATCAAAAATCATACTACCTCTCCTGATGGCTCGCGAACCTGGAATACACGAGACAGGGCACGCGATGTCATTGCGGCCAGGGCGGGAACTTTATATTCTGATGACCAGCGGTATCCCGATAGTCTGATCATCTCTTCTGTCGCAAGTTTTCCGGCTGCCAGCATTAATGCTGGTGTGGGGACCTGTCCCAGCAGGCTGGTTTCCACATCTTTGAATCGGCAGATTTGCGGCGCGGCCGACCCGGTGACAAAGCGGGCATCGGCAATCCGGCCGTTTTCATCCAACCGCCCCAGGGCTGCCACAGTCAACCGGCTGATGGCCATGGCATTGCGGCGGCCCAGTTTAAGAAATACACCGCGTGTACCGGATGGAGGTATGGTATACCGCAGGGACACCAGCAGCCCACCGGCCGGTATGCGTGTTTTATTCGGACTGATGACCAGCTCACTAACCGTCCAATTGAACTCTTCTGAAGGGGTTAGAACACGGGCCATAGCATCGAGGCAGACCAGCGCTGGAAGTGAATCGGCGCAGGCCGCTGCATTGGCTACATTTCCACCGATGGTTCCCATATTGCGGATCTGGGTAGCCCCCACCGTCTTGCAGGCTTCAACCAGTATGGGACCTGTCTCCCTAATAATTGGATTGGAAATAATTTCTGAAAAGGAAGCTGATGCACCGATAATCACATCGTTTCCTGTCTTTTCAATCGTGTGCATCTCAGGTATCAAGGAGATGTCTACCACCCGGTCGCAGAGGTCCGGGTTTCTTCGTAGAAGTAAAACAAGATCGGTGCTCCCGGCAAGGGGACGATTCTTATAACCAGGCTGGTTCAGAAAGGTTAGGGCTTCTGAAATGGTGGCTGCCCTGACATATCCAAATCGTTCCATTCGGACTCCGTCAAAGTTAAATTTGATCAGGCTGAATGATGTACAGCCTCTTCCATGGAAATACCGGCCATCATCAAACCAATCTGTTCAACGGTGGCTTCATTCCGATCAACGATACCGATGATATTTCCTTCGTAGATGATAGCAATCCGGTCAGATAACGTGCGGATTTCATCGAGATCTTCTGAAATCAAAAGAATGGCTGTTCCGGCGTCACGCTGCATCAACAGCCGTTCATGGATATATTCCGTGGCTCCGATGTCCACTCCGCGGGTCGGCTGGGCGGCAATCAATACCTTGGGATGCCGGGCAAGTTCGCGTGCCATGATAAGTTTCTGGATATTCCCGCCGGAAAGATTCTTCACCGGAGTATCCAGACTCGGCGTTTTTACGGTAAATTCCCTGATCATTTTGGAAGCAAACGCTTCCATGCGTGGAAAATCCAGGAATATCCCCCGGGTGAATTGCGGCGAAGCGTGGTCTTGCAGGAATAGATTTTCCTGAACAGAAAATTCACGAATGGCGCCATCTCGCATGCGTTCTTCGGGAATGTATGAAAGACCAGATTCGACCCGATTTTTCAACGGAAGCGACGTGATATCCATTTGATCAAGTTCAATCCGGCCGGCAGTCACTTTGCGCAGCCCGGAGAGGCACTCCGCCAGTTCACGCTGGCCGTTGCCGGATACTCCAGCCAGGCCGACGATTTCACCGCCGTGAATATCCAGGTTGATGCCGCGGAGCATTTCTGTTCCGCGATCACCCATGGTGTGCAGGTTTTCGATTTTCAGCCGCACCGGTCCTGACCGGATAGGCTGCGGAGCAATCTGTTTCATTTCGCGTCCCACCATCATTTTGACCAGATCGTTGCGAGTCATTTCTTTTGCCGGACGTGTGCCGATCACCTGGCCATCGCGTAAAACCGTCACCCGGTCGCTGATCTCCATCACTTCGTGCAGTTTATGGGAAATAAAGACCAGCGCGTGACCTTCTTTGACCATGTGCTTAAGCGTGGCGAAAAGATCGGTTACTTCTTGAGGAGTAAGAACGGCAGTCGGTTCGTCTAGAATGATCAGGCTGGCTCCACGGTAAAGCGCTTTGATGATCTCCACACGCTGCTGTTCGCCTACCGAGAGCTGCCAGACAAAAGCCGCCGGATCTACTTTTAACCCATAAGAACGGGAAAGTTCCAGAATTTTCTGCGATACAGTATCAAGATCTAATATCGGCTCATGTTTTGATGTCAAACCCAGGATTACGTTCTCCGCCACTGTCAATGTGGGGACCAGCATGAAATGCTGGTGGATCATGCCAATGCCCGCCCTGATGGCATCGGCTGGTGAGTGAAACACCACGGGGTTTCCGTCAATAATAATTTCACCTTCGTCGGGTTTGTACAGGCCGTAGAGCTGGCGCATCAGGGTACTTTTCCCGGCGCCATTTTCCCCCAGCAGAGCATGGACTTCTCCGGCTCTGACATCAAAATCCACTTTTGAATTTGCCAGAACTCCGGGAAATCGTTTGACGATCTGGCGCATTTCAACATGTTCCAACCTGTGCTTACTTTGCGCTTTCGTTTCAACTGGCATATCTACCTCGAAGATGAATTTATGATTGATAAAAACCTGCTCCCTCCCCCGAGACCAATGGGGGAGGGAGACATAACGATCAAGAAACCTTACGGTTCTACCTTGATTGAGCCGTCTTTGATGCCGTCGATAGCCTTCTGGGCGGCAGCTTTAACATCATCGGGCAGTTTGTAATCAGGGTTGAAGGCAATCTTCAAACCATCATTCTTCAACTGGAGAACGTATTTATCTCCGCCAAGTTTGCCTTCTGCACGTTTGGCGATGATCTCTTTCAACATACCAGTCCAATCATAGACCTGGCTGGCAACCACAAGTTCAGGAGCCAGAGAAGCCTGATCAGCCTGGGTGCCAAACCAGAGGACACCACCTTTTTCCTTGGCTGCACCAATGGAACCGACTACCGATTGTGATGAACCGGTCAAAGCATCAGCGCCGGCAGCAATATGAGTTTTTGCCGCTTCAGTCATCAAGGCGACATCCGAGAAGGAACCGGTCCAGGTTTTGGAGATTTCGATTTTAGGATCAACAGAGGCAACACCCTGGCTGAAACCATCAATATAGGTCTTGGCATCGCCAACTTCGATGGGGCCGGTCACGCCGATTTTCTTGCTCTTGGTCAGCATGGCAGCCATGACACCGTTGATATAACCACCTTCCTCAGCGGCGGCCGTGTAGGCGTATACGTTCTTGAGGCCGAAGGTGTTGACATCGGTTCCCCAGGCAAATGTGGTATCCGGGAAGTCAGGAGCAATTTCCTGAACCGATGCACCGTATTGTGAACCGTGGGCGATCACGATATCAAATCCCTGTGACGCATAATCGCGGATGGCAGCAGCGGCATCGGGCACATTGAACATATTCTCGGTGTATTTCAATTCCATAGCCTTTTCGCCGCCCATTTCGGTCTGGATGGCTTTCAAAGCGGAATACATAGACTGGCTGAAGGCTAGATCGGTAGTGGCACTCGGCATAATCACAGCGATTTTGATTGTTTTGGCTTCGGCGGCCGGTTTTTCAGCCGGAGCGGCGGCAGCGGGTTCTGTCGGTTTGGCTGGTTCTGGTGCTTTGGTTGGTTCGGCTGCGGCAGGCTTTTCAGCCGGGGCAGCAGGAGCCGGGGCAGGTGCGGGTGCACAGGCGGCGGCCAGCATGCAGATTAATAATCCGACGAAAAACATACGTTTGATACTCATCATTTCCTCCTTAAGTGAATTGCCTGAGTAGGGTTAACTCTCGCCTCTTTCAAAAGGCTTGTTCAATGCGGCGGGCTGACGGGCCCGATTTACCGTCACAGCCAGTGCCGCGATTGTCAAAAGGTAGGGCAGCATGACTGCCACATCAGAGGGGATATTAACGCCCAGAACCTGCATCCAGAGCTGGAAGGCGTTAACGGTGCTGAAGAGTAAAGCCCCTCCCATAATCCCCAATGGTTTCCATCCACCGAAGTAGACCAGAGCAACGGCAATGAATCCCATTCCGGCGGTCAGATTATCCTGGAACAGGTCCAGCAAAGATATAGAAAGGGACGCACCAGCCACACCGGCCAGCATTGCGCCGATGCACACGCTGATGTAGCGGGTGCGATCCACGCTGACACCCAGAGAATCGGCTGCGGCGGGGTTTTGTCCAACGGATTTAATACGCAATCCCCAGCTTGTTTTATCCAGTATCCACCAGGCGACCGGAACAAGGAGAAAAGCACCATAGACCAGAATGCTGTGGTTGAAGAATATTTCTCCTACTATGGGAATATCTCCCAGCAACGGTATTTTGATGGAAGGGAACCCAGTAATGGTTTTAACGGTTCCAACCAGAACATTGAACAACAGACTGGAGAGTCCCAGCCCAAACATGTGCAGACCGATGCCGCTGATTCCCTGTTCCGCTTTCAGAGTCACACTGATCAATGACATCAGCAATCCCATTACCAGGCCGACCAGAATGGCTGTCAACAGTCCGAGCCATAAATTACCGGTATTCAACACAACATAGAAAGCAGAAAAAGCACTGATCAGCATAATACCGTCAACGCCCAGATTGACCACACCCGAAGATTGGGCAAAAGCTTCCCCGATTCCAGCATACAGATACGGTGTCGCCAGACGAATGGCGGAGGTCAAGATCCCAACGATGGCACCTAATGTAAATACCTGGTTCATCCGGCTGCCTCCGATTCTTTGACGGCTTCGATTTTTCGGCGGGCAGCCCACCGTTTGGACCAGATGGAAGAACCGACGACAAATAGAACGACCAGGCCTAGAATGGCTGTGATCAAAGATGAAGGCACCTGGACAGCCCGCTGCATTTTATCGGCACCTACCAGCAGACCGCCAAATAATATGGAAGCCGGTATGGCGCCCAGAGGATGCAAGCCTCCGAACAGGGCAGCCACAATGCCGGTGAATCCGTATCCGCCGGTGATTCCCTCCAGCAGACGGTGCTGCACACCCAACACTTCCACTACACCGGCCAGACCGGCAAAACCGCCTGCCAGAGTGAGGGAAAGCGCCTGATAAAAGGGGACATTGATACCGGCATACCGTGAAGCATCTGGATTAAGACCGACAGCCCGGATCCGGTAACCGATGGTAGTGCGCCAGAGAAAGATATAAACAACAACGGCCAGAATGACTGCCACAATCGCCCCGGCATTCAACAGGGTTTGCGGCACTAATCTTGGAAGCCAGGCATTGGCCGGCAGGCGTTCAGATTGCGCCAGGTACGTCCCCGCGGCCACTCCGGCCGGGTCAATCAAAGGTCCCCGGATGAGCAGGTTCATCAGTTGCGCCGCGATTGAATTCATCATCACAGTGCTGAGGATTTCGTTCACTTTCAACCTGGCTTTTAACAGGCCGGGAATGAACCCCCATATGCTGCCAGCCAGAAATCCCATGATCAGCGTAGTGGAGATCAAAAGCCAGCCCGGCCAGCTCCGAAATTGCAGCGGCCACCAGGCAGCCATCAGAGCGCCTGCAATGATTTGACCCTCACCGCCAATGTTGATCACACTGGCGCGAAAGGCGATGCAAATACCCAGACCAACCAGCAACAGGGGAGTGGCTTTTACCAGTGCCTGTGCTAACCCTGTCCAGCTTCCAAATGCGCCGCCCATTAAAACAGCATACGCATCAAATGGATTGACGTTAAGAAAAACCAGCAATATCGCGCCAATTGTCAGGGCAATTAACATACCAGCCAATGGAATGGCAATATTGACTACCACCGTGCGCCAGTCAATGGAAGAGCTTCTGGCTGCCCTGCCTTTTGGAGCAGCGTCATTAGAAGGCAATGGTCACCTCCAGGATATTGGGTACGAACTCAGATACACGGGATAATGCAAGGAAAACCAATTCACATTATTCCGCCAATTCATACGCCTAATTTCCTATCCGGCGTACGACATGAAAGTCAAAATATCCGGGAACAAAATGACTGATTGAATAATCTACCACCTGGTTCCCCTGAGAGAATAAGCGGGCTTCCAGGCGCATCAAGGGAGTATGAGGCGGAATACCCAGCAATACCGCCAGTGTTGGATCGGCTGTCACAGCTGCCAGTTTAGTCAGGGAATAGGCCAGAGGCGGTTTGCCGAGTTTCAGGAGTAGATCAAGTACAGAGCCATGGAAGGATGTTTTCAAATCTTCCATGCAGAGATACTCTACCGGCAGAACATCTTTCAAATACGCTACAGGTTTATCATCAACAAGGATTGCCCGGCTTGCCGAGAGGATCTGGATGGGCGTATCCACGCCCAGTTCATCCATTTCAGACCAGGTGGATGGACGTTCTTCGATGTTGGCTTCCCCCATGCTTGTCTTTAACCCGATACGGCTGGCTATTCGTTCAATGCTCTCCAGTACTTCCAATCCGCTTTCCAGACGTTTCCCGTAG
Source organism: Leptolinea tardivitalis (assembly GCF_001050275.1). GTDB lineage: Bacteria > Chloroflexota > Anaerolineae > Anaerolineales > Anaerolineaceae > Leptolinea > Leptolinea tardivitalis. Next base: position 146,888 of record NZ_BBYA01000011.1, read on the forward strand.
GTTGGTGAAATGAAAGTTCCTACCCCATGTTTGCATATGATGACACCTTCCAATTCCAGACTGTGAAGGGCTTCGCGCAGGGTGGGGCGTGAGATGCCAAGCTGGCGGGCGAAATCGCCCTCGGGAGGAAGTTGCTGCCCGGGTTGGTATTCACCGTTTTCGATGAGCTCTCGAATATATTGGGATGTTTGATTGGGGAGAGAGACCTTAACGGCCTTGAGCGGCCTCATGCTGGTAGTCATGCTACCTCCGATGTAAAACATCTGAAGCCAGACTTCTGACAACTATGATAGAAGATTTAACAAATTAATTATATATGTCATTTGTCATTGTGAAAAACGAATAAGGTACCTCTTTGGGTACTTTTCTGTATTTTCATAAATATCCCAATATAGACACAATATATCCAATATCAATAGATATGTCGAGGCAATATCACCCTTTTTTATGATGGATGGGATCGTCTTTTCCGGTAATATGTGATAAATTTCACAAATGAAATAAATTGCAATATGTGAAATAAAAAACGAGGTTCCTGTCCAAAACAGTTGTCTAGTTTTCCAAAGGAGGATCATCATGACAGCGGGAAAAAGTTCCAGTAAATCAGCAGGCCATAGCGAAATTATTGAAAATCATAGCGGTGCTACTACGATCGAAGAATTGGATGCTTTGATCTTGAAGGTACAGGAGGCCCAGCGGATTTTCAGTACGTTCTCACAGGAAAAGGTTGATGCCATTTTCCGGGCGGCATCCATAGCCGCCAATGAAGAACGCATCCAGCTGGCAAAGGAAGCTGTGGAAGAAACCGGAATGGGGATTGTGGAAGACAAAGTCATCAAGAACCATTTTGCAGCGGAATATATCTATAACAAATACCGGAACACCCAGACCTGCGGGGTGATCGAATATGACCCTACTTTTGGGATCCAGAAGGTAGCAGAACCGGTTGGAGTGATCTGCGGCATCATTCCAACAACCAATCCAACCTCCACTACCATCTTCAAGGCATTAATTGCCCTGAAAACACGCAATGCCATCATCTTTTCTCCTCACCCGCGAGCCAAACTGTGCACCGCACATGCCGCCCGGATCGTCCTCGAGGCGGCTGTGCGGGCGGGTGCCCCGGAGGGGATCATCGGATGGATTGAAACACCGAAATTAGAGCTGACCAGTCACCTGATGTCTCACAAGGGGATTAACCTGATTCTGGCTACGGGTGGTCCCGGCATGGTTAAAGCGGCTTATTCCTCCGGTGTACCAGCCATTGGCGTGGGTGCCGGTAATACCCCGGCTCTGATTGACGAGACAGCGGATGTTCGTATGGCTGTCAATTCCATTGTGATGAGCAAGACGTTTGACAACGGTGTGGTATGCGCGTCTGAACAGACCGTGATTGTTCACAAAGATGTTTATGCTGAAGTGGTAGATGAATTCAAGCGCCGGGATGCTTATATCCTGTCTCCCGAAGAAAAGGAAAAGCTCTGCCAGATTCTGTTGGAACCCAAGAGCTGCTCGGTAAATCCGCAGATTGTCGGCCAGCCGGCAGTCAAAATTGCCGCGATGGCCGGATTGGATGTTCCAGCAGAAACCAAGATGTTGATTGGTGAGATGACCGAAATTCGAGAGGATGAGCCATTTGCCCATGAAAAACTATCACCATTGCTTGGTTTGATCCAATGCAAGGATTTCGATGAAGGTATACGAATGGCTCAACATCTGGTGGAATTGGGCGGCATCGGTCACACGTCGGTACTTTACACCGACAAGTTGAACCATGACCGCTTGAACAAATTCGCCAGCCAGGTTAAGACCGGGCGGGTGCTTTCCAACATGCCCTCTTCCCAGGGTGCCATCGGTGATATCTACAACTTCCGGCTTGAACCGTCACTCACTCTGGGGTGTGGAAGCTGGGGAGGCAACTCTGTCAGTGAAAACGTAGGCGTCAAACATCTGATGAACATTAAAACAATTGCAGAAAGACGGGATAACATGCTTTGGTTCCGGGTACCTCCGAAAATCTACCTCAAGATGGGCTGTCTGCCGGTTGCTTTGCAGGAACTGGCCGGCAAGAAACGGGCTTTCATCGTGACCGATTCGGCGTTGTTCAACCTCGGATTTGCCGAAAAAGTCACCTCTGTGCTGGAGCCGCTCGGAATTGAGTGCGAAGTCTTTCATCAGGTTAAACCAGATCCAACCCTGCAAACCATCCGCCAGGGCGTGAATCTGATCAATGCGTTCAAACCTGATGTCATTATTGCCCTGGGTGGCGGTTCTCCTATGGATGCCGCCAAGATCATCTGGCTCCTGTATGAAAATCCGGATGTGGAATTTGAAGGACTGGCTCTGCGGTTTATGGATATTCGGAAACGTATTTATTCCTTCCCGAAAATCGGCCAGAAAGCCCTGTTTGTGGCCATCCCCACCACCTCAGGTACTGGCTCTGAAGTGACACCTTTTGCGGTGATCACAGATGACCGAACCGGCATGAAATACCCGATTGCCGATTATGCCCTTACACCCGATATGGCGATTGTGGATGCCGAATTAACCATGGGGATGCCAAAAGGGTTGGCTGCTTCCTCAGGTATTGATGCCGTTACTCATGCTCTGGAAGCCATAGTGTCTGTGGCAGCCACCGATTATTCCACCGGACTTGCGCTGGAATCATTGCGGGTGATGTTCAAATATCTGCTGCGGGCCTATGAAAATGGTGACAAAGATCTGCGTGCCCGCGAGAAAGTGTTAAATGCTTCCACCATGGCCGGCATGGCGTTCGCCAACGCTTTTCTGGGATTGAACCATTCCATGGCCCACAAATTGGGTGCTGCCTTTCATATTCCACACGGTATTGCCAATGCATTACTGATCTCGCATGTGATTCGTTTCAATGCCACGGATAACCCCACCAAACAGGCAGCTTTTCCGCAATATCGGTATCCTGGTGCAGTACCCCGGTATGTGCGCATCAGCGAATACCTCGGATTGAGAGGTAATACCGATGAAGAAAAGATCGAGCATTTGATAGCTGCACTAGAGGATATGAAAGCCCGGCTGGATATTCCAAAGACTATCAAGGAATATGGTGTTCCTGAAAAGGAATTCCTGGCTCAATTGGATCAATTATCTGAGCAGGCATTTGATGACCAATGCACGGGTACGAATCCAAGGTACCCATTGATCAGTGAGATTCGCGAACTGTATCTGAAAGCGTATTACGGAAGTTAATCCTCACCTCTTCCAAAACAAGAAGGGTAGCTCATCATGGGCTGCCCTTCTCTCGTTAATTCTTTTGTACTTATTTTTTCCAACGGTTTACCCATGCCTCATCCAATCGAATGAGACGGTTCTTTTTTAAGTTTTCCTGCATTACCCATCTGACGTCTTTATCCGTTGATAAGAGCCATTTCTCCATCAGATCCCTGCCATAACGAAGATCGGCTGCTGCGGCCACACTCCACCCGTAAGCCAGTCCTTTCTTTAGAGCGATGAATCCTTCATCTTTTCTGTTGGAATACCCTGAGAAAGACCGGGTGATCTGATCCAATAATTGAAGGGCAAACCGTTTGACAGCCGGTTCCTGGAGTAATACCGGTTCGCAAATGGCAGCCACGGCACACCGTTGTTCGTACGGATTTCCTCCAGCCAGACGAGGAAGGATTTCTACTAATCTTTGAATATCATGTTTCCCTATAAGTTGCAGAGCCGTGGCGGCAGCTTCACGAGTCCGCCAACGGGGATCGCTGGCCGCATATACTATTCTTTCCAGAGCCTGTGAATCGCCTTCATTAAATAATCGGCCTTGACCGAGAACGCCGCAAAATGACAGGTATTCAAGGGCGGTATTCACAGGTGCATCTTCGGCATTCAAATAGGTCCAATCGGTCAACAGATCAGCAGAGACCTCCGCAGCGGCGGCATACGCCAATTCCAGATTTCCACGGGGACCGGGGAGATTGGAATTTTCAAGCAGGAAGAAATGAATTTCTGCCGGATTGGATATATTTTTCAATGTATTGCGGTAATCATCTATTTTGCTCATCGAGTTATCCATTCCCTTAAAAAGATTGATGAGTATTACTTTACTTTAAATACCGCGACTTCAGTTTCACTGGATGCCGCCAGGAGAGTACCGTCAACAGAAAATGCGACGCTCGTAAACCGTTGATCCGTCGGAGCCAGTTCAGCTACCTGTTTTCCTGTGGATGCATCCCAGAGAAATAATCCGCTGCCTGCTGAAGCTAAAAGCGTTCCATCCGGAGAAAAAGCCAGTCCCATGGCAGGTGAATCTTTTAGAGGAATGATTGATCTCTTTTCACCAGTGGCGGCATCATATAAAAAAATCAACGGCTGGAACTCACCATTTAATGTACCGCCGGTCGAAGTAGCCAGGATTGTTTCATCAGATGAGAAAGTATGAGACATGATGAAATCTTCGTGACCAATATGTGCGGCAAAAGTACAGTCAGGCAGATGGTTGAGCTGGATGGTCGCCCGGGCTGTCCAGACCAGCCATTTGCCTGAAGGAGACGGAAAGGCGGCGTAGACTGGAGCAGCAGTTTCAAACCCACCGCATTCCCCCGATTTCTTCCCTGTTTTGACATCATATGAGACAGCCTTGAACTCTTCCATGGAAGACAGCCAGATGGTCTGTCCCCCCGGTGCAAAGGTGGCAGAACCAAATCCGCCCGAAGGATGGAAAGTCTGTAGTGTTTTTCCATCCCAATCCATAATTTTCAACGACATCCTGTCTTCCGTTAATGCCATGTATTGACTGATGGGATCAAAATCAAGAAGGCTGGTATTATCCGGCACTTTGTATTGCTTAATAATGGAAAGATCATGCCCGTTCAATAAAGTGAGACTGTTCAATGTGACGGCCGCCAGTGTTTGGGAACCAGCCAGCCAGACCAGGCGATTGGCGTTTTCAATGGCTGATTTTGCCTGGATCTGAAAATTTGATGCTGCAGATTTGGGAACCTTGATATTGGCAGGAGTGGGAGTGGATATTGGAATCGGAGATGGTGAAATCGCTATGGTGGAAGCGGGTGTACTTGCGGATACATCAGTGGGAGTGATGGTATCGGGTGGATTGGCAGTTATCTGACCTGATGGCACAGAACATGCTGCAGAAAACATGATAATCAGACAGGCAATCCATTTATTCTTCATAATTCAGCTTCTCCTGGTATGAAAAATGCACCAAACCATTATATAATCTTATTGTTCCGCGGAGGTAAGTATGAGCACCGTCAACATCCTGGTTGTTGAGGATGATGAGATTGTAGCGCGAACTGTAGAACGCAGTCTGCGCGGCCATGAATTCCGCGTGACCATTGCCAACAGCGGCGTGGAAGGATTAAAAGTAGCCCGCCGGCAGGCAACAGACCTGATCATTCTCGATGTGATCATGCCGGGGATGGATGGTTATGCCGTATGCCGTGAAGTTCGGGCAGATCCGCTACTGGCCAACATCCCGATCCTTTTCCTCACAGCCAAAGCCAAAGATGAAGACCGCATCGCCGGATTCCTGGCCGGTGCAGATGATTATCTGACGAAACCATTCAATATTGATGAATTGATTCTTCGGATTCGGGCCATTATGCGCCGGTCAAAATCACATCCCCGGTTGGAAGGGGATCCGACCATAGAAACCAGCTCTCGTGTTGTTCCAGTTTCTCAAGACGATATGGAAACCAGAGAAGCAGGCGGAAAACATCAAATTGCTATTCGTGATTATGTATTGAATGTGAAAAGCTATGAATTGAAAACACATTCGCGCGGCAAAGTTCGATTGACGCCTGTTCAATTTGATCTGCTTTATCATCTTATGAGTCATCCCGGCGAGATATTTTCACCAAGTCGTCTACTGGATGAAGTCTGGGATTACCCGTCAGATGCCGGCAGTCCAGATCTCGTTCGAGTACATATTAAAAACCTCAGAGAGAGAATTGAACCGGACCCGCATGATCCGCAATTCATCCAGACGGTTGCCGGTTATGGATATACCATCCGTGCTGACGAAGAATAATATTCTCTGTAGACAAAGAAGAAACACCGAGTCATTTTTATGACAACTGTACAGAGACCGGAAAAAGACCGATCATGGGAAGAGTCTGTTGAAGCTCTCGCCGGATTACTGGCAGGCCAGGAGCAATTAAAGCCGGCTTTGCATTCCGGGCTTTCTTTTGTTCTGGATAAACTGCAATTAACCAGTGGATTGATTCTGGCTCCTGAATGGAACAAGGGTGATCCGCTCATTACTGTAGGGGTTGGTAACACCAAGCACTGGGAAAACCAGATGCACTCCACCGAGAGTTTCTTAAACACCCTGTTGAAAAAAGCATCCGAAACTCCGGGTGGTGAAATTGTTTCCGATTCGGCCGGAAAACTCATCATTTTTCCCTTAATATCGGCCGATGGCAGCCAGGGTTTGATGCTGATCAACCTGCGTAGTTTTATCAAAGAGGAAAAAGATTTCCTTGAAGCGGCCAGCTTTTTACTCGGCCAACGGATTTCTACGTATTACAACCAGCTTGGTATGGTGCAATACCGTAAAGGAATGGACCTGATCAGCCAGATATTTGCCGGGTTGAACAGCATGACAGCTGGCGAAGAATTGGAAACCCGTCTCGTACGTAATTTACGCGATATTTTTGATTGTCAGGCGGCATCCATTGCCCTGATCAGTGAGAATTCAGATTCCCTGCTGATCAAGAAATCACTGGCCGATGGAGATGACTGGATCTATCAGGTCAGCATTAAACCCGGCAAAGGACTGCTGGGCGCCTGCATGCAGGAACATAAACCGTTCATTATCAATCAACCGGTGCTTGATACCCGGTTTGATCCCGAGATTGACTCGATTCCCGGAATTGATGCCACCTCATTAGCATTGGTTCCTCTCACATCGTCAGATCAAGTTAGTGGAGTGGTGGAATTGATCAATCACCGTGAAGGTGGATTTACGCGTGGTGACCTGGATTTGTTGGAAAAGCTGGGCGAATCGATTGCTCATCTGCTCCGGAATATCCAGATGACCGAACAATTAAAGGTCATGAATGCCCATCTGGAAGCCAGCCGCTGGGAACTGGTCCGTTCCAGAAATACACTCAGAAGCCTCTTTGATAACCTGCCTGATTCACTGTATATTATTGATCGAAAATACCGTCTGGTAGCTGTAAACATGGCACGGGCTAACCGCGTGAATGCAGAACCCCGTCAGATCATCAATCATTTATGTTACGAAGCCTTATATAAACGCTCAGAGCCCTGCACAAATTGCCTGGTGGCTGAGACTTTTTACAACCATATCATTACCAACCGCACCGAACGTGTATGGGATGGCAGCGATCATCCGCTTGAATGGGATATCACAGCCTATCCCATCCTGGAAGAAGAAGACGAAGTTCCCCAGGTGATTATTTTCGAGCGCGACGTCACGGAAAAGAACATGATGGGTGCCATCTTGATTCAGTCAGAGAAGATGGCGGCTGTAGGGCAACTGGCTGCGGGCATCGCTCATGAAATTAATAATCCCCTGACGGTTGTATTGGCCAATGCCCAGCTTCTGGAACGTTCCCTCCCCAAAGATAGTGATGATGCCGAAGCTGTGGACCTGATTTCCCGTGCAGGCACTCGGGCATTGCAGGTTGTGCGTAATTTGTTAAATTTCGCCCGCAAAGAGCAGTCTGAGGTCAAGCCGACGGATATCAACCAGTCCATTCAATCTGCTCTTGATATGCTGCGGCATGAATTTTTGGAACGATCCATTGAATTCACCTTTGAGCCGGGAAATAACCTCTCAATGATTATGGCATCTCCAGAGAATCTTTCTGGTGTATGGGTGAATATCTTGATCAACGCCATGGATGCCATGGTGGGCATTCAGGGAAAAATTCGTATAGTGACCCAGCAGAACGGAAATGAAATTCGTGTCATCATCAACGACAACGGGCATGGTATTGAGCCCGAAAAACTTAAACGAATTTTTGAACCTTTTTACACCACCAAGGAAGTCGGTAAGGGTACCGGGTTGGGACTTTCGATCTGCCACAGGGTAATAAAGCAGCACGGTGGCAATATTCTCGTTGACAGTCAGGTTGGTGTAGGAACTACATTCACCATAATTCTTCCGGCGTATTGATTTTACGTTTCGTTTATCCTGCTTTTACAGGGGTTTTATCAAAACGTGATGGGAAGGATGGTACAAAAGAACCAGGCGAAAACTTGGTTCAATTTTGGATTTAATGAGAATGATTGCACTTACTCGACTTAACGGAACGAAATATTACCTGAATGCCGATTTGATCGTGACGGTGGAAGGAACCCCGGACACTGTAATTTCGTTAACTAACGGGACGAAATTTGTCGTGAAAGATCGGCCAGAAGAAGTGGTTCATCTGATCATCGAATACCAAAAATTGGTCCATAACACGGCAAAAGAATTGGTACGAGGAGAATAATATGGATCTTGCTACAGTAATGGGGATCGGCCTCAGCCTGGTTATTGTTATCATCGTCATGATTCTGGATGGCGGATCTCCCGTTGAACTTCTGGCACATCCATCGGCAATTTTGCTTACCCTGGTTGGTTCCATGGTGGCCACAATTGGTACCATGCCATTTGAAGGTGTATTAAGAATCCCGAAATTCATTCAGAAAGCATTTTTCACCAAAAAAGTAGACCTGCCAGCCATTATTAATACGCTGGCGATTATGGCCGATAAAGCCAGACGCGAAGGCCTTTTGGCATTGGAAGAAGAAAGTAAAAAAATCCCTGATCCATTTCTTCGGCAGGGAATTATGCTGGTTGTAGATGGAACTGATCCAGCTCAGGTTCGTGCGATTCTGGAACTTGAGATCAAAAACATGGAAGAACGCCATGAACTGGGGATCAATTTCTTCAATACAGCCGGTGGTTTCAGCCCGACCTTCGGTATTATCGGTACGGTTATGGGCCTTATTTCAGTGTTGAAACAATTGGATGATCCGGGCAAACTGGCCAAATCCATTGCGGCTGCTTTTCTGGCTACCCTGTGGGGCTTGCTTTCCGCCAACCTGATCTGGATTCCCATTGGCGGTAAGCTGGCGTTACGCAGCCGTGAAGAAGTGGCTTATAGAAAAATGTTATTAGAAGGGGTTCTTGCCCTGCAGGCTGGTGAAAACCCCCGCATTATCAAAGAGAAATTGAGTGCCTTTATTCCGCCTTCAGAACGAAGCGGCGTTGAGGCTAAAGGCGGCGCCGGCGCCCAGGCCGGAGCACGGCAGGGAGCTTAAGGAGACGTATGAGCAGTCATGGCGGTGGAAACGACCGTTGGTTGGTCAGTTACTCTGACTTCATCACCCTCCTGATGGTGTTGTTTGTGGTTTTATATTCAATGGGTCAAATCGATGTTCAAAAATATAAAGCGCTGGCACAAAACCTCAAAGCAGCCTTTACAGTAGGCGGTGCCCCTCCTAAAGTGGTTGATCCAAATATTGACCAATCCGGCGGTTTGAACAATAACATGTCAGCCCAGCCAATTGTGGTAGAAGGGCTGCCAGTTATTTCATCGGTTGGTAATGAAGTGGCAGGAAAACTGACTGATCTGTTGAAGGAAAATGGATTGAGCAGTGAAGTCAGCGTGCAAAACAATGTTGAAGGTGTGTTGATTTCATTAAGTCAGGAGATCACATTTATCGAAGGCAGGGCAGAGCTGCAACCAACAGCTTACCCGGTGCTTGATACAATCGCCGCCATGGTTCAGGAAATACCCAATGATGTTCGTGTAATCGGACATACGGATAATACTGTACCACTTGACCCGCGCTACGCGGATAATTGGGCGCTTTCCCTTGCTCGCGCAAATGAGATTGTACGGTATCTTCAGGTAAAGGGAATTTCTCCCGATCGCATGATTCCTTCTGGACGTGGTGAATACCAACCCCTCTTTCCTAACGATACTCCTGAACACCGCAATCTGAACAGCCGGGCTGAGATTGTGGTTGTTTACCCGATCAGTACAGATGTAGCCCAATTGGACATCAGGAATTTACCCGGAGATACAACAAACCAACAGGTTCCTGAGCCCACCAAGGAGGTAACCACAAATGAGCACTGATGCTCCTGCCAAACCCAAGGCAAAAACCAATGTTTTTAAGATCATAATCTACTTTGTTGCCGGTGTTATTCTCATGACAACCGCGGTAACCAATTTGCTGGTTGTCTATGTGCTTTTTGCCCCGGATACCTTCCCAAAACCCATCTATCTGGTCTATCAGCTGCCAGTTGGAGTAACGCAGCCGGCGGTTGAAGGTGCGGCTCCGGCTGCAGGAGAGCAGGTGGTAAATGGCGGCAGCGCCAACCCGATAGCCATCATCACCGGAAGGCCTGCTGCTGCAGAGCCTTCTCAACCAGCAAAAGCAAATTCATCTTCCAACAAGAAGAATTCCAACTCATCAGGCGATGTACAGCCTGGTCAGGGAATTATGATCGACACTGGAACCAAGATTGTCAACCTGGCCGAGCCAGGTGGTAAGAAATTTATCCGTGTGACGGCTACTCTTGAATTTGCTCCACCCGAAGATTATGCAAATCTTAAGGAAGAAGAAAAAACAACGGCACTGGCTACTTTCACAACGGAACTCAACTCTAAACTTCCGATTCTCGATGACATCATTGTGACCATACTCTCTTCGAAAGATTTCCAGTCTGTATATACTGCAGAGGGCAAGGAAGCCCTTCGACAGGAAATCATGGATACCGTCAACAACCAGTTGCCAGATTACCGTGTGATCCGTGTCTATTTCAAAGAATTTGTAATGCAATAAAAGAAGGTGCGTTATGTTAACTCAGGCAGAGATTGATGCCCTTCTTAATGGGGCAATAGAAATCGAAGGAACCGAAAATCAGGAGAATGTCAATCTTGCCGATATGATGGGCAAGACCGGGCAACCAAAAGAAACGGCTTCTTCTGAGAAAAATGTTCGCCCGTACAATTTCTGGTCACCTGACCGGTTTTCGAAAGAACAGATCAGAGCTATTGAATTGGTCCATGAAGAATTAGGCGAACGGTTGACCAACAGCCTGCCTTCCTTCATTCGTACCAACTTACGTCCTCGGGTTGTGCATACAGAGCAGGGCAGATTCCATGATTTCATGGCTGACCTGGCCCCGACCACGCTATATCATCTTGTCTCTCTGGCTCCTCTGCCTGGCCAGATCGTTGTGGTATTCAGCGATGATGTAAATTTTGTTATTCTGGAACAACGCCTGGGAGGTGCTTCAGACAGCCGCGGACGCAGTCACTCGCTGACTGAAATTGACCAGAACCTGTTGCAGGATCTGGTTGAGAATATGCTAAATGACGTAAAAGCATCCTGGGGAAAAGTGGTGAGTGTTGAACCTAAACTGATCGACAGTACCGTCAACCAGCATTGGGTTCAGATGATGATGGGCAATGAGCGTGTGTTGATGGTCACATTTGAAATGATGATCAAAGACACAACCGGAACCATGAGTTTTTATATTCCTTATTCTATGTTGAAGCCGGTAATCAACGAACTCAATCCCCATGTGATTATTACAGGCAAGAAAGAACAGGTGGTAGATTACAGTGCACGGCAGACCAACCTGGAAAGCCTGTATCGCACAGTAGTCCCATTGAAAGCCATACTTGGGACTGTACAACTTTCTATAAAAGAAATGTCCAACCTTGCTGTTGGTGATGTATTGGTCCTGGATTCATCCATAAATCAGGACGTAATGATCCAGGTCGCCGGGACAACCCGGTTCAAAGGTCGCATCGGAAAACAGGCCAACCATCTTGCCGTGCAGATCAGTGGGCCTGTGAATATACCGAAAGTCGCCCCGGGAAAATAGGAGAAATTGATATGACGGATGAAATTCTGCAACCTACGGAGTCCACGGATGGACAGAACCAAAGCATGGAAGCATTACAGGAAAGTATTAATGCGATGCTTGGAGGGGATTCTGCTGCCGCCAGTGGTCAACCGGCTGCAGAAGTAGCCGAAGAAAAACCGGCTGGAATCTCCGGAAATTCAGCCATCAATATGTTGATGGACGTCAACCTGCTTTTCACGGTTGAACTGGGAAGAACGCAGATGTCTATCAAACATGTGCTGGAGCTGCAAAAGGGGTCGGTTGTAGAACTTGACCGTATTGCCGGTGAACCTGTTGATATTTTTGTCAACGAGCACCTGATGGCTCGCGGCGAAGTAGTGGTGGTTGATGACAAATTTGGAGTGCGTATCACCGAATTGATCGCACCCGAGACGAAAGAATAATCTCATGCTGGATCAATTGAAACAGGCCTGGGAACGTCTTCGTTCAGTGAAGGGGTTCACAACCTGGCTGTGGATTGTGATTCTGTTTGTTGTTCTATCTGTGGGATTGCTGCTCAGCGAACCTGTGCCGGCTGTTCCCGGTGAAACTCCATCAAGCCCATTCGGAAGTACCGGACTGGCGCTTTCCGTATTCTTTCGTTGGATGGCTGTCATTGGTCTTGTGTATGTAGCCTTCATTTTTTATAGAAAGTGGCAATCGGGAAAAACAGGAACAACCCAGCGCAGAATTACCGTCGTGGAACGCTTTCATCTCTCGCCGAAACAATCACTGCTGCTCATTAAAACAGATGACCGCGAATTCCTTGTAGGGGCAACGGATGCTTCCATCCAGTTGATCGCAGAATTGGAAACTTCAGGGATGGAACCTGCAACACCACAGATTTCATCGAATGAATTTGAATCTCTGCTTTCCAAACGGAAAGGGGATTCTTTGGAAAACCATGATAGACAAGAATAAATTATCTACAATAACAAAAAAAGAACCGGACCGCCGGGTGGCAAATCGGTTTTTCTGGGCAGCCATAGCTCTGATGGTATTAACCGTATTTCTTTCCGGGTGCGCCGGCATTTCAGAATCCACTACAGCTCCCGGTGTTTCTCTAACTCTTAATCCCACCGGCCAACCGAAAGAAATAACCAGTGGTGTTCAACTCCTGGTTCTGTTGACCGTATTGAGCCTGGCGCCCTCCATCCTGATCCTGGCTACCTCATTTACTCGTATTGTGATTGTGCTATCTATGTTGCGAAATGCCATCGGCACTCCGACAGCACCTCCTAACCAGGTCATTATCGGGCTGGCGCTGTTGCTTACATTTTTCAGCATGTCACCCATTATTAATAAAGTTAATAATGATGCGATCAAACCGTATTCTGCCAATCAGATTGATCAGGAGACATTTCTGAAAAAGGCAGTTGATCCTTTCCGAGAATTCATGTTCAAGAACACTCGCGAAAAAGACATAGAACTCTTTCTTGCCATGAGTAATTCTCCACGTCCAAATTCGTTGCAGGATATTGATACGGTTGTTTTGATGCCTGCCTTTGTGATTAGTGAATTAAAGACCGCCTTCACGATGGGATTTGTGATCTATGTGCCATTCCTGATTATTGATATGGTGGTATCCAGTATCCTGCTATCCATGGGTATGATGATGATGCCGCCTTCCCTTGTTTCACTGCCCTTTAAACTGTTATTATTTGTTATGGTAGATGGTTGGTATTTGATTACCCGCTCCTTACTCTTGAGCTTCAAGTAACGACAATGACCGAAGCCTATCTTATTTCCTTTGCACAGAACTCATTAACCGTAGCGATCATGATCGCCGGGCCAGTGCTGATTGTCAGCCTTGTCATTGGCAGTCTGGTTTCATTGATTCAGGCAGCCACTCAAATCAACGAAGCCACAATGACATTTGTCCCAAAAATCATTGCCATCATACTGGTACTCACTCTTTTAGGTGGATGGATGGGGCAGCAAATAATCAGCTATACATCTGGTATATTTAATGATCTCCCAAATTTAGTAAAATAACTGTATCAGGAGATAGATGGTAGCACCGCAGCCCGATGAAGCATTGATTGTTGACCGGCGAGTAAAGAAGATTCTTCACTCGATAGAATTAATGCGTCCTATTCCTATGGTGATCACCCGGATTCTGCGAAGTCTGGATGAACCTGGTTCGAGTGCCGGTTATGTGTCAGAAATTGTTGGATTAGATCAAGCCCTGGCAGCCAATGTGCTTCAGGCAGCCAATTCCGCATTTCTTGGATACGGACCTTCATGTGCAACATTGAAAGAAGCCGTGATGCGGTTGGGATATAAACGCATCCGTACCCTGGTTTTGGCTGTGGCAGCCAGCCGCGGTATGGATGGTTCTCTGGCAGGTTACAACATGGCAGCCGGTGACATGTGGTCCCATTCGGTGGCCACCGCGGTCGCCGCACAATGGTTTGCCCGGGCAATTAATTACACTGAGCCGGAAGAAGCCTATGCAGCCGGTCTGCTTCATGATATCGGGAAAATTGTGTTGAATAAATTCGCCGAAGAAGAATACAAATGGGTTTTCAATTCGAAGAAGAAAACCAGTTCCACCATCTGGGAAACAGAACGGAAAACCTTTGGCATTGACCATGCTTATATCGGCAGCCTGATGGCCCAGAAATGGACTTTCCCGATGATCCTGATCAGCGGGATCCAATACCATCACGATCCTGCCAATGCCGGTGAATATAGAACCCTGGCTGCCATCACGAATCTTGCCAATGCTCTTACACCGGTTGATTCCGAAACACTGACACGACTCGGCCCGAGAAAAGTGGATGATAAGACGTATGAGATACTCCATCTGTCGCCGGAGCAAGTGGCAAATATGAACCAGCAGATGGTGTCATACTACAAAATGAATTTTGGCACCGGGAGATAACCCAACCATTGCCGGTTAATCGTTCCAACAGGGTTTTGATCGCAGAAGAAGACAAATGTGTCGCAGACCTGCTTTCGCTAAGCCTGCGGGAGCTGGGGTGTCAGGTGAAGATCACCTGTCAACAAAATGAAATCCGCGAAGGGGTAATCCGGTGGAAACCGGATATGCTTTTATTGGATCTTATCCTGCCCGGATGCAGCGGCCTTGATTTGCTCCGAGAGTTCCACCAGCTTGGCAACCGTTTAGGCCGGCCGTTCCCGATTCTGGTGGTTTCTGCATTAGGGTTCCGTGAAGTGGTGCAGCAGGCAAAAGCTCTGGGTGCGGTTGACTTTATCCTTAAGCCGATTGATCTGGATAACTTCAGACAAAAAGTTCTTATGTATCTTCCATAAAGAAAATCTTATCGGCATTTTTTACGCGTTCTTTAGACCTGCTTCACATTCAATTTACTGTTCAAAAAAAACGTATCCGGTATCCTAATCACAGAGCGAATCGGATATTTCCAATGATTGTATCTATTGCACAGACACAACTTTTCTTTCTGGCGTTAACACGTGTGTTAGCGATCCTGGTTCAGGTTCCAGTTTTCGGATCAGAAATTGTGCCCAATCAGGTCAAACTCGGATTGGGCGTAATTCTTGCCATGATCGTTATCCCGTGGAATCCATTGCCGGAAAATGCCGCCGCCATACCCTGGCTGGCGTATGCCGGGTTGATCTTGCGCGAGCTGATTATTGGTTTTCTGGCCGGTTTTGCTGCAGCACTCACCTTTGGTGCTTTTCAAATCACAGGAAAATTGATCGATATGTCCAGCGGCTTCGGCGCGGGGCAGGTATTCAACCCGGCCATGAGTGATGCCGGTGGAACGATTGATCAGTTCTTTGTTCTGGTGGTGATGCTTTATTTTCTTGTGACAAATGGGCATCATATCTTTTTGATTGGGTTGCAGGACACATTCAAATTGCTTCCGTTGAACCAGCCGCTTCCCGAGATAAACCCGGAAGCCCTTTTGACTATTTCATCAGGATTGATCATGTCAGGGGTGCAAATGGCACTCCCGGTTGTGGGGGCGCTTTTCCTTACTGACCTGACTCTGGGGTTACTGGCCAAGGTCGCTCCCCAGGTCAATGTGTTTTTCCTTGGTTTGCCGATCAAAGTATGGGTCGGTCTTTTTGCTCTTTCCCTCCTGTTTGGTCTTTTAGTGCCATCCCTTGACCGGGCATTCAAGAACATCGGTCCTCGGATGTTGCAAATTCTGGGTGCATAAATAATGGCTGATAAGACTGAAGCCCCAACTTCTGGACGTATTCGGGAAGCCCGCGAGCGTGGGCAGGTAGCCCGCAGCATTGAAATGAATGCAGCGGTCAGCCTGATGGTTGGTATCTGGTTGATTACAGGAGTTGGCAAGAACCTGGTAACTGGCCTTCAAGGGCTGCTTCGTTATACCGTCACAAACCTGCCAACAACAGAAATATCAGATATCTGGCTCCGGCAAATGGTTTACAGAAATTTCTCATTTTTTATTGTTCCTCTTGGTGAAATCATCCTGGTTTTGCTCGTTGTTGGGGCGGGTACGACACTGATTCAAACAAATTTTCTCTGGGCTTCAAAACGCCCCTTCTTTGATGGTTCGCGTTTGAATCCTATTAATGGTTTCAAACGTATCTTCTCAATGCAGGGTGTTGTGGAAACTCTTAAATCACTCCTGAAATTACTGGTGGTCGGATGGCCGGTCTACAGCTTTCTGATGGCCAATTTTGGTCCCATCATCCAGATGATCCAGATGCCGCTTGACCAGGAGATCAGTCAGTGGATGGGACTGGCTACCAGTTTGATGTGGCGGGTGGCTGGATCTTTTCTCATTCTGGCAGCGGCTGATTATGCTTACCAGCGTTGGAATTACATGAAGCAGTTGCGCATGTCCAAACAGGAGGTGATGGATGACCTTAAAAAGACCGAAGGTGATCCCTTCCTGCGTGGTCGCATCCGCCAGCAGCAGCGTCGCATGGCGCAATCCAGGATGATGTCTCGCGTGCCCAAAGCTGATGTGATTGTCACCAACCCTACGCACTATGCCGTGGCGATCATTTATGAATCGGGCAAAATGAATGCCCCCATTGTTGTGGCCAAAGGGGCTTTCTATGTGGCCCAACGTATTGTTGAAATTGCCCGAGAAAACAACGTTCCGGTGGTACAAAATGTGCCCCTGGCGCGGGCAATGTACAAGATGGTGGAATTGGAGCACCCTATTCCGCCGGAGTTATATGTGGCTATGGCGGAAGTGCTCGCCTATGTTTACCGCTTGAAGAACAAGAATATGCAGCCTGCGGCTGCCGAGGCATAAGGAATACACAGTATGGCAACTGCTAAAACAACTGTCAACCGGTTTGACTGGAGAACATTACTGCAATCCAACGACCTTGTAATGGCCTTTGGAGTGGTCATTCTGGTCGCTTTAATGATTGTTCCCATTCCCAGCGGTTTTGTAGATGTTTTGGTGATCCTCAATCTCGCCATGTCTCTTGGAACGATGTTCTTAAGTCTGTATATCACCCGGCCTATGGATTTTTCCATTTTTCCATCCATGCTTCTGGTGATCACCCTTTTCCGTCTTGGATTAAATATTTCCATCAGCCGGTTGATTCTCATTGATGGCGATGCCGGTGAAGTGGTGAAAGTATTTGGTAATCTGGTGATTGGCGGAAATTATGTGGTGGGTGTGGTCATTTTCCTGATGTTAATGATCATCCAGTTTGCGGTTATCACCAACGGCGCCGGACGTGTGGCAGAAGTGGCCGCCCGCTTTACGTTGGATGCCATGCCTGGCAAACAACTTTCCATTGATGCTGATCTAAATGCTGGAATTATCAACGAAGAACAGGCACGTGCCCGTCGCAAGGAAATTCAGACGGAAGCTGATTTTTACGGCTCAATGGACGGTGCCAGCAAGTTTGTGCGCGGTGATGCCATTGCCGCTGTGATCGTGATCATTGTCAATATTATCGGTGGTTTTGTCATCGGTATGTTCCAGCGGAATCTCAGCCTGATGGATGCTCTGAAGACCTATACTCTTCTGACCGTCGGTTCCGGATTGGCCGTTCAGATCCCATCCTTGCTGGTTTCAACGGCCGCTGGTTTGATCATTACCCGCAACGCCAATGAAGGCGCCCTGGGCGCTTCTGTGACCAAGCAGCTTTCGAACTACAATGCTCTGCTGGCTTCGGCTGTGGTGGTAGGTTTGATGATGTTCATCCCTGGCTTGCCGAAGCTGCCATTTATTCTGGTGGCTGGTGTGCTGGGCGGCGGGGCGTATTATGTCCGCCGGATGGAAAAGAAGGCAGCTGCGCTCGAAGCTGCTCCTGCAGAAGAAGCTCCCACCGCACCGTTGGAATCTCCGGAAGAAATGATGGGTATGGTGGTCATTGACCCGTTGGAACTGGAAGTGGGTTACGGGCTTATCCCTCTGGTGGATGAAGAACGGGCAGATAATCTGCTGCATCAGATCACCAACATACGGCGTCAGATGCTTAGTGAACTTGGATTTGTATTACCAGTGGTACGTATTCGCGATAATCTGCGCCTCCCGCCGCAAACGTACCGCCTGAAGATCCGCGGAGAAGAAGTGGCTCGCGGTGAATTGATGATTGATCGTTTCCTGGCCATCCCTGGATCACAATCGGAAGAAAACCTGCAGGGAATTGCCACAACAGAACCGGCTTTCGGTTTACCTGCATATTGGATCAGCGATGCCGAAAAGGGCAGAGCCGAATTGATGAATTACACTGTGGTATCTCCGTTGGCTGTGCTTTCCACGCACCTGACTGAGGTCATTCGATCGCATGCTTCTGACCTGCTCAGCCGTCAGATGGTACAGGAAATGTTGAATCAATTGAAAGAGAAAACACCTGCAGCGGTTGAAGGCGTTATTCCCGATATTATCCGTCTCGGTGATGTTCAGGATGTCTTAAAGAACCTTTTGAAAGAACGGGTACCCATTCGCGACCTGAGCGGAATTATTGAAGTCCTCGGCAAACATGCCGCTTCTACGCGTGACCCGGCTATTCTGGCAGAGGCTGTGCGCCAGACCATGGCCCGTACATTATCCAATCTTTACCGCGAAGAAGACGGCTTCCTGCATGTGTTCACCCTGTCTCCCCAGTTGGAGATGACACTTAAGGAATCCCTCAGCGCCACTGACAGCGGTTTAGGCTTCTCTATCGATACTGTTACCGCACAATCCATTCTGAATGCCACGGGTGAACGTATGGAGGCATTGGCTCAGGAAGGTCATCCGCCGGTATTATTGTGCCCGCGCGAGTTGAGACTGGCGTTCCGGCGGTTGGTGGAACAGGCTTTTCCAAATCTGGTGGTTCTGGCTTTTTCAGAAATCAGCTCTGGAACCCGTGTTCAGGCACATGGTATGGTCGATCTGACCTTTGAAAAGGCTGTGGCATAAGGTAAGGAATCAAGATGATTACCCGGACATTTCGCGCAGAAACCATGATGGAGGCTCTCGAACAGGTCAAAAAAGACCTGGGTGCTGAAGCTCTGGTCGTTTCTGCCCGCCAAATCCCCGGCGGTCAGCCGTGGCAGGTATGGCGTAAACCTCTGGTTGAAGTTGTGGCAGTGCGCCTGGAACCGGGAGAAGAAGTCTCAACCACGGCACAAACATCGGAAAAACCATCTTCAACGACTCAAAAGAAGGTTTCTCCTGATTTGACCCGTAAAGATACGGTTCTTCCCAAAAAAATACACCCGGCTGGAACTCAAAAGACCAGGAAAACCGAAATTCAGACTCCAGATATGCGAACTTCCCCTGCTCCAGCCAGACAGACGGATCAAGCCGATATTTCTGTTTCTCGTCCGGTTTCAGCCGAATTATCCAAAGAAACCGATAAATCCGAAACTGAAATTAACCAGGATAAATCTGCCCTTACAGATGTGGTGGAAATCAAGGGGAAGAAGATTGCTTCTAAACCGGTTACTGAAGCAACGATCGATCTTCTCCAGCAGCTTGGTCGAGATGAAACATTGGAAGATGTGCGCATCGTTCAAGTTCCTTCTGCTCATCAGAAGCTGCCCCCGTTGAATTTGCCACAGGTGCCGTGGGCTCCGATTCCGGAAGTTCCCCAAACCATTGAAGGCGCCTGGCCTGTTCTACAAAAGATGTACGACCAGTTGATCCGTCAGGGTGTTGAGGTTGGTCTGGTTAAGCGGATCTGCCAGCTCAGTGCCGATACTCTCGGATACCAGACGGCCATGGATGACAGGAAGCTGGTGGAGCACCTGCGCCGTCAATTAGAAGCCTATATTAAAGTTCAACGAGAATTAACGACCCGTGAACGGGTTGTCTGCATGGTTGGCACCAGTGGAGCTGGTAAAACCAGTTTCGCTGCAAAACTGGCCGTCCGATATAAAAAAGAATTGAAACGTTCTGTCGCCTGGGTATGTGCAGATACCGTTCGTACCGGTGGGATTGCGGAAGCCCGAGCTTTTACAGAAGCCATCAACATCCCCATGCAGATAGCCTATACTCCCCAGGAATGTGCCGCCATCATCGACTCGTTTCATGGAAATGACCTGATTATTGTAGATACCCAGGCCTGTAACCCACGGAGTGAAGAATCTCTAGTGGAAATTGGCGCCTTCCTGACAGCTATACCTGACCGCTCAACCTGGGTAGTGGTACCGGCCATAGCGAAAGAAAATGATCTGATGAATACAACCAGTGCCTTTTCTGTATTCAATCCCCGTGCATTGGTCGTTACCAAATTGGATGAAACAAATTCTTTCGGTGCTGTCTATAACCTGGGTTGGCGTTCACAATTACCTTTCGCTTATTTCAGTTGCGGCGCCCGGGTTCTCGATGACCTGATCCCAGCTGCGAGCGCACGGTTGGTGCAATCATTGTTTACTGAGAGGTTTGATCGATGAGGGCTGATAAAGATATCATCTCCAACCTGCCTGGACCAGCCAGCAGCGCAAATCGTTTGCCATTGCTGGTGGACATCTTCATGAACCTCTCACAAATTTTCGTGTTGGTTGTGGCCATTATCACTGCAGTTCTGTCCGTTCTGGCAAATGTGGAACCTTTGATTGTCATTTTACGAACGGCTGTGGCAATTTTGGCTGTTGGCATTCCGATTTATGTTTTAAATTTCCTTCTTGGCCGGTACTTTGTCAAAGCCACATTGGAAGAGATGATAGAGAAATTGCCGGAAAAAGATATCGACAAACCAGCCGGAACTACTTCGGAAGAACCGGTTGGCGAATTGGAAAAAGAAGCCTGAAGTGACGTATGGAAGATCCCAAAGCTGAAGCTGAAATGATTGAAACATTTCTCACGACCCGCAATCCGGAGCTGCGAGAAGAATTGATCATGCGGTATGTATCGCTGATTCATTTTGTGCTTGGCCGGTTGGGATTTAATCCCTATGGCGGGGTTGAATATGAAGATCTGGCCAGTCAGGGAATGCTTGGGTTGATAGAAGCCGTAGACCATTTTGATCCGGCTTACGGCACCCGTTTATCCACCTATGCCACGTTGAAAATTCGCAGCAAGGTGCTTGACTATCTGCGTGACCTGGATTGGCTTCCCCGGATCGCCCGACAAAAAGTAAGGGCGATGCAAAATGCCATGGTAGACCTTGAACATAAACTGCATCGGCTTCCCACTGATGAAGAATTGGCCGGCTATCTGAATTTGAATCTGGAAGAACTTTCACAAATCCAGGTGGATTCAAGCCGTGTAATCATTTCACTGGATGAAACCACCAACAAAATGAACAGCGAAGATGGTGAATCATCCATGCATGAATGGTTGATGGATGAACAGCAGGAAAATCCATCTGACATGTATGAAGAGAAGGATATGCAGGCGAAACTGGTTGAAGCGATTAAGGCTCTTCCAGAACGTGAGCAGATGGTCCTTTCTCTATATTATTTTGACGAACTCACATTCAAAGAAATTGGAAAAACCCTGGATATTTCTGAATCCCGCGTGTGTCAGATACATGGACGGGCAGTTGTTAGCCTGCAGTCGCTCCTGAATGGAGAGGTTAATTCCAAACGACGCGGCCGCCCTTCGAAACAAGAACAGGCAAAACAGAAGAAGAATTCTGAATTATCCCAACCGCCGGCGCATTCCATGTTGGACCGTTACCGGTAGGAGGAGAGGAATATGGATGGTATTCAAAACAATCTGCTCAGTGACACACTGAATCTCGTGCAATTGGCTCGTGAGACTGCCCGAATTCGAGGCAGCCAAAAGCAGGCTGATAAGTTAACTCCTGTTGTAAGCCAGTTGAAAACCCTGGTTACCCAGCAAAGAGAAACAGCCCCGGCTGAAGCTACCGGCATTCTGGCACAGGATGATTTTCAAAGCCTGTTATCTGCCTCAAAAAGAACCACGGCCGGTTCTACGGGTGATGCCAGAGAACGCAATCAGGTGATTGTGGCGATGGCGTCTGGCGGTATGACTGATGTGGATATTGCCCGTCAGATGGGTATGCCCCGTGATGAAGTTCGTATGGTGGTGAACCTTGCCAATTCCACCAGCAGGAGGATCTCATGATCAAGGGATTTTATGCGGCTGCCTCAGCCATGGTTACTGGTATGCAACGTCAAATGGTGCTTACACATAATATTGATAACCTTGACACACCGGGTTTCAAACAAATTTTGACATCCATGGATGAATTTATCACCACTCCTGTGTCAAATACCAGTCCATTTGCAAGTAATCCGGAATTGCCGGCCATCCTGCAAAGCCGGGGATTTAATAAAATCTCCCGATTGGGTGACCTTGGATTGGGTGTGATGACTGGAGAAGAAACGACCGATTTTACCGAAGGTGCGGTGCAGGTTACCAATCGTGAACTGGATGTGGCAGTTCTAGGGAATGGTTTTTTTCGGATTCAAACAGCTGCCGGTGAACGATATACAAAAGACGGTCGGTTTATTAAAGATGGCAACGGTGTATTGAAAACTGCGGATGGTAATGAGGTCCTGGCTGAAGGTGGAGGAACCATCACCCTGCCAAAAGGTGATATTTCCATTGATGAGCAAGGACAAATCTCTGTTAATGGGAAAAATGTGGCCAAACTGGGTATTGCATATTTCGCTGATCCATCAACTTCGCTCACGCGCGACGGAGAAAATACATTTACTGGTACGGGTGCATCAACCGACCTGAGCAAAGTCACTGTGAGGCAGTATGCTCTGGAATCCAGTAATGTTGACCTTACCCAGGTGATGACCCAGATGATTCAAACATCGCGGGCGTATGAAGCAGCTCAAAGATTAGTTCAACAGCAAGACAGCCTGTTGGGGCAGTCAATCAATACTCTGGGTAAGTTTTAGGATAAAAGGAGGATAAGATGCCTTTGTCATTTGGTGGTTTATATCATCTGGCAACCAACGGTTTGATAGCCCGGCAGTTGGATATGGATAGTATTAGCAACAATATCGCCAATATTCATACAGCCGGTTATAAACAAAGCCGGATAAATTTTCAGGAGCTTTTAAACAATAAAGAGATCAGCGGCACATACGCCGCCTGCACACAGTCAGGTACGGCGCAGGGTGTTCTATCGATTACCAATAATCCGATGGATTGGGGAATTGAAGGCGCCGGTTTCTTTGGAATAAAACTTCCTGATGGCACTCTCGGCTACACCCGGGATGGAACATTCAGCCTCGATAAAAATGGGAATATCGTAAATTCTTCTGGATATAAACTGGATTGGACGGGAACCATACCGGCTGATGCTGATATGGTAAATGTGGATACCGATGGAACCATTCGGGCGCGTGTAAATGGTGAATGGCATGATGCTGGCAGTGTAAAACTCAGTATCTTCAATAATCCCACAGGTCTTGAAAGCGCCGGATCGAATATCTGGAAAGCGTCAGACGCCTCTGGCGCCGCCCAGACTGGTGTTCCAGGAAGTGAGAATTTTGGGAAGATACGTGGGTATACTATTGAATCATCCACTGTGAATGTTTCGGAAGAAATTACCCACCTAATCCGTACCCAGCGCG
Source organism: Leptolinea tardivitalis (assembly GCF_001050275.1). Taxonomy (GTDB): domain Bacteria; phylum Chloroflexota; class Anaerolineae; order Anaerolineales; family Anaerolineaceae; genus Leptolinea; species Leptolinea tardivitalis. The sequence goes on from NZ_BBYA01000011.1 coordinate 170,698, forward strand.
GATTTCAATCTATCGCAAGGGCATTGGAAAAGACAGATAATATGATTTCCCAGGCAATTCATATGCGCCAGGGATAAAGTTTTTACCACCGGTGCCGATAATAAGAGCAGCCGAATAAGCAATACCGGAGGTAAAGGATCCTATGAAAATCGAAAACAATCCTGCATCAAATATAATTCCGCAAAAAACTGAGAACATCAGCTCAGTTGAGCGTTCACAGCTGCAGAAAACCACGTCCGCTCCGGCTGCCCGGACAACCGAAAAAGACCATGCAATCCTTTCGGATCAGGCGCAATTGCTTTCCAAGGCATTGTCAAAAATGGAAGGTACTCCGGAAGTCCGCATGGAAAAAGTGGAAGCTTTACGTAGCCAGATTCTGGAAGGTCAGTACCAGGTGAACTACGAAGGGCTTGCCAAGAAAATGAGCGGCCTGCCGGGCTTGAAGTAACTCTCTGCCATCACAGCAGAAGAGGAGGATTCATACCGGGCGGCCTGAGAGTGGAGGAACGATGGTAGTTCAGGCACCCAAAGAAACCCCGCAAGAAATCATGAGCGCTATTGAAGCGGTCATGGTGAATGAATTTCGTGTTTGTCAGTCATTATTGACTGTCTTGCAGCAAGAACGTCAGGCATTGGTACAGAAGGATGTCAATGCTCTGTCTCATCTGGTTGAACAGAAAGAAACCCTTCTAGATGAGCTTGGCAGTGATGAGGAATCGCGGCGATCTCAACTAGAAAAATTGGCTCAGAATTGTGGACTTAAGAATGAAGTCTTAAGTTTGAATGAATTATTGTTGAGATTACAATTGACAGCTTCTGAGCGGGTTTACAGACTTCAAGAAGGTATTGTGGCGTTGCAAAGCAAAATCCGGGAATTGAACCGGGCCAATCTGGCACTGGCTGAGATGAACATGGAACGGATTACAGCTCTCCAGAATTACCTGGTTGGCTTGTTCTCATCTCCAAGCTACTACGAAGCTTCAGGAGCTGCCACCAAAGCTGGACTTCCACCTGCCAGTTATGGCATGGATCACCGGGGATAAGGAGACGCACGATGTCAAGCTTTTCAGGGATTAATGTTGCTCTCCAAAATTTACTGGCTCAACAAGCGGCGCTTGAAATTACCCAGAATAATGTGGCCAATGCAAACACAGAAGGGTATCATCGCCAGCAAGCTGTGATGAAAGCAGGCTTCCCTGCCCGCAGCATGTCGCTTACCAATTCTGCCGGTGTTCAGAATATCGGAACCGGTGTTTACATTAGTAACATCAAACGCTATTCTCTGGATTTTTATGACACACAATATCGCAGCCAGCTTTCACAAAATTCGCGTTATTCCATGCTTACGGATATGCTATCTGAGATTGAGACTAACCTGGCGGATTCTTCATCAGACAGTCTGACCAATCGGATAAACAATTTCTTTGCCGGGTGGCAGACTGTGGCGACCGATCCGGATATTGCTGCCAATCGCCAGGATTTACTTGAGACCACTCAGACATTGGTCGAAGGATTTCAAAATAGGGCACTCAGTTTGATCCAGATTCAAAAAGACCAGAATCTGGCGATTACCCAGCGGGTGGACGATGTCAACTCGATTGCCAAACAACTTGCTGAGCTAAATGCTGAAATCGGACGTTCTCAAACGGATACAAGTGATCCGAACGCACTGCTGGATGAACGAGATAGATTGCTGGATAAACTGGCAACCAATATTGGTACTACCGTTCATATTCAGGATGATGGCCAGGTTTTGGTTTCTATACAGGGGCATGCCCTGGTTATTGGAAGTCGAACTTTTAAATTGGAAGCGACACCTGTGGCGGCAAATGGAAATCTGGTAAAGATCAACTGGGCGGATGATCCTGACAAAAACGCTTTGACGATAGAAAATGGTGAAATCGGCGGCATCATGTATGCGCGAGATACTGTGATCGGGGATCAACTAAAGAGGCTCGATAACACAGCCACATCCTTGATGAACCGCGTTAATGCCATCCACCAATCAGGTTATGATTTGAACGGCAATGCCGGTCTGCCTTTCTTTGTTTTCTCTGATGGATCGACCAATCCGGTTCATGCATCGCTTTCGATTTCACTAAATACGAATATCACCAGTTACACACAGATTGCCGCCGCCACTCAAGTGACAGCACCTGGTGTGGGCGCTCCTGGTGATGGAAATAATGCGCTGGATATTGCCAATTGCATTAACACAACCACGTTTCCAACCCGGGTTCCACCAATTACAGCATTGACAAATGCACAAGACCCGGTAATGGCGGCAGGTGAACAATCCATTGGACATTACAACACCTCCCGCATCACCCAACTGGCACTTGAACAACGCCATGCCGAGACGGGAGTAAAGGATACCAAGAGTATCATGACCGCCATGGATGAGCAGCGTGAATCTGTCGCCGGGGTAAACCTGGATGAAGAAGCTGCCAACATGCTCAAATATCAGAGAGCATACCAGGCTGCTGCCAGATTAATGAATACATTTGATCAAATGCTTGAACTGGTTGTCACCAACCTTGGTCTGGCTGGAAGATAACCGGGAGGTGTATTATGCGGATAACAAACAGAATGGTTGTCAACAACAATATCAACAATATGACAGATGCCATGGATAAACTCTATGACCTGCAGAAACAGTCTGCAACTCATAAGAAATACTTGAAAGCGTCAGACAACCCGAGCAATAATGCCAGTGTATTAACCCTCAAATCCGCTCTTCAAACCTCACAGGTTTATGAAGCCACTGCTCAGAGTACAAAGGACTGGATGGATGCCACTGATTTTGCGCTGCAACAGGCTGGTGATATCACTCAGCGGGCTATTTCTGCGGTGATGCGCGGGCTTTCTGATACATCAGGGGCAGATACCCGCAAGACAATCGCCGAAGAAATTGATGGCATGATCAAAGAAGCCATGGATGTGGCCAATACCAAACACTTGGACCGATATATTTTCTCCGGATTTACGACCAACACTGTACCATTTACCATGGGAACAGATCCAGCTGATCCCACAAAGGATATGGCTATTTATAAAACCGGTCTGCCCCAGGATTTTCAAGCCATACGTCGGGATATTGGGCCGGGGGAAACAATAACAGTAAATATTGACGGCAAAACCACATTTGAACATATGATTAATACCCTGATCAAAACGCGGGATGCCCTTAAGGACAACAATACGACTGAACTGAGAGTCCAGGCCGCTCAGTTGGATATTTCACTGGATGAAGTCACACTGGCTACCACTATTAATGGATCGCGAATTCGGGCTCTTGAAGCTGCCCAGGATCGGATCAGTGAAAGCAATAAAGAAATAAAAGCCCTGATTTCTCAAAAGGAAGAGGCCAATATGGCTGAAGTGACGGCAGAGCTGGCCAATCAGGAAAATATTTACCAAACGGTGATTACCATCAGCTCAAGAACTCAATCAATGGTGAATTTGTTCGAGTCATTGGGTTAAGCGTATAATTCAACTACATAGTCAGAACCTTGAGACACAATGGAAAATTGCGTTCTGAAAAGGATTCCCAATGCTCGTTCTCACGCGAAAACTGGAAGAAAGTATTGTTATTGGTAAAGATATCACCATAACAATTCTCGCCATTGATAAAGAAAAAGTGAAAATTGGGATTAATGCACCTCGAGACATCCCGGTGGTTCGAAAAGAGCTGTTTCAGGCTATTCAGGAACAGAGTGCTGTGGCAGAACAACTGGCTGCCCAGAATAAAGTTGACCATTTTGAAAGTCTGAGGGATTTATTACTCCAACAGACTCCTTCTGAGGAAGAAACTGAAAAGGACTTTGATCAGGGAAAATAACAACCTGGCATCTTTATAGATTTTTACGCAGGTTTCATCCCTGATTTACGGAAGCACAAAAGACTATAGGATACAGTAATCTGGAACGAAAATCATTCATCCGGATTTACATATCATATGGTTATTAACGAGCCTGCAGAAAATCTTACCAATCTCACCGAACTGACGCGATTACGCGATCTGGGGCGATACTATTTACAGCGCGACATGGTTGCCCGGGCATTGGAGACATATGCATCATTATTGGAGAAATTTCCGGATGATGTATCTACAATGGTAATCATCGGGGATGCATACTTGATGGCCGGTGATACTCAGGCGGCGGGAATAATCTACAGGTTGGCCGCAAAGACCGAGCCACAACGTATCGATATTCAACAGCGGTTATCCCTGGCAGATACTGCCACGGCAGATCATGTCAGTATTGCCGGAGGATTTCCTCCATTGCATCCACAGGCGATCAACCGTCTGGCAGAGAGTTTAACCGGGCATTCTCTGGAGATCGATGAGGGACAGGTCAAACGGGCGGCAGATCTCCTGGAAAAGACCATGCATAGCGACTCACCGGCAGAAAGTGTTTCGGAACATCTCGATGAAATTGATGCTCTGCTGCCGGCTATTTTGGAATTGAATATTCGTCAGGCCCGGTCTCAGGGTAGAGTTGACCTGGCCGCAGAGTTAATTGATTTGCAGCGTACATTAATCTCCAATACCGAACAAAATGCAGAAATCATTTCAAATGATTCAACTGAAAATTCCATAACTGTTTCGCAGGAACAAAAAGCGGTTCGTGCAATTCTGATTGGTGAACCTTCCATGTTCTCCCCTTTGCGTCTGCCGGTGATGCAGTCTGCCCTGGAACAGAGCGGTACTATCATCGAAACTCGCTGGGAAAACATCTCACTCCCCTGGGAAGGTTATGACCTGGTCATCGCTCATAATCCTCATGGTAACCCGGTTTTTATGAAAGCTCTGGCTGCCTGGGCAGGGTCGGGGAATCCGGTGGTTATGGATTTGGACACCGATTTTCGGATTCTTCCATCCGGACATCCGGCCTCACGGTCTTTGAATAACACCAATCTGGCTGATCCGCGCACTTTTACAGCGGCGCTTCAGCTCTCCGATATCCTGGTTTTTCCATCCAGTCAGGCGGCGTTGAAGTTCTCTGACGAGGGATACCAGGCTTACACCATACCTGATGGCTGGTCCATGAAAAACAGCCTTTGGACAAAAACCACAACTCCCTCGGCGCGGGTTAACCTGGGTATTTTCACCGAACCAGGAAACCTGGAAAACGTTGCCTCCATACGACGTGTGGTGATTCGGATATTACGTGAATTTCCTCAGACTCGTCTGGTTGTCAGCGGGGATCCCGAAGCATATCAATTATTTGATTCCATTCCAGATACCAGGCGAATATACCTTCCACCAACAGAACCCGAAGATCATCCTTTCCTTCTCGCGCAGGCTGATATTCATTTATTCCCCATTCAAACAATGGATGAGGTAACCCGGTTGGAAGGAGATCGAAAATACCTGGAAGCGGGTGTACGCAAGGCTGCCTGGGTAGGGTCACCTTTGCCTGCTGCAGAAGAATGGCATGCCGGCGGGCTCATCGCCAGATCTGTGGACGATTGGTATAGTCATTTGAAAACGCTGATCACCGATACAGAACTTCGATCCAAATTGGCAATGGATGGTTTTGAGAAGGCAGGCAAACGGGAAGCCCGGCAAATGGCTGCCCAGTGGAGTGCGATCATTCAAAAGGCTATCCATGCCACCCAGTCAAAGCCTTTCCCCAAGGAGGGTAAATGAATTTTGTATTTGTTTGCCCTGAATCTGAAGAATTAAGATGTTCTGTCGAAAGACGCTGCGTAGCACCGGCCAGGGTGATTAACCGCACCGGTCGTTATTCTGCCGACCTGATCAGCTGGCATGATTTCGCCGTCAATACAACGGAAGTCAATGATCTGCTCGAAAACAGCGACTATATTATCATTCACCGGGGATTATGGCCTGAACTCCTTCCCCGAATTCAGCATTGGAAAGCCCGTGATAAAACCATCATTGCAGATTTTGTGGATGCCTATCAACTGATGAATGAAGATGAACTGGCCGATGTCCATGACATGGAGATTAATGGCGGTCCACAGGCAGGTAAAGCGGCTGATAACCAGACAGCTTTATTAACACAATTGAAATGGACACTTCAGTCAACTCATGGGGCGACCACACCATCACAACGCCTGTGTGATGATTGGAATGCCTATACACGAACCCTGGTGCTTCCTGATTTTCTCGATTTGGAACGTCTGAGTTTGATAGCGCCGCAGTCGCACAAAGGGATTACCCTTGGCTGGAGGGGCACCGTACGCCGCCTTCAATCCATGAAACAGAGTGGTGTATTAATGGCTCTGGAAGCTTTGTGCCAGATGCGCCCGAATGCCCGCATCATCTTTTCTGTTGACCATCCAGAAGCGGTAGGGGCATTAAATCTACCCACCGGTCAGGTGGAACTTGTTGATTGGAATTCATCCGGTGGATGGTACCGGCTGCTCAGTCAGATAGATATTGGCCTAATTCCATATGTAACTGATTTAGAGCAACGGAACTCCTGCAGTGCGATCCTGGAGTACATGGCGTTAAAAATTCCATGGATAGCGAGCCAGGGTGCTGCTGTATACGATCTGCAGAGCTATGGATGGATTGTGGAAAATACCGCCGAGGGATGGCTAAAGGCGGTTGTAGAGACTGTGGATTACCTGGCGGATTATCAGGCGGAAGCATCTGGTGCACCGTATTTGTATGCCCTATCCAGAAGTCTGGAGGAGAATATTCAGACTATTGTAGACACGTATGTGCGTCTCGGCAGCCTGTATTCCACCCGCCCGCTGGGAGCTCCTCCTTTAAATAACAGCAGCCGGCTGCTGTTGACATCGCAATGGGAAAACGAATTATGAAGAATCAAGATTATATAGCTACCATGAAACAAATCCAATCATTGATTGATAAACGTGAATGGCAGGCTGCCTGGGAAAAATTATGCATGGCTGATTCGAGATTCCCGAATACACCGGCCATCCTCACCGCCATGGGAGACTGTCAAATTCACCTTGAAAAACCGGAAGGCGCTGTTGCCCGGTTTATCCGAGTTACAGAATTAGAACCCGAATCGGTGGAGGCGTATAACAATCTCGGTGTAGCTTATATGTTTTCCGGTGATTTCCATCAGGCTGAAATTGCCTATCTTCAGGCTTTGCAATTCAAGCCCAATCATGAACAAACTGTCAAAAATCTGGCTTTTTTATACTTTCAACAGCAGGACCGATTGGGTGATGCTGCCACATTGCTGGCTGGTATTGTGAGAAGCAATCCGTCTGATTGTGAAGCCCTGTATCTTATGGGGAAATGTTATGAAATGGGCGGGGATTTGGCTTCTGCCAAACTATGCTTTGAACGTATATTAATGTATCAATCTGATTCCCAAATGGCTATCGATGCCCTTAACCAGCTACAAAGTGTGAATTAATTTTTTCTGCTGGTTTATAATTTAATTAAAATTAGAAATTAAGGTTAAAAAATGTCGCCCATCCCCCGGATGCATCCTTCACAATCATCAAAAAATGGCAGCGTTGGTACGGCCAAAAGCAATGCTTTTGAGCCTAAAATGGTCTATGTACCGGCAGGACCTTTTTGGATGGGAAGTTCTGAAGACCATGTGATGCTCCTTGTTCAAAATGAAGATTGGGCGCATGAATGGTATGAAGACGGACTCTTCCGTATAGAACAACCCTGTACCCAGGTGATTGGTAAGGAATTTGAGATCGGGATGACCCCCGTTACCAATCTTGAGTATTTTTCGTTTGTCTGGAAGACCGGCTACAAAGTACCCAAAGGTTGGCAGGGATTTAAATATCCCGAAGGAACGGAATTTCTACCTGTGGTGAATGTTAGTAAAAAGGATGCAGAAGCTTACTGTGCCTGGTTAAGTGAAGTTACTGGTAAGCATTACCGACTTCCCACAGAAGGGGAGTGGGAACGGGCGGCATCTGGCACCGACGGCCGTATCTATCCCTGGGGAGATGATTTTGATCCCTGGCGGTGCAATACACAGGATAGCGGAAAAGGCGGCCCAACTCCGGTTGGATCGTATTCTCCGGCAGGCGACAGCCCGGTTGGTGCCGTGGATATGGCTGGAAATGTATATGAATGGACCAGCGATCTGCTTCTCCCTTATCCGTACGGAGAAGTTCCGCCGACACCGCCAAAAGATCCGAAATACGTAGTTCGTGGTGGGGCGTGGTACTACAGCCATCGGCTGGCGCGCTGCCAGAGCCGCGAAGGTCAAATGGCTGATCATATCTCCTTTGCTGTAGGTTTCAGAATAGCCCGATCTTTGGATTGATCTGTGAAGTACGGAAAATGAGACCCGGTGGATTAATCATTCACTGGATCAGTTATTGTTAAGATTCATTGTGGTGAGCATGGCCGCACCCAGGAGCGTTTCTGTTCCATCGAAAAATGAATGAACCAGCTTGACCCGTTGTTGAAAGAGCGGAGATAGGTATTTCTGTGTTGCTTTTATTATCAAAGGATACATAACGTCCCAGGATCGGGTAACGCCGCCTCCCAGTACGATCAACTGTGGATCAATCAACTCAACTACATAGCTGATCCCCAACCCAAGTGCATCGATTCCCCGTTCAACGATTTTCACAGCTTGAATATCACCTTCACGACAGGCCTCAAATAAGAGTTGAGCATCGATCTTGCCAAGATTATTATTCCCCAGGCGGTACAGTGGACTGTCCATTTCGGCATTCTGGTAGGCTTCAGTTCCGTATTTACTGAACGCCCATCCTGAGGTGAGAGTTTCAACACAACCATACTTTCCGCAGGCGCATAACGGACCATCCGGTTCAACCGTCATATGGCCGAATTCACCGGCCATGCCCTGTCCTTTGAAAAGCCGGTTGGAAAGGATCAGTCCAGAACCCACCCCTGTGGATATTTGGATGTAGAGCATATCTGATACGCCTTTACCGGCACCAAATATCCATTCTCCGATGGCGGCTGCGTTGCCATCGTTTTCCATGTACGTTGGCAAATTGAACAATGATGAAATCTTTTCAGGAAGCGGAAAGTTGTTCCAGTTTTTTACATGCATTGATTTCACCACAGATTTGCCATCATCACTGATAATCCCTCCAAAGCTGATACCGATCCCCTTGATTTCTTCTCTGGGTATGGCGCATGAATCCAAAATTGTCGAACCGGTTTTTACCATCGCCTGAAAACAGGCATCAGCTCCCTGTTCAGCGGGAGCCGGAAGACGGATGAGATTGGATATGGTACCTGTGGCTGTATTTATCAGACTGGCGGCCAGTTTTGTTCCACCAAAATCAAATGCCAGTGCAAAGTTGGCTGTGTTTGTCATGTTGTCACCTCAATATTGCCCAGTATAGATATTTCTAATTAGTTTGTCGAATGGATGATATTGCATACAATGACAAAATAAAATCTTTTTTTCCGGTGTAAATTTCCTGATGTATCGAAATCCTTTGTTCACACCAAACGTTGGCGATCTTGTATTCCAGAGATATACGGGATTAAAAAAGACTAAAAAAGGAAAATTTTCAGATAAGATTAACAGATTCTTGTGCTAAATGCTGATAGAGTAATAAAGTTACAATTGTTCGTGAGATGACCAAACAAACCGGAATTTTGAACACTTCTTTTTATAAAAGGTAAGGCGACCTTCTATGGCTAAAAACAGAGAGAATACGAGTAATAAATCATCGAGTGGAAACGCCCCCAAAAAAAGTGCATTGAATTCAGGAACTGACAAAGTTCATCCAAAAGGAATGCCGATAAGCCCTTCTGAAGAGGGAATTTACGAAATCAATACAGATGGGCAGGTGAATACTCCCCCAGAAGAGTCTCTGGAAAAGACCCGGCAAAACCGGGTGACAGCCATACTGGGAGACCGGTCAGAGCTTGTGACCCTTTTTGTCCAGGCGTATAACCGGCTTGACAAGACAAAAACATGCCTCGAAAGCATATTGAATTACACCAAAGGTATTGATTTTGAATTGATCCTGTTGGATAACGGATCCACGGATGGCACACTGGATTTCTTCAAGCAGGTGCCGTATGACAGGAAGAAAATCTATCACATATCTCAGAATGTTGGCAGTTTAGCTCCTGCTCCCCATATTGAATGGTCTGGCCGGTATATTGTTTATATTCCTGCTGATACGTATGTCACAAAGAACTGGTTGACGAATTTACTCACCTGTGTGCGAAGTGATCCCAAAATCGGTGTGGCGGCTCCAATAATTTTTAATGTGGACCATAATGAAACGCCGACTTTTACCTTTTCTTCTTATGAAGAAATGCAGGAAAAAGCGGCAAAACATAATATCTCGGATCCGCGCCTCTGGTATGAGCGTCTCATCATGGAACCGTCTGGTGGTGTGTACAAACGTGAAGCGCTGGATATTGCCGGAAAGATCAGTGATTATGGTTTCTTCCATTCTAGCTCAGACTATGATCTGGCGTTTCGTATCCGCCGGGCCGGGTACAAAACCATTCTCTGCCAGGACACGTATGTTCACCACGACCATCCCCGCACGAATCTTCAGGGAAAAGATCTTGAAGACCGTTCCAGAGATTTACGGGCGGCCGCACGCGATTTTGAACAAAAGTACTTTGGCATTAATGGCTGGATTGATGGTAGTAACTTTGAAACGATCCTGTTATCCACGGTGGATATCGAACAGTACAATGGAAGAAATAAGCTCGAAATTCTGGGGATTGATGTTCGGTGCGGCGCACCCATTCTTGAATTAAAAAATAAACTGCAAATGGGCGATCATTTTGATACGCGCCTATCTGCATTTACAACCGATCCAAAGTACTGGCTTGACCTGAAAACCATCTGCGTCGGTGAAGTCACCTCAGACAGGATTGAATACCTGAGTGAGCATTTCACCGATACATTGTTTGATTTTATTTTGCTGGGCAGGCCGATCAATACATATGCGGTTCGGCCTGTTGATTTATTAAACATCCTTTTGAAAAAAATAAAACCCGATGGGCATCTACTTATAAAATTACGGAATACATTCGATGTGGTCACCACACTCAAATCACTGGGAGCCAACCTCAATGTTGGTGAAGCCGCAGATTTGCCAGCCTGGCAAATAAATATTGAGGATTTCAACAGACATGTGAATACTCTTGGTTATCAAATCAAGAAAATCTCTGTTGAAAATTGGCCAATGGATGCCAATATTCAGGATGTTGTGAAAAGAATAGTGAATTCAGACAGCTTCTCTGACAATAAGAACGAAGTATTAACCCGCATACTGACCAGAGATTATGTCCTGAACCTGGCGCGGTAAAACCGGTCAAACTGATATTGACAATTATTTGGTTTTGGCCCGAAGTCTATTTCTTACAGACTTCGATGACATAATCTCGGATTAATGCCCTTGTAAAAGCTTCTTCCGGGTTAATTCCCACGCCTGATGCCATGATTGTTCTTTTTAATACATCCCGGATATTGCCATCCAATGGCCAATTATCAACCAGAAATTTGCGGGGATAACATCCGGAGTCTTCCATGAGTCTGACAAACTCATCTATATGTACCTGTGCAAATCTTTCATCTGGATTGGTATTCAAAGTTGAGAGTTGAAGATTGGCACCACACGTCTGGAGGACGGCGAATACATCGTATGAGTTGTGCAACTTTAGTAACAGACTACCATTTTTGTCTAGTAGCGGCAACAAACTTCGGAAAAGAGCAAATGGATTGGGAAATGCGTTTATTGGTTTGCCCAGTAAAACATAATCAAAGGTCTGATTTTTGAATTGCGCACTCAGCGTTTCGATGGGATCACAGACAACCTGCCCGTCACAAATTGTATGTAGGTCCAACCAATACCTGGGATCGCTGGAAAATGCATTTAATTGACAAGTTTTCCCCCCATATTCACGGATTTTATTTTTTAATTCAAGCAGGGGAGTGCCACACAAAACGTCTATTCCAAGAGCAGAGAGTGGATTCTTTGATGAGATTTTCTCCGGGGAAATCAAAGATATCAGGGAACTTTCAAAATTATTGACATCATCAAATGCATCAATACCGAAATACTTCTTCCGAAACTCTTTTCTCCCGGTTTCAAAAGATACATTTTTTTCTGTCTGATTTTTCTCCTGTGGATTATTTCGATCATGATCATGGTGGACAAATGTATCTTTACATAAGATCAATTTGAATCCGGCCCGGCGAATGCGAAAGGAAAAATCATTATCTGCAAGATAATGGTGAAATCCTGTGTCTCCGAGGCCGCCCAATTCGAGAGCTTCCCGTCTATACAGACCAACAGCCGGAAAGAGAGCCAGTCTTTCTTGCCAGAGAGCAGGATTCGACGTATTGAAAGCGGCAGCTTTTTCCTGCATCTCTTCTAGTGTATTGAATTTTAAATCGACTGTTTGCAGGCTGACATTGGATGCCACTGGTGATACCATCCCGATGGTGTCATCACTTTTCATGCAGGTGAGCAGATTCTTCAACCAGTTCTTCGTGACATAAACATCGCCCATAATGTAGGCAAGATAACGCCCGGAATAGTGGTTGAAGACGATATTGACAATCCCGCCGAGGTTTTTTGTTACCCGGATGATCTTTTTTCGCGGATGGTTAATCGATTTGAAGTAATCCAATGTGCCATCCGTTGATCCATTATCAAACAGGATGAGTTCATAATCAAAATCATTCGTCCACCGCAATATGGAGTCAATACATATTTTTGTTTTCTCAAGCCTGTTGAACGCCTGCACGGCTATGCTGACCATGTCTGCTCGATCTCCCAGAGCCGCGATGACCTTTTCTCTTCTCGCTGTCAACATGTCGTCGTCTGGCTGGGATGGACGGTTATGATCTGTGTTGATGATGATGATTTCATTCGATGGGCCTGCCAACTCTCTGACGTGGTTAATTTCACTAATTCCTGCTACTGTCAAATTGGCTGCTGAATCATTCTGTTGAAATTCTTTTTTATTCGGTGATTTTCTATTTGATAGTTCACTCATTGCATTGCTCCTTCCATGTTCAACAGTGATTCCAGGAATTTACGACACAGGCTGACGATTTTTAATTTGTCTGATTGATCAGTGACAAAATTTCTGAAATATATGGATTTTTATTGATTCGCTGATCTGCATATTTCATTAATGGTTCTGCAGACGATATGGCTTCCTTGATTTTTCCCTGTTTCCATTGAGATAGCGCCAGAATGGCTATGGCATTCGGCTCCAGATCACCTTGAGATGCTGCCAGCAGGCTGGTTTTTTCTGCCTGGGCAAAATTACCAATCGCATAGAAATAATCGGTCATACAAAGCAAAACATACAGCGATTTCGGCGCAATCCGCCAGGCTTCGGCCAGAGCCGGCCAGGCAGTCTGAAGATCACCCATCTGGATGCACACAGCGGCGAAATTCGTGTAGCGGGTTACATCAAATGGGAATCGGGATATCTCGTTTGCATAGAATTGACGGGCTTCCATCAGCTGGCCTGAATTCAAAAAACTTATGCCCTGTTCGGACGTTCGGAAATAATCAACCAGCTCTTGACGGGGATGTATGTCATTCTGGTTTTCATTTTCGATTGACGGCAATTCAGGAACAGGCACGTGAGCTGCCACTTCATGGAGGATTTGTGGCAGGTCCCCTTCAAAATCATCCGAAGCAGGCAGGTGTTCTCTGTAATGATTTTGGATAATGCTTTTTATTAACTCTATTGCCCGGTTGTCTTCAACGGTGGAAAACCTGTTGACATTGGCCCAATGATCTTCTGAGTACTGGATTCCTGCTCCACCTCCCCTCGCCATTTTTATTTTCCATTCTTCTTCAGAGCGGGTAAAGTAATGATTGATATGAATTGAATCGGCATGGCAGGGAAATTCTTGTGCATCGACACGCAGTTTTTTCTCATTAACACAATATGCACCTTCCTTAAAGAGGAAGGAATGAGGAGAGATAGGGTAGATCACTTTTTCGGGTTGGACGATCATTTTCACGAAACGATTCCGGGAAAATCTTTCAGGGGTTCGTTTTCGATACCCGGCGATCTGTCCGGCAGGTGGACTGTGTTTGTGACCGTTATCGCCAAAGAAAAGTGAGCTAATGGCGAATCCGCCGTATTGTTCAAAATCTCTTAAGTAAGTACTTAAGAGATTGGGAGTGTGAGGAACGATAAACTCGTCTGTATCGAGAAAACCAATCCATTTACTGAGGCGGCCGTATGTCTGAATGCAGTGATCATAGGCATACATCTGCACTACCCGGCCTTCAATATGGTGGACGGTCACCCAACCCGACTGGATATAAGTTTTAAGTGTATTCTCAACCGGAATGGTACTTTCGTTATCATATATCCAAAAATGCTCAACACCCAGGAGAATATGATAATCAATCCATTCCTGGAGGTAGTTGTTTTCATTTTTTACGATCAGACACAGGGAGAGGTACATATATCCTCATGAAGGGATAAGGAGTCTTTCACGCGGTGCCTATCAAGAAAGAAATTCATACTGAGCCCAGATCTTCGCGGAATCGATTTTGCCATTGTCTGGCGATTACTGGCCAATCATAATATTTAACGACATCCAGATTGTGCAATGCCAGACGTTCGTATTCATTGTCATCTGAAAGAATTTTTATCAGGGCTTTTTCCCAGATTCTGAGCCAGTCATTCCCTGGAGCAATAAGCGGATTTTGCCAGGCGGTCTCAATTAATGCACCCACGCTGGTGCTCACCACAACGCACCCGGCGGCCATAGCTTCCATGGCCGCAATACATGATGTCTCTGGGAATGTGCATGGATAGGCAAGGGCACGGCAAGATTCTGCGGTTTCACGCAATTCTTTTTGCCCGACCACTCCACGATAATTTATTCCCGGCAGGTTTCGGGCTTTTTCGAAAAGCTGCAAAAATTCGATGTTATCTTCTGCATTGTAGACTTTCATGGATGAAAAGATATGCAGTTGAGCACGGGGTACCGCCTGACGGATAGCCGGCCAGGATTGCAATAACAGATGAAGCCCTCTGAATGGTGTAGAAGCATAGTAGCACCAGGGTTTACGCTGACGTAATGTGGTTGGATTCACATGGAATTTTTCCATTGGAATCCCATTGGTTGTCGGGATGATCTTTTCAACCGCAAGGTGCAGTGATTTAATCCACCGTACCTGTTGATAGGTTGAGAGCAAGAAAAGGCCGGTCAGCCGTTTATAAATCGGTAAAGCGACTTCCGGTTTATGAAGGTCTTCCACCAGTTTCTGGTCAACATCATCTTGGCACCAGAGATAGTTAACCTTACCCGGATATAAACCCAGCTGGAAAACTTGCCACACGCGTAGAGAAACAAATACATCGCAAGTCAGGCCATTAAGTAGATCCGCATCTGTAATAATCCGTACCTGGTTGCCCATTTGCCTGAGGGTATCTGCCAGCCGCAGGGCGGCTGTCTCACTGCCACCCAGCGGATTGAGTTCGGGATAGTCGGGTTCGTGAAGGCGTTCTCCGTGGGAAGAGAGGATATAAAAGACGATATCCAGCGGCCTGTCTTGATGGGTGTGTCTATTTCTGGTCATGACCGACCTTTCCTTCCAGATTCATCAGGGATACCATTTCCTGGAACAACACATGGCTGGATGCCAGTTCGGGTGTCAGCTGTGGAAGTAATAACCGGGCTGTTTCCATAGCCTGCTCCTTCTTCCCCTGTTTCCATTGTGAGAGCGCCAGGGCGGCAACGCCCAGCGGTTCCAGGTTGCCATAACTCTGGATCAGGTAGGAACATTTTTCCGCCTGGGCATAGTCACCGATGGCATAAAAGTAATCCACCATGCAAAACAGAAGTGTCCAATTTCTCGGTGACATCCGCCAGCCCTGTGCCAGAGCTTCCCAGGCGGCTGGGAAATCTTTCATTTCAATACAGGCAGAGGCAAAATTGCCGTAAAAATTCAGATCATGGGGGAACTGCCGAATCAGTCGGCTGTATAACTGCCGGGCTTCCAGAAATCGGCCAGAACCCATATAGTCCATGCCGTCTAGAAGATCCTTAATAAGGTCTACCATTTCTTTGCGATCAGTGATTTCCTCCACCGGCGCTGCGTTACATGGGGGAGGAAGGACTGATTCGGCTGCCGTAGACATCAGGCCAAGGAACTGTGTGGATGTCGGGTCGGTGAGGGCAGCGAAATTTCTGGCTCTGGCTGGCGGAAGTTTAAGATGATGTATGATTGCCCATGGCGCGGCTTCGTCACGAACTGTGCTGTTTTTCGAGATATCAATCCAGCGCTGGTTGGAATAGGCGTCACCCATGTCTCCCCGGCCGCGGGATAGTTTATCTTTCCATTCCTGCGCCGAGCGGGTATAGTAATGGTTCAACTGGATTTTCTGTACACTGCAGGGAAAATACTGTGTATCCACCCGGCTGCCCTGTTCATTTACGCAATAGTATCCTTCACGAAACATGAAGGAATGCGGCGAAACCGGAAACATCACTTTTTCCGGCTGGATGATGGCTTTCACCGATCGGTTTTTGGATAGCTCTTCCGGGGTTCGCATCAGATAACCGGCTACCTGCCCGCAGCGGGGACGGTTCTGGTTGCCGCCAGGCCCGAAGAAAAGCGAACTTAAAGCCAATCCGCCGTATTGTTCAAAATCTCTAAGGAATTCGGGGATGTCTTTCCCTGTTTTGGGCAGAATAAATTCATCGGTGTCGATAAAACCGATCCAGCGGGAGTAATGGCCGTAGGTTTGCAGGCAGTGATCATAAGCAAAAAGCTGCCTGCCTTTGCCATGGATGGTATTGCAGGTTACCCAACCTTTCTGGATGTAGTCACTGATAGATTCAGCCAAAGGAACAGTGGAATCGTTGTCATATATCCAGAAATGTTCCACCCCGAATAAGATATGGTAATCAAGCCATTCCTTGAGGTACGTATTCTCATCTTTGGCGATCAAACATAATGAAAGGTACATAGAATTATTGTAGTATATGTGCTTCAGCCGGTTGTGGTTTTAGTCCCCAATATTTATGCAATATTCACGCCGAAATTCAAAAAGGGCTTAAGTTTTCAGGCTGATCTACGATAATCTTCTATAGATTGATCAAAGGATACACTGAAGGAGGCATTATCGTAGAGATACCTGCCAGAAAATAGTGAAGGAACGCGAACCGGTTATCAGGGTTCCAGACCGGAAGCGGAAAATAAAAAAAAAAGGAACCCAAATTCCCAAATGCTGGGGGAAGGAACCCCCGGCGAACCACAAACATGGAGGTTTGAAATGGCTAATCAAGATGTAACTCGTATTGCTTCAAATATCGGCGCTTTGAATTCCCTGTGGGCTTTGACCTCTGTTAACAAACAGTTAGGCGTTGCCCAGACCCGGTTGTCAACCGGTAAGCGCATCAACTCTGCCGCCGACGATCCCGCCGGCCTGACCATTGCCACCAAATTGAATGCCCGCAGTCAGGGTTTGCAGGTGGCTCTTTCCAATATTGGCGATGCCAAAAACTTGCTGGCTGTTGCAGAAGCCGGTGTCGGCCGCATTACCGACATTCTTGTGCAGATGAAAAACAAGGCCAGTCAGGCAGCTTCTGACACCATGGGTAGCGCAGAGCGCGATGCCATTAAAGAACAGTTGAATGCCTATGCCGCACAGATCGATGATATCGTTGACCAGACTGCCTGGAACGGCAACAAATTGATCAGTGGTAATTATAAAGACACGGCTCTTTCCTTCCAGACAGGTGCCGATGCCAATGACATAACCAATGTCAGTGGTCTGGTCAACCTGGCCGCCACCGGTGATACCGGTCTTGGTCTGGCGGTGAAATCCACAACTTCTGAAGCAAAAGTTGGCGCACAGGCCACTACGGTTTTATCTGCTGCCACCACAAGCGGCACAATCAATGCCAACCTGACCCAGCTGGGGACCGGTACTTACACCGTACGCGTCACGGTCAACTCCAATACCGGCGCCGATGACAAGATTGAACTGCTTGATGCTTCCGGCAACGTGATGAATATTGCCCAATCTGATACCGGTACTGGCACTGTGGCCAAGAGCTGGACGACTGATCTGCATGCTGGCGGCGACATCGATTTTGGTAATGGCCTGGTTGTCACTTTTGCGGCTCTTACCTCTGATACCGCTCCCGTAACTGCCACAGTCAACTATTCCGCCCAGGGTGAATACACGGTAAAAGCGGGTGGCTCAACAGGCAATGCTCTGACAACCGCAGCAGATTATCGGCAACTGATGACCACGTTGGAAGAAAAGCTGGACACAGTCAACGGTATTATGTCCAAGATTGGTGCCTTCACCGGCCGGTTGGAATTCAAGGAAGAACAGGTATCTGCCGCCCAGATCAACGTTGAAGCTTCTTACAACCGTATTATGAACGCCAACATGGCGGAAGAGCAGGTGAATTCGAGCAAGTTCCAGATCTTACAGCAGACAGCCATTGCGATGCTGGCTCAGGCCAACCAGGCTCCTGCTTCCCTGTTGACCCTCTTCAAATAATCCTTTGATCAAAACACCCTTCACTAACACGTTTTGACCCCGATGGGGGGAGCCGGTAACGGCTCCCCCCAAAGTACAATCAAGAACCGCCGCGGAGGCGAAAATGGCAAGTTCAGTTTCTTCATCCACTTCCAAATCCGGCATCGAAAACCTGGATTCTTACTATCAGAATCTGATCAATTACACTCTTACCCAGGAAAAACAGCCGCTTACCCGATTAACGGAACAGAAAGATACCATCACCCTTAAGAAGGCGGCGTATACGGATTTAAAAACCAAGTTTGATGCCCTGCAAACCGCCATCAATAAACTCCGCAGTTCAAACACCGCCTACGATCTTAAACCGGGGCGCAGCGTTACCGTAACACCGCTGACCTCAGGAACCACTGTGGCCACGGCAACCGTAGGTTCAACCGTCTCCGCCGGGACATATAAATTATCGGTGACTTCGCTGGCGACTGCCCATGAAGTCCATTCCACCCGCCAGACCTATTCCAACCAGGCTCTCGGCCTGACTGGAACATTCGTCATTGGCGGTGCTGCCCAGCGGAGCGTTTCTATTGTCGATTCTCTGCCCGACACAGTTTCTTCTGTGGATGCTGGCAGTTCCAGTATTATCCTGCCCGGACAAAAAGAGCTGGGTACAGGTTCGTATTATGTTGAAACCCGTAACGATGCCACTTCTGGCTGGCAATTCCGCATAGTGGATTCAGAAGGCAATGCCCAGAGCATTCAGGAAGGTTCGTCTGCCGAATTTACTTCTGCCTGGCAAAGCATACCCACTAACGGCGGCAACTACGATACCGGCCGCGGGCTTACCGTAACATTTGGTACCAATTCAAGCCTGTATACGGCTGCCAACAAAGCCAGCGGTGCTGTTCAACTTTCATATACAGCCAAGGGCGCTTCCATCTCTGTAACAAGCGGGATGAGCCTGGTGGATATCAATTCTGCTATTAATGCCGCCACCTATGGCACCGGGAATGAAGTGGTATCTTCGATCATCAACAACACACTGGTGTTGAAGAACGGGGCGACTGGTTCAGCTCATGTGATGCAGGCTTCCGACACGACCGGGAGTGTGCTTTCCAATCTGGGGGTTCTCTCCGGCGGCGTACTCAATACCAAAGTCAGCCCGATCAATGCGTCTTTCTCGATCAATGACATGGAAATGACCCGAAGTTCCAACACCGGGCTTACCGATGTTATCAGCGGCATGACGCTGGATCTGGCTTCTGATGCCGAAGGGAAAACAGCCAATATCGTTGTCAAGAGTGATGCCTCAACCTCAACATCAACGATCAATAGCTTCTTAACTGCTTTCAACGATCTGACATCCTATGTTCGTACCAAGACCAGCACAAAAAAGAATGATGATGGTACCTATACTCGTGGTACGCTGGCGGGTGAATATGCTATACGATCAGTTGGCAATGAATTGATTGCCCTGATGAATCAGGACTTCACCAACACTGGCATTTATTCCAATTTGTCAGAAATCGGTATCACTGTAAATTCTGACCTGAGTGCCACCATCTCGGATTCTTCTGCCCTGACTACTGCCCTGAAAACCCATTTCAGTGACGTGACGGCATTGTTAGATGCTGCCATGAATTCCATGGCGAGTAAGGTGGATTCTTTTGCCGGAACAGAAGGATATGTCAACAAAACCATAACCACCCAGAATTCCACCATCACGAATCTCAACAGCCGGATTAAATCCATCAATGAACGATTAACCCGCCGAGAGGAATCTCTGGTGAAATACTATGCTGATTACCAGGCGCAGATGGAGACCTTTATGAATCAATCTAAGATCAATTCAGCGCTCTACGGATAATCAGGTTTTAACAAGTGTTGTACCGTCCCTGACAAGGATGTCGGGGCGTTGGGAAAAGGAAGGAGCCATGTCTGATCCTACAATTTCCTCCCTTGGCCGGGCAGCTGTTGAACTGACCGGCAGCCTTACTTCTCCAAAGCAGGAGAAGAAACCGGAAAAGCCAGCGGGCCAACCGGTGAAAGCAACACAGGCAGCACGCTCTTACAATGCTACCAAGTTGCAGTTCCAGGTGGATTCCAAGACCAATGACGTTATTATTTTGATCAAGGATAAGGAATCGGACAAAATTGTCCGAACCATCCCTGCAGAAGCCATCAAGGATATTCCACCAGGTCAAATCCTGCAAAAGTCAGGTTAAGGCGGCAAGAGGCTGTCACCGAAGGGACAGCCTCTTGCTTTAATATATTTCAGACTTGTCGAGTAAAGTCAATCCAGACATAAATTTAATGGGTTGCTCTATTCCAATCCCCAAAAACCTCATTCGAGTTTTCCAATTTGTTTCACATTCTCGATTTTGCCCGGTTTAAACTCTTTCGTGGTTGTAGAAAATCCATAAAAATGGATAAATCAATTCAATAAATCTCTAAAGTATTTTTCCATTTTGCCGATAAGAAGAACAGAGATAAGAGTAGTAATCAGCAGAATGCATTAACCATGAAGGTTGATGCACCCGAAATAAGAATTCGGGGCAGAAAGGCAGGATGCCATGTCAAATTCCATTTCTAATCCCGTTGGACGCGCAGGAATTGAATTGATTGGTTCGATGAATCGAACTGAGCAAAAGCCGCGCCCGGCCGTCAAACAGCAGGAAGCCAAGAGTGCTTATGCATCGAATTTAGCTGGCAATAACACACGCCTTCAATTTAGAGTCGATGATAAAACCAACGATGTGACCATCATGATCATGGATAAGGATACAAATAAAGTCATTCGGACCATCCCACCGGAAGCTATCAAAGATATTCCCACCGGTCAATTGATGGAATACTCTACCTGAGTTTTATTAACGGTATCAATCGCGGAAGCGTGTCTGCCAAAGGCAGACACGCTTTTTTTATTTCAGACTTTAATTCTCTCTTTATGCATAAAATCTATTGATCAACCGATTATAGATATAGAACTGGTCATGGAGGACCAGTCCAGCAAGCGGCAGAGATTTATCTGCCAGTGGACGAAAGGAAGGATCCTATGTCTGAGTTCTTTGTTTATTCTGTTGGAAAGTCCAGGCAGCAACCACCGGCGCAGGTAGAACCACGGCACACATCTGCTGAACCATCTGAACCGAAATCACCTGTTCCCATGTACACCTTTCCTGGAAACACCCGGTTGGTTTTCAAAGTGGATGAGACCAAACACGAAGTTGTCGTTATGATAATAGATGAGGCCTCGTCTAAAGTCATTCGCACCGTGCCTTTAGACGCATCACAGGAATCGCAATCAGGCGGTTTGATCCAAAAAGATGCGTAATCATCTTTATGCCAATTTTACAGAATGGCACTTCAGAGACAGACCGAATAACCGAATATAGTATTTGTAACACCAGTGAAATTCAGGAGGACGCATTCAATGTACAACCAGGGCCAGGTTTATCGGAAACAGGAAGTACAAACAGCCACGCCGCTGCATCTTGTCATCATGGCCTATGATCTGGCGATCCGGTCATGTGATCAGAAAGACATGGTTACAGCTTTGAAAGCGGTCAGCGCCTTGCGGGATGCCCTCGATTATAACTATGCTGAAATTGCTATGAATCTTCTGGCACTGTACAACTGGTGCCTGGATTGCATCCGGAAACAGGAATACAAACAGGCCAGGCAGACTCTGGCAGAATTACGGGAAGCCTGGGTTACGATTGAAAACCAGATGAATGCTCCAAAAGCTCATCCGGCCTCTACTGGAGTATCAATGGCTGTTCGCACAGCCTGATAAAAAAGCACCAACCGTGTAATCCAATCTATTCGCTCTGGGAACAACCGTCAGAGGGGGCAATCTGGCGGGGTTTCCGATTCTTAGACTTCTTTCACGCGTTTTTTACACATCATTCATTTCACTTTTACTGTTAATAAAAGGTGGTCATGTTAACCTATTTCCAGAGCGAAGAAACGGTTGTCCGATTTCGTTAATTGTTAACGGAGAGTCTTATGAGTTTTTGGACGAGTTTAAAAATCTCATCATCTGCCCTTTTTGCACAGCGTTTACGTTTGGACACGATTTCCAATAATGTAGCCAACGCCGAGACTACCAAAACTGAAACGGGCGGACCTTATCAGCGTAAGGATGTGGTTTTCACTGCCAACAACAGAGTGCCATTCCTGGCGAACCTGATGTTGACAAACCGGTCAATTGGCGAAAAAGCTCTGAATCTTCAGGGTGTGAAAGTGGCTCAGATTAAGACAGATACAACTCCCGGCGAGACTGTCTATGATCCAACAAATGTAAATGCTGATGCCAATGGTAATGTCACGTATCCAAATGTGAATCTGGCGGTGGAAATGACCAACATGCTTTCTGCCACCCGTTCATACGAAGCCAATCTTTCCATGATCGATGCTGCCAAGACAATGGCCACTAAAGCCATTGAAATAGGCAGCTGATCTCCACTGATTGAATAAGAGGAGAGCACTCCTATGAATGTTCCAGGAATTCGTACATATCTGCCTTCACAGGTTAATTCCACCGGAAAAACGCCCGCTACGAATACGCTAAAAGAGGTTGGCAAGACCTTTGACAGCATGTTGCAGCAGTTGAGCGATACACAGCAGACCAGTGATGATCTTCTGACCAAATTGGCGGCTGGTGAAGATGTAGATATCCATCAGGTGATGATTGCCGCAGATCAGACGGATATCAGTTTCCGGATTGCCCTCGGTATTCGTGACAAACTGGTAGATGCCTACAAAGAAATTTCTCGGATGAGTGTTTAGTCCCTTCGGGGTTCCAGATAAGACTAAGGATTCGGATATATGTTAGCAAAAGTAACCACCCAGGCCACATCTTTTTGGGAAAAACAAAAACCGACACAACGCGTGTTGATCATTGCCGCGGCCGTTCTGGCTCTTGTAATGGTTCCGGTATTGTTTACCTGGGCTACCCAGCCGACCTATACAGTGGCTTACAGCGGCCTCGATGAAACAGATGCCGGGGCAATTGTGGAGCAACTCAAAACACTGGGTGTTAGCTATAAATTACAGGGAACAACAATCCTGGTTCCCGCCGATAAACTGTATGATGTACGCCTGCAAATTGCCAATGCCGGTTTGCCCAAAGGCAGCAGCACTGGCTATGAATTATTCAGTCAAAATACACTGGGGATGACGGAATTCACCCAACGGGTAACCTACCAGAGGGCTATTGAAGGTGAATTGGAACGCACGATTGGAAGCCTGGATGCAGTGGAAGGTGTTCGGGTTCATATTGTTCAACCCGAAAAAACTTTACTGGCTTCAGATCAAGCTCCTACCACAGCCTCGATCACCATTCAGGAACGGTCTGGCCGACAGTTGGATGCCGGTCAAATTCGTGCCATCACGTATTTAACAGCCAATGCTGTCGAGGGGTTAACCCCTGAAAACGTGGTTGTTGTAGATACAAACGGCGTTGTGCTGGCTGCGGGAACCAGTGATGCCAATTCTGGCGCACTCTCACAGGTAGACAGCCGGCGGGCGGCTGAACTGGCTGCTGCCCAGGATGTTCAGAAGAAGGTTAAGAGCCTTTTGGATACAGCTCTGGGTCCAAATAAATCGGTGGTACAGGCTTCTGTGCGGTTGGATTGGAGTGACAAAGAAATTACATCCACCACCTTTGAGCCGACCCCCAATGCTATAAGCAGCTCTTCCAAAATATCTGAAAGTTATACATTGGAAAACGGCACTGCGGGCGGTGTGGCAGGCGCCACATCAAATTTGCCTACACCGGCAGCCGCTGCCACTACTACCACAGGTTCTCCAACGCTTTATCAGCGTTCAGAAGAAACGATTAATTACGAAATGGCCCAGGTTCAAAATCACCAGATCATCCGGCCTGGCATGGTGGATAACATCAGCCTGTCTGTTCTGGTGGATGGAATCAGTGACCAGCAGCAACTTCAAACACTGCAGTCGGCCATTGCCGCTGCCGCTGGAATTGACCAGAAACGCGGTGACCAGCTTTCAGTGCAGTCGTTGACATTCGACAAGACCTATGCACAAAAACAGGAAGAAGATCTGGCTGTGGCTGACCGTACCCGCATCATCATCATGGTGGCAGAAATCGTAGGAGGGCTCCTCCTGCTGGCCGGTCTGTTCTGGTACATCAGCCGATTATTGAAGAACCTGAAAGTAGCTTCCATCGATGTCTGGGAACCTGTTTTAAAGGCTGCTCCTGAATTGGCAGCTCCTCAAACGGCTGGCGGATTGGAGCTGGCCTCTGGAGCTACCAGTCAAAAACCTGCTGGATTATCGGCTGCTGCGGCTGCAAAGAGCAGTAATCTGTTGCAGGAGGCTTCGGCTAAATTCCAGCCCAAGGTGACCAGTGCTGAAGAACAGAAGATGCAGCAATTGATCACACGTCTGGCAGAAGATAATCCTGCGAGTGTGGCGGATGTCATTCAGATGTGGATGAACCAGGATAAGAAGAATGGCTGATCAGGAAAGTCAGATAACCGGCCTTGAAAAGGCCACGGCGTTATTGCTCACTCTAGGCGTTGAAACGTCTTCACGGGTATTGCAATACCTGGGTGAAGCTGAAATGGAACGTCTTCTTCTAACCATCAGTGAAAGCGGATCTGTACAGCCGGAAGTCCGACAGACGGCTCTTGAAGAAGCGTATGCTCTGAGCATTTCCGGGGTAGATCTGGTTGGCGGTGGAACCGAATACACACGCCAGCTTCTGGCCAGGGCAGTAGGTCCACGCCGTGGCGCAGAAATTTTGGAACGTATTTCAGCCCGGCAGCAGATTTCTTCGTTTGAGATGCTTCGAAATGCTGATCCGGCTCAGGTTGCCGTGCTATTACAGGATGAACACCCGCAAACCATTGCATTGGTGCTCTCCTATCTGGAAGCCAAACTGGCTGCCGATATCATGACCAATCTGCCAAGCGACCTGCAGATCGAAGTTACATTGCGGCTGGCCCGCATGGACAGAGTATCACCCCAGGTTGTCCAGGTGGTCGAACGCAATTTGAAACAAAAACTATCTGGTGTGCTTTCTGCCGCAGATTTTCGGGCAACAGGTGGTGTAAATTTCCTGGTCAAAATGATGAATCAGGTGGACCGGGATGTTCAGAAACGGATTTTTGAAGCCATGGAGCCAAAAGATCCGAAACTTGTGGAAGAGATCCGGGCCTCCCTGTTTACCTTTGGTGACCTGGCGAGTATGGATGACCGCACCATGCAGCGTGTACTGCGTGAGGTGAATAAGAATGACCTGGCACTTTCACTCAAAGGCGCTCCGGAAAAACTTAAAGAATTGGTATTTCGCAACCTTTCTGAACGCGCCCGCGATAGTTTGAAGGAAGAAATTGAAATTCTCGGTCCGCAGTTGGCGAAGGATGTTTACGCTGCACAAAGAAAAATCATCGAATTGGTCCGCGCCCTGGAAGAAGCTGGTGAAATTGTGATAGTCGGTTCAGGTGGAGGATCTGGTGATGCCGTCATCCTTTAGGGTGATCAAAAACGGACAGGAAGATGGTATCTCTCCGTTTTCATTAAACGGATTGAGTGCTTTTACTGCCGATGAGGTTTCGTCTGGGGACGCAACCCTTGAAACTTCAGCCACCGTTGTCCATCCATCCGAATCCCAGCCGAAAACCACCCAGGCAGCGGTTGAATCACCTGCTGCCCGAGTGACAACGGCTGTCTGGTCAAAAAAGCATTCACCTATCATCGAGGATAACCAGGCAAGGAACGATATCCGAATGTGGGTGGTTCAGGAATTTATCAAAGAGAATCGCAAGAAAAGTGATAATCCTTCAGAACCGGCCGCTCCTGTTGCGGCGCCTCCCGTGCAGGATTATTCTCATCTGCTGGATGAAGCCAAAGCGAAAGCCGATGAGATCATCTCGACAGCCGAAAAAAATGCGGCTGCCATTCTTGAACAGGCCAATACTGACGCTGAAACCATCAAGCAAAAAGCGTTTATGGAAGGCATGACAGCTTCCCGTAACGAAATCTCTCAGACGCTGCATCAGGTGAAACGGATATTTCAAGAGGCACAACTCTGGCAGGAACAGGTCATGCGGGAGAGTCAGGGTCGGATTATTGATATGGTTCTGGCAATAGGAAAAAAATTGTTTGGTAATGGTTTTGAATTACCTGCCGAACAAATTGATCATATCGTCAGCCGGGCTATTAATGAAGCCAGTCGATTGGGGAACCTGCGGATTTACTTGAACCCGGAAGATGCCAAATTGCTGGTTAATCTCTGGCAGGAATCAGAACTGACTATTAACGGCCAGCAAATACAGATTGTATCCAGCCAGAATATTTCACGCGGCGGTTGTTTTGTTGATGGACAATTCGGTATTGTAGACGGACGGGTGGAAGAACAAATTGATCAGATTAATTCTTCCATCAAGACAGCGGAAACGAATATGGAGATAAAAGAATGAACCAGGTGAATCCTGTTGATTTCTCTCCATTGCTCCGCTCGCTGGATAATTGCAATGCTTTGCGTGTGTCTGGCAGAGTGGTTCAGGTGATCGGACTGACAATTGAGGCTGTAGGGCTTGATTGCCAGATCGGTGAAGTTTGTGAAATTCGAGCCCGTTCAGGCGAGAAAATTCTCTCAGAGGTGGTGGGTTTCCGCAACAGCACCACTTTGCTCATGCCTCTGGGGAACATGGAAGGAATTCAACCAGATAGTTCCATCTATCCGCAAAAAACTGTTTTACGGGCACCAGTCGGATCTCAATTGCTCGGGCGTGTGCTTGATGGACTGGGCGAGCCAATCGATGGCAACGGCCCGCTGGGAGAAGTCGAGACACGGCCGATTAACAATGCCGCGCCCCACCCAATGGAGCGGCAAATTATCACCGAACCCCTGGTGACGGGTGTACGGGCGATTGATGGATTCTTGACCTGCGGTAAAGGTCAACGTATGGGCATCTTTGCCGGTTCAGGTGTTGGTAAAAGCACTCTGATGGGGTCAATCGCCCGCAGTTCCCATTCCGATGTATCTGTGATTGCCCTGATCGGTGAACGCGGTCGTGAAGTTCGCGATTTTGTCGAAGGTGATTTGGGTAAAGAAGGTCTTGAACGATCTGTGGTGGTAGTTTCAACATCTGACAAACCGGCCTTGATGCGCTTAAAAGCGGCTTACGTTGCCATGACGATTGCCGAAGATTTTCGTGATCAAGGTATGGATGTAACCTTCTTGATGGACTCGGTCACCCGGTTTGCCATGGCACAACGAGAAGTTGGACTGGCTATTGGTGAACCGCCTGCTAGCAGGGGCTACACTCCATCTGTATTTGCCCTGCTGCCTAAACTGTTGGAGCGTGCCGGTACCGGACAGCGCGGTTCAATCACAGGTTATTTCACCGTATTGGTGGAAGGCGATGATTTCAATGAACCCATT
Source organism: Leptolinea tardivitalis (assembly GCF_001050275.1). Classification (GTDB taxonomy): domain Bacteria; phylum Chloroflexota; class Anaerolineae; order Anaerolineales; family Anaerolineaceae; genus Leptolinea; species Leptolinea tardivitalis. The sequence goes on from NZ_BBYA01000011.1 coordinate 198,540, forward strand.
TGTGATGCCGTCCGCTCTATTCTGGATGGGCACATCATTCTCAGTCGTCAACTGGCCACCCGCAACCATTACCCGGCCATTGATGTTCTGGGAAGTATATCCAGAGTCATGCCGCACATCACCTCTCGTGAACACCGCAGCTGGGCGGCCAAAGCACGGAGATTACTGGCCACATATGAAAAAGCCCGCGATCTGATCAATATTGGTGCCTATGTGGCTGGCAGTGATCCCGAAGTGGATGAAGCAATTTCTGCCATGCCCATCATTGATTCATTCCTGTTACAGGGAAAAGAGTTCTCTGAATTTTCAGAGACGTTATCTCAATTGGAGAGCATCGGGGGAGAAATAGGAGTTGATCATGCCGCCTAAATTCTCTCTGCAGAATGTTCTGGATTATCGACACAGTAAAGTAGAGAAGTTGGAAGTCACATTTGGTCATTTGCAGAACCAATTGCAGAATGCCAGGGATCAACTGGGTTCTTTGGAAAAAGAACGCGAAGGGTTGCTGCAAGAACTGGCTTCATATCAGAATGGTGATCTAAATCTGCAAAAAATTCTTCAAGCCCGCACATTCTTAAAACGTCTTCAAAAAGGGATTGACCGCCAGAAAGGTGAAATCGCCAATCTGGTCATTGAAGTGGAGAATGCCCGTCAGGCGCTGATTCAGGCTAAGCAGGATGAAGCCGCTCTCGAGAAATTAAGCGAGAAAGAATTGCAGATATATACCGAACGCGTAAATATGCGTGAAAAACAACAACAGAATGATATTTACATCAGTCAGGCGCATGCTGCCAATGAAAAGAAAATGCGCGAAAGGGTTTCCAATGTTCGATATGTCTTCTAGCTCCACCTCAAATGTTCAGATGGTCATGATTCAGGCTTTGATCAAACTGCTCGAAAAGACGCTGGCCGGTAAGGGATTATCCGGTGATCTGTCTGAATTATCGGGTTCCTCAACAAGTAAAAAAGCTGGTAGCTTTGAATCGATCATTCAAAAAGCCAGTGCCAAATATGGCGTTGATGCTGATCTTGTCAAGGCGGTCATTCAAAACGAGTCTGCGTATGACCCGGAGGCCGTTTCTTCTGCCGGGGCGATGGGACTTATGCAGCTCATGCCGGCAACGGCAGCCAGTCTGGGGGTTGAGAATCCACTCGACCCGGAAGAAAACATTGAAGGTGGGGTGAAATTACTGCGTGAATTATTAAACCAGTTTGGCGGAAACCTGACCAATACTGTGGCTGCATACAACGCCGGAGCCGGCGCGGTGCAGCAATATGGCGGAGTTCCCCCGTACCAGGAAACGCAATTATATGTAAATCGGGTTCTTTCTACCTATGGAAAGAGCTAGAAAGGGATTCTAGATATGACAGATCCAATCACGGGTGATTCTTCTCTCAATATTGCCAGCAAGGCAATGGATGGGTTGTCTTTACGCAGAAATGTCATCAGTCAGAATGTTGCCAATGTGGATACCCCAGGGTATCACGCCCTGGAATTGAACTTTGAAAGCGAGTTGAAGCGGTCCATGAGTTCATCACCGAAATTGAGTATGAAACTGACAAGCCCCAAACATCAGCTTCCAAAGGATCAGGCATCCGGTCCTTATATGGCAAAACTCCGCTCGGGAGGAACTGAACGGGCGGATGGCAATAATGTCGATATCGACCAGGAGTTAGTGGAAATGACCGAGACCGGCATCCGGTACAGCGCACTGACTACGGCCGTTACGAAAAAACTCAGTCTTTTAAAAAATATAGCGAGGTGAGCCTATGATATGTGCAGATGTGCAATCGTTGGCGCGTGCTGCGCCAGAAACGACATCCACCCCAAAAATTTCGTATGGGGATCCGGGCAGTTCGTTTGATCAATTCCTGCAAGCTGTAAAAACTGATCGTTCTGTGAAGAACGAAACCTCTTCCACTGATCGGATGGTGGAACGGAAATCTTCTCGAGAAGACAGGCAGCCTGAACGGACAGAGACGGTGGACGAGAAACCGGTTGAACAGAAACCCGTCGCGCAGAAAAAGACCGACGAAAAACCGGTAAAAGAAACCAAACTCGATGACACTGCCCCATCGGAAGATGCACAAAAGGCAGAAGAGATTGATAAAACCCTGCAAGAGGCTATGGCTGCTGCTCTAGCTGTACAATCTGCTGCTGCCCAGGTACAACAGCCGGAGACACAGGTTGACACAGCTAACGCTGATGTCGCTGATGCCGAAGTAGCTGTCCCTGCTGCCAATGTGGCGGTTATGCAAGCTCCGCAGCAAACTGTCATACAACTGCCGGAAACCGAACCTCAGCCGTTGCCGGACGAGCTGAAACAGGCTGTTCAACAGCCAAATACCGAAGTGAAGGATTTTCAGAATCTGGCAAATACTGCCGCTCAGAACCTTGAGAATCAGGAAGCGGTCAATCAACCGGCCGTCAATACCGCGGTAACCGAGAGCACACCCAAGGGCGAGTCTTCTCAGTTGAAAAACCTGGATGCCCAGGAACCAGCCGTCAAATTGGTTGACATCACTGCCCAGGCAGATGATATGGCGCAGGTGGATACAAACAACCAGATCAATAATGTCTATGCCCTGGCGAATGCCAAGACCGACAATCTGGTTCAACCGAAAACGCTTCCCATGATCCAAAAGATCAGCCATGAAGTGACCGAACTGGCTCGTGAAAACGGGAAATCATTGCGCATTCAAATCCATCCTGAAAATCTGGGAAAAATCGATCTGAAATTGATGTCAAACAGCGATGGGTTGAAAGTTGTCATGACGACCGAAATCCCGGCTACGGCAAAACTTCTGGAAACTCACATGGATCAATTGCAGCGTTCACTGGCCGATGCCGGTCTTTCCCTCAGTGGAATGTCAGTTAACAGTCAGGGTGCGCAAGGCCAATCCGCAAATTCTTCACTCAACCAGTCACAGCCTGGCAACACAAAAAATTCTCTTCCTGTTTTCCAACAGGATACAGAGGCAACTGTACCAGTGAAAAGCCAGGTTTCAACGTCCGGTTTGGATTACCGGGTATAAGCGAGGTAGAAAATGATAAAAGTTGGAGATCGAAACTATACCGGGGCCGCGAGTGAAACATCCTCCTCGAGTAAGTCAACAACGTCAACCCAAAATACCAGTGCTGATTTTATGAGTTTGCTGCTGGCTCAGTTGACTAACCAGAATCCTCTTGAGCCTATGGATGACACCGAGATGGTTTCACAAATGGTTTCAATGAACAGTCTGGAAGAATTGCAGAAGATCACCAAAGCCATACAGACCATGTCACAAACCAACCAGTTTGCTTCAGCCGCTACTCTGATGGATAAAACGGTTACCTATCTGAACGATGACGAGGAACCTGTTTCAGGCAAGGTAAGCGGAATCACCATGGCCAATTCCGAAGTCTACCTCACAGTAGGTGGCACATCCGTAAAACTTTCGGATATCGTCAAGGTTACTTCTTCTTCGACAGATAATTCAACTGTTAAAGAAACTGATGCCACGGAAACGGAGGCATAGGAGAAGCTGATGGTAGATCCGATTCGGGTAAACGCTGTTCAATCACAGACTACCCAATCTGGCAGTCAGGCAACCAGCCGGGTTCAATCAGGCGGCAGCAGTTTTGCCGATACTCTGGCACAAGCCCAGGGAGTGCGTTTTTCAAACCACGCCCAAAAACGGTTGGATGATCGGGCAATCAATCTCCCGGAAGATGGCCTTCAACGATTAAATAATGCTGTTGAAAAAGCCAAAGCCCGCGGTGGAAAAGAATCGCTCATTCTGATGGATGATCTGGCGTTCATCGTCAACGTAAAAGATCGGGTGGTCGTAACCACTATGGATGCAAAACAACGCGGCGAGGGTGTCTTCACCCAGATTGATAGTGTTGTTTTTGCCGATAAGGCCGAAGGTTCTGCGAAAACGGCCGATAACCAGTAATACTCTAGTTTCATAGGCCGGCCCTCTTGGAGGAAGCCTGTGAGAAATGTTCGGAGGGTAAAATGATACGTTCTATGTTCACAGCGATCAATTCGCTGTATATCAATCAGCAATACCTGGATGTTGTGGCAGATAATCTTTCCAATGTCAACACACCGGGATTCAAATCAAGTTTTGTGCGTTTTATGGACCAATTCGCCCAGGATATGAGTGTGGGCGGTGCCCCTACTGCTACCTCTGGCGGCACCAACCCTATGCAGATCGGTCTGGGTACCAATGTGGCTACTATTGGAAAGAGTTTCACCCAGGGGCCTCTCTCATCCACCGGTAACGATCTGGATATGGCTATCTCTGGCGATGGTTTTTTTGTCTACAACAACGGCGTAACCGACCTGTATTCACGGGATGGCTCACTGGCGATTGATGCACAGGGTTACCTGGTGCATTCTTCTTCCGGTGATCGTATCCAGGGCTGGATGGCTACTGGTTTAGGCGCAATCAATACCGGTTCAAAGTTGGAATCCATAAAACTTCCCATTGACTCTACCGTTGCCCGGGCTACAACCCGCGCCTATATCCTTGGCAACCTGAATGCCAATACCACCATACCGGCGACCACTTTTCACGCCTCTCTTTCCGGAACTTTAAATGCCAATGCAGCCGTAGGCACAACCTATGACACCAGCTTTGTGGTTCAGGATACCACTGGGGCTTCCCAAACAGTAACATTTCGATTTTCAAAAACAGCAGCCAATGAATGGGATTACACCAGTATTTCGCCAAATGCTACTGGAAGTGGAACCGTTATATTTGACACGGATGGCAATTTTGATTCAGGTGCATCAACCATTGGGACACTCCATGTGGGAACCGGCCAAATTGAATTGAATTTTAACGACCTGACACAACCGGTGGGTGCAGCCAATAACGTCATCCTGGGTACACAGGATGGAACGGCGGCTGGATTTTATGATGTCACCATGGGTGTTTATGATGAGTTGGGCGTATTGACTCCTGTTACCATACGCTATACCCGCACCAACAATGCCAATGTATGGACATATGATATTTCGCCCACAGATACAAGCGGCGCCTCCATTGTGGATGCGGATAACAACCCGATCGATAATGGTACGATTTCCTTCGATACAAGTGGTCAATATGTAAGTTCTTCAGGGCGGGTCAGCGTTCCCGGTTCCCGGGGTGCAGCTACCCCCACTCTGGTCGATATGAACCTTTCAGGAATGACCATGCTTTCCACAGCCAGCAGCGCCGCCCTGGGCAGCCAGAATGGTCTGGCGGCCGGTTCTTTGTTAGGCTTCAATGTATCTGCCAACACCGGTGAAATCTACGGCGCTTATTCCAATGGTGATCAACGTCTGGTTGGTCAGCTGGCTCTTGCAATGTTCGTCAATCCGGCTGGCCTGGTTCGTACAGGCGGCAATAACTATGTGGCCGGGTTGAACTCCGGTGAAGCCCGGATTGGCGCTGCCAATGCCGGCGGCCGCGGCAAAATTGCATCCGGGTATGTGGAAGGTTCCAATGTGGATATGAGCCGTGAATTTTCAAACATGATCCTGGCGCAGCGTGGTTTCCAGGCTTCATCACGCATCATCAACACATCAGACTCACTTCTGCAGGAATTGGTCAATCTTGGCCGGTAATCAACACCCGGAAAGATGGACTATGGGATAACGTGAAATGCTAGTCCAGGGTTTGCAGCCGGTTCAACCCGGAGCCCGACCGATCGATCAGCCATTACAACTGCACCTGAATCAGAAGGTGACAGCCGAAATATTGAGTGTGAATGGTGAACAGATTGATATGGTCATTCAGGGAATTCGGGTGGTTGGTCGGCTGCAAACCGGCGATCAGGCTGCCCTGCTTGAAGACCATAAACTGGCGCAATTCATTGTCAAAGGTTCCATAGATGGGATTCTCCAGCTTGCGCTGGCAAAACCAAATGAAACTACAGTGGCAGCACAGCCATCGTCAACACTGGCTGTGCTGTCACAAAATTTGCTTGTTCTGAATAATATTGAAATTACTGAACAAAACCTGATGTTGGGGAAAGCTCTACTGAATCATGGACTTCCCATCAATCAGCAAGCCATTGACGAATTGTCTCAGGCTTTGAATGGTATTGGGAACTGGGGACAGGCAGAAGCCGATATGGCAGCTGCTCTCAAAGCCGGAGGAATGCCATTAACAGAAAACACCCTGTCATTGGCTATGCAGACATTGCCAAACATGGTTGACAGTATCAATAAATTACGGAGTCAATTGTCACGCCTGGCTGCCGGCCAGGGTGGTCCTGAAATCACCCGGCTGGCTGAACAGGCGTTGAAATTGATTCAATCTGGCACGATTGATTGGTCGAAAGATTTACCTAACCTGTTGAATGATTTGAAACAGGCAATATCTGTGTGGGGAAAATCACTTGAATCAGAACTGGCACGACAGGTCAAGGGGGATACTGTTCAGGGTAATGAAGGGTGGTTATCCCTTATACAATTACGAAAAGCACTTGATTCGAGTGGGTTCAGAACGGCAGTTCAGTCAATTGACCAATTTATGGAAGGTGTTCGACAGATGCAATTCCTCAACACCGCCCGTCCGATTGAAAATGGGAATCCGCCCTGGTTGTTGGTGAATCTACCAATCGCTGCTCATATCCCCGGGCAGACAACCCAGCAGAACACATTTTTCCCGACCAGTCTGCGTATAGCCTACCGCACCCAAGGGAATGTGAAACGAATTGATCCGGATAATACCCGGTTGGTATTAACGGTAGATCTTCAGAATGGTGACTATGTTACCGCCGATTTGTCTGTAATAGGAAAGCGGGTGGGTGCGTGGCTGTCTGTTTCGACAGAAGAATTGAAAGAGAAGGCTGTGGCCACGTTGCCTGATCTTGAAAGCCGGTTGGAATCACTGGGGTTATCATTAAAAGTTGCCCACTGCGATGTGGCCGCCATTGGGCCTGTTCTCTCGCAGGAAGAAAAAGAAGTTTTCCCTGGCTCACAGGGAATCAATATTGAGGTCTAAGCATGGAACAACCGGCTGATCCTCAAAAAAGAAATCCGATAAAAACAGCCATTGCGCTGGAATATGACCCGAAAAAAGACGAAGCTCCCCGGGTTATTGCTACCGGCCGGGGAGAAATTGCTGATAAAATCTTAGAGATCGCGCAGGCAAATCAGATACCCATTCGGGAAGATCCGGTGCTTGCTCAGGCATTATCCATGGTGGATCTGGAAACAGAAATCCCGCCAGAGTTGTATGCCGTGGTTGCCGAAGTATTAGGTTGGGTTTACCAGCTTCGAAAAAAATCTGTCGAGGAATGACCCTGATATGTCTCTTCCCCAAAAACCGGCTGTAGAGCGCAGACAATACTACCGGCTTATTTACCCACCGGAATTAGCGCCCGAGGTAGTAATATCCAGCATCACGTTCAAAGTACTGGATATTTCTGAAAAAGGGGTAAGATTTCGAAAAGATTTCAACACACGCCTGGATACAGGTCAGACCGTTCAGGGGGTGGTTATCTTTCAGGATCTTTCCAAGTTTGAATTCAAGGGCTATGTTCTTCGCGTAGTCAATCGCGAAGCTGTTGTCATCTTTTTAAAAAACCTGCCTTACCAAAAAATCATGACCGAACAATTGTATATTCAAAGGAACTCCTGACTATTTACATATCACATTAATATTTAATTCCTCTCATTTTTATGAGAGGTTTACAGTGGTAAAGGGTGGATATCGTTAGGATAATATAAGAATTCTGCAAAGAGTTCTATCGCTATTTTGCACTATGATGGTCAATTCATTTGTTGTATGCTAATACGTGAAGATGCTTTTTAGCATCGTATTTGTGTGCTTTTATCTCACTCACTTCAGGAATACAGCTGGACATCCCGTCAGAATGGACTAAGGATACTTCTATGGAATTGATTTTTGACCTGGCAGAAGACGAATTTCCAATCTTTATGGCTGAAACCGATGAACAGCTTCAAGTACTTGATGATGGCCTGATCCGTCTTGAACGGGAAGGCGAAGACATGGAGTTGCTGCAGGCATTGTTCAGAGCAGCTCATACTCTAAAAGGTACCGCAGGAATGATTGGCCATAAGCGCATGGTCAACCTGACGCATTCGATGGAAACAGCATTGGATTGTTTGCGGAAGCATACAATGCCTGTGACAACCGCATTAATCGATCTGTGTTTGGAAGCTACCGATGCACTCCGTAGTTTAAGGGAAGAAGTTATTACCCATACGGAATGCGGTGTTGCAGTAGATACACTTACAGATCGGTTTTCCAGTCTCGTGCTGGCAGGAAAACCAGCCGCACAACCTGCTGTAAAACCGACAGAATCCCCGGTGCAAACACCTGCACCGGTCATCAAACCTGAACATCAAAATGGGGCATCCTCTGTTAGAACGACGGCAGAAAATGTAACCATCCGGGTAGAAATTTCGCAGAACAGCATAGCTTCCGCTGCCCGGGCGTTCCAGGTCATGATGGAATTACAGGGATTGGGTACCATCAGGCAGATGGACCCAACTCAGGAGGTTATAGAAACCTCGAAACCTGTGCATGTTATGACGACTGTGCTTGAAACATCCCGATCGGATGAAGACATCCTTAAAGCGTTAGATACCCTTTCAGAATTAGATAAAGTGGAGATATTCCCGGCGGGGGCTGTTGTTCCAGTCAGCACGCCAGTACAGGCTGTGGAGACTCCAGCTGTACCACCTCCACCACCCGTTGTGGCAACGCCTCCACCTGCGGCCATTAAACAACCGGCTGCTCAGGCAGAACCTCAACCGAATGCTGTTGCGCGACCAGGTGCAGCCCCTGTTTCTGTAGAGAAAACGGTCCGTACCAGCGTGGAACGCCTCGATAATCTGATGAATCTGGTCGGAGAATTGATCACAGACCGAAACCGCCTGTACCAGATCCGCAGCACACTGGAAATGTCCATCCACAATAGCAACCAGTTGGATGTTCTTTCCGATACCATTACCCACGTTGGCCGCATCACAGACCAGCTGCAGATGGAAGTCATGGGTATTCGAATGCTACCTATTTCGAATACTTTTAGCAAATTTCCCCGCATGGTACGGGATCTCTCTGCAAAATTGAACAAGAAGATTGATCTGGCTATTGAAGGTGAAAACACAGAACTGGACCGATCTGTCATTGAAGAGATAAATGATCCATTGATTCACTTGATACGTAATTCAGTGGACCATGGGGTGGAATCGGCGGAGGAAAGGTTGCAGGCTGGCAAGCCGGAACGGGCGCTTGTCAAATTGACTGCCCGGCATGAACAGGGTCGTATCATTATCACCGTGGAAGATGATGGCAAGGGAATTGATCCAGATAAGATTCGGGCGGTGGCTGTGGGAAAGGGAATTCTTACAGAAGCAGAAGCCGCTTCATTAAGTGATGATGAAGCCATTAATCTGATCTTCTCTTCAGGTTTTTCCACCGCAAAGGTTGTCAATGATGTTTCGGGCCGTGGTGTAGGGCTTGATATTGTACGAAATAACATTCAACGCCTGAATGGTACTGTCATGGTAGAGACAGAAAAAGGGAAGGGTACCCGGTTCATGGTCACTCTGCCTCTGACATTGGCGATTGTACCTACATTATTGGTTTCTGTCGGTAAGAACACTTTGGCTATTCCGCTGGTGACAGTACTGGAGACACTGCGGATATCCACCGATGAAATCCAGACGGTAAATTCCCGGCCTGTCATTCGATTGCGTGATAAGGTGCTCCCATTATTGGAGATGTCAGAAGCATTTGGATTCCAATCAACGAAAAAAGACCAGGGATACCGGTATGTTGTGGTTGTCGGTATGGGCAAACAACAGATGGGGCTGGCTGTTGACAGGCTGCTTGGACAGGAAGAAGTTGTGGTCAAGTCCCTTGGTTCCATCATTGGCGAAGTAGTGGGCATCGCCAGTGCTGCGATTCTGGGCGATGGTTCGGTAATCCTCATTGTTGATGTTCAAGATCTATTCCAGATTACCGGGCAAAAATCCGGCACAAATAAAAAGGAGTAAATAATTATGACCCCGGACGAACGAAAGGTTGACGAGAACCTACTGGCAAAGATGCGAATTGTCGCTGCCCGTGGCTTTTCCAATTCAGCCCAGGGTTTATCACAGATGATCGGGCAAGATTTGAGCGTTCATTCTCCCGACGTGGATATGGTTCCCCTCGCTGACATTCCTGAAATTCTTGGCGGCCCTGATAACGATGCCGTTGGAGTATATCTACGAGTAGATGGTGAACTTATTGGTCAGATTATGCTGGTCATCCCATATCAGCAGGCGCTTGAGTTTTGTGACATGGTGATGGATGTCCCTTCTGGAACAACCAAAGAATTTGGCCGCATGGAACGATCTGCTCTGGCGGAAATTGGTAATTTGACAGGTTCCTTCTTTTTAAATGCTATTTATGAAATAACGGGTTTATCTTCTCATCCAAGCCCCCCGGCCGTGATGGTAGATATGGTTGGATCTATCCTGGATGTCGTCATCGCCACCATGGGGGCTATTTCAGATCATATTATGATGTTCAAGGCTTCATTCCAGATAGGTGATCGGAAAATCCAGGCAGATTTCTGGATTATTCCAGATCCGGTAACACTGGAAAAATTAACCGTAGCGGAGATGAAAAAAGAATGAGTGGAGCCATGTCCTCTGTCGGCCTGGGTGAACTCTGTATCAGCCGTGATCCTACGGATGTTTTGATTGCGTTTGGATTGGGTTCATGCCTGGGCATTGGCATGTATGATCCAGTGACCAGGGTTGGAGGATTAATCCATGTAGTCTTACCTGAACAAAAGGCTGGTAACGACCCCAATACGGCGAAATTTGTTGATACTGGTATCCCGCTTTTATTGGGTAAATTGGTTGAGGCAGGTGCTCAACAATCGCGGTTAATCATCAGGATGGCTGGAGGGGCTAACATGTTAGTCTCGCCTGGTCTTTCAGGCACATTTGATATTGGAACACGCAATATCAATATGGCCCATGAAGTTTTTAAAAAGTTGAACCTGAAATTGCAGAAAGAAGAAGTAGGTGGGCAGGTTGGAAGAACTGTGCGCATGTATATTGCAGATGGACGCATGACGGTTCGAATGATGGGTTCTCAGGAGCGCGACCTGGGAGCTGTATAAAAACGGAAAAGGAGTTGCAGAATGACAAAAGTCCTTGTTGTAGATGATGCCGAATTCCTTCGAGTTCGCATTACAAAAATGCTTGCAGGTGAAGGTTATGAAGTGAATGAGGCAGAAAATGGCGCGAGAGCGCTAGAGATGTATCAACAAATAAAACCGGATGTCGTCCTGATGGATATCACCATGCCCGAAATGGATGGGTTGACTGCATTAAAAACCATCCGGGGAATCGATCCGAACGCACGGATCATCATGCTCACGGCATTGGGTCAAGAATCAGTGGTAATGGAAGCGGTAAAAGCCGGCGCAAAAGACTTTGTCGTCAAACCTTATGATTCTGACAGAGTTCTGCAGGCGATCTCTAAGGCAATTAAATAATTCCTATGGTCACTCCTGCATCTGGAACACCTCCTGTGAAGGTTTTAGTGGTTGATGATTCAGCCTTCATGCGATTCACCATTACAAAACACCTGAATGAATTTTCAGGGATCACTGTTTTAGGCGCGGCCAAAGATGGCCGCGAAGCTCTCGATATGATCCCGAAACTCAAGCCAGATGTGGTCACTTTAGATGTGGAAATGCCCAATTTGGATGGCCTTTCTACACTGCGAGAGATCATGTCCAGGCATCCATTACCGGTGGTCATGCTTTCCAGCCTGACATCAGAAGGTACTCTGGAAACAGTAAGGGCACTGACACTTGGTGCTGTGGATTTTGTGGCCAAACCGGATAACAAAGCCAATATGGCTTCCATTCTGGAAGAAGTGGGGAACAAGGTACTTCGGGCAGCCAAAGCAAAAGTATGGCAGACACCGGCCAAATCTGCGTATATCGAAACGGCGCCAACCGCCCGAGTCCTGGAGAAAAAAGTTCGTTCACTTCGGAATCAAGACAAAATCGTGGTTATTGGTTCATCAACAGGCGGTCCGCGAGCTTTGAACACCGTGGTTCCAATGCTGGATGCCAGCATACCGGCTGCATTTGTCATTGTTCAACATATGCCCGCCGGGTTTACGCGTTCACTTTCTGAAAGATTGAATGGAACATCGGAATTGTATGTAAAGGAAGCCGCCCCTGATGACCGGTTGGAAGTGGGAAAAATTCTGCTGGCACCCGGCGGATTTCATATGGTTTTTGACGAAAATGAAAAAGTAACGTTAAACCAGAATCCCACCGTACATGGAGTCCGTCCGGCGGTGGACGTAACACTGCTTTCCATTGTGAAGCTTTACGGTCCCAGGGTTGTCACAGCCATCTTAACAGGCATGGGAAATGATGGAACCAATGCCGCCCTTATGGTACATAACTCGGGTGGCTGGGTTATATCTGAGGCAGAAGAAACCTGTGTTGTTTACGGTATGCCAAGGTCAGTGTATGAAGCTGGTGCTTCCAATGAAGTTGTTCCCCTAGACAGGGTAGCTGAAGCCATAAAGGCGGCAGTAGGAAGATAATATGGAGCAGGATGTTTACGAACGCATTAAGAAAGTGGTCAAATCGAGCGTCGGGATAGACCTCGAGCATTATAAAGACGAACAAATGCGCCGCAGGTTGGATTCATGGTTGGTTCGCTCGGGTATGAAAACCTGGGATGATTATTTTGCCAAAATTAAAGTAGACCCCGATGAGCTGCTGAAATTCCGCAACTACTTGACGATTAATGTAACAGAGTTTTATCGTGATGCAGAACGTTGGAAACACCTTCAAAATACGGTTCTGCCTATGATTATCCGAGATGCAGGAGCCAGAACCGGCCTGCGAATCTGGAGTGCCGGCTGTTCCATTGGCGCTGAACCTTTTACCCTCGGTATGATCCTGGACGAGCTCACCCCGAATAGAAAACATTATATTCTGGGCACCGATCTGGATAAAGGTGCAATTGCCAGAGCCATGTCTGGCGGGGCATTTATTACCGAAGAGGTGAGGGGACTCTCACCTGCACAGAGGTCAACCTACCTGCGGCCAGGCGGACCTCCTTTCTATGTTGTCGAATCTTTAATTAAAAAGATCACTTTCCGAGAACAAAATATGATTTCAGATTCTTTTGAGAAAGATTTTGATCTGATCGTCTGCCGGAATGTGGTTATTTATTTCACCAGCGAAACCAAAGAAATTCTTTACAGGAAATTTGCCGAAGCCCTGCGTAAAGGCGGCATACTTTTTATTGGTGGTACTGAAATTATCCCTCATCCACAAGATTTCGGATTGCGTAGTATTGGCATCTCTTTTTATCAAAAACTCTGATGGTTATCAGATCTTCTGGAGTACATACGATGGCAAATGTAAAGTTCATGAATCCTTTTGTTGAAGCAGCTGCTGAAGTTCTGGCGAAAGAAGCAGGTGCCACTGTAGAACGTGGAACTCTTAGCCTTCAAAAATCCTCCATGACTTCCGATCAAATCACTGTTCTGTTGAGCCTGGTAGGTCAAGTACAGGGAGTAGTCCTTTATGGGCTTTCCATTGAGACCGCCTTAAAACTCGTTTCTAAAATGATGGGGCAGGAGTTCACTGAGTTTGACAACCTGGCTCAAAGCGGTGTTGCAGAACTTGGCAATGTGATTACCGGTTGTGCTACTGTCAAGTTGAGCAAAGAAGGATTTGATGCGGAAATATCTCCACCAACCCTGGTTCAGGGAGAAGGGATACAGATATCCACCCTTGATTTCCCCCGAATCGTTGTCCAACTTAAAACTGAAATGGGTGATATTACAGTTCATCTGGCCCTGCGGGAATCCCCTCCGGGAAGTGAATCTGGAAAAAATTATGTTCCCATTGCCATCCAGATGAAATAGGAAAGGAGTAAAAATCATGAAAGTTCAATACCTGATTCCTTTTGTGGAAGCAGCGTATGAGGTGCTAAAAGCAGAAGTGAATATTCCGATGCAACGGGGTGATCTGTCACTGGATAAAGGCGCGTATATTACAGATGATGTTACTGTTATTATCAGTCTGGTTGGTGATATTGAAGGGATCGTCTTTTATGGTTTTAGCAATGAAGCCGCACTGGGGATTGCCTCAAGTATGCTTGGTGAAAATCTGAGTGAAATGAACGGACTGGCCCAGAGTGGCATTGCTGAATTAGGTAATGTGATTACCGGCCGTGCCAGCGTTAAGCTTTCAAAGAGTGGTTTCCAATCGACCATATCGCCCCCTACAATGCTTCTAGGAAAAGGAGCCACAATTTCAACTCTCGATTTTCCACGTGTTGTTGTTCCATTGACCAGCAACATGGGCAGGATAACCATTCACCTGGCATTGAGGGAAGCGCTTCGACAGGGTGCTAATGCCGCTTTGTTGAAGGTTCCTGAAGCACCCGGATTAAAAGATACACCTGGCAAGGATTCATAGGAGTTTTATTGTTTATTTACTTCTCCTTAATTCGTACGTCTGCAGGAAAATTGTAGAATAAAAATGGACATTCTTTCTCTGAAATTGTCTATTAGCTATTGTTCGAACGACGGAAATATTGGAGAAGTACGATGTTGGAACCAATAAAAAAAACCGATGATGATTTGGGAAAAGTAAAAATGGACCGTGAGGCGTTGGAATCAACCATGAAGTCGTGGTTGATTCCAAAATCTACCGGAGCACTCCATCCATCTGAGAAAGTAGATGGAGACAGTGAGACATATGAATTTCCCAATCCTTTAATTAATGACGATGAAGGAAAAGCATCGTAATCCACGAGATTTTGAGGAATTCCATGGCACACGTTGTAGCGATCAGCAATCAAAAAGGCGGTGTGGCAAAAACAACGACTTGTATTTCTCTTGGAGCCTGCCTTACAGAGCGGGGACATAAGACATTGCTGATTGATCTTGATCCGCAGGCGAATCTCTCACTATCACTCGGGCATTTTGATGATGCCCCCGGTGAAACTATTACAGATGCCCTGGAAACCACCCTGAATCCGAGGAAAGTTGACTGGGATAATCTGGTCAGACCTACATCAATGCCACATCTCGATGTTATTCCCTCTGATGCACGCCTTTGGTCGGTTGAGCGTTTAATATCGGAAAAGACCGGGTATGAATTTGGCCTGAGTCAGCTTATTGGGCGATGGATGGATAACTACGACTATATATTATTCGATTGTTCTCCCTCTCTCGGCCCTTTGATTGTGATGGCATTGACGGCTTCCAACCGGGTGATCATTCCCATTCAGACGGAATTTCTCGCAGCCGTGGGGCTGGTTCGTTTGATCGAAACTGTGGATGCCATAAGAGAGCATACAAATGCCAATCTGGAGTTTAATCTTTTGGCGGTAATGTATGATCAACGTAACGGTATATGCCGGGAAGTTTTAAATAAATTGCAGGAGAATTTTTCTGCCCGGTTATTTTCAACGGTAATTGGTGTTGATACCCGTCTGAAAGAATGTGTGGCTACAGGCCAGCCGATCAATCAGTATGATCCTAAAACCAGAGCGACACAACAATATGGCATGCTCGCCGCTGAATTGGATCAAATGGTGATCGGTGAACAGGAGGGTAAATGAATAAAAAAACAAAAATAAAATCAACTTTAGATAGCCTGTTTTCTGGAGGTAAACTCACAACCGGTGAGGATAAAAAAGTTGTTGCGGAAAAAGTGGAAAAACCTGAGGAAAAATCTAAAGCCGTCCGACCTTCCAGAGTATCGAAGACACCCCAGCAGGAAAAATCCGCGGCAGTCATTCCATCGAAAACCGTGAAGGCTGATCCTGATACTGAACCTGTTATTTCAGCCGCAACCGAATCTGTTGTAGAAGTATCAAAAGAACAAAAGGTGGATATCGTGGAATCTCCCCAAAAGGAAAACCCTGTGGAAACTCCCGCTGAAAAAAGTATTCAACCAGCAAATGGCTCGTCTGAACAAAAAGTTCCTCAAACATCAAGCACCAATAAAAAGACAATAGAAGATGATGCATTAAAGGTTGCCAGAGAAATTGACCAGGCTGTTGCACATGGTGATGGTGATGAAGAGCATCTTGTCATATTCTCTCTTGGCAAAGAGCTATATGGAGTGACCATCCATGCCGTAGAAAGCATCATCAAACTACAGGCAATAACCGAAGTTCCTCGAACAGCTGCCTTTATTCTGGGTGTTACCAACCTGCGGGGGACTGTCGTTCCTGTAGTAGATTTACGGAAACGATTTAACCTGACATCCAATGAAAATACACCCAACACCCGAATCGTAATAGTCAATGCTGAAGTAGGAAAAGTTGGAATTGTGGTAGATGAAGTGACTGAGGTTCTAAAAGTACCACGAGAAGCTGTTCAACCGCCACCGCCAATGTCAACAACTATTGAATCTGCCTTTATCAATGGCATTGCCCGTATCGCGGACAAATTGGTTATTCTATTGGATCTGGAAAAAGTATTGGCTTCTTCCACAAAACAACATAACTGGTAGCTTTGCAGATTACATTTTAGAGCACTACCCATAAATGGAGTATTCTCCAACAGGAGGAAAGATGAGAGTGCTGAATAATATACGTATACGAACCAAGCTTCTTGGAAGTTTTGTCATAATTATCGTTTCTATGATAATCGTGACACTTCTAGGCGCTGCCGGTTTAAGAACAGTGTCAGATTACAGTTCTGCCATGTATGAAAACCGGTTGATTCCCGTTGAGCAACTCGGCCATGTTGAATCGTTGATGTTTACCATACGCGGTGATTATTACAAGATTTATGCTGTTGCCGGTGAACGGACGAAATACATAGGGGAGATGAACGACAACCTTGCGTCCATTTCTACTGAAATGGATGAGTATCGAAAGGGGAAACTGCTCGATTCAGAAGTCACCGCCCTGGAAACTTTTGATACAGCTTTTAAAGAATTCTCCGCAGCTCTGAGTGTGTTTGAAGACAAAATCAAGGCTGGTGACGAAGAAGGAGCGTTTGGGTTAATCAGCGGCGACGGCCGGGTGGTTGCTGCCCGTGAAGGTTTGGGAAATGCGATTGATGCTTTGTTGACAATCAATCGTGAAGAAGCCAAGCGGTTGAAAACTGAATCACAAGAAGTTGAGCAATCGCAAATCATATTTATGATTGTTGTTGGCACTGCAGGTGCTTTTATTGGTTTGATCATTGCCATTTTGATTAGCAGTTCATTGACCAGCGGAATGAAAACGCTGGTCAATGGATCCAAAGCAATGTCAGAAGGCGATCTTCTGCGTGATATGGATCAAAAAACCAAGGATGATCTTAATAACCGCGGGGATGAATTGGGTGAAGTGGGGAAGGCATTGAGGGACCTGATTTCGTACCTTCAGGAAATGGGTAAAACGGCCAATCAAATCGCCAATAATGATATTTCTATGACCATCCACCCCATTTCTCCTAAAGATGAATTGGGAGTGGCATTTAAACGCATGACTGAGGGATTGCGCGATGCTGTGAAGTTGATTGCAGAAAGTGCAGATTCTGTTACATCTGCTTCCAAAGATCTGGCGGATGCATCGTCACAGGCCGGAAATGTGACCGGGCAAATCTCAGCGACCATCCAGGAAGTTGCCAAAGGTACAACAATACAGGCAGAGAATATTTCCAAAACGGCTTCTTC
Source organism: Leptolinea tardivitalis (assembly GCF_001050275.1). Classification (GTDB taxonomy): domain Bacteria; phylum Chloroflexota; class Anaerolineae; order Anaerolineales; family Anaerolineaceae; genus Leptolinea; species Leptolinea tardivitalis. The sequence continues at coordinate 216,223 of NZ_BBYA01000011.1, forward strand.
TGTTGAGCAAATGTCCAGGGCGATTGACGGGGTAGCGAAAGGGGCACAGGAACAAGCCAGTGCTGTAGGGCGGGCCAGTGAGATCACTGCTTTGATAAATAATACAATCCAGAAGGTGGCTGCCAATGCACAATCTGTTACAGATGGCTCCCTGCAGGCAGCCAAAGCTTCACGTGACGGTAGCAAAGTGGTCGAAGAGACTATTTCTGGAATGGAGATCATTCGTCAAAAAGTAGGACTTTCGGCTGAAAAAGTGCAGGAAATGGGATCTCACAGCGAGAAAATTGGCGCAATTATCGAAACTATTGATGATATTGCTTCGCAGACAAACCTGCTGGCCCTCAACGCAGCCATCGAGGCAGCCAGAGCCGGGGAACATGGAAAAGGATTCGCTGTGGTGGCGGATGAAGTGCGTAAACTGGCAGAACGGTCCAGTAATGCAACCAAAGAAATTGGCGAGCTGATCAGAGGCATCCAGAAAACTGTTGGAGAGGCTGTGGCTGCCATGGAAGAGGGAGCCAATGAGGTTGAACGCGGTTCCCAGAAAGCCAATGAAGCCGGTCTGGCATTGGATGCTATTTTAAAAGCGGCAGAAGAAGTCAACCGGGAAGCTGAACAGGCGGCAGAAGCAACCAGGCAGATGAGTATGAATGCGGATGAATTGGTCGCATCCATGGATACAGTGTCGGCTGTCGTTGAAGAAAACACAGCCAGTACAGAAGAGATGGCAGCAGGTTCATCAGAGGTTACCCAGGCTATTGAAAGTATTGCCAGTATTAGTGAAGAGAACAGCGCGGCGGTTGAAGAAGTGAGCGCATCTGCTGAAGAAATGACAGCCCAGGTGCAAGAGGTCAGCGCATCGGCGCAATCGCTGGCAGAGATGGCTGACAAGCTGCGGGCTGTTGTTCAACGGTTTAAATTGAATTAATGGCTCTTGCAAAATTAAGCGAACTGGAAAATAATGCTTTATAAAGAGAGGTATACAAATGGAACAACAACTTGTGGTTTTTGAACTTGCGGATGAACATTATGGTGTGGATATTTCAACGGTGGAAAGTATTATCAAAATGCAGGAGATAACACGGATCCCCCATTCACCATCTTTTGTGGAAGGTATTACCAATCTGCGCGGTCTGGTTCTTCCGGTTATAGATCTGAGAAAACGATTCGGACTGGAACCGGTAGAAACATCACGAGATTCACGCATTATGGTTGTTGCGCTTGGAACCGTCAAAGTGGGCATGATTGTGGATGCCGTGTCTGAAGTGCTTCGAGTGCCATCTGAATCCATTGAGCCGCCACCCTCCATGACGACTTCTTCGCGGGCCAACTTCATAACCGGAATTGCTAAATTGAACGATATTCTGGTCATACTGCTGGATATGAGCAAAATCCTCACATCTGATGAACAGATTGAGTTGACGGCAGTAGCCTGATTCAATCGGCCTTGAATTGGGCAATCTACCATAAAGGTGCGAAATACGTCGTAATTATCGGATTGTTCTGCACCATGTAATTTCACTCCGGAGATTAATACTCCGGAGTTTTGTTGATGGATTAAAATAGACGAACCCCTCTTTGAGGGATTAAGAAAAATCTTTACCAGATATCCCAACAGCCCTGGTTTTTGTGGATTGGAATTAAATGAAACGTGCCTCTTTATTTTTTCTATTGGTCTTGTTGATGACTGCCTGCAACTCCGGAAAACCTGCCGAATCGGAAGGAAAACCGACTTCCTTAGCCACTGAAATTCCCTGCCCGGGTGTCACCCCGAGGGGAGTTATAAAAGGTGGAATGGCGTATACAGTAATAAATGGGTCAGTCCTATCTGTTGATTTGTATTCCCGACCTGAAAGCTCTGAAAAAATAGCCTCAATCGAACACCATATTCGAGTCACCGTGCAGGATGGCCCTGTTTGTTCATCTGATTCCGCCTGGTGGCAGGTTGCCTTGCTGGATGGGAAGAAGGGATGGCTGCAAATCGGCAATAAAATAAAAGCTGGTGATTCTACGTATGAACTTGCCCTGGAACCATATAAAGATGATGCTGTTCAGCGTGATGTACCGGATAACCGGAAGACAGAAGCTCAGATACGTTATATCGTGGCAGACATTGAACTGGGGGGATCGGATGTTCGGAAGTATTATGAAGATCAGATCGCTGCCAGACCCGACGATCCAGAGACCGACCTTATGAAAACAGCCATAGACATTATTCAAACTGGAAAGAACGGACAGGTGCTGGCCAATGCTTCTGCGTTTGAACGCAAGCCGTTGCGGGGCGGGACGTCAGTTGTTGATGCTGGAACGGAATATGTTCAACCTGGATTGGATATTATTTTGACCCCTTGCGATGGAGCAGCGGCGGATCCGGTTTGTGCAAAGCTTAAACCATAAACAAAAAGCAGTCTGTCTGAAAACAGACTGCTTTTTTTCAAGTTGTGTTATTGTCTATTCGTACTTAATTTCCACTCCAGCCATCTGCTCAATTACTTTTACAAAAGCAGAGGCGTTTTCATCTCCCCAGCCTTTATTCACACCTGTTTTAATCACTTCACGGATGGCAGAGCTGGCTGGCAGGGGCACGTTCAAATCCTGAGCAAAGGATGAAATCAGATTGGCATCTTTCAGCATGAGTTTCAAGTAAAACGAAGGCGAGAAATCTCGCCGGCATACGGCATCGCCAACTCCGCTGAGAATGGGAGACTTGAAATCCGTCACAGCCAGTACTCCCAGAACATCTTTTATATTCAACCCGGCTTTTTGTGCCAGAGTAAGTGATTCGGCTACGGCTTCAATTTGAGATGCAACAACAAGATTCCCGACAAGTTTCATGGAAGTGCCTTTGCCGTTCTCGCCCATATAATGCTGGGTGGCACTGATCTTTTTCAAAACCGGCAGGACCTTTTCAAAGGTAGATTTTTCTCCGCCCACTACAATCCATAGACCGGCATCACGAGATTCGTTCTTGCTGCCAAATACTGGCGCATCAAGGAATTGGACTCCTTTTGCATTAAAAGCAGCGGCTTCTTTTAGAGAGGTTTTGGGGAGACATGTGGTTAAATCCAGGACAATCTGACCGGATTTGACTCCGTCAATGACACCGTCTTTCCCAAAGACCACCTGGTCTATTCCGGTATCATCATTCAGCATAATCATCACAATATCGGCACCGGCAACAGCTTCACGAGGCGTTCTGGCTTGAACAGCACCTTGTTTTACCAGCGGCAGACATTTATCTGCCGTCCGATTGTATACGGTAACGGGATGGCCCGATTTCAAGAGGTTGACAACAATATTATGGCCCATCACACCGATACCCAGGAAGGCGATCTTTTCCATCTTCGTTTTTCCTTTCTGACTAACGATATTCTTAATGTTCATTATGATTTTATCAAACAACAAACCGGTTAAATTTACCTGTGGAGTTTTGTACAATATAGCCGGAAAATTGTTCATTCCGAATAGTAGGATGTTATGATTGCATTTCTCATCACACACACGGTGGAAGAACTTGGACGATAATTCCCTGCTGGCTGGTCTTGCTCCACATTTTCAAGAATTGCGGCGTCGATTGCTCGTCGCATTAATTGCCCTGGTGGTTTGCGTTCTGGCGAGCTTTGTATTTGCTGATCGAATCATCAATTTTCTTGTTGAACCAATTGGAGGGCTTCAGAAACTGCAATCCATTGAAGTCACCGAGAATATTTCGGTGTTCATGAAAGTGGCGTTGTTATCTGGATTCATTCTGGCACTCCCCATCATTGCCTACGAGATTGTGGCGTTTATCGTGCCTGGATTGGAACCGAGAGAAAAGCGCTGGCTTTTTATCAGCCTGCCGTTTATTGTGATTTTGTTTGTGGCAGGTGTGGCCTTTACCTATTTTGTTATGTTAAAAGCTGCCATCCCATTTCTGGTTAATTTCCTCGGGGTGCAGACGGTTCCTCGGCTTTCCAACTATGTTGGATTTGTCACCAATCTAATGTTTTGGATTGGTTTGAGTTTTGAATCACCCCTGGTGGTTCTACTGCTGGCAAAATTGAAACTGGTAAATGCCAGAATGCTGCTGAAAGGCTGGCGGGTAGCCATTATTGTATCTGCGGTATTGGCCGCCATTATCACCCCAACGACCGATCCGGTGAATATGGGATTGTTAATGGTCCCTCTTATGGGGTTATACTTAATAAGCATCTTCCTGGCCTATCTGGTACGGTAGAGAACCGGGAAGTTACCAATTGGAGGATTTATGAGTCTGGGTATGCCTGAACTATTGATTATTCTCGTCATCATTCTTCTGCTATTCGGCGTAGGCCGCATTTCGAAGATCTCCGGCGAACTGGGTAAAAGTATTCGTGCATTCAAAGATGGCCTTAGCGGCAAGGATGATGAAAATTCTGTTGATAAATCAAAGACCGATGATTCTGATAAGAAATAAGCTGACAACCTGTTCTGGTTGATTGTAATGATCGATGGAAATTTTTAATATTGGCCCCTGGGAATTACTGCTGATCCTTGTTCTGGCGCTGATTGTCTTTGGCCCGGAAGGGATGGTCAAATTTTCCAGAGATGCCGCCCATTTTATACGCAAATTGGTTCGTTCTCCCCTGTGGCGTGACCTTGTATCTACGTCGGAAGAGCTGAAGACAATCCCGCAGCAGATTATTAAGGAGACTCAACTCGAAGAGAGTATGCGGGAGATTTCCCATCTCAGCAACACAATCTCACAATCAATTTCCAGTGATTTATCTGAAACTATAAATCTCGATGATAAATTGCAGGATGCAGAAGACAAAAACGATTCGCACCATCCATCCGATTAATCGTTTTATCTACAAATTCAGGTATTGATACGACCAGAATCTATTCAAATGTTATCGTATCACCCCCAAAAAAAGAATCATTCCACGGTTTAATCACGCATGGATGAAAAACCATTGCGGAATTCTTAAATGAACAGTGCCGGTTAGACACCCGGCACCCTCAGGTGATCCACCAGGGACTTGAACCCTGAACCCACTGATTAAGAGTCAGTTGCTCTGCCAATTGAGCTAGTGGACCGCGAACACGTATTATACCCGAAAGCCGGAAGGTGTCAAATCAGGCAGCAGCCGGTTGATTTCCGGTGCCGCGAAGTTGTTCCAGAACTTTACGGTACTCAATCGTATTTGGCGGCCCCAGTGCAATGATGGTTTCCAGATGGACAATGGCTGCAGCGGTGTTTTTGTTTTCCAGTAACTCATCGGCATAGGAATCAAGCAGAGAGATAGCATCGGGCATATTCTTTACCCGATGGCTGACGGCAAATAACCGGCTTTGCATATCCTTGTTGTCTGGCCGAATAGCCACCAGATTGCTGACCATACGCATGGCTGTGGGAATCTTATTCATCGAATCATAATACGTCACGGCACTATCGAGCTCACTGATGGCAGCGGCATCCTGCCCGAGGCGGTAATTTAACTCCACCAGGCTGGTGCGGGTTTCCACATCATCGGGATCAAGTCCTCTGATTTGATCAAAGATACGAAGTGCCTGCCGCCAATCCAACCGCTGCAGGTCAATATCGGCTACTCGTTTCAATATTTCAATATTCCAGCTTTTATTGGTCTCGCCTTTCTGCGACAACCGTAAAACATTAAGATACGTTGCCCGGGCTTTATCCAGGTCGGCCAGGCGGTAATATGTTTCGGCCAGGTCCAGATATTGCTGGATGGCATCATCACGCCGGTCGAGTGAAAAGAGCAACTCGATCAGCCGGTTACGAATGGCTAGATTGGTCGGCGCCAGTTTTTGGGCCTGCATAAGCACTCTGACAGCCTGATTCCTATCGCCGGTGAGTTCATACTTGCGGGCAATCAATAGATACTTGTCGATGGCTGCATCAACATGCTCACGTTTGATCATCATTGAGGCGATCAATTCATGCAGCAATGTTTCTGTTGGGGCAAATTGAAGGTCGTAATATAGCTCTTCGAGCGCAGGCAGCAGGGCATTATTGCTGACCAATCGTTGGGCACGCGATAACCCTGCCACAATCTGATTGCTGTTGGGTAGGAGCATCAACATTACCAGTGCGCTGGGCGGTGTTTCGTCACTAACCGGGGGCAGCAATTGCCTGATGTTGGATACCTGCTGCCGCCAGCCGCGCCGCATGATTTGCCCGCTGATACTGCGGCACACATATCGTAGCTGGTCTGGATCGTTGACTTTAAGAATCTGGTCGCTGATCTGACGGTATTGCAACCTTAACGGAGCAGACATCTCAACCGGCAAGGTGGTGGCATCTGCCTCATACATGGCTTTCAGGTAGGCATTGGCAGCTTCTTTCAGGTTGTCAGCTTCCTCTTGCACCTGTCCTATCAGCAATTCAGAAGCCATGGCAAGCCGGGCATCAGATGCCGAGCGTGATAAAGCCTCAAGAGCCTTTTGTCCATCATTCTTATGAGCTAAAAATCCCAACAGATAAAACACAGCCGGATGAACCACGCCGGCATTTATAGCTTTTTCTGCTTCGGCAGCGGCCTGAACAGATCGCCCACGGCTGTGAGCTTCTACAGCAGACAGCAGGTGATTCAATGCGGAAACGCGATCCATTTCGTTTTTTACAGCAGGCGTTGTTTCATTTAGATGAAGTGTTTGGAATAGGGGATTGCTTTCAGAGGGATCAAGGACCAGGTCGGCGATAATGCCCAGAGCGTAATGAGTGGCATCTTCAATGGGATCCCGCAAAGGTTCGCGTCCTCGAGCCTGATCACGCTGACCAATTTTCCCCAGAGGGCCAGATTTGCCGGGCTGATAAATCGGCAACAACTTGCCAGCTCTTATCCGCTCATACGCTGACAGAGCTTCTTCATTGTTTGGCTGTATTTTTAGCGCATATTCCACCATCTGACGGGCGGTCTGTGCGTCACCATTATGCTGGGTGATGCTGGCCGCCGCCAGATATTCTTTCACAGCCGATGGGAATCGCCCAATGCGTTCATAGATTACAGCGAGCTGAGTATGCGCCCGCATGTTTTGAGGACGGTAGGCGCTTGCCCGCAGCAGGTTCTGTACTGCCCGGTCAGCGTTATGTGCCTTTAAGTACAGGTCAGCAGCCTGAAAGGAAAGGAGGACAGCTTCTTCTATGCGATTTTGCGCTTCATAGATTTTCGCCATGTTCTCCTGCGGGGCTGGATCTTCGGGAGAACGCTTGGCGGCTTTTCGATAAACCTGAAGTGCCTCGTCATATTGTCCCTGTTCCATCAAGGCCAGACCAAGGCTGTTTAATGCGAGGTAATCTTCCGGGACTTCTGCGAGAGCCTGACGGTAGTATCGGGCTGCCTGCTCCCAGTGTTGATCCCAGGCAGCAGAATGACCCTGACGCATTGCTTGAGTGTAGTTTTCTTGATTCAATCTAAACCTGCATATCCAAGAATAATACTATTTATACTCTGATAGTGGCAACATGTCTTCCCAGTTTTGACCATATTTTGCTTCCGTCAACAATGGGATGGATAATGGATAAGCTGATTCCATTGTTTGCATCACTATTTTACCGGTATCAATCAATTCTCCTTCAGGACATTCGAGTACGAGTTCATCGTGCACCTGGAGGATCAGTTTGGCCTGTAATTTTGCCTCGGCCAGGGCAGGTGGAACTTTGATCATGGCCAGTTTCATGATATCCGCCGCTGTCCCTTGAATGGGTGCATTGATGGCTTCCCGTTCTTCACGGTTTCTGAGGTTAGGATTCATTTGATTACGAAGATTTGGAAAGTATCTGCGCCGACCCAGCATAGTTTCAACATAACCCTGACGGGCAGCCTGTTTCCGCAAGCCATCAAGGTAATTTTTTACGCCCGGGAATTGACGGAAATACGCGGCTACAAAGTCTTCCGCTTCTGCCAGGGTGAGGTCCGTTCCACGACTTAAGCCAAAGGCACTCATTCCGTAGATCAGGCCGAAATTGATTGCCTTGGCATGGCGGCGTTGTTCTTTTGTTACTTCACTTAATGGGATGTTGTAAATCGCAGCCGCTGTAGCCGCATGAATGTCCTGCCCGGCATGAAAAGCCGCCAACATGGCCTCATCATGAGCCATATGGGCCACAATCCGCAATTCGATCTGAGAATAATCGATGGAGAGAAGCAGCCAGCCGGGATCGGCGATAAATGCATGCCGGATTTTCCGTCCCAATTCAGTGCGTGTCGGAATGTTCTGCAAATTCGGTTCTGAAGATGCCAGCCTGCCTGTGACAGAACCCGTTTGATTATAACTCGTATGCACTCGCCGGGTTTGAGGATTGACCTGTTGGGGAAGAGCTTCTATATAGGTGGAAACAAGTTTGGATAATTCGCGGTGTTCCAGAATAAGGTCAACTACCGGGTGCTTACCTCGTAAAAGTTCCAGTACATCTGCGGATGTGGAATAATGCCCGCTGGCGGTGGTTTTTCTTTTGTCCGGTGGTTCAAGTTTCAATGTGGTGAAAAGCGCTGTGGATAATTGTTGTGTGGAATTCAGATTGAATGGATAACCCACCCCTTCCTGCACGTTTCGTTCAATCTCTTTCAATCGCTCCGTCAATTCGCGGGACATGGTCTTCAAAAAATTGGTGTCCAACCCGATACCCGTCTGTTCCATATCCGCCAGGATCGGAAGCAGCGGCATTTCAATTTCATCCATCAGCCGGGTGGACTGATGTTCGTTCAATTTGGGTTCGAGGGCTTCTCGCAATTGAAAAGTGATTTCGGCATCTGCGGCGGCATAGGGTGCTGCTTTTTCAACGGAAACATCGGCCATACTTCGCTGGTTCTTGCCCGTCCCGATCAGTTCTTCGATATGTGTCATCTGCACACCGAGGACATCTTCTGCCATGTCTTTTAATCCGAGACGGTGGGAAGCCGGATCAATCAGCCAGGCGGCAATCATGGTATCAAAGGATGCTGGTGATACTGGAAGTCCATGCCGACGGAGCACCAGCATGTCATATTTTAGATTGTGCCCGACCTTCCGAATTTTAGGATCAATCAAGAGCGGCCCCAGACTCTTCTGGATATCGGATAGGAATACCTGAGGAGTATTGTCGCGGTGCCCAACTGGGATGTAATAGCCGGTACCGACTGAGTTGGAAAGGGAAATGCCGACCAGATTTGCCTGCATCGGGTTTGTTGATGTGGTTTCGGTATCCAGTGCGATCCAATCAGATGTAGAGAGATTGGTGCACATTTCTTGAAGACCGGCAGTATCGCGAACAATAATCGTCTTTAATTCATGTTTGGGATTCTCCCCCAAAATCTTCGGAGTATCATCAAAAAAAGTCAATTGAGCCTGCTTCAAGGGTGCAGCCGGAAGGGAGGCTCCGGAAAGTACTTTCAACCTGTTTTGAAGTGACCGAAATTCCATATCGGCAAAGAAAGCTTCCACTTTGTCAAATGGAATGTGGTCGGTTTTTGCCTGTGTCAGGTCGATCTGGATCTGGAGGTCTGTGCGAATGGCCGCCAGTTTTTGGCTCATTTCTGCATTTGCCCGGTCAGATTCAATTTTGGCTTTTATTCGGGGAGGCAGTTCATTCAAATGTTCAAAAATGGCTTCTAATGTGGGATACGTTTCAAACAGACTGATGGCCGTCTTTTCCCCAATACCCTGTACTCCAGGAATATTATCCGACTTATCGCCAACCAGTGCCTTGTAATCCACCACCTGGTTAGGCCAAACGCCAAGGAATTCTTTTACATCAGGAGCAAAAAAATCTTTTGCTTCTGACAGACTTTTTCCGGCCAGATTGACGATGATGTGATCATTGACCAGTTGAAGCAGATCACGGTCACCCGTAACAATTTTTACGGCAAGTCCTTTTTCAACAGCCAGTCGGGCAACACTGCCCAGAATGTCATCGGCTTCAAATCCTTCCATCTCTAGCCGTGGGAATCCAAAGGCATCTACCAGCTGTCTGATGCGTTCTATCTGAGGCCGCAGATCATCGGGCATCTTTGCCCGTGTCGCCTTATAAGCCGGGTAGATATCATCGCGGAAAGTTTTACCTGTGTCAAAAGCCACCGCGAGATAATCGGGTTTATTTTGTTCTAAAATCCGGATCATTACCGAAGCAAAGCCATAGATTCCGGCTGTCGGTTCTCCAGACCGTGTGGTGAAATGAATACTGGGGGAAGAACTCAGGGCAAAATACGTGCGGTATGCCAGAGCATGTCCATCGATGAGGTATAGGGTTGGCGGCACAGAGACATCTCCTGTCAGTCCGGGAAAATTAGCAACAATTGTGCCACATTACGCGATCTCGTGGGTTTTTCGCCGCAAAATAAAGTTTTGCCAGTGAATGGAAGGGATGAAATCTTTACCCGGTGCGCTCATACTTTCAGATGCCCAGAATTCTTCCTCTGTGGCTGATTCGACAAAGCCCGATTTTTTAATCTCTTGTGTGGTTTCTTTCTTCACAATATTGACCATATCTTCTGGAGCAATGGATACGGGAATGGTGACCATCCATTGCATATATGTAGGGCGGATGGTGAGGTTGTCGAGTTTCCAGTTGAACGCCAGGCAGAGCCTTGACATTGTCTGATTCAGGATACCGGCCAATTGACGGTGCAAAATGGTGCTCTCGAGGCGGGGAACCATGGCTACGGTGTACGTCTCGGTTTCTACCTCATGGTCTGGCTCTTCGAGATGATTCATTTTCAAGAGGAGATTATCATCAGGCGGTTGCAATGAGGCCTGTAAAGGAGATACACCGGCAACAGAAGATTCAGACGATTCAACCGAAGCATCTTCTTTAGTATCTTCCGCCGCAAACGGGGTAATCACAGGTTCTGTAAAGCCGGTGTGGATTGTCTCATTGACAGGGGCCTGTTCTTTATCTAAAGGTGCCATCTGACTTTGTGTTTCTGGAATCGGTTCCGAGTCTATCTCTACTTTTTCCTGAGCTGTATCAACATAAGAGAGATATCTGTCAAGTATCTCTTCTTCCATTGGGGCAACGGCTTTCTTTTCTTCCATATCCCCAGATGATGAGAGTTCCGGTTCTTGATCCAATCCAGAATCGGCACTTACTTCAGGATTGATCTCTTTGTCAACCGGAATGGATTCGTTCGGTTCTTCCCTAATTTGCCTTACCAGCGGTTGTGTAATCTCAACAGGCGGATGTTGATCTGCAGGATTATCCAATTTCTTCTCAGTTGAAGTATTGACAGAAGAGGTAAGGTTTTCTTTTTTCCGTCCCAGAGGAATGGGTTGCATTGAATCCAATCCGTTATCCACGTAAGGTTCAACAGTGAGGTCAACGGAAGGGAAGTGTTCTTTTTCGCTTTCAACCGTCGAAGTCAGTGGTTTTTCCTGTATTTCAACAGGACTGATGGGAACATTACTATTAATTGTTTCTACCGGAGATTGTTCCAACCTGTCATAAGCAGAAGAACTTTCCACCGGTTCGGGCTCTTCGGTCAATTTATTTGATTTTTCTGCATCAGGTTCATCAGCGGATATTCCAACAGGCGTTTTACCTGAATTTGTCTGTTCAAATTTTTCTGTTTCATCCGCAGGAGTGTATGGAACCTGATCGGATGTATTTGCCTCTTGTTCAGGATTTCCCTTCTCAGATGATTGATTGAATTCGGGCAGGTCTGCCTCTCGGAACCATTCCACAGGGAAACTGTTCTTAATCACGCGGGGTGCTTCAGGCTCAAGTTTTTGTCCGAGGATTTCATGCAGTTTGGGCGGCTCAGGACTTTCAAAAAACCGAACCTCTGACGTTTTTTCTTGAACAGCCGGTTTGACCATGAGAGTAGAAATCTCTTTGGCCATATTCAGTGTCTGTGAGCGTACTTTTGTGACAGGTGTCTGCGGTTGAAATAACAAGGCAAGAACAGAGCCGTCTTCCACTTTGGAGGCGTACATCATCCATTCCTGCCCAGTAACCAGGTCTTTTACATACCGCATCAGGTCAGAAGATTCATCCGGGTTCCAAAACCTTAAAACGGAAGCGGTTACCTGTTGTTGAAGGGCTGCACTGATTCCGGGTGTACTGGCTATTACCAGACCATTCTGGATGATTAATCCACCCGTGGCAGCCGTTTCAAGGATGCCTACTTGAAATGCATTCCACCAGGATGTGTCTTTTCGGATGATCGGTTCTGGTGAAGGATCAACTGCAACAGGAGTTCTTTTCTTCTGAATGGCAGCTCGGACGGTAGCCTGAAGAATGGACGAATCAAATGGCCGCGAAACATAGCCAGCTGCCGGAATGGATCTTATCGCTGTCGAATCCATGCGATGATCCGATGGGATTAATAACAGGGCAATCCCTGGGAACTCGTCTTTTAAAAGGGCAGAAACCTGCGTAGGATCAGGTTGAAGGAAGGAGCAGTCGAAGATCACCGCCTGAAAAGTACTTTCCTGTAATGTTGACCGGAGTTCACCGCTGTTATCCAATAATGTGCAGCGAAATTCCGGATCAGCTTCCAATGTCAGTCGGATTAATTCCCCGAATGGTCCAGAAGGTGTGGTAACCAACACATCCAACGGCATATGTAGAGTTTATCACGAAATGAATGTGCCGATTTATCTCTATGCAGGGTTAATGAAAGGCTTTTTCTGCCCAATAAATTACAAATGTCATGCAAAATGACCCGGCTCCCAGAGCAAATAAAACCAATCCGGTTGTTAAAATTGACTGGTAACGGGTGGTATTCCGCTCAATGACTGCTTCTTCTGGATGCAGAGGATCGTAATACACTGTAACTGGAGCTCCGGCCACATACCGGTCGGCTATTTCCCGAGCTTTGCTCTCTGTGTATTCCAATTGGTTGAAAGTTACCCGTAAGCCGGCAAAAGTCCTTCCAGTGCAGGTATATTGATAATGAACCAATGGGGAGAAGACTGTACGATCCTGATTGCCGGGTTTTATGGACTGGTGTTCCTTTACCTCACTGCTCAGTATGACTCCGGCGGCTGGAAGCCAAGAATTGGTTGTGATCTCTGTCCGCTTCCTGTGCAATGCCATGACGATTAAAGCGCATCCTGCTCCACCGGCGAGTATACTGAAAACCAGAGGGATCAATGTTCCGAGGTTGATATTGTTCAAGATTTCACCACCGTGTAGTAGAATTCACTTTATTATAGATATATTTTGTCGCTCCGGCAGGGCTTTTCATGCCTTATGAATCATGGGATAATTCCGGGCGCAGTAAAACTACCTTTCAGGTGATCCTGTGAAATTTGAGAAAATTTGTATTCTGGGTATGGGGTATATTGGTCTACCAACCGCCAGCACATTTGCCACACACGGCATTGAGGTGGTCGGTGTAGATGTTAATCCTCATATTATTGAGACGCTTCAATCTGGTGAGCTGCATATCTACGAACCCGGTCTACGTGACCTGGTCAAGACAGCCGTTGAGAATGGGAAATTGCATGTTCAGGCGAAACCGGAAAAGGCAGATGCGTTCATAATTGCCGTTCCCACTCCTTTTAAAGGGGAAAAGCTGGCAGACATGTCTTTTGTTACATCGGCTGCTCATGCCATTGTTCCCTGTCTTCGAGAAGGCAATCTGGTTGTTCTCGAATCCACATCGCCACCATTAACCACAGCCGGATTGGTCGCACCCATTCTGGAAGAGAGCGGCCTCAAAGCTGGTAAAGATTTCAAATTATGTTATTCGCCTGAACGGGTGTTGCCCGGTCAGATTTTGCGTGAATTAATTGAAAATGACCGCATTATTGGCGGTGTTGATCGGTCCTCAGCAGAAGCAGGACGCGATCTCTACAGCGCATTTGTCAAAGGAACTATTCACCTGACGGATGCCACCACGGCCGAAATGGTCAAGTTAATGGAAAACACATACCGCGATGTTAATATCGCGATTGCCAATGAATTCTCACGACTGGCTGACCGGTTTGGAATTGACGTCTGGGAAGCTATTGCTTTGGCCAATAAACACCCACGGGTGAAAATCCTCAATCCCGGCCCCGGTGTGGGCGGGCATTGCATCAGTGTTGATCCCTGGTTCCTGGTCGAAGCAGCTCCCGATATCACCCCTCTGATTCATACAGCACGGAAAGTCAATGACAGCCAGCCTGAATTTGTTGTCAAACTGGTAAAAAAAGCTCTGGGTTCTTTACGCAACCGGCGGATAGCCTTGCTCGGATTATCCTATAAAGCAGATGTGGATGATATGCGTGAAAGTCCGGCTGTGGAAACAGCCCACCTTTTGGTGCAGGAGGGAGCAAAGGTAAAGGCTTTTGAACCGTATAAAACTACAGCCGAAATTCCGGGGTTGGAATTGGTGTCTTCTCTGGCTGAAGTTTTTGCTGATGCCGAGGCTGTTCTAGTCCTTGTTCCGCATACCCCCATCCGGACTCTGGAACCGGAGGTTGTGGCAAAATTGACTCCAGCTCGAGTTGTGATAGATACTGTCAATACATGGCCGCAGGATAAATGGACGGCCGGCGGTTTCAAGGTGTTTCGATTGGGTGTGGGACGTTTCTGATTCGCAACCTGATAAAGACCTAAAATCATTGAAGACTGTCAGAGTGCTCTCCATATTTGGAACCCGTCCGGAGGCTATAAAAATGGCCCCCGTAGTAAAGGCGTTGCAGGCAAACCCGTCTATTGATTCCCGTGTTTGTGTCACCGGACAGCACCGTGAAATGTTGGATCAGGTCTTATCATTATTTGATATTCACCCGGATGTTGACTTGAACTTAATGCAGCCCAACCAACAACTGGCAGGGTTGACGTCTGAGATTCTTGTACACCTGGATGCGATATATTCCAAAATGAAACCTGAATGGATTTTGGTGCAGGGAGATACCACAACTGCCATGGCTTCAGCTTTGGGGGCGTTTTATCAACGCATTAAGGTGGGGCATGTGGAAGCTGGATTGCGCACCTTTGATAAATGGCAGCCATTCCCGGAAGAAGTCAACCGCCGAATCATCAGTACGGTGGCAGATTTGCATTTTGCACCAACAGAACATAGCCGGAATAATTTGCTTCACGAAGGTATTCCTGATGAGTCTATCAAAGTAACGGGGAACACTGTTGTGGATGCCTTGAATACCATTGTTAATCGTCCGGCTCCCGTAGAGGTGACGGATCTTCTGGAAACATTGGGGATATCCGAGACCCGCCAGTTAATTCTGATAACGGCTCATCGGCGGGAAAATTTTGGAGAGCCGTTGGAGCATATCTGCCAGGCCATACTGCAATTGGCTGATGCCTTTGGCGATCAAATGAGGTTTGTCTACCCTGTACATCGGAACCCCAATGTTTCTGAACCGGTTCACAGACTGCTTGGTCATCATAAGAGCATTCAACTCCTGGACCCGCTTGAATACTTGCCGCTCGTGCATTTGCTTAAAAACGCCAGACTGGTGCTGACAGATTCCGGTGGAATACAGGAAGAGGCTGTAAGCCTTGGAAAACCGACTCTCGTACTTCGAGAGAAAACGGAACGTCCTGAAGGACTTGAAAGTGGGATTCTTAAGCTGGTGGGAACTGACCCCAAGACCATAGTAAATGCAGTAAATAGTGTGTTGAATTCTTCTGATCAGAATTTTCGGCAAGGGTATTGCAACCCCTTTGGTGATGGTCAGGCTTCCCATCGGATCGTTGATGCCATTCTTGACCACAGGGAGTTTACTGGTTGATGCAGCCTACTTTATCAGGTGTTACGAACCGGGGTGTATTCATCCTTCCTAAGATAGATGGCTTAGGCGGACCTGCCTCTTTCCGCGGCCGGTTGACCCGTGGATTGAAGGAAAGAGGTATTGAAGAACTGGATTCCATCGAAGATGAACGATGCGGTGCTGTCCTTGTCATCGGGGGAACAAAAGACATCGGCACGCTTCTCAAAGCAAGACGGAAAAATCTTCGGATTGTTCAACGGCTGAATGGCATGAATTGGATACATCGGAAACTCAGAGTGGCTCCCGATTATTACGTTCGTTGTGAAATTAACAATCTTCTCTTGCGATATATTCGTAAAAATTTGGCCGACCGGATTGTTTATCAAAGCCAGTTTGCCAGCAAGTGGTGGCAGACGGTTTGCGGGACAACCCGGGCTCCTTCTTCCGTTGCTTATAATGGCGTTGATTTGAATGAGTTTTCCCCGGCAGGAAGTGAGGAACTTCCATCCGATATCTATCGGCTATTAATGGTAGAAGCTCATATTGGCGGTGGGTATGAACGTGGTTTGGATACTGCAGTCAAGTTGACCCAACTTTTGAATCAACAAATGGATAAACCTGTTCGATTAACGGTGGCCGGGAGTGTTCCAGAGCACTTGAAAACTTACTGGTCACGCCAATCGGGCGGTCAGGTTGACTGGGCGGGAGTGGTACCTGGAAATCAGATTGCCTCTTTAGACCGGTCTGCACATCTACTGTTTTCAGCTGACCTAAATGCTGCCTGTCCCAACGCCGTCATCGAAGCCCTGGCTTGCGGACTGCCTGTTCTGGCATATGCTACAGGTTCTCTCCCTGAAATCATTACGGGAAATTCGGGTTTGGTTGTACCCTATGGATCCAACTACTGGAATTTGGAAAATCCGGATATTGCCGGACTGGCAAAAGGAGCGGCTGAGATCCTGTTGAATCAGGATAAATTCCGTCAGCCGGCCCGCCAGAGGGCGGAAGAAGCATTCGGTATATCCCGAATGGTGGATCAATACACTTCGATCCTTTTTGATTAAGGTCTGCTTCTATAAAGGGGGTTCCATGCCTGGAAGTAAAACACCATCCTGCCCCCGGCTGATTTCCCATGGGTAAACGATATATGCATCGGTAATTGCTGCATAGAAATCTGGCCTGACGTTGCCGAACAAATTCCGATATGGATTAAAGTGAAGCACACAGGTGGAAGGCATTCCACCGGCGCCGGAAATGCGGTTTTTGACGGCTGTTATAGTTCGCCCGGAACCCCAGACATCGTCTACGATAAGAATGCGTTTATCACGAACCAGGGTTTCATCGGGAAATTGCAGGAATTTTGGCCAAACGCGCAACCGGGCATGTTCCTTTTCCCCTTCAATTTCTGCCGGAAAATCAACGGCTGCTGTCAAAATAATCGTGATACTTAATGCTTCTGCGAGCAAACCGCCTGGAACGATCCCCCCGCGGGTAATCATCAGCATGGCATCAAATTCTGATTCAAACTGGGGAATGATGTGGTCGACTAATTGATCAATATCCTGCCAGGTGAGGATTTCACGGCGCATGTTGGATCACCCTTCCGCTAGTAATTGTGACGAATAAATTATAGCAAACACTCCCTATAAATCGAATATTTGCGTCTTAATCTAATTATAAAAATACGAGCGGTGAACCAATAATCACCGCTCGTTTATAAGAGTATGGCTAACTATTAAATCGCTTCAACGGAAGGATTGTTTTTCTGCTTGAAAACCAACCACATGGCGCCGACACCCAACAGGGTAGCTATGATTCCGAATAGAAGACCCAGGAATGGGATGGCCCGTAATATGGCATAAACGACTACTCCAATGATCAATGGCCAGACAATATTTGAATTTGTCGGCGCAAGTTTGGAGAAAATCCATTGACCGGCAAAGTACGACACGATGACTTTGCTGATGAAGGACACAGCCAGACTGAAAATGGCACCCGCAGTTGCCAGAGCGGAAAGTCCTAGAGCCACTGTGATTCCACCCAGACCACCCACTGTTACAAATCCGATGATTACTCCCACCAGAATTATGAGGAATAATGCCAGGAAGAGGGCTGCATACCCCACAATAACGATGACGAAACCGTAACCCGTGGATTGCCAGGGTTTCATTTTTACCATGTCAATATTCTCGTTAAGTAGGGTCGGAAATTTCCAGAGTAATAAGGCACCCACCAGCAGAAGAGAGATCAGGTTGCTTGCAAATCCGGATAGAGAGCTAAAGATGGCCAAAGCTTGACTTGCAGGAGAAGGTGCAGGAACTGGCTTTGTGGCTGCGTTAGTTTCTTCTTCAGATGGGACAGGAGTGTGGAAGACGATCCCACCGGCAGGGGTGGCGGCAATAGAACTGCTTTGATTGACTTTGCTGGTATATGTCATTACACCACCAATCATAGCAACCGGATCAACGCGTAAACCGGGTTTAAGATTGCGGGAAACACCCATATTTTGGATGAATGGAGGTGTTTGATTAACCTGACTGGATGGATTGCCGACAATGAATTCTGCATTACGGCCAATTTTCCCGCTGACTTCAATAGCTTCGCCGTATACAACGGCATCTTGCCCGGTTTCACCGTCTAACACAGCCTGGTATAGACCGGCGCGAATATCCTTGCCGGTTTTTGAACCAGCCGATTGAATATAGCTGTATCCAGCATAATACAGGTTGCGGTCAATGGCAGAAGCAGCTCCATTGGTCAATGTTGCACTGGCACCGAGAACACTTCCGGTTACTTTGCCATCTACAGTGATGTTTTGGGCTGCCGTAAAGATATTTCCATCAATTGTTGCTCCTTCAACTATGGTAACTGCGCGCCCCAATGCGATCAGATCGCCATTAACATCGCCTTTGATGATGATATCATTTCCAAAAGCCATCAATGTGCCATTAATGGTTCCGTCCATACGGACGGTATCGGCACTGAGGACAAGATCATCATTGATCGTTTCGCCTTCTTTGACGACGCCTGAATTATTGATCTCGGCGGCATGCACAGGCGGAACTATGGTAAATAACGCCATAGCAAGAATAAAAAGAGCGGCTATTCCCCGCCAAATGAAATTCCCTTTACTCATGTTCATCTTTCCCTTCCTTTGGTTAAATGGGTATACCCCATCTTTCTATTAAACATCATGTTTCATGAAATAATACGAGTTTCTGTATAATTCGTTGCAAACCTTATTTGGAATAGTACCGATTGTTATTAAAGAAAGCAGAATCTCCCGCTCAAACGGGAGATTCTGCATATACCTCGGGTAAAGATTGGAGGAAATGTCTATTGTTTTCCTAAAACCAGCAAAGTTCCACCAATCGTTAATGCAAGTAGAATCCCACCCCCCAGAACAATTCCCAATGTTTGATCGCGATTTTCTTCGATTTCAATCTGATAAGCTGTAGCACTGGCTGCCAGTTGGGTTGGATTCGGTGGGGCAATGTGCTCGCTTTGCGGTGCTGGCGGAAGGTCTGCCACTTCAAATGGATTGGGCTGAATGGCAATCCAGTAACATACCAGCAGAAAAACAATGACAACCACAAACTGTGCCACAATTTGCTTATCAAGGTTTTGAAAGAGTTTGGTCCATTTTGTCATGGAAAAAATCCCGGAGTTATTTTGACGCCGGAGCGGCGAGGCGTTCTTGTACTGTATTAGCCGCTTTGGCAGGATCACTTTGTTTTTTCAGGATCAAGATGGTTGCCTCCTGTACAGCAGGACCCAGTGTAGCCATGATTTCAGCCGGTGGGCGGATTTCTGCTGCCAGTGCAATCAGGTTTAGTTGAGACTTGAGAGGAGTATCCGGCCAGGAAGTCAGCGCAGACGGCCGGGGGGGAAGGCTGTTATTAATCAGATTCCATTTTGCCAGAAATTCACTGCGAGTGAGAAATTCAGCCAATCGCACACTTAATTGCCGCCGTTCAGGATTGGTATCAGTGAGTGCCCAGACTGTGCCGCTGGCATATGTGGCACTCTCATCGCCGAGCGACGGAACCGCATATATGCTGGTGTCTTCTGGTTTTACCGCAAGATAATTTGACAACCAGGTGATTACCCAATTTCCCTGCTGGTTAATAAAAAGATCAAAAACCTGTTTGTCGGTCTGGTAATTGATCAACCAGGTTGGAAATACATTTTTCTCCACACCGGAAGCAAGCAGTGAAAGTGTTTGTTCCAGTTTTTCTGTTTGGATTTGCGGAAGGAATTGTACATCCTGGGTGCTTCCACCGGCGGACCGATACAAAGCCAGCGGAACGGCCGCTTGTGGGTCTGCTGCTGCAAATAATACTGACGTTCCTAATTTTTTAATATCTTCCCAGGTTGGAGCTTGAGAAGCCTGACGATTACTGCGATTGACCAACACCAGGGCATCACCGGTTAGAGGCAAACCATAAGTGTCATCCTGGAATGTGGAAAGTTCTCTGGCGAAGGGATACCAGTCTGTTTCATCCAGCACATTTGAGAGCCCGTCATAAGGGAAAATGATCCCTTTTCGGGCGGTATCTTCCATTTGACTCCGATTAAGAAGCGCCAGAGATGGCATGGCATCCGGAGCTGCGGCAGAGGTAAGTGTCAATGTTTCCAGTAATCCCGAGGTTCCGCTGTCAGCTTTAACCCGAATATCAACACTAACCCCGGGATTTTGTTCCTCGAATTCTGAAATCGTTTTTTGCAGCAATTCAGAAGCCTGAGATTTTCCCGCTGGATCAAATTGCACAGGAACCCAGATGGTCAATTTTTGCAGATTCTTTGTTGGCGGAATGCTTGTAGCGGTTGGACTTACCGGGCTTGGTTCAGGAGTCTCAACCGTCGGAAGCTCAGGCGTAGGAGTTGATGCCGGAAGAATGGAACATCCGGTTAGCAACAAAGATATCAGAATTAATGAGAGAAATCGCATTTATAGATTTATTGGATCACTGAGGAATGATAGGATCAATCGAACAGCGTTTTCTACATCATCCATATCAACCATTTCGGAAGGCGAGTGAACGTACCGGCATGGGATCGAAATACTACCTGATGGAACACCGGCACGACTCGTTTGAATAGCCCGTGCATCTGTTGTGCCGCCTTCAAGGACTTCCAATTGATACGGAATTTTCTTTGATTCGGCGATTTGTATAAAATGTTGAACAAGACGGGGATCTGCCAGCATCCCGCTGTCTCGTACTTTTATTGCCGGTCCTTTACCCAACGATACTGACATACGGGCGGATTTTGGTGTATCACCGGTTACTGTGACATCAATGGAAATTCCAAGATCTGGATTAATTCCATAGGCTGAAGTCGTTGCACCGCGGGTGCCAACCTCTTCCTGGGTACTAAAGACAAAGAATACATCATGAGGCGTTTGTTTCAACTGGCGCATTACATCAATTTGAATAGCCACACCAATACGGTCATCCAGCGCTTTGGATACAATCCGTTTTCCCATATCGATAAATGGTCTTTCAAAGATAGCAAGGTCACCTACTTGGAGTGGACATTCCTTCCGGGTTGAAAACCCGCAGTCAATATATAACTGATCAAACGTGGGGACCTGATTCGCATTTTCAAGTTTTTCCACAAAAATCACACCGTGAAGTCCATTCAAGAATTGGACACGCCCGCCAATACAATTGACTGCTCTGACACCGCCGATGGTGGTGAAACGGAGAAAACCATTGTCATCCACATGGGTGACAATCACTCCAATTTCATCCATATGGGCGGATAGCATAATACTCAAACCGCCGGGTTTCTTGTTCCCCATGTGGGCAATCACATTACCCAGAGCATCAACTTTAACATCTTTTGTATAACGAGAGATATTTTCTATGACAAGGTCGCGTACTTTACTTTCATATCCTGATGGACCTGTGGTTTCGACCAGTTGTTGAATCAATTCTTTCATGCCAGTCTCCTGGAAAATCGTATTATTCTTGGTCTAGCGTGGTAATGCGAGAATATCGTTATTAATCGTATGGAGCACGGATTGAAGCAGGTCAACCATACCAGCTATATCCGAGTGCCAGGCAACGGAACAGGGTGTATGGGCAAACCGGATGGGTACGGATATTGACATGCTGGGTATGCCTTCACGCTGTTTATGGATGGAACCAGCATCCGTCCCTCCGCCGCCAGGTTGACGGATCTGGTAGGGAATGGATGACTTTTGTGCACAATCTTGTACCAACCGGACAAGACGCGGATCAGATAGCGTGTAGCCATCTGCCACATACAACGCCGGGCCGAATCCCATTCGGGTGTTGTACCCGATATTTTCATCGTCATTCCACACAGGTAAATCGTTGGCTGGAGTGGCATCCACAGCTATGGCAGCATCAGGATTAAAGGCATAGGCAGCCGTCCGTGCACCGCGAAGTCCGATTTCTTCCTGTGTAGTAAAAGCAGCCAGAAGGTCAATATTCTCCGGCGGATTTTCCAGCAGAGTCAATAGTATGGCTACACCCAGTCGATCGTCCAGAGCCTTTCCGGTAAAGCTGAAACCGTTATCGTGAAATTCCGTTGAAAAGACAGCCCGTTCGCCTGGCTTGACTTTTCCGGCACCACCGGGCCCCAGGTCAATGCGCAAATTCTCGAGTGTAATCGGACTTTTACGTTCATCTGGTTCCGTCAAATGGATGGGTTTGGCCCCGATGATGGCTGGAATACGTTGTTTCCCTACAAGCACTGTTTTCCCAGGGAGAACACGCAGGTCAATCCCTCCGACAATTTCGAAGTGGTAAAGACCGCCTTCTTCTTCTTCCACAATCATCAGCCCAACTTCGTCCATATGGGCCGCCAGCATCAGCCGGAATGCATTCGGTTTGCCGCAGGAATGCTCCACAAGAACATTCCCAAGGGCATCTACCCTATAGGGTATTTTCAACGAGTCCAGATACTCTTTTACAACAATCCGGACTTCTCCCTCAGCACCGGATACCCCGGATGCGTTGGATAGTTTTTCGACAAGATCAATGAAATGGCGGGAGAGGGGTTTTGTTTGTTCGGAAGTCATTTTCAATCCTCCCACCGGATTTGCTGAACGAAATCTGCTTCAAGACTGGCCACTGTCTGTGCCAGTAAATGCCCGGCGCGCTGGATATCTTTCATTGATACAAGTTCAACAGGCGTATGCATGTACCGGATGGGAATGCTGATATAAAGTGATGGCAGGCCGGCACCGGAAACCTGTAGATCCATGGCATCTGTCCCGGATTGAGCTGGTGAGACTTCCGTCTGGAAGGGGATATCCAGGTGTTCAGCCACCTTCTTAAATACTTCAAATATAGCAGGGTGTGTATTCGGTCCCCAGCCCAGGGTAATACCTTTGCCAAAAGGAACAGTCTTATATCCACCACCGCCGGGACCTTTTGCAAAGGTCACATCGATGGCCACGGCAATATCAGGTCGGACATCGTAGGGTGATGTGATGGCTCCTGCCAGAGTCTCTTCTTCCTGTACAGTGGCAACCGCCCAGACATCCCAGGTATGTCGTATGGTCGAAAGTTCGTGCAGGCAAACGCTTAACGCAGCTACCGAGGCGCGATTATCCAGTGTATGACCGGCCAGCGTGTTATCTGTCAATTCGATCGGAGGTTGCGCAAAGGAGATAGGGTCACCTGTTCGAACCAGTGCTCTGGTTTCTTCGGTAGATAAACCGACATCGATTAAAAGATATTCCATGGGGACGGTCTTTTTGCCGATAAATTCAGGAAGCAGGCGTGGAGACGGCTGTCCGATAACACCGGGCAAATCCCGGCGGCCATGAACAATCACTTTCTGGCCTGGCAAAATCCGTGGATCAACCCCACCGATTCTGGTGAATCGGATAAAACCGTTCTGCACCTGGGTGACCATCAAACCAATGGCATCCATATGAGCTGCCAGCAGAATCCTTGGTCGAGGTTCTGAGGCTGTGCCGCGGCGGATTCCATAGAGGTTTCCCAGCCGACTGGTTTGAAGCTCATCGACAAATGGACCCCATTCATCAGCAATAACCTGACGTACAGGGCTTTCATATCCGGATAAGCCCGGAAGAGCCAGAATTTTTTTCAGAAAAGGAAGGGAATCATACATAATGGTTTAAGGTTCAGTTGTCGCTGTTTCCGTTATATTTACAACAGTTGGCAGGATTTCGGTAGATGTGGGAGTTGGAGGTTCCATCGTATTTGTTAACGTAGGTGGAACCTGTGTTTCCGTGGGAATCTTGGTATTGGTAGGAGGAGGTACCTCTGTAAATGTTTTCGTTATGGTACGAGTAAACGTCATGAAAGGTGTTCGGGTAAGAGTGGGGGTAAAGGTACTCGTTGGTGTGTGAGTGATGGTCGGGGTGAAGGTCTGAGGTGTCGGAGAAAGAACAGGTGTAAAAGTCACCGTCATAGTCGGCGTGGCAGTGACCTCTTTCGGGCCTATCATCAACCGGCTGCCCCAGAGTGTGACCAACCCAAGACAATAACAGGGAATCGTGGCTGCAATGATTAAGAGCAGGATGGTTCTTGTTCTTTCACGGCCACCCTTACGAAGTGTGTCCAATATCCCTTGCATAGTGTGAATGATGATATCACCACGTTAAAGGTGATGCAAGTCCGGGGAATAATGACCCTCATCCTCATTCATCCCTTTATTTCACTCCGAATTACTGCCACCCAGGTCCAGATCAGCCGGAGTAAAAATCCCATCCTTCTGAACGGCTCCATTCATCTTATATCGAAGTGTGGTAACACATTCCTGTTCCGTGGTACCTTTGGATTTATCGAAGAGATTCACGTAGGATATGCTGAAAATGTCCATTTTGACTGTGCCGGTTCCCTCAGAAAGCAGCCAGTACGTATCTCCATTGGTGGGATAACTGAAATCCTTTTCCGGGTATTCCAATTTCGTGAATATGTATAGTCCGTCAATTCTTCCATATATATTTTTCAAACCGCAGCCGGTGGATGTAACCAGGAGTACCAGCACCAAACAAATAATGATGAACATCAATCCTTTGCGTCGATTCTTCCAGAATGGATAACTTACCAGTGAAAGACCAGGTATGACGGCAAATCCCCACGCCGGGATCGGATTTTCAGTATCCTTTTTTCCAGGATAGTTGACAAATTGCCGTTCGAACAGACTGGATGTTTTCTTGGGAATATCAATCATATAGGAGACACGGATATCATCTGCTCCGACAATGGCTTTAGCCAGAATTGTTCCTGTAAAATCTGGAATAGGTTTATCCTGTTTCCATTCCAGTGTCCTTCCGGAAGGATCATCTTTATTCTTAATAAATGTCCCATAGGCAGAAAGGATATCCAGAAATGGATCAGAGTCTCTATATTTGCTATCTTCATCTACTGATGTATCGGGACATGAATTCTCTTGCCCTACAATTTCCACATCCTGGCCGAACCAGTCTCCACTCAGGTCAACAATGCCTACGGCGGCGTGAAATTCAGACGATTTTGATTTTGCATAGGCATTTACGCGGACAGAATCCAGACCAAATTTATCGTGAATTGGGCCCAGCATGAGCTGTCCTTTCCCGCTGCCATCAAACGGTGCATTATTTCCAGCTTTTACCCAGTAGTTTTGACCCGCATCTATCCGTAAATAGATTGGCGGGCCTGATTTTAGAGGAATCCCTGTTTCATCCGGTCCATTGGCACCATTGCTTACCCGAAGTGGGTACACATTTCCGGCCGGGATTGTTTGTGTAATTATTACTCCCTGTTCACTCCTGGCCATGTTCGGACCGGATTTGGATAATTGGAATTCGATGCCATCGCCTTTTTGTTTCCCATGGATGAAATCACCATACAGCTTGCCGGATTTCACGGCTTCGGGTATTTCAGCATCGGTCTTGCTGTTTTGCGGAGGAATGCCAATCAGGTATCTGGCGACATCATCTGCGTTTGCCATGAATCGTTCTTTGGCCGATGCCTCTTCAAAAGGATTACCAGCCTTATTTATATAAAAGACAAATTCATCTTGATTAATAGAACAACCTTGACCACCATTGCATAGACCCACATAAAGGCTCTGACCATGAACATATCTGGCTTCTTCTCCTTTGACCCAATTGAATGGTTCAAGCAAGAAACCAAGTTTCCCCTGTGTTTCGGTGCGCCCATATTTCTCCAGGTTATTATTGATGAACTGGGGATCAACCTGATAGGCGGCATTTTCTGCGGCCACCTCCAACCACCAGAAGGTTGAACCAGACATTCCGTCTGTTGTCATGGCATAGGTTTCATCTTCTGTCCAATGGAAGAGTTCGTGAGACAGCATATACCGGGTTCGCGAATCATTTGAATTTTCAAGAGTATCAACAGGTACATAGATGTTCCCCGTTATTGAACTGTAATACGGAGCCTCCTTACCTCCGACAACGATATACAGTGGATTATCTTTTGAATAATTCGCACCGGTAAAACCAAGTTTCAGGTATTTATCCAAAGCGGTTTTTGAGGTGGTTATCAAATCTATGAACGGATAGGGCAGGTTGGTTTTCTTGTCAAAAAAAATCATTATGCTGGCTTCTTTATTCTTCCAGCAATAATTGTGATACCAGGTTCCACAGGATTCCAGTGTCTCCTCATGATTGGGCGATTGAAGCCCGCCTCCCCTGGTCGTGATCTGTTGACTGGTTTGTGAAGGCAGAAGATTGCTTTTTTTCGGTCGAACAACCATATATTTGGTTGGCACCGTAATTGTATCTTTCGGAGAATAAGCCGGGTCGCCGCCGGGCAAATCTACCCGTGAATTAATGGTCAATTTGCCATCTTGAGGAGTGATAGAGAGAATCCCGACAAATTGATTATCGATAACGACTGCCAGCCGGTCATCCGGTGATTTTGCCGGAAAGACCAGTGTTCCTTGCCGGGCTGTATCGGCTGCACCTTTGGCCGACAGGTTGTAGGCGAGAGATTCGACGGAATATTGGTCATCAAAGGCACGGGTAAAATTTTTATCTGGTTTGCTGGCTGTAAGGCTTAATGGAACATTGGCTTTGCCTTCCATCGGGTTGACCTGCAATCCCACACCTTTGTCATCTGTGTGCAGTTTCCCATCAACCTTGATCGTATTTTCTTTAACCAGGGTGAAATTTTTATAGACAGTTTCAGGGCGGTTACCAGTGTTCACCGATGGTTGATCAGTAGATGAAGCAAGAATAGTCGAAACCAGGAAATATCCAAAGGCAAATCCGGCTGCCATAACAACGGCGGACAGGAACAATCCGGCTGCTATCAGAAGAATTGTTTGCGGGGTATTTTTCTTGTTTGATGAAGGTGATTGTTGGGGTTGAATGGTTGGAGGATTTGACTGGATAACGGGTGCCGGGGAGACAGGAACTTCAGTTGGAATCGGAGGAGGGATAACAGGGGTCGGTGTTTCAGGATTTTTCTTCTCTGGAACAGGCGGCTTGTATACGGCTGATGGACTCATCAAACCCTCCGTGAGTTTTTAGTATGAAATTATGAATGAATTAACTATAGATAGTTGAATTGTGTTAATCAAGTGAGAAAATATCAATCAACCATTCTCACCGGAATAACTATTGTGACCCTCGCGATTCTATCTGACGGATTTTCAAGGCGCATACCGCCTCCAAATTCGGCCAGCATGGCATTGTGAAGTTTGATCCCCTGTCCGCCATCTGTTACGGATTTATTGTCATACCGATCTGTGCCGTTGTTTTCAATCTGAATGAAGAGAAGCCCATCCGCTTTTGAGGTTATTTTTATTTTCAGCCTTTCATCTTCTGGGAGATGGGTATGTTTTTGTATATTCCGAAGAGATTCACGGACCGCATGGTAAACAGCTTCTGCCGCATCCGCAGAAAGAGAAGCGGCTGCCTGTTCAGCCTGGGGATCAACATCCACGTTCAAGTCAGCATGAAGAAATTCTGCCTCACTATTGGCAATTTGCCGAATGGCAGTGAATAGCCCATGCGCGGCAATTTCGGGAGGAGGCGGGGGAGGGGCTTCTCGTAGGAGTTGAGATACTTGATGATGTGCTTCAGTGATTTGTATGGCTGCCGGGCTTTTTGAGTCAGATATCAAAGCCGTGTGCAAAAGCGGCAGAATGTCATCATGCAGAATCCGGCGGGCTTTCTGATCCAGAAGCCGCGAACTGATCCGGCTTTCCTGTTGAAGTGAAACCAGCCGGCGGGCAATCTCTGCGGCAGACTGGTTGTCCATCCAGCGTTCCACAGCAGATCGGGCAATTTCAATATCTTCTTTTGTATAAAATCCATGATTGATATGTTTTCCAAGAAACAACCATCCATCCAGACCTCGCCTAGAAACCAGTGGAATGGCCCAGTAAAAACCATCGCAATTTTCCGGCACCAGGGCTTTGGGTTGGGTTGTTTCATCCACCCATTCTGCTGGTATGGGAGGTGTGTTTTTAGCTGATTGTTCTGGAAAGATAACGATGTCTGGAAGGAAACTCTTAAGTACTCCAGATGGCAACAGGATAATTTTCTCTGCCTGAATTAGATCGGTGCAGATCCAGGCAAATTCTTCCAATCCGTTGCTGGATGGCACATCCTGCTGTGAATTTGAAAAGATACTCTCATAGATTTGTTGCGGCCGGGCTAATCTGCGCAGCTGTTCCGTTTGAATTATCTGGTCTTTGACCGAAAGATGATTCTGAATTGTTAAAATGCCAGTTATCAGGGGGATGAGAACCAGATAAGCCAGTTCTGGCTGTGTGAAGAAAAGGAATACAGAAGAAAGAACACAGGCCAACAATGCCCCGGTTACAATGGCAAACGACCAGCGTTTTCGCAGTCCTGATCTTGGAAGTGGAATTGAGCTGAACACCTCGTATACCATGGCTGCCTGTCCGATCAGCAGTATGGCAATGGTGATCAAGACTTCGATAATCACATCCAATTCAGTGAGCGGTAGGAGAATGGAAGGAGAAAAAACCTGGTTCCTATAGCCGGCTTCAAATGTGTTGATTCCCCAAATCAGGGCAAAAGCAACGAGAAAACAAACCAGCAATAAAACCAGAGTGGAAGCCGTCAGCCAGGGGCGGGCAATCCGGCGGGCTTCATTACCCATAAAATGTGCCGTTGGCCCCGGGCGTAAAATCGCATCCAGCGATAGCAGAATACAGAGAAGAATATAAACCGGAAATGCAATGGCAAGCCCGTAAAATCCGGCAAAGGTCCCCATTTGGTCATCCAGATCGGGAAGCGGATTTGCCAGCGCCATCCAGGCCAACAGGAAGGCAGTAATCACCAGTACCAGCCCAAACCAGGAAGCCTGCCGGTGGTGTAATGACGACTCCGCATTATCCCAGAAACCAGAGTACCAGAGGATGACGCAATACCAGGCAAAGGGAGAAAGGATCAACGGCCACCATCCGGCGCGCCACCAGAAATTAATCAACGGATTATTCCAATCCCATCCGCTTCTCAAAATGGCAGTATGGGCAATAAAAAAAATTGCCCCAAGCAATAGTCCTTCTGCTGAAAGCCAGACACCCCAGGCGCGCCGGTCGGCTTCGAGTAATACAGTAAATCCGAGCCAGCACAAAATAAAGGCATTAAATATGGATAAGGTTAACGCCGGCCAATCTAAAAGCGGCAGGCCGCTCATCCGCCCTCCCAGGGGATCCAGTTATGGGCAGCATCCAATACGAATGGACGGCCTTCCGTGTCCCATTGAATCAAACGATGGGTCTGGTAAATAATGACGGCGCGCGTGCGAGCTACTTTTTCGTCGGTGGTTGTATCGGCCAACCCCCAGGCGGCATAAATACTCCCGTTTGTCCGGCTGATGGTGCGCTTGTCTTGAAAGCCCATCCGGCTGGCAATCTGTTCATTGGTTAGTCCCTGGGCGATCATTTTGATCACGGCCAGTTCATTCGGTTCAAGGAGGCTGAGTGGATCCTGTTCGTCAAGGTTGCGGACTTCATGAACGCGTTCTTCAATTTCAGGATCAATGAAAGACCGTCCGGCAATGGCGTCAGAAATCAAAGGGATGATCATCTCTGGAAGCAGGTAATTGGATTTGCGCACATATGCGTAATGGCTCAGAATCCCGGAAGCCCTGAAATCGCGGTAATACTGGTCATCATCCTGGATGGAATAAAAAACCACCGGCAGACGGGGTATCTCACGGCGTAACGCCACGGCAGTTTGAATCCCGTTGAGGCTGCCTGCCAATCGTACATCCATCAAGACAGCATCAGGATTGGTGCTGATTCCCAAATGAAGAGCTTCTTCTCCTGAATCTGTATCGGCACAGATAACGATGCTGCCAGATGCTTCAAATCCGGTCTTGAGAGCTGCTCGAAGGCGTTGATTATCTTCCACCAGCAATAATTGAATCATGAGCTAATTATAGTGTCAGGCCGGTAAGCCTGAAAACAGGAGAAATCATCATCGCCGCGCTTTATCTTCCCAACAGATTCCAGAAGGCATGAATCAGAATTGATCCATACAGGTTCCCGGTTTTCCAACGACAAAAGCCAGTCCACAGGCCAATTATCGAAGCAATCACCATTTTCATCAGCATAATATGGATAAGACCGGAGGTAGTTGTACTGGAAGATACATGCATGGCCACGACATCCCAGTATCCCAGATGCCACAGGGCGAACAGCTGGGTGGTCAGGAGTATGGTGGATATGCCATTCCATTTTGCCGGCAGCACCGAACTCATGCGCTTCCAGATCCAACCACGAAAGATGGGTTCTTCGAAGAAGGGAAAAATAAGGCACGATAAAACGGTTGGAATGAATTGACGGGGATCCATACAGATATTAAAACCGGCCATCACGACAAAAATAGCCAGACCCGCCATCATGCCGATGAAACCTTTGGAAGAGATCGTAAATTTCGAAAACCCGGGGTTGCCAAGACTGTGACGAACCATCAACCAGAGGCCCAGTCCGGTCAGTAGCATTGTTAATCCGTTGGTAATGTCCCCGGCAGGTTCAAATAGTTGACTGACTGAACCCAGGCCAACCATGATTCTATACATAAAATAACGGAACAACTGAATTCCAATCAGCGCCAGGAGTATCTTTGTCAACTCGATTAACCATGCAAACCGGGTATTGAATGGCAAATTGTTTATTGAGAGTTTCATGTTCCTTGTTCTTTTCTTTGAAAAATTATCTGCACAGGCGGAATAGAAGGTACTTCAAAAAATGACAGGAATTAAGCACTTGAGTGCATGGATTTTGTATTCTGAGAGGCTGGTTTATTTTTTCTCCAGGCTTATTCTTATTCCAAAGGAGAACCATAATGCAAATAAAAAAACCATCACGTATTCTCTGGATATCGATTGCCCTGGGTCTGTGTTTTGACCTGTTATTCTGGAAAAAACCAGTGGGAATATCCTACTTCCTGTTTGTCTTTGTCCTGATTGCGGCCGGATTTGTTCTGGCATATCTGGAAGGACGCAAACCGGCTGGTCTGACCTGGCTTATGGCCGGAATTACACTGTTCTTCTCTGCCATGATTTTCATTCGTGAGGAGCCATTCACGACCTTTATCAATGTGTTATTGTCACTGATTGGACTGGGGCTGCTAGCGCTTACATTTTCCAGCGGTTTATGGATCCGATATAGTCTGGCGGATATGGTTACGGGAATCGCCCGTTTAGTTTCCGGCACATTGGCGGGGGGAAGCTCGCTGCTGGCAACTTCGCGCAAGATGGAAGTGGAGGATCATAAGGATGTTGATGCTCCAAAGAAACCCAAAGCCATATCCTTCTGGGCGATATTTCGTGGAGTGTTACTGGCGTTCCCGATTGTCTTTTTTCTCGCCTTGCTGCTGGTGTCTGCCGACCCGGTGTTTTCAAAAGAGCTGGAGCGGATTCTTGATATTAATAAATTCATGGAATACGCCGTACGCCTCGCCATGGTCGGTATCATTGGTTACCTGTTATCCGGTGTTTATCTTTACAGCCTGGAAAAAAGTCACCGCTCAGACCTGATTGGTATGGACAAACCCTGGTTCCCGGCTTTTCTGGGTTTCACTGAAAGCGCCATTGTGCTTGGTAGTGTAAATATTCTGTTTGCTTTTTTTGTGGTGGTCCAATTTAAATATTTCTTTGGCGGGCAAACCAATATAGTCGTAGATGGCTTCACGTATGCCGAATATGCCCGGCGAGGATTTGGCGAGTTAATTGCTGTGGCAATTCTCAGTCTCATCCTTTTCCTGGGGCTGAGTGCTGTCACGCGTCGGGAGTCTCCGGGTAAACAGAAATGGTTCACAGGACTTGGACTGGTATTGGTCTGTCTTGTGGCTGTGATTCTGGTTTCATCTTTCCAGAGACTTAGTCTGCTGGAAGCCGCTTATGGTTTTACGCGATCCAGGACATACAGCCATATTTTCATGGTCTGGCTTGGAATATTGCTGGCCGCCGTCATCGTCCTCGAGATAATAAATTATCGCCGTGGTTTTGCTATGGCAGCCCTGATTGTGCTGGTTGGGTTCGGTGCGACTTTGAATTTCATCAATATTGACGGATTTATCGTCAGAGCTAATGTTGAACGAGCCAGAGCCGGTGAAGAATTGGACTATATGTATTTTCAGGAATTGTCTACTGACAGTATTCCTCAGGCTTTATCAGAATTCCGTGCAACAAACGATCCAGAGGTAAAGACTCTGCTGGGTGTATCAATGGTCTGCCGTAGTGCTGAGATGGAAGGACATCTCGATAAATGGGAATGGACGGGTTTTAATATTTCATACAACACAGCGGTTAATGTCTTAAGAGAAGCGGCACCTGAGTTTAAAGAATACCAGCTTATTGAGAATACTGAAGGCGGGTGGCGGGCAAACACAGTAAAAACGCCGTTTGGCGAAAAAGATTGTTATAAATCCTACCAAGATATGGATTGACCTGAAAACAGGAGGGTGTTGATTTATATATCAGCATCCTCTTGTTTTTTTACTTTCAATTGAGCAACAATTGCCTGAGATCGACTTGTCACCCCGATTTTTCTAAAAATGGATGAGATATGTTTCTTTACCGTGGACAGTGAAATGGATAACCGCGCGGCAATCTCGTAATTTGATAACCCCTGTTTAATCAAACCGAGGATTTCTTCCTCCCGTGACGTCAGGGGGATGATCATGTCATTTCCACTATGTAGAAGAGTTGATGAATGAAGACTTCTCACAGAAAAACGGTAGACAGGTTCATCCATGAACGATCGAATAAACTTAAGTGGATCACCTAATTCATGCGCGAGGAGAAGATCCTCGTTACTACCTGTTAAATCCCCCATGGCATCACGAATCCTCGATCTAACGATAAGGAATTTAATTAAAACACCGGTCATATCCGATTTTTGGCATAGAGGAATGCACTGATTCGCATAATTTAATGCATCAGACAACTTACCGGCGGCTGCCAGAGCACGAATATGAATGAGAATGGAGGTATGTGACGCGTGGAATTGATAAAGCCAGGGAGAGAGATCACTTACCGGCAATTCAACTGGTACCTCTCTGATTCTTGTATTAAAAATTAACAGATAGCGAATCGCTTGCAGATCAGCGAAAACCTGAGAATTATTATCCGGGGTTATATAATGTGAGACTCCATCCACAACCTCGAGAGCTTCATCAGCTTTCCCTCGGGCAATCAATAGTCTGATCTGTGAAATTACTGAATTGAATAGAAAAAGCAGAGAGTGATTGATGCGACCGGCAGTAAGACCCTTGTTAAGGATTTCTTCGGCTTCATCAAGCCTGTTCATTTCAATTAATATGTATGCTAATGCAATATAAAGCGGGGCAGCAGCCGGTGTTTCTGCCATACGATTTTCGGCTGCCAGCCTGATCCCATCATGGCATATTTGGGCAGCTTTTATTAATTCTCCCCTGTCTGCCAGCAGATTGGCCAACGCAGTATGAGCGCCAATCAATGCTTGAGTGTTACCTTCCCGCCAGGTCATAGGGATACCTGTTTGAAAAGCATATAATGATTCGCTAATCTGCCCCATTTGTTTATAAAGATGCCCGGATATGATCCATGCATTGCCTTCCAGAAGTGGAAAATCCGGGTGTGCTGTCTCTTTCGCCTTGTTGGCAAACTCCAATCCAGACTCACTCTGATGCCGGGAATACTCGAGCAGAGCCGTTAGAAGCATCTTTTCAATTTGCCATTGCTTCCACTCGAGAGTTCGAGAGTAATCAGGATTTAAACGCAATTTTTCACCGGTTGCGCGATCAAACATATTCAATTTTGATGGGACACTGGAGAAATCTCCTTGCAGCATCAATGCCCAGGCATATGCGATATTTATACCGGGGTAGGAAATAAACACTGACGAGGACAACCGTTTACACCAGTTGATCATCAGATCGATGTTGCCCTCATGTAACATGCGAGGCCAATTTTCAAGAATTATTTCCACCGCTTGATCGTGTCTTTCCCTTTGAAGAGCGCAATCAACGGCTTCTTCCAGATATCCTTCTGTTTGGAACCATACCCCTGCGATATATAGCAAGTGATCGACATCCACCGACTGTTTTAAGACAAGACGGGAACGAAGAAAAGATGAAAACAAATGGTGGTATCGGAACCATTGATTATTTGAATCAAGGGGTAAAAAAAACAGGTTGTTTTGTATAAGCCGATTCATTATGGAATCTGCTTTTTCTGCCGAGATTTCAGATAGAGCGGCACCCAGGAAAATATTGAATCGATTCACAACCGAGGTTTTTAACAAGAAATCCTGAACAGATCCTTCTTGAAGAGAAAAAACTTCATCCATCAAGTAACTGGTAATGTATTCCTGGTTCCCTGAAATTGACCGAATGAATGAATCTGTTTCGTGACCTGTTTTGCCAGATGCGATGACCATGGCCGCCAGATGAATGGCCGCTGCCCAACCTTCTGTCTTTTCTGTCAATGTGTTGATTTCGTCA
Source organism: Leptolinea tardivitalis (assembly GCF_001050275.1). Lineage (GTDB taxonomy): Bacteria > Chloroflexota > Anaerolineae > Anaerolineales > Anaerolineaceae > Leptolinea > Leptolinea tardivitalis. Next base: position 250,778 of record NZ_BBYA01000011.1, read on the forward strand.
TCAGTCAGGCTAAGTTCATGGTTAGCCTGGATGAACGCTTTCGTTTCTTCTGAAGAAAAACGCAGATCAGCGGCTGTCAATTCGAGAAGCTGACAACGAACTCGAAAACGTGCTGTTGGAAGTGGCGGCCGTGTACGACTGATCAGAATGATCGTTGCCACCGCTGGTAATCGATCTACCAGCAACACAAGAAACCGATAAATCTCAGGTTCTTCAATCAGGTGAAAATCGTCAAAACAGAAAAGGATAGGTTCTGGAACGGAAGAAAGACAGTCGAAGAAGCAATTTTGAAGGGCGGTAAATTCATCCGGTTTAATGTTGGATAGGAGTGGGGTAATCTCAGAGCAAAATCCAGGCAGTCGGGTTTGGATCAATGCAACAAGTTGAAAAATAAAACGCGGGAAATCTATGTTTAATGAGTCGCAGGGAACCCATATTGAAATCCCATCGTATGTCTTAAGCCATGATGAGATCAATACAGTTTTTCCATACCCGGCCGGAGCAGTGAGGCAGACCAATTGTCGTCCACGTTTCACAGCTCCATCCAGCTTTTCAAACAAGCCGGGACGGGGAATTGTTTTACCAGAAAAAGAAGGCCTGAAGGATTGTGCCTTCACTTGGTTGTGTGCCATATAGAACTTAAGTATACCGGTTGATCTGGAATCAGTCGGTGAAAATTCTACTTAAGCCTGATTTCAATATGAGCCTTTACGGATAAAGTTGAACAGTCAGCAGGTCAATTGATAGCAGGAGAGAAACCATGGAAGAGACAATTAGTCGACGGTTATTCTTAAAAAAGGCAGCGATAACCGCGGGAGTGATTGGATTAACCGGAATCATAGGCGCTGATGCCGGAAAACGTGCTTTGATGGAACCTGAGATTGAATTCCCAAGAAAAATAATAACAAAGGATGACAAAATGATAAGAATGTTAGTAACATATGCGAGTAAATGCGGTTCAACAGGTGAGATAGCGGCCGTCCTGGGGGAGGAATTAAGTAAAGGCGGTTTTGCTGTAGATATTTTCCCGGTTGATGAGATTCAGACTCTGAAACCATACGAGTTTGTTGTTTTGGGAACAGCTTTACGATTTGAAAAGCCATTGAATGAAATGATGAACTTCATCTCAAAATATAAACGGGATATCTCTGATAAGAAAATCGCGTATTTCTCTACCGGGGTCTACATGCGGGATCCATCAATTGAAAACCAAAATAAAACAAGAAAAATGTTGGAACCTTTAAAAGTTTCTTTGCCAGAACCGGTTAGTGAGGCTATGTTTGCTGGAAAGGTGGATTATAAGAAAATAGCTCCATTCTGGCGTTTTCTCATTTCAATGGATTCCTCCGGGCTTATGCGTGAAGGAGACTGGCGGGATTGGCAGGTTATTCACACCTGGGGCAAACAACTTGTTGAGCAATTTTCTGGTAAAACGACTTTTTACAATGGTCCTATTCAATAACTCTCAAAAGCCAAAAATTAACATTCTCTAATTTGACGATAGAATAAACACGTGTTATAGTCGTAAAATAATTCAATAGCCTCTAAAGGCACTCTTATCCAGAGAGGTGGAGGGACCGGCCCGATGATACCTCGGCAACCTGGCAAAACTGATATGTGGATCAGCGATGCTCAGGTGCCAATTCCGGCAGAGAAATTCTGGGAGATGAGAGGGCGACCGAAAAGAAAATTCTTGCCCCTCGCAGTACCGGAAGGGGCAAATTTCTTTAATTAAAGGAGAAAAACATGCAGTCCACATTCCTGAATTCTGAAAAATACCTGTTCACATCCGAATCGGTGACCGAAGGACATCCTGACAAAATCTGCGATCAGGTCAGCGATGCTGTCCTTGATGCCTGCCTTGCCCAGGATCCTTATTCCCGTGTAGCCTGCGAAACCGCCACTAAGACTGGTTTTGTCATGCTGCTGGGCGAAATTACCACCAATGCCCACATCGATTTCGATCGGCTGGTTCGAAAAGTTGTTACGGATATTGGTTATGATGACAGCTCCAAAGGTTTTGATGGCAATTCCTGCGGTGTACAGGTTGCCATTGCCAAACAATCTGGTGACATTGATATGGGTGTTTCTAAAGCCGACGAAGTTAAAAAAGGTCAGGCTTCAGAAGATGAAATCGCCAAAATTGGCGCCGGCGACCAGGGTATGATGTTCGGCTTTGCCTGCAATGAAACCCCGGCTCTCATGCCCATGCCGATTTATTTGGCCCACAAACTTACCCGCAAACTCACCGAAGTTCGCAAGAATGACACTCTGCCGTGGCTGCGCCCCGATGGCAAGAGCCAGGTGACAATTGAATACCGCAAGGGAAAACCCTATCGCGTCGACACTGTTCTCATCAGCACTCAGCACGATCCAGATGTAACCCAGAAGGAAATCTTCGACGGTGTCAAGAAATATGTCATCGATCCTGTGCTGAAAGAATCTGGCATCATCGTTGACGGTGACCTGAAGATCTATGTCAACCCCACCGGCCGGTTTGTTATTGGCGGACCTATGGGCGATGCCGGTGTTACCGGCCGCAAGATTATTGTTGATACCTACGGTGGAACCGGTCGGCATGGCGGCGGTGCCTTCTCAGGCAAAGACCCCACAAAAGTTGACCGCTCTGCGGCTTATGCTGCCCGCTGGGTTGCCAAGAATGTAGTAGCTGCCGGTCTGGCTGACCGTTGTGAAATCCAGGTGGCCTATGCCATCGGCGTGGCCCATCCTTTGAGCATCAACGTCGAAACCTTCGGCACCGGCAAGATCGCTGATGAAGATATCGCCGAGATCATCAGCAAAACCTTCGACCTGCGCCCCGGCGCTATCATTCGTGATCTTGACCTGCGCAAACCTATTTACCAGCAGGTGGCCGCGTACGGTCACTTCGGCCGTGATGACCTGGATTTGAGCTGGGAAAAAACCAACAAAGTAGAGGCTTTGAAAGCTGCGGCCGCCGCAAAAGCTTCCAAATAATCTCGTCTACTTATTCTGAGGAAAACGCCGTTACCTCAGACAAATGACAGAGGCAGGTTCGATAACCTGCCTCTGTTGATTCATCCATGACAGGACAACCGTTTATAATTCAACCATGCTCTATCTTGTAGCCACACCTATCGGCAACCTGGGCGATATCACCCTCCGCGCACTGGAAACGTTAAAAAACGTTGATCTCGTTGTCAGCGAAGACACCCGTACAACTGGCTTTCTCTTAAAACATTTTGAGATCAAAAAGCCTCAGATGGCATTCCATGAATACAATGAAGAGAAAGCTGCCGACCGGGTGGTAGGTATGATGCTGGAGGGGAAAAATGTTGCCCTGGTTTCAGATGCCGGCAGTCCTTCTGTGTCTGATCCCGGATACCGGCTGGTTCGGGCAGCATTGAAAGCAGGTGTGGAAATAACGGCTATTCCCGGCCCAACAGCGGTGATTACAGCACTGGTACTTTCTGGCCTGCCGGTGCATTCCTTTACGTTTCGAGGTTTCCCTCCGAGAAAAAGTTCTGCCCGGCGGAAATTCCTGGCTGTAGATGAACAATCTCCTCATACACTGATCTTCTATGAAAGCCCTTTCAGACTGGTCGAATTCCTGAAGGATTGTCTGGCGGTTTATGGAGACAGGCCTGCCGCTGTGGCCAATGACCTGACCAAAAAATTTGAGCTGGTGGTACGGGGAACGTTGTCAGAACTGGTGGAGAAATCTGCCACCATGGATCTGCGCGGAGAATTCACTGTGGTGATTGCCGGGTTTGAGGCCAACCTGTGAGCGGAAACCGATTCTTCGTCCCACTTGATGTATTTAATCAGGCGGAAACGTTCTTTCCGCCGGCCATATCGAAACAGATTACCAGTGTACTCCGGTTAAAATCGGGGCAGATGGTTACAATTTTGGATAACAATGGTCACTGCCGTTCTGTAGAACTGCTTGATATTGATTCAAAACAGGTGACCGGCCAACCGGGTGAAATTTCCCCGGCAACCGGTGAACCGAAAGTTAACCTGACGCTATGTGTAGCGCTCTCACAACGCGAAAAATTTGAATGGATTTTACAGAAGGGCTGTGAACTCGGCGTCAGGCATTTCATTCCAGTAGTAACCAGCCGTTCACTGGTGCAGGATACTCGCGGTCGGGAAGAAAAAATGGACCGCTGGAATAAAATTTTACAGGAAGCGTCTGAACAATGCGGACGGGGATTGATACCTTCAATCAACAATCCGCAAAAATTGGATGATTTTCTGAAACAGAATCAGGGTCGCAGGGGTTATATTCTTCATGAGAAAGTTAAGGGTTCTTACTTTGCCGCTTCTTTACAAAACAGCCTGATTTCAGGAGAGAAAGATTGGCTCCTGCTGGTGGGTCCGGAGGGCGGATTCAGTGAAGATGAGGTGAATCTTGCTGAACAGGCGGGTTTGCAACCTGTATCGCTTGGACCACGCATACTGCGTATGGAAACAGCCGTTCTGGCTGCCTGTGCGGTGTTCATGGCGGCTGCCGGAGAGCTGGGCAGTATGGATTTATAAAATAAATTTGGATGGATGGATAACGTGTTATTTTCAAAAAAATTTGTCAACCGAATTGTGCGGGCTTACTGCGAATTGACCATCCGGCCGCATCTCGAGCAACTTGAAAAGGTCCCCATGAAAGGGCCATTTCTGATCGCCGGGAACCATGTCAATACAATGGATGGACTGGTGATGTTCACATATATCCAGCCGCGCCCGCTTACCACGCTGAGCAAGGAAGAGAATTTCACCAACCCCATAAAACGCATGATCTCTGAAGCCTGGGGAGCCATTCCGATCAAACGAGGCACGGTGGATAACACCGCCATGAACCTGGCATTGGATGCCCTGAAAGAAGGCAAGATGTTGGCGATATTACCGGAAGGCACGCGATCACATGATGGAGTGATGCAGCGTGGTAAACCGGGTATTCTGCCGTTAGCGGTTAAATCTGGTGTTCCAATTGTTCCAGTGGGATTCCACGGACATGAAGATTTCTGGAAAAACATGCGCCGCTTCCGGAAAACTGATTTTTATCTGGAAATCGGGCAACCTTTCCGGATCAAAGCTACCATGCGTGACCTGGACCGTGAAAAACGACAGATCATTACAGATGAAGTCATGTACCGCATTGCCATGCTGCTGCCGGAAAAATACCGGGGCGTATATTCTGACCTGAGCCAGGCTACCACGAATTATCTGGAATTTACCACGTTTGAGGAATCAGGACTTTAATGCCAGATGCCGGGGAAGGAGATTCTTGATTCCGCGGCTGGACATACGGCCTGTTCCTGCAACATATCCTTCCGGGCTGATCATCACCAGTATGGTTCCTCTGGCGGGTTCGACGGCATTTTCATAAGGCACGTCTTCTCCACGTGACCAGCGGAGAAAATTATCCGGCGAAAGGTTATACCGGTTTCCGGTTATCAATTTGCCATACCGGGTGGTCCATTCCAGGCTCGGTTCAAATCCCGATTCTGCATAATCACCCAGACGAAGTCCACTCGAATTAACAGGCAGACCGGCAAACGAATTCTCCAATATATGCGGGAGTAGATATACCGACTGTTTGAATAAGCCGAGTGTTAATGCCTGTCCTTCCAACAGATTCGTCAGATCAACACCATAGTTTGCCGCAAAATGCGATATTAAAAATTCTTGATCTTTCCTGCCCAGTGGAATGATGTGCGACGGTAAATAAGGTCGGGTGGGGGACTCCCTGGATTGGCCGGGGAGAGATGAATTCTTGCGGAAATGAGCTGAAAAGAAGCCGGAGGTTCTCAATCGATGGGGCCACAGGCGCAATGACTTGACGGTTTCCGGTGAAAAAGTCTGTCCGAAGGCACTTTCAAGGCCGGGAGCCTGTACTCCAAGCCGTTGGGCGGCAGGCGTTATAGTCACGGCATGTCCGGTCAGGCGGAGGATGGTATCAACGACGCCTTCATCTTCTTCCGGGGCCAGCGTACAGGTGGAATAAACGACCTGCCCACCCACCTTGCAGGCCTGTAAGGCACTCATCAACAATTGCACCTGACGCTGTGCCAGACGGCTGCGTTCTGGGGGTTTAATATCTCGTTTGTTCTTTTCACCGGGATGCAGGTTTTCCATACTGCACGGGGCATCCAGCAGAACCAGGTCAAATGTCTCTGGAAACCATTGTCCAAAGCGTTCGCCGGGAAAATTGGTGACGGCACTGCAGGCTGCCCCCCAGTTTTTTAATGTTGAGGTCAGAGCAGGAATGCGTGAGGAGGTGCCGTCATTGGCCAGGATCAACCCCCGGTCGTGAAATCGGGAAGCCAGGTGTGCTGTTTTCCCTCCTGGAGAAGCCGTCAGATCAAGGATGAGAGGTTCGGTTGTTTCAACCGGTTCAAATAACTCTACCGGCAGCATGGACGCGGCATCTTGAATGTAGAAATATCCCAGCCGTCCTTCCAGAGTGTGCCCTGGCGGAATCAAAGACGATGTCATTGTGAAGCCATCCCGGCAATGAGGTACTGGTTGAAGGTCCCATTGATATTTATGGCTCATCTCTTCAGATAGCTGCCGAGGCTCGGCTTTCAACGGATTGACTCGTATGGCTGTGGGCGCAGGATTAATAAGCGACGATTCAAGCAAAGCCGCTTCTTTTTCGGATAACAATTCACGGTAACGACCAATGGGATCTGCAGGGAAAGCTCTTTTTTGTTTCATGCCGAATCTTTCTGTATACAGAAGATCAGTTCATTACCAACCAGAATTTCCGTTACCGGCAAATCAAGGCCGGATAATGTTTCGTAAACCAGTTTCCGCTGCCGGTCTGCCAGGTCGAAGCGGCCGGTTAAATTGGTGGCCGGCAGGCTGACGACCAGCCAATGCACATTTAAGGCCTGCCAGAAAGCGCGGTTGCAGCCTTTTTGCCGCTGTTCAAAACGATGGGCTTCTTTAAAAAAGAAAGCCACATCTGCCTGTTGGTGAGGGGGATTTAGAAGAATATCACCGTAAAATGCCTGCCCATTGACCCGTGCGGCATGGAAATACTGGTTGATCAGGTTGACCCGCGGCTGATGAAGGTCATAAGCCTGATAGAGGCTGTCTGATGGAAAGTCCATCCAGGGGTAAGCAAAGGGGTGCATGGCGCAGGCCAGGTCCAGCAGGGAATGAGGGACACCGGTCACCGAAAAAATCTGATGATAAAAATGATCCAATAAGGGAATACGTTCGCGGGTGGAGGCATGGCTTTCCAACATTTTTAGACTGAAAGTGCGCAATGAGTCGGCATTTGTGAACGTCCCCATCAATTCCAGCTCTTTGATGGTCTGGGGATAATCCGGGTCTCCCAGATAAGGTGCCACAATGATGTGCAGTTTCTCGCGGGCGTCATCCACAGCCTGAACTGGTTTCAGGCCGTGATCTAAGGCATGCCGGATCAGATCAATGACAGTCTCCGGCGGAAGGTTCAGCGCTTTGTACTTCCGGCTGGTAAGTATGGATTGTGCCAGTTCAACCGGATCTTCGTTGGATGTTTTCATGGCTGGCAGCACCGGAAAACAAGCTCGTTGGTGAACTCGAACCGGCTTATCTGCCAGTTGCGCCCTTCGGCCAGCCGGTTGAAGTCAGTTTCGTATGTAGCCCCCAGTCCTTTACGGCTGCCGCCTAATGTACGCAGCGGGTAACTGATGATGATTGTTTTTGCCTTAAGGCGGTTGACCAGGGCGGCTGCCATACCTTTTCCCTGCTGCTCCAGGCAGGGTAGGGTTTTCAGCAGAAGCACTACATCGTATGACTGCTCCAATGGGAATGTGACAATATCAGCGACAACGGCTTTCCCGGGAATTCTGGTGTGATCAAAGAATTCTTGCAGGTTCACAGCCATCCGGTTGTACATATCCACGGCTGTATAAGGGGTATCCGGTTCCAGGGGCATCCAGGGGAGTGAAAGAGGAGTCAGACCGCAGGCCAGGTCAAGCACGGAATGAATCACCGGGAGACCAGCCATGATTTCCTGAAAGAAGTGATCCAAAAGGGGTAGACGTTCTTTCGTGGATGCATGTTGTTCCATCTTCTTAAGGCAAAACTGACGGATTTCAGAGGATGTGATATCTCGCGGTAAAACTGCCAACTCGGTTTTGAAGATTTCTGGATCCAGGTTGGTAGGCAGGTAGGCGCCGCCAATTTGATGCAGCCGGCTGCGGATGGATTTGACCAATTCTCGTCCCTGTAATCCTTTTCGACCTTCGGTTTCACAGACCCGCCGGATCACATCCATATGGATGTCTTGATAAGCATCACTGGCAGATGCCTGCCGGATCACGTCTTCCACGGTCAATATGGTTTTCATGCGAACCTCATGCCAGCAGCTCGCACAGGCGGGTCATAAATCGCAGGTTGTGCAGAGTTGCCAGCCGTTGGAAGGAGCTGTCACCTATTTTAAAAAGATGATGCAGGTAACCGCGCGAATATCGGGTGCATACCGGGCAATCGCACCCTTCTGATATTGGACGTGAATCACGCATGAAACGGTCATCTGTGCAATAAATGTAATCCAACCAGTTGACTGTGGTCATCAGGCTTTGTTTTTCGGGACTATAACCGTCTTCAAAGGCATACAGCCGACCATGCCGGGCATCGCGTGTGGGCATGGCACAATCAAACAGGCCATAACCCAGACGCCAGCAGGCTGCCAGGTTGAGGGGATGCCCGATACCCAGAGCGTGCATGGGGAACTGCGTCGGCACAAGACGCCGGGTCAATCCGATGATGTCTTCCAACAGGGCTCCGGCAGTATCGATCGGCCAGCCGCCGTAACCGAAACCGTCAAATCCGATATCCAGCAATGCTGAAGCACACTCCTGGCGGAGGTCTTCTTCTGCTCCACCCTGGATAACTCCGAAAATTAGCGGCCGGTTTTCCTGTGGAATTTTCTTCTGTTCCATCAGACGATCAAATTCTTTGCGGCTGCGGCGAGCCCAACTGATGGTCCGTTTGATGGAGGTTTCCTGCTCGGCGCGTGAGGCTTCCACATCGGTGCAATCATCCAGGCAGATCACGATATCAGCCCCGAAACCGACTTGAAGCTGAATGGATTTCTCCGGGGTCAGATTGATCTTGCGGGTGGAGCCTTCTGGTTGAAAAATAATGCCGTCGTTTCCCAGCCGGCCATATTTGGGATTTTGCCGGATCAGCGAATAGGCTTGAAATCCACCCGAATCGGTGACAATCGGTCTGGTCCACCCGCTCATGCGGTGAAGTCCGCCCAATGATTGCACCGTCATGGAACCGGGGTGCTGCATCAAATGAAAGGCATTCATCACCACTGATTGGATTTTGACAGATTCCAGGTCAATGGAATCGACAGAACGAACCACCGCCTGGGTGGAATCAGGCATGTAAACCGGTAATTGAAGGTTGCCATGTTGAAGATGAAGAGTAGACGTCACGCTTGAATTATAGTGTGATTTCTACCCGGTTCCCATCAGGATCGAGAATGGTGGATTCGTAATATCCATCCCCCGTCCATCGCGGCCCGTCTATGGGTGGAAAACCATCTGCCTGAAGCTGTTTTGTCAAATGGTCAACCGTTTCTTTGCTGCCTACAGAAAATGCAACATGAATGTAGCCGACATGCGGTTCATCTGTACTTCTGGGAAGAATGTCCGGTCGGTTCATAATTTCCAGCCGGCTTCCACCGGGAAAGACCAGGAAGCGGGAAGTAAACTTCCTGGCTTTATTCTGATAAAGAGGTTGAACTTCTGCGCCAAAGTATCGGGTATAGAAGTCAACGAGACGATCCAGATCCTGGGTCCAACATGCGATGTGGTTGATATGCATACAGACTCTTCCTCTTGAATAAGGATCGGGGCGGTTTTTGGGCCGCCCCGATAATCCAATTGAGGCTAAAGAGAGACGTCTAATTGCAAGTCAATGTAAATGTGCCGCCGGTGGCAAAAGTTTGATGGTTGGGTTTATTAATGTACAGCACTAGCTGGCTTGCAAAGCTGCCAATTCCGGTCTGGACATAGGAATAGTTATAGGTAACTTCCTGTGTTCCAGCAGATTTATATTCCAGTGAATCGGAGGCCATTACAGTTCCATCTGTCTTGCGCCATTCATATGTCACTGTCCCGGCCGCGCTGGCGGTGATGTTGGCCGTGTAGACATAGTTAACACCAGCCGCGCAATTCGCCTGGGTGGTGGTTAATGTCTTTGGACTTACGTCAATGGTGACACTGGTGACCGCAAATCCGCTGGACGAAGTAGTTCCTGTGGAAGCAGAACTTCCCGAGTTGATTAGAACCCAGAAGGCCTGATCACCGTTGATGCCCCAGCCGAACGCGCCGCCACCCGCATTCTGCAGCCGCCAGTATCCCTGATGGGCGCCGGCGGATGAAGGGGCTGTCAGACTGACAGACAGGTTAATCGTCTGACCGGGCAAAACATTTCCGGGCAGGTTGGTTAACGTCTGTCCTCCCATCTGTTCGCCGCTGGCAAAAACCAGGGCATAGGCAGTCGTCCAGGTGCAGGAACCGGAGTTTTTCAATGTCCAGGTTTTCGTAAATGTGGTTCCGGGTGCGATATAGGTATTATCGGGGATGGTGGCATCAGCCACGAAATCAGCCCGGTCACAGGGAATAGGCACAAAGGTGGAGGTTGGTTGTAACGTGGCTGTTGGCACCTTGGACGGAATCAACGTGTTGGGTGGGGTGAAACTTGGCTGCGGCATCTGAGTAGGTGGTGTCACAGGAGACAGCGGTGTAAGGGTATTAATGGGAGGCAGGGTAACAGCACCCACGCTCGAACTGGCTGCCTCTGTCCGTAAGACCTCAACCGTTTTGGCGGCTGAAGTTCGGACTGCATCGGCTTCTGATAAAGATGATCCAAAAGGCAGGTTGCATGCCGTCAGAATAAGGGCGGCAAGAATTAGCTGAGGTAATGATTTGATTAATCGCTGCATAGGGCTCCTCCTTGTATTTGGACGCAATCGCAGTCGAAAATGTTCCCGTCAATAATAAGGAAATGCAAGATGGTGCAAGAAGAACGCCATTATTTCAATAACTTAACTGTGGATGATATCACAGCGTGCGTTTTTTTCCATCTTTTTGACAGAAAAATCCTGCGTGCATAATGAGGTATTTCATCTTCCTAGATATTATACGAAAAGAGAACTTGCTTTGTTTTCTTAAAACCGGATGAAAATTAGACTACGAACCTCATACGGCTTTCTAAAAATCTGACAAAAACCAGCAGGTTTAGAAATTTTTAATCTGGATATTAAGTGAATTTAATCCCCCGGTGTAAACATTTACACGGAAGAAATATACTCCGGATCACGTTGTTGATTTCACCAGAGCTGTGATCCAAAATCCTGGAGGATCGACAAATGAATAGCAGACTTTTCCGGGCTGCACTGGTAGCTGGTGCGGTTTTATTAGCCGCGGCCACACCCGTGTTAGCCTGCCCGGTAACACTGGATATGGATGATGGAATGCCTGCCGACAAACCAACTGGGAGCGTGGCCCCGAATTTTCCAGAAGATTCCCCTAAAGATGAACCGACACCTGAAAAGGATTCTCGCTTTGAAACATTCAAACAGGCTGTTACCAATGGTAGAGCCGGTAAGATAACCGGCCTTTTTGTGCCTGGATTCAAAGGATTGTATGTTGTTCAACAGGGAAAAGGCGACAACACCGGTGTATCTCCGGTTGACGGGGTGGTCACACAATTCAGCCTTCCATCTGGTGGTGTAGTGGGTTTGATGGCTCATAACTATGCAGCGGGAAAATGGTTTGAGTCATTTACACCAAACAGTCTGGTCTATGTGATTTACGGAGATGGAAAATCCGTTGCTTATCGAATTACAGACACGCTGCGGTTTAAAGCCAAGAATGGAAAAAGCCCTTCATCTGACCTGATCGATCTTTCAACGGGTGAAACCAGAACCGCTGATCAGGTATACAACCAGGTCTACACCGGTCGCCCGCATTTGACTTTACAAACCTGCATAGAAGAAGATGGTAATTGGAAATGGGGACGTCTGTTCCTCCTTGCTGAACCTGTGTTGTAAGGAAATATTTATGGACGTTTTATGTGTAATTTGGCGCCATTTGGTAAAATGATGACGTACAAAGTTTGAGACAGATAATGTAAATTTTTGCTGAAATCTGTCGATAACAAAAGATGTAAACCAGTACCTTAACTTCTCTTCCGATAATGGCAAATCCGGCAAAAGCCGGAGACGCAAAGCCATGGGTCTGTCGCCGGTCACTGTACCGGCATGATTGCCAGGTTGCCGAAGAAGGATTGAAACTCCTTAATGTATGATGTACGTTTGCAACCCCGGCATATTTGACACCCCGGGGTTGCTTTTTTTGTCAGAATTGGAAGCCAAACCAAGCGACAAAGGCAAACCCGGTGAAAACCGGGGACGCAAAGTTACGGGTCTACATTCACTTTTGTGGATATGATCGCCGAACCACCGAAATGGTAACACCTTCTGTATATCAGCGTCACCTGTAGAAGCAGGTATTTCAGGCCTTTGTCAAGAGAGTTGACATGGGCCTTTTTTCTAAAATAAATCGTTTTTTCCTGACAGTAACAACAGTTTTTACTTTGTTCGTTGCTTCGCCAGCTTTTGCCATCCCCGTCACCGGTGTGGCAGTCAGCGATGATGCCAAAACATCCATCACCAACCTTATGTCGTTGGAAGATTTCACCGAAGCTGTAAAAGATGGGAATGCGAAAAAAATCAAAGGATTGTATGCAGAAGAAGTATTTTCACTTCGCGTCATCCAGCAGCCAGCCGGAAAACCCGGATTTGTCTCACCGGTAGAGGGAGTGGCTACCCAATTCAGCATGGCCGCGAACAATAACATCACCGGTATGCTGGCACACAACTTTTCTTCCGGCCGGTTCTTTTTTGACCTGGCCCTGGATGACAAAATTGATGTGGTGTATGGTGATGGCACCATCAAGTCATATAAAGTTACCAATATTAAGAGATTCCAGGCTCTCTCACCCAAAAGCGCTTCAAGCGATTTCATTGACCTGGACACAAAAGAAAAATTATCGGCTGCCGGTCTGTTCAGCCGCATGTACACCGGCAACCATCACCTGACCCTGCAGACCTGCATTCAGGAAGGAACCCAGGACTCCTGGGGCCGTCTGTTCGTCATTGCAGAACCTGTGCAAGGCTGATCTTCCATAATAAAAAGAAATAAAAAGATTATTGGTTAGGATGGGACCGTCATTTGGCGGCGGCCCCATCCTTTTTTCTATTGGGGGCTTGAACCTACTATAATTGTCATCGGGTGCCGGTTTGATGCTATCTGGTCAGAGAAAATTGAACCGGTCTTTCAGATTGAGAAAGAAAGTCCAGAGGGAAATAACCTGTGAATGATTATGACAATTACCTTTCGCCGTTAAGTTGGCGGTATGCCAGTGAAGAAATGCGTCATATCTGGAGTGAAACCAATAAACGCCGTCTTTGGCGCCGGCTCTGGGTGGCTCTGGCGCGCACCCAGGCTGAGTTTGGTCTGGTGACTGTATCACAGGTGAACGAGCTCGAAGCTCATGCAGAAGATATTGATATAGACACTGCCCTGCAAATCGAGGCGGAAATCCGGCATGACCTTATGTCTGAGTTGAAGACATTTGCCGGCCAGTGCCCCACGGCAGGCGGGGTCATTCACATGGGTGCCACCTCAATGGATATTGAGGATAATACAGACGCATTGCGTATTCGGCAATCTTTGGATCGTGTCCTTTCCCTGTTAAGTGAGGTGTTAATCTCACTGGCTGAAAAAATGGAAGAAACTGCCGATCTGCCGGTGATGGCCTTTACACACCTGCAGCCAGCCGAACCATCCACACTGGGTTACCGTCTGTCTATGTATGCCCAGGACTTGCTGGCAGATTACGACACATTGCGCGATGTAAAAGCCGGAATAAAGGGTAAAGGGTTCAAAGGTGCAGTTGGCACGGCGGCTGCGTATGGAGACCTGATGGGTCTGGAGAATTATTTCCGGTTTGAGTCTTTGTTGAGTAAAGAGCTTGATCTGCCTTTTTTCCCGGTCAGCACACAGACGTACACACGGAAACAGGACTATACCGTGCTTAGTGCATTGGCCGGATTGGGAGCTTCTTTGCATAAACTTGCTTTTGATTTACGTCTGCTTCAATCACCTACGATTGGTGAGATCAATGAACAGTTCGGGAAAAAACAGGTCGGGTCATCGGCGATGCCATTCAAGCGTAATCCCATTAATGCGGAAAAAGTGGATTCACTGACCCGTATGCTGGCAGTGTATCCGCAGGTTGCCTGGCAGAACGCGGCGGAATCTCTGCTTGAACGTACTCTGGATGACAGCGCCAACCGGCGCATGATTCTGCCAGAGGCATTCCTGGTTAGTGATGAAGTTTTGAGCGTCACCCTGAAATTGATTAAAAATATGACCATCCATCGGGAAAACATTCGACGAAACCTGGAAATCTATGCCCCCTTTGCCTGTACCGAACGGATTATGATGGCGGCCGCCCGGCAGGGTGGAGACCGTCAGAAAATGCATGAACGCCTTCGCGAACATGCTTTGGCTGCCTGGCTGGCGGTACAAATCAGCCAGCCTAATCCGTTAATCAGGCAATTGCAGTCGGATGATGAAATTCTGAAATGGATTTCGGCGGATGAAATTGCCCGGCTTTCAGATGTATCTTCCTATACCGGTATTGCCGCGCAGGCCACACGTGATATGGCAGCCCGAATTCGTATGGTGATCGGCAACGGCGGTGAGGCGGATTGAGGTATTTCGAATGCGAATGTGAATTAATCCCTTAATCATAAATCGGTACGCAATTTGTCATATATTTCTCTGGACAAATATCGGCGTTTCTATTACAATCTTCCCGGCTAACTTGATCAGAACCGGGGGTTCGTGGCAATGAGAAACAGTATTAAGACGTACCGTTTTATCATCAAACCCAGAAGTAAATCTGATCCCCGATCCAGAGGGTACTTAAGTGACGCGCATGCCCTTGGGCTGACCGGCGTGAAAGAAATAGAGTGCAGTGACCTGTACTTTGTACGGGGTGAGTTATCGGAAGGTGATATGAAATCACTGGCAGACCGCTTGCTCCATGATCCGGTCACTCACCAGGTGGAGGCAGATATCCTTGAAGATATGTCTGCCGACAGCCGGGAGGTAATGAAAGTAATTCCTGGCATCATTGAGGTGGCTCTGCGCCCCGGAGTCACCGATCCAGCCGCCGAGCAGATTGTTCGGGCTGCCGGTATGATAGGAGTAAAAGGAATAAGCGCTGCCTGCACCGGGCTGCGCTTTTTTGTTAAAGGGGAAAATGTCAACGAATCTCTGCTCCGCCAACTGGCGGAGCGTTTGTTTTCTAATGCGGTCATTCAGCGATACGCGCTGGGTACGATCATGCCGTCATTTACCGAAGCAACCGAAGCCAATGGAGCTGTTGAACATATTCATCTCCGTGGGTTGGACCCGGCTGGATTACTGGCAGTCTCTGCTGACCGCCGGGCTGCATTGAGCCTTGAGGAAATGCAGGCCATCCAGGCGTACTGCGACAGGGAGCAGCGCGACCTGACGGACATCGAATTTGAGATGCTGGCACAGACCTGGAGTGAGCATTGTGTTCACAAGACATTCAAATCGAAGGTGATTGTGGAACAGGATGATGAGAATACCCATACCTTTCCGATGGAATACAATCACCTTTTCAATCAAACCATCCGAGCAGCCACCCGCAATATTAATGCCTGCTGGGTGCTCTCTTCTTTCAAAGAAAATGCCGGAATTGTAGAGTTTGACGGCAAAAATGAGATCTCATTCAAGGTAGAAACACACAACCATCCATCTGCCATAGAACCCTTTGGCGGTGCCAATACTGGCATTGGCGGGGTGATCCGGGATGTTATTGGTGTTTCAGCTAAACCGATTGCATCCACCGATATCCTGTGTTTCGGCCCGCAGGATTTGCACCTGGAGGATCTGCCGGAAGGTGTTCTGCACCCCCGGCGGATCGCTTCAGGGGTGGTGGCCGGTATAGAAGATTACGGCAACAAAATGGGCATACCCACCGTGAACGGCTCGGTCTGGTATGACCCTGGATTTGTGGCCAACCCGCTTGTTTTTTGCGGGAGCATTGGAATTGCTCCGAAAGGATCCAACCCGCACGGCATTCAACCGGGTGATCACATTATTCTGCTGGGTGGACGGACCGGCCGTGACGGTCTTCGGGGGGCAACTTTCTCATCGATGACTATGGATGCCCAGACTGGCGAGGTTTCCGGAGCCTCTGTTCAAATTGGAGCACCCATTGTGGAAAAAGGTCTGGTGGATGTCATCGTCCCGGCGCGGGACCGCGGTTTATATCATGCCATAACCGATTGCGGGGCGGGTGGATTGTCATCGGCTGTTGGAGAGATGGCATCAGAATGCGGTGGTGATATCCAGCTGGCAGATGTACCCCTGAAATATCCGGGGCTGGTTCCCTGGGAAATCTGGCTGTCTGAGGCCCAGGAGCGCATGGTGGTTGCTGTTCCAGACAAAAACCTGGCTGAATTAAAGAATCTGTGCGATTTGTACGATGTTTCTTTGACGGATATCGGTACATTCAATCAGAGCGGTCGAATACGCGTATTTTTCGGTTCAAATCTTGTTTTGGATTTGGATAATGAATTTTTACATAACGGTCTGCCACAGCGGCAGTACCGGGCTCATGTGCGGGCACCTGAATTTGAACCTGGCTGGCAGAATGAAGACAGTCAGGTTCTTGATATCGATTATTCAACCACACTTCTTAAACTACTGGCGCATCCAAATATTAAATCAAAAGAGCACATCATCCGCGTGTATGATCATGAGGTGCAGGGAGGAACTGTAGTCAAACCACTGAGCGGTGTGATGCATGACGGGCCGTCAGACGGCAGCGTGATTAAACCGGCAGGTTGTGACGGAAAACAGGCATTTGTCCTTTCCAATGGACTGAATCCGGAATATGGCAAGCAAGCCCCGTATGAAATGACCCAACTGGTGATGGATGAAGCCATCCGAAACGCCGTCGCCTGTGGGGCTGACCCGACCCGAATTGCCGTTTTAGACAATTTCTGCTGGGGTGATCCCACCCGGCCGGAGGTGATGGGCGATCTGGTGCAATCTGCCCAGGCCTGTTATGACACGGCGCTGCATTATGAAACGCCATTTATTTCTGGAAAAGACTCTTTCAATAATGAATATCTGGGTTCTGATGGCAACCGGCATTCCATTCCGCCTACACTGGTGATTTCAGCCCTGGGATGGATGCCTGATTGGGAGCAGGCGTTGACCATGGATTTGAAGAAGCCCGGTGATCTGCTATACCTTGTGGGCGATTTTCAACCGGGATTTGGAGGCAGCCATTTTAACCTGATCCATCCTGAATCGCCTGTTGAAGAAGGGATACCGGTTTGCAGTCCTGGCAATCCTGCCGTATATCGGGCATTCTATACCGCCGTTTCTAAACGACTGGCAGCTGCCTGCCATGACCTGAGTGAAGGCGGACTGGCGGTGGCGGCAGCAGAAATGTGCATGGGCGGCCGTCTGGGACTACAGATTGATCTGGGTGATGATACAGACCCATTAAGATGTCTCTTTGGTGAGACGAGCGGTTGCCTGCTTGTGGAAGTATCGCCAGACAGCCAGTCGGAATTTGAAAATGTCATGCAGACAAATCCCTTCCGGCAGATTGGCATCGTGCATTCTTCACCGGAACTTGTGATTAATCATTGTAAAGAAAACCTGCTGACAGTTGGCATATCTGACTTGCTACTTGCCTGGAAAGAGGGTGTCATTGGAGGGCAGACAGCATGAAACCAAAAGCATTGATTCTGTTTGCCTCTGGAACAAACCGCGACCACGATGTGTCTGATGCATTGGAACTGGCCGGAGCGGAAACGACCATCTATCCGGTAAAATATCTGCGCGAATCAAATGTGGATTGGTCTGCTTACCAGATGCTGATCATACCCGGCGGGTTTTCGTACGCTGATGCTCTGGGCGCCGGCCGGCTTTTTGCTCTTGACCTAACGGCATATTTCACCGGACAGGTGCAGAACTTTCTGGCAGCCGGGAAACCGGTCATCGGAATCTGTAATGGTTTTCAGGCGCTGGTTAAATCAGGCATCCTGCCGGAAATGCGCATGGCTGGAGAAAGACAGAAAGCCACATTGACATTCAATCAGAGCAATCATTTTGAATGCCGCTGGGTGACATTGAAACCGGTATCTCAAAAATGCCTCTGGACACAGGGTTTAACAGCATTGATTGATTGTCCGGTGGCGCATGGAGAAGGCAATTTTCAGGTGAGCGACCCGGGATATGCCGAAACACTCTTTCAACAAGATCAGGTGGCTCTACTTTATACATATCCTGATGGGGCACTGGCAGATGGCAAATATCCCATGAATCCCAACGGATCCATTCGTGATATTGCCGGAATATGCAATCAACAGGGCAATGTGCTCGGGTTGATGCCCCATCCAGAAAACAACATTTTCCCGTATCAAACCCCTGACCGTGCCAATCGGCCGGATCACTTTGGGCTGCCATTATTTATTAATGGCGTTCGTTATGCCAGTCAATCTTGAACAGGAGGCTGCCTTGACGCTGTCTGATGATGCCATTCTTTCTTTGCTATCGAACGCTTTTGAAGCCAGCAACCTTCCCCTGCCCGAACGAAATGCCGGGAAGGTGCGTGATTGGTATTCCCTGCCCGATCAGCGCCGGTTGATTGTCACAACAGACAGACTTTCAGCTTTTGACCGCAATCTGGCGGTTGTGCCGTATAAAGGGCAGGTACTTAACCAGCTGTCAGCCTGGTGGTTTGAACAAACGACCGGGCTGATTGGGAATCATATCCTCTCGATACCCGACCCCAATGCTGCAGTAGTGAAAGAAGTCACTCCTTTCCCGATCGAAGTGATTGTGCGTGGATACATCACCGGAGTGACCAGTACGGCATTGTGGCACAGATATTCACTGGGAGAGCGCTCCATTTACGGATATACCTTCGGCGAAGGATTGAAGAAGAATCAAGTGCTTCCTGAACCCATCATCACCCCCACGACCAAGGGCGGTGTGACCGGTCATGATGAACGCCTGACCTGCCTGGAGGTGGTGGAAAAAGGATATTTGAACAAGTCAGACTGGGATCAGATCCAATCAGCCGCTTTATCCATATTCAAACTGGGGCAACAGATAGCCGAACAGGCGGATATGATCCTGGTGGATACGAAATATGAATTCGGGCGATCCACCGATGGACAGATCTTATTGATTGATGAGGTGCATACGCCGGATTCGTCCCGTTTCTGGAAAAAAGACACCTATGCCGAACGGTTTGCAGCCGGAGAAGAACCGGAAAACTTTGACAAAGAATTCATCCGCATCTATTATGCCGACCGCGGTTACCGTGGCGATGGTCAGCCGCCGGTTGTTGAACCTGAGCTATGGCTTCAGGCCAGCCGGCGGTATATAGCTATTTACGAAAAACTGACCGGGAGAGAATTCTTACCGGGCAATTACCCTGTCAATCCGCGTTTGATCGAAAATCTGCGGAAAGGAGGATATATTCAATGAAGCCGTTGTTGGTCATTTTGATGGGTTCACAGGCTGACCGGAAACAGGCTGATGCCGTGGCTGAGGCTGCCCGTCCGATGGGAATGGATGTGAAAATGCATATCGGTTCAGCCCATAAGACGGCCACGCATGTGCTTAATTTGCTGAAAATGTATGAATCTGACCCGCGCCCCAAGGTTTATGTCACCATTGCAGGGCGTAGTAATGCCCTCTCCGGTTTCACTGATGGAGCGGTGATATCACCGGTGATTGCCTGTCCGCCCATTCCCGAGAAATTTGGGGGAGCGGATATCTTTTCCTCATTAAGTATGCCATCTGGTATTGCTCCGGCGGTCGTACTCGATCCGGCCAATGCGGCCCTGCTGGCAGCCAAAATCTTTGCCTTATCAGACCCTGATATTCGTGAAGCTGTAAAAGAGTTTCAAGATTCTGCCCGGCAAAAAATTCTGGATGATGATACGGCATTAAATGTTGAAGGTTGATTCCCGGTCATTATGACCGGTTGAGTTTTTTCCTCATCAAATTTCCTGATAAAGAGTGGTGAATTGAATATGTTCCGGGAAGATTCGCCTGAAGAAGAGTGTGGTGTTCTGGGAATTTTTGCTCCAAAAGAAGATGTAGCGCGCATGGCTTACTTTGGCCTGTCTGCACTGCAGCACCGCGGACAGGAAGCAGCCGGTATCGCCGTTTCTGACGGCCAGACATTGCGCCTGCATAAGGATATTGGACTGGTCTCACAGGTCTTTGACCCACTCACGCTCTCGAAGATCAAGGGTGATTTTGCCATCGGGCATACCCGCTATTCCACCACGGGATCGTCGTCAGCACGCAATGCCCAGCCATTCCTGATCGATACACAATATGGCCCCATTGCGCTGGCCCATAACGGCAACCTGATCAATGCGGCGGAATTAAGGCAGGAATTATTGAAGAAGGGCATCGGCCTGTCATCCACGTCAGATACAGAGGTGATGACTATGATGCTGGCCTGCTCTAAAGGTGATACCTGGTTTGACCGTCTCAAAGATGCCATTCTGCACTGGAAAGGTGCTTTCTCGCTGGTTATTTTGACCCGCGACCAGGTGTTTGCTGTGCGCGACCCCTGGGGTTTTCATCCGCTGAATGTGGGCATGCTGCCCGGAGGTGGTCATGTGGCGGCTTCCGAGGTGGGCGCACTGCGGACCCTGGGATGTGAAGCGTACCGCGAGGTGCTGCCAGGTGAAATCATTGCATTGAGCAATACAGCCATGATAGCCTTCCAGGCCGTTCCAATTCCCGAGCAAACTGCTTTTTGCACCTTTGAGAACATTTATTTCTCGCGGCCAGATAATGTTTTTGACGGCAAAAGCGTTCACGCCATCCGGCAGCGTCTGGGTGAAAACCTGGCGAAAGAATCGCCTGTGGAAGCCGATGTGGTTATTCCTGTACCCGATTCTTCCATCCCCGCAGCCATTGGTTTTTCCCGGGAATCTGGTATTCCGTACAATGACGGCTTTATAAAGAACCGGTATATCGGGCGGACATTCATTGAACCCAATGATTCCCTCCGGCAGCTTGGCATTGCCCTGAAATACAACGTCATCATGGAGAATGTACTGGATAAACGGGTGGTCATGGTAGATGATTCCATCGTGCGGGGGAATACAACCGGTCCGTTGATCCAATTATTGAAAGCAGCGGGAGTCAAAGAGGTGCATCTGCGTATTACCTGTCCGCCCATCAAACATCCCTGTTTCATGGGTGTTGATATGGGAACGTATGACGAACTGATCGCCCACCGCTGTACCGTGGATGAGATTTGCCGGAAGGTGGGTGCGGATTCTTTATCGTATCTTTCATTGCAAGGAATGATGTCTGCCATAGGTCGCGAAGAGGGGTATTGCAATGCCTGTTTTACCGGTCTGTACCCCATCCCTCCTACGATTGGTATGACCAAAACCGGATTTGAACAATCTATCGGGGAATAATTAAGGAGCTGCCGCATGAATGTTTTGATTGTTGGTTCAGGTGGAAGAGAACATGCCATAGCCTGGAAAGTCCGTCAGTCACCATTGTGCGATCGGCTCTTTATCGCGCCCGGAAATCCCGGTATGGCCGATCTGGGAGAACTGATTCCGTTGGATGTGGAAGACAGCGCCGGAATTGTAGCGGCAGCCATCCGTGAAAAAATTGACCTGGTGGTGATTGGACCAGAGGCGTCTCTGGCAGCCGGGGTGAGCGATCGGCTGCGCGCCAACGGCATTGCTGTATTTGGCCCGTCACAATACGCGGCCAAAATCGAGACATCCAAACGTTTTGCCAAACAATTTATGCAGCGGCAGGGGATACCCACGGCCGGTTTTGCGGTTTTCTCCCATTTCAGGGAAGCCTGCTATCATCTTCGGTCAATTCAACACCCGTTCGTCATCAAGGCATCCGGCCTGGCAGCAGGGAAGGGCGTTTTCCTCCCGCAGACAGTGGATGAAGGGGTGGAAATCCTTCGTGCCATCATGGTCGACCGGCAGTTTGGCAATGCCGGTGAGGAAGTCATCATTGAAGAACGGTTGGAAGGGGAAGAAGTCTCCCTGCTGGCTTTTTGCGACGGCAATACACTGGTCACCATGCCGCCAGCACAAGATCATAAACGTCTGATGGATGATGATGAAGGTCCAAATACCGGCGGGATGGGTGCATATGCTCCTGCCCCGGTGTTGACTTCTGATCAAATAGTTGAAGTAACACGTACAGTATTGCAGCCGGTTCTTGACGGTCTTCGGGCAGAGGGTCACCCGTATATTGGTGTGTTGTATGCCGGGCTGATGGTGACGAAAGACGGTCCCAGGGTGCTGGAATTTAATGCCCGGTTTGGAGACCCGGAAACCCAGGCCATTCTTCCCTTATTACAGAGCGATCTGCTGGGTATATTTCAGGCCTGCGTAAAGGGCGAGCTGCATAATCAGACGGTTTCCTGGACTGATGGTGCTGCGGTTTGTGTCGAGTTAGTTTCCGCCGGATATCCGGTACATTCAGAAACCGGTTATCCCATCAAGGGATTGGATTTAAGGATGGAAAACGGTGTGGTTTTCCATGCCGGAACCCGGCTTGATGATGGTCAACTGGTGAATGCCGGCGGCCGGGTACTCGGCGTGACCTGCTGGGGAAGCGGTCTGGCTGAAGCCATAGAACGGGCGTACCTTGCCATTGAATCTATTTCATTTGAAGGTATGCATTACCGAAAGGATATCGGGCACAAAGGGCTGGTTCGATTGAATCGCTCGATTGCGTATCAATCTGCCGGGGTAGATATTGATGCCGGAAACCGGGCTGTCGAGTTGATGAAAGCCAGTGTAATGGAAACCTACACATCACGTGTGCTGGCCGGGATTGGGGCATTTGGCGGGTTGTTTGATGCCGCGGATCTTGGAAAGCAACCGGTTCTGGTAGCCTCTACAGATGGTGTTGGCACAAAAGTGGAACTGGCTGCCCGGCTGGGACGCTATCACGGCATTGGCGAGGATATTGTTAATCATTGCATTGATGATATTCTGGTACAGGGTGCCCGGCCGTTGTTTTTCCTTGATTATTTCGCCACAGCAAAATTGAATCCCGGCGTGGCAGCGGAAATCGTCTCTGGCATGGCAGATGCCTGCAAAGCAGCCGGGTGTGTGTTGTTGGGCGGTGAAACGGCTGAAATGCCCGGTGTGTATCAGGAAAATGCGTTTGATGTGGCTGGTACCATTGTTGGTATAGTGGAAAGGGGGAAAATTTTGCCGGATCAACCGTCTATGCAGGCGGGTGACATCCTGATTGGGTTTGCCTCCAGCGGGCCTCATACCAATGGCTATTCCTTGATACGAAAATTGTGTGAAGGTGAAGACTTACTGGCATATAACGAATCCCTGAAATCCTCTCTGGCAGATGCCCTGCTGGCCCCCCATCGTTCTTACCTGAATGTGGTGGGGCCGGTATTGCCTATGATTAAAGGCATGGCCCACATCACAGGTGGTGGATTTATTGAGAACATCCCACGCATGCTGCCGGAAGGCCTTCAGGCTGTGGTGGACCGGTCAACCTGGCCCCAGCCGACGCTGTTCAAGTGGATGCAACAGCAGGGGAATATTGAGGAGCGGGAAATGTACCGCGTATTCAATATGGGGATTGGTCTGGTGGCCGTCATTCGGCCGGATGTCTGGGCAGCCGTCAGATCGACTGTAACGGAACCTGTCTGGCGGATTGGCGAATTGCGGAAAGGGAATCGTTCCGAGGTGGTGATTCAATGACGCAGGCCGGACTGGTGGTTCTCATCTCGGGGAACGGTTCGAATTTGCAGGCGATTCTGGATGCCATATCGACAGGAGAACTCCCGGCAGAAGTGAGGGCGGTCATCTCCAATAAGAAAGATGCATATGGCCTGGAACGGGCCCGAAAGGCAGGCGTTCCGGCTGTGGTCAAATCCCGACGTAGCGATCAGAATCGGGCAGAGTATGATACCGAACTGGCCAACCTGGTGGCTGGATACCAACCAGATTTGATCGTACTGGCGGGCTGGATGCGCCTGTTAACCCTGAATTTTCTTGGCCGGTTTCCAGGCCGAGTGATCAATTTGCATCCAGCCCTGCCGGGCATGTTTCCCGGGGTGGATGCCATCGAACGAGCCTACGAAGCCTATCACCGGGGAGAGATCAAATATACCGGAATTATGGTGCATTATGTGCCAGATGAAGGTGTCGATATCGGCCCGATCATCAACCAGCAGATTGTTGAGATTCGGCCGTCCGATACGCTGGAAGAATTGGAAATGCGAGTCCATGCCTGCGAACATGAACTTTTAGTCAAAACAATACAGCAATTGATCAATCAAATGGAGGAAGAAGATGCCTAAAGCATTACTCTCGGTGTACGACAAAACAGGTCTGGTGGATTTTGCCCGTGGATTGATTAACCTTGGTTGGGATTTACTGGCTTCCGGGGGAACAGCAAAGCTGCTCATGCAGAATAACCTGAAAGTTACCGAAGTGGCAGATTACACCGGCTCACCGGAAATTCTGGGTGGACGGGTAAAAACCCTGCATCCGGCCATTCACGGCGGGTTGCTGGCCCGTAACACTGAGGATGATCTCAATCAGCTCCATTCGCTTGGCTGGGATTACATAGATCTGGTAGCCGTCAACCTCTATCCATTTGAAGCTACCGTGGCCAAACCAGATGTTACTCTGGCGGAAGCCATTGAGCAGATTGACATCGGAGGTGTGGCGTTGATCCGGGCGGCGGCTAAAAATCATGACCGGGTCACCCTGGTTTGTGATCCCTCCGATTACAACATGGTTTTAGACAGATTAACTCGAAAGAATCTTGATGAAGCTACCCGAAGGAGTCTGGCATTGAAAGGTTTTCGGTTAACCTCGCACTATGACCAGGCGATCAGCCGTTACCTTGACGGTGGGCAAGGCGAGACTCTGGAACTCTATCCGGTCCAATCTTTACGGTATGGGGAGAATCCGCACCAATCGGCTGTTCTGTTGGGGTATCATCCTGGAGACACACCCCTGGGCGGGAAAGTCTTGCAGGGTAAGGAACTCTCGTATAACAACCTGCTGGACCTCGATGCTGCCTGGCGGACGGTGGTCAGCTACAAGAAAACCAGCATTGTCATTGTCAAACACCTCACCCCCTGCGGTGTGGCCTCCAATGACGATCAGGCGGAAGCCTATAAAGCCGCCTATGAATGTGACACAGTTTCGGCGTATGGCGGTATCATTGCCGCCAACCGTCCCATCACTGCCGCGACAGCCGAAGCCATTAAAGACCTGTTCGTGGAATGTATCATCGCCCCCGGGTATGAACCCGCCGCCCTCGAGCTCTTTGCGAAAAAGAAGAATGCCCGGCTGATTGAAATGCCGGATCTGGAAATCGAGCCGAAGGTGGAATACCGTTCTGTAATGCGCGGAGTGTTGCGCCAGCAGGTGGACCTGGGCGATCCTGACCAGAGCGGCTGGAAAGTGGTGACGGATAAACAACCCACGGCGGAGGAAATGGCCGCCATGAAGTTTGCCTGGGTTGCCTGCCAGTATGTGAAATCCAATTCGATCGTTTTCGCCAAAGGTGAAACCACTGTTGGCATTGGTGGCGGCCAACCCAACCGGGTTGATTGTGTGCGCATCGCCGCAAGACATGCCGGAGATAAGGCAAAGGGTGCCGTGATGGCTTCGGATGCGTTCTTCCCGTACCCTGATTCTGTTGAGGAAGCGGCGAAAGCTGGAATCACTGCCATTGTGCATCCCGGCGGTTCCATCCGTGACCAGATATCGATCGACCTGTGCAACAAACTTGGACTTAGCATGGTGGTCACCGGTTTCCGGCATTTCAGACACTAATAGTTGATGGAAGGTAGAATGGCGAAGAAAAACATTTTTGAGCAGTCTGAAAGTTTGACATTTGATGATGTGCTGATCGAACCCGGTTACAGCGAAGTTTTGCCTTCCGAAGTGGACGTGCATGCCCCGCTGACTCGTGATATTCAACTTAACATCCCCATCCTTTCCGCCGCCATGGATACCGTCACCGAATCACGGCTGGCCATCGCGCTGGCCCGCGAGGGCGGTATCGGCATCATGCACCGCAACATGCCGCCCGCCGAACAGGCGCTTGAGGTGGAGAAGGTCAAACGCTCTGAATCTGGCATGATCATGGATCCCATCACTCTGCCGCCTACCGCCACGCTGGCGGAAGCAGAAGAGATCATGGCGCGATTCCATATCAGTGGTGTGCCTGTGGTGGACCTGGCGACCAATCGGTTGGTGGGCATTCTGACCAACCGTGACACGCGCTTCACCGAAGCGGCGGATATGTACCGCCCGGTAACAGAGTTCATGACATCAGATAATCTGGTGGTGGCGAAAATTGACACCACACTGGACCAGGCCAAAGAGATTCTCAAACAGCATCGCATTGAAAAGCTGCCCCTGGTGGATGAAGATGGTCACCTGAAAGGGTTGATCACCGTTAAAGATATTCAGAAACGGATGCAATTCCCCAACGCGGCCAAAGACGAGCACGGCCGCCTGCTGGTGGGTGCGGCGGTCGGTGTGGGTGCTGATCTCGAAGAGCGTGTTGAAGGCCTGATCGAAAAAGGTGTAGATGTGGTGGTGATTGACACCGCTCATGGCCATACCGCCGGTGTGATCAAAGCCATCAAACGCATTAAGGCTGTTCAGAAGAATTTGCCAGTCATCGCCGGCAATGTGGTGACCGAAGAAGGCACCGAAGCATTGATTGATGCCGACGCGGACGCCATCAAGGTGGGCGTGGGTGCGGGTTCCATTTGCACCACCCGCATCATCTCGGGCACCGGCATGCCGCAGTTGACGGCTGTCTACCGCTGTGCGAAAGTAGCCCGCCCGAAGAACATCCCGGTGATTGCTGATGGCGGAATCAAGTACAGCGGGGATATCGTCAAGGCGATTGTGGCCGGGGCGAACACCGTCATGCTGGGCAGTCTGCTGGCCGGTTTGCAGGAAGCCCCTGGCGAAGAGATCCTTTATGGCGGCCGCCAGTTCAAGTCATACCGCGGCATGGGCTCCATGGGCGCCCTGCAGGGATACGGCAAGGACCGCTATGGATCACAGGGCGGCAAGCTTGTCCCCGAAGGTGTGGAGGGCATGGTGCCGTTCAAAGGTCCGCTGAATGAGTTCATCTACCAACTGGTAGGCGGCCTGCGTTCGGGCATGGGTTATGCCGGTGCGGAGGATCTGGAGCAGTTGTACAAGAAAACCAATCTGGTGCGCATCACCGGAGCCGGGCTGATCGAAAGTCATCCGCACGATATCACGATCACACGTGAAGCGCCGAATTATCAGCGCGGAGATTGATTTCGAGCCATCTCCATTTCGAAGAAATCGAGATGGGTGGCTCTATCGGATAATAAACTTCCCTGTTTGGTTCAGAAAACAGGGAAGTTTTCATTCTGGTTAGTCCAAATTTTCGGTTGCTTCTACCCTGCAAAATCACCGTTCCGTTGGGCAGGGTAGAAGCAGGCGGTACGTTTCCAAGCATGGAGAAGAGACAGCATTTCCGCCTGCTTCTACCGTGGCATGTTGGGACAAGGCACCGGAGAATAGGTTGGTTTTACATGGATGGAGCAATATCGCGGCAAAGCGCCGGTAGAAGCAACCGGAGACGGGAAGATTTTATTCAGACAGGATGCCTTCCGGTTGCTTCTACCCTGCAAAATCACCGTTCCGTTGGGCAGGGTAGAAGCAGGCGGTACGTTTCCAAGGGTAGAGAAGAGACATCATTTCCGCCTGCTTCTACCGGGGGCATGTAGTGACAAGGCAACCGGGAATGGGTTGATTTTACATGGATGGAGCAATATCGCGGCAGAGCGCCGGTAGAAGCAACCGGAGACGGGAAGATTTTGTTTGGACAGGTTGCCTTCCGGTTGCTTCTACCCTGCATACATAGAACCTATGCCAGTGTCTTTTCCACCACCCGCTGCAGCGGTTTGACCATTTCCTCTTTGATGCGCTCATCAAACTTCGCACGGATGGCCGGTATGTTGACCAATGGCGCGGCGAATGTGTTCAGCATCATGATACCGAAATCGTTCTGTGGGAATGTCTTATAAAAACCGAGCCGTTTGTAGGCTTTATGGTCAGCCATGAATATGGTGCGCAGCCGGCCGTAGATATCATCACGGAAGATCTTCATGCCGCCTTGCCCCAGGAATGTTTCAGGGCGCAGGTATCCGTTGGCGAATGCTTCCAGCGCGTCAGCGGCTTTCTGATCGATCAGCGCATCGATATCGGCAGAAGTACCGGATTCGTCACTGATATAGCCCAGGTAGTTCGCGCCCTGGAATTCGAAGAACGCCGACATGATCTCCTGCAGGTTGGGTATCTGGCCAATTGGGCCAGATACGAGAAGGAAAACCTGCTTTTTCTGTAATGTCGGTTGATGCGAATTGAAAAAGATTCGGTCGAAGAACGTCTTCCAGCGGGCGGAAAGCTGGCGGTCAACAATGCTTCCAGCGTACACCAGGATTTCGGCGGTCATCACTGTGTTTCTGTAAAATTCGATGTAGTCATCCTTGCCTTCATAGAAACAGTGGTTGGCGGAACCGCACACCAGGCAGCCGAGGCAATCCCCTTTGATATTAAGTTCATTAATGTTGACAACGGTCACATTTCCGCCGAACCGATCTTGCACGCGGCTGACCATGTGCGCCAGGTTGCTTTCGGGGTCCTTCGAATCATGTAAAATGACGATCTTGCGTCCGTCTGCCGGTAATGCTGACGAAGTGTTTCCGGGCTGGTAAATAAAATCTCGCTTTTGAAGGGGAAGATACTGCTTTTGAACCGGCGTGTTGTTTTGTACGGCGGAAAACAGGCGCTGACCGAAAAGTGTCAACTGGCGGCGGTACTCTTCATTGTGCAGGTCGTTCATATCTGCTGAGAAATAGTCAACATATTTCATGTCCAGGTCATCGCACACGGCATGCATGTAGTTATGGGCGGTATGGTCATAGAAATGGATGGAGGTGGACAGGGTGGCGGTGTATTTTCCGGCGAAGGCATCCTTCACACCGCGTTCCGAGATCAATTCGATAAAGCGTTTGTAATTTCCGTGCACGCTTAAAACATACAGGGGAAAAGCCCACAGGACGATATCCGACTGGCGGACCCGGTCAATTATGGCATTAAAGGCAGCCGGGTCATTTTCCAGATGTTTGACCTGCAGTGCGATGTTCTCATAGGTGAACCTATGCTGCGGGTTAACTTTCTCCAGATAGCGCGCGTACTGTAAGGTGACACTGAGGTCGCCTTTGGGACTGCCGTTTAATACAATGACTTTCATTTTTACTCCTTGATATTTATTACATGTCAAAATTGACATAATAGGGCAAAAAAGAGAAGCTACTTGCCTTTTACCACTTCAATTGCTTTTTCCAGCCATTCCTGATACATTTTTTCGTACATGATGCCCATTTCGAGGGTCAATTTCCAATACTTTTGCTGATCTGACAAGTTACCCGTCTGCGGATGACCGTAATGGCAGATGGCGTCTTGCATCTTTTCATATACTTTTGATGTGGATTTATGAAGCTTCTGTTGAATAGCCAGTTCTTCCAGCACTTTTTGCGGGTCACGTTTGCCGGAAAAGAACATGCGCACCAGAAAATCTTCCTTCAACGGTTGGATCTCTTCCATCGGAGTGTCCAGCCATTCCATCAGTTCTTTTTTTCCGGATTCTGTAATGGTGTATATTCGGCGGCGCAGGGCATCTTCTGAACTCTTAAATACCGAGGAAACCAGGCCGTCTTTTTCCATCTGGCGAAGGGTGGTGTAGATCTGGCTGTGATGGGCATGCCAGAAATGACCGGTCGAATTGTCAATGGTCTGTTTCAATTCGTAGCCTGTCATCGGGCCGTAATCCAGGAAACCCAGAAGGATATATTTCAGCATAGCAACAGTATACTCTGTCAAAATTGACATGTCAATATGGTAATGAATAAACAAAATACATGTTGGGCCATGAACTGTATCTTTTCCCAACCTGGGAAATTCACTTAATCAATTGTCTATTCGTAAGCCAGCGTTTCCCTGATGGGAATCTTCGAGGCATGAGACGCCGGCGCAATACTGGAAATTGCGGCCAATGCCAGAACACCTGCAAGCCAGGCAATGGAACCGGTCAACGAAAAAACTGCATCCAGCGGTGATTGAAAAATTGAGATTCCAACGCCATAATCCAGCAACATTGTGAATGGAATCGAAAGGATCACACTCACCACCCAGCTCAGCAGGCCTATAACGATTCCTTCCATAACCACGATTAATTGGATGTTGGTATCAGATGCCCCGATCGCCCGCATCACACCGATTTCACGCGTCCGCTCAAGCACATTCAGGTTCATGGTGTTCGATAAGCCGAGCCCGCCTACAATGGCAATCAGACAGGCCATGATCAACATACAGTATGCCAGCACATCCGTGGTGCTTTTCTGTTGCGAAACCCATTCGGAAGAAGTTTGAACATACGATACAGCGATCTTTCGTTTCTTTAACTCCTTCTGCAAAGCTTCAGATATTGTTGATTGTGATAGCGAATCGTGTTCATAGGTAATGGCACGCAGTTCATAAACCTTGTTGGGCAAACCGGCTTCATAACTCAGGTATTCATAATTTGTATAAATCAGTGGTGGATCGATATTCCCCGGCATCCGGTAAAATCCGATAATCTGCCAGTTTGTCCACTTGTCATTGATTTTTATCTTCACCCAATCGTTCAATTTCAAATCAGGGCGAATTTTCTGAAGATGGTTTCCGATAACAATGGCATTCCTGTCATCCGGGGTTAACCAACGCCCGGATACCATCATGGGTTTGATCAGGGTTGAATTGGAAGGGGGGCCAACAAAGACCACGGCATCTTCCTTTTTCTGATCCTGCTTCTGCAATTTTCCTTCAATTGTCAACCAGCCTTCCACGCCCGAAATACCGGGTATGGATTTCACAATGTTGGAAATCATTTTAAACGGGTATGACCGTTCCAGAACAACATTAACATCAGAGAGGTAGTAACCCTGAATGTCGACCATTACTTTGTCAAAGCTGGACCAAAGGTTGAATACTGCGATAAAAATGGCACCGGCAAGTACCAGAGTAATGAATGTGAGAGAAGTACGTGCTTTTTTTCGGAAGGCATTGCGCAGGGAAAGCAGGATCGGCCGGGGAAGCAACTTCCACCGGGACTCAATCCCTTTTTTAGGTTTCGTTCCACCGCTCAGTCCAAAGTCGCTTAAGGCTTCGCGGACCGGCCTATTCAAACTTGTGACAACCGGAATACCCGATGCCAGAACCGGCACGAGAAAAGAAATTAACCCCTGTTGGAGAACAATATCCGGGTAGAGAGAGGCGGGTGCGGAATCGTAGTTGAGCATATTTCCCATGAAACTGTTCATCAACGCTGCTGCCCAGGAGGATAAGGGTACAGAAACAACGAATGCCAGAAACCCAAAACACATCAGTAGTACCATGTACATCGGCAGTATTTGATCCATACTGGCGCCAATGGCTTTCATCACACCGATTTGTTTGGTCTGCTGCATCATCAATGCGACAATGGTATTAACAATCAGGAAGGCGCTCAGTATAACGGTTAGCCAACCAAAGAAGCTGAGAATGAAAATGACGCCCTGGGTAATTTGCCAGGCGAAATGATGGCCGGGATCATACATTGAGACACTGTAAACATTTACACCATTTTTCTCAAATCGGTCAGTAATTTTCTTAACGACATCAGTAACATGGGTTCGGTCTGTGGGGTTTTCAGCCACACTGACAAGAAGCCGGTTATATCCGTCATACGCACCCAGCCATTTACCAGTTTCACGGGTTACATACCCCGTAATAATTCCGGACATGGGGTAAGGAAAGCAGGTTGAATTATGGATGTATCCCGAAAAGGTCAATTGACGTTTTTCACCATTGGGGAGTTCAACTTCAACAGGATCACCCGGTTTTAGCCCCAACGATTGCGCCGATCGGTCAAAGACCACACCATGATGGGTCAGCGGGGGCAGACTTTCACCTTCTCCGGCTGGTTTTACGGTATCTAAACGCTTTTTTTCAAATGTATCAATAGCGAGAAAATCGATATTTGTGGTTGTCCCTGAAGGGGTCACCCATTTGGCGATCAGCTCATATACACCTTCGGCGTCCCCAACACCTGATATGTTGCGAATGGATCGCACCCAGTTTTCATCAAACATCGAGGTGGAGATCTGGGCTTCTGATGGATTGGACGAATTGAAATCCGTCTCCATATTCTGATTCATCATGCGGCCCATATTATTTACCAACCCAACCGAGAACACACCGACAAGGATCGTTGATACCATCAACAGGCTGCGGGTTTTATTACTCCAGAAATCAGCCCATACTTTTCGCCAGCGTGTAAAAAGGATCATTTATGCCGCCAAAGGTATAGATGCCCGTTTTTCAGCCACGATCATGCCATCAGCAATCATGGTGGTGCTTTGAGTGCGTTTTGCCAGGCTGTCATCATGCGTAACGATGATGATGGTTTTCCCCTGTTCTGCCAGGCGGGTAAAGAGTTCAAAGATTGATTCCGCCGTTTTTGAATCAAGGTTTCCGGTGGGTTCATCGGCGATGAGCACGGGGGGATCATTAGCCAGCGCGCGGGCAATAGCCACACGCTGCTGCTGCCCGCCGGAAAGAGCCAGGGGTAGTTTATCGGCATGATCGAGCAAACCGACCAGATTCAACAGGTACTCAGCACGTTCTTTTCGTTCTGAAATCGGGATCTTTCCGCAGAAGTCCATAGCCAGTAGAAGATTCTCCATAATGGACAGCGTGGGAAGAAGCTGGAAGAACTGGAAAACGATGCCCATATTGCTGCCGCGCCAGCGAGCCATTTGACTTTCGCTCATTTTATGGAGAGGGGAGCCGTTGACCCATACTTCGCCGTCAGATGGTCTATCAATTCCTGTGATCATATTCAGTAATGTGGTTTTACCGCTGCCCGACTTGCCGATTATGCTGGCGAATTCGCCTGCATTGAATTCCAGGTTTACACCTTTTAAGACAGGATATTCTCCCGATGATGTTTGGTAACTCTTCTTTACCCCGCGCAGCTCAATCATTGAGAAACCTTCTGGCTTTTGTTTTGAGGGGGTGTTGGAATTTGAAAATGGGAAAAACATCATGATCCATACCTTACGAAAAGATTCTAATAATCAACATACGTGATTTATCCTGAAAAAGTTTTATGAAAAATTTATATTTGACTTTTCTCAAGCGCTTATAATCCCCGATCCCTATGCCAGTCATATGGTTTTGTAGTTACTTTGACGTAACAACTCTAGTGTGATATATTCCATCTGCCGGTTTTTCCGGCCGATGGAAAGCAAGTTGTAGAGGTTTCTCTGAATCGGGCTTTTTAGAGGCACTTATCCCCGGCAGTTATTGCCGGGTTTATTGTTTAACAAGGATTCAATTCGACTTGAAGCGCCGAATTGAAGGTTATGGTAAAGTATGAGAAAAGAAAGACATCAAAAAGAAAAAATGATCGGTAAATCATTGCGCATTATTCCTCTGGGCGGACTGGGGGAAGTAGGCAAGAATATGATGGCCTACGAATATGATGAAGACATCATCCTGGTAGATACCGGGATTATGTTCCCTGAAAATGATATGCTCGGGGTGGACTATATCATCCCTGATTTTAAATACCTGCTGGACAAAGTTGATCGGGTAAAAGGAATTTTCATCACCCACGGACATGAAGATCACATTGGGGCCATTCATCATGTGATGGAAGCGATCAATGCTCCCATCTATGCCACGCCGTTAACCCGAGGTCTTCTTGAGAACAAGCTGGCCCGCAACGGGCTTTCACAAAAAACTGTTGTGCACACTGTTAATGCCGGGGAAAAAGTGAAGGTCGGGCATTTCACCGTAGAATTTTTCCATGTCTGCCACTCGATACCCGATGGGGTGGGTTTCGGCATTGAATGCCCGGCTGGGCTGGTGGTTCATTCCGGTGATTACAAATTTGATCATACCCCTGTGGATAACTGGCCGTCAGACTATGCCAAGCTGGCTGAGTTTTCACGGCGGGGCGTACTGGCGCTGCTCTCTGATTCGACCAATGCTGAACGCCCGGGTTGGACACCATCTGAACGTGTGATTGATGACGCTTTTAACAAAGTCTTCCGTGAAGCTCAGGGGCGAATCATCATTGCCAGTTTTGCTTCCCTGATCTCGCGCATGCAGCAGGTGGCCAATGCTGCCCGTGCCCACGGGCGGAAGATGGCTTTCGCCGGACCCAGCATGCAGGATAATATGAAAATTGCCCGCAAATTGGGCTTTCTGGATATTGATGACACTCTGGTTGTTCCCATTGACCAGGCGCTGACCATGAAGGACAGGGAAGTGGTCATTATGTGTACCGGCTCACAGGGTGAGCCGACCTCTATTCTGGGGAGGCTTTCCACAGGAACCAACCGGTTGTTTGACATCAAACCGGGAGATACCGTGGTGCTCTCATCTCATCCCATACCGGGAAATGAAGAGAATGTTTACCGAACAATCAACCGGTTGTTTGAACGTCAGGCTAACGTGATTTATGAAGCCATTGCCCCCGTGCATGTTTCCGGTCACGCCAGCCAGGAAGAAATGAAACTACTGCTGCACCTTACACAACCAAAATTCTTCATCCCTGTACACGGCGAACTTCGTCAGTTAAAACAGCATGCCAAGCTGGCGAGAGAAGTGGGCATACCCGAAGAAAACATCGCTGTGGTCGAGAACGGACAGGTGATTGAACTGACCGCCGATGCCATGCAATTGGATGAAAAAATCCCCAACAGCTATGTCTTTGTGGATGGTTCCAGTGTGGGCGAATTGGAAGCTGATGTGATGCGCGATCGCGAATCTCTGGCACAAGACGGCGTGGTTGTGGTTAATGTGATTCTTGACCGGATGTCAGGCCGGCTTTTTAGAGAGCCGGATATCAATTCAAAAGGTTTTATCGGCGAAAAAGATTCGGACGCCTTGATGGATCAAGTTCGCAAACGGATTGCCGAAGTGGTTCCTTACTCCAATGGTTCTGTTACTCAAGATGTAGAACGAGCTGTCCGTGATGTGTTGTACGCAGAAACCCACCGCAAACCCACCGTATTCGTTTCTGTCAGCAAAGTCTGATCATTGCCAGATCCCGGTGATCAGCCGGTTTTCTTCCAGCGCTGCCTTGCCGATATATGGTAGATTCCAGGCGGCGCTGATTGTTTTTAATATGGAATAGTGGGTATATGGTGTGGCATCCTGAATTCCTGATTTAACTTTATTGGAAATGAAAACCGTAGCCACCCGACCACCGGCTGGATCCAATCCGCAGCAACCGTGATTGCCCTGACCTTCATCCCAGGTAAGAATGATCAGCCCGTTTTCCCGCATTCCGGGATAGGCTTGAAGTTGCTCCACCCAGGGACCCAGCCAGGTATCCGCAGTTTTTAGATCACAATCATGGGCTGAATGACATATATTGGGGGTAATGAACACAAAGTTGGGAAGACTGCCTGATGCCAGATCGTTCGGCAGTTCGTTCAGGTTGACGATATGCGATTCACAACGGTCTTTATCCAGCCGGATTGAATCAAAGTATATGAATGGATTGTGTTTTTGAGCATAGGTGAGTGAGCTTCCCAGAAAACATGGCCGGGGAAAATCTTCCTGATAGGTTTTCCAGGTCAGACCGGCTGCTTCGATGTCATCCACCAGGGTGTGGGCAGAAAAAAAGCAGTCTTCGCAGGAACGGGTTATACCGAAGGTATCCCCACCGATCAGCGCCAGATAATTGGGCAGACTGGGATGGGTGATGGCGAACTCTTGCGTGAGCAGGGCATTTTCTCTGGCCAAACGGTTGTAGTTTGGCATCTGTGAATTTCCGATGACAAAACCGAATTCCTTGTTTTCAAACAGGATCATCACAATATATTTAAAGGTTGGAACCGGCCGTGGGGTGGGAGAAGGGGTTACCGTGGGAAGAATGGTTGGAGTAAGAGTGACCCGGGTGGGAGTTTTTGTTGGTAGAGGTGTAATTGACGGCATTTGCTCTGTTATTGTGGGCTCGAGGGTTGAGGCAGGCGGCAAAGGTGCAGGTGTACAACCGGTAACCAGAAGAAGGATACAAGATAAAGCAAGGAAAAATCTCGACATTATCGCTCCTTCCATCCATATTGGCCCAGCAATGGCACAAAAACCACCGGTAGTATGTCTTCACTATCGAAATGACTGCCCCGGCGTTGCCAGACCTGCAACTGTTGCAGGCTGCGGGTTCCTGTCGGGATGATCAAACGTCCACCATCTGTCAGTTGATCCAACAACACCTGTGGGACAGAAGGAGCAGCGGCCGTCACCAGTATTGCCTGGTAGGGGGCTTCCGGCGGATAACCGCCCGTCCCATCCCCGATAATAATCTCAACATTCTTGATTCCCACCTCATCTACTATTTTTCGAGCCCGTTCAGCCAATTCGGGAATTCTTTCCATACTGATTACACGGTTAGACAGCATACCCAACAGGGCGGCCTGATAACCGGAACCTGTACCGACCTCCAAAACGGTTTCTTTCCCCTCGAGAGCGGCCAATGAGGTCATCAGGGCAGTGATGTAAGGCTGGGATATAGTCTGATGAAAACCAATGGGGATGGGTTCATCATAATACGCATAGATTTCATCTCCCGGCTGGACAAACAAATGCCGGGGCAATTTTCGCAGAGCTTCCAGCAGACGCTGATTGTGAAGGCCGCGTTCTTCGATCTGCCAGCGGACCATGTCTTCGCGTTCCTGTTGAAAATGAGGGAACATTTCCATAGCAGGCTCCATTTCCATTATAGCGACCGGTGGGAAATTCTCACGGTTTTCTTCTGAATTCCCGTCGCACAGTGTACAATTCAACCTGTATGGATAAAAATCAAACGAATCTCTCTAGAAAAAACGAAAAGCCTCGGGAATTGCGACAGGAAACTCTGTTTGTTGTTCTTGCTGCACTGGTTTTTCTCTTTGTGGTCATCCGCACAGCCTGGATTTCAGATGATGCCTATATTACATTCCGGGTTGTAGAAAATTTTCTACATGGCTTTGGCCCGGTCTACAACCTGGGGGAACGGGTACAGGCGTATACGCATCCTCTCTGGTTTTTTGTCATTTCAGGCGTGTACGCCGTGGTCAATGGAGTCTTCGGTCGGTTCTTCCTGGCAGCCCGTTTGCCGTGGACGGTTATTTTTGTGTCCATCGCTTGTTCAGTGGGTGCCGCCTGGCTCTTTGCACGCCATATCGCGCGTGATTGGAAAGCTGCCGTGGCAGGCCTGGCCCTGTTGACATTTTCACGGGCGTTTACTGATTATTCAACATCTGGATTGGAAGAAGCTCTCACCTATCTGATCCTGGTCTGGTTTTTTATCCGGTATTTTCAGATGGAAGAAAGTGGACAACTGTACAGTCACCGAGCGATTGGTGAACTGACCCTGATCGCCAGTCTGGGTGTGCTGAACCGGCTGGATATCGTACTTCTGTATGCTCCAATACTGGCCTGGATGTTATGGAAAAGCCGCTCATGGAAGTCCGTCGGATTTGCCGCGTTGGGGATATTGCCGGTCATTGTTTGGGAACTCTTCTCCCTTTTTTATTACGGATTTCCTTTCCCGAATACGTATTATGCCAAGATCCATACCGGCATAGCCCAGGGGGTGTTATTCTGGCAGGGACTCGTTTATTATCTGGGTTCATTCAATTTCGATCCTTTAACCCTGTTGGTAATTGTCTTTAGTTTTACCGCCGTCATCTGTTTGCGGCGGTGGAAATATCTTCCTATGCTGGCGGGAATTTTGCTGTATCTGTTGTATATTTTGCGCATCGGTGGTGACTTTATGAGCGGCCGTTTTTTTGCCGCTCCCTTCCTGATGGCAGTGATCATATTGATCCGGCTTGACCTGGATGCAAAAATCCTGACCGGTCTTGCAGCAGGTCTGTGTGCTGTGGGGCTGGCGTTCGGAGTTAATCCACTGGCAAGTGATGCCTCCTACCGGGCGGCTCAGCTTCCGGCCTCGGGCGTGGTGGATGAACGCGGGTCATATTATCCTGACCGCGGTTTATTGAATTACACAACC
Organism: Leptolinea tardivitalis; assembly: GCF_001050275.1. Taxonomy (GTDB): domain Bacteria; phylum Chloroflexota; class Anaerolineae; order Anaerolineales; family Anaerolineaceae; genus Leptolinea; species Leptolinea tardivitalis. The sequence goes on from NZ_BBYA01000011.1 coordinate 289,063, forward strand.
GCCAAACCTTTTCCTGATTTTCCATGGAATGAACGCGGCTGGCAGCGCTACAACAATAACTATAAAGTTGAAGTTCTGGATGCGATTGGTATGCTGGGATATCAGGGAGGACCGTACGTCCATGTGGTGGATAAACTGGCCTTGCCAGATGCCCTGTTGGCTCGATTACCCATTGCCGGTGAGAAAACCTGGCAGATTGGCCATTTCAGACGGAAGATTCCGGAAGGATACCTGGAAACCCTGCAGGAAGGCGAAAACCGGATTGCTGATCCGAATCTGAAAGCCTATTATGAAAAATTATCCATTGCCATTAAAAGTGATCTCTTCACACCAGGCCGGCTTGAAGAAATCTGGAAATTGAACACAGGATATTACGACGGCTGGTTGAAAGCCTACCCGAATTAATCGGTCTATTCAAAAAATCGGGCAATGATAGAACCGGCTAGCCGGGCTGTCCAAACCGAGAGTAGGCCTGTTTTATGAGGAATATAGTAATTAATCCCCGGTTCCAGCCAGCCCTTTGATTCCCAGTAATGGTAATCGAGGTTATTTTCCTTTTTGCGTCTCCAGAGGATCTGCTGCACTCTGAAAAAGATCAGCGCAATGACCGACGGCCTGAGGGCTTTTTCATTTTTGAAAGCATTTATTATCTTTTCGGCTATAGCCAGGAGCGGTTTTTGATATCGCACTTTCAATTCATCCGGTGAAGAAAGCGCCCCGGAGACAAAATCGCGTTGACCCACAATATACACACCCCAGGTGCGCAGGGTATTTACCATGGTGCGCGCAGCATGGCCGTTGGAACCAGTGCCGGATGTTGTCAGCAGATAGGCATATTTCCCGGCAAATTCCGGCCGGTGATTAATATGCACCATGCGGTCAAAGAAAGTTTTCATCACTCCATTGATGTCATCCACAAATACGGGGCTTGCCAGAATCCAGATGTCAGCTGCCTGCATGGCTGCTTTAATCGGGGCGATTTCACTCCAGAAGGGGCAATAGGTTTCACCCTTATCAAAACACACCCGGCAGCCGCGGCAGTACTGCAGACCCGCTCCAGCAAGATCGATGCTCTCAATTGCTACGGGAAAATGAACAGCCTGGCTTTCTTTCTCAATGTTCTCATTGAGGAGCATAAGTATCCGGCCGGTGTTGCCGTTTTTTCTGTAACTGCTGTTAATAACCAGGATTCTCATGGGGGCGGTTAAGCCAGCTCACCAGATGCCGGGGAACAGGTGGTATTTGACCTTTTGCTGGTATTCTTTATATCCCGGCAACTCTTTTTCCAAAATTTTCTCCTCATTGAGCAGGCGGAAGATCAACGTAGGGATGATCATGGCGCCGGGAATCATCGCCCAGAAAGAACCCAACGCCAGGGGAGCAAATACATACATGAACACCATGCCAAAATACATAGGATGGCGCACAATGGCATACGGCCCAGTGCTGATGACCGATTGCCCTTTTTCTACTTCCACAACACGCGAGGTGTACTGGTTGGTCCGGAAGACTTGTAAGATAAAGAAATAAGCAGCCAACACCAGAACATCTGCTGCCAGCACCATCCAGACAGGAACATTCGACCAGCCGAAACGGATATCAAATCCGGGCAACACAAATTCCAAAATAATGAACAGGCTGGAAACCAAAACGATCACCTGTTGTTCTTTGGCTGTCTCTTTTGTTCGCATTCGGCGTTCAAGGAGGCCGGGGTCATTCTTGATCAGGTATGCGGCTACAATACAAAGCGGAATGAGCAATGCTGCCATGAACACCCAGGCCTGCCAGTAGTTGAATGTTCCGGCGGGCAGGAAAAATGCCGCCATTAAGATCAATATGACCAGTACAAACCGGCTCAAAGCCAATTTAATAACGGCAGAGCGTTGCATTGATTATCTCCATTACATTTGAAGATGAACCATGTATTGAATGCGGCGGCTGTCCGAAAAAACTCCAACCAGCCAAACATTTAATGGGAGCAGCTTGCGATTATCACGAAAAAAATACAGTGTCTCCAGAACTTTAAAGCGCGAGTCCCATTTTTCAACATCTTCTGAGCGTTCGAGACCCCAGACAAGGAAAGATTTTTCATCCAAACCGCTGCTTTTAATCACCATTTGGTTTGCTGTTTTTACACCAAAAGCTGAAGCGGCGTCAAATAAAATTTCACTGCCGGGGAATTTGTCTGCCAGATGGGTAAGAAATGTTTTAATTTCTGGTTCTTGAAAATAATAAAATACACCGGCAGAAACAAACAGGACGCTATCTGTAACACTTATTTCATTTAACCATTCCGGCTCAAGAAATGAAGAGATTATATATGTCCGACGTTTCGTCTCTGGTATGAATTGACGCCGGAGATTAATAACATCTGGCAAATCTAGATCATACCAACGAAGAGAACCGTTATCCACCCGATCGAATGTAGTATCAAGACCACATCCAATATTAACGATGGTTCCAGTTGGATGTTTCCTGAGGAATTCATTGATAACCCGATCTGTGGTACGACTTCGCATGATCCAAGCATATTGCGATATCGGACTGATCCCTTTTGAAATGGTCGAAAAGTCAAAATCGAGCTTTTCCATCACTTCCACAGCCGTTTTGTCAACCAACAAAGGATCGCGTTTCTTTGTTTCTTTCGCTCTACCCCAGAGAGGTAGTAGTAGAGTTTTCTGCACGTTTCCCAGTTGGACTTTAATTTTCTCAGACATAGGTTTCCTGCCTTTTTCCCGTCTGATAATTTATGAGGCGGGGTACTTATATCTTTCAGTAACCAACCTTGGTAGGTAAATAAGCTGAATTCAAGAATAACCGGTGAAATTCATTAAATATGAAAGGGCTGGAATTCATCCCGCAGAATGGCCATGATCATGCCGTCCCAGCGTTCGTCACCCACCCGTGTGGAAGACCTGCGAACACCTTCCTGCTTGAACCCTATCCGACTGTACACGCTGATCGCCCGAGTGTTGAAGGTGAAAACATTCAATTCCAGGCGTGCGATCTCTGGAATGGCAAAAGCCTCTTTTACAGCCAGCCTCACCATGGGTTCAGCCAGACCGCAGCCGCGAAATTCCGGGTTGATGGCCACCCGTTGAACAATGGCATCTCCGTTACGCCAATCGAACCCCAATTCAATATGACCGACGATTTTCCCGGCATCCTCAGCCATCCAGCATTTGCGGCGGGGTGGGGTGACAGTGCATTCATTCAACAATGCCTGGAGTTGAACATCATCCAACGGATAATGCATCAAAGGGCCACCCCATTGAACCACATCTGCTTCTGATTTAAACCAGGAAGCCAGAATGGGGAAATATTGCGCGGTAAAAGGGATTAATTCCATTTGCACCCCCTTTTTGAAGGGAAATATCAGGCTGATTTCATGGGCAGGTTGGAACCGCAGAATGGACAATCGGCGGATTGAGCTCCCGTCCATTTGACTTCATGCCCGCGGGTGGGGGCACCGCAGCGGGGGCAATTGGTCGGCAGGAGGTCTGAACGATGGACTGGTCCAGCGGCGGCTTGAGATGAGGTGAAAGACGCTGTTCGGGTGTTTGAGGTCTTATTTTCTTCGTCTGCATCTATAGGTATTTTTACAAAAGCCTCTGGGGCAAATTTCTTGATGATGGCTTCAAATAATACGGAAATGGCAACCAGCACCAGAATACCCGGCCACCACCAGCCCTGCCAGGCGATCACAGCCAGACCAAGAAGCCAGATCACGGCATGTAGTTTCTCCCAGCCTCCGGTAAGTTCTTCTTTTTCTTTATGCTTTTTCCCCATATCGCTAATCCTTCCTGAGTCGTTCTAATTTACCTGAACCAGAATTCTGGTTTACCAGCTGGATCGACGGCAATTATACAATTGTATTTTCCTGATCTGCCTTTAGACCTTTTTCCGGCCGATAATCAATCATACTTATCTACGTAAAAATGCTCATGAGGTATCATTAAATTATCTTAATTTCGCATACCGGACACAGGAGGATGAATGATCACCGAGGAGCAGCGCAGCAAAATCCGTCAATTTCAGAAGGACGAAATCACCAGCCACCTTCTATATAAACAACTGGCGAAAATAATCAAAGACCAGAACAACGCCCGTGTTATTCATGAAATGTCTGATACGGAGTTACGGCATTACCAGTTTTGGAAAAATGTCAGCAATGAAGATGTTCAACCAAACAGTATCAAAATCTTTTTTCTGATCTTAATGGTGCGGATACTTGGTCTTACGTTCTCTATCAAGCTGATTGAACGGGGAGAAGCTGCCGGAGCAAAGGAATATGCAGAATTTGAGTCTGTAATTCCCGGTGCCGCCCAACTTGGTAAGGATGAAGAGGAACATGAAGAGGCCATGACGGCCATGATCGAAGAAGAATTCCTCTCTTATGTAGGTTCGATCGTGCTTGGGTTGAATGACGCCCTGGTTGAATTGACAGGTACCCTGGCAGGTTTGACGTTTGCTCTACAAAGCGGACAGCTCGTAGCGGTCAGCGGCCTGATCACGGGTATTGCGGCGGCTTTTTCAATGGCGGCTTCTGAATTCTTATCTGCCCGGGCAGATAATGATTCAAAAGCCGGACGGTCGGCATTGTATACGGGGATTGCCTATATCATCACAGTGATCCTGTTGATCCTGCCATATCTGCTTGTTCCACAGGCGGGCAAGGGAATATTCATCAGTCTGGCCATTACTCTTTTGATTGCGGTTCTTATTATCCTGGGCTTCAATTTCTATGTTTCTGTCGCCAAAGATCTGCCGTTTAAACAGCGCTTCCTTGAAATGTTGGGCATCAGTATGGGGGTGTCTGCCCTGTCATTCATTGTAGGCTTGATTGTAAGAAACGTTTTCGGTATTGAAATGTAAACTCTTTTATATTAATGACAACGGCACAGAGTATCTCGTGCCGTTGTCATTTTTGTTTTCAGATCTTAGAGTGATTGATTTGGGTGTTTTGTTTGTCAGGGGGACGGTCAGAAGAATGAAAAGCCAACCTTTTTTCTCCTCAATCTGTATATATAGATAGACACCTACACATAAAGGGAGCAACGAATGAATGATCAACAGGCGATCAGCCGGTTGAAAAATGGGGATATCGGAGGGCTGGAATACCTGGTTTCAAAATACCAGGAAAAGGCACTGCGTACTGCCTATCTGATCACCCATAACCGGCAACTATCAGAAGATGTTGTGCAGGAAACATTCGTCCGGATGTATCAGCGGATCCGCTCGTTTGATGACCAGAGGCCGTTTGAACCGTACTTGATGCGAAGTGTGGTTAATACAGCCATCAATCAGGCGGAGAAGAATCTGAATTTCGTTAATCTGGATGAACAGATTACGATGATCGATGTAGGGAATTTGCTAAAGTCCAGCTATGTTCATACCTGGCTGAATCAGTAGGTAATTGAACACTACGGGATAGCAATTTCATTCTATACCCCGATACATCCTCCGGTTATCTTTGATAAAAAAGATAACCGGAGTTTTATGATGAAATGCGTCATGGTTATTGATCAGAATTTACCGTTGGGATTAATCGCCAATACGGCTGCTGTGCTGGCGATCAGCCTTGGGAAGAAGGTGGATGGCATTGTGGGGGAAGATGTGGTTGACCGGGATGGGACGGTGCATAAGGGCATCACCCGGGCCACTGTTCCACTGTTGAAAGGAGACAGCAGCCTGATCCGGTCACTGCGAAGCCGGCTGCTGTCTATGCCGGAGAATTCCCTTTTCTTTGTGGATTTTTGTGACATCGCTCAGCAATCCAAACGGTACGAAGATTACACGGCCAATATAGCCCTCACATCAGAATGTGATTTGACGTATCTTGGAATTGCTATTTATGGTGAAGATCGGGAGGTAAACAAATTGACCGGCAATATCGGTCTGCTGCGCTGACCGGTCAGGTAGACAGGCCGGCCTGGTATTGCTGTGGAGTGGCACCCACCAGCGACCGGAACTTACGGGTGAAATGGCTCTGATCGGCAAAGCCGACGGCGGCAGCCGTCTCGGCGATGGGACTGCCGGCTGCCAGCATCTGCCGGGCGTGATGGATGCGCATCTGCAACTGGCAGGTGTGGGGCGGCAGTCCGTAATGCCGGCGGAAAGACCGCAGGAAATGAAAGGGACTTAATCCACACAGGGAAGCCAATTCCTGCAGGGATATGTTTTCGGACAGATGGTCTTGAAGGTAAAGGTAACCTTTTTGGACGGCCTCCGGGCAGGATGGAAAAATCCTCTCTTCAACATTGTATGATTCCAGAATCGCTGCCACAATCTCGTGGAGTTTCGTTTCAATTTCAAGACGGGTGCTTCCTGCGATGATGGACTGACTCAGCGATTTGAATATGCGGCGGATGGCAGGGTTTTGAAGCACAGGCTTTGGAAAGCGGAAGTCGGTTTTCGACGTTTGTCCGCAATCCATCACAAGCTGTTGCATATAGGGCGGTTCTATATAGAGCATGGTATAGGCAAAAACCGAACCGGAATCCGGGTTGCAGGCGTGCACTTCACCGGGATTGATCAACACAATATCTCCGCTACACACCGGAAATACAGCTTCGGCCTGCTGTAAAAGGTGAAATTGCGTGCTTCCCCTGCTGACCAGGCCGATGGAATACGCGTTGTGGTTATGCCGGTGGAAGGCCGGCTGACTGTATTGTGAGAATCGCAATTCAATGTGCTGAAGAGACGGATCGCGGACAAACTGAACGATACGGTGAGTATCTACAGGAGACATATTTCAGGCCTGTTCCAACTGAGACAGCACTTCCTGCAAAATGACCTGTTCCTCGTCCGTTGGCACAGTCAGCAGGCGGGTGCGGGATGCCGGTGAACTGAAGCAGGTGATCTGATCTGGTAGAGCCAGACGGTTGGCATCGGCATCCAGAAGGATGCCCAGGTTCTCTACACCGCGGCAGACTTTCTCGCGAAGTTTCCAGGATTTCAGGCCGACATCATCGGTAAAGACGATGGCATCGGCATCGTTTAATAGCCAGAAAAAAGCCCCCAGGTAGAGTTGCAGACGGTGCGCATATACATCAAACGCAAGCCGGCAGTCTTCATTGCCTTTTTCACCTTCGGCTATGACCTCTTCGAGGTTGGACGAATATCCGGATAGACCGATCAGGCCGGATTGATTATTCAGGATGAATTCAACGTCATCGACCGAACTGCCGCGGCGGATCATCTCCAGTACGATCTCGGGATCCAAATCGCCGCAGCGGGTTGACATGACCAGCCCCGGCAGGGGGGAATAGCCCATGGACGAATCCATAGAGCGGCCGTCTTTCATGGCGGTGACACTCGAGCCGCCGGTTCCCAGATGGCAAAGGATCAGTTTTAATTCCTCCAGCGGTCTGCCCAGGTATTCGGCTGTTCGGGCGGACACATACTGATAGGAAAGGCCGTGGAATCCATATTTCCGGTAGCCGTTCTCTTGCACCAGCTCGCGCGGCAGGGCATACTGACGGGATTCCGCCGGCATGTTGGCGTGGAAAGCAGTATCAAACACCGCGAATTGTGCCGCATCCGGCAGAAGCTCCCGGCAGACTTCAATTACGCTGTATGAATTCGGGTTATGAATGGGCGCCAGGGGGAAACAGCCCTTCAACCCGGCCAAAACGGCTTTATCAATGCGGGTGGTGTGCTGGAACACGTCACCGCCGTGCACAAACCGGTGTCCGATGGCATCCACTGACAGGTTAGATTTACGCAGAAGAGCCAGAATTTGCCGGGCAGCCTCACGATGAGAGGGGAGTTCGACATTCACCGAGCCTTTTTGACTGCCGGCCGTCCAATCAAGGCACGAATCAGCCCGAGTTTTCGTGGCTACATTACGAGCTTTGCCAGCTGCAACCAGAATGGGTGTAGTGCCGTATTCTTTCTGGTAAAGTTTGAAGCCCTGGGAAGAACTCCCGCAATTAAAGATCAGAATGTTCATGGAATTCTCGATTTGTAAAAGTTGTTTTTATTGTAATCACTTCAAATAAACCCGGAAGGAAAAATCAAAATAGTCTTGACATCTTTTATGTGTGAGTGTAATATATACCTATAACACTAATACGGAAGGATGAATGATGAAATTTAATCCAACTGTTCCCATATATCTACAGATTATGGACAGTATCAAGAAGGATATTGTCACCGGCACACTTGCCCACGGAGAAAGGGTTGAATCAGTGAGAGTATTATCAGAAAAATTCGGAGTCAATTTGAATACCATGCAGCGGGCTTGCTCTGAACTTGAACGTGAAGGGGTTATTTACACCCAGCGGGGCGTGGGCAGTTTTGTTACCGAAGATGAAAAAGTCGTTCACTCGTTGAAACAGGAAATGTGCGGCGGGCTTGTCGATGAATTCATCAACGGAATGAGGGGAATCGGTTTTACCAACAATGAGATCCTCAAAACAGTAGAGGAGGCACTGGCAAAATGAGCGCCATACTGGAAGTGACTGATGTTTCCAAATCTTTCAGTGGACATACCGTTCTCAACCGGGTCAACATCACCCTGGAAGCCGGACGGGTGGCCGGTTTGATGGGACCGAACGGGGCGGGGAAAACCACTCTGATGAAGACCATTATGAAGATCGTTAAACCCGATTCGGGATCCATTCGTGTATGCGGCAGCAATGCTGTTGAGGCCATCCACCGGAATACCGCGTTCATGCCCGATCGCAACCAGCTCTTCCTCTGGATGAAAATCCGTGATGCCATCCGGTATTACGAAGACATGTTCGGAGATTTTGACGCTAAACGCGCGGTTGACCTGTGCCAGATTTTAGGATTGGATCCGGCGGCGTCCATCCGCACTCTATCAAAAGGGACGGTCATCCGTACGCTGGTGATGCTGACTTTTTCACGCAACGCCCGCCTCTACCTGTTGGATGAACCCATCGGCTGGTTTGACCCTCTGGCCAAACACAACATCCTGAAGACCATCCTGGCCGGGATCAATGAAGAAAGCACGGTTTTGATTTCTACCCATCAGGTGAAGGATGTGGAAATGATATTGGATGATGTACTTTTCCTGAACTACGGCAGCCTGATTCTGACCGACACGGCCGAAAACATCCGCCAGGAGCACGGACAATCGATCGAAGACCGCTATCTCGAGGTATTTCAAAATGCTTAATCTACTCAAATGGAACTTTCTTGACTTTTTTCATCGCAATATCTGGATGTTTATTGTAGCGGCGGCCTCACTGGTGTTGATGGCTGTGGTTCCAAATACAGACGGGTTCACCAATGGACTGCTGGTTTTCAGCTCGCTGGTATTGGGCGGCATCTTCTTTCCGGCCTGCATTGTGCTGGCGTTATACCAGTGTTTCAGCTGGCTGCGCCATGACAGCGCCCTGATGGAACTCTCGCTGCCGGTATCTGCCTGGAAGCAGATGCTCAGCCGGGTAATCATCGCCGTTCTGGTGAATGTTCTGGCTTGCCTGGGGTTCCTGGTGCTCATGATCCTCTTCTACAGGAACACATCAGGCTATTACAATGCGCTCACCATAGAGCACTGGGAAACCATGGGCGGACTGGTGTTGTTCCTCCTGCTGGGTGACATGACCGTTCTGATCTCATACATGATCTCACGCAGTATCGGCCTCACCCGGTTGTGGTCTGCTCTGATCACCACAATGCTCAGCACCATTTTGATGATTGCCATCGCCGTTTTCATCGTGTACGTCATGATCTGGACGAATGTACTCATGCTGCCCACCTTCAGCGGACAACACATCATCACCATGAACGGCAACCTGAACATCACGTCATTTGTCCCTGCCATTGTGACCGCAGTTTGGGTTATCCTGCTGGAATACCTGGGATCGAGCCTGTTGTTGAAGTACTCCATCCAGGTGGACTGACCACCTGATACATACTGTCACAGCCGGTGGTTGATTTCAACCACCGGCTGTGTGAAAAAACATCTTTTTTTAGCCGGGTGCCCGGTGGGCGCAGCCTTGCCAGCACGCGGAATTAAAGACAGATCACCGGGCTGCCGAACGCAAGATGCCCGGTCAACCTGAGAACAAAAGGAGATTCTCATGAAATCCATTAAGTTGTTTATGAACCGTTTTCCCCTCATCTTTTGCCTGGTGGTGATGTCTATTGCCACCGCTTTAACGGAACTTCCGCTGGAAGGCCTGTTCACTCCGGCGCTGGGATTACAGAAAGCATCTTATCTTTCCGGCGCCCTGCAGCAGGGAATTGTCAGCCTTTTGCTGTTCGTTTTCATCGCCCAACTTGGTCTGTTGACGGAAGGCGGCTTTACCCGGCCTTCGAAATGGAAAGCTGTCTGGCTGATATGGCCGCTACTGATCTACAGTGTGCTAAACGGCAGTGAAATGATCGGAGGACCGCTGAAATCTAATCTGACCGATGGCAGTCTGATTGCCCTGTATGTGCTGCTGTATATCTCTGTGGGAACCATTGAAGAGTTCCTGTTTCGCGGGCTGCTACTGCCGGTGATGCTGCGCAAGTGGGGCAGCACACGCAAGGGGATTTTTCTGGCTGTCATCATCTCCAGCGCGGTTTTTGGCCTGGTGCACATCATCAACCTGCTGGCCGGCCGGCGCGATCTGCTGACCACCGGTACGCAGATTCTGTACGGCACGTTCTTTGGTGTTTTCTTTGCCGCCCTTATGCTGCGCACAAACTCCATCTGGCCGGCTGTCTTCGGGCACTTCCTGTTTGACCTGTGCGGCAACCTGACGGAGTTATCTGTTGGCTGGGTGTTCACCCGCAAAGAGCCCACCACCACAGTGAATGGTGCCTTGATCACCCTGGCGGTCCTGCTGCCGCTGCTGCTGATCGGGCTGTTCTACCTGAGGAAGGTGGAACCGAAGACCGGCGGGGAAGAGAAGCCGGTGCTTTCGGCCGGAGTTCCGGAGGTTGTATAGGTATAAAACAGGGCGCGGCCGGGAGGCCGCGCCCTGTTTTGAAAAGATGGTCTTTCAGTGTAAGATAAATCAGTCGAAGGTAAACCGAAAAGGGGATCATCAATGCAGCGTTATTATTATGCAAATTCTATTGAAATATTCATTAAACAGAACGATCTAGAGATTATTGGAGAGTTATCGAAAAACAACGAATTTCCATTGGAGCAGACTCAACGTAATGCCTGGCTTACTCAAATAACGATACTAAAAAAAGTATTACAAGCGTATCAAGGAAAAATCTACTTTGAGTATTCAATTCCAAGAATGGGGAAAAGAATTGATGTTCTGTGTCTTATTGGTTCTGGTATTTTCATATTAGAGTTTAAGGTAGGTGAAAAAGAATTCAAGTCAAATGATATCGATCAGGTCGTTGATTATGCCCTAGACCTAAAGAACTTCCATGAGACTAGTCATCAACGTTTCATTATTCCCATTCTGATAGCTACACATACGAAAACATCTTTCACAACAATTTCTCAAACCCCTCAAAATGATAAATTATTATCTGTTATAAAAACCAATTCACAGAATTTGCGATCAATTATGGATCGTGTTCTTGCATTCATCGATGATGATCCTATTGATGTTTCTATTTGGGAGAAAGGTGGGTATCATCCAACTCCAACAATAGTTGAAGCGGCAATTTCACTCTATAGAGGTCATTCGGTAAAAGAAATATCCCGCAGTGATGCTAGCGCAATTAATCTGCAACAAACATCTGATACTATTTCAAAAATAATTCAAATCACTAAAGAGAATAAACAAAAGGCCATTTGTTTTGTGACAGGTGTTCCAGGAGCTGGAAAAACACTTATCGGGTTAAATATTGCCACTTTGCATATCGATAAATCACAAGACCTATATAGTGTTTTTCTTTCTGGAAATGGACCATTGGTCGCGATACTCAGGGAGGCTCTGACACGAGATCGGGTAGCCAATGCGAAAGCGAATGGAGAAAACTTCACAAAAAAGAATGTTATGAGCGAAGTAAAAATGTTTATTCAAAATGTTCATAACTTTCGGGATGATTGCTTGGTTGATGAAACAAAAGCACCCCTTGAACATGTTGTTTTGTTTGATGAAGCTCAAAGAGCTTGGAATCTCGAACAAACACAAGGTTTCATGAAGAGAAAGAAGAATAATCCTTTCTTTCAATTGTCTGAACCGGAATTTCTTATTTCATGCCTTGATCGGCATGAGGATTGGGCAGTCATTGTCTGTCTAGTCGGTGGGGGAAAAGAAATCAATACAGGTGAAGCTGGAATAGGTGAATGGTTACGGGCTATTGAACGGTCTTATCCAGATTGGAACGTGTATATTTCATCCCGATTGAATGATAGTGAATATAATGCACAAGAATATATCGCGAGACTTTCACACAAAAAAGACAATTTATTTACGAAGGATGAACTACATTTATCGGTGTCAATGCGGTCTTTCAGAGCTGAGAATGTTTCGTTATTTGTAAAACAATTGTTGGATATAGATGTTGATGGTGCAAAAGAAACCTTAAAAGGTCTTGATGGAAAATATCCCATTGTCCTAACACGAGAACTATCAAAGGCCAAGAAATGGTTGAAAGAACAAGCCCGCGGTTCAGAACGATTTGGGATTGTTGTTTCCTCACAAGCAGAAAGACTTCGCCCATTGGCAATTCATGTCAAATCACCGATGGACCCAGTTCATTGGTTTCTAGATGGGAAGGAAGATATTCGTTCTTCTTACTATCTAGAAGATGTAGCAACGGAGTTTGATATTCAAGGGTTGGAGCTCGATTGGGCTTGTGTAACCTGGGATGCCGACTTTCGGTATTCACCATCGGGTTGGGTGCATAAATCATTTGTTGGACATCGATGGAACAATATCAATCAGATAGAGAGGCAAATCTATCAAAAGAATGCTTATAGAGTATTATTAACCCGAGCTCGGCAAGGGATGGTCATAGTCGTTCCAGAGGGTGATATAGACGATCACACCCGCAAACCAGATTTCTATAGTCCAACGTTTGAATACTTAAAAATGCTTGGCTTACCAGTAATCTAATTTAGGCCAAACGCCTTAAACCGTAAATCCCTTTTTGATAATTTTGAGTATTTGTTAAAAACGTCTACACTCTGAGAAGCAACATGCGTTAACCCAGCGTCAGTATCAACTGCCTTAAAATTTCCAACTCGCATTTTCAAACTATCATCTGTTGTATCAATCATCATGGCGATTTGGTGTATGTTGAATGGCAATTCCTCTACACCATAAAGATACACATACAAAGCCTTAAGATCATCTTTTTCAGTCCAACTATGTGTCATTTTTTCCTCCGAAAAAACTTTGAATTCAACTTTACTACTATCATCCGTTTGATCTCCCCCGTTGCGCACTCTCCAACTGGTCCGCATATACTTAGGCCAGAACGAGCTGAGTTACTTCCATAACCCCAATTCTTTCACCATGTTCTCCACAGCCGGCGGATATTTGGTCAGATATCCCCGGATTTCTTTCGGGTTCAGGGCATCGGTGATCCATTCTGTGGGATTGATAGTCCTTTTTCCGAGCGCATGCAGGTACAACAGATCGAGCAAAGCCTTCTCCGGGCTGGCCAGATAGGTACCGTTGGTCAACGTATAGCCGGTATATAACGATCCCTTGATTTGGCAATATTCACAATCCACCCCGGCGAGAATCATTTTTTTGGAGTGTCGTGTTGTGGCCAGTGTCAATCCATAAAGACCCTGATTGATTATGCCGTACTTTGATAGAGCACTTTCAAAACTGATATAACTCGGGTAATACAGCCGGGTGGCAATGTTCTCTATATCCAGCGATTCCTCTTTTAAAGTGTAAATGCCACGTGCAACAGGGATGATGATACCGGTATCAATCATCCGTTTTACCGCCACTTTCAAGTTGGCTTCATCTGGGAACAGCTTCCGAAGATCATTAATCCGGAAGATATCCATATTATGAGACGTAATCGTGCTAATTAACTGCTGTCGGTTCATCGCACAAACAATTCGATCACTTTACGCTGGTTTTGCGGGATGAAATGAAACAAACTATCCATCAGTTCTTTTCTTGAATACTTAAATTCCTCCGGAATATCAAAATCCCGACCTACCTTTTGATGAATGTACCAGGCATCAAAAAGATCACGTGGATCACGCCTCTCTCCGTTTGTCATTATTCGCATCTTGTCTTTTAGTATTGATTCCAGTGAATAAACTCGACCAAGAACAGAAAGATTGTTGAACGGACTGGTAATCATTCGAATCGTATGCTCAAAATCAGATGCGTTTTTATTGACCTCAACTTTAATACCGATTGGGATTGGTCTGTATTCGACCATACAAATAACTCTTGCGTAAAGAGTATTGCGTTTGTTATATATATCTTTAATTTCAGCACCGGGCATTATGGTTGTGACTTTTTGGATCACCTGTAGAAATTCAGAAAATGGGATATCAGCGAGTATTGAAAAGTCAAGGTCTTCTGAGAAACGAAAGGAACCATAAGCCAGACGCAGGCAGGTGCCGCCTTTGAACACCAGATTCTGCTCAAAAGGTGCATTGAAGAGCAGATCCAGAAGATTCATCTGAAAGTGTTCCTTCAGAATGTTATCAACGACTGTCTGATTTTCAACAGCAAATTTCTGCGCCTGAATCTGAGTCAACATAGTATACATTAATGTATACTATGTTGACATTGCTGTCAAGCTGGACTGTCTTTTCCTGTGATCTCTCCCGCAATCATCCTGTCAATCTTCCCCATCGCGTATTCCTCCAGCCGCTCCACCGGAACCCACTCCAGGCTGTCGCTGGCCAGCGGACGGGGCAAGCCGCTCACAATCTGGCACTCAAAGGCATGCAGCACCACCTTGAAATGCGAATAGGCGTGCCTGAATATGCCCACTTCTTTACCCACACTCACTTCAATATCGAGTTCCTCGCGCAGCTCGCGCACCAGGCATTCGGGCAGCGTCTCACCGGGTTCCTGCTTGCCGCCGGGAAACTCCCACATGCCGCCCAGCAGACCATTTGCCGGGCGACGGGTTAACAGCACAGCATCACCGCGGCGCAGCACGCCGGCCGTAACAGTGATGGTGGGCACCGGTGCTTTCTTCACCTTCACGGGGAAGTCAGCCTGCCGGTTCTCCTGATACGCCCGGCAGAAATCCGTCAGCGGGCATTCAGAACAGCGGGGCTTTTTAGGCAGGCACACCAGACTGCTCAGGTCCATCAGCGCCTGGTTGAAGTCTCCGGCGCGTCCGGGGGGCAGAAGTCCGCGGGCGTAATCTGTCAATTGCCTCTGACCCTGCGGGGTGCGCGGGTCCAACGGCAGGGCAGTCACCCGGGCCAGCACGCGGCGCAGGTTGCCGTCCAGCGCGGCCTGGTCAGCCCCGAAAGCCAGGGAGGCCACGGCGGCCGCCGTATAATCGCCCACGCCGGGCAGCCGGCGAAGGTCTTCCATGTTTGACGGAAGGATACCGGCATATTCCGTCATTACGACACGGGCAGCCCTGTGCAGATTGTGCGCCCGGGCGTAATATCCCAGCCCTTCCCAGGCTTTAAGGACAGCGTCCAGCGGAGCCACGGCCAGCGCCTGCAGGGTGGGGAACTGCTCCATCCAGCGCAGGTAATAAGGGATGACCGTCTCCACGCGAGTCTGCTGTGCCATATATTCAGACACCAGCACAGCATACGGGTCAGGCGAACCGCGCCAGGGCAGGGAACGTCCGTGCTTTACGTACCAGTCAAGCAGACGGGTGGAAAACTCAGCCGGTTTCATACCGGCCGTCAGAATTGAAAACCGCCGCGGGCGGTCACGATTTTTTGGGAATAATTCTTTACATAATCCTGTAGATGGTTATGTAATTCGCGCCATTCATTTGATTTCAACACCTGCCGGGCTTCTTTTGCATCCGGAAGAACGGCCGTCACCATGATCTGCGGCGAATTGCCATACACCGTCGCCCAGGCATCAGATAGTTCAAAACCCAGGCGCTGTACGCCGGGGATAAACTCACGGACAACGAATTCAAAATAATCCTGTTCCTGGTCTGAAGAAATATCCCAGGTCATGATCAATTTGACAGCCACACTGCCCTCTAATTTCGCTGGTAATCCAGAACGACGACTTTGGTCTCTTCCGGCAGACTGCTTCCTGATTTGATCTGGTATGACGGCAGAACTTCAGGCTCTTTATCGATCCCCATGGATTTCAAGAAATCTTTCAACGGCTGCACTTTAGTTTTGGAAGCCGGAGTTTCGTACATCATGGGGATAACGATGTTTGGTTCCAGCAGACTGATCACTTCGGTCAGTTTTTCCAGAGGGAAACTGCCTCCCACCGGCGCCAGAGCAATTTTTACATTACCCAGGGCTTCAATTTCTGCCTGAGCGGGCACCCGGTTGATATTCCCCAGGTGGGCCACTGTAATATTATTGTAGTCAAAAACATAAAGCGTGTTGCGCGGATCGGTTTCTTTTTTACTATGACCGTTGGTCTGCACACCGGTGATAAAAACACCGCCGATTTCAAACTCGCCGGGTCCGGTGATGGTGTATGGATCACCTTTGACGGCTGAGATATGATTATGACCGGGGGTATCCTGACTGACCGTCAAGATATCGGCTTTTAATTTTAATGGTTCAAAGCCAATTTCTTTTGAATCGAATGGATCTGTCACAACGGTTGCCAGACCGCGTTCGGTCAATCGAAAACAGGCGTGTCCATACCAGGTGATTTCCATGCAGTTAAGCCTCCAGTAGCGGGGCTAATTATACTTGAAAGAACTACTGTTCTTCAATCAGAAAACCAGAGATCATCCATTTGCGGTTTTCGCGGGAGAGGGCAATATTGATGATCGCCCGGCGCCCCCGGGTGAGAGTGCCCGTCCCTTCCACTTCACCTTTGTTGCCTTTCATACGGAACAAGTTAAGCTTCCATTCAGTGGGAATGGCATCACGATGGGCAATGGCTTTTTTCAATCCGTCAGGATCTCCCAGCTCAGATTTGAAAGCCGAGCTGCACAGGGAGAAGGCGGTGTCATAATCATCTATTTTTACAGCGGCGAGGAATTTTTCAGATGTAGATGCGAGGTCGCGGGTAATCAACCGGTTGAAAGCGCCGCTGAAATATCCCCATGTGCCTGCGGCGGCAACCAGCAATATGATAAGAATAATAATGATCTTCCGAGTGTTTTTTCTCATATGGTGACAATTGTATCTGAAAAAAGGTAGACGGAAAGAATGATCCGCTTTAGAATAGACGATATCCATTCTGAAATGGCAGGGATGAGGTTTGGAGACGATCCGCCGTTGACTTGCCGGGGAAAGGTTGATAAACTTAAAAAACGGCTTGGAAAATGGACGTTGATTTCCCTTGCCTTTCGAAAAAGGGTTTGGTATAATCCGTCCGCTTGACCAGTGTAGAAGCTTAACAATCAAGCCGCCGACGTAGCTCAATCGGCAGAGCAACCGCCTTGTAAGTGGTAGGTTATGGGTTCGATTCCCATCGTCGGCTCAGTTGCAGGCTGGTGAGTGAGATTGAACATGCCGAGAAGCACAATCTCACTTGCGAGCTGGCAACGGCTCAAATCTGGGCAGTTACCCAAGTGGCCAACGGGGACTGACTGTAAATCAGTTGGCGACACGCCTTCGGAGGTTCGAATCCTTCACTGCCCACTGGTCAATTTTGACCAGGTTTGAGACCCAACGGTCGGCAAGCCCTCATAGCTCAGTTGGTAGAGCACGTTCTTGGTAAGAACGGGGTCATGGGTTCAAATCCCATTGAGGGCTCTAGCTGCCGCAAGCACTGATTACCTGACTTATGGATGTTTGAAGGAGATTAAAACATGGCGAAGCAGAAATTTGACCGATCAAAACCGCATGTGAATGTTGGTACCATGGGTCACATTGACCATGGGAAGACGACATTAACCGCGGCCATCACCAAGTATTGCGGATTTTTGGGAAACGCGGAATATCGTGCGTACGATCAAATTGATAACGCGCCGGAAGAAAAAGCGCGCGGCATCACGATCAACATTGCGCATGTTGAATACGAGACCGAACACCGGCACTATGCCCATGTGGACATGCCGGGACACCGTGACTACATCAAAAACATGATCACAGGTGCGGCGCAGGTAGATGGCGCCATCCTGGTGGTGGCAGCGCCCGACGGCCCTATGCCGCAGACGAAAGAACACGTCTTGCTGGCCTACCAGGTGGAAGTGCCGAGCATCGTGGTCTTCCTGAACAAAATTGATCAGATGGGCGATCCGGAACTGTTGGAACTGGTTGAGATGGAACTGCGTGAAATGCTCAACGAGTACAAGTATCCGGGCGACACCACCCCGATTGTACGCGGCTCCGCCTTGAAAGCACTGGAAAGCACCTCGACCGATCCGAACGCACCGGAATATGCCTGCATCAAAGAACTGCTGCGGGTAGTGGATGAATACATTCCGACCCCGGAACGTGCGTTGGACAAACCGTTCATGATGCCAATCGAAGACGTGTTCTCGATCAAGGGGCGCGGGACGGTGGTAACCGGACGTGTAGACCGCGGCAAGATCAAAGTAGGCGACCCGGTGGAAATCGTGGGATTGCGGGAGAAGAGCATGAACTCGGTAGTAACCGGTGTCGAAATGTTCCACAAGCTGCTGGACGAAGGCCAGGCTGGCGACAATCTGGGATTGCTGCTGCGCGGTATTGAGCGCACCGATGTGGAACGCGGCATGGTGGTGGCCAAACCGGCGAGCATCACCCCGCACACCAAATTCAACGCGGAAGTGTACGTGTTGAAGAAAGAAGAAGGCGGACGTCACAAAGCATTCTTCAGTGGATACCGCCCGCAGTTCTACATTCGCACCATGGATGTAACCGGTAACATCAAACTGCCGGAAGGTGTTGAAATGGTTATGCCGGGAGACAACGTGAACATGGAAGTGGAACTGATCATTCCGGTTGCGTTGGAACAGGGTTCAAAATTCGCCATTCGCGAAGGCGGTCTGACCGTTGGCGCGGGTGTCATTACCAAGATTCTTGCGTAGGAATCCAAAGAAA
>NZ_BBYA01000012.1 GCF_001050275.1 Leptolinea tardivitalis
ACTGGAAACGAGCGAAAAAGTAGACACGAAAAATGTCCTGATCAAGTAGACTAACAAGATCAGGAGAGACGAGATGAGAGACAAGAAGTACAGGGAGTATTCAGAGGATTTCAAGATCCAGGCGCTTGAATTGCTGAAACGGGGAGATAAAAGCGCCATGCAGATCGAGCGGGAATTGGGAATAACACCTGGGATGCTGGTAAAGTGGCGTGACCGATATCAGATCATGGAGAGAGCAGGAGAACCTGCCCAAATTGTACCCAGTGATCTGGAAGCCGCGAAAGCAGAAATTCGCCGGTTACAGAAAGAACTATCCAACGCAGAGGAGGAAAGAGATATCCTAAAAAAAGCGATCAACATCTTCTCACGAAAAAGCCATTGAAGTACGCCTTCATAGCGGCCCATGAGAAGATATTCTCCGTCAAACGAATGTGTAAAGTACTGGAAGTACATCGCAGCGGGTACTACGCCTGGAAACAGAGGCCCGAAAGTGCCAGATCGCGGGCCAATGCCGAATTACTGGAAAAGGTCAGAGAAGCTTTTCTATTCAGCCGGTACACCTATGGCAGTCAGCGGATACACAAGTATTGGCTTCAAAAAGGGTACAACTATTCCCGTTTTCGGGTGGCACGGTTGATGAGAAAGGCCCATCTGATCCCATTGAAAGCCCGCAGGTGGCATCCACAGACCACCAAACAGCACTATGGCGACAGGATAGCCCCTAACATATTGAACCAGAAATTCCAGGCAACCAAACCTAATGAGAAATGGGTGGGTGACATCACCTATATCGACACGGCCGAAGGTTGGCTTTATCTGGCATCCATCATGGACCTGTACTCTCGCAAGATCGTGGGGTGGGCTATGGCAGACCGGATGAACACACAACTGGTTGAGAAAGCCTGGAAAATGGCCGTGGTCAACCGGCATCCGCAGGTTGATTTACTGCATCATTCCGACCGCGGATGCCAGTACACGAGCGAAGCCTATTTGAAGTTGTTGGAAGCTGCGAAATGCCAGATCAGTATGAGCAGAACCGGGAATTGTTATGACAATGCGGCTATGGAGAGCTTTCATGCCACATTGAAAAGCGAATGTGCTTACCGGCAATTCTCATCCAGAGCCGAAGCTAAATCTACTATCTTCGAGTATATTGAGGTTTGGTACAATCGCCAAAGATTGCACTCTTCCCTGGGTTATCGTAGCCCAGCGGATTTCGAGCAAATTTCAGGACATTAAATGTGTCCACTTTTTTTGACCTATTCCAGACCCGCCCTTTGATGTGGGCGCCGATTTCACCATGAATGTACCGCTGGGGGAAGAGGAAGAAATCGAAAAAGATCAATCAACAATTGAGATGATAGCTTACAAGGATATGTGGGGGAATGGTACAGATAGTTTTATCCAGCTAATGTATGAGAGATTTCTGTTAATGAAATCGCTTCTTTCTGAACATGGATGCATTTATGTTCATTGTGATTGGCGTGTAAATAGTTTTTTCAAATTGCTTCTTGATGAAGTATTTGGTAAAGATAATTTTAGAAACGAAATTATTTGGAGTTTTACAGGCCGTTTGATGTATACAGAACAAAAATTTAATGTCAAACATAATACTATATTTTTTTACTCAAATAGTAGCCTTCATAAAATAAACGAAGTAACCGAAGAAATAACTCGTGAAGAATACATAAAAATGAAAAAACAGGAAGTACATACTGATCCTGATGGTAGAGAATGGATTTGGGGGCATTCTGGAAAAGGTAAAAGCCATGATTATAAAATCTTTATAGATGAAGTTGTTAAGAATGGGAAATGTCTCAATGCAGTTTGGAGAATTCCAATTGTAAACACATCTTCTATGGAAAGAGTAGATTATCCCACCCAAAAACCCGAAGCCCTGCTGGAGCGCATCATCAAAGCCTCATCCAACGAAGGCGACCTGGTGGCAGACTTTTTCTGCGGCAGCGGCACCACCGGCGCGGTGGCCGAACGCCTGGGCCGCCGCTGGATCATGGCTGATCTCGGCCGGTTTGCCATCCACACCAGCCGCAAGCGGCTGATCGATTTGCAGCGCAAATTGCACAGTGAAAACCAGCCGTACCGCTCGTTTGATGTGTACAACCTGGGCCGGTATGAACGCCAATGGTGGCAGAAAGAACGTCTGCACGGCGCTGATTCCGAACACCGCCGGGTGGTGCTCGAATTCTACCGGGCCGAAGTACTGCCCAACCCTGTGTCACCATTGCTGCACGGACGCAAGGGTCCAGCCCTGGTGCATGTGGATGCCATCGATTCGATCTTCACCCGGGCCGAAGCACGCGCGGCCGCCGAGGCGGCGCTGACCGCCGGAGCCCGCGAACTGCACTGCCTGGCCTGGGAATTCGAAATGGACCTGCGCATGGCCTGCGATGCTCTGCAGCAGGAACTGGGCGTACGCATCCGCCTGTTCCACATTCCGCGCGAAATTATGGAGAAAAATCGCACCACTCCGCCGCCGTTTTTTGAAATGGCCAATCTGGCGGCATCGGCGGTGGTCAATGCGGCCAATGGTGATGAACCGGTGATTAGCCCCCATCCCGGCCTTCCCCCGGAGGGGGAAGGTGCTGTTGTTCCTCCCCCTGTGGGAGATAGCTCCAAACTCCCTCCCCCTGTGGGGGAGGTTAGGAGGGGGAATAAAGCCATCCGTATCCGGTTGGATCGATTCCTGCCGTCCCTGACCGAAGTGCCTTTCAAAGAGGTGGAAGCCTTGCAGGAACGGGCAACTAAAACCCCGTTTGATTTCATCGATTTCTGGGCCGTCGATTTTGATTTTCATCCTGGTCAACCTTTTAATCATCACTGGCAGGCTTATCGAACCCGGAAAGACCGGAAACTACCCACAATTACCGACCCGTTTGTATATGCGGATTCTGGCAGTCATACGGTATGTGTCAAAGTGGTTGATGTATTCGGTGTAGATACTTCCATTACGCTGGAGGTTGAAGGGTAAAACCCCCTCCAGCCTCCCCCACAGGGGGAGGAGAACTTTCATTAATAAAATAACTCCATCGGAAGGCCTTCCAATATCTTCTACTTGGGAAAAACTCCTTATAACCTCCCCCACTCTGGAAAAACTTTTTGTAACCTCCCCCACTCTGGAAAAACTTTTTGTAACCTCCCCCTCTGGGGGAGGCAAGGAGGGGGAAAAGAACCGGAGCTTCAATGCAAGATCACACAACAGAATCCTTATCAAGAGCCAGAGAATTACGCCGTCAAATGACATACCCGGAACGACGATTGTGGTCTGTACTACGTGACCGGGAGATCTCCTGTTGGAAGTGGCGCAGGCAGCATCCCAAAGGGATCTACATTCTGGATTTCTTCTGCCATGAAGCCGGTCTGGTGGTGGAAGTGGATGGAGATTCACATGCCGGACAGGAAGAATATGACGCCAACCGAACTGAATGGCTTGAAGAACAGGGACTCAGGGTGATTCGATTTACCAATGATGATGTGTTGAAGAATTTGGATGGGGTGATGGAAGAGATTTTACGAGTTTGTCAGGAAAGATGCCCCCATCCCGGCCTTCTCCCGAAGGGGGAAGGAGGAATGCAACAGATCGTTGCTCTCTCCCGAAGGGGGAAGGAGGAATGCAACAGATCGTTGCTCTCTCCCGAAGGGGGAAGGAGGAACGCAACAGATCGTTGCTCTCTCCTGAACGGGGAAGGGAAAACACAAGAGGTTGTTCCACCCCCGAAGGGGGAAGAATAAAAATAATGCTGTGAAATAGGAATTGCACAGGAAAATTCCTCCCCCTCAGGGGGAGGTTAGGAGAGGGAAAATGACGGATACCATCAACACCAATGCACTTGAACCACTTCATAAACCCTGGCAAGAGCCAACCAGTCACCGAGTCCGGGCTGAACAGGGCCAGCCATCCAGAGTCGAAAAAGGTCGCCGTCCCAGCCCACTTCCTATAGTTCAAAATTTGCGTTTGCTCACGTCTGAATGGCGGAAAGCCGAATACCCCGGCGTTAGCCAGACATCGCGTGAATTATTGTTTCACTGGTTCTGGTCAGATCATCGCATTACCACCCCAGACGGGCAAACATATCCATTCAACTATTACTTCTGCCAACGAGAAGCCATCGAAACACTGATATACCTGCGCGAAGTTCGCGGCATTACCAGCCTTTCTTCTCTGATAGGTGAATTTTTCAGCCTGGACGGAAATCAGGAAACATCGGAAAATGCCGCCCAGATAGCTGCTGCTGGTATCACCCCGGACGAAGATCGCTGGCCGCGCTATGCCTTCAAAGTGGCAACCGGTGCCGGAAAAACGAAAATCATGAGTCTGGCATTGGTCTGGAGTTATTTCCATGCCCTGCGCGAATCGGATTCTGACATGGCGCGGCATTTTGTCATCATAGCACCCAACCTCACCGTATTTGAGCGCCTTAAAATGGATTTTGCCGAAGGAAAAATATTTGACCAAGACCCATTGATACCACCCGCCTGGTTGGGTGATTGGAACATGACCACAGTCTTACAGGATGAAGCCAGTGGGTCAGCTACAGGGGGCGTGCTCTACCTGACGAACATACACCGTTTATTTGCCCCACGTAAAACAACACGTGGAGACGATTATTATGATTGGGCAGGTCCTACCGTCAGCCGTGCGCGGGCGTTGGAAACTGGCGCTGAATTGCGAGCCCGTATCTCAGCCCACCCCAAAATCATGGTCATGAATGATGAAGCTCACCATGTCTGGGATCCTGATTCTGCCTGGAATGAAGCTCTATTCACATTGGATGAATCTGTGCGAATGCACGGAACGGGAATAACAGCGCAATTGGATTTTTCTGCCACTCCAAAAGACAATAAGGGAAATTTATTTAAACATATCATCTGTGACACACCTCTTGGTGAGGCCGTTGAGTCAGGTATTGTTAAGACACCCATTATTGGCCGGGGACAAAACCTGCATGAAAGAGCTGATGAAGCGGCAGACCGTCGCTTTGAAGAACATTTAATGCTGGGATATCAACGCTGGTTGAAAAGTCGTGAAGAATGGGAGCATAGCGGCAAAAAGGCGTTGTTATTTGTGATGACAGAGGATACAAAATCGGCTGATGAAATTACCCGCCGGTTGAATACTGACCCACAATTCCGGGAATTAAATAAGAAAACCATCAATCTTCATACGAATTTAAAAGGGCAATTGAAGAAACGTGGAAGAGGCGAAGAAGCCTACTATGAATTTGAAATCAATGAAAAAGAAATCAGTGATGATGATCTGAAAGCTCTTCGACAGCTGAGTCGTGAATTGGATTCCGACACAAGTCCCTATTGCTGTATTGTTTCCGTCCTGATGCTGCGGGAAGGTTGGGATGTTCGTAACGTCACCACCATCGTACCTTTGCGGCCATATAGTTCCAAAGCCAACATTCTGCCCGAACAAACACTCGGTCGTGGATTACGGCGTATGACCTTGCCGGGTCAGGCATTAGAAACTGTGACAGTTGTAGAGCATGAAGCCTTTACAAAGATGTACCAGGAACAACTGGATCAGGAAGGTTTGCCGATCGAAATCGTTGATACAGATCAGGTACCCCGGACGACTGTCAGCATTTTCCCAGACGAATTGAATAAAGATTTACAGGCTTTGAATATTATTCTTCCTGGTATCAGCCCTGCCTATACCATCATTAATAATCTTGATGGTTTATCGTACGAGGAAATTAAAGCAGCATCTGCCCGATACCCTAAATTGCTTTTTTCTGGTTTACGGAGGGAAGAAATTGAATACGAAGGTCGTTCTTTGATCACCAATGAAATAGTGGAACAGATGAAGTTTAAGCTTCCCTTACTGCAATCCGGAATCGGTGCCGTAGCGTTTTATCGTGAAGAACTTGAACATGCCTGTGGATTAAGCGGAACCCACCAGGTTTTGGCTCCTCTAATCCAACAGTATCTAGAAAATGATCTGTTCGAAAGTAAGACGACATTATTTGATCCCAAGCTGATCGCCCGGCTGGGGGATGATGATGTTCGTGAATATATCCGGGCTGTTTTCTTGCCTGTTCTGCGGGCAAAAACAACTATGACGGAAGAGCGGGTGGCCGGTGGTCAACAACAGCCGGTAATCAACTGGCGTCCTTTCCAGGTTACCAGCTCTGAGCTTCATCCAACTCTTCTGGCTGCTCGAACACCATTCAATCTTGTACCCTGTAACCGTCAATTGGAAGTGGCATTTGCACGTTTTGCCGACCGGAGTGAAGATGTAGCTGCATTCAGTAAAAATGCCGGCCCCCAGGCACTGCGCATAGATTATCTCGCCAGTGGAAATCGCCTGGCTTTCTATACGCCTGATTTCTTTGTTCGTTTGACCGATGGAAACTATCTGCTTGTAGAGACAAAAGGGCGTGAAGATGCCGAAGTACCAAACAAGGTCAGGGCAGCTGTATCATGGTGCAAATCTGCCTCCACCGGTAGAACGAAATGGAATTATCTGTATATTCCAGAAGGTGTTTTCCAGAACTTACACGGTTCAACAATGGCTATGTTGGTTAATGCCTGTGAACCGACTCTGCGTTATTTACTAGCCGAGGTACAAACTTTACAACCGGAGTTACCATTTTACGAAGTTTCAATTGCCCGCAGGGAAGAGGCTGTCGATTTGTATATTGATCGTGATACGCTGGAAAGTCTTCCATCACGATATCGAAAAGCCATCGAAGAATCTGTGGCGTTATTGACCTTTCTGGAAAATAAAGGAGGTTCTCTGTCACCTTGTTTTACAACCTTGCTGGGTGTAATGGATGACGCTGCCAAAAGCATGGTCATCACGTTATTAGAACCATTAATTCCAGAAAAACAGGTAGACCAGCAGGATTTCTTTGATCCTCCTTTCTTGTTAGTATCTGAAAAAGAAAAAGATTGGATGAGAAAGAATGCCGCAGGATTAAAAAAGGGTCTGGTGTATAAGGCTTTTATCATGCCGCTTGGACAGTTGGGTTTCTGTCTGGAATATGCAAAAACGGCTAAGGACAAGACCGGCGGATTATACGAGGCAATACGCACACAGTTTTCACAATTTAATGAGAGTCAACTTGGTGAACGCCTTGATCACATTCGAACTTTTCGGAATACCTATATTGCACATCAAGAGAAAGAATTGACTGAGTCTGCATTGGCAAAGCAAGAGATGAAAAACTGGATAACCGGGCTAGCCGCTATATATACGGCAATTCATTCGTAAGATGATCACAAGAAATCCGGATTCCCAGAATGATTCCAATAATAACCTGGTGAGAAAACCACTCCTTCTCCCCGATGGCTTCGACTACGCTCAGCCAGCGGAATATCCCCTGCTGCCCGAGCGCATCCCCCGCTGCCCGAGCCTGTCGAGGGCCCGTCCCCGCGGCTTCGACAGCGCTCAGCCCGCGAAACACCCCCGCTTGAAATACGCACCGGTTTGACGGTAGAATGATATTAGAAGCCTTACCAATCGAATACCTGCAAGAAGGAGGAGCACGATGGACGAAAAAGACCAGTCTCTTTGCACCCTGCAAGACCTGTACGCGACTTCTGCCCCGATCTTCGCCAATGGTGAAATGCACCTCTTCGGTATCTTTCAATGCACAACCGGTGTCAGTATGTTATTGGTGGCTCCAGCCGATGCCGACGAGGTTCCCTGCCCGTTGTGCGGCAAAAAACACCGCCTGCGCGATTCCTTCATCCGCATGACGGTGGATGAATTTGTGTCTCGCTATCAGGTGATGCGCTTTCAAGACCGCGGGCAAGACTAAGCCGCCGAAGCACCCTTTTTTTCAGCGTACTATTGACGCCTGAACCTCCCGTCCGGGCGCCTCTTCCGGCACCCTGCCGGTGTATTCAGACCGATATTTTCCAGAATTAACCCGTTTGGGGAATGGGTTAATTCGGTTTGATTCCCTATAATGGCGTCTATAGCTTTCATGGCAGACATCGAACCGGAAACTCCTGTTGATTTAATCCCACAAAATCCTTCAAGCAGCAGGCAGATTGTTATGGGGGAATAACCGGAAGCGGAAGTCAGACAGTCATCGACGAACCTGTCTGACTTCATTCTTTAATCATGCAGTCGTTGGTCAACTGGCAGAAGACTGCGCCAACCCGCCCTCACCGTGTTATCCTGTTAGTATGCAGATCATCACGTCAGAGCGAATTCCCATCAAACTGTGGGCGTCAGATATTGACGCGGCTGCCCTGCAGCAGGCGCGCAACCTGGCCAACCTGCCTTTTGCCTTCCGCTGGGTGGCGGTGATGCCCGATGCGCACACCGGTTACGGTATGCCGATTGGCGGCGTGCTGGCCACCGATGGCATGGTCATCCCCAATGCCGTGGGGGTTGATATCGGCTGCGGCATGGCGGCGGTGCGCACCAGTCTGACGCGCATCAGCATCGATGAACTACAGGAGATTCTGACCATCATTCGGTCAGAGGTGCCGGTGGGGTTTAAACATCACCCCCACCCGCAGCCGTGGGACGGTTTCGACCGTGCCCCCGATATCCCCATCATCCAGCAGGAACTGTATTCCGCCCGGCACCAGTTGGGCACACTGGGCGGAGGCAACCATTTTATTGAGATCCAGCAGGGTGACGATGGCTTCATCTGGCTGATGATTCACTCGGGCAGCCGAAACTTCGGATTAAAAACAGCCAGCGAATACCATCGTCTGGCCAGGAACCTGTGCGCCCGAGGCCGGGTCAACCTGCCGGACCCTGATCTTTCGTTCCTGCCAGTTGATTCATCGGACGGGCGTGAGTATCTGAAGGCCATGAATTACTGTCTTGACTTTGCCCGCGCCAACCGTGCGCTGATGGTGGAACGCTGCCTGGGCGCCATCACAGCCGTCACCGGCGGAACCGGCACCCAAAGCGTGAACATCCACCATAATTATGCCGCTGTGGAAACCCATTTCGGCCATGAAGTGTTGGTGCACCGCAAAGGGGCTACCTCCGCCCGCAAAGGGCAGGCTGGTATCATCCCCGGTTCGATGGGCTCCTCCAGCTACATCACCGAGGGATTGGGCTGTGAAGAGAGTTTCACATCCTCTTCACACGGGGCAGGGCGGCGTATGGGGCGCAACGAAGCCTCCCGCAAATTGGACCTTGAACGTGAACAGCAGAAAATGAAGGGCATCATCCATGGACTGCGGTCAAAGCACGATTTGGATGAAGCTCCCGGTGCCTACAAGGACATAGACGAGGTAATGGCGCAGCAGAAAGACCTGGTCAAGATTGTGGTCAAACTGCGCCCGCTGGCGGTGATCAAGGGGTGACCTTTGGGGTATTGAATTTAGTCCGGCCTGCGCTATGATGAATATGGAATCAGCCTGCAAGGGCAGGGGAGGTGGAAATGGATCAAAAAACCAACTCGTTGATCATATGGGCGCCTCGGGTGATGGCCATTTTTCTGGCATTGTTTATAGCGGTGTTTTCGCTGGATGTTTTTGATGGAACGAGCGATATCTGGAGAGTTCTAGGCGGTTTTCTCATTCATAACATCCCGTCAATGGTTCTGGCGGTGGTAATCTGGGCGGCCTGGAAGCGTGAATGGCTGGGAGCGGTAGTCTTTGTGCTTCTCGGTATGGCCTATATGCTGTGGAATCTGGATGCCCACTGGTCGGTGCATGCCGTCATCACTGCCCCCACGATCCTCACCGGGCTGCTATACCTGTTGGCCTGGCGCAGCCGTCATGGCCTGAAACTGGCCCATTAGCGAAACAGGGCAGAGCAGTTCTGAATCCGGGCAGAAACACTGCCGGGGATAGACCGAGCGGTCATAAAACGCATGGCGAAAGATTGCGCATAGGCGTTAGCATCGGATTCTGTCTGCCATTCGTAATAACCCGAAAAATCTCCACTGGCGGGGTCAAGCAGCCATAGTTTTCGACGGAATCCCGGCAGCCCGGCAAAGAAAGGAATGGGCAGCCAGGAAAACCATTCATTTTGACGGGCGCTCATGCCTTTTATATGAAAACGCGGCCTGAAAACAGCCTCTGGCTCGGGTGAATTCAATTCAGGAGAAATGACCAGTTCGCGTAGAACGAGCCATTCCCCGTCGTCCAGCCGGATACGGGTGCCTTTCAGCCCTTTAGGAAACCTGACCTTTCCCTGGCGGGCAAGAGAAATGAAATGAATAAAGGAAGAGAAGGGGGAATAAGGATTTTGAGGCATTCTGAAAGCTGATCTGAGTCTGAAGGATGGTGTGGGATTTCACGAAAAAAGAGGAATGCCCGCACTGATACATCTCGTCAATTTATTAATGATGAATTTATTATAAAAGAGAAGATTCCGCATTAATCTACTTAATGATGGAATTTTCTCCATAAAGCCATCACTGTATAACATTTAAATCTGCAAAATCTGAAGAGGGAAACATGAAATCAGGTCTCGAAGAATATAAAGGAAAAAAAGTTTTTATTGCCCGGTATGATCACATGACACCGGAAGAGGTCAAGAGTGAAGTAGATGCGGTTAAGAAATATGTTGCCAGCGCCCCGGAGAAGATTGCCCTCGTAATGGTTGATGCCACCGGCACACTCGTCTCACCTGAAGTCTTAAACCAGTTCAAAGAGGTATCTTCGCATGTATCAGGGAAAATCACCGCAAAAACAGCTATTCTGGGAATGAGCGGTCCCCGCAAAGTATTTCTTGAAATTGTCAGCAAATTCACGCAGAACAAAACAGTCCCCTTTGATGACCGACAGGCAGCCATGGACTGGCTGGTATCCTGATGGCCAGGAAAATATCGGCTGCCCTGGTGTGCAAATCACAACTGAATACTGTGTAGCAGAGAATTGCTACAGAAAAATGAGGCAAACCGCCACAATACAGGCATAAAAGATTACCCATTTATTTGCAGGTCTGTTAATCCGTTTGACTGTATTTTTGTTACTATTATCATGTTGAATTGGGTATAGTCTCTTTCCCGGGAGGTATGTGCAAACCGTAATCAGGAACCGAAATCATGACAGACCACAACCAGTCAGGTTCTTAGAATTCCTTCTTCCATACTTTTTCGTTGATTGGTAGAGCCCATTTTATGCGTCGATTTTTTTCATTCCTTTTCATTTTATTCATCAGTCTTGGCCTGATGGGATCGATGGAAATACCCCAGAATTACACAATTCGGGTAGGGCTCTATGAAAATGCGCCTAAAATCTACACCAGCAGCGACGGCAAACCGGCAGGATTCTGGCCGGAGATAATAAAGTATCTGGCAGCCAAAGAAGGTTGGACTATTCAATGGGTGCCGGGAACGTGGGATGAATGCCTTAACCGGTTGGACCGGAATGAGATTGACCTTATGCCCGATGTTGGCTGGACGCCTGAACGTGCAGAAAGATTTACCTTCACACAGGAAACCGTGCTCACCAGCTGGGCTCGCGTATACGTACGGCCACATTCAGGCATTCAGACCATCCTTGATCTTAAAGGAAAAATGATTGCCGGATTGGAGGGCAGCTTAAATTTCGACGGATCAGAAGGCATTAAAGTTCTGACCGAGAAATTTGGCGTACAAGCCTCTTTTGTCAGCTACAGTAATTATTCCGCCGTTTTTAATGCCGTAAAGAACGGCCAGGCCGATGCCGGGATTGCCAATAAAGATTTCGGTGATCTGAATGAAGAAAAATTCGGGTTAGAACATTCTCCCATCATTTTACAGCCAGCCCAGATTCGCTTCGCGCTTCCAAAAAACGGTTCATTTACGTCATATCTGACCCGCACCATTGATAAAGATATTGCCCAGCTTAAATCCGTCAATGACTCAGCGTATTACAAAGCACTCTACACCTATCTGGGAGAAAAACCGGTCGAGGTGACACCAGCCTGGGTGACAACCAGTCTGCCGGTGGCCAGTGTCATTGTTCTGGTTCTGTTGATAGCCATTGTGATATCCAGAGTTGAAATTCGCCGCCAAACCGAAAAATTGCGCACCAGTGAAATTCGGTATCGGGCGTTGCTCGAAAACTACCCTGATCTGATTCTTCGTATCAGTCGTGAGGGTGTTTTCCTGGACTATCACATTGTCGATGAAAGTACGTTCACCACATCACCGGGGTCATTTATGTCGCGCAATGTGGGCGAAATCTTCTCTTCTGATGTGGCAAAATCGGTGATGGAATGCATCACAAAGGCATTAAACTCACATGAAGTTGTAGTGCGTGAATATGTGCTGCCAGGACAAAATGGTCAACATGATTATGAAGTGCGTTTTTCTGCCAGTGGAGATTCAGAAGTAATCGCCATTGTTCGGGATATTACCGACCGGAAAAAGGCGGAACGCGCCCTGTATGAAAGCGAAGAACGTTACCACACCCTGGCCCGCGTATCACCAGTGGGAATTTTCCGAACCGATGTAAATGGTTCAACCAATTATGTCAACCCGACCTGGAGCCAGATTTCTGGTCTATCTCCGGAAGAAGCCATGGGATACGGCTGGTTAAAAGCTGTGCATCCTGAAGACCGGGATGCCATTAGCCGCGATTGGGAAAAAGCGTCATCGGAACACCAGCGTTCTCAGGCAGATTATCGTTTTATCCGGCCGGATGGCTCGATTGCCTGGGTTATAGGTCAGGCGGTTCCTGAATTGAATGCCGATAATCAGATTGTGGGCTATGTAGGCACCATTACGGATATCACTGACCGCAAAGAAGCTGAGACTGCCCTGAAACGATCCCTTCAGGCAGAAAAGGCGGCTGTGGATGCTAAAGAGACCATCCAGGCTGCCAACCTGGCTTTATCGAAGTCCCTTGATTTGAATGAAGTACTGAAAATTATGCTGGACTATCTGGCGCGAATCGTTCCGTATGACCGTGCCAGAGTGATCCTGGTCAATGACGATAACCGGCTGGAACTATTAGCCTCACGAGGATTTTCACAGGAATGTGATGATCAAATCGTTTCCACAACCCTGGCAAACTTCCAGAGCAATCCACTTATGTCGCAATTGATTGCCGAAGGGAAAACGGCCGTGGTGTCCAACGTCCATGCTTACCCCGGGTGGGAAGAAATTGGGGGAAAAGACCGGGGAAAGAGCTGGATGGGAGTCCCTTTGATTGCAGGGATGCAGGTGGTGGGATTGTTTTCGCTGGATAAAAAGACAGAGAATTTTTTCACTCCCGAATATCAAAGCCTGGCTGAATCATTGGCCGCTCAAGCCGCTGTTGCTATCCAGAATGCCAGGCTGCATGCGCAATTACGCAAACATGCGGAAGAATTGGAAGCGCGCGTTGCTGAACGTACCGAAGAGCTGGCGCGGCGGGTGGCAGAGGTTGAATCATTAAACCGGGAAACCCAGACACTAAATGAGAGTCTGAAAGAAGCCGTTAAAAAAGCCGAGAGCGCCGATCGGTTGAAATCAGCGTTTCTGGCTACCATGTCACACGAATTACGCACCCCGTTAAATTCGATCATCGGGTTTACCGGCATACTGCTGCAAAAAATGGTGGGTCCGCTGAGTGAAGAACAGGAGAAACAGCTCAAGATGGTGCAGGGGAGTGCCCGCCATCTGCTCGATTTAATCAATGATGTATTAGATATCTCCAAAATTGAAGCTGATCAGATTGTTCTTTTTAAAGAAGAATTTGATGTGGGCGAATCCATGCAGCGAAGTCTGGATAAAGTCAGACCGATGGCCGACAAAAAAGGATTGCAATTATCGTGGACAATTGATCCGCCGGAAATCAAATTATTCAGCGACCGCCGAAGGGTTGAACAGATCCTGTTGAATCTATTAAACAACGCCATCAAATTCACCGAACAGGGTCAGGTAGACCTGACCTGCCAAGCGGAAGATGAATGGATGGTTTTCAGTGTGAGTGATACCGGCATTGGTATGAAACCTGCAGATCTGGAATTATTATTCAAACCTTTCAAACAGATTGATTCCGGCATTACCCGACAATATGAAGGTACGGGCCTCGGATTATCCATTTGCAAACGGTTGGTGGAATTACTGGGCGGCCAAATATCGGTAGAAAGCGAATATGGCAAAGGAAGCACCTTCCGCTTCACCTTGCCGCGAAAAGGAAAAGAATCATGAATCGGAAAATCCTCGTCATTGAAGACAATGAGCAGAATCTGTACCTGGTAACCTTTATCCTTGAAAAGAATGGATTTGATGTGATTCAAGCGCGCAGTGGTGACGAGGGGGTCAAACTGGCCGGTCAATCCAAACCGGACTTGATTTTGCTGGATATTCAACTGCCAGTGATGGATGGGTATACCGTGGCACGTGAATTACGGAAAATGCCATCTTTGGCATCTATTCCCATTGTTGCCGTCACTTCGTTTGCCATGCCGGGTGACCGGGAAAATGCTCTGGCAGCCGGTTGTACCGGGTATATCGAAAAACCGATTGACCCCGATACGTTCATGTCGCAGATTTCACAACACCTATAATTAATCAAAGGCATAGCCATGAAAAAGATATTGATTGTTGACGACAACCTTCAGAACCTGTATATGTTGGAGATGCTGCTGCAATCCAACGGATATGAGGTTATGAAAGCCAGCAATGGAAAAATCGGGCTAGACCTGGCGAATTCTGACCATCCCGATATGGTCATATCGGATATCCTGATGCCCACCATGGACGGTTTCAGCCTGTGCCGCGAGTGGCGCAAAAGTGAAACACTGCATAATATCCCCTTTATTTTTTACACTGCCACCTATACCGATCCCAAAGATGAAGCCTTTGCCCTCAGTCTGGGTGCTGATGAGTTTCTCGTAAAACCTTTAGAGCCCGAAGATTTGTTGAGTTCAATGAAAAAGGTTTTTGATAAGAAGGCAATCAGTGAAGAATCCCACCCAACTGAAGTTCTTACGAATGGAAACGATTATTACAAAACCTATAGTGAAACACTGGTTCGCAAACTGGAAGAAAAGAGTCTGAAACTGGAACGGGCCAATAAACGGATGGAAGCCCTTTACAAAGCATCCTGTGAGTTTTTAACTCTCATGCCCACGGTTGATATGATTCAAAAAATCCTTATCACCATTGTAGAGACGGCTGGATACGAGCAAGTTAATTATTTTGATTACCTGCCAAATGAGAGAAAACTGGTATTAAGTGCCTCTTTCGGTTTTTCAAAAGAAACAGAAACAACCTACCACGACCGGTTGGTTTTCTCACTGGGTGAAGAAACCGGCCTGGTTGGAAAAGTGGCACTCACCGGAAAAATTGTAAATATTCCAGAGACAACCGCCGATCCACGATGGATCCCTCTGGATACATCGATCCATTCCGCTTTGTTTATTCCCGTAATCTATGAGAAAAACATTCGAGGTGTTCTGTCGTTATTCAGTCAACAACCAAATGCCTTTGATTCAAGCGACGAACAGGACCTAACGGCGCTGGTCAACAGTCTGGCTATTGCCATTGAAAACCAGAATAACCAGAACAGAGTGCAAAAACAATTAGATCGTCTCTCGGCATTGCATAACATTGATGTAGCCATAAACAGCAATATGGATCTGCGGGCTACATTGAATACGGTGCTTGCTCAGGTGATGGAGCAGCTTTCTGTCGACTCCTCGGATATTATTATTTACAATCGGTATACCATGACCTATGAATACGGGGCAGGTATCGGATACAACTCGCGGCCCAAAGAGAACCATGAGATGCGGCAGCGCATGTTTTTTGCCGAAAAAGCCATCATGGAACGCAGGTTGATCCATGTGGAGGGAGATATTGAAAAAACCCTTTCGCCTGAAGTGGCAGAAATATGGCGAGTGGAAGGCTTAAAAGCCTACTGGGGAATTCCTCTGATTGCCCGTGGTGAGGTCAAGGGAGTATTAGAGGTCATGAAACGCACTCCGTTTGAACCTGATGAGGAATGGTATGCTTACCTGGAAACCCTGGCCGGGCAGGCAGCCATTGCCATAGACAGCTCAGAAATGTTTGAAGGACTGCAACGCAACAATATTGACTTGCGCATAGCCTATGATGCCACCATTGAAGGCTGGTCACGAGCGCTTGACCTGCGCGATAATGAAACCGAGTATCACACCCTGCGTGTGGTGGAAACCAGCCTTGAACTGGCTGCCGCTATGGGAATCAAAAACGACGACCTGATTCACATTAAACGGGGAGCCCTGCTGCACGATATCGGGAAAATGGGTGTACCCGATGAAATTTTGCATAAGCCCGGTCCGCTCACTGATGAAGAGTGGCTGATCATGCGCAAACATCCGCAATTTGCCTATGAGATGCTTTCTCCAATCGGATACCTGCATCGGGCGTTGGATATTCCAAGCTGCCACCATGAAAAATGGGACGGCACGGGGTATCCGCGCGGATTAAAGGGCGAACAAATTCCGTTGGCTGCCCGCCTGTTTGCCATTGTGGATGTGTGGGACGCCTTGCGGTCTGACAGACCGTATCGAAAAGCCTGGCCGGAAGAAAAGGTGTTGGAATATCTCAAAGAACAATCAGGTAAACACTTTGACCCGATGATTGTTGAAGTATTCTTAAATTTGCTGAAAAAGAAAAACTCCGAGATATAAAACCCGCCACATGGTGATTACCCACCCATCAGGTGGGTGATGAGGATGCGCAAACCGATCCCTACGAGGATGACACCGCCAATCACTTCCATGCGTTGGCCGAATTTTGACCCGAGCACATGACCGGCAAAACCCCCGACCAGCGACAGGAACAGGGTAACCACACCGATCACGGCTGATGTAGACCAGATATTCACCTGAAGCATGGCCAGCGACAGACCAACGGCCAGCGCATCTATGCTGGTGGCTACACACAGCACCACCATGGTTTTTCCGTGGGTAATATCGTCACTATGGCAATCTTCTTCGGGTCCAAACCCTTCTTTAATCATACGTCCGCCGACCCAGGCGAGCAGGGCGAAGGCGACCCAGTGATCAAAATGGCTGATCAGGCCGGCAATGGTGGAACCTGCCAGCCAGCCAAACAGCGTCATGCCAGCCTGGAACAGGCCGAAATGAGAGGCGATACGCAGAACACGCCGCCAGGAGGCTTCTGCACAGTCAGATGGGCTGGTGCCCACTCCCAGCGACACGGCAAAGGCATCCATCGCAAGACCGATGGAGATAATCAGGGTGGAGACAGTATCCAAAGAAAACTCCGAATAAAGAAAATTTCTGATATGGATTTTATCGGAAAAACCAGTTTATATCCTTAATATGCCAGATTATTAACCGGTTCTAATCTTTATTTTTTCTTTATATTTTTTGTCAAACCCCTCATGCCGTCTTTATATCGGCGGGTTAGCATAATGTGTTGAAACATTCTGCATTTGAATTACTCTGGTCAAGAATACCAGTAGAACAAGAAAGAATTATCTGTTATGGAAATTGAAAGTACGAATGGAGCCATAATTCTGGAGCCCGGTAGTTTTACCAAACCTCCAAAAACCTGGCGTAACTGGCTGATTGGAAATCCACTCCAAACAGCGGATGCACCCAATCAGACTATCGGCAAATTGATTGGTCTGGCGGTTTTTGCCTCTGATGCCCTGTCTTCCACCGCCTATGCCACCCAGGAAATCCTGATGATCCTGGCGTACGCCGGTGCATCGGCTTTAACGTATGTATTCCCGATTTCGCTGGCGATCGTGACGTTAATGGTCATTGTGTCCATTTCTTACGAGCAGACTATCCATGCCTATCCGGGTGGCGGTGGTGCCTATATTGTAGCTCGTGACAACCTGGGCGAACTCCCTGCGCAGACGGCCGGTGCAGCACTTTTGACAGATTACATCCTTACGGTGGCTGTTTCCATCTCTTCCGGGGTGGCGCAGATCACATCGGCGTTCCCGGTATTATTCCCCTTCCGCGTTGAAATTGCGGTAGGTATGGTTCTGTTTGTAATGCTGATCAATTTGCGCGGCGTAAAGGAATCAGGAACGGCTTTTGCCATCCCTACCTATTTCTTTGTCATAACCATGTTCATCACTGTGGGTGTCGGGTTCTTCAAGTATCTCACCGGCACTCTGGGAACTGTTGTCAACCCGCCTGCATTTGAAACTGCCGGTCTCCTGACGGCTGTAACTCCCTTCCTGTTATTACATGCCTTCTCCAGCGGCACTTCTGCCCTTACCGGTATTGAAGCCATTTCCAACGGCATTACTGCATTTAAGGAACCGCGCAGCAAGAATGCCGGCATCACATTGATCTGGATGTCATCCATTCTGGCTACACTCTTCCTGGGGATATCCTTCCTGGTAAGCCCGATCCATGCTGTTCCATCGGAATCAGAAACGGTGATTTCGCAGCTTGCCCGTACTGTGTTTGATGGCCAGGGTCCGCTTTATCTGGCGCTTATCTCTGGAACGGCCGTTATTTTGATCATGGCTGCCAACACGGCTTTTGCAGATTTTCCGCGGCTTTCCGCTCTGCATGCGGGAGACGGCTTCCTGCCCCGGCAGATGACCTTTCGCGGGAGCCGCCTGGTGTATTCCCGCGGAATCATCACTCTGGCTGCTGTATCCAGCATGCTCATCATTATTTTTCAGGCCAGTGTTACCCGGCTGATTCCCCTGTATGCCATCGGCGTATTCCTCTCCTTCTCTCTGTCACAGGCAGGTATGGCCTTGCGCTGGTGGAAATCCGGTCACCTGAAAGATGGTGAACAGATTGTCGAGCCTGGTTCCATTGTCACCCACGATGAGAAATGGCTGGGGAAACTCTTTATTAATGGTTTCGGTTCCCTCTGCACCTTTGTAGTGATGGTGGTGTTTGGAATTACAAAATTTAAAGACGGCGCCTGGATCATCATTATTCTCATCCCCGTACTTGTGACCATCTTTTTCTCAATCCATCATCATTATAAGAATCTGGCGAAGAAGCTCTCATTGCAAAACTATCATTCGACGACCATAAAACGCCACCGTGTGATCGTTTTGATTGCCGGTGTTCACCGCGGCTCTCTGGCAGCCTTATCCTACGCACGCACTCTGTCTGAAGATGTGACTTCTGTACACGTATCAACCGATCCTGTGGAATCCAAAAAAGTAAAAGAAAAATGGGAATTGTATGGCGAAGGTACGCGGCTGGTGATACTTGATTCCCCTTACCGCCTGTTGGTGGAGCCGGTGATGGACTATATTTCAAAACTGCTAGAAATGCGCCAGCCGAATGAGATTGTTACCGTTGTGGTTCCTCAATTTGTACCCAAACACTGGTGGGAAAACTTCCTGCATAACCAGACGGCGCTGATGCTGCGCATGGGTTTCATTTTTAAACCTGGCCTGGTTATTATTGAGGTACCTTATCAGGTCTAACCATTTCACAACATCAGGTGTTGGTTCCCTCTACATCAGCCCGGTAGTCAGCCGGGCTGATATGTTTAATTCCCGATGATTTAAAGAAAAAGGGAGTGCACTCTGTCTGCACTCCCTTTTATATACCATCATCCAGCGAGGTCAATATTCTTCAAGAGGAAGATCAGAGTCCTTTGGCCAGATGATAATACAGGTCATTCCATTTCAATTCTTGTTTGAAGCGGTCGAGGTCTAGGCTGTTATCAATGCCTACATATTCAATTCCGGCCATGTCAGCGAAATCACGCAGGTGCTGCTGGGTGAGTGAATAGCTGAAGCTGGTGTGATGGGCACCGCCGGCATAGATCCAGGCGGCAGCGGCGCGCTTAAGGTCGGGCTGGGGAGCCCACAGGGCGCGGGCAACCGGCAGTTTAGGCAGCGGATGCTCGGTGGGAACCACGTCTACCTGGCTGACGATCAGACGGAAGCGGTCACCCAGATCGATGAGAGAGGCAGCCACAGCCGGGCCGGTTTGTGAATCGAAGATCAGACGGGCGGGGTCAGCCTTGCCGCCAATACCCAGGGGAAGAACTTCCAGCCGGGGTTTTCCGGTGGCAATGGAGGGGCAGACTTCCAGCATGTGTGCGCCCAGAATGCGGTCGCCTTTGGGGCTGAAGTGGTAGGTGTAATCTTCCATAAAGCTGACGCCGCCTTTGAGACCGGCATTCATCACTTTCATGGTACGTACCAGGGCGGCAGTTTTCCAATCGCCTTCTGCACCGAAACCATATCCATCGGCCATCAAACGCTGGCAGGCAATACCGGGCAGCTGTACCAGTCCGTGCAGGTCTTCAAATGTGGTGGTGAAAGCGGTGAATCCACCGGCTTCCAGGAAGCGGCGCATTCCAATCTCGATCCGGGCGGCTTCCCGCACAGAGGCATGTTTTTCTTTGCCGGGCATGAGGTTGGGGGCGACTTCGTAGGTATCCAGGTATTCTTTAACCAATTTATCAACATCGGCATCGCTGGCTTCGTTCACCACTTTGACCAGATCACCAATGCCATATCCGTTTACGCAATACCCGAATTGGATCTGAGCGGAAACCTTGTTGCCTTCTGTGACGGCCACTTCGCGCATGTTATCGCCGAAACGGGCCAGTTTCATCTTTTTGGCATCAGCCAGGGCGCAGGCAGAGCGGCTCCAGTCTCCGATTTCTTTTTGCACAGCTTGATCCTGCCAGTGGCCGACGATGACATGGCGGTCAAGGCGCATGCGTGCACCGATGAACCCGAATTCGCGGTCGCCGTGGGCAGACTGGTGCAGGTTCATGTAATCCATGTCAATTTCTGACCAGGGGATTTCACGGTAATACTGGGTGTGCAGGTGAGCCATGGGTTTCTGCAAAACCTTCAAGCCGTTGATCCATTTCTTGGCCGGTGAGAAGGTGTGCATCCAGGTGATAATGCCGGCGCATTTGTCATCGGCATTGGCTTCAAGGCACAAACGGGTGATATCTTCCACAGTGGTCATTACAGGTTTGTAGATTACCCGTGTGGGGATCACGGCGCTGGCATCTAAAGCAGCAGCCATTTCTTTGGAGTGGGCAGCGATTTCGTTCAATACCTCTGGTCCATAGAGGTGCTGGCTGCCGGTTACGAACCAAACTTCATATTGTTTTAGATCGATCATCATTTCCTCACTCGCCTACTGGCCATAGATATGCGTGTAGCGGTAATGCAATTTTTCCACATTTTCCTTTGAGATCGGAATGACCGATCCCAATTGTTTCGCGATCCAAACGGTGTGAGCGGCATCTTCTACCATCACGGCACTCTTGACAGCCGCCCTGGCGGAATCTCCAATGGTGAATACACCATGATTCTGAATCAGGCAGGCGGTTGACATGCCAATGTTATCCAGAACTTCCTTGCCTATGGCATCATCCCCGATCAGCACAAAACCGCCGCAGGGAATATCGCAGCCGAATTCGTCTCCCATAGAGGTAAGGACACAGGGAATGGGTTGCCCGACGGCGGCAAAAGCGGTGGCATAGTTGGAATGTGTATGTACCATGCCAAAAACGTCTGCCCGGTGTTTGTAAACATAAATATGACTGAATGCATCAGACGATGGTTTGTACTTGCCTTCAACCACTTTGCCATCCAGATCCATCACCACCATATGTTCTGGCCCCATGCCTTCATAGGGCACACCAGAGGCTTTGATTACGATCAATCCGGTCTCCGGGTCACGGGCGGAAACATTGCCGCCCGTCCAGACAACCAGATGGTTTTCGACAAGCTTCATGTGCAGATCAACCAGTTCTTTTTTCAAGTTTTCTAACATTAAATTCTCCTTTACGGCTAATGAACACTGGCTTTAATAGCTTTTAACCGTTTCATGGCGTCATTCGCACCGCGGCCGAAATAGTCATGCAAAATTACGTACTCACTGTAGAGCTTTTCGTACACTTTCTGGTTTTCAGGGATAGGTGTGTACACAACATCTTTGATGGCGGCCATGGCTTTGGCGGCATCCACAATGCTGGCATATCCGCCGGCTGTCTTACCGGCTGCCACAGCGCCAAACATGGCAGAACCCAGAGCAGGAGTCTGTTTGGACGCACTGACCTTCAACGGAACGCCGATCACATCTGCATAAATCTGCATCAGCAGATGGTTTTTATCCGGCAGCCCGCCGCAGGCCACCAGTTCTTTGATCGGTACACCATTTTTCTGGAAGGTCTCGATGATCATGCGTTTGCCGTAAGCGGTGGCTTCGATGAGTGCCCGGTACATTTCTTCGGGTTTGGTCGACAGAGTCATACCCAGCATCAAACCAGTGAGGTTGACATCTACCAGCACAGAGCGGTTTCCGTTCCACCAATCCAGGGCGACCAGGCCGCTTTCGCCGGGTTTCAACCGGGCGGCTTTTTCTTCGAGCAGATTGTGGATATCGATCTTGCGTTCGGCGGCTTCCTGCTGGTAAGCGGCTGGAACACAGTTCTCAACAAACCAGGCAAAATGATCCCCCACGCAGGATTGACCGGCTTCGTAGCCAAAATACCCGGGGATGATGCCATCTTCCACGTAGCCGCACATACCGGGGACAATGTGTTCTTCGGTTCCCAGCACCATATCGCAGGTGGATGTTCCCATGATCATCACCATGCGGCCTGGTTCGGTCACCGTGGCGGCGGGAACGGCCACATGAGCATCCACATTCGCCACAGCTACGGCCGTTCCCGGAATCAATCCGGTCCAGGCAGCCGCTTCATCACTCAACCCGCCGGCTTTTTGACCGATAGGAACGATATGTGTAGACATTTTTTCTTCCACAATATTCTCGATCAAAGGATTCAGGGCTTTAAAGAACTTTTTGGAGGGGAATCCCTCACGTTTTGACCAGATGGCTTTATAGCCGGCTGTGCAGGAATTGCGGGTTTCAACACCGGTCAGACGCCATACCACCCAGTCGGCGGCTTCAATAAGCCGGTCAGCGGCTTTATAGATGTCTGGAGCTTCATTGGCGATTTGAAGGGCTTTGGAGAAGAACCACTCGGAAGAAATTTTTCCGCCATACCTGTCAAGCCAGGATTCGCCCATTTCACGGGCTGTCTTGTTGATCAAATCTGCTTCGGGTTGGGCAGCGTGGTGTTTCCAGAGCTTCACCCAGGCATGGGGATTTTTGCGATATTCGGGGAGGTCACACAGGGGAGTGCCATCTGCCTTTGTGGGCAGCATGGTGCAGGCGGTGAAATCGATGCCCAGACCGATTACATCTTCTGGCTTTACTCCAGAGGTGCGCAATACGTCTGGAATGGTCTTTTGAAAGGTGCGGATATAGTCATCCGGGTCCTGAAGCGCCCAATCAAGGTCTAATCGAATATCCGAATCGGGTAATTTTTCATCAATTACGCTATGAGAATACGGATAGACAGATGTGGCAATTTCTTTCCCGTTACTGATATCCACCAGAACTGCCCGTCCGGATTCACTTCCAAAATCAACTCCAATGGTGTATCTGGGCATAGACCCTCCTATACAGAAATAATGATTTTTAACCCTTCCCGCCGGGAAGCCAGTTGAAATGCCTGATTGCTCTGATCGAGCGGAAACCGGTGGGTGACCAGGGATGCCACATCCACCTTTTTTGAAGCCACAAGCTCAATGGCTCGTGGGTATGAATCTTTCATACGCCGTACCATCTTGATGGTCAAACCTTTGCGGCGGGCGAGGGAGGCATTGAATTCAGTATGGTCATCTTCAGGGATGCCCACCAGCATGACCTTGCCGCC
The DNA here is from genome assembly GCF_001050275.1 of Leptolinea tardivitalis. GTDB lineage: Bacteria > Chloroflexota > Anaerolineae > Anaerolineales > Anaerolineaceae > Leptolinea > Leptolinea tardivitalis. Next base: position 23,577 of record NZ_BBYA01000012.1, read on the forward strand.
CGGAACGGCCAGATGAAAGGCCGTGTTGACGGCATCTGCCTCGCCGGAGGCATCAAAAGCCGCATCCACTCCGCGGCCGCCGGTAGCATCAAACAATTCGTCAATGCAGGTGGTTGAATGAACTTGAAACGCCCGGTCTGCACCAAACTTGAGGGCGGCTTCCACCCTGTGGGGTAAAGGATCAGTGGCAATAATCTGCCGGGTGCCCGCCAACCGGGCCAGTTGAATAATGAGCAGCCCGATGGGTCCACAACCAAAAACGCCGACCGTCATCCCGATTTTGACATGAGCCAGGTCAAGGGCATGCAAGGCGATACCCAGTGGTTCAAGCAGAGTGCCTTCGTCATGGCTGATTGATTCGGGAAGTTCATGCAGGCGGGTTGTATCCCAGGTCATCCATTCGCGCAGAGCGCCATCTTGCCCGGCATGGCCGGCAAAAATGACATGCGGGCAGATATTCGGGTGTCCGTTACGGCATTGCTCACAGGTTCCACAGGGAATGGCCGGATTGACGGCCACACGTTTTCCGTCTTCTGTTACACCAGAAAATTCATGGCCCAGCACCAGCGGCCGGTCAAGCCTGGCATTTCCCCCCGTCCCGCCGTTTGTGAACCAGTGAAGGTCTGAACCGCATATTCCCACTGACTTTACCTGCAATAAACTTTCATTCCCGCGAGGGGCGGGAATGGGTTCTTCAAATTGTTGCAGGTTGCCAGTGGAAACAATGCGGATAGTTTTCATGGGGATTCAATATCAAATCGTGAAGATCGCACGGAGCTTTCTCTGATCAGCAATTCCGGGCTGAGGATGATCGTCCGCTGGTTTTCATGTTCAGAGTGTTCACGAGATTTTTCAATAGAATGCACGATCTCTTCGACGGCCGTGCATCCCAGAAGGTACTGGTCTAAAACAATTGTGCTGAGCGGGGTTTTGAAATAGGCAGCTTCGGGCATACCATCCATACCCACAACGCCAAGCCTGTCGGGGATATTCACATTGCCCCGATCTGATACCTGGATGACACTCAGTGCCATCTGGTCGTTGGCGACAAAAACGGCATCCATTTCAGGGTATTGATTTAACAGTTGTTTGAATGCCACCTCACCGCTGGAAGACGACCAGTTGCCTTCTGTACTGTGATGATCCTGTGGACTCAAGCCGGCACTTTCAAGAGCGGCTTTCCAACCGGCTTTACGCTGGCGGCTTTCCCACCAGTCCATCGGACCGGTGATATGGCCGATATGGCGGTAACCCTGTTGAAGCAGGTGTTCGGTGGCCATTCTTCCACCCAGATAATTATCAAAACTGATGATCGTCAGCCCGGGGTGGTTTTCCATTGTAAGGAAAACAATGGGAATAGGGAGATCGTTGAGTTCCTCATCGATCCATGAGCGGTTATCGCCCACTTGAGGAACAGCCCAGATGATCCCATCTACGTGGTGGGCGGTCAAATTCTGCAACAGGGGTTTAATGTCTTCCGTATCGAATCGAGGAAGTTCTTTTAACAGGAGAGAATACCCCATCTTTTCCGATTGGAAGGTAATACCGTTCAATGTGCGGGAAGGGCCATTGAATTTAAGGCCGGCGGTGACCACCCCCAGCGTATAGGAACGCTGCTGGATCAGGCTGCGGGCGAGGGCACTGGGCTGGTACCCGAGTTTTTCAATGACCTGGTGGATTTTCTCGCGGGTATCCTCCGCCACATCCGGCCGGTCATTGATAACACGGGAAACAGTCTGGGTAGAAACACCCGCTGCCTGGGCAACTTCCTTAATTGTGGGTCGTTTGGTGAAATACAAAGCGCAGTCCCTTCCTGCTGAAAATTCCCGGTAACGGTCACGGGAACGATAACATCGTAGCAAATGCGTTTTCGTTTGTCAAGTTATCTTATCATAAGAAAGGGAGAAATATCACCATTTGTGGGGGGTTATACCCTGAAATAAGCCTAGAATGTCCCTGTATACGGGACAAAACCCAAGAAAAGCTGACAAAAGTGTGTTAAAGAGGTGATTAAAATCAGGATTTTCATTACAAAGGTCAGGATTTCAAAGGAATCCTATTGACATTGCTGTTTTCATTTGCTAATATCTCAATGTGAACGATAACGGGATCGTTATCAACGATGTATCACAATGGATAACAGAATTGGTTTTCTGATATCCGAAAGCCCAGACGGTAGTACTAAACATCAGGGAGTGATTTACCCCGGCATTTTTCGGGACTTCAAAATGGATTTCATCGCAAGGTGATCGGGTGGTTTAGTGCTTTTCCACTCCACAACTTTATAAGCAGTCTCATTTGTCAGTTCTGTTGTCTTGCGGCAACTTTCCTGTCAACGCTGACACAACCGCAGGCAAAAGGTTTTCTGAGTATTCCGAAAAACTCGGGAGGAGGAAAAAAGAGAGAACACGATACGACTTGCTCATCATTCATTGCATGAAACACTTTAAACTCGTACGTAATCTATGAAGGAGAAATGGGATGAAAGTCTTGAAAGTTTTTGCGAACATTGCTTTACTGACCGTCTTAGCTTTTTCACTGGTTGCCTGCGCAGCCCCTGCGACCCCCGCACCTGCTGCCCCCGCTGCTGCTGAACCCGCCAAGGTAGAACCCACCAAAGCCCCCGAAGCCGCTGCACCTGCCGCTGCTGAACCTACCAAAGCAGAAAAGAAAGAATTCACCTACAGCACCATGACCATGTGCTACCCGCAGTTGGGTGCTGAATCTGACTGGCGCACAGCCAACACCGCTTCCTTCAAGGAAACCGCCGGTGAACTTGGTGTCCGCTTGATCTTCTCCGATGCCCAGCAGAAACAGGAAAACCAGATCTCCGCTATGCGCGCCTGCATCCAGCAGGGTGTTGATATCATCGCTCTGCCTCCTGTAGTGGAAGATGGTTGGGACGCTGTTCTCCAGGAAGCCAAAGATGCCGGTATCCCCGTGATCATTGTCGACCGCTCCGTCAAAGCTGACAAATCCATGTACGCTGCCCACATCGGCTCCAACATGGTTCAGGAAGGCGAAAAAGCCGGTAACGAAATGAACAAACTCCTGCCCGATGGCGGCAAGATCGTTGAACTCTCCGGTACAACCGGTTCCGGCGCTGCCACTGGCCGTGCTGAAGGTTTCCGCAAGACCCTGAATAAGAACATCGAAATCATCGATTCCCAGACCGGTAACTTCACCCGCGCCGAAGGCAAACCCGTTATGGAAGCCTTCTTGAAGAAATATGGCAAAGACATCAAAGGTGCCTTCATTCACAATGATGACATGGCCATTGGCGCTATCGAAGCTATCAAAGCCGCCGGTTTCAAACCGGGCGATATCAAGATCGTCTCTGTTGACGGTACCCGCGGTGGTTTCCAGGCTATGGTGGATGGCTGGGTGCAGGCTGATGTCGAATGCAATCCCCTCCTTGGCCCCCAGACCATGGAACTTGCTTTGAACATCCTCAACGGCAAACCCTTCGATGCTGAAACCCTGACCAAAGAAGAAGTCTACTATCCTGACAAGGCTGCCGAACTGCTTCCTTCCCGCAAGTACTAGAATTTCCTCGCAACGTTGTAGCTTTACAGTAAGGTTGTTCCTATAATAAGAGAAGCGGTGTTGCCAAACCCAACGCCGCTTCTCTACGGAAATCCCCGGCATACACGAAATAATCGAATAGCTTCAAAAGGCAGACGTTATGATGGAAACTCCTTATATATTGAGTGCAAAAGGTATTACGAAAACCTTCCCAGGGGTTCAGGCTCTGGAAAACGTGGATTTCTCACTCAAGCGCGGTGAAGTTCACGCTTTGATGGGTGAAAATGGGGCAGGAAAATCGACTCTAATCAAATGCCTTACGGGTGTAGAACAACCCGATAAGGGAACTATTGAGTTCGATGGGGCCGCGGTTGTAGTTCATTCTCCGCAGCATGCCCAGGAAATTGGGATCGCCACGGTGTACCAGGAAGTGAACCTGTGCACCAATATTTCTGTGGCTGAGAACGTGATGCTCGGGCATGAACCCAAAGGCGTTCTGGGTAATATCAGCTGGAAGAAAATGAATGAGCAGGCTGCCCAATCGCTCTCTAAATTGGGCGTCGCTATTGATGTGACAAAACCGTTAGGCATATATTCCGTGGCCATTCAACAGATGGTGGCCATCACCCGCGCCCTGGAATTCCAGTCGGCAAAAGTGCTGATCCTTGATGAACCAACATCTTCGCTGGATGCCCATGAAACAAAACAGCTCTTTGATGTAATGCGCAAGTTAAAAAGCGAAGGTATCGGTATTGTTTTCATCACACACTTCCTTGACCAGGTATACGAAGTGACAGATCGAATTACTGTTCTTCGCAATGGAAGATATGTGGGAACATTTGAAACCTCCTCGCTTCCCCGGGTGAAGCTAATTGCCAATATGCTTGGCCGCAGTGTTTCTGACCTGGATGACCTTTCCAGAAGCAAACAGAAGGTTACAAAAGTTGAGGCAGGTCAGGCGGTTCTTGAAACAAAAGAGATGGGTAAGGCGAATTATCTTGAGCCCACCGATCTTTGTCTGCAGAAAAACGAAGTTGTTGGCCTGGCCGGCCTGCTTGGTTCGGGCCGTACAGAATTGGCCAATTTGATTTTTGGCATTGAAACACCTGATACCGGTGAATTGCTGATCAATGGCAAGAAAGTCACCAGTTTTTCACCGCTGGATTCACTAAAAAATGGGATCGCCCTGTGCCCGGAAGACCGCAAGGCGGCGGGTATTGTCGGCGACCTGACAATTCGCGAGAATATTATCCTGGCGTTACAGGCCAGGTATGGTTGGTTTAAATTCATTCCATTACAGAAGCAATATGAAATCGCTGACCGGTATATCAAACTGCTGGGTATCGTCACCCCTTCACCCGACCAGTTGACGAAAAACCTCAGCGGCGGCAACCAGCAGAAAGTCATCCTTGCCCGCTGGCTGGCCACCGATCCGCAGGTGCTCATTTTGGATGAACCCACCCGCGGTATTGACGTAGGCGCCAAAACCGAAATTCAGAAACTGGTGCTTGACCTGGCCGGTCAGGGAAAATCATGCATCTTCATTTCATCTGAACTTGAAGAGGTTTTACGCTGCAGTCACCGCGTGATGGTTCTCCGTGATCACAAACTGGTTGCTGAGTTTGGCGAAGAAGTGGATGATCAAACCATTATGCACACCATGGCAGGTGATCTATGAAAAAAAGCAATTTGTTTGATAAATTCCGCCACAGCCGGCTTTTCTGGCCGTTGATGGCTCTGACCATTCTATTGATCTTTGATGCCTTCTATGCCCCTTCCTTTTTTAAGATCGGCGTTTTAAACGGTCACCTGTACGGAAACCTGATTGATGTGTTGAACGACGGCGCACCTCTTGCGATTGTGGCCATCGGTATGACACTGGTCATTGCCACGGGTGGTGTTGACCTTTCTGTGGGTGCTGTGATTGCCATTTCTGCCGCCATGGGTGCCGTTTTGATTAACCCGGCTCTGGGAAATCAATTGATCACCAATGACATCCTCACCGCCGACAGAACAAATACCCCCCTCGGGTTGATTGTTCTGGCTGACATAGCAGCCGGTACATTATGTGGTTTGTGGAACGGCCTGCTGGTTTCCCGTGTTCGCATTCAACCGATGGTTGCCACATTGATCCTGATGGTGGCAGGCCGTGGGATTGCCCAGCTAATCACCAACGGCCAGATCATGACGATTTATTACACACCATACTTCTGGTTCGGGAACGGGTTTATCCTGGGTTTGCCGGTTTCCATATATATTGTGGCGCTGGTGTTCGTGATAGCCTGGTTATTGGTGCGTAAGACGTCCATCGGTCTGTTCATCGAATCGGTGGGTATCAATTCGCGGTCCACTCACTATAGCGGCATCAGTGAAAAGAACGTAAAACTGTTTGCCTATACTTTCTGCGGATTTTGTGGTTCTATCGCCGGTCTGATCTTAAGTTCTTATGTGCATAGCTGCGATGCCAACAACATCGGTCTGGCGTATGAATTGGACGCCATCCTCTCGGTGGTTATCGGCGGAACACTAATGGCCGGCGGACGTTTTTCAATGGCTTCCAGCATTCTGGGTGCCATGATCATCTGGACATTTACCTTAACGATGTACACAATTGGTATTCCGGCAAATACGCTGCTGGCTGCCAAAGCTGTTCTCGTCATGGTCGTCATTCTGCTTTATTCAGACCAGGTTCGCGGCTTGATTAACCGTCTGGGAACAAAGAAAGGTGGAAGCAATGTGGAATCGAATTAAACTCTTCCTCCTGAACAACGGTACATTACTGTTCACAATCTTAATTTTTGTGGTCGGTTACTTCATCTGCGGCCGTATCTACCCGGCTATGCAGAAGCCGCAAGTGTTTTTCAACCTGTTCATCAACAATGCCAGTCTTTTGCTTTTGGCCATCGGTATGACGTTTGTGGTGATCTCAAATGGCATTGATCTTTCTGTGGCTTCCATGCTGGCATTAACCACAGTTGCCTCGGCGGCTTTATTAAAGGCCAATGTCAACCCTTACGTCATCATGCCCCTCATGCTGGTGATGGGTATTTCATTCGGCGCTTTTCAGGGCTTCATTATTCAGCGCTTGAAGGTAGAAGCCTTTGTGGTGACCCTGATGGGCAGTTTCTTCTGCCGAGGTATGGCCTATATCATCAGTTTGACCTCCGTCACAATTACAGATCCGGTTTACAAATCGCTGGGTCTGCAAAAAGTATTGATCCCCGGTTTTGGAAAAACCTACGTGTATTTGTATTCTGTAGTGGCCATCATCGTTTTTCTGGCCGCCATCTACATTGCCAAATACACACGGTTTGGCCGCACCATGTACGCCATTGGGAACAATGAACAGAGTGCCCGGTTGATGGGTCTGCCGGTGGAACGCACCCGTATCCTGGTGTATGCCTTCAGCGGTTTCTGCTCGTCATTGGGCGGAATTGCCTTCAGCCTGGCCCTGCTTTCTGGTTATGGTCAGTATGCACCCACCATGGAGATGGATGCCATCGCTTCGGTGGTTATGGGCGGCACTCTGTTGACCGGTGGTGTGGGCAATGTGATTGGTACTTTGTTTGGTGTATTGATCAATGGAACGATTGTGAGTGTACTGCAATTCAATGGAACTCTGAGCTCCTGGTGGACACGCATTGGCGTCGGTGTTTTGACGCTGCTATTCATCGGCATTCAGATGCTCTTCCAATTGGGTGGTAAGAAAAAAGCTTCCTGATCGTTCCGGACAAGACGATTTCAGGGGGGAGCGCGAAAAACAACGGCCGGGGGGAAAGGCCGTTGTTTTTGCGTATTAAAATGTTTCGCGATCGCTACGGGCAATTTACGTTGCTGACACCAGCAATTATCAGGTTGGTGAAGGGTATGTTGAAATATATATTTAAAAGGAAGAAGTGACGATCATTTCAGAACCGTCTGATTGTTTGAGCAATGCAACCATCGGCTGCCAAAGTCAAAGTTTGTAGCCCTTCTGATTCATTGATGTTAATTCGCGGCAGCTGCAGTAATCTATTCCGGTGATAGGCATACACATTCCCTTGATTTGTGGTGGCTGCTGTTTTGAAACCCAACCGGGAGGCCAGTTTTATCTCACGGTCAGTCACTTCCAGCGGGGAACCGTACGGATAGGCAAAGTGTTCTGCCCGCAGGCCCGTCTTCTCCCAGATGATCTGCCTGGAATTCTGCATCTCATCCTGCGCCTCCTGTTCAGTCAATCCGGCGAGAGGTGGGTGAGAACAGGTATGCGCTCCTATGGTCACCAGAGGATCATGCCCCAGAGTATTGATTTGTTCCCAGGATAAGGCCAGTTTTTGAGTGGCTGATTCAACATCAATGCTCAATGGTTCAAAGACAGCCCTCCAGGCTGCCGAGACTCCACAGCCGGCTTTCAGCACAATCTGACAGATGGACTGGAAGGCTGTCTCTTTTTCTTCCAGCGAGTTGCAGATAATGGTGTGTTCTTTCCCATCGAGAGAAAAATGGATTTCCGGCCTGCTAAGTAGAGTGTCTTCGAGAATATTCCACCAGAATCGGGCTTTACGATCGGGGAAATCTGTCGTGAGATAGATGCAGAAAGGAATGCCTTCTTCCTTTAATATAGGATAGGCTGTGGTCAGGGTATCGGCGTACCCATCGTCAAATGTGAAACAGACAAACCGGGGGGATTTTTCTTTTTTCTGCAACCGCTCTATCATGTCATCCAGAGAGATGAAATCAAATTCCCGCTGGCGGTAAAAAGCGATCACCGTTCGGAGATGATCGGGAGTCACCTCATATGTCTGGTTGAGGCGGATGCGCGGCAATCCATCAGGCACGACCACTCGATGGAACATTAATAAGGCACCCATATACGGAGCAAACGGTCTGGCCAGCCGTGACAGGCCGCTGGTAAACAGATAGTTATTCCATCGGGCAGATACATTGTAAAATGCCATTGAAATCACCTGACCATTTCAGAAGATATGACCGCCATCATTGAAACCGGCGGATATCTGATTATTCTAAACGATGCTGGCACAAAAAACCGGGTGAAAACATTTTACACGGTGTTCTCATCAGAATCACAGCACGCAATACTGGTTATAATACGTAATCCGTAGGTTTTATGTTGACAATCGGTCATTAAGAAGGGTCGAAAATCGGGCATATGGCATCAATACCATCCACATTGAGGCTTACAGATCTCGAAAAATCGGCGATAGTGCGCTATTGCCAGACGAATAGCATCAGCCTGATGCAACTTCTGGTAGCTGCTTTTTCTGCCCTGTTATACCGGTATACTGGCAACGAGAACATTGCTCTCACAGGTTGCGGCACAGCAGAGCAAACGGACGAAAAACCAACGATTATCAGCCTCTCGGATGACACTCTTTTTTCTGGTCTTCTGGATCAGTTCCGACCTTTCGCAGAAGCAAATTCTACAGCGATGGAACAGGTCATCCATTCTGACCAGGGCTTTGACCTGATCCTTCATGATTTAACGAAAAATTGGAGCGTCGGAATTCAAAAAACTGCCGGAATCAATCCCTTCATAACGGCAGATGAGGCGGCCGGGCATCTCTCGGTTCTCTTGCAGGGAATCACTTCTACAGAATCTCTGAGCGTTATCCGATATCCCCTTTTGACACACGATGAATGGGACAAAATCATCCATCAATGGAACAATACTGAATCTGCGTTGCCGGAGTCTGAGACTACGATTCATCAACACATCGCCCGTCAGGTTCACCTTACCCCCGACAATACAGCCATACAAGAAGAATATCGTAAAGCCACCTACAGGGAATTATGGGGATATGCCTGCCGAATGGCTGAAAAATTAAAATTGGAAGGCATCACATCGGGTCAGATCATCGGGTTGAATTTTGAATCATCGATCGAGATGATCGGTTCCATGCTGGCTGTGATGATGAATGGCGCCGCTTTTGTGCTGCTTGACCCCGCTCAACCGGATGCCCGTACAAACCTTATATTAAAGGAAGCAGATGTCCGTTTTCTTGTTTCCGGTCAGATAAAACCTTCCAGTCTGCGCGATCAGGAAATTAAGATTATAGAACCCATCGATTTCTCCTCTGAATCGTTCAACCATGATCCCGATCAAAATCAGATTCCTGAAAATCCCGTCAGTCCCGCAGATATCTGTTTTATCCTGTTCACGTCCGGTTCTACAGGAAAACCAAAAGGTGTACTGCACACCCACAGGAACATCATCAACCGGTTCTATTCTCTGATGGGCAATGTTCCCATGACAGAGACGGATGTGTTTGTGCAGTCATCTCCCCTGAGTTCGATTGACGCCATCGATGAAATCCTGTTTCCGCTTTTCTGGGGTGCATCCACATCCATTGTGTCAGGTGGGGCAGTAAAGGATCCGCGGTTGCTGGTACAGATTCTCGAAAAACGGGCGGTCACCCATATATTGCTGGTACCCTCACTGCTGCGGATGATCCTTGAAATTACTGAAGATGTGGAAACCCGATTAAAACGCCTTACTAACTGGATCATCGGTGGAGAAATGTTGGAAGAAGCCCTCTCGCAGGAATTTCACAGGCAGCTTCCCCACGCCAGACTGATTAATTACTATGGCCTTACCGAAGGAGATGGAACTTTGTTTGATACCGGTAAGGCTCACCCATTTTCTTCTAACCCTCCCATCGGGAGAGCGGCACCGAATGTGCGTGTATATCTCCTGAATTCTGCCCTCCAACCAGTGCCGGTGGGGGTAATCGGCGAGATCTGCATCGGCGGTAACGGAATTGCCCGAGGATACCTGAATCTTCCAGAGATAAATGCCCAACGGTTTATTGACGATTTGTTTGTACCGGGAGACAACAACAAGCTCTTCAGAACGGGCGATCTGGGTCGGTATTTGCCTGACGGCAATATCGAGTATATGGGGCGCAAGGATTTCCAGGTAAAGATTCGCGGCTTCCGGGTAGAGCTTCAGGAAGTTGAAGGTGAAATCCGCCAGCATCCGGCAGTCAAAGAAGTTGTCGTTGTCCCGTACAAATCACCCAACCAACAAACTGGTTTTGACCGGCTGGTTGCTTATATTGTCCGGCAGTCTGGACATACAGAATCGGGTAAAGAAATCCGCGATTTTCTGGAATCCCGTCTGCCAGAATATGCGATACCTGCATTCATTATTCCCATGGAAGCCTTTCCATTGAATCCCAATGGAAAGGTAGACCGCAAACAATTGCCGGAACCGCAGATTGAACAGATACAAAAAGATACTGTCATCATTCCTCCCAAAGATCAAACGGAAGAAAAGCTGCTGAAAATCTGGGAAGAGATCTTGGGAATCCATCCAATCAGCACCAATGACAGTGTTTTCGATCTGGGTGGTGATTCGCTGTCAGTCATATGCATATTGGTGCAGGTAGAAAGTGAATTCGGCCGCGATCTGCCTATTGATATCATCTTCCAGGCAGATACCGTGGCGAAATTAGCCGAAATCCTGCGGGGAGAGAAAACACAGGGAACCTGGTCATCACTGGTACCCATCCAGGTGAAAGGGACAAAACATCCTCTATACTGTGTCCATGCAGACGGCGGCGTGTTAATATACCGTTCCATCGCCAAGTTGCTCGGTGAAGATTATCCAGTTTACGGTTTGCAGGCGCAGGGATTGGACGGGAAAACTGAACCCCTGGGGAGTGTAGAGGAAATTGCCGGGCACTATATCACCGAGATGCGAACCGTGCAGCCTCACGGTCCATATCATTTGTGTGGATTTTCTCTGGGCGGCGCGTTTATTTACGAAATGGCCCGGCAGCTCCGCGAGGCTGGTGAAGAAGTCAGGCTGGTGGCCTTCTTTGATGCCGGGAGTCCCGATTATCCGAAATTCCCCCGTCAGTCTGCGAAAATCTGGCATAAGATCAGCGTGCATTTAATCTCGCTCGGGTTGAAAAATATGCGGGAAAAGTTCGTCTATTTTTCGCACCGCACAAAAGACAGACTCCAGGTGACATTCTTTCCAATCATCGGCGCTGTCATGCAGAAATTAAACATGACCATGCCGCACAGCGTACGGTATATTGTGGTACGGCAGACGTTATTAGACGCGGTTGATCGATATCACTTGAAGGGGTATTCGGGAGATATTGTAGTTTTCAAAGCCAAGTTGCAACCCGAAGGATGCATTCCTGACCCGACGATGGGCTGGGGGAAGTACGTCACAGGCGATATCAAGATTATCGAAATTGAAGGCAACCATAACACCATGATGAAAGACAGGTATCTGAACATGGTGGTGGATAAATTGCGTGAGTTGATTTTGTAAGAGACAATGAAAAAACAACAGAAATATAACCATTAACAGGTTAGCCTGGTATTGAAATATATGGTTATGGATAGATATTAATAGTAATTTGATAGCAAATAGTAACAAACCAGATTTCTACCCGCTAAAATTGGTTAGAAGTGGGTTCTTGCATCTTGGCAGAATTAATCCTATAATGAGATTCCATCTACGGGATTCTTAAATGGCTGGGAAATCAAGTTGAGAAAACTAAAGCTGTCTCTGGTTGTATTATTAATTTATCTGACTCTAACCTTCAATTTTGAGCGGTTGGAGTATAAGGCCGGATTCAGCGGTGTGGGTGTGCATTCTTTTGTCTATGCCCTTTTAATTTCCGCCATTTTGGTGATATTCCTTGTTCCACAGATCCAGCGGTTCTCGATCTTTATTTTCTTCTTCCTTACTTCGGTTGTATATTTTGCCTTGAGACTTACGTTTTTCAACGATGCTCCCATCTTTGAGGGCATGTCAACGTATGTGACCATAACGGAATTAGCCTTTTTGATTTTGGGAATAACACTGGCTTACCGTTGCACAAAATATATGGGGGAATTTGAGAAGTTTGTGGAAGAAGTTTACATTCCCAATCTCGGGAAACGGATTCTCAACATGGAATCGGCTTCTGAGGAAGTAAAGACAGAATTCATTCGCAGCCGGCGGCATCAAACACCCATGGCTCTGCTCGCCGTTCAGCCTTCTTCATCCTCGAAAAAAGACGAGGAAGAGATTAAAAGGACTGTGGCAGAAATTCAACGTCATATGACCAGTCGATTTATTTCCGCCAGTCTTGCGAAAATCATCACCAGTGAAGCCCGCCGGTCTGACCTGATCATAAGCCGTGAAGAAGACGGTCAATTCCTGATTCTGTGCCCGGAAACCAAGGGGACCAGCAGCCTCGTCCTCGCAGAGCGTATCCGAAAGGCAGCCGAAAAGCACCTGGGTTTGCAAATTAATTACGGGATGGCTTCATTCCCCGAAGAAGCCTATACCTTTGAAGAAATGGTTCAACGAGCCATATTCCAGATGAATAATGTTCCCACCGATATTAAGGTCGTTGAGCCTTCTTCCCTTGTCTACGAGGAAGCGAACAGAATCAAATAATCTTTTTCCCCTTATAATCAAGTAATGAGTAAAAAGCAGCCTCTTCCACCGGAAGCCATTGCAGCCTGGTTAGATAAATTCCCTCCTGAAAAGAGAATGTTTAAAGGGAAAACATATCTGGTACTTAAGCGGATTATGGATTTATCCATAATCTTTCTTTCAGCCCCTTTCTGGATACCTGTTCTGGCATTGGTAGCACTCGCCATAAAAATTGATTCTCCCGGCGCACCAGTTCTCTTTATTCAAGAGCGTACTGGAAAAGGCGGGCGCCGGATAAAAATGTATAAATTCCGCACAATGGTACCCAATGCAGAAGAGTTGAAAATTAAATATGCCGACCGCAATGAACTGCAATGGCCCGATTTTAAGATCACAAACGACCCTCGTATCACCAGGGTTGGAAAATTCCTTCGGAAAACAAGCCTTGACGAAACACCCCAGTTGTTTAACATCATTAAAGGCGAAATGAGCCTGGTCGGTCCGCGGCCTACCTCATTCAGTGCAAAGACGTACCGACTATGGCAGACCGAACGATTGGACGTGACCCCCGGGTTAACCGGTCTCTGGCAAATCTTTGGCCGGGCTGCGTATGAATTTGATGACCGTCTGCGCCTGGATATCGCTTATATTGACAGACGCTCGATCTGGATGGATATCAACATCCTGTTTGAAACTGTCTGGGCGGTATTTTCACAACGGGGTGCTCATTGACCACAGGGAAAGTGGCCTACATCATGTCAAGGTTTCCCCATCTGCCGGAAACCTTCATACTTCGTGAAATGCTCGAAATGGAGAACCTGGGCTGGGAGATTGCCCTCTACCCGCTGGTCGTACAGAAACAGCCAGTTTCTCACCCGGCGGTCAGTAAATTTGAGGCGCGTGCCCATCGACTGCCGTTTATCTCAGGCACCATCCTTTTCGCCAATTTTTCCGAACTGATTCGTCATCCCATTCGATATTTTCGTATCTTTGGGTCCATAATCCACGGGAATATATCAAGTGTCAAGTTCCTTATTCGGGCTCTGGCTGTATTCCCCAAATGTGTGCTTATGGCCAGGCTGATGAAAAAAGAGGGGATTCAGCATATTCACGCCCACTATGCCACTCACCCGGCTCTGGCTGCCTGGATTATCCACCAATTAACGGGCATTCCCTACAGTGTAACCGCGCATGCGCATGATATTTATGTAGAAAAACCAATGCTGGGAACCAAATTGAGAGATGCCGCCTTTATTGTGGCCATCTCTCAATTCAATCGTGACTACATAACCAATTATCTTGGAAACTCAATCCGGGAAAAAATCCACGTAATTCACTGCGGGGTAAATCCCGATGACTATTCCATACATCAAGAGAACACGTCTGATAATGTTTTTCACGTACTGAATATCGGGTCATTGCAGCCGTACAAAGGCCAGAAGTATCTTATTCGCGGGTGTGCCAGTCTGGTTAAACAGGGCATTCCCATCCATTGCACGATAATTGGCGGCGGAGAATTAAAAGATGAATTAGCCGCACTGATTTCATCTCTGCATCTGGAAAAAACAGTTGAACTTGCGGGCGCCCGCACTCAGGAGGAGGTGGCAGAAATGCTGCCCCGGGCGGATTGTTATATCCAACCCAGCATCATCACACCCAGCGGGAAGATGGAAGGAATCCCTGTCAGCCTGATGGAAGCTCTGGTCTGTAAAGTGCCCGTCATCGCCACAAATATTTCCGGTGTTCCTGAACTGGTGCAAGATCAGAAAACGGGATTGCTGATTCCACCTGAAAACGAAGAAGCACTTGTTACCGCTATACAAACCATATATAATGATCGCATGAAAGCCAGCGAAATGGCCGAAAATGGCCGGCAGTTGGTATTGAGGGAATTTTCACTGATATCGAATGTACAAAAGTTGGCGTCGCTGATTCAAGAATCAATGACGACCCCCATCTCAAACTGAAAAACTACATCACATCAAAAATCACATTCCAGCCAGGGGGAATTATCTTAAAATTACGGTGGATGTGAAAAAATGGATGAATTATTTGTGAGAGATGTATTGTCTTCTGAATTCCCTCAGTGGGATGATTTAATTCGCCGATCTTCACAGGGTTCTGTTTTCCTGCGGTCTGATTTTTTGCAGATGCTCTGTCAATCTGATCCAACATTGAACCTGAAGATTATCGGATGCTTTACTTCTAAGGGAGATTTGAGAGCCGGTCAGGCTCTGGTGTATCGTAACTTTTTGGGAATATGCATTGGTTATGATTCCTCTTTTTTCTACAATGGACCGATTCTTCCACTAGTCAACTATGACAGCCGAGCTCAAAAAGCAGAGATTGAAAACACTTATCTGACCCTGCTCGGAAATGAAATAAGCCGCCGGTTTCCTCATATTTCCCATGTGACCCACCCATCCATAACAGATCTTCGTCCCCTCATTCGACTCGGGTGGAAAGCAAATTTACATTACACCCATGTTTGGCACCTTGAGCAAGATCGTGATGTTTGGAATCGTATCCGTCGGTGTGAACGCCGAATGATTAAAACAGGAGAAGAGAAATTTACGTTTAATACTGAGTGTTGGAATGAAGTAAAGGTTGAATTCTTGCGTACTTTAAAAATCTGTTATCAACGCCTGGGATGGACACCGGGAAAAACATGGATGGATATCTTTTGCGAACGCATGAAATGGATGGATACCCATAACATCAGCCGCATCATAACGGCTCGTGACTGTACCGGAGTATTAATCGGTGCAATAATATGTATTGTAAGTAACGAAGATCATACAGCGTATTTTTGGAAGATTACCTATGATCCAGATTACATTAAAGATGGCATAATGCCTGCCCTGTGTTATAAATCTTACCAGGCTGTTCCAGAAGATTGTACACGGATCGATTGGTAAGAAGGGATGACACACGGGCAAAGTATTTTCAAAGACCGGATGGGAACTGACCTCGAACCATATTATGAGATTGTTCCACCAGGCAGCCAGGAGCACAACCTGCGGTATATACGGAATGCTCGAATACGGCTAAATAACAAAGTCGGTTATTTCTTGAACATGCTGCAGGGATTTCAACTCAACAAAGATCGATTACCAGAGAGTACTGATTTTCGGGCGATTCCCCACCACGCCGATAAATGATTCGCTTGGAGTTTCACCCCTATAGGCGGATGATTCAAAGCGATTAATTCTTTGCGAAATACTTACATGTGAATCGGGGAACCAACCGGCATCCCAGGTCGTTGCGCAATTGAGCGCACACCGGACTGTGCGATTTCCCCAGATCAAAAAACCGGGTGGTATCTTCCAGGTGGGTGTATGTTTTCCAGTAAAGGGCAGCCAGAATTTCTGGAGTGTAATCCCTGATTGCAGAGAAATCACACAACAGATAGACTGCGCCATTGTGAGGACTATGTACTGTGAGGATAGTCTCAACGCTGTTACCAGATTGATCCACCAGTGAATATAAATGAGAGAGGTTGTGATCTCTCATCCATTGAATCCTATTTCTTAAAACCTGAACATTTCCTTTAAAAATCCCACACGTCAATTCACTCCGAAGGGTGAGTCGTGTAAACAATTCATTGTAACGCCGGTCTGATTGATCCTCATCGAAATGATATCTGTTTTCAATACCCCGGATTTTTTCCTGCTGTAGTGGATTAATAGCCTGCCATGCTTCTTCCTCAGACTTTTTCTCCCATATATGGTTGTAAGAGGGCACTATCTTCCACTGGTTGAAATTGTATGGACTTACATTCCATATGTCCGGGGAATTTTCAATGACAATAGTTTCCAATTCTTTCGCAGCGTCTTGTAGCAGGCAGGAAAAAACACAAAAAGATGCATACGTGTGAGATGTTTCTTGATAGTGGATTTCAGGACTGAATAACGGTCCGTTGTATCCGCACGAGTGCAGATCAGCGATTTTCTTTCCCCGGCGGACAGTTGACCTTAAAATCAGGCCTCCAGAAAGGTTCCCCTCGTTTTCATAAAAAAATGGGTGAACCGAACTTGCCTCGGGTTCGGTTTCAATAAGCATCTGGAACCATTCTGGTGAATGAAACAATGTAGCCTGAGGAGAGGTTTGCAGAAGCAAATCCCATTTCTCTTGAAGCGATGGATCAATTTCAGGAAAGTTACACTTCATTGCAAAACCTCACCGTTCAGATTGCCGGGTAAGAGCCCATTTTGCTCTCTGGAGATTCTTATATAATGACAACCATTTTTGGGCATTGGGAGTTTCTAAAACCCAGAATGGGTGCATGGAAGTTCCCATTGAATCTTTATAAGAATAGATAGACTGATTCGCTGCTTCACCAATATCAAGACAGGTATAGTCTCGGCACAGATCAAGTGCTGCGAAGTAATATATTTAGGGCGAAATTGCATTATCTTGAATCGTGCGGTCATAAGCAACAAGCCAGCCGTAGGCAGTTTTGTTGCACGGACTGAGAATGCAGGCTATGGAATTGGCCAGTTGACCTTCTTGTGTTCGACAGGTGTAAAGACGGAAAATTCCTTGAGATTTCATCCATTCGACGCGTGCACGAAATGCTTTAATCCAACTGTTAGTCGGCTGCCAGGAAAACCGGTCAAGGTCGCGAAGGTAAAGGGACAAGAAGTCCTCAAAATCCCCTTCCTGTTCAACAGAAAATAGATAATCTTTCATAGCACGCCGGACGTAACGTTTTTTCCGATGCATGGTATTGAGCATTTCTTCTGGATCGCGGATATCCCACATATGGGCATAGCGCGGTTTTCCATTCCAACCCTGATCAAAGAAAGCAGAGGCATCGTCTAAATGCGGACTGCATTCCAAACGAAGATATGGGAAAAATTTTCGTATCCCGCTTGCCAGGTTCGATAGGATTTCGTAATACCCGGCACTATGGTTGGGATAATTCCCCGAAATAATCGGGGAACTGGTGTAGAAAATACTCAGTATGTTTTGAATTCGGATCTTTTTTAAAGCTTTTTTATGAAGAATGGCAATTCCACCCACCAATTCACCATCTTTATAACACCCAAGTCTGAATAGATTTAATTCTGGATCAGTTTTTTCCCAGGTTTTCAGAAAACTATCTGAAAGAAAGACAGATTGTTCAGGAGAAGATGAGACCAGATTGTCCCAGAGAGTAATTTCGCTATAAGGTATCTCTCTTATTTCCATAAAATAAAACCCCGCAATAGATCGTAGTACTTCTATATAAAAAGTTATTATCCGCACATCGAGGAAAGTTTACCCAATTCAGTACTATCTACCCGGTATTGCCAGATAATGAAAGAAGAAACCATCTACCAGATTTTACTTCTCTGGTAATTATACATACAACAACTCTCATGCATGCATCCATCAGCTGATCTTTATACGGTAACTGTCTTCAGTAAAGCAGAAATATTTCAAATAATCAAACGAATCGGATAAATTAAAGGGTAATTATTTAATTCAGGATGTATTGACGTTATACAGAATTGAATTTAAGTTGTGCGTTGACTAGTTTTAATGTAAAATATTGTTGGAGAAGATTCACTAGTACGAAGACAATTACATATAGATAATGCTGCAAGTGTTATATAACCAGCTTTCACCTTTTTTGAAGGTTAAATCGACAGTTGGTGAATAGGTAGACAGCAGTGGATAATAGGATTTGGGTTTTCAATTTCCACGCCATCAACTTTGTAATGAGGATGCAATGATTTGTTGGTTCCCGGAATAAAATGCAAGTTGATAGAAATTGATACTTGTTATCGAGGAACCGATCGACGTAGCAGAAAACTTCGAATAGGACTCGTCTCTGAACTGATGCAGACATAAGCAGGGTTTTGAATGAGTTCTATTTGTGATTTAACAAAGCACCCAATTTTACAATAGTATTTTCTTCAAAATGTTACCATAAAAAGAAAGTTAATCCGGCTGGTTTTCGAAAAAAACAGTTCAAGTTTTAAGAAAGTTTGACGATGACAATAACGCAGAAAGGCAGGTAGTTCGGTAATAAATTCGTTTTATTCAAATTATCCAGGGTATTCGTACCAGGGTTTCTTGTAAGGGTTTTCCTTTTTGTCAGGTTGCAACGGAGCGTAAAATGGAAATTAAATTCTATCTAAAAATGCTTCAACGGCGATGGTGGGTTGTGTTGATCACAATTCTGGTGGCCTTGAATGTAGCTCTTATTTCTGCTTATTTTACTAAACCGATCTACAAGACCAGCGTCCGTTTTTCCATCAGTCCAAGTGCAACAGAAATGGCTACAGGGCAGGAAACACTTGACAGCCTCGGAACACTTGATTCTCGAACCATAGTACAAACATTTGCTGAATTCCTCAACAGCGATCGAATTTACGACGAAACCGTAAAATCCATGAACCTTGATCCAGCCAGTCTTAATGATTACACGCGAACAACGGTGGTTCTTCCTGATGCCAACATCCTTGAGTTGACAATGCAGGGATATGACCCCAAACTGGTGGCATTACTGGCAAATAATACTGGCCTGAATGCCATCACGCATATTAAGCAGCTCTACAAGGTCTATGACATCAATGTGCTGGATCCTGCACTGGTGCCCACCATCCCCATTTCACCGAAACCCCTTCAAGATGCCGGTGTAGCCGCTCTTCTCGGTCTGGTTATTGGTGCTGCGCTGGCTATTTCCAGTGAGCAGATCCGCCTTCCCCTTGAATCATACCGTCAGCGTGCCAGTCTTGATCCGGTTTCGATGGTTTTGAATCACCGCTATTTTGTCAGCCGGATTGATGAATTAATTGCCAGCAATCCATCTGAGGCTGTTTCCGTCGGTCTGGTCCGTTTGAACAACCTGAGAGATCTAATCGATATCATGCCGCAAAATGTTGTCCAACAACTCATGCGTCAGGTGGCCGCAACACTCCTCAAGGAATTGCGCGGAAGCGATCTCGTAGGCCGCTGGAATGAGACAACCTTCTCCTTGTTACTGCCGTCAACCAATGAGACGGCTGCGCAACGGACTATGGAGCGTATCCGTCTGGCATTGGACAAACCTGTGACATTGGAAAACTATGGTGAAACCATTGAACTTGATCCCTGTGTCAGTGTTTCATCGTATCATGCAGGGGATACAACTGCTGACGTAACTGAACGAGCTGAAGCTCTGCTCGCACCCCGCCGAGCTCCCATCGAAAAAACCCCTAGATAATCCAGGCTGATCTTTCCTGGAGAACTGCCGGGGAGGGATAATATGACAATACAACCATGGGAGAAATCATCGTCGCTTAAGTGGCCGATAATCGTCATCGGTGTGCTGGCTATCAGCTTTGGCGCATTCATTGGGATGATTGTGGGGTATTCGCCGAATGTGTATTTACCCATTGCGGCTGCTGTGGGTTTTATTGTGGCGATTCTTACCCTGGCCAACCTTGAATTCGGGTTGCTGGCCTTTGTCTTCATGACCTATATCCGGCTGTATAACATCATAGAATTACATGGCGGCCCTTCGTTACAATTACCGTTTATGGCATTCTTAGTTCTCTTGATTCTGATTCACTGGGTCATTGAACGGCATTTTCCCGAAATTTCTATAAAGCTGGTGGTGCTTTTTTCCATTTTTGGAGTGAGTACGTTTCTGTCTTATCTGTATGCAGGAAACATGGTAGATGCCCAGGATGCTCTGGAAACATTTATTAAAGGAGGAAGCGTCGCCGTAATTGTTGGCTTAATTTTTACCAAAAAGGAATATATGCGGGGAATCGTATGGACCTTAGTCCTGGTCGGAGGTATCCTCGGTTCAGTCAGTGTTTTCCAGTATTTAACCTCTTCCTTTACCAATGATTTCTGGGGATTTGGTACGGCCGTTGTCGAAAATATTGTGGGTGGTACCAATGATTACCGCCTGTCAGGGTCACTGGGAGATCCCAATCTGTTTGCCATGGTCATGGTTGTACTGGTTCCGCTGGCTTTGGAAAGGGCGTTTACAGAAAAGAAAAAAATATTAAAAATCCTGGCCATATATGCTTTGATTGTGATTGTAATGACCATCGTTTTTACTTTTTCACGAGGCGGATTTCTTTCACTGCTGGTAGTGATTGGTTTTCTGGTTCTATGGAAGAAGCCACCGTTGACGTACCTGTTAATAGGGCTGGTCTTATTCATTCTGAGTTTCTCGATCCTTCCGCCGTCATACACTCAGCGCATGGCTACCCTGACAGATGTATTCAGCCAGGATACAACTGAAATGCGTAATGAGGTGTCGTTCCGTGGACGTTTCAGCGAAGCCGGTGTAGCCTGGATTATGTTCCGCGATCATCCGATCATTGGTGTTGGGCCAGGCAATTACAATTCTGAATATATGAATTATTCACGCCAACTGGGGTGGGATCCGCGGGTAGAAGCCCGTGGTGCGCACAATCTCTACCTTGAGGTGGCCTCTGAACAGGGAATTGTAGGATTGACAATCTTTCTGTTCATTCTCTATTCCGTGTTTGCCGGCTTGGTCCGATCATCACGCAAGTTTAAAAAATTAAACCAACCGGGATTAGCCGATATGTCCATCGCCCTTATGATTGGATTTGCCGGATATTGCACGGCGTCAATTTTTCTGCACAATATTTTTCCGTATTATCTGTGGATGTTGATTGGAATTGCTTTCTCGCTCGAAAAGATTGCTGATAATGAAATTAAAAATCCTCAGATTGGGATAACAACACCTGTCATCGATGGAAGCCTAAATGAGTGAAAAACATGAACTGGTTGACAAAATAGTTAGCGGCGCGTTGTGGATTTACCTGGCAACCTATGCCAGCAAAGTACTTGTTTTTATCACCACCATCATTCTGGCCAACCTGATCACCAAGAGCGATTTTGGCGTAATCGGTTACACCTTCATCATCACCAGTGTTCTGGATTCAATCTATGATCTGGGGATTGGAGCGGCATATATCTATCATAAAGATGAAGATGGTCTGGCCGATACAGCCTTCTGGTTGACGGTCTTATATTCTCTGCTGGTCGCTTTAATCGTCTGGATCACCGCCCCCCTGGTGGCCGCTTATTTTAATGATAACCGGGCCATCGATGTCATTCATATTTATTCTGTCTTTTTCCCGGTCACAGCACTTGGGAATACCCATGAGTTTATCCTTCGCAAACGCCTTGCCTTCAAACAGAATATGGTTCCTACAATAGCCAGTTCTCTGGTGAAAGGGATTATTTCCATCGTTCTGGCTCTCCTTGGTTTTGGGTACTGGAGCATCATTTTCGGGCAAGTGATCGGTGCCGTAGTTTCAACAATTGCTTATTGGGTTGTGGTTCCCTGGCGTCCTGTTTTCACAATCAACCGATCGCTGGTGCCATCCCTGCTCCTTTACGGGATAAAAACATCTTTTTTGAATTTAATGATCGCCCTGCTTCTTAACATTGACTATCTTTTCACCGGGCATTATCTGGGCGCGGAAGAGTTGGGTGTTTATACACTGGCTTTCCGCATCCCAGACATGATCATTACTCAGTTTGGTGTGGTAATTAACAGAGTCACATTCCCGGCATTTGTTAATATCCGTGATCAGGAACAGAGTCTGGCACATGGATTTGTTATTACATTGAAGTTTATCTGTGCGGCGATTCTGCCGACCGGAGCTGGAATTATTCTTGTATCTGAACCTTTCTGGCGAACCTTCTTTCCTGATACATGGCTTGAAGCGGTGCCTGTTATGAGCATCATCACTGTGTACACCATCATGGTTACTCTGGTGATTGGATCGGAATCGGTTTACAAAACCATGGGAAAACTGCGAACCATGATCAAGCTCTACCTGATCCGGTTGATTATGATTGCTCCCGCCCTTTACTTTGCCACCACAGTGATCCGTTCTATTGAAGCCGTCGCCTGGGCACAGGCCGGGGCGGCGTTCATCCTTTGCGTGATTAACATGGTGGTTACAACGAAGCTCATCAAGATTTCGATCCATGAAATCATGAAAATCATGCAGCCATCCGTTATCAGCACTCTGGTCATGTCAATTGTTGTCTGGGGGCTTCTTCAAATCTGTGGTTCCATTGCTCCTCTTGCACAGATCATTGTATCCATCCTGGTTGGCCTGGGAGTTTACGGGGTAATGCTCAACTGGCAGGACCATTCCATTGTTCAGGAAAGTTTTGCCACATTTCGGAGAATTTTTTCTTTATCCTGACGATCAATTTTCTGCTACTATGCAACTTTAGAGAGCCAGTACCCATTGAGAGACTAAACAAATGAAAGTTGCCATGATTTCACACGGATATGCACCCAGAATTGGAGGAGCCGAACGTCAGTTGGGTGCGGTTGCTCCTGTGCTTAAGGAAAAAGGAATAGATGTTTCTGTACTTACCCGTCAACTTCCGGGAACTGAACCATACGAAGTGATAGACGGTGTACCGGTATACCGTCTGCCCGTACCAGGATTCAAAGCACTGGCCTCCCTGGCATTCACCTTTTTCGGTTTGAAGACACTGAGAAAAATTAACCCTGATATTATTCATGCCCATGAGTTGATTTCTCCATCCACTACAGCATTACTGGCGCATTACCTGTTTAAAAAACCCATTGTCCTTAATCCGCATTCAAGCGGGCCATTTGGTGATGTTCAAAAAATGAATCACAAATTTCTGGGGCAATGGCGGCTAAAGCAGTTTTGCCAGGAAGCCGCTGCTTTCATTGCGATCAGCGGCGAGATTGATGCCGAACTGGCCGGTCTGGGGGTTCCCCGATCCCGGCGGCTGCAAATCTCAAATGGCATTGACAGCCGACGGTTTAAGAAACTTGATGATGCCGAACGATTGGAATGCCGACGGAAACTGGGTTTACCGGCAGACAGCCGGATTGCGGTGTTTGTCGGCAGGCTGGTTCCCATCAAACGCATTGATATTCTTCTTGCTGCATGGAAAAATGTGAACCGCATAGATCCACAGGCGCTGCTCTTGCTGATAGGCAGTGGACCGTTGGAAGACGAATTGAAAAAAGATGCACCTGCCGGTGTGCTTTTCTGCGGCAGCCATGAAGATGTGGCACCCTACCTTCAAGCATCTGACCTGTTTATCCTGACGTCTGATTCAGAAGGCATTCCAGTGTCTCTTTTAGAGGCCATGTCTTGCGAATTGCCCTGCCTGGCCACTGCCGTTGGGGGTATCCCCGATGTCATCACCCATGAGAAATCCGGATGGCTGGTTCCGGCTGGTGATGTTGAAGCCGTTCAACTGGCTGTGCAATTGTTGTTCAATGATCCGGCATTGCGGCTGGCATTAGGCAAACATGCGCGGGAAACTATTCTTGAAAAATACACCGTTGATACTATGGCGCTTCGTTTGAAGAGCCTTTATGAAACATTGATTGCCAACAGGGGGATGCCATGATCGTGTTCTTTTTCTGGTTATCCATCTTCATCATTGTCTATACCTATGCCGGTTACCCGGCTTTGCTCTATCTACTGGGAAAAGCCTGCAGGAAAACGAAGGAATATGAAGACTACGAACCATCCATCACATTGTTAATTGCTGCCTATAATGAGGAAGATTTTATCCGCCGCAAATTGGATAATTCTCTCAACCTGGATTATCCGTCAGAAAAGTTACAGATTCTGGTTGTGGCAGATGGTTCGACAGATAAAACAGCCGAAATTGTGCAAACCTATGAAAGCAGGCATGTGGAACTGTGTTTCCAACCTCAGCGGCAGGGAAAACTGGCTGCCATTGACCGGGCTATGGCTTTTGCCCGGGGAGATATTGTCCTGTTTTCTGATGCAAACAATATTTATGAACCGGGAACGTTGAAATCCCTGGTTGTTCCATTCTCTGATCCAACTGTTGGTGGAGTGAGTGGAGCCAAACATATCATCAAGGATGAAAATACACTGGGAGAATCAGAAGGACTGTATTGGAAATATGAATCCTTCATAAAGAAGCAGGAAACCCGCCTGGGTTCTTGTAGCGGTGTGAGCGGAGAAATCTTCGCCATCCGGCGGGCTTTGTATGAGCCGGCGCCCCGCCACATCATCAATGATGATTTCTACCTGGCCATGCGTTTGTTACGCCGGGGATATCGCATTGTCTATGTGCCTCAGGCCCGATCCTTTGAACGGACATCTTACTCGAAAAAAGATGAGATCATCCGCCGCAAACGCATCAACGCTGGCCGTTACCAGGCTTTGCGGTATTTCAGACAGATCTTTCCCCTTAAATATCCACGGCTCATGTGGCAGGTGATTTCTCACAAAGTTTTCCGCCTGCTGCTGCCATTTGCCATGATTGTCGCCTTCTTAACCAACGGACTGGCGCTTGTTCCCGGGTTAAGTAAGGGCGAACCTTCTATCTTACGGTTGACATTTCCTTTTAATTGGATAATCTTTAGTATACAAAGCCTGTTTTATCTACTGTCTGTCATCGGAAACATATCTGCCGGTAAGCAGGGGAAACTCGTTTATCTACCCACGTTTCTGGTAAATAGCAATATTGCCTCATTTCAAGGCTTCCTTCAATTCATTAAGGGTAATGAGACCGCTTTATGGGAAAAGGTGAAGCGGGCTGACAATGGGGAACAGATCAATGCCTAGTTCAACTCCGCGGTTGTTTGTTTCATTAATCGGTGATATTCAGAATGAACCTTCTGCCCAGGTGAAGTATGGGCATTTCTTGAAAGCGTTAGAAACCCAATTTAAACTGGTCGTTTATGATGCCACCCTCCGCGGATTTCCACGGTTAGTCAATCAGATGCAGGTTTTCCATCCTGATATAACCCTGTGGAAAGAGCGGTTTTATCAAAATGTGCCTGCGTTCAAAATGCGCTCTGAAAAAATGGCCGCCGCCCTGAAAAAGGAAATCGGCCGTGTGGATGCCATTTTCCAGATCGGTGTTTTATGGGATACCCTGTGGAAGGATGCTCCGATACCCAGTGTGATTTACACAGATTACACGAGCACTCTGGCCAGCCGTAAACCCGAATGGGGACGCAGCCCTTTGAGCCCGGCTGATCTGGCAGCCTGGCTGTCAATGGAGAAGAAGGCCTACCAGCGGTCATCCCACATTTGCACACGTGGTCAATATGTGCGCCAATCTGTCATCAACGATTATGGAATTCCAGAAACAAAAGTAACCGCCATTGGCGGAGGGGTCAATTTTGGTGCCCTTCCTGAACCATCCAACAGACCTTTATCGTCTTCACCGACCATTTTGTTTATTGGCAAAGATTTTCTTCGTAAAGGTGGAGATGTGCTTATTCGTGCTTTTCAGAAAGTCCGCAAATCAGCACCGGATGCCCGGCTGGTGATGATGACGGCCGGAATCCCACAGGAGCAGTATGATCTGACCGGGGTTGAAATCATTGAACCCACCTGGAACCGCGAAAAGATCTGTGAGTTATACCGTGGAGCAGATTGTTTTGTCCTGCCCTCACGTCTGGAAACATGGGGTGATGTCATTCTGGAAGCCATGTCTTTTGGACTACCGTGCATCGGGGTTTCCGGAGAAGCCATGAGTGAGATTATTGAAGACGGCAGAACCGGGTTGGTCATTCCTCCTAACGATGAAGACGCATTGGAAAAAGCTCTCCTATGGCTGCTATCAAACAGGGAGAATGCCAGACAATATGGTTCTGCCGCTCGCGAGCGTGTTGAAACGCTGTATACATGGGAAGTTGTTTCAAAAAAATTGGTTCCAATTGTCATATCGGCCATTCGTTCATAAATTGACTCAAACGGGAGGTGCGTATAAAAACGCAGGAAGAATATGAGAAGAATAATCCCAATTTCTATTATTACAATTTTGGTACTCCTGGTCTTTTCTGTTGTACCTGCTGCCGCCCAGGTGCCGATTTCTACACCAACACCCGGGGTAAGCCCAACTCCCACAAAATTCCCGCTGCAACAGGGTACGGATGTATATTCATTCAGCAATCTGGGCAAGATTGATCAGATTATGAATGGACCGTACGATTCCCTGTGGGTTAATTTCAGCGTACCCAACAACTGGCAATTAAACGATGGTGCTTCCATTCAATTGCATTTGAATAACAGCTTCAACACATCGTCAACATTAAGTGAAGCTGAACTGATTAAAGCCACGGGTGCCACCCTAGACGTTGAATTCAATGGTGTATGGTTGACAACGTTGCTGCTCAACTGGAGCGGAGAAAAAGTAATCAATGTTCCCATCAGCCCCCGTTCCATTTTCAACAGCACCAATGGTCAACATTATGTAGCTCTTTACCTGAATGCGGCCATTGACTGCAACATCGATCATCAGACTACTGTGGCAGTACTGTCAGATTCAAGCCTGAAATTGTCTCATGATATGGTTGTGCCGAAGGTGAACCTTTCGCAATTCCCCATCCCTTTGTATCAAGACAGCGCCTTCTTTGCCAATACCATTATTGCACCTTCTGCCGCCGCTGCGCCTACCCCGACGGCCAGCCTGAACGGCCAGAATATTAATACAGGCCTGTTCAGTGCCACCACCCAGGTTGCTGTACCCCCCGCCGTAATGGTCACACGCGACAACCCGGATCTGGCCGAGCTGCAATCGGCGTTGATCATCAATGCCGGACTTGGAAGAATTTCTAACGGCAATTTACCGCTGACCACCATACCCATCAGCAAATTGACTGAAGACATCAAGAAATCTGCCCACTTGATTTTTGTGGGAAAGGGACCTGAATTTTCTGTATTAAAGAGTGCCAATCTGCCAACAGTGTATGATGGCGTTTCGTTTAAAACCCCGAAAGCTGTGGCAGATGACGGCTTGATTCCGGAAGTGGTATCGCCGTGGGATACATCGAAAGTAATCTTGATTGTGAGTGGTGACAGTGATGCCGGTATCTTGAAGGCGGCCAAAGCGGTCAGTTCAGGTGTCATCATGCCGAGTGACCGCAATGATCTGGCGATTGTATCCAACGTCATCCCGGGCAAGCTGATAACCACCGTCAATGATGATCGCACACTGGCGGATCTCAAGTATGACACTATCAGGCTGGATGGAACCGGGGTGCGTAACTACAAATATCTGTTCCTGATTCCACCGGGACAGATGCTGCGGAATGATGCTTACCTGAAGCTGTCTTTCACGAATTCTCCGTTCCTTGACCAGGGCCAATCGGCATTATCTGTGTATATCAATAACCAGGCTATCGGCGGAGTTCGTTACTCGGTTGAAAGCTCACGGTCCATTGTAACAGAACAGATCAACATTCCCGGTTACCTTCTGCGGGCCGGTATGAACCAGTTAACCATAGAAACAGATCACAAACCGATGAATTACTGCTCTGGTTCAGTTACCTCCAATCTTTGGACGAGCATCTCCAACCAATCACTCCTGCATATTCCCCTTACTCCGGTGACGCCGGGAATTGTCAAGCAAACCACCCTGGCCAATTTCCTTGATTTCTTGAGCACTTCGCCCACGTTGGAATCGACCGGATTTATTGTGGCCAAAAATTCTCCCGATGCGATTAAAACGGCTGCCCAGATTGCCTATCAACTTGGCAGCGTGATGACTGGTGACATGGTGGAATTGGATGCGGCCTATGCAGATGCTGTTCCGGAGGAATTCAAAAAAGATCACGACCTTGTCATTATTGGAAGAGCCAGTCAGTTGCCTATTCTGGCTGATCTGGGAAGCAACCTCCCGGCCCAGTTTGATAAGGGAAGTGATGTAGCCCAGGAAACGGTGTTCCGGGTTATTTATCGAATTCCGCCCAATATCAGTGTCGGGTACCTGGAATTACTTGCAACCCCGTGGAATTCGGCGCGCAACATTCTGGCAGTTCTTGGATCAACAGATGAAGGTCTGGGTTACTCTGCCAATGCACTGCTGGTAGATCAAACCCAGAAGAAACTGGGTGGCAATTTTGCCGTTATTCGTAATGATCAGGTTCTCACCGGCGATACGCGCCTGGGTACTGGAACCGGCAACATTTCATCCACACTGATACCTGGAGCCACCATACTGACTCAGGTTCCCACCGACCTGCCCACACTGGCACCAAAGGAAGCGATTCCATTTGCGAACCGTACAGATTGGATTTTACCGGCTGTAGCTGGTTTCTCCATTTTGACTGTGCTGATCATCGTTGTTGTTATTCTGACATCCAGGCGAAAGAACCTGTAAAAACTATATATAATCAATAGTACGTAATAGTCTCCAGTCCAATGACTGGAGACTATTCCAATCTTTATATTAACGAAGAGAACAACATGACAACAAGCGCCTGGAAAAATTCACTCCTATCCATAATGGAACGGGTGGGTGTGATTAACCTTCTTCAAAGAACCGGGTCGAATGACCGCAATTCTCTTTACATATTGACCTACCATCGGGTGGAAAGGCCTGCTGAAATACCGTGGTTAAGTGAGGCTGATATCAACGTAACCCCCGAAATGTTTGAAGAACAGATGAAGTTTCTATCAGCCAGGTACCATCCTGTGTCCATCGAAGAGGTGTTGGATGCCGCGCATGGAGGGACCCCGCTGCCCGGAGATGCTGTTCTGGTGACGGTGGATGACGGCTACCGTAGTTTTTATGACACCATTCAACCCGTGTGCCAGACCTACGGTATTTCACCATTATTATTCGTTTCCACTGCTTTTGTTGAAAAAGGAACATTCTGGTGGGATAAGGTTTATCAGATAGTTTTTCTTTCCGGTCTTAATGAGTTGGATACTCCCATCGGACGGCGGTCTATTGCTACGTTGAAGGAAAAACAGTATGTCTTGCGGGAATTATTGCAGGCATTAAAAAATGTTTCCTTCAGCCAATTAACCGAATGGGTGGATCCAATCCATTCGGAACTCGTGCATCTTTCTGAAGACCAGGAACACAATACTGTTACATGGGATGAATTACGTGAACTGCGTGCCAAAGGCGTGGCTGTGGCATCTCACACCCATACCCATCCCTTATTGACTCGCATCTCATTGGAAGAAGCCCGGCGAGAAGTTAAAGTTTCTCAAGAATTGATAAAGAGGGAGCTCGGTACAGCTCTGCCGGTTTTTGCCTTTCCAGATGGAAAGATGCGGGCGGTTAATCAAAACCTGATCGACATGTTGAATTCTGAAGGCTTTGAACTGGTCTTCCTTTTACAGGATGGGCGTGCCAGATTGCATCCCGAAAACAGATTCCACACCCTCCCGCGGCTGGCTATGTGGCCAGATCAGACCTTGCCGCAGTTTCACCTGCGATTGACCCCATTGATCAATTGGATGTCTTCTTAAAGATTTCTATCTATTTTGGATTAATCTCGGCTGCGTGACTGTACGGATTAACCCATACTTTGCCGTTGGTAAAATCCCGGCTCCAGGTCTGGCCGTCAGACTGATAGGGACCCAGTGGAACGCCCAGATTGTAACTGTAATTATCGTAGTACCAGTTGTGATTGTACGATGAGCCATTAATATACCGGAAATATGCATTTCCATTGTTCACCAGCAGGTATGAGGCTAAAGAAAATACCTGTCTTGAGGTGTCAGATTGTTCACCCTGTGAGACCAGAATGATCGTCTTTCCCATAGCCTGGGTTTTCTCGGCCAAATCCAATTGCATCTGCCATTCCAGTGGATCCCTGTACTCGTCGTTCCATCCGACAGCGAAATCTTCCAGCATGGCGCCGTCAAGATATTGCATATACCGCAACCAGACGGATGGATCTTTAACCGCAATAATGTTGGCATATAACGGACGGTTGTTCGGCTGGAAATACCCTGTATAGAGAAACCGGAGGTTATCTTCGATCATATCCACATAAGATGCGTCTGTGAGGGAAGGATCGGGTTCTGATCCGTATTCATACGGTTTGTAAATACTGGCTTCCACGTTATCCAGAAATACTCCGTCCCAACCGTATTGTTCCATGAACACCCTGGCGCGCTGCAGCCAGAAATCCCGCCAACCCTGGTTGGATGGGTCCATTAAGACACTGCCATTGTGCTTGTCAATGATTTCGCCTGACGCACTCTTCAAGAACCAGTCAGGATGTTGCTGAAGGATCTGGCAGTAATCACCCCTTTCTGTTGCCACCTGATCTGGTGAAGGCCCAGATGTGCAGGATCCTGGATTTTTAATGGCAGCAAGATAGAGGTATTGCAGAATGGGCGTCTTTATACCCGCCAATTTCATGGTATCACGGATATTTTCGTCTCCGTGTGTAAGGATAAACCTGGAATATGTCTGTGCCACTGCCGCCAGGTCACTGTTGGATGGACTGTTGTAGAACCAGGCCAGTTGGATCGCCCTGTAATCATTTCCATAGTTTACGACCGGTGTTGGTGGTTGCAGTGTGGGATGAGGCACTGTGGCATCCGCAACAGTTGGCTTTATCGAAGGTATGGGGGTTTTTCTGATAGGTTGTTCCGTTGCCTGTTGCGATGGTTGCGGTGGTTGTTGCGAAGTTTCCAATAAACAACCGGAAATCAAAAGAAGTAGAACGATCAGAATTGCCGGGAAAAACTTGCATCCATGAGGGTGAGAATCCATCCGCACGTCCTTATTTTCATTAAAGTACTTTTGCCTGCTAGAGGCTGACTTTTATTGTACCAACCCGTAAGAGGGATAAACCATAATACCGGTGTAAAAAACTCATTCTGCGTGTTTGCACAGAACGGTTCGTACAGTGGATTGGAATAGAATGTAATAATCCATCCAGACAGACCAGTTGCGGATGTAATATTCGTCAAGGTGTATGCGGGTTGCTGCGGTCAGTCTCTGACTGCCCGTACAATCCGCCAGACTGTTGATGCCAGGCAGGACTTCTTTATAAAGATTATGGTACTCCTTTAAGATAGATGAATCAACGGTCAAATAGCCTGGTCCGGTCAGACTCATTTCGCCTTTGGCAACATTCCACCATTGTGGCAGGGTCACGAGCCTGGAGCGGAGTAAAAACCTGCCCAGGCGTGTGGAGGGTGGCGTATTCTCCGGTGGATTGCTGGTAGCCTGCCTTGAAAATCGCGCGGAGGTTTCCATATCTGTATCCGGCAGATTATCGGACCGGTCAACCAGAGACGTCCGGAACAATCGGATTTTTATCATTTTTCCGTTACGCCCGATGATGGAGCGGGAGCGGAAAATGCCGCGCGGAGATTCCAGCTTCAAAAGCAGGCAAAGGATAAGGAAAACGGGGATGAATACAGGAAGGGTGAGCAGGAGTATCAAAAGATCACCCAGCCGTTTGACTGTTTTTCCCCAGAGACCCAGAAGATTCTGACCAATTTCATACCCGAGCATCTCGCCAATATTGTATGGCCGCAGCCACAGGCTTTTAATCTGGTTTGCCTGAGAGACGATCACCAGATGCCGGAAACGCAACCTCTTTTCCAATTGAATCATCGTGACGAATTCTTCATTGATCTCACCGGTCACCAGAATGGCTATCGGGACGGCTTTGAATAGCTCGACCATCTCGGGATGTTCCAATAAATCGGCGGATCGAATCAGGGGAACCCGGGGTGATTCATTGCGGTCATACATCCGCCGGTCGACAACAATAACAGGAAAGAGCCCGGAGGTGGAATTTTGGATGAGGTAATCAGCAATTTCATACCCGGCGGGTCCGTACCCGAATATCACCACCGGGATATTCCACAGGGAACTACCGGAAAAGATCCGTCGGGTAATTTCGCGCCCGAAAGGAATAAGTATGACAGAAAATACCCAGCCAGAAATCAAAAAAAGTAGAAATCTTTCATCTTTCATTACCGTTAAGTTGAAGTAAAACGCTATCAATAGAAAAAAGAACAGGATTCCAAGAGTGATTCGCTGCAATTCCTGAATGGGGGAAATGTCTATAGAATATGCCCCGGCTATCCATAAGATGAAAATGAAGAGAACTACCAATGACACAACCATTGGAAGATCCATCGGGATGGAATAGTGGGAGAAATAATAAGAAAACAGACAGGCGCACCCGACAGCAAGAATCAGCTGCCAGGCATCCGAAAAGGACAGGAATACATAGCGAAAAATAAACGGATTCTGATCCCAGAAGTGTTTCCGAAGGTCAGGATAGGTTGAATGGTACAGCGTCTTTTCAGGTATCTTGTGCATATACCGGATCCTTGCGAGCAATGCCCATCAGATAAGACAGGCCTGGAAGGGGATGCTGTACATCGTGTGAGAGTGAATATCAGACCAACGATGATTGATACGGTTGGTCAATGAAAAAAAGGATGTAGTTATTGCAGAAAATTATCAAAAGCAAAAACGTTAAGGAAGCAATAATGATGTAAGACTATTATACATACTCCAATGACATTGTGGATGCTTGTCATTCGATTCGGCGACTAATTGCATTGTGAGTCATCCTGTTTTGTGGTAGAGTAGTATATGAACCTTTATATACCTCTTACCTGGAGGAAATCCTAATGGCAGAAGATGACAAACGAATACGTGATTTGCGATTGATGGCCAATACCATTCGGGTGGATATTGTGACCACAGCGCGCGACTGCGCCGAGGGTGTTCATGCCGGGGGAAGTTTATCGCTGGCAGAAGTCTTATCGGTATTATTTTTCTCTGAATTAAAAGTAAACCCAAAAGATCCAAAGGATCCCAACCGCGACCGGCTGGTTCTCAGCAAAGGGCATGCCAATATCGGTTTATCGTCAGCCATGGCGCACCGGGGATTCTTTTCAGTGGATGAATTGAAACGGTTTGACCAGTTGGGCGCTCCGTTGAGCATGCATGTAGACATGCATCGCAT
The DNA here is from genome assembly GCF_001050275.1 of Leptolinea tardivitalis. Taxonomy (GTDB): domain Bacteria; phylum Chloroflexota; class Anaerolineae; order Anaerolineales; family Anaerolineaceae; genus Leptolinea; species Leptolinea tardivitalis. The sequence continues at coordinate 57,197 of NZ_BBYA01000012.1, forward strand.
GCCGGGCGTGGAGATCAGTTCCGGTTCACTCGGGCACGGGCTCCCTGTGGCTGTGGGTATGGCACTGGCGGGTAAACTGGACAAAGCCCCCTGGCGGGTTTTTGCTATCGTTTCCGATGGCGAGATCATGGAAGGCTCCTGCTGGGAAGCCATGATGGCGGCCGCCCATTACAAGTTGAACAATCTGACCATGGTAATGGACCGCAACCGTTTCTGCCTCGATGGGCCTACCGAAACTATCATGAGCCTGGAACCATTTGAAGATAAATTGCGCGCCTTTGGTTGGCGGGTGATTTCTGTTGATGGGCATGATGTAGTCGCCCTGCTTAAAGCCTTTGCCGATAAAGCACCCGGTGACGACCGTCCGCGCGTGATTGTGTGCAATACGGTAAAAGGAAAGGGTGTCTCCTTCCTCGAAAATACGGCTGGTGCCCATTTCACCCAGTTGAAGCCAGATAAAGCTGCCATCGCTCTTGAAGAGCTGGCTGCTGCCCGTGCGGCGATAAAATAACGGAGGAACCCATGATCGATACTGAAAAACTTATTGGTATTTCCAGCCGTGACGCCTTTGGTTTGACTCTGGCTGACCTGGCTCAAAATGACCCGCGCATTGTGGCATTGACGGCCGACCTGGCCGCATCTGTGCGTCTGGCAGATATGATCAAAATTGCCCCTGAACGGGTCTTCAACTTTGGTATTGCCGAACAAGATATGATGGGCGCGGCAGCCGGTCTGGCACTTTCGGGCAAAATCCCCTTTGTGACCACCTTTGCCGTGTTCGCCTCGCTGCGGGCAGCCGAACAGGCTCGCACCGATATTGCCTACAACAGCCTGCCGGTGCGCATTTGCGCCAGTCACGGTGGGTTTGGTCTGGCGGTCGGTGGTGCCACCCACCATGCATTGGAAGATATAGCCATCTACAGGAACATGCCAGGGATGACGGTCATCGTTCCGGCTGACGGAGTGGAAGCCTCGGCAGCCGTCCGCGCTGTGATGGACCTGCCCGGCCCTTCGTATATTCGCCTGAGCCGCCCGACAGAACCCACTGTTTACACCACATATGAACCATTCGCCATTGGGAAAGCCCGCCGTGTTACCACCGGTAAAGACCTGACGTTTATCGCCTATGGCGGTTCAGTGGGATACTCTCTTAACGCCGCTGAACTACTGAAGGCGGATGGCATTCACGCCGGGGTGGTGGATATGGCCACCATTAAACCGCTGGATATTGACGCCGTGTTGGAAGCTGCGAAGAATTCTTCTGCCATCATGACGGTTGAAGAGCATAATATCATCGGCGGACTGGGCACGGCTGTGGCCGAAGTTCTGGCGGAGGCGGGTGTCGCCATTCCCTTCAAACGGCATGGCATCTACGATCACTTCACCACGGCAGCACCGTACCCCGAGCTGCTGGCGCTCTACAAGATGGATGCGAATGGAATTGCCGGCACAGCCCGTGAGTTCCTGAAAAAGCACTGATCCAGCCGGCGAAGTTTTTCCATCAGACATCAACAATTCACAACTCCCTGATTTAATTCGGGGAGTTGCTTTTTTTTCCAATAGATCATCGGATACAATACAAGCACCTTGCCTGTGGATAACGCTTTGAAGAAACAGTATTTGTACCCGTTCTGACAGTATTAAGGAGCCGCCTGTGTTTGAAGTCATTGCTTTTGATGCTGATGATACCCTGTGGGAAAACGAAGCGTATTACCGATCAGGCCGCGAGACCTTCCATCAGATTCTGGCATCGTATCCGTTGCCGGCCGATCTGGATGACCGCCTCGATGCCACAGAAAACCGCAACATCCCATATTTCGGATATGGCGTGACCAGTTTTGTCTTTTCTCTGATTGAAACGGCCATTTCGGTTACAGAACAAACTGTCTCTGCGGCGGATATCCAGCGGATCTTAGACATTGCCAAAAATATGCTGGATGCCCGGGTTGATCTGTTTGACCATGTGGAACCCACTCTGCGGCATTTATCTGAATCCTATCCGTTAATGCTCATCACCAAAGGCGATCTGATGCACCAGCAGAACAAACTGACGCGTTCTGGCCTGAGCGGATATTTCAAACATGTGGAGGTGGTGGCAGATAAAACCCCGGAGGTATATCGTGCCATCTTTGAACGGCATCATCTTACCCCGGACCGCTTTCTGATGATCGGAAATTCCATGCGATCTGATATTCTGCCGGTGTTGGAATTAGGCGGGCATGCCATTTACGTCCCCAGCAAATTGATCTGGGTACATGAACACCGCGATCTTCCTGAAGGCCTGTCAGACCGATTTGTGGAACTTGAACACCTTGGACAGGTGGAGGAATGGATCCGGCAGAACGGCCGGTAATCTGGTTAATAACGAAAAAGAAAATCACATCCTCCAGACCCACTTTCTGGTTTTGGAGGAAAATCAGGATGGGGGTTCTCGAATTTCCAGATAAATATAAAAAAATACTCTTGAAATCCTGTTGACCGCATAATTTGGTGATAAACTTGGCCGGATGTTCCGGTTTTGATCGGGAAAACTTCGAGAAATGCCCTATCCGTGTTCAGCGGGGTGCCCCACTACAGACGGACAGGCAGATCTCGCTAATGGAAGATGCAGAAAAATACTGAAATTGGCCGGTCAATTGATTCGATGTTCAATTGATTTCTGTAAAGATGCGTGTTTTTGCACGGCTGATGGGAAAAATACGATTCATATTACACAACATATCACGAGCCAATGACAAATTGGCTTATTAACCATGGGAAGAGACATGACTAAACGAACTTTGATTCAAATGTACAGGGAGGAATTCACCGGATATACATTACACAAGTTCCGGCAAGACCTCCTGGCCGGGCTGACGGTGGCTGCCGTAGCCCTGCCGCTTGCGCTGGCTTTCGGAGTGGTTTCCGGAGCCACGGCATCTGCCGGGATGGTTACGGCCATCCTTTCTGGCCTGATCATCGGCGGGCTTTCCGGCGCTCCGTACCAGATTTCAGGTCCCACCGGCGCCATGAGCGCTGTTCTGATTGTGCTGGCCCAGAAGTACGGCCTTCCCGGCGTTTGGGTGGCGGGTGTCATGGCTGGTATTGCCCTGCTCATCATCGGTTTGCTGCGGCTGGGGCGCTTCATTGCCTACATCCCGGCGCCGGTCATCACCGGATTCACCTCCGGTATAGCTGCCATTATCGCCATCGGACAGATTGATAACCTGCTGGGGGTCAAGACGGCCGCCAGCGATTCATCGGCGGTTAAGCTGCTGGGGTATTTCAAAGGCGGGTATATGCCCGATTGGCATACCCTGGTGATCAGTGCTGTGGTGATGGTTGTGATGGTTGCCTGGCCAAAAAAATGGAACGCACATTTCCCGTCATCACTGGTGGGAATCATAGCCGCCACCGGATTGAATGCCCTGGTCAACTGGCCGGTAGCGGTGATCGGTGCGATCCCGCAATCTCTGCTTCTGGAAGACCGCCTGACATTTCAGACGATTCCCTGGGGTCATCTTCAGGAATTCATCGGCTCGGCGCTGACGATTACCGCCCTGGGTGCCGTTGAAAGCCTGTTATGCGGGGCTGTAGCCAGCAATATGACGGGTATCCGCTTGCAGGCCAACCAGGAATTGATCGCTCAGGGGGTGGGCAATCTGATCATTCCCTTCTTTGGCGGTGTTCCTGCCACGGCTGCCATTGCCCGCAGCAGTGTGGGCATCAAATCGGGCGGCAAGACGCGCATGGTCAGTCTGGTACATGCCCTGGTGTTAATGGCTTCCATGTTCTTCCTGGCACCGGTAATGTCGCGCATACCGCTGGCCGCCCTGGCCGGCGTACTGGTGGTGACAGCCTGGCGGATGAACGAGTGGGAAGCCATCCGATATATTTTCCGCAATCGATTCAAAACAGCTATCATTACGTTTCTTGTCACTTTGCTGGCAACCGTGGCGCTTGACCTGACCCAGGCCATTATGATGGGCGCTTTGCTTTCAGCCATGATCTTTCTTAATGACAGTGCCAGCATGGATATTCAAATCCAGGAAGTTGACCCCGGCAAACTCCGTGCGCGCGGGATTGAAAATGCCGGTCATTGCCGGCACGTCCGCGTAGCTTACCTGACCGGTCCGCTCTTTTTTGCGGCAACAGGGAATTTTAATGAAGCCTTTGCCAACATCACAGATACCCATGTCCTTATCCTTTCAATGCGGGGTGTTCCATTAATTGACACTTCAGGAATGCAGGCATTGAACACATTGCACCAGACTTTAAGAAAAGCCGGGATTGTGTTGATGCTTGCCAGTGTACAGCCCGCCGTACATAAGATGTTGATTCGCGGCGGTCTTGAAGACCAGATCGGCGCGGAAAATATCTTCTGGTCGGCAGACCAGGCTATTGTCGATGCGGAAAAACGCGGCTGTATGTATTGTGCCGCTTGAAAATCTACAGATTGCAGAGACTATGCGGGCTGCCGGGGTCATTTGGCAGCCCGCTTTGCTGTGTAAACGGATGCTTTCCGGTAAAATGGGAACAGATTTCTGTTGGGATGTGAATTGTAGATGAACAGCGCTTTTCTGGCTTTGGAGCGGTATCTACTCAACCTGCCCCTGTCAAAAGAGGCGGTGGAGAGTGTGCTGAATTGTTTTTCGATCAAAGTCCTGGCGCGGAACGCGTATTTTGCCCGATCGGGGGAGATCAAAGACCGCCTGGGGTTCGTGGTCAACGGGCTGTTTGCCATGCAGGTTGAGAGGCCGGGGCTTCCCGCCTATATCAAAGATTTTCTGAAGGAAGGCGATTTTCTGCTGGCCACATTTGACCCGCAATCCGAGAATCTGGTGACCATTCAGGCGCTGCAGGAGTCACGGATTCTGGAAGCCCGTTATTCAGACATCCAGATGTTAAACGAGCGCTTTCCGGAATTCCATTTTCTGGCAGAGCGGGGGATGCAGCATCGGTATCAGGCTATATGCGACCGATTGGAAGAAATGTCAACACTGGATGCCCGCGGACGGTACAGCCTGTTTCAATCCACATTTGGAGACCTGGAAGAAAACATCCCGCAATATCTGGTGGCGTCTTATATCGGGGTGACTCCCACCCAGTTAAGCCGCATCCGCAATTCTCCGGAGAAATCTGTCAAAATGTCTCAACAAATGTAAATGACAGTTTTTCAACCCTCCCGTATAGTTGGCGAAAAACGTGGAGGGATGAAATATGTCAGACCAGAAAACCGGTGAAGATGGATTGAAGCAGGCATTGAAGGCAGTGCACGGCATGTATATCGGGCAGCAAATTTCGCTGCTGAATGCCCTGAAGGCAGAATTTGGTCCGCGCGTGGTTGAGGTGGTTCGTCAGGCTGGCAGCCGGGATGTTTGCGCGGTGTATCATGAACTGGCAGAAAAAAGCGGAAAACGTTCCATAGATGACCTCGTGGATGCATTATGGGAACCATTGAGACAAAAGGGATATGTTTTCACCCGTGAAAACACAGGGACGGGAATTCAGATGCATTGCACAGCCTGTCCATTTGCCGCCATGTATAAAGCGATGGGCGGTACAGAATGGGGATACGCGCTCTATTGTGCGGCCGATGCCGATTTAACGGCGGCGTTTAATCCGCAGATTGGTTTTAAACGTACAAAGACATTAATGGAAGGCAGCGATTGTTGCGATCATTTTTATTTTGACAGGGAATAAGCCATCTCCATTTTGTCGAAATAGAAGGGAGTGTTTTTCTCACACCCTGCGCAGGGTAGAAGCAGGCGGGAGGTTCTCATGGATGGGAACGGGTCAATGATTTCGCCTGCTTCTACCGGAGGCATGTGAGGGCAGGGGGCCGGTGGAAGCAACCGGAGACGAGGTGCCTTTGATTGAACGAGGTTTCGTCCGGTTGCTTCTGCCCTGCAAGGTGTATTTTGTTCGGGCTTAAACCCGTGTGGTTGTAAAGGTTTTTCCGTCTTCTTTGCAGATTCGTTTGATCATATTGCGACCTGACATGCCCGCCGTGGGTAAACCGCCGCCCGGTTCAACCCACTGACCGACCATGTAAAAATTCTTCAACCCCGGCAGGGTATGTGCCAGACCACCGGAGATAGATTTATTCATGTTCTTCGTCGTGATCCGCCAGCCTTCGAACGATCCCTGCCAGTTGCCGGTATACCGCTCGGTTGTCAGCGGGGTAGCCACGTCCACCATTTCCACGTCTTTCTCAAAGCCGGGAATGATCTTTTCGATGGTCGAAATGACCGTCAGGGCGGCCTGTTTCTTTTCGGCGTCATATCGTTCGGGATCTTCCGCCAGTTTTTTCCAGTAGTCGTACGTGGAGCTAAACATAGACATCACCACCGACTTCCCTTTCGGGGCGAGCGTCGGGTCATACCCATAGTGTTTCACCTGGATGTATGTCTCCTCATTGCCGGCAATGGTGATGGGTGTTTTCAGTGAATGAATGGCCGTATGAGGCTGGTCTGAGAGGTCGCGGTTCACACCCAGTGTGACCATCACCAGCGGTTCAAAGATCTCACTCTTCCTATAATATTCCTGCAATTCGGGTTCAAGGAATTTGCCGTCGAGCATTTTATAAATGGTGTTGAAACCGTCAGCCGCCGAGATGACCCGGTCTGCTCGGAACTCTTGCCCATCCGTCAGGCGGATGCCTGCAGCCTGACCATCTTCCACCAGAATTTTTTCTACCCGGGCGTTATAAAGAATCTCTCCGCCCAGGTCTTTATACCGTTTTTCGATGGATTTGGAGAAAGCCAGACTTCCACCAATCGGATAACCGGCATCTTTCTGATTCATCCATCCCAGGGTAAAGATGAGCCCCATCATGGGAAAGTCAGGCATATCAAAGAATGTCTGCCAGGCTTCTTTAAGGAAGGGATCCTTCAACTTTGCGGCAAAATCTGCCACAGACATTTTGCCGAATTTCATATAGATGGTCATCATGGAAATCGTTTTTTTCAGGCTGCCCGGTCCGGAATCTGGTGACATATCCAGCGCGCTCACTTTGCGGATGACAGAGCAGAGCTCTTTGATCACCTTTACATCCACCGGCGAAAGCTCGAGCATGTGTTTTTCCAGGCGGTCGATATCGTTATACAGGTGGAATGCCTTGCCGTCAGAATCGTAAAATGACATGAATTCTTCGTGGTTTACGATTTCAACATCTTTCAATGCACCCAATTCTTCCCACATCACATGGGAACTGGATTTTGGATTGGTACCGACCAACCAGTGGATGCACCCATCAATGGTGAATCCTTTGCGTTGCCAGGAGGTGCACAGGCCGCCGGGCAGGGAATGCATTTCAAAAATACGGGTTTTATAGCCGTTCATCTGGCCGTAAACGCCGGCCGCCAGTCCTGCGATTCCACCGCCAATAATAATGATCGAATTGTCTGCCATGATTAATCCTTTACTCTCAAATTTGTCACGATCTATCCAATGACATGGATAGTATTGCACAAAAAAGAATTAGCTATTGTGCTTTCTGGCAAAGATACGATCAAGTTAGACTGCGTAATCTAAATATCAGGCAATCATTATTACTACCTATGGAAAGAGTACGTTGGGGGTTAAAACCATACCAGGTCATTATCAAGACGGTTTGTGCAAGATGATTTCCTATAGCGGGATGGAGGTGTATAAATCCATCCCGCGGGTCCGTCTTTGGCATTTCCAGTCATGAACAACACTGGCAGAACAACCGGTGCTGTTGTTCTCTATTTCTATCCGTTATCTTGACCCTGATCCAATACCTGGTTCAGGTGCATATTCATATGACGCAAATAATCGGTGATGACAAAGTCCAGGGTGACCGGCTCGTCGCGGCCGATACCACATAGATTTTGCAGGCATTCTTCCGGCAGCCGTTCCATTACGGCGCACAGATGCCGGTTGGTCATCACCCACATTTCAATGATCTCGTGCCAGTCTCGTTCGTTGTACCCCTGAATGGCTACCCAGTCATCCTGCCGGTAGGGCGGGAAATCTCTGGCTGCATTGTATGAACCACGCACCAGCCGCTGGATGTTATTCATAGCCGAATCGATCAGGTGACCGAGGATTTCCTGTTTTGACCATTCAGAGGGCGCCGGTTTTATCCGGGCGGTTTCAGGTGGAATAGACAGCAGGCAGGGGCGGGCGAGAGCAACGGTTTGAAGAATCCGGTCGGGGATGGTTGTCATGGCAGGTATCCTTGAAAGAAATTTTATTAAGCATACCGCGAAGTGATGAAATTAATGGCTTTTTCCCCTCTTTTTCTCTTCTGCGGGTTCTCAACAGACGAAATAATTATTCAACGCATATTGCGTATAGTGTAACATCCTCTAAAACGCTAATTCGTTTCAGGGGAGTGAAAACCAGTCTATTTTAACCAGATAGAAACAGATGGTGAAGTGGAAATCCGATCAATAGAATCCAATCCGATGATCGGTCTCTTTTTTAATATGAAAAACCGGTTCGTATTCTGGAATTGATTTGCCCCAGGCGGCTACCTGGTTATTGCCGCGTTTCCTGGCCTGGTAGAGGGCATGATCGCCATTATTAATAAATTCTTCCAACGACCGGACGGAGGGGTCCAAACCGACCACCCCCAGACTGATGGTAACGGGCAGTGGGACGGAATCGACCTCAAATGGGAAATCGGCGATCCGCAGGCGCAGGCGTTCAGCGAGTGACTGGGCATACCTGAGGGTGGTTTCAGGCAGCAGGATGAGCAATTCTTCACCACCCATCCGCACCCGGATGTCTGAGTCGCGCAGTTCTTTATTGAAAATCCGTGATATTTCCATCAATACCCGGTCGCCGGTGTGAGCGCCGTGCATCTTGTTCAGGTTGTTGAAATCATCAATACCCACCAGAATGGCGCTCAGGGGGCGGTTGTAACGTTTTGAGCGCTTAAATTCCGCTTCGGCAATTTCAAAGAAATATCTGCGGCTCGAAAGGCCGGTCATACCATCTGCAGATGTGGATTGTTGAAGCAGACGTTCATCTTCCACCAGTTTCTGCCGCGAGCGGATATTCGAAATCACCACTCCGGTATAAACAGACAACCTGTGCCCGATTTCCAGAATCTCTAGATCGGATGCAGGCACGCCGCCGGTTTGGATGGCCAGAACACCCATGAGATCGTCTTCGTTGGCAATGGCAAAGACCGGGTTGTCCGTGAGGTCTGATGGACGTTTTCCCGTCAGTATGTCACGGGCTTGCTGGATCAACACCTGGGAAACCTCCGGCGGCACACGCGGGTTGACAGAAAGGATCAGGTCACCCATCAGGGAAATATAGGTGGTTTTATTCGTCTGGAAGACGGTGGAAAAAATCTTGTTAATTATCTGTATAGCTTCTGTTTCTGTCTTACAGTGAGCCAATTGAGCCAATGTATCGAATACCTGTGCATAGTATTCAGAAGGTTGTTTCAATATTAATTTTGAATTATGTCTTGGATTTACTTGTGTTTGCATAAGACTCTCCAATCCTGGTGTTTTCTTCCTAATGATAAGGAATTTCAGTCCGGCACATCCGGCAAAATCGGCATTGGCATCATCTCCAGAGGCCGATACAACCCCTTCTTTCCAATGAGACATTCCTGCAGCATTAAAGAAAAGAAGGCAGCCCGGATAACTCCGGGGAGGATAAAATTCGGATACCTGTAAGATGAGCGGAAAACCCTGCAAAACCCAATAAACCGGAAAACGGAAACTGTGACTGCCTGCAATTGACCCAATACGTACTCACGCCCCTGAAAATTCGTGATCGGGTGAATAAAAGATCCCTGGCAGACCATTTTACCGATACCTCCGATAATCGCTGTCGGGAAAGATTAAGAATTAACTATAGAATAGTGCTTTTTCGGGAAAAAAATATTAAGAAAATGCTTATTTTGCCTCAAAAATGCCAAAAAATGGGACAAAAATGTAAGCTGCTACGGGGAATTACAGGTAAGGACTTACAATTTTGAAGCGCATGGATAATCTACTACCCGCGACCGACTGAAAAACAAGCCAATACCTACTGAAATTGATAAAAATATACCAGATGAGTGCCTTTAACCAACCTGGATTCAAATTTGAGACGACAGAAAAATAGGGATTTTCTTATGACCGCCCTGCGATTTCCGTCAACCTCATAAGAATCCGTTCCGCCTCTGCCTGTTCATCCGATGACAGGGTTTCCGCCAGTTCATGCACCCATTTTTCATGGAGTCTGATGCATCCCTGTACCATTTCTTCCCCCTGCCTGGTCAGATGGACCAACCGGATGCGTCGGTCACCGGGGACTTCGTTGCGGGTGACCAACCCCTGCTGTACCATGCGTTCCACCATTTGACTGGCACCGGCCGGTGTCATTTGCATCAGATCAGATACACCGCTGACTTCACAGGCTCCGCGGTAATGGATATGCAGCATCAAATTCATCTGACCGAAAGACAGGCCGGATGTACGGGTGAACTGATTGATGTCATGCATCCATAACCGGGTAATAATAGCTGTCCAATCCATAATGGCTGATTCAATCGAGTTCATATCTTTTTCTAATACACCATTCTCTTGACAGGATTCCATAGACAGATTATATATAACATTACTTAACTATTCAAGATTGTTAACTAAATTTGGTCTTTGCAGGTAATGAAATGAAATCGGAACAACAAAAAACATCCAAGATAATTCTGGCGGCATCACTGGTTATTGTAATGCTCGGATTTGGTATTGCCATCCCTTTGATGCCTTTCTATATCATCCATTTTAAAGCATCGGGAAGCGCACTGGGCTTGATGATGTCGCTCTATTCATTGATGCAATTTCTGTTTGCACCTATGTGGGGCCGCCTTTCTGACCGGATCGGCCGCAAACCGGTCATCTTGATCGGTATCGGCGGATATTTTCTGGCCTTCATTCTGCAGGGTCTTTCACAAAACCTGTTCGAGTTTACGTTTTCCCGAACTCTGGCGGGAATCCTCTCATCGGCTACACTGCCTACGGCAATGGCTTATGTGGCAGATATCACTCCCCTGGAAGATCGGTCCAAAGGGGTTGGGCTTATGGGAGCCGCCATGGGAATTGGCATGATTTTCGGTCCCATGCTGGGCGGCCTATTGACCGGACTTGCTCTTCCGATGCCGGAATGGATTCGTCCATTGTTGCAGGTCACCACCGATGTTTCAACCGGAAAATTGATCAACCTTTCCATTCCTTTTTTTGCCAGTGCGCTGCTGGCTCTGCTGGCTGTTCCCTTCATTATGGTTTTTCTGCCAGAATCACTACCTCCACAGAATCGAAAACATGAGAAGGTTGACCGGCGTACATCACGGTTGACTTTGCTTTTTGCCGGCTTGAAAGGACCTTCCGGTTTTTTGCTTGCCCTGGCTTTTCTGTTGGCTTTTGCTCTGGCTAATATGGAATCTGTGTTGGCATTGTACGGTGGTCAACATTTTTCCATGGGGCCGTCTGAAATCGGACTGCTCATGGGTGGACTGGGGATCATATCCGTCATCGAGCAGGGCGCGGCCATTGGACCGCTCACGCGGAAGTTCGGGGAAATCCGAATCATCCAGGGCGGCTTGCTGGTCAGCGTGATCGGTTTTCTCGGTATGGCGCTGCTTAAATTCAAAGCTGGTCTGGTCATCAGTTCGCTGGTGTTCAATATGGGGAATGTATTACTGGCACCTTCGGTTACATCGCTGGTTTCCAAACGGGCAAAGTCAGGGCAGGGTGAGGCGATGGGATTGAATAATTCCTTTCAGGCGCTCGGTAGGGGCATTGGACCTTTATGGGCTGGCTTTGCCTATGATCTTTATTCAACACTGTCCTTCTGGTCTGGAGCCCTGATCCAACTTGTCGCCCTTATTTTGACTTTGAAATTTTTCACCGATTCTTTTTCAGAGCGTATTCCGAACTCTGTTCAGGTTGTTGGAGAGGATTAGTAGAAAGGAATTGTCATGGGTAGTCTGGATGGAAAAGTTGCCGTAATCACTGGAAGCACCCGCGGGCTTGGTCTGGCCATTGCCCGGGCGTATGCCGCCGAAGGAGCATTTGTGTTCATTTCCTCCCGGTCTGCAGACAGCGTTAAACAGACAGTCGAATCGATGAATGCGGAAGGGTGGAAGGCTGCCGGTCTGGCTGTGGATGTGGCTGACCTTCGCCAGGTGCAATTGTTGGCAGATCGCGCCATTCAAACCTGCGGTCATATTGATATCTGGGTTAATAATGCCGGTACCACCGGTCCATATGGACCGACAGTTCAGATGGATCCATCTGTCTTTGCGGGTGTAGTTCAGACGAATATCATGGGGACGTATCACGGCTCGATAACGGCCATGCATATCTTCCGCCGGCAGGGATCGGGCAAGTTGATCAATATGCTGGGGATGGGATATAACAAACCGGCCCCCTGGCAGAACGTGTACGGTTCAAGTAAGGTGTGGATACGGCATTTCACCAAAGCACTGGCGGAAGAAAACAAAGACTGCCCGGGTGTGGGTGTATTTGCCCTTAACCCAGGGATGGTTCTGACCGACCTGCTTATTCATAATGATGTTATTGCCGGTTCGGAAGATCGTTTGAAAGCCTTTCCCACTGTGGTGCGGATGTGGGCGAAACCGGGAGAAGTGCCCGCTCGCAAGGCGGTCTGGCTGGCATCATCGGCTACTGATGGAAAAACCGGTCTGGAAGCCAATGTCTTTACAACCTCCGTCATGCTGATGGGCTTGTTGCGGGAAGGCCTGCATAAACTGACTGGAAACAAGGCAGATGATTCCGGCGTCAAGATGAAGTCGGTTGCCCCCTGGAAACCTGGATCGGAGAATTGAGAAATGTCGGAAGAATTACGTACTGTTGTAGAAATTACGTTTAATATTTCATACCTGCTGGTTATCTGGACGCTGGTGGTTTTAATGCTGCAGAAGTTTAATGGTACAGAGCGGGCAGACCGGCCCGTGATACAACGCATGATTATCATGTTTGCCCTGCTGGCTCTGGGCGATACCGGTCATGTTGGTTTCCGGGTGATCGCTTACCTGCGCGGTGGGCTCGAAGCAAATGCCGGACTGGTGGGTCTGGGTTCGTTGAGCACAGCCATCACAGTGACCTTCTTCTACATGATCCTGGTGGATGTCTGGCGTATACGGTTCGGGAAGAAAATGGACGCCTTTGGCTGGTCACTGATCGCCGCTGGAGTAATCCGTCTGATTGTTTTGTTCTTTCCACAAAACCAGTGGGAGGCTCTGGTGCCGCCTTATAACTGGAGCCTGCTCAGGAATGCGTTTCTCGTCTATCAGGGTGTGGGAATCATGTACCTGATCCTGCGGGATGCCCGCAAAAGCGGTGACAGGTCCTTTGAACGTATTGGCTGGATGATCGCCCTGTCGTATCTTTTCTATACACCGGTAATCCTGTGGTCTGCCCGTGTTCCATTACTGGGGATGTTGATGATCCCAAAAACCTGTGCCTATCTGGCGGCGGCTTTTATTGCCTACCGGATGGAAGTGGGGAAGAAGCAGACGGCGAGCCCGATTTTGTCTTAATGGCTTAAAGAGATGGAAATAACCCTTCATAGGGGCAAAGCATCCGGAATGAGACCTGTCTGAAGAGGTTTACTTTACTCCGGATACTTTGCCCTTACCTGCCTGTCATATTGTTTTTAAGGTTTAATTGGAACCAGTTTTGTTGGCACAATCAGAGTCAATTTGGGTTTGATGGGTTTGAGCGGCGCAGAAGGTGTTTCCCCTTCCTCCGGGAGTGCAACATTGATCAACACCCAGAAGGCATTACTTCCATTCGGCTGAATTCCAAAAACCGCACCGCCGGGAGCCCGCATCTTAAAATAGCCCTGATACGATCCAGGATTTTCCGGTGCCGTCAATGAGACGGACACATCCAGATTGCCGTTAGGTGGCACGCTGGCATTTGTTAATTTGGAGGCCGCCTGTGCCCCCATGGCATCGCCAGACAGGAACACAAGCCGGTAATCTGTGGTCCAGGTGCAGGTGCCGATATTCTTCAGGCGCCATACCTTTTTAAAAGCAGCTCCCGGCTCAAATGTGGTATTGTCTGGCACGGTAATATCGGCGACAAACCCCGCCAGATTCGTACAGCCGGATGGAGAGTTCGTTACGGTAACAGTCGGCTGGATGGTGGGTTTGCCTGCGGCCGGCGCCTTTTTCTCAATGACCAGACTCTTAATCATGGCGTCCAACGAAGCCAGACTGGGGGAGAAGGAATTCGGCTGTTCAGCATTCAACTGTTTCTGGATGTAATCAATATAGGCCGGGTAATTGGACTGGAACTGGCCATAATCTTCCTGCATACGGGCCAGGCCGTCGTCCCCTTCCAGGGCTGCATGGTTGACCGGCAGCACCGCACTGACGTAATAGGCGCCGTCATCCGTCAATCCCTGATACGTGTAAAAGAGCCGGCTGTTGTCGAACGGCCAGGGTTGTTCGCCGTACTGGGTAATGTACCGAATCCCGCTGCCGTTCTGGAATTTGACAGATTCCAGGTTGGCACGCATCAGCTGGACGGCCGGTTCGCCCAGCAGCATGGGCAGGTCACCGGCCGGGTTGGCCGTTAGTGAACTGAGCAATTGTTTCAATTTGTCTGCCTGCCGGTTGACGGATTCACCGCCCAGATCTTTAAGATCCTGCAGGGCGAAAACTGTAATCCGGGGTTTCAGTTGAGAAATGGCGGCATAATTCTGGAATTCAAACTGGTCCAATTTCGGGGTAATGGGGTTGTTGACATCCAGGTTCTTATCCAGTGTCGAACCGGTTACTTTGCTGGCTACGGAAGAGATGTAGTAAAAAGAGATATCGTCATATTGCATGAAATAGCGGGTGGGGGCTTCGACTGTGGGTGTGGGAGTGGGAGTGGAATCGGTCTGGTTCCTCTGGTCAGGATAACCCACAGGATGCCCATTCTCATACTCACCGGGCAGGTTGAAGCCGGAAAGCAGGCCTCCGATGATGGTTCCGATAAAGAGAATGGATAACACTTTTCTGGCTGAAGCCGTATTCATAATCGCCTCTCTCAATCAGTGAAATACCAGCTGCCTGATTCGTGGATATCACATCAGTTACCTGAAAATTCGCCTGTGAATAAAATCCCACTCATATACCGATAGTCCGGTCAGATTTCAGGATAACCTTTTCCATTGTACTATTTTCATCGAAACCGAACTAAACGGTTTGCTTAAATATTTTTACCGTTGCATTTTTATCGATAGGGTGGGTTGAACGCATTGATAGATATCCCGTCCATTCGAAATACTTTCACCCGGGCGGTTGTGCGGTCAACCCACCGTATTGAGTGAATAATGGTTTGGTGGGATCAAAAGCGATCCCACCCTATGTCTTAAAAATTCGACCGTTTTATACCTATCGATAGGGTGGGTTGAACGGTTTGACAGATATCCCGTCCATTCGGCATGTTCCTGCCAGGCAGGTAGTGCGGTCAACCCACCACACACTCGCGGAATACGATTAATGGACAAGGACATGTATGAATAATGGTTTGGTGGGATCAAAAGCGATCCCACCCCATGTTGTGCCCTAAAAATTTGACCGTTGCATTTTTATCGATAGGGTGGGTTGAACGCATTGACAGATCTCCTGTCCGTTCGAAATGCTCCTGCCCGGGCGGTTGTGCGGTCAACCCACCACACACTCGCGGAATACGATTAATGGACAAGGACATGTATGAATAATGGTTTGGTGGGATCAAAAGCGATCCCACCCCATGTTGTGCCCTAAAAATTTGACCGTTGCATTTTTATCGATAGGGTGAGTTGAACGGTTTGACGGATATCCCGTCTTTTTGAAATACTTTCACCCGGGCGGTTGTGCGGTCAACCCACCGGATTGCCGAGTGAACAATGGGGTAATGTGGGATCGAAAGCGATCCCATCCTATGTGTACTCTCCAGTCAAAATTTATGCATACAATTAATCATGCCTGAATACCGCCGCATTATGCAACCGGGAGGAACCTATTTCTTTACCGTCGTCACATATAACCGGCAACCGCTTTTTTTATCTCAACAATGCCGGGATATTCTTCATTCCGCCTGGGTGAATGTACAATCGTGTCATCCATTCGAAACCATTGCTTTATGTTTGCTGCCAGAGCATATTCATGTCATCTGGAAAATGCCCGAAGAAGATGCCGATTACCCGATGCGATGGAAAGAGATTAAACGGATTTTTACCAGAGAGTATTTGCGAGAAGTTGGTCCGGGGGGTGTACGAAACGAGTCACGCATTTTTCAGGGTGAAGCGGCTATCTGGCAGCGTCGGTATTGGGCTCATCTTATTCTTGATCAGGACGACCTGAACAATCATATCGATTACATCCATATCAATCCACTGAAACACAGATTGGTGCATCAGGTTTCAGAATGGCCGTGGTCAACATTTAATGGATATAGAAAAAAAGGAATATATTCGTCAGATTGGGGTGGCAAGGCTGATATACGATTAATGGACAAAGACCTGGGTGAATAATGGTTTGGTGGGATCAAAAGCGATCCCACCGTATGTCTTAAAAATTCGACCGTTTCATACCTATTGATAGGGTGGGTTGAACGGTTTGACAGATATCCCGTCTGTTCGGCATGTTCCTGCCAGGCTGGTTGTGCGGTCAACCCACCACACACTCGCGGAATACGATTAATGGACAAGTACCAGGGTGAATAATGGTTTGGTGGGATCAAAAGCGATCCCACCCTATGTCTTAAAAATTCGACCGTTTTATACCTATCGATAGGGTGGGTTGAACGGTTTGACGGATATCCCGTCTGTTCGGCATGTTCCTGCCAGGCTGGTTGTGCGGTCAACCCACCACACACTGCCGACATACGATTAATGGACAAGTACCTGGGTGAATAATGGTTTGGTGGGATCAAAAGCGATCCCACCCTATGTCTTAAAAATTCGACCGTTTCATCATATCGATAGGGTGGGTTGAACGGTTTGACGGATATCCCGTCTGTTCGGCATATTCCTGCCAGGCTGGTTGTGCGGTCAACCCACCACACACTCGCGGAATACGATTAATGGACAAGTACCAGGGTGAATAATGGTTTGGTGGGATCAAAAGCGATCCCACCCTATGTCTCTCTAAACCTGTCAGGTTGTTTTTCGATCTGATATTACCCCGTTATTCCCATCACAGACACCTGGTAATTGTGATCCAGGTGGACAGGGCTGGCTATTTCCACTCTGGCAGGGTCAAAAAACGCCTCACAGGAAGCCCCAGGACGCGTTTAAATCAACCGGGTGGTATAAAATGACCTGTGAATTTTGGTAAAAATCGATTTTACGATTTCAGCAATCCCGGTAAATCTGAAAGACTGTGAATTACAGGGTGATTCCGGCGGATGAGACGCATAAGGTAATACTCTGTTCTATCGCGGCATAATAATGCGGTGTGAATTCCCAGTTGACGGGCGCCGTCACAATTTTTGGGATTATCATCCACAAAAAGCGCTTCTTGCGGATTCACCCCCAGCGCATCAAGGGCGGCATGGTAAATAAACGGGTCCGGTTTGTTCACCCCGATTTGTGACGAGAGGATGAACGCCGAAAAATAATCGCGCATTCCGGCATGGGTGTAAACATCTTCCAGCGAAGGCCAGGCATCTGACACAATAGCCAGCTTATACGATTTTGCCAGGCGGGGGATCGTATCCAACGCGTCTGGAATGAACTCATATTTTTCCGGATTGTAGACGAGATCGCGGGCGATCCCTTCCACCTGTTCGTTGGTGGCCTTCAGGCGGGGAATGCTCATAAAGAAAATCCGGTAATACTCCATAAAAACGTTAAATTCTTCTTCTTTTGTCCGCACCAGCGGGTAGAACGTCAATTGTTCGGCTGCCTGGGCAAAGGCGGCATTCTTTTCAATATCGCGGATTTTCTCAAAATTATCCGGATGAATGAACTGGAAGAAATTCGGCGGTATGAACCAGTGACCGGTTGCCGGTCGGTTCATTACCCGGCCGGAATCAAGGAGAATGGCTTTAATATCTTGGATCATGGTTGACACACATTCTGATACAGCGGGTATGGTTACCTCAACGGTTGACTTCGTATACCAGCAGTCCATCTGAACCGTAGAAGTCGGTGGGAATCTTTTCCAGCAAATGGTATTGCGCGCCAAAGCGTTCATCTTTCAGCAGGGTCAGGCGGCCGTACACTTCAAGGATCACCACATATGCCGGCTTTTCATCCAATATCAGGTCAGACGGAACGGCGTAGTTAATAACGTAGTCTTCCGCCGGAAGAGGATAATACTTTCCGGTGACGGGTGAATTCAACCCGACCAGATCCAGAATAGGCGCGCGGGTTTTCCATCCCAGCACCCCCACATCTCCGGCAGCCACCACATCACCGGGGCGGTAATCTTGCAAAACAACATCCGCCGCCTGCGAATATAAATCCTCCAGTTTCGTCCAGGCCATATCGGGGCAGGGAGTGCGGTTACCGTGATCTGGAACGGCCACCCACTCGCTGGCAATGGAACAAAACGGGAGAAGAAAAAGACAGACGATGCTGACCAATTTTTGGCTCGCCGGGGATTTCTGCAGAAAAGCCAGCCCGTTGATGATCCGCTCGATGCCGATCAAGATGACCAGCATCAGCATGGGCAGGGGAGGGGTAAGGTACCAGCGGAAGATCAGTGGATTGGGAAGGGAGAAGACGACCAGATACACCCAGGGGTAGAGCACCAGCGGCCAGGCGGCGGGCAGCTTTTTGAGGAATGGCCGGGCACCCAGCATGAAAAACACCGGGAAGAACACCAGTCCCAGCCCGATCCCGATGGGACCGGTCAGCCGGTTGCCCATGAACGGTTGCGCATAGTGTTGCACCAGGCGGATGAAGGCGGCGTTTTCTCCCAGCCGGTAGGCGGCCATTTTGGCCGTGATGGAATGCGGTAGAGGAGAGCCGTAATACAACCAGGCAAAGGCGTACCAGCCAGCGGCCGGCAAAAGCAATGCCAGCCATTCCGTGAAGGCAGGCCATTCTTCTTTGCGGCGGAGAATACCCCACAGGCGGTCCAGCACGAGAAACCCGATCAGAATGGCGGCATCCGGCCGGGTGATGAAGGCCAGCGAGGCACACAGGGCGGCCGGTATGCGGCGTTTCTCTGCATGGGCTGTGCCTGATGCCATGAGTAGAAATACAAACAGGCTGGTTTCCATCCCGCCAATGGCAAATGTGACGGCATACGGATGGATCGCCCAGATGAAGGCAGCTGCCAGCCCGGCTTTTTCAAACGAGGTGATTCTGCCGAGGTGCAGCAAAAGAAGGCAGGTCAGGCAGTCAGCCGCGGCGGAAACCACAAGGGCAAGCCACGGATACGGAGTTTGTTCCCCACCAACTATACCGAAACCGGCCATGATCAGACTGAACAGGGGAGTGGTTGTTCCCAGTACGCGTTCGCCGGGGTTGTACACCAGACCCTGGCCTTCGATCAGGTTGCGGGCATACCGAAAAGTGATGTAGGCATCGTCAATCACCCGCGGTCCGGGGATCAGGCGGGCGGTCAGCGCCAGCAGGAGGATGAGTACAGGGATGTATTTTCGCATGCCGCCTTTTGACGGGATTTCGAACCACGGGGATGAGATCAATTTATTCGACAGTATGCTAGATGGTACCGTCAGCCTTCATGTCGGCGACAACTTCATCGAGGGCAGATTGAAGCGGCTGGAGTGTGATGCCGAATACAGGTTGAAGCAGTTTGCTGGTGAGGCAGATGTGATGGTTGCGCTTGGCCGGCTTTTTCATTTCACTGATCGAACTGACCGTCACCCAGTCTGGGTCCATTCCGATGGCTTTCAGGAAAGCCTGAAGGATTCCCGCCCGGGAAATTTCGCCCGCATTGGCAAAATGGTAGGTTCCATAAAACGGTGTTTTGAGCATGATGGCCACAGAGCGGGCGACATCTCTCACCGAGCACACAGTGGAGACGGCGTCTCCGGCCGCCACGACCTTCTGACCTGACATGGCCGTATGCCTGACCTTCAGCAGATTGTTGCGGGTCGGTCCGCCGGTGCGGCCGATAAGCAGCGGCAGGCGCAGGTTGAAGTGTTTGGGCAGGTATTGGAGCACCAGTTTTTCAGAGGCAAGTTTCGTCTGCCCGTAGATGTTTGGCGGGTTGATGGCTTCGTCGAATTCATGGTAGGGTTCGTCGCGGTCGCCCGGAAAAACGCTGTCAGAGGAGGCATGTACAAAAACGGCATTCAATTCGCGGGCGGCATTGACCACGTTGTAGGTCACCAGAGTGTTTGACGTCCAGGCCAGGTCGGGATCCTTTTCACACGGATCCGGATCGCGGTTGGCTGCCGTGTGGATGATGACATCCGGATGGGCATCCAGCAGCCATTTTCGGGTGGCGTGGAAGTCCACCAGGTCAAGTTCGCGGTGAGATGGGAGCGGCAGCATGGTGTGTTCCGTCCCCAAAGTACGGATAAATTCTTCACCCAGAAGACCCTGGGCACCGGTAACAGCGATTTTCATGGGGTTTCTCCTGTGGAAAAAAGGTAGAGCAGATTAACAATGAGAAAGTTGAATTAATCATACCAAATAAACCGATCCGAAAAATACCATGCGAAAATAATGGAATTTACGCAGGGTAGAAGGAACCGGAACACATCTCGTCTATTAATAGATGCTCCGTCACCGGTTGCTTCTACCGGTGCCCTGCCGACATTTGCGCACGATGCCTGCCTTTACATGCCCCCGGTAGAAGCAGGCGGAAATGGTGGCCGTTTACCATTCATACAATTGCACCGCCTGCTTCTACCCTACGCAAAAACACAATCGCCGGTTTCTAATTCCTGTGACATGTCAATGACAAATTGCCTATTGACTCTGCCTTATTAAATCTGTACTATATACTATGTAAGTCCTTTCATAAAAGTATATTCAGGTATAACTCGGATAACACTTTGACAAAGAACTTGACCCCAACTATCTACGATGTCGCCACGGCTGCGCATGTCAGCATTGCCACAGTATCCCGGGTGATCAACAACCTGGAAAAAGTCAAACCTGAAACCCGCGCAGCCGTTCTGGAAGCCATCGATGCGCTCGGTTTTGTCCCCAAAGCAGATGCCCGCGCCCGCGCCATTCGTACGCAGCGGCGTATTGGAGTGATTACCCCGTTCTTCACCGCACCTTCATTCGTTCAACGTTTGCGCGGGGTGGCGGCGGCACTGGGGCCTACCCCATATGAACTGGTGATTTACACGGTCACCAACAGCAAACACCTGAACAGTTATCTTGATACCCTTCCCCTGACGGGCAATCTGGATGGGTTGATCATCCTTTCACTGGAACTCACTGACCATTATGTGCAGCGTCTGCTGGATTATCACCTGGAAACTGTGCTGGTCGAATATCCGCATGACCTGCTTTGCAGTGTAGAAATCGATAACGAAGATGGCGGTAAGCAAGCTGCCGGATACTTCTACAAAAAAGGGCTGCGTCGTTTCGCCTTTGTAGGCGATACTTCCACAGCCGAATATGGTATCCATCCTATTTCGTTGCGCCTGAACGGTTTTCGGAAAGAATTGACCCGGTTGGGGGCAAAATTGCCGGATTGCCAAATTTTAATTGCGCCGTATGATATTAACAAGACTCGCGAACAGGCTGTGCAGTTTCTTCAGAATCAGGAACTCCCCTTGGCGATCTTTGCAGCCACCGATTTGCAGGCAATATCCATCATCCAGGCCGCCAGGCAATTAGACCTGAAAATCCCTGAAGATCTTGCCGTCATCGGGTTTGATGACCTGGATATGGCTGAATACTTTAATCTGACAACCATCCGGCAGCATCTAGACGAATCTGGACAGATTGCTGTCGAGATGCTGCTTTCGCGTCTAAACAATCCGGGTCGCCCGGTACAGATATCCAAACTGCCTCTGGAAATCATAGAAAGAGGCACAGCATGAGAGGAGGTGGTTGTTTCGTCAGGCGCATTCTTAATCTGTAATCCTGAGATGTGTAGTGGGAAACTATCAACAAATCCTTAAGGAGAAAAGTATGAAGCGCATTGCAATGGTTATCAGCAGTCTTATCATTGCTACTATGGTTCTGGCCGTCTTCGCGCCGGTCGCTCCTGTAGCAGCCCAGAAACAGGGCACCGAATTGGCAGATGCTTTTGCCGGTAAGTTCAAAGGCAAAGTGGTCACCATGGCCGGTCCTTTCACCGACAATGATGCCGTCAAATTTGATGATTCTATGAAAGATTTCGAATCCAAGACCGGTATTGATATTCAGTATTCCGGTTCCAAGGAATTCGAAGCCTCCATCGGCATCGCCATTGAAGGCAACAATCCCCCCGATATCGTAGATTTCCCGCAGCCTGGTTTGCTGGCTACGTTTGTCAAAAAAGGCAAAGTTGTTGACCTGAACAAGGTAATGGATCTGGACAAATTGAAAGCCAATTACATCCAATCCTGGATCGATATGGGAACCATGGATGGACCTAATGGCAAGGTTCTGGCCGGTGTCTGGGGCCGTGTGAATGGCAAATCCGCTGTCTGGTATCCCAAGAAAGCCTTCGATGAAGCCGGTTACAAAGTGCCAAAGACCTGGGACGAACTGATGGCTCTGACCGAACAGATCAAAAAAGATGGTGACACCCCCTGGTGCGTTGGTATTGAATCCGGCGCTGCCACTGGTTGGGCCATGACCGACTGGATCGAAGAGTTCATGCTGCGCACCACCTCACTTGAGAACTATGACAAGTGGGTAAAAGGCGAACTGAAATTCAGCTCCCCCGAAGTCAAGAATGCCGTCCAGAAAGTCTCTGACCTGTGGTTCGGTGAAGGCAATGTGTACGGCGGCCGCAAAGCCATCGCCACCACCGCCTTCGGTGATGCCCCCAAACCCATGTTCGAGAATCCTCCGAAGTGCTGGCTGCACAAGCAGGGCAACTTCATCACCACCTTCTTCCCCAAGGAAGCTAAAGCTGGTGTGGATTATGACTTCTTCTATCTGCCCGGAATTGATCCCAAGTACGGCAGCCCCGTTCTGGTCGCTGGCGACATCTACGCCATGTTCAATGACCGCCCCGAAGTCCGCGCCGTCATGGAATACTTCTCGACCGGTGCTTCTGTTGAGGGTTGGGTAAAAGCCGGTGGCGCCATCTCTCCGCACAAAGACTCCAAACTGGAATGGTACACCAATGATGTGGACCGTGGTATTGCCAAGATGATCATGGATGCCACCTCCGTCCGCTTTGATGGTTCAGACCTGATGCCGGGTGCCGTGGGTGCTGGTTCCTTCTGGAAAGAAATGACCTCCTACGTCAGCGGTTCCATTGATCTGGATACCGCCCTCAAAGATATTGACGCCTCCTGGCCGAAATAATCGTTTGAGCGGTTGATGTAAACAATTTCGTCGGGGACAGGGAAGGATTTTTCCCTGTCCCCAAAATCCCCCTGATTTTTTTTGTTTTATCCCTTATGCTGGCCGGCCGCGTTCACTCACTTTTGCTATACTGAACTTATCCCTTTTCTTTCATTCCAAACTACGCGACCTATTCTACCTACTGTAATTCCGAACTAAACAGGAGGCAGGCATGCAAAATCCCAACGAGATACCAAACGGTAAAACCGGTCCATTAACCTGGATCGGTGCGAACCTTGGGCGAATTCTGGTATCCCTGATCGTTCCCATCTTAACTTTCGTCATCCTGTGGCAGGGATACATTTTTTTGCGTGATTCAGACGCACCCAAGCTGGTGATCGCGACAATCGCCATTATCTGGGGGGTTGGAGGCGTAGCCCTGCTCTTCTATGTTACCAATTGGCTGGTTGAGAAACTTCCCGGCAGTTGGGTACGGCGAATCCAGCCATTCGTATTTGTAGGCCCCGGGCTTGCCCTGCTTGGCTGGTTTCTCGCGCTTCCTGTCCTCCGCACTCTCTACCTGTCACTTCTGGATGAAACAAGCACAAAATTCGTCGGATTGGAAAATTATAAATATGCGTTCACCGACCGCATCATGCTCGAAGCCTTCCGCAATAACCTGTTGTGGATGATAGTGGGTACCAGCGTGTGCGTGGTGCTCGGCCTGTTGATTGCCGTACTGGCCGACCGCACCAAATATGAATCGATCTATAAATCGATCATTTTCCTGCCGATGGCCATTTCATTCGTCGGTTCAGGTGTCATCTGGAAATTTGTGTACGCCTACAAAGGTGAAGGGGTGGGAATTCAGGAAATCGGCCTGCTAAATGCCATTGTTGTGGCCTGTGGCGGACAGGCCCAGGCCTGGCTGCTTAACCCGCCGTGGAATAATTTTCTGTTGATCGTCATCATGGTATGGATGCAGACCGGTTATGCCATGGTACTGCTCTCTTCTGCCATCAAGGGCATTCCGGCCGAATTGCTGGAAGCCGCGCGGGTTGACGGCGCTTCCGAAGTGCAGGCCTTCTTCAAGATCACCATTCCTTATATTCAGGGGACGATCATTACTGTTACAACCACCATTTTGATCTTCAGTCTCAAGCTGTTTGATATCGTACGCGTGATGACCGGCGGTAACAACGGAACCAATGTGATTGCCAACGAGTTTTATATTGAAAGGTTTACGTATAACAGCCCCGGACGTGCCTCCGCCATCGCCATTGTGCTCTTGATTGCCGTTATTCCGGTGATGGTCTACAACCTGCGGCAATTCCGCGAAAGGAAGGCGTTCTAATGGCTGCCAGAACTGCAAGTAAATCAGGTCAACAACGCACCTCCAATATCATTGTCAACGGCGTCCTCATTTTGATCTGCCTCCTGTGGACCATCCCGACCATCGGCGTTCTGGTCACCTCGTTCCGAGACAGCCGCGATATCTTTACAACCGGCTGGTGGACGGTTCTTCCCCACAGGGGTGTGGTGGATGCCGGTGAGATCAAAATTGCGCCAGATGTGGATGTAAACGGCCCTATCACCATCGACGGGGTTACCCATACCTTCGCCGAATGGCGGCAGGGCGTCACCATGCCCGATAAACGCATCATCACCTGGTATGGCAATAAACGCACCCGCACCCTGCATGTGCAGGAATCAAAATGGATCTGGTTCGGTGCCAATTTGACACTGGATAACTACAAGAACGTAATTACCGGACAGGATATCAGTTACAAGGATGCCGAAGGAAATACCATTATTCGCAAGGGCAGTAATTTTAGCGCGGCGTTCCTGAACTCTATTGCGGTGACTGTGCCTTCCACCATCATCCCCATTTTGATTGCTGCTTTTGCTGCCTATGGCTTTGCGTGGATAAACTTTCCCGGCCGCAAGTTTTTCT
The DNA here is from genome assembly GCF_001050275.1 of Leptolinea tardivitalis. Taxonomy (GTDB): domain Bacteria; phylum Chloroflexota; class Anaerolineae; order Anaerolineales; family Anaerolineaceae; genus Leptolinea; species Leptolinea tardivitalis. The sequence goes on from NZ_BBYA01000012.1 coordinate 82,491, forward strand.
TTACCCTGGTGGTGGCGCTGCTCGTGGTTCCTTTGCAATTGGCGCTGGTTCCTATTCTTCAAGATTACACTGTGTTGGGCCTGAACGGTACCTATATGGCCATGTGGCTGGCGCACACGGGCTTTGGTCTACCGTTGGCTATCTACCTCTTGTTTAACTATATTTCCACCATCCCGCGAGACATCCTTGAATCTGCTTTTATTGACGGGGCGTCGAACTTCACCATCTTCACCCAGTTGATCTTCCCCCTGTCTGTGCCGGCGCTGGCTTCATTCGCCATTTTCCAGTTTCTGTGGGTCTGGAATGACTACCTGGTGGCTCTGGTCTTCCTGGGTGACAAGAATCGCGTGGTCACGGTGGCGCTGGCGGCCATGGTGGGCGAAAAAGGTGCAGACTGGCACCTGCTCACATCTGGCGCTTTCATCAGTATGGTCCTGCCGCTGGTCATCTTCTTTGCCCTGCAGCGGTACTTTGTACGCGGCTTGATGGCAGGCTCAGTAAAGGGATAAATTCAGGTTAATGCCTGATCCTTCCTCCTTTCCTTTGGATGCAGCCGAGCGGACCTTTGCCCGGCTGTTTCCGCGAGTAGAAGCCGCCTTCGGAGAATACCGTCAGAGTTTTCCGGAAGACTGGGAACGATTTACCCGCCAGTTGACGGGCAATTTTAATGCTCTGTTTAACGCCCTGATACAGGTTTACGGCGATCAGTATGATTTTTATTATCATCTTGAGTCACTGCTGGTAGCACTGGCAGAAAGCTGGTGCCGCCGCCCGGCGGATCTTAAACATCTTGATCGTCTTCGCCAGACGGAACCAATGTGGTTCCAGTCCAACCGGCAGATAGGCGGTGTCTGCTATGTCGATCTCTTTTCCGGCGATCTGTCTGGAGTGATGTCCAGGATCCCTTATTTCAAAGAGTTAGGTCTCACGTATTTACATTTGATGCCGCTTTTTAAGTGTCCGGCTGGCGAAAATGACGGTGGTTATGCCATCAGCAGCTACCGGGATGTAAATCCAGATATTGGCTCTATGCAGGAATTGACGGACCTGGCTGCGAAATTGCGGGAAAATGGGATCAGTCTGGTATTGGATTTTGTCTTCAACCATACATCGCACGAACACGAGTGGGCGCTTAAAGCCCGGTCGGGAGATCCATTATTCCAGCAATATTATTACATGTTCCCTGACCGATCAAAACCCGATGCTTACGAGCGCACCCTGCGTGAAATCTTCCCAGACGAACACCCGGGGGCTTTCACCTGGTTCCCTGATGTCAAACGCTGGGTCTGGACAACATTCCATTCGTATCAATGGGATCTCAACTATGCTAATCCGGAAGTTTTTATTGCCATGGCTCAAGAGATGCTTGGTCTGGCCAATGCCGGGGTGGAAATTTTGCGTCTGGATGCCGTAGCATTTATCTGGAAACAAATGGGGACTTCCTGCGAGAACCTGCCCCAGGCGCATTTATTAATTCAGGCTTTCAACGCCTGTGCCCGGATTGCTGCGCCGGCCATGTTGTTTAAATCAGAAGCCATTGTGCACCCTGATGAGGTGGCGAGGTATATCAAGCCTCGTGAATGTCAACTCTCCTATAATCCGCTTCTGATGGCTCTTCTGTGGGAAAGCCTGGCTACCCGCAAGGTGAGTTTGCTGACGGCTTCGATGCGCGGGCGTTTTGCCATCGATCCAGCCTGTGCCTGGGTGAACTACGTCCGCTGCCATGATGATATCGGCTGGACCTTTTCTGACGAAGATGCCGGTCACCTGGGGATGAACGGGTATGATCACCGACGTTTCTTGAACGATTTTTATACCGGCCGGTTTGAGGGCTCCTTTGCCCGCGGACTGCCTTTTCAGGAAAATCCCAAAACAGGTGACTGCCGTATTTCGGGGACATGCGCTTCGCTGGCCGGTTTGGAACAGGCTGAGGCAGAGCAAAATCAAGAAGCGATTGACCTGGCCGTCAAACGCATCCTGTTGATTCATTCTATTATCATGACCATCGGTGGCATCCCATTGATCTATCTGGGTGATGAGTTGGCCACCATCAATGATTATGCCTTCAGGAACGATCCGCATAAAGTACAGGACAGCCGCTGGGTGCATCGTCCGTCGTTTGATTGGAAAAAAACCGAAGACCGCAATAATACATCTACACCCACCGGGCGGGTATTTACCGGTTTGAAGAAATTGGTCGAAATCCGCAAGAACAATTCAGTGTTTGCCGGCCATCAGACAGAAATCATCGATACAGGGAATCCGCATGTGTTTGGGTTTCTGCGAATTGGGGATGATCAGCGGGCGTTGATATTGGCCAATTTCAGCGAGCACGAACAGCCTGTTCCGGCCAACCTGCTGCGGTTGTATGGGCTTGGTTACCTGTATACAGACCTTCTATCCGGCAACCCGTTTCCTCCGGTGGATTTTCAGATGAGTCCCTATCAATTTATCTGCCTGTTGGTGGCCTAGTTTTTCTATTTACCCTGTGCAGGGTAGAAGCAGGCGGCGGGGTTCGATGGATGGAAAAGGGGTAATATTTCGGCCTGCTTCTACCGGGGTCAGGTTTAGGGCAGGGCACCGGTAGAAGCAACCGGAGACGGGTTGGTTGTGAATAGATAAGATGTATTCCGGTTGCTTCTACCCTACACAGGTGTCGTTTTTTTTACGTAGGGTAGAAGCAGGCGGTGAGGTTCGATGGATGGGAAAGGGGTAATATTTCGGCCTGCTTCTACCGGGGGAATGTGAGGGCAGGGCACCGGTAGAAGCAGGGTAGAACCGATTATTGACCTTTGTCAGGCCAGGGCATCCACCCAACCATCGATCTGATTCCAATCACGGAAATCGCCGACCGGAGATTTCATCATGGTGACGGCAATGGTGCGGTCCATCAACGTCAGGTTATCCGGATTCATCACGCCGGCAAACTGGCCTTCGCTGTTCGGTTTAATAATGGCGCGAATCGGATCAAGGAAGGTATCTGCTTTCTTTCGGGATGCTTCATCCGTTTCCTTTAAGGTCAGGCACATGATGAATAGGCCAAAGGTCTTTTTCTCCAGAGCTGCCTTGTTGGCTTCAATAAATGTCTTAAATTCGGGCAGCACATTCCCCATGCGAATGGCGCTGCCGGCGATGACGGTCTCATATGGTGAAATATCGTTTACTCTGTCGATGGGCAGCACATCGACAGACAATCCCTTTTTGGTTAGGGTTTCTGCCATGCGGGCGGCTGTTTCTGCTGTGGAACCCGCTTTGGTGGCATACGCGATCAGGACCCGTTTGCCGGAACCAGAATCTGGGGATGTCACCTGGGGCAGGTCAATTTTGGGTTTGATATTGGCTATCAGCGCCCCGCCTCCGCATACCGTCACACCTACGGCCAATGCTGTGAGGCATCCAGTTTTTAGAAATTTACGTCGTGAATTATTCTCTGCCATTTTTCCTCCTTTGGATAATTCTCAATTTTCCTGAGATAAGATTTCAATTGAAAGCAATACCAGACCGATCCCATGAAGGTGGCGGATCAAACCGATCATCCCGGCCTGGTCTGTTTGAAAATACAGGCCGGTGTTGCCGCCGTCCTCCGGCTTGATCTGATACCCCGGAACGCAAAACGCATCGATATCAGCCGCCCGAAGTTCGCCGGGGATCAGAACGCGGTACCTGCGAACATCGTCCACGCTTTATGCCCGTACACTGGGTGAATCAGACTGGAGGACACTTTCCATCCATGTTTCCATGGCAATCCAGTCCTGAAAATCGCCCACCTGAGATTTGACCATACCGATAATCTTTCGATCCAGCCAACCCAGGGATTTCAGGTTGATTTCCCCGGGAAAGACGGCCGCATGCGCCGGTTCCACCACCATTTTGATCGGATCGAGGAAGGCATTGGATTTTTTCAGGTTCTCTTCGTTGACCGTTGAAAGGGTCATGCACAGCGCAAAGGTATCGAACTCTTTTTGTTTTAAACCAGCCTGATTTTTCTCCACAAAAGACTGTGCTTCCGGCAATACACGTCCCATCCGGACGGCACTGCCGAGCACGACTGTATCATAAGAATCAATGGATTTGACGGCTGAAACCGGCAGCAGGTCGGCGGAAAAGCCGTGTTGAGAAGCCAGTTCTGCCATGCGGGCGGCAACTTTTTTTGTCGAACCGGCTTTTGTAGCATAAGTTATTAATATTTTCCTTGACATCATTTCTCCGATTTACTCATACAGATTTGATACTGGAATCTTACGAGTCTCTGTCGGAGGGCGGGCTACATCAAGATGTAGTTTTTTCAGGGAAAGGAATGTAGTTTTAAAAAGGGAACCTTTATGATAACCATCCCCGCTGACGGGCATAGTCAACGGCGTTCATGCGGTTATCAACTCCCAGTTTCCGGTAGATTTCTTTCACAAAGAATCTCACGGTGTTTTTGCTGATAAAGAGTCTTTCAGCCGTTTCCTCATAGGTCAAACCGGCCGCGATCAGTCGCAGCACATCCAATTCGCGGATGGTGAGTACATCATGTTCATCAACCGATTGTGTCAGGTTGGACGGATGCGGCACAACCTGAGCTGCTTCGTTGACGGGACGACAGAGGTTTACGAGCGATTCGACAAATGCCCGTTTCTGGGGGTCTCCTGATTCTAAAGAGACCAGTCGTTTTAGAAGCGGGGAAATCACTGCCTGTTCTTCCAGAAATACCTGGCGATACCCTTCCGGTTCGGCCAGATCGACCGCCCGGTCTAAATCATCCATCGCAGACTCGGACTGCCCGGCAAGGCTGTGCAGGATGGCACGCAACAGGCAGGCATGCAGATAGAAGCCGTTGCGTTGGGCCGCTGATGTTTCAGCCATCAGACTGTCTGCCAATGACATGGCGGAGGCAAGGTCAGCAGAAGAATGCCTCTCTCCGGCCGGGGTGTGTTGAGCCCGGTAAATGGCCAGTTTGAGCGCTGCCAGAAAAACGTTTTCATCCGGGTGGATGGGACGGTCTTCGAGGCGTCTCTGGTATGGATGGATCAACATTTCGGCGGAAAGATCGTCATTTTCTGCCAGGGCAAGGTCAACCTGAAGGTAAAGAAGATCAGGGAGGTACCATTGCGGAACCCCAAACGGAATCAGGTCAGCTGCTTCGCGAAAAACCTCCCGCGCTGCTTGCAGGTCGCCTTCAGCAAGAAAGATGCGGCACAGGGCGGCTTTTCCGGCGATCAGAGTGGCATTGTGGCCTGATAACGTGCTTAAAGTAATACACTTTTCCAATTCCCGGCGGGCATCCTCCAACCGGTTCCAATCATAATAGACGCTCCCCAGGGATGAATGAATGGCCCCCAGAATGGGTATCTGTTTATCACCAATTGCTTCCACCCGTTCAATGACCTGACTTGCCACCCGGGCGGCAAATTGCAACCGGCCGTACTGTATACCCATCATACTGAGATATGAGGCTGCCAGTATTTCAGAAACCATACTCCCTTTGAGCCGGCTGAAATACATAGACTGCTGGTAGGCATCCACAGCTTTTTGAAATTCACCCAGTTGGCGGTAGGAACTCCCCAGTCCCAGGTATGCCACTCCCCGGATGTAGCTATCCTCTTCCCTGCATAACTCCAGTGCCTTTTCGGCCATCAGCCGGGCTTGATCCACTTTTCCTTTTATGGATTGCAGGAGGTTGGATTGCAGGGCAGACCATTCGGCCCGCAATTTGACAGCTTCTCTGGAGGAATGACCGTCAGAATTTTCAAGGGCAGAAATGGCGGAATCAGTTATACCAAGGTATTCTTCCACCAGGGCATATTTTCCGCGGAGCAGATACATCCAGGCAAATGACAGGTTCGTTTTTGGACTTCGACTATGCCATTCTGCCGGAATCAGTTTCAACCAATCGTCCAGACGGCGGGCATACCCGTACAGCATCATTTCGGGCGCCGATTTTTCCAGCAGATCCATAACACGAGCATAATCTTGCACAACCAGGGCATGCTGGATGGCTTCCTGAAGCATATTGTTGTTTTCATACCATTGGCTGGCGCGCCGGTGCAGGCTGGCCACTTCTTCGGGCGGTAGACGGTTTTGCTGGTTTCGCAGAAATTCGGCGAACAGGTGATGAAACCGGAACCAGTGCTGTTCATCGTCCAGTTGAACCAGGAACAGATTGGTGGAGAACAGGTGCTGCAACAGGGCTTGACCATCGATCCGGCCGGTAAGTGCATTGCACAGATCACCGTTTAATCGCTCAAGGATGGCTATTCTTAATAAGAAAGACTGAATTTCTTCCGTCTGACGGTTGAGCACTTCTTCGGTCAGATAGCTTAAAATGAACCGTTTGCTGCCTCCCAATGAATGGATGATCCTGCCGGGTTCGGTTTGACCGCGCAGAGAGAGCCCTACAAGCTGAAGTCCGGCGACCCATCCTTCCGTCCGATCTTCCAGTGAATTTACTTCGTCCACCGATAGAGGCAACTCCATCATTTCGTGAAAGAAAGCTCCGGTTTCCTGCCGGGTAAACCGCAGGTCATCTGCACGGATTTCTGTGATCTGGTTATTGGCGCGGTGGCGCGAAAGGGGAAGCAATGGGTCTTCCCGCGTGATGACTACCAGGTGGAGATTGGGCGGCTGACGTGAGATCAAATTTTCCAGCACGTCCATCAAGAAATTATTCTGGATCAGGTGAAAATCATCCAGCACCAGAAGAAATGGTTTTTCACAGGTAAGTATATCTCTCTGTAGAATCGAAGCAATGTGCAGTGCCGGAGGAAGGGTTTCGATGGCCTGAAAATTTCCCAAACCGGTGCCGATCGAAGCTTTAACCGCCTGCAGAGCAGACACCAGGTAATAGAGAAAATTTCGTGGATCATCATCTGACGCATCCAGAGAAAGCCACGTAACCGGGCGGTCAACCGTTTGCAGCCACTCGACGACGCAGGTGGTCTTCCCAAAACCTGCCGGAGCGGATACCAGAGTCAATGGGCGGCCGTCCTGTAATCCCTCATTTAATCGGCGGATCAGTCGGTCGCGCACCACCCGCCCGGGTTGAAGGGCGGGTCGGTAGAGCTTTGTGGAAACAGGTATCAGACTGGCTATTTCATTTATTTGAGGATTCACTGGTCTGATTATACAAAATTAAACCGGAAACAATGTGCGATCCTGTTTTCGCCTGTTGGCCCGGATGACCAAATGATCAGGCCAAAATGGTGGTGAACTCGCCGCTGCCGGGCTACAATCAATATCATGACAACCAGCCGAAACCGTGTTCTGACCGCATTAAGTCACCGGCAGCCTGACCGTACGCCGGTTGACCTGTTGGCCGTCCCATCCATCTGGGACAAATTGATGGCACATTTTAATGTGCACAACCGCGAGGAAGTCCTCCGGGCTTTGCAGGTGGATTGCCGCCGGGTTTCTTATGATTCATATGCCATTCCGCCGGAGCGGGTAACCGCCGGCGGGGTGGTTGACTGGACGGACCATCCGGCCTGTACCACCACGGAGCGGGTCTACCGGCTGCGAAAAAATGACCGTCTGATGGACATCTGGGGTGCCTGCCGCCGGTTGGCGGAGAATCCATTCGGTGTCTATGAGGAACTGGCGGAATATCCGCTTGCCAAAGCTGATTCGATTGCGGATCTGGCCGCCTATGAATGGCCGTCGCCGGATTGGTTTGATTTTTCGGGATTATCGGCGGAAATTAAAGAGCTGGACTCTGCCGGGGAAGTTCACATCCGCTACCGTATCGGTTCACTGTTTGAGACCGCCTGGTCACTGCGCGGATTCGAGCAAACACTGATAGACCTGGCGGAATCACCCGACATACCGGGTTATTTGATGGACCGCATTCTCGAAGTGCATCTGGCCAACCTGGATGCTGCTGTCAGGGCATCTGGCGGCCGGCTGGATATGGTGTACTACTACGATGACCTGGCCAGTATGGAAAACCTGCTGATGAGTCCGGCGGCCTACCGGCGGATCATTAAACCCCGGCAGGAAAAACTGCTTGAGGCGGCGCGGTCATACAACCTGCCGGTGATGTACCATTGCGACGGCTCTATCATCAAGCTGATTCCTGACCTGATAGATCTGGGAGTTACGCTGTTGAATCCCATTCAGGTAAATGCCAGAGATATGTCTGCCGCCAGCCTCAAGGAAAAGTTTGGCGACAGGCTCAGTTTTCACGGCGGGGTGGATATTGTCAACCTGCTGCCAAAGGGGACGGTTGAGGATGTGCGGCAGGGTGTGAAAGACCTGGTGAACATCCTCGGGCATGACGGAGGCTACATTCTGGCGCCTTCACATCACCTGCAGGGTGATACTCCGCTGGAAAATGTTCTGGCCATGTATGATCCTTCCCTGCGGTAAGGCGGGGCAGGGAGAATCTTGTTTCCTGTACAATAGAACCGGACAAACCGGTTCTATTGTTTTTTCTGCAAAATCTGTTCCACAACCGGGATCAGTTTTTCTTCGATTTCTTTCTCACTGAACAGGTTATTGATCAGCACATAGGGTGTGCCGTTTTTATCCAGCGATGATTCGAAGGCTGGCGTGGTGACGATCAAGTCGCTGAAATTGGCGATCCCTCGGCCGGTTTGCAGGTCTGCCTGTTCATATTCGAAATCGCGTTCATTATAGCCGTGGCGGGCGAGAACTCTCTCAATCCCCATCTTTACCAGTAAACTGCTGCCGACACCCATACCGCACATGCATACGATCTTCATACCAGTGTCCTCTTTTCTACCAAATAACTGTGAATAAGATGATGTTCTGATATTGCGTATAGACACTAAGTAACAAATACATGTTGCTTTATTCATTATAGGAATAAACGAAGAGATGAAAGTCACAGAAACATCACCCGGCAACTTAAATTTCATGGATATTTGTTACACTGGATATTATTGAATGGTCTGATCAGACGGGCGGTTGCGGTACAATTTTGTCATAATTATTGGATTTGCATCAAAATGATTCATCGGGGAGATAACCATGCAGCTACATGTGGTCGGGGGATTTCTGGGAAGCGGCAAATCGACAGCCATTGCTACGGCCTGCAAATCGCTGGCCGCCCGCAAATTGACGGCCGGTGTGATCACCAATGACCAGGGGAAATACCTGGTGGATACCGCCTTCTATGACATGCTGAAAATCCCGGCCGTGCAGGTAACCGGCGGTTGTTTTTGCTGCAACTATGATGACCTGAACAGCAAGCTCGACCGTCTGGTTCACACCGTGCAGCCTGATGTGGTCTTTGCCGAAGCGGTGGGTTCCTGTGCCGATGTGGTGGCCACGGTGATCAAACCCTTGCATGAGCTGGAAAAAACCATCGGCAGCAAGGCTACCTACTCGGTGTTCGCTGATACACGCCTTTGCTCCGATTGGCTGGACGGCCGTGAAACTCCATTCAGCGAGCCGGTCATGTACCTTTACAGCAAACAGATCGAAGAAGCCGGATTGCTGGTGTTGAACAAACGCAATCTGGTGTCACCGGAGAAAGCCCGTTTGACGATGGAGGCAGCCCGCAGTCGATTCCCGGGGAAATCCATCCGCCTCCAGAATTCGCTGGACCTGCTGCAAGTGGATGCCTGGCTGGACGAACTATCCAACCAGGCACGGCAAGGCATAGCCCCGGCTTCCCTGCAGATTGACTACAACCGTTATGCCGCCAGTCTGACGGCGATTGGCTGGCTTGACAGCCGGCTGCAAATTTCAATGACGTCGTATACAGACCTGCGTCAGTTGATGGTGGACTGGGTGGCGGGCTTGAACCGTGAATTGCATAACCATTCCATCGGGGTGGGGCATATTAAGATTATGTTGAAGTGCGGCCACACGGAATCAAGGGTCAGCCTGACGGCCGGTGATACGGCAGGTTGGCGGGCGCAGATCCCCGATATGCACGGCAAAGAGCTGAATCTCCTCCTTAATGCACGCGCTGAAACCGATCCGGCGCTGCTGCGGGAACTGGTCATCCGGTCTCTGGAAGCGGCGGTGAATGGAAAGGGGCAGGTGCAGGAAAAAGACACTGAAGCCTTCACCCTTCCGTACCCCAAACCGAAACGCCGGGTGCCGTAATTTCTGGAAGTGGTTTCCAGAGCGAATCTACGGGATCCGGTTTTATGGGGAGAGAAAAATGACACAAAAAACGGCATTTGAAAAGTTCGCCCCGGCAATACTACAGGTCTTTCATCGCAACAGGGAAGCCTTCTGGGCGGCCATCATGGCGCCTTTCCTGGTCAATCAAACCACGTTTGTATCCTGGCTGCAGAATGCGAGAGTGGATATCGGGCTTCTCTCTGCATTCAAGGGGTTGGATGATCAGGCAAAACAGGTATTGCGTGATTTTAGCGCCCCGCTCGGGTTGGATGTGACAACGTGGGAGAGTAACCGACTCCAATATTTCAAAGATGCCTATCCCGTGTTTGCCTTTCTGGCGGTGTGGATGGACGAAGAAGGGCTTGATGAGCTGCTGGAAAATTTTGTCGATATTTTACGTGCCGGTGTCTATGCTGTAGCCGGTTATGGCATCCTGGATGTCAATGTAGACAGCCGGTCTCCCTCACCGGTGGAAATTCTGACGGCTCAGGCTCTGATTTCGGAATATGAAACCCTGGCCTTGCGAATCTTTGGAATTTCTCGTGTGAATCTGGATATCATGCAGCGAATGCGCACACTTTTCCTGGAAGCAGAGATCAGGGAAAAATCCATGCGAGGTGTGGCCAGTCCATATCGTTTGGACAAACCGGAAGAACTTGGAGCCAAAGGCGCCAATTCTGTCACCCCTTTTATGCTCAGCCTGGAGAGACTTGGCAAAGCCGCTCTGGTGGATGATTACTGGGAAGTATTTTTACTCTTTGGCGCGGCAATTCAGATGATTGATGACTGGAATGATCTGGAAGATGATCTGGCAAACGGGCATTATTCCTATGTGACGCTGGGGGTTGAATACCTCAATCTTCACGATGATCCCGGAAAAACCGCCCGGATTCTTCGGGAAGATCAAAAGCACATTCGAGACACCTACACCTGCAGCAAAGAAATGATCGCCCGAGCCCGGTTAATTCTGGACCGGTTGAAGGATCCATGCCTTGTCAGGTTTGTTGATGTAACAGAAGCGCGGCTTGATGTTTTCTTTCAAAAAGAGCTGAAGATGGCCTGAAGGTTTATTCGAGCGATCTTAACCGGTATCCCACGCCCAGTTCCGTGAGGATGTATTCGGGTTTTGAGGGATTGCTTTCCAGTTTTCGACGCAAGTTGGCAATATTCACCCGCAGGAGCCGGTCTTCATCTTCATAGGCGGTTCCCCAGACCTGTGTGATGAGCTGCCGGTGGGTCATCACTTTGCCTGAATTTTGTGCGAGGGTTTTAAGAAGGTCAAATTCGGTGGGAGTCAGGGTGATATCCTGACCCGCGAGGTTCACCCGGTGACGTGCCAAATCGATCTGTAAACCGCCGACCGAATAGGTGGATGTTCCCTCCGGGGTGACAACCCGGCGCATCACCACGCGGATGCGTGCCATGAGTTCCCCCACGCCAAAAGGTTTGGTCAGATAATCGTCAGCGCCAGCATCCAGCGCCTGAACCTTGTCCTGTTCCTGATTGCGCACCGATAAGATAATGATGGGTATCTGGCTCCATTCCCGCAGCCGCCGCGTTACCTCCACACCATCCAAATCTGGCAAACCGAGATCGAGAATTAGAAGATCCGGTCGACGGTTCACGACCATTTCAATGGCGTCTTGACCGCAGTTGGCTTCGAAAATGGTATTTCCATGGGCCGATAAGGTTGCCCTGAGGAACCTTCGGATTTCAATTTCATCATCAACTATCAGAATTCGCAGGCTGTCTGTCATTCGTAAAGAACTCCCTGCCAGCTCATTATGTTAAAGGAAGAGAAATGGTGACCGTCAATCCTCCTCCGGGATTATTCTTTGCCCATATTCTACCCTGATGGGCTTCCACAATTCCCTTGCAGATGGAAAGACCCAACCCGGTTCCTGTGGATGTCCCGGTGGTGCTGCCCCGATAGAACTTATCGAAGATTTTTTCCCGTTCTTCTTCTGGAACACCTGCACCGTGATCCACAACATTGATTCTGACATAATTGCTATCGTGTTCACAGAGAATGGAAATAGGTCTTTCGGGCGGGGAAAACTTATCCGCATTATCCAGCAGGTTGACCAAAGCCTGTCCAATGAGCACCATATCCATGTGAATGACCGGAAAATTTTCAGGGATCTGAATGTCAATCTGGCGATTTTTCAGCCTGTTTTCCATCTGGTTGAGAACGGCACCTATTAAATCCTGCACATCCACCGGGCTGCGGTTCAGTTTGACGGTGCCGGATTGGAGACGGGTCATATCCAGCAGATTGCCCACCAGTCGGTTCAACTGCCGGGTCTGGCCGGCAGCGGATCGAATCAGTTCAATCCGGGTATCCCGGTTCATCTTATCGCCGTTTTCATCATTTTCATCATCTTCAAGGCTGGTCAATACACCCATGATCGAAGCCAGAGGAGTGCGAAGTTCATGTGAGATCGAGTTTAACAGGGCAGATTGCAGGCGTTCTGTAGCTCTTAACGATTCAGTCTGGCTGGCTTGATCGGCAAAAATGGCCCGCTCTACAGCCAGCGCTGCCAGGTTGGTGAAATTTTCCAGCAGCATCCGATCGTTGGAGAAAACCTTATGGTTGTGGTTCAGGGGTTTTAATCCCAGCACACCCACTATACCGCGCGAGGTTATCAATGGCAGGCAGCGAATCGTGGAAGCGGGCAGGGTATCCGTTCCCATCCCGGCTACCCGCCTGTTTTGATACGTCCATCGGGCTACGGCATTTTCATTCTGCTCCAGTACGAAATCCGTGGAAGCCTTTTTAATCTGCAGAGATGTTTCATCAGGAAGAAGGATGACGACACTACAATCAAAGGTCTGACTGAGCTTCTTCTCGACGATATTCAAAACACCATCAAGGTTTACGGCTGCCGTGAGTTCTTTGCTCATGGCGTTGATCGCCTGGGCATTTCTTTCCCGTTTGCGGAGCTGGTCAACCTGATCGCGCACCTGGGAGCCAAACGAACTGATAATGAGGCCTACGCTTAGCAGACCCACAAACGTTACGATATATTCGGTATCCGTTACCGCAAAACTGAACTGGGGGTGAATAAAAAAGAAGTCAAATGTCAGAACGCTGACCAGCGAAGCCAGAATGGATGGGCCCCTGCCCCAGTACAGAGCTGATATCACCACCGATGCCAGGTAAAACATGACCAGATTGGTGGGCTCCAGCTCTTTGAAAAACATCGCGTTGACCGCTGTTACCATCCCTACCAGCAAAATGCTTTTCAGGTAATTTTCCCATTTCCATCGAAAGAAATTCGTCGACGGGGTGAATGAGACGGGTTCACTATGTTCTTCGCTGATCACATAGATATCAATTGTGCCGCTTTCCCGGATGATCTGGTCAACCACTGAACCGCCGCGAAGAATTTCAAACCAACGGGGACGCAACGGTTTCCCGGCGATAATTTTAGTGATGTTATTGGCTTTGGCAAAATCAACAACCGCCCGGGCTACTGTTGTCCCGAAGAGATATTCAATGCGGGCTCCCAATTGTTCCGCCAGACTGAGATTTCGAATAATACGGTCATGGTTCTCTGCTGGCATATGGGTATGACCCGGGGTTTCAACGAAGGCGACAATCCATTCGGCATCCAGATCATCTGAGAGTTTGCGTCCGGCGCGGATAAGGCGTTCACCCAGCGGATGAGAGCTGATGCACACCAGAATGCGGTCTCCGGCCGGCCAGGGGCCGGAGATGGACTCGTCGCGCATATAGGTGCGCATCTGGTTGTCAACCCGCTCGGCCGCCCGGCGCAGGCTGATCTCACGCAGAGCGGTCAGGTTACCTTTGCGGAAAAATTTCTCGATGGCGCGGCTGGCCTGCTCAGGGATATAGACTTTCCCTTCCTTCAGCCGCTGTATCAATTCATCGGGAGGGAGGTCGATCACCTCTATCTCATTGGCTTCGTCCAGCAGACTATCCGGAACTGTTTCACGCACGGTCACGCCGGTGATCTGACGGACAATATCATTCATACTCTCAAAGTGCTGGACGTTAACGGATGTATAAACATCAATCCCGGCGGAGAGCAATTCTTCTACATCATTATGTCGTTTGGGATGACGCGAACCAGTCACATTGGTATGGGCGAGTTCGTCCACAATCACCAACTGCGGTTTGCGTTCCAGAATGGCATCGAGGTCCATTTCTGTGAGACGTGTACCGTGGTAGTTGATCTGTTTTCTCGGGATGACCTCCAACCCTGCGAGCCGGGCTTCCGTATCCTTGCGTCCGTGGGTTTCCACCAGCCCGATGACAACATCAATGTTCTGTTCTTTTCTCTGTTGAGCGGCTTCCAGCATGGCAAAGGTTTTTCCCACACCGGCGGCATACCCCAGGAAAATCTTCAATTTTCCTGAAGCTTTTTGTTGTTCTTCGGATTGTATTTTTGCCAGAAGCGCGTCTGGATCAGGCCGTTCGTTTTCGTTCATGGGTTTATTTCAATGCATCCAAAGCCAGGTTCAATTGCAGTACATTTACCCGCGGTTCTCCCAAAAGGTAAAAATCGCGGTTTTCAATATGACTATACACCAGATTGCGGACCTGTTCTTCCGTCAACCCGCGGGCGCGAGCCACCCGGCTCACCTGAATTAATGCCGCCGCCGGAGAAATATGCGGGTCAAGACCGCTGGCCGAAGATGTGAGCATATCCATGGGGACAGACAGGCTGATTGACCCGTTTCCGTCCTCAAGATCCATCAAGTGCTGGCTGGCGGCTTCCTTTAGTTTCGGGTTAAGGGCGCTCCAGTTGGATCCGCCGGATGCCCCGGCATTGTATGGACTGCCTTCGGTCGAAGATGGGCGGCTCCAGAAATATGCCGGGCCTGTGAAGGATTGCCCGATATTCTGCAGTCCGATGGTTTCACCACCGGCTGTTTTAACCGGGCTTCCGTTGGATTGCCAGGGGAAAACCACCTGTGCGATTCCCGTGATCAAAGCCGGATAGACCAACCCCGTCAGGATTGCAAAGGATAAGAGGAATACGAGGGATTGTTTGACAATTCGCCAGTTCATTTTGAAATTTTCTCCTTCCCCTGCCGGGAAGAAAATTGGTTTTCTTTCTCCAGAGCTCTCTGCAAATTGAGCCTGAAAATATGCCTGTCCCAGTAAATTACCCACAGGCAGGTGGACAGAAGGACAGCAGCCTGAATGAATAGATGGGATTGGTTGGAAATCGTTAAAAAATGCTCCCAATACTCCAGACCGGCCACAGCAGGAATGGTCATCCAGAACATACATTTGGAGATAAACAGCTGGAGTTTCATGATGTGTCCTGCCGATCAGTGAATACCCAATAAGACCAGGAAAAGGTCAATCAATTTGATACCGATAAACGGAGCAATGATGCCGCCCAGACCATAGATCAACAGATTGTCTCGCAACAACTTTGCCGCACCAACAGCCCGATAAGGGATCCCTTTCAGAGCCAGCGGGATCAACAACACAATGATGATGGCATTGAAAATCACGGCAGAGAGTATGGCGTTATACGGGGAAGACAGACCGATAAAATTCAATATTCCGAGCTGCGGGTAGGTGTTGGCAAAAGCTGCCGGGATAATGGCAAAGTATTTGGCGATATCATTGGATATGCTGAACGTGGTCAATGAACCGCGGGTCATCAGCAGCTGCTTGCCGATCTCAACAATCTCAATCAACTTGGTCGGGTTGGATTCCAGGTCGATCATATTGGCGGCTTCGCGGGCAGGTTGCGTGCCGGTATTCATGGCCACAGCCACATCTGCCTGGGCCAGTGCGGGGGCATCGTTGGTGCCGTCACCGGTCATGGCTACCAGACGGCCGTCTGCCTGATATTCGCGGATCAATTTCAGCTTGTTTTCCGGGGTGGCCTGCGCCAGAAAATCATCCACCCCGGCTTCGGCGGCAATGGCGGCAGCTGTCAACGGGTTATCGCCAGTGATCATCACCGTCTTGATTCCCATCTTGCGCAACTGGGCAAAACGTTCTTTCAACCCGCCTTTGACAATATCTTTCAAATGGATCACTCCCAAAGGTCTTTCATTTTTAGTGACTACAAGGGGAGTTCCACCCGCATGGGCAATTTCTTCCACAATGGTTTTAAGATCCGCAGGGACGGATCCTCCATTAGTTTCCAGCAGATCGAACATGGTATCGGGGGCGCCCTTGCGAATGCGGGTATGGTCGAGGTCAACGCCGCTCATGCGGGTTTGTGCTGAGAATAGCATGAATTTCATGCCTTCAGGGTATTCACCTGAAGAAGAAAAAGTGCGTCCACGCATATTGAATCGCTCTTTTGCCAGAATGACCACACTGCGGCCTTCAGGAGTCTCATCGGCGAGTGATGCCAGTTGGGCGGCTTCTGCCAGTTCCACTTCCTTTACACCGTGCACAGGCAGGAATTCAACCGCCTGACGGTTTCCCAGGGTGATGGTTCCAGTCTTATCCAGAAGGAGAACATCAATATCACCGGCTGCCTCCACAGCCCGGCCGGAAAGGGCAATCACATTCCGCTGGATCAGGCGGTCCATCCCGGCGATGCCAATGGATGAAATCAATCCACCGATCGTGGTGGGGATCAGGCAAACGAGCAGGGCGATCAGGATGGTGATGGAAATCGGGCTGCCCTGACCCGCCTGATTGACGCTGTAAATTGAGAAAGGCAGCAGTGTGGCGCAGACGACCAGAAAGATGATGGTGAACGAGGCCAGCAGAATATTCAGGGCGATTTCGTTCGGTGTTTTCGATCGTTTTGCGCCTTCCACCAGGTTGATCATCTTGTCCAAAAAACCTTCACCGGGGTCGGAGGTCACTTTGACAACCAGCCAGTCAGAAAGCAGTCGGGTGCCACCGGTCACTGCCGAGCGGTCACCGCCGGCTTCACGGATCACCGGGGCGGATTCTCCGGTGACGGCGCTTTCATCCACCGATGCGATCCCCAGAACAATTTCACCGTCTGATGGAAGAATATCGCCGGTTTCGACCAGATACATGTCACCGCGGCGCAGTTTTGTGGAAACGGTCAGAGAAAAATCCTGCGGTTTGGTCTGTCCTTTGGGAAGACTGGAAAGTCGCTTTGCCTGTGTGTCTTGCCGTGTTTTCCTTAAGGCTTCAGCCTGGGCTTTCCCCCGGCCTTCCGCCAGCGCTTCCGAGAAGTTGGCAAACAGAACAGTGAACCACAACCAGGCGGCGATTGTACCGATGAACCAGGCCGGAGCTTCCCCCCTGGCAGATAACGCCTGCAACCACAGGAGGGTGGTGATGAGGCTGCCGATTTCGACGATGAACATAACCGGGTTATGGATCATGCGTAAAGGGTTCAGTTTGATAAACGCATCAAAGACAGCCTGCTGGATGAGACCGGGCATGTGTTTCTTTGATATATGAAGGGTTGCTGTGGGTTTCATTACATACCTGCCATCATGATGTGCTCAATGATCGGACCGATCGCCAGAGCAGGGAGAAAGTTCAAAGCACCCACCACCAGAACAATGAGCACAAGCCAGATGATGAACAACGGGGATGTGGTGGGCAGTGTTCCGGCTCCCACCGGGACTTTTTTCTTTTCTGCCAGTGAACCGGCCAGGGCAAGGGTGGGTAGAATCAACCAGAATCGGGAAGCAAACATGATGAAAGCCCCGGCCAGGTTATAGAAAGGTGAATTGGCGGATATTCCGGCAAATGCCGATCCGTTGTTATTCCCCATTGACGAAAAGGCATACAGCACCTGACTGAATCCGTGCGGCCCGGGGTTGGTGATGCCAGACAGGCCGGCTTGAGTTGAAACTGCCAACGCTGTAAGTGAAAGTACCAGAAGCGGCATGATCAAGATGAGAAGGGCGGCCATTTTCATTTCAAATGGCTCAATCTTTTTGCCCAGATACTCGGGTGTGCGCCCCACCATCAGACCGGCAATGAATACAGCCACCAGCACAAAAACCAGCATACCGTATAATCCGGAGCCAATTCCACCGGGAGCAACTTCACCCAGCTCCATCAAAACCAGGGCAGCCATTCCACCCAGCGGCGTGTAGGAATCATGCAGACTGATCACAGCCCCGGATGAGGTGGATGTGGTCAATGTGGTAAACAGGGATGATGTGGCCACGCCAAAACGGACTTCCTTGCCTTCCATATTCCCGGCAGGTGCCGCCGGTGTGGAACTGGTTGGGGCTGCCAGGTGTTGGAGGATCGGGTTTCCAGCAGATTCACTGGCATAGGCCAACCCGGTGAAGGGGAGCAGCAAGATCAACATAACGATTAAAATTGCCCAACCCTGACGGGTATCTCCAATCAGCCTGCCAAATATATAGGTCAACGAGAACGGGATGACCGTCTCTGCCAGCATGAGCAGCAGATTTGACATCGGAGAGGGATTTTCAAACGGATGGGCGGCATTTGCATTGTAGTAACCACCGCCATTGGTACCCAGATGTTTAATGGCAATCTGAGAGGCTACCGGACCGGCTGGTATGGATTGCGTCGCGTGGTTTTCGAGCGTGGTGAACAAAATGGAAGGCTGCAGAGTCTGTACACTGCCCAGCCCGACCAGGCACAGGCTCAGTACGATGGAAAGAGGCAGCAGCACATAAAGAACACTGCGGGTCAGGTCTACCCAGAAATTGCCCAGCAGACTGGTCTGCCGGCGGGTAAATCCCCGGATAAACGCCAGCAGAACGGCCATCCCTGTGGCTGCCGATAGAAAATTCTGAACGGTCAGCCCGATTGTCTGAGAAAAGATCCCCAGGGTTGATTCGCCCGAATACGATTGCCAGTTCGTGTTGGTGACAAAACTGACGGCTGTGTTAAAGGCCAGGTCAGGGGAGAGCGGCTCTGGGACACCAAGGGAGACTGGAAGAAGATGTTGAATTCGCAAGATAACATAAAGAAAGATAATCCCGGCAATATTGAAAACCAGAACACTCTTGCCATATTCTTTCCAATCCATTTCGTTTTCTACGGAAACATCGGCTAACCGGTAAAAAAAAGCTTCAACCGGCCGGATCACCGGCGAGAGAAGGTTTTTTTCACCTGAAAATACCCGCGCCAGGTAGATCCCCACCGGTTTCACCAGCAGGATCACAAGGATAAAATACAATAAGATTTGCTGCCAGCCGATGAAAGTCATTAGAAAATCTCCGGTTTGAGCAGGGCGATAAAGAGATACACCAGGGCAGCGGCCACGATAATGCCAATAATCCAGTACATCATTTTGTGTCCTTCAATTTTTCCAATAAACGGAAAAAGGCAACTGTGAGAAAAAGAATAGAAAGAAAAAAACCCAGGATGATGACATCATTCATGGCGGCTCCTTTAGTGTTTCATCAATTGTTTTATATCCCTGCCGGTGTTAATCCTGTGTTAAGGATTCTGCTATTTGAATAAAAGATCTATAAATTAACCTTCTCCCGATGATCAGGGAACGATCCGGCATGGTGAAACAGCCTGATGAATAAAGGGATACCGAAATCATGGAGAACCTCCCGAATCGCGTATAATTCCGGGCGTGAAATTTTCCTTCCTGCGCAATGTAGCCTTCAAAGGTCTGGTGATCTTCTTGATGTTGACCGTGATCATTGGCGATATTCCTGCCAGTTCACTCGGTCAGCTTTCCATCTATAACCATCTGGTTCCCGGAAGGCCGCGATTTCCCTTTGGAGAAACCCCTCAGCGTTCCTATAACTTAAGCCTTTACAACCTGGAGGCCATGTTTCAATCGCACGAAATAGAAGGAGAAGCCAATTCGGGGAAGGAATATCGTGTGATCGTACTGGGAGATTCGTCCGTCTGGGGAACACTGCTCAAACCGGAGGAAACCCTGACCGGGCGTTTGAACGCTCTATCCCTGCAGCAATGCGGGAAACCGGTGCGGTTTTTTAACCTGGGATACCCGACCATCTCCCTGACCAAAGATGTATTGATCTTGCAGCGCGCCATGCAGGAAAAGCCAGATTTGGTGATCTGGGTCACCACACTCGAAGCCTTTCCAGTCAATAAACAATACGCCTCCCCGCTGGCAGAAAACAACCGGGCGCTGGTTGAACCTATTCTGGGAGGTTCCGGCAAGGCCGCAGAAGAGCCGGTCTCCTTCTGGGGTACAACTCTCTTTGGCCGCCGCCGTGAATTTGCTGATTGGGCGCGGCTGCAGCTTTACGGCATCCCCTGGGCAGCCACCAGAGTTGACCAGGATTACCCGGACCATTTCACCCCGGCGGACATTGACCTGGAAGCGGACGACACCTACTATGATTTGAAACCGGGCAGCGACCTTAAATCAGCGCTTTCATGGAATGTTCTTCAAAAGGGTATGGATCTGGCCGCCCGGTCAGGCATACCGGTTCTACTGGTAAACGAACCCATATTGATTTCCAATGGCGAGAACAGCCAGATTCGTTACAATTTTTATTACCCCCGCTGGGTATACGATGCCTACCGTACAAACCTGCAGGAATTGACCGACTCGTCTGATTGGCCCTATCTGGATGCCTGGGATTTGATCCCCATGGACCAATTTACAAACAGCGCAATTCATCTCACACCAAAGGCAGAAGCCAATCTGGCTGCGGTTATCGGGGGAAAACTTACCTGTATTCCATGCGATAAAAAATAACGGTAAAAACAACCAAAACCAAACAATAGTAAAAAAAATATAAATTACATTTGTTTCAAAAAGAAACGAAACTCAATACATTCTTACATTTTTGAAAGTATTTATACTGATTAACAACAGACGCTGTACATTGGCGTTTGCACGAATACATTACACAAAGGGGCGATATGGAGATGGAGAAAACATCTGCGATGAAAAAAGATTCAGTATCTCTATTCGCTGGAAGGATTCCAGCCGTCCTGGCCGTGCTTTGCATTTTCATCACAATTTTTGGCCTATTTTTGCTCGAAAAAACGCTGGTATCTGATTCCCTGAACAGTATCACAATATGGGCTGCCCGAATTTTGATCGTCCTCGGAGCAGCGGGGTCGGCTGCCAGCTGCCTGGTCATGCGGGCAAACGAACGGAAAACAGACGCACAAACCAAAGAGCTCATCTCGATGAGTGTCTCACTGGCTGAGGTCGATACCCCTGCACTGGCGTCATCCCTTTCTGCGCTTACCACTGGCGACCTCACCCATCGGGTTCATATTGAAACACCGCTTTTAGATCTGTCTGATTCAGTCGCCCGCGGACGGAATCTCCAGAGTTCCATGAATGCCATCATCTCCAGTCTGCGCGAATGTGCCCGGTCATACAACTGGATCACTGACGAGCCCTGTAAAAGAATGTTCTATAAAGGCACAGATTCCTTTCAGGAAGGATTATCCGCCGGTGATGCCATGGGCAATCTGGTGGGCAGCCGGGCGAAGGTGATGGTTTCCAGCGCACTGCATCAAGATAATTTGAAATTGCGCATTAACGGGTTTACCACATCACTGACCACCAATTTCCCCGGGGCTCGAATTGTTTATATTCTTGATTCCTCGGGAAAAGATGAAAATCAGATCATTGCAGAAATCCAATCCGTGATTGATCAGCATCCGGATCTGGCCGGTTTCTATGGGACGGATATCGAATCGTTCATGCCAATGGTTCACTACGTCAAAAAGAGCCGAATGGAAGGCAAGATCAAGATCGTCAGCCATGACCTTTCCGATGAAATTGCCCGGCTTATTCAGGATGGTGCAATATCCGTCAGTGTCTGCCAGAATCCCTTTGCCCAGGGATATGACACAGTTGTGCATCTGTACAATCATCTGGTCGGCGGGTGGACTCCGCAAGTGGAACGTTTGTTGATTAAACCGGATATTGTCAACCGGGAAAACCTGAATAAATATTGGAAAATCGGCCAGGGAGCTTTTCAATCTGAAGAAGCCATTGCCCACCGGCCGGTAGCATTGCCGAATGCCAACCATAAACCCATCAAGATTGCCATGGTTGGCGCAGATTTTGCCTTTTTTGATGATGTCCGTGAAGGTGTTGAAGTTGCCTCTAAAGAACTGAAAGCGTTTAATGCGAAAGCTGACTGGCTGTTGCCGCCGGGAACTCGTACCAAACATGGAATTTCCGTTTCATCTGAAATCTACAGCCCATTCCTCGAGAAACTGGCTGCCAGCGGCTACGATGCCATCGGGGTTATGGTTGCTGATTCTGAAATCAATAAAACCATCAATAAGCTGGTGGCAAAGGGTGTCCCCATTGCCACATTCAATGCCGAAACTAGCAGTATGCGAAGTTTGATGCTGATGTTGGTAGACCGCGCCCGCCAATTATTGGAGGCCAGCGAGATTCTGAATACGGTTTCACGCGATGCCCAGCATGCCACAGACACAGTGGCCATCACCATCCAGCAGATCACCAAGTCGGTGAATGATGAAGCGGCTATGATGAGCCGGGCCAACAATAGTGTACAAACCATTGTGGATAACATCCAGCAGATCAATCGCGGAGCTGTGGAACAATCGCAGGCGGCGGAAAGCGCCGTAGCCGCTTCGATGCAAATCTCCAAAGCCGTAGAGCAAACCTCTGAAGCTATTTCAAGAGTAGCCAGAACAGCAGACCATTCTGTTGAGGTGGCACGTGAAGGGGCCGCCTCTGTCCGACAGGCATTGGATCAGATGGGCAGCATCCAACAGGCGGTGGAAACGTCTGCCGGTTCCATCCGCTTGATGGATCAGTATTCCAAGCAGATCGGTGAAATTGTGGAGACTATCCGCGATATTGCCGATCAGACCAACCTGCTGGCATTAAACGCCGCCATTGAAGCCGCCCGCGCTGGAGAACAGGGACGTGGTTTTGCTGTGGTGGCCGGTGAGGTGCGTAAATTGGCGGAAAAATCTGGCGAAGCCACCCGCGAAATCGCCACCATTGTTCAGAATACCCAGAAAAACATTGCTGAAACGGTAACGTCTATGCAGACTGCCATCGAACGAGTGACCAGGGGAAGCAGCCTGGCTGCCAGTTCCGGAGAGGCACTGGAAAAACTCGTCACCTCGGCGGCGGAAATGCAGTCTCAATCGGCGGAAGCCAGCAAGGCTAATTCTGACATGGTTAGCGTGATGGAATCGTTGAATACAGCCATCGAACGGGTCTCCGCCGTAATCGAACAAAACAGCGCCTCTTCGGCAGAGATCAGTCAAAATGCCTCCAACACGCTGGAAATCATGGAATCGGTGGCGGCTTTCAGCGAAGAGAATGCGGCATCATCCGAAGAAATTGCCGCCTCCACCATTGAAGTCAATGAGAAGGTTGCCCAGATGGCCGGGTCCATCCAGAAGTTGGGTTTGATCGCCCGCGAAATGCAGATCTCTACCGCAAATTTCAAACTGTAGTTGATTAAAAAACGATAGAGCCGCCTGTGGTGTTCCTTCCACGGGCGGCTTTTATTTCGAAAAATTTGTAACTGGCTTTTTGTATAAACATTTACCCCGGTAAACACTTTTCATTTCTCTTTTCGGATTCTATAATAGGCACATATTTGTGGTGATGTACAGGTGATGATTAAGCGGGGAGATCAATTATTCCGGTAGAGTGATGGAACAGGGGAGCGTATTTTTGGCGCAATTTATGACTCTTTCAGATGGCGTCGAAGTGAATGGCGAAACCATTTCTGTTATCGTGGATGGAATGGCCAATTTTCGGGATACGGCCATTAAGATCCTGGCGGAAAATGGAATCATCAATCCGCAGGCGGGAGAATGGTATGACCAGCAAGCCTGGTTGAACAGCTTTAAGAAAATTTCTTCCGCACTGCACGCTGTTACATTAACCTATATAGGACGAAAGATCCCAGAGAGCGCCAATTTTCCTGTAGAGCTGGATGGTATAGAGGCGGCGTTGAAGTCTATAGATGTGGCCTATCATATGAATCACCGGCGGAATGGTGAAATTCTTTTTGATTCAGTGACCGGAAAGATGAAAGAAGGGATTGGCCACTATTTATACAAACGCATTGCCGTCAATCGAGCGGTGATGGTTTGCCACAATCCGTATCCATGTGATTTTGACCGGGGAATCATCGATGCCGTGGCTTTCAGACACAAACCGGTTGGAACGACAAACGTCCGAGTGACTCATGAGGCACCCGATCATTGCCGTAAAAATGGCTATGATTTTTGTACCTACATGGTGGAATGGTGACCAGACAGGTATTCCTTACCTGCTTCTACCCTGCACAAATCCCATTTCCTTTTGCAGGGTAGAAGCAGGCGGAAAGGATGGCCGATATGCCGCTGGAAATTGTCTATCAGATTGCGACCGCAGACTGACCACAGTATTTGATGTTTGAAAGAAAGCGCCTGCCGGGGAAATTGCGGCAGGCGCGTTATTGCAGAACAGCATTAGGGTCAAATGTGGATAAACAGAGAATGGGTCTGAGACCTTTGCGCGATTCTGGCGGCACCATTTGATCACCGTTGGGTGCAAAATAGACGGGTTCGCTGGAGCGGATTTGTTTGAGAGCCTGGCGGGTCAACCGGTCAGCAGGATGATTATCACGGCGGGGCGTCCAGTTCCACTGTACATTTTTAAAATTGCGGCAAAGTTTTCGCGCCTGCCGGTGGAATTGTTCGATGCGCGGCGAGTGGGTCAGCGATTGGTTTTGCATCTGTTCAATGATGCTCTTGGCATCTCCTTGAATGATGACCAACTCATTGAAAGCTTTCAATTCCATGAGGGCTTCCAGACCGGCAATAAGTGCCAGGTATTCCGCCCCATTCGATGTGGCCAGTTTCCAGTGGGCATATCCTCCGTGTCCCTGGGCAACCATCCGTTCATCCTGGAAAATCAGCCATCCATAACACATAATGCCAGAAAACTCGCTGGTTTCCGTATGAATCCGGCGAAAGAGCCCGTCAAATTGCAGGGTATACATGCAACGGCTCCATTAAGTTGTGTTGAACACCTCTGCTCATGGGGAGAAGCGGCAGGGTATTAAGTGGAACAGATCGGAAGGAATCTACCGTCTGATATATGATTAAAAAATCCGAAAGGGAGAATTCAGCCAGCTGCAAATGGGTCAACAACGCACATTAAAAAAGATGAATAACTGCCTGTATTATAGATGATATTGATTAACAGTGGTTAAACTTTGGGTTAAGAGGAAGTTCCGGGTTTGATCATGTCATATGATCCATGTGCAGGTATTTGAAACGGAGTACAATAAGAGTACCACTGTGTACCTCATTCTCAACAGTGTTGTGAGGCAGACATATGACTACTGGTTCAACCCCCAAAGGCGAATTGGAAACCATCACATTCGGTGAAAAAATTCTTACCGTTAAACGGAAATGTTCTTGCGGCGGCGATGTGGAAATCAAGAAAATGGACGACGGCACCAATGTAGCCACATGCATGGTATGCGGCGCCACATTATCCTGGGGCGGTCCATCTCAGGCAAAAACCGCCTGAATGGTTTGAAAAATAAATTATCCCTGCCGCAGAAGTAATATCTACTCCTGCGGCAGAAAAATACGGGCATAAAATCAGCGTTTGAGATTTCAGGCAAACGGGGTGATTTGGTGATCGGGCAGAGGGCCAGTCCCGCGGCCGCCCCGCCGGGCTTTTTCCATATACATTTCCCGGTCAGCCCGTTCCATGACCTGTTCCAGTGTCTGCCCGTTTTCCGAAGTGGCAGCACCCAGAGAGATCTGGATTTCGATCTGCTGCTTCCCCTTAGGTTTCAGCTTGTTCTCGTTATTGTAATTTTCAATCAGCATTCGCACACGTTTGAGTATTTCCAGAACCATTTTGTCATTGGTATGCGGCAGCAGGATGGCAAATTCATCACCCCCGATTCGCGCAACCACATCTTCAGGGCGGAAGGCGCTTTTCAAAATATTCGCTGTCTGGCGCAAGAGGGCATCTCCAGCGGCGTGTCCGTAGGTGTCATTGGTGAACTTTAGACCGTCAACATCACCCAGAATAATACTCACCGGGTGACTGCGGCTGTTGGCCAGACGATCCATTTCTGCTTTGAAGTATGCCCGGTTGTACAGGCCGGTCAAATTATCATGCAAACCCAGGATGCGCAGGTTTTCTTCCAGTAATTTTCGATCGGTGATATCATGCCCGACGGCCTGCATTTCCTCCAGATTCCCATTTGATCCAAACAGTCCGTGGATGGACCATTGCTGCCAACGGATGTGTCCATCTGGTTGATGCTGGCTTTGTTCAATCCGGATAACCGGATTATCGCTGGTAAGCAGGGTCTCAAAAGCCTCACCTGTCTGTGGAATCACCAGCGGCAGGAATGGGGTAATAGACTGACCGACCAATTGTTCGGTTGGATGGGCGTAATACTCACAGAAAGCATTATTCACAAAAGTTAAGGTTCCATCCGGAAGCATCCGGCAGATCAAGTCCGTCTGATCTTCCACAATGGCACGGTAGCGGGCTTCACTGGCGGTAAGCCGTTCACGACTTTCATGTTGTTCGGTGATATCCTGGCTCATCACCATGACCTGGTCTACCACACCGGCTGTTGACCGGACCGGAATAAAGAAGAAGTTGAAAATCCGGCCGAACATACTCACTTCATGGTTGTTTTGTTTCCCATGGAAGGCATCCAGAATGGCATGTTCCAGAATGTCTGACGTATGGTTTTCAACGGGTAGAACTTCGGTCAATGTTTTTCCTTCCATGAGAATTTTATTCTGGTTCAGGAAGGCGGTTCCTTCACCCGTCAAGAGAGTACACCGTAAATCCCTGTCAAACAGGCCGACCACACCATTGGGGAAGTTTTCTGCCAGGGTGCGGTACAGTTCTTCACTGTCTCGTAATTGTTGCTGGGCCTTCTTCAATGCGGAAATGTCTGTGACAGCCGTCAGCCAGCCGTTGGTTTGCCCCTTATTATCTCGGGTGGGGGAGAGCAACAAAAGGACATCGAAGCGTTGGCCGTCTTTGCGCAGCAGCTTCACTTCTACCCCAGATTCGGGATAATCATCTTCCATGGCAGACTTGTAAATCGCCGTTAATCGCTCAATATCTTCGGGCGGCCAGAATGGGAAGGGGAAGGCAATTCCCTGCAATTCAGTGCTGGTGTAACCAAGCATACGGCAGAATCCGGGATTGGTGTAGGTGATCCTTCCATTCAAACCAATGACCGAAATGCCAGACATGATTGATTCTTCAATGGCTTTTCTGAAGTTCTTTTCACGGATTACACTGGCATACAGGCGGGCATTATCAACAATGATAGCTGTCTGATCGGCGAACAATTGCATCAGGTGGATTTCTTCTTCTGTAAAAGGCCCGGTCTTATCGGTATCTCCGATGTTAATAACGCCCAGTATCCGCCCCGCTATTTTTAGCGGAATGGAAAGCACTCGGTGAATACTCGTGGTCACCGTGTGACCGGCAGGCTGATCCCAGTTGGCCAGATCTTCCACAAAAAAGGGTTGCCCGCTCACAGCCACCCGGCCGGCAATCCGTTCACCGAGTTCATGCCCTTTTTCCATGATATCTTCTGGATAGTTGTACGTAACCACAAGATTAAGCTTACGGTTATCTTCATCCATTAAATACAATTCGGCCGTACTGGCATAAATAAGGGAGGCGGCTTTTTCGACAATGGTAGAAAGCAGGTCTTCCAGGTTAATTTGTGAAGTGAGTACCAGAGATGTGTCATACAGTGTTGACATTTGCTGGGCGCGTCGCCGGGCAGCGTCTTCCGCCTGCATACGGGCGGTCACCTCTTTGATTAAATTCAGATTGGCCCGGTTTAATTCCGAGTTGACTCGCTTCAGGCTGAGCATATCATCAAAACGGGCCAGGCTGATGATAATGGCTCGTTCCAGCTCGGAATCTTGAACAGGTTTGAGAAGGTAGGCGCCTACACCGGCTTCAACAGCACGCTGGATGAGCGGAGGATTTTCGTATGCTGTCAACATTATGACAGGTGTGGGACAGATCTTTTGAATGGCCAGGGTTGCTTTAATCCCGGCTTCGGGATCATCTTCCCCCGTGGTTGGATCAGCCATGTGCAGGTCCATCAGAATCAGGCCGGGTTTCAGGTCACCGGCCATTTGCACGGCACTGACAGCATCAAAAGCCGCTCCGGCTATTTGATACCCCAGACGTTGCAGCTGGCTTTGAATCAGTCGGTTGACAATGGCTTCGTCTTCTACAACAAGAATTCTTAAGGAAGAGGGTTTTCGCAAAATACTCCTTCTACTATGGCCTTTTGCTTCCTTGTTATCGAGTGGAAAGAAGTTTCTCGCCCCCTGACGGCCATGATGGAAATACTTCGCCTGTTCAGGTTAATACCTGTGGTTATATTTATTATTATAGAAGAAAGGATCAGGTTTGACTATTGATTGATATATTTCTCTATCAAAAATTAATGGATATTTTATGGGGTGTTGACGTATGATATAGGAGCATTTGTCGCCCGTCGCAGCCATCTGGATTCCGGCTAGTAGAGGGATGTGTGGCCCGGAAAATGCAACGAGTTTGCTGTTACGGGGAAGACTGTTGGACGTAATCCCAATCTCCGAAACCACCACCAGGCATCATCGCCTTATTTCACTATGGAAAGACCCAAAGGGAACGATCCAATCCAATGACTGTTCTTCAACGCAGGGAGCGGGTAAAGAACAAACCAATGGCCAAAAGATTCAGCCATTTGTCTATTCTTGATTCTCTCCCGGCGGCATCGATTATCCTGAACAGGGCAGGGCAGATTGAATATGCAAACCCTATTGCGGTCGAACTTATTGGCGCAGAAACTGCCGCACAGTTGAAACAGAACCATCTGGATGAACTGATTACACCCAAAGATGGTGGTTCGTTTGATCAAATGCTGGCTGAAATGCTTGATACTGGCGAACGAAAGACAGTGCCAGTTGAGTTGCATCGTCTGGATGGAATTGACGTGTCCATCCAATTGGATGGCGGACCGCTTGAAGAAGAAGGCAAGTTCTTGTTCCTGATGACCCGGCTTCCGCAGGTGGGCCTGGAAACAGACGAGCTACATCGGGCATATATCCGACAGAAAACGATGAACAAACGTCTGGCAGAAATCCTTGAACTGGGACGTACGTTCAGCCTGTATACCGATCTGAACAAGGTGACAGACAGGATCGTAAGGGTGGTGGGTGAATCGCTGGGTTTTGGGTTTACTGGTTTGTATCTAAAAGAGCCGAACGCTGATAGAATGCGCGTAGCCACTTATATCAACAACAAACTCAATTATGAATCCTTCAAACAATCCAACCCGGGCAATGACTGGGATATCCTGATGACCGTCACCCGAAATCCGAATGATCTTGTCAAAATTGGGGGAATCCGCATTCCCGTCAAATTCGGGGCAGATTCCTTCGGAGCAGGGGATGACCAACATTCCGATCCGGCAGCCAGTATTTCCGGCAGTATCTGGAAAGTTGATGGTGCTTTTCTGGCAATGGTGCAACTTAATGGCGCCGTCACCGGAGGTTACCTGCGGGTGAGCCACCCAATCAGCGAGCCGTGCAGAGAATTTCCCGAAAATGAGTCACCCAATGCCGATGTGTTTTGTCCCCAGGCTCTTTGGATTTTCGCCAATCAGGCGGCTATTGCCATCGAGAACGCCCATCTGATTGAACGAGCCCGCAACGACCTGGAAAAAAGGGCCATGGCTGAACGCGATCTGACTGCCACACAGGGTGCACTGGAAAATCGTATTCGTGAACGTACACATGAATTGGAAAAATTGAATACAGAACTGCGTTCTGAAATCAAGGATAGGGAAGTAGCCCAGAGAGAACTTGACCAACAAACCCGCTTTCTCCGGCAGGTGTTGGATATAAACCCGACATTAATTTATGCCCGAGACCGTAAAGGCCGTTATACACTGATCAATGAAGCCGCTGCCCGATTTGAAGGTCTGACGGTGGACGATGTGATGGGAAAGACAGACAACGAACTTCACCATGAGATCTCACAAATTTTACGCTGGCGGCATGAAGATCTCAACGTGATGGATAACAAGCAGGAGCTTTTTCTCCCTGTTGAGCGAATCACAGATACGCATGGCACAGAACATTTTATGCAATCTATCAAACGTCCCATCTTTGGGCCAGATGGAAATGTGGATCAGGTTCTGGGTGTTTCCATTGAAATTTCCGCCCGGATCAAGGCAGAACAACGGGCGGTTCAGGCGAATGTGGAACTGGCTCAGGCGTATGATGCCACCATTGAGGGTTGGTCAAAAGCGCTTGATCTTCGCGACAAGGAAACCGAAGGGCACAGCCTGCGGGTCACATTAATGACGTTACGACTGGCGCAGCAGATTGGTATTGAACCAAGCGAGTTTCTTCATCTACGGCGAGGCGCCTTGTTGCATGATATTGGAAAAATGGGGATACCCGACGAGATTCTCTTCAAAAAAGGCTCATTAAATGCGAATGAATGGGTGATCATGCGCAAACATCCTACCTACGCATATGAGATGCTCAAAGAGATCGATTACCTCCGTCCGGCGCTGGTGATACCAAGATATCATCATGAAAAATGGGATGGAACAGGATATCCGGAGATGCTGGCAGGTGAGTTGATCCCTATGGCGGCCCGCATTTTTGCCATTGTGGATGTGTGGGATGCCTTGACCAGCGACCGTCCATACCGTTCGGCCTGGGATCCCGGGGATGTTTTGGACCATATCATAAAGAATTCAGGTACACACTTCGACCCGAAAGTGGTTGAGGTTTTCACCCAAAATCTGGACGAAATCGTTTCTAACACTGAAAGCGAGTGATAAATCCTTTCTGGTGAGGATTCTTCTATTGTTTTTAATACCGATTTATTATACAAATCGGCATTAATAAGGTACAATCATTGCAACAGGAAAATTATGACAGATATTCCCAGGCCGGTGATGCTCCCGGGGTTGAATTTACGTGATTCTGTGGCGCAGGCTGCCAACCAGGCAGCTGCAGCCAGTGCTTTCCATGATTACCGCCTGGCACTGGCTCCCAATACGCTGCGCCGTCACCGGGCTGCCCTCGAGCTTTTTGCCGAATATCTGAGCGAAAAAGGACTGCGGCCAGCTCACCTGCACGATGACCCGGCCGCCTGGCGCGGAATCACCTGGGGACTTGTAGACGGATATTACAAATGGCTGCTACTGCAGGGTTATTCAGTGGGCAGTGCCAATGTCAACCTGTCTACCATAAAAACCTATGCCCGGTTGGCCATAAAAGCCGGTGCGGTAGACCCGGCGGAAAGCCAGTTGATAGAAACCGTCCGTGCCCGCAGCAAGCGGCGCGACCGTCAACGCATTGATGAACAACGCCGCAAAGAAGATATCCCCACCCGAATTGGTGCCAAAAAAGCCGAACCGGTTCTGCTGACTGCTGCTCAAATTGCCGCCCTTAAAGATCAACCCGATACTCCTCAAGGGCGCCGCGATCGGTTATTAATCTGCCTGCTGCTGGATCACGGCCTGCGTGTTGGT
This sequence comes from Leptolinea tardivitalis, assembly GCF_001050275.1. Taxonomy (GTDB): domain Bacteria; phylum Chloroflexota; class Anaerolineae; order Anaerolineales; family Anaerolineaceae; genus Leptolinea; species Leptolinea tardivitalis. Next base: position 113,994 of record NZ_BBYA01000012.1, read on the forward strand.
GAAGCCGCCGCCCTCAAATCGGCAGATATTGACCTTCAGGCCGGAACCATTTCTGTGTACCGCCCGAAAGTGGATAAATGGCAGATTCATCGTTTGAGTGAAGATACCCTTCAGGCTGCCCGTCAGTATTGTCTGCAAGATTTACTGGCTATGCGAAAACCGTCACCCGCCCTGCTCGCCGGAAGTTCTAAAAACGGGACTCTTACCGGCGTTTTGAGTATCCGCGCCATCTTCAACCGGGTGCGTCTGCTCGGCCGGCAAATTGGTATTGTTGATCTCTCACCCCACGATTGCCGCCATACCTGGGCCACCCAGGCATCCCGCGCACACACCCCTCTGGAACGTTTGATGGATGCCGGCGGTTGGGCCAGCTATGCCATGCCGCTGCGCTATATCCAGACCAATGAAATCGCCAATGAAGGGGTCAGGCTCGAAAATAAGGACGATCAAAAGCCCGACACCCGTCATTCCGAATAAGAAAACAAATAAATTCGTTCATTATGATGAATAAATACGAAAACAGGCCGCCCTGCCCCGAAAAGTCAGGGCGGCCTTATCCATTATCAAGGAATACTTGTTTTATTGAGCAGCAGGCTGCGTTGGCTGGATATTGATAACAGGCAGTGAGCTTTCCTGTCCGGCGAGCTTGATCAACTGTTTGGGTACCCATCCGGCATAACCCGGATTACTGGGAACCTCAATTTCGATCCAATCACCCTTGTCATTGCGGCCCATTACATTGGTGATCTGCCCTTTCAAGAAGGTACCCACCGCCGGATACGTCAAACCTGGACCTTGCACCACGTAAATATCCTGATCTGTTGTGGCGGTCACCGGAGAAACCGTGCTTGTGGGCGGTACGGCTGTAGGCGCCGTGGTGGGAACCGGTGTGGCGGTAATGTATTTCAGACCCAGCTGGTTGGCTAATTCCTGGTCAAAAACACTGCGGTAGGTTCTTGTCTGCGCCAGTTGTTTTTGAATGGCTTCCTTATCCGATTTTGACATAATGGAGATTGATGTCAGCACCACACCACTCATAAAATTGACCTGGGCTTCTTTTAACTTTTTCAGGCATTCCGGCGGCTTATTATCAATGGCATCCCTGCGGATACGCTGTAACACCAGAATAACCTGTACCATTTGTCCGCTGTCTGGAATGGATTGGATGAGATAACTGGTATCATCGAATTCACCCATGATTCGGGCAATGGTTTCAATCTCCGGTTTTTTGGCCTCCAGGGATGAACATGGGTCAACTACCGGCACTTGAGTTGCCAGAGAAACAACAGCCGGCTGTGTGTAAGCCGGCGATAATGGTTGTGGTTGTGTTGGCGAACCTTCTGGCATTCGGACTGCCGAACAACTGGCTGTCAGCAAAGAGAGCATCATAGCAGCCATTACGTAAAAACGCATGGATTTCTGCATGGTTTCCCTCCCCAAATGACTTGTGTATTACTCCCCTCGGTAAAAAAAATTATAGCACGCTGGTTTTCAGGAATCACGTGCCAACTTTCTATTTAATCGAGTTTTTGGACAAAAAGAATCGGATTTTTACGTCAGTGAAGAAAGATTTACGGGCAGGAAATAGAAATCATGTAAATATTATGAACTATAGCCGGTCCGCTTACCCCGCGCATTTCGGGACCACGCTCAAACACCAGATACCCGCCAGACATATTTTCAGGTATGTTTATAGATACCCCCTGCGTTTTGGTGATAAATGTCCATCCATTGGTCTGAGGTTCCTGATTCCAATCCATGGCGGGTCCCCCAAAAAGAGAAGCTGCCTCCGCTTTCGATCGGGGGCAGCTTGCATTGGCGAGAGTGCCTGCGGGTAATTCCTCTACTTTTGGACTTTCGTTCAGGATATGGATCCCATTGGGCACCAGGGTTTGGATGGGCGCCGGGAGCGATTTTGTATCCAGGATTTTCCCCGGAAGCAGGCTGGTTTCCTGTGTGGGGCTGCCCGCCGGAGGTGTAGGCGTTGAACGGTTCAAGAAAAACTGGGTTGTAAAGAATATGGCCAGGAGGGCAAAAATCACCATGGCTATAATAAAGAAAATGATCAACATCCGGTTGCTTCGTTTACGCTCTTCCGGTCTTTCAAGGTTCTTTAACACCTCAGAAACCTGTTCTGGTGTCAACCCGGAGGAACGCTGAAGTATTGACCGAACTTCGCTATCTGTGTTGCCCAGTTTGTACAGCTCCCGGGCTCGTTCAATGGCATCTTCCATCTTTTCGTTAACGGCGGTAGCGCTGATATTGCTGCCAATATGAGTGCGAAGATCTTCAAGATTATCTTCTGAACCATTAAAACCGATCCCCAACCGTGATGCGGGATAAGACGGAACTTCAGATACCGGGGCTGGTTTGATAATGGACGGCGGGGTATCATCCATCGGGCGGATGGGGGGTTCATATTCCAATGAGGAATAATCCACTGAAGCTGGGATGTCCGTTTTCGTTTCCTTGGGAACAGGAGGAACCCAGGCATTTTCCTGCTGCCGGGGAATGGTCGGAGTAGGTTCAGATGCTTTTGGCAGACCGGGTTCAGGTTCGGGAATTTCGGTTTTGGCTGGAGGCCAGGGGATTTCCGATGTGAGACTCCCGGCAAAATCACTGTCTGGCGGGTTCACCAGAGCTGTTTTAACCCGTTCTTCTTCCAGGTCTTTCCAGGGTTCTTTCTCTTCAACCGCCGGTTTTTCTTCAACAGCAGGTTCCGCAGGGGTTTCTTTTTCCAGATAATCTTCATCGAAGAAGGGCGCGGTTCCACCGGTGTGTTTCTGGGGTTTATCAGCGGCAAACAGGAAATTGTTTTCTACCGGAATTTCCTTTGCCAGTTCCTCAATGGAAGGTTCAGCCGGCGCCGCTGGAAGTACGGGCGTTTCAACAGCCGGTACTTCAGAAACAGCTGCAGGTTCCTCAGAAGCAACTTTCGTTTCCTGTAATTCCTGTGGTGCAGGCGTTTGTAATTCTACCGGTTTGACGGCTTCTGCTGCCGGTATAGATTCCGGTGGTTGACCCTCTGCCCCTTCAACAGTTGCTCCCGTATCTTCCATTGTCAGCTCAGCCTGACCGCTGCGGAACAATTCAAAAGCTGCCAGAGCTTCTTCCAGAACAACCCACTGACCGCGCATCCAGGGAGTAACCCCGTGCGGCAGGGTGACAAATCTCACGCGTTTTCCCGCATCTTCCAATTCAAAAGAGGTTTCACACGACTGGCAGGCAAACCGATCGGCATGTCCGCTCGGGTGAAACACTCCCAACGGCCGCGAACCACAGATCGGGCAGGCCATCTTCTCTGCCCATGATTCAGGTAGCTGCATTTTTGGATTTGGATTGTCTGTTTGGGCCATTGTTCTATTCCAAAATTGAAGTATTCGGACTACAGATTGTCCAATTCTTTGGCCAGGCGCTGCCGGTAAGCGGCATCTTCCAATTGAATTTGCGCTTCCCCGCTCTCCAGGGCTGCTTTAACAATAACAGGCGGCAGGCTCGTATACAACCTTCGATCCATTGGTTTGGGTATGAACCAATCCTGGCCAAAGGAAAGTCGATGCAAATTATATGCCGATAACACATCCGGTGTGACGGGAAGACGGCAGTGATCAGCCAGGGCATGTGCCGCCGCCAGTTTCATTTTAGAATTGATATGCCTGGCGCGGCAATCCAACGCTGCCCTGAAGATATACGGGAATGCCAGCAGATTGTTGACCTGGTTGGGGCTGTCTGACCGGCCGTTGGCCAGCAAGGCATCTGGCCGGGCGGCACGGGCTTCTTCCCAGCCGATTTCGGGCACCGGGTTGGCCATGGCAAAAATGATCGGGTTGGCGGCCATCCGCTTGATCATTTCTCCTGTGAGCAGGTTGGCCGCCGAAAGACCAATAAACACATCTGCTCCTTCGAGGAGTTCAGACAGGGATTTTGGTTCATCGCCGTGGGCAAAAACAGCCTGTTCAGGGAACATGCCCTGCGGCCGGTCGTGATACAGCAGGCCGTGTAAATCTGTCATATATATATTTTCGCGGGGAACCCCAAATTCCACCAGCAGGTTGGCGGTGGCTACGGCTGCCGCCCCTGCCCCGCTGAAAACAACTTTGATACCATCTTGTTTCTTTCCGGCCAGTTCCAGCGCATTGATCAGTCCGGCACAGACGATGATCGCCGTACCGTGCTGGTCATCATGAAATACGGGTATGTCCAGTGCATTGATCAATGCGCGTTCTATCTGGAAACATTCGGGAGCTTTGATATCTTCCAGATTGATCCCGCCAAAGCTGGGAGAGATGGATGTGACTATGCGAATGATTTCTTCGGGATCTCTTGCGTTAATCTCAATATCAATCGCATCCACCCCGGCAAATTTCTTGAAAAGTACGGCCTTGCCTTCCATTACCGGTTTACTGGCCAGTGCTCCCCGTTCTCCCAGACCGAGTATGGCTGTCCCGTTACTGATGACCGCCACCAGGTTGCCCCGGTTGGTATACTCATAGGCCAGCGCCGGGTCTCGCGCAATTTCTAATACCGGTTCTGCCACACCAGGCGTGTAAGCCAGGCTGAGGTCATGCTGGGTGTTCAATGGTTTTGTGGCTGCAACAGCCAGCTTTCCCGGTCTGCCCGGGCTGTGATGGTATTCCAACGCTTCGCTCATAATGTAATTTTAATGTTGTATGCGTTTATTTGGAAGTCGTTTTTGTTTACAAATATGTCAAGCTCGCAGTGATTCTGAGGGATTGAATTCCGTAGATCGCAAAGGCTGAAACTTTTTGTTCCTCAAAGGTGAGGTTAACTTCCATCTTGTAGTTTGAAAGAGATACAACCTGATACTTGATCTAAACAGCACCTGTCTTATCCAGCCGCCCCGCTTTGACTGTTTTGATATTAAACCCGGCCAGGTCATATCCTTCCATTTTATTCGTCAAGTGTTAGTCATATGACCCCAACCACCTTTTATAGTCCGACGACAATCCGCCAGTTCATACGACGCTGAATTGTGATACAGTATGGTTAAATCCCACTTTATTGGAGACTTATTGTTATGAATATTGGTATCCTTACCGGAGGGGGTGACGTCCCTGGACTGAACCCCTGTATCAAACAGGTGACGTATCGCGCATTGGATGAAGGGCACTCCGTCACCGGGATTTTCCGCGGCTGGGGCGGTTTATTAAATCTGAATCCGTCCGATCCTGCCTCTCTGCCTGCCAACACAATAGCCCTCGATAAACTTAACACCCGCACCATTGACCGCACCGGAGGCACCATCCTGTGGTCATCACGTACTAACCCGGCCAAGACAGCCCCGGCAAAAGCCCCCGAGTTTTTACGCGGCAACGGGTTTGACCCGAATGCCAAAACGCTGGACTTCACACCGCATGTTCTTTCGGTTCTGGCCTATTTGAAGCTCGATGTGTTGATCGCCATCGGCGGAGATGATACCCTCAGCTATGGAGCCCGCCTTCATAAAGAGGGATTCCCTGTAATCCTCATCCCGAAGACTATGGACAACGATGTAACCGGAACAGATTATTGCATCGGGTTTTCCACCGCCATCACGCGATCGATCAGCGCTATCAATAAGTTGCGCACCACCACCGGCTCGCATGAACGTCTGGGGATTATTGAATTGTTCGGGCGGAATGCCGGTCACACCTCCCTGGTCTCCGCCTACCTTTCCAGTGCAGACCGCTGTCTGATCTCAGAAGTCCCCTTTGAGATAGAGCATCTGGCTGAGCTGTTGATGAAGGATAAGCGTGCCAATCCGCGCAACTACGCCATGTTGACAGTGTCTGAAGGAGCCCGATCTGTCACCGGGGAGATTGTGGAGCGAGAAAAACAGAGCTACGATCCATACGGGCATAAGAAACTCGGCGGTATCGGCCAGGTGATCGCCGCCGATCTGGAACGGATCACCGGCCAGGCCACAGTGCCGGTGGCTCTTTCCTTCTTAATGCGTTCCGGTCCGGCCGATACCCTTGACCAGATGGTCGCCCGGACGTTTGCCCATTGCGCCATGGATCTGCTCGAAAGCCGCACGTTCGGGCGCATGGTGGCAGTTCGTGACGGCCGTTACACCCATGTGGATGCCTCTGAACCGGCCATCGGGCCGCGTCAGGTGGATGTTGAAGCGCTCTATGATAAAATGGAGTATAGGCCCCGTTTGAAGCGGGCACTCGACCTGCCCATGTTCCTGCGGTAAAGCAGCAGGTTCATCCGGCCGGGCAAATCTTTTATCGATAAGAAAACAACCAAATGCCCGAATTGACCATCACCATGTTGAACAGGGAAGGTCTGAACATTCAACCGGCAGCAAGTTTTATTCGTGTTAAGAGCTTTAATGCCGGCGCTGATTCCCCTATGAATATTCATCGTGAGTTTTCTACCGGGAGCATACCTGTGCGGCCTGCTCCTGGTATTTTTATTCGTAGTTTTCGAACAATCCATGCACAGGGTGACAGCATGAAAATTCCGGCGCCCTGCCTGCAGGCCTTGATTGATTCCATATTTGGAGAGGCACAATGAGAAAAATTCAAGGAGTTGCCAGTTCCAGGGGGATTGCCATTGGTCCGGTTTTTCAATTCCGCCGGGCCGAGTTAAAAATCGAAACGTGTCAGAATCAGGATCCGGCCAGGGAATGGAAGCGGTTTGAACAGGCTCTTGAAACCGCCCGCGGCCAACTCACTCAGGTGTACGAGAAAGCCCAGAAAGAGACTGACCAGGCACAGGCTGAAATCTTCCAGTTCCATCTGATGATGACGGAAGACGCCGACCTGCTGGATCGGGTCAAGAAAATGCTGGAAGAACGGCGAACCAATGTCGAACCGATCTACATGGAAGTCAGTGAAGGGTATGCCAAAGAGCTGGCTGCCATGGACAACGAATATTTCGCCGCCCGCTCCGCCGATGTACTGGATGTGGCCAACCGGGTTGAACGCATTTTGATGGGCGTGGCCGAAAGTCCGACCGCCGGTCTTAAGGTCCCCAGTCTGATCGTGGCTGACGACCTGACTCCATCTGACACAATTTTGCTGGATAAAACACTGGTGCTTGGTTTCTTGACGGCCCAGGGTTCGACCACCAGTCATGCCGCGATTCTGGCTAGAGGATTGGGTCTGGCGGCGGTGGGTGGTGCCGGAAATGAAGTCCTCTGGCTGCCAGATGGCTCCACCATCCTGCTGGATGGCGGCACCGGTACGGTGATTGTTGATCCTGATGAAGCCACCATTACCGCCTATAAACGGCGCGCCGAGCAGGTTGAACAGTTGCGCGGGGAAGCCCAGAAACATGCCCACGAACCGGCCGTCACCCTGGATGGATTCAAACCCGAAGTCTCCTCCAATATTGGTGATGTGGCGGGTGCTAAGAAGGCAGTCTCCTACGGGGCCGAAGGTGTGGGGCTGCTGCGCACCGAGTTCCTGTATATGGACCGGCCTTCCATGCCCACAGAAGAGGAACAATACCAGGCGTATAAAGCCATCCTTGAAGAGTTCGGCCATATGCCGGTGGTCTTGCGCACGCTGGATATCGGCGGTGACAAGGAATTGTCTTATCTGAAGATGGATCCTGAAATGAACCCCTTCCTGGGAGTCCGCGCCCTGCGGCTGTGCTTCAAGCACCCTGAAATCTTCAAGGCACAGTTACGCGCCGCCCTGCGTGCCAGTGTGGGGCACAATCTGAAAATCATGTTCCCCATGGTGGCTACATTAAGCGAGGTACGCGAAGCCAAGAAGTGGGTCAACATCTGCCGTGACGAATTGAAGGCGGAAGGGAAACCCTTTGCCGAAGATATTGAAGTGGGTATTATGGTGGAAATTCCAGCTGCTGCCGTCTGCGCAGATATGCTGGCCCGCGAGGTAGACTTCTTCTCCATTGGCACCAACGACCTGAGTCAATACACCATGGCCGCCGACCGCGGCAACCCCGGTGTGGCGCACCTGAGTGACGCCTTCCAACCGTCCGTTCTGCGGTTGATCCGCGATGTGATCAATGCCTCCCACAAATATGGCAAATGGACCGGTATGTGCGGCGAACTGGCCGGTGAACCGCTGGCTGCTCCCCTGCTCATCGGGCTTGGCCTGGATGAATTCTCCATGTCGCCACCCATGGTACCGGTCATCAAAGCGCTCATCCGCACGCTGGATTCAAATGAAATGAAGAAGCTGGCAGAAGAGGCGCTTGATAAGGAAACCGTGGAAGAGGTACGCGAACTGGTACGCAAGCGTGTTCCCGCCGCTGCTGCGTTGGAAGGTTAGAAAAAACGAAATCCAAACCCTCAGGGTCATAAAAACCCTGAGGGTTTTTTATGGCGTTATATCTTCATACCAGTAATGTAGTTGGAAAAATGAAGATATTACTGGAGCAAGGCAGATCACCAGGCAGGCAATGGAGAATTGTTTTCTCAATGATGTGCTCCAAATAATCCATGTTTTCGATTTGTATAGTGAATACTATCTTTGTTTTTCCCCAAACCGCTTTTGACGAATCAGATGGCTGCCTGTGATTTTAGTGACAGTAGATATGATCGGTGTTATCAGAATTTTTTATGCGTGATCCCCTGAATTCGCGGGAGGATGTCATTTTCGGGTGCGTCAAGTTTGGGTTCTATCGCTCCCTATTCTATCTCGTTCCCATGTAGGGGCGCACGGCCGTCCGCCCCTACATTTATGTGCGAATCACAATCACATGTCCAACCGAAGCCCTAACCCCAAAAGTCTTCGAAGATCCATATAGGGGGTGTTTATTCTTGGCAGGTTTGGGTTTTATCCCTCCCTCTTTTATCATGTTCCCGCGTAGGGGCGCACGGCCGTCCGCCCCTACATTTATGTGCGAATCACAATCACATGTCCAACCGAAGCCCTAACCCCAAAAGTCTTCGAAGATCCATATAGGGGGTGTTTATTCTTGGCAGGTTTGGGTTTTATCCCTCCCTCTTTTATCATGTTCCCGCGTAGGGGCGCACGGCCGTCCGCCCCTACATTTATGTGCGAATCACAATCACATGTCCAACCGAAGCCCTAACCCCAAAAGTCTTCGAAGATCCATATAGGGGGTGTTTATTCTTGGCAGGTTTGGATGTCAACCCTGCATCTCTTTTGTCATGCTCCCGCGTAGGGGCGGACGGCCGTCCGCCCCTACACGCGGGTGATAGGAACCATATCAGATTCTGGTTTCTGCTTAAGACACAAATGCAATACAATTGACCTCTGATACTTCCAATTTCAGAGGGAGACGCATATGCAATACGGTTATTTTGACGATAAAGCCAGAGAATATGTTATCACCCGGCCGGATACACCGGCGTCCTGGAGTAACTATCTCGGCAGCACCGAATACGGCGCCATCATCACCAACAACGCCGGAGGCTACAGTTTTTACCAATCTGCCGCACAGGGACGCTTCCTGCGCCTGCGTTTCAACAGCATTCCCATGGATCAACCGGGCCGTTACATCTACCTGCGCGACCGCGACTCCGGCGATTACTGGTCAACCTCATGGCAGCCGGTTGGCAAACCGCTGAAGGAATACAAATCCACCTGCCGGCACGGAACAGCCTATACCGTGATCGAATCAGACTATGCCGGCATCAATAGTCAGACCACGTATTTTGTTCCACTCGGGCAATTATTTGAATACTGGTGGGTGCGTATCACCAATACCTCTGACCGGCCGCGCAAACTCTCGGCTTTCACCTACTGCGAATTCTCCAACAACTGGGATACCAGTCAAGACCTGGTCAACCTGCAATATTCTCTCTTTATCGTCAAAGGCGAGATGCGCGACAACCTCCTGCGCATTGCCATTAACGATAACCTGACGGTGGATGCCTCCAATTTCATCAACAACGATCAAAGCCGCCACTCGTGGATGGCACTGCTCGGTGCGCCCATTGTGGGTTTTGATACCGACCGAACGTCTTTCCTGGGGACCTACCGCAGCTACCATAATCCGTTGGCGGTTGAGCGGGGGTTGTGTTCCAACAGCAAGGCGTATGGTGATAATGCCTGTGGTTCGTTCCAGGCTGACCTTGACCTGGCGCCCGGTGAATCACGTGACCTGCTGGTGATGCTGGGCATCGGCGAAAGCGGCAGTTTCGGCAAATGCACTGTCGAAGAATTTGGCTCTGTCAGCCGGGCGGAGAAAGAGCTTCAAACGTTAAAAAGCACGCTTCATTCCCGGTTGGAATCGCTGAAGGTGGAGACCCCCGATCCAGAATTCAACTCCATGATGAACGTCTGGGCGCCCTACAACAGTCAGGTCAGTTTCAACTGGTCGCGGTCAGCCTCGCTGGTGTATAACGGTGAACGCAACGGACTCGGTTTCCGGGATTCAGTTCAGGATGTGCTGGGCATTCTGGCAGCCGACCCCGAAGCGGCCCGCTCGCGCCTGGAATTGATGCTCACCGGTCAGGTTGCCTGCGGTGGAGCCATACCGGTCATCAAACCGTTTGACCATCATCCCGGCTCCGAGCCTGCCCCCGCCGATGAACATTTCCGGTCAGATGACTGCCTCTGGTTTTTTAACGCCATTCCGGTGTATGTGGCTGAAACCGGGGATGAGGCGTTCTACCGTAAAATCCTGCCGTATGCCGATCACGGAGAAGCCACCGTGCTCGGTCACCTGCGGCGGGCGCTGGAATTCAATCTCGAACGCACCGGCAGACACGGTCTGCCCTGCGGTCTCGAGGCTGATTGGAATGACTGCCTTAAACTGGGATACCACGGTGAAAGTCTGTTTGTCGCTTTCCAACTCTCCATGGGGTTGGCCGTCTATGCCGAAGTGGCCGGGCGGCTGGGTCTCCCGGCAGAAGCCGAATGGGCCCGGAAGCAGCGTGAAGTGCTAAACACCAGCATTCAAAAACACTGCTGGGATGGAGAATGGTTCATCTGGGCCATCGGTGAAGACGGCACGGTTTATGGGACGAAAGATTTCGCCGAAGGGCAGGTCTATCTGAACACACAGGTCTGGTCTGTTATCAGCGGGGCGGCCACTCCCGAACAGGCTGAGAAAGCCATGCAGACCGTCAAAGACCGCCTGGCTACCCCCTACGGCCTGATGCTTTCCGCTCCTCCCTTTATAAAAACCTCCATCGATGTAATGCGGGCTGTCCTGTTCAACCCGGGCATTAAAGAAAACGCCGGCATCTTCAACCATACCCAGGGATGGGGCGTAATGGCGGAATGCCTGCTGGGTCATGGTGACCGCGCTTATGAGTACTACCGGGCTTTCATGCCGGCTGCCTATAACGACCGCGCAGAAGTTCGTCAATGCGAACCATATGTGCAGGCACAAACCACCTATGCGGGTATTTCTCCCCGCCCTGGCAATGCCCGCACCACCTGGTTGACCGGTGCTGCCGCCTGGGCGTATTTTTCTGCCACCCATTACCTGTTGGGCATCCGCCCTGAAATCGATGGGCTGCGCATTGATCCCTGCATCCCATCCACCTGGCCGGGTTTCAAAGTCATCCGCCAGTTCCGCGGTAAACGTCTTGAAATTGTGGTATCGAACCCGAACCATGTCTGCCGGGGAGTCACGTCGCTTGTATTGAATGGTGAAACGATGGAAGGGTCATTGCTTCCCATCCAATTGTTGAAAAATGAAAACAGGGTTACCGTCACTCTGGGTTGAAATCCAATTTTAATCGCCTTCAAACCATCCCCGGCTTCACCTGCATGGGGATGGTTTTTTCTTTGTTTGATTCTAAATAATATGAATATCCTGTGAAAACAATCAAAATCTATTTACATCACCTTCACAATTTCTATACATATTGCCTGTATAGTGTATTCATCATAAATGAGTAAACAGTTGGTTTTTGAGGAGATGTATGAATAAATTCGTAAGAATACTACTGGTAATTTTGGCCGCCCTGATCGTGGCAGCCGGTGGTTTCTGGAGTGGAATGCAGTTTAGCCGGCGACAGGCAGTCTCATTGCCAGGACCAGCCGCCATCACTACAGATACAGCAAATGGTATTACCCCGGGTGACCGGTCATCGCGGAACCGTCCAGAAGCACCCTCTGCCGGTGATTCTTCACAAGAATCACAGAACAAATCAGACGAGAATTCCCCTGAACGATCGTTTGACTCTGGAAGAATGGCAAAAGGCTTTTCAAATCACAACAGAATGGAAAACCGTGATTTCTTCGGAAATCCCCCCTCGTTTCGGCCGCAGGCTCCCGGCATGATGATGAACCAGCCCTTTGAAAATAACGATCGCGGAATGACCTTTGGCGGCCATATTTTGAGCGGCGGTCTGATGTTCTTCGGTCTGTTGTTTCCGCTTGGATTTGCAATTTTGATGGTTCTTGGTATCATCATACTATTCCGTATGGTGCGCCATCCTCAAACAGCACCGGTTGTCACCAGCACAGCTAAATGTTCAAAATGCGGAAACAGCATCCAGGTCGGGTGGAAACACTGCCCTGAATGCGGTGAAATAATTTAGATAATCCTCCCCTCCCTCAAGTTGGGCAAGCAACCGAACACACGATTGCCCAGCATGTAATACGCAAAAAGGGCAGCCGCCAATGCCCTTTTTGCTTTTAAATGAGGGACCTCACGGGTAACGTTTTTATGATTTCGTGCGATCTGTCGCCAGTTTATATCCCAACCCTTCACGCGCCAGGATCAATTGCGGCCGTGATGGATTCACTTCCAACTTGCGTCGCAATAAATAGATCACATACTTGATCCGGTTTACTGCCTTGGGATCGTTTTGTCCCCAGACCTCTTCCGCAATAGTGGCATGGTCAACCCAACGGGGAGTGTGCCGCCCAAGGCAATACAATACATCGAACTCGCGGCGGGCCAGCGCTATCGATTCATCTCGAATCTTGACTTCGCGGGTATCGGGATCCAGGCTCATTTCCAGATTAGGGAATTCCATCAACCCGGATGGTGCAGAAATCTGCCGCGAACGGTTGACAACGGTGTTCACCCTGGCCACCAGCTCTGCCGGATGGAACGGCTTGGTGATGTAATCATCCGCGCCCATCTGAAGACCTTTGACAATATCTTCTTTCTGGTTTTTTGCCGAAACAATAACCACAGGCGCCGGGGTTATTTTTCGAATATTGGCAAAGGTTTCCATCCCATCCATATCCGGCATCATCAGATCCAGAAGGATCAGGTCAGGCCAGATGCGTGAAATCTTGTCAATGGCCGCCTGACCGCTATCTGCACCTGAGACGTCAATCCCGGCGTTGGACAGGATATATTTCAATAAACCAACTGTCTCGGGTTCATCGTCAACAATCATAACCCTCCTGCGGGGAGTGGCCGGATCCAATCGATCCAGGTCAAGTCCAGTGGGCAGGGCTGACTTATCTGAGTAAGATGGCGCAACGCTCATCTGTATTCTCCTTTCATGGTTGGGGAGAAAGCGACGGTCTTTTACGTTTCCCTTAATTGGTCGGGGCTCTCCAACCACAGCACGACTTATTGGTTACACGGCTGTAATATCAACCTAAGTTTATTCTATTCATCTACCAATTTCAAGTAGAAAAGGCTGGTTTTAAGAAAATCGGAGGTTTTTATCAGATTAAACCGATACCAATTCCTGTTTCTTACCAATCCAACGAACCCGGGGAGCCATTCCAACTTGATTGACAGCTACAGCCAAACGGCGGTCATACGTCCATAATTCTTTATCCAACTTTTCAGCCAATGCCAGGTAATGGGGATCGCATCCCAAAGGCAGGTTATATCGTTCTGATAGTTGAAGTGCCCGCACATGCAATTCGGTTTCATCCACAAGATGGATGGGTAGAGCCCGGCAGGCCTGTAGAATCGACTGCACCGTACGCGGACTTAAAATCCCCTGCCGCAGGTAGGTGGAAAGAATGTTGGTTACATCATAAAACAAATTTGAGGGAGCCAGAATCCGGCGGTCTTCCTTTTCCCAGCGGTCCCACAGTGTTTTAATGGCATTGTTGCGCGGGAATGTGGTTAGTTGGACGACGGGTCCCGGATCAATACAGATGATCTGACTGCTCAATTTGATCCTCCCGGATTTCTGTCAAGACATCTTCCGGCAGCCGCAGCAACCGGCCTGCCAGATCTTCTTTTACATTTTCGCGCGATTGTGCCACCAGGGTGCGCCATTCGGGCGGTTTTTCAAGAGCATTCAGGTGGTCATATTGTTCTTGCGAAAGAAGAACAGCCAGGGGTTGTCCGTCGCGTTCGATGAAGACCGGTTCACGGCGGGCAGCGGAAAACAATTCGCCCAGATGAATACGGGCATAGGTGGCGGTGACCTTTACAGGCATGGCGAAATCTTCTCCACAGGTTAATTAATTAAACCATTAATCATCATTATATCTTCCGGGAGAAGCTCTGGCAAGTCAGAAAATTTTATCCACACCGTTGCACTATTCGTGCCAGTTCGCTCTTGATTTAAATCAAAGGTCTCAGAGCCATAGACTCTGAGACCTTTCAACCAGTAATGTGTATCTAATTCGTTTATTTGAACAGGCCGGAGACGAAGGCCAGGATGGAGCCGACTACACCGAAATCGGTGTCGCCGAAGCAGCTGTTCGGGATTCCGATGGCGCTGATGGCGCGCAGGGAAGTACCGGCCAGCAGGGTAAAGAGCAAACCGGTCAAGAATCCACCCAGAACGGCACCCTTCCAACCGCCGGTAGCGTTACCGTACACACCAGAGGTGCCACCCACGAAGAAGTGGATGATCATGGAAGGCAGGATGACGCCGCCGAGCAAGCCCATAGAGGAACCAGCGGGCAGGGTGGCAAGCTGCAGACCCAGGGCAACGATACCACCAACAATGGAGGTCAGGTAGCCAACCAAAACGGCATTCTGGCCGTAGGGGAAGACAACCGGGCAGTCCAGAGCAGGGGTCGCATTGGGGACAATCTTTTCGGCGAAACCGCGGAAAGCGGGAACGATGTCGGCCAGGATCATGCGAACGCCGAGCAAGATGACACCAACACCACCGGCGAAGGTCAAGCCTTGAATGAAAGCGTTCAACCACCAGGCATCCGTGTTACCGAAATCTTTCCCAACACCTTCAACACCAACAGCACCCAGGGCAGCGATGGTGGAGATGAGGTAGATAATGAACATGACGGAGCCCATGGCAATCAAGGGTTCGCGCATGAAACCAATCCAGCTCGGGAACTTGATGTTTTCGGTGGATTCTTTGGGATCGCCAATTTTTTCACCCAACCAGCCGGAGAGAACATAGTTGGTTGTGCCAAAGTGACCCATGACGAAGTCTTTTGATCCAATGACTTTTTCCATAAAGGGAGCAGAGAGCCAGGGGAAGAAGACCATCATGAAGCCAACGATAATGGCGGCTACAGCGATGAGGGCAACTTCAGAGCCACCTTTGAAAATGGTGAGTCCCAGAATACCGGTCACAAGTACAGAGGCAAACAGCGTGTGATGGCCGGTGAGGAATACGTACTTCATAGGGGTGATGCGGGCCAGCAGCAGGTTGATGAGGAACGCGAAGAAGAACACCAGGGAGATCTGGGTTCCATACAGTTCCTGGGCTTTGGCTGTGAAGACTTCATTCACAGGAAGGGCGCCCTGCAGGCCGAAACCTTGCTGCATCAATGAACCAAGAGGAGTAATAGCACCAATAACAATATTTGCACCGCCGCTCAGGATCAGGAAACCAATAATGGTTTTGACGGTCCCGGAGACAACAATTTCGAAGGGTTTCTTTAATGAAATCAAACCGATCATGGCAATGAGACCGACCAGAATGGACGGTTTGCTCATGATTTGAACAAGAACATCAAGAATTGCTTTCAGGAAATCCATGATTCAAAATCCTCCTTATTTATTTTTCTTTGCCAGAAGTTCTTTGAAGACCGGTACAAGGGCGGCTTCAATTTCCTTCTCGTCAAACAGGTTGTGAACCTCAATGACCGGAATATCCTGTGATTCCTTGAGACGGGGACCAAATTCGGTGGAGGTTACAAACAGGTCTGGCCAGAGGGATTTTGCGGTACTGATATCGCCAACTTCAACGCTAAATTCACGTTCATCGATACCATTGCGTTTCAGCACACGTTCAACGCCCATTTTGACCAGCAATCCACTTCCCAGGCCCATCCCACAAATGGCAGCAATCTTAATCACGTGGGTGTAACTCCTTTCTAGATGACTTTAATGCAAATTATTTTGCCAGGATGCCGAGAACAAGGGCTACTACAGCCAGTCCCAAAGCTATCCAGCCACTGCGATCACGGCGAGCTTTGTCATCCATAATAAATGCCTCCTTTCTTTGAGAATTACTTGATCAATGAACGCGATACGCGGTTGGATCATTGGCACAGATACGTGCTTCAACCAACTCGCAAATCAGATGGGTGAGGATCAATTGCACCTCTTCCAGCGACTGCCAGTTACACGGAGGAAGGGCAATGCCGATATTGGCCTCTTTGTATAGTTTGCCCGTCCAACCGCTAAACCCGATCGTGGTGACACCTGCGCTATTTGCGGCGCGAATCGCTTCGATAATGTTTGGTGAATTTCCGCTGCATGAGTACCCGACAAATACATCTCCGGGTTTCAGGCAACCCACCACCTGCCGTTTGTAAATCTGGTCAAAACCAAAATCATTGCCGGTGGCGGTCAAACCGGCCAGTCCGGGCAGGGAAAATGCGGCCAATGGCCCGCGTTGATAACGGAATCGGCCAACAAATTCCCCGATCATCTGGTCGGCGTTACAGGCACCGCCGCCGTTTCCGGCTGCAAACAATTTGTGGCCGGTTTCAAATGCCGTGGCAATCACATCAACAGCCTGTGAAATTTCTGGCATATGTTTGGCATATTCCAGAACCTCGGTCATTTCTCGTATCTTGAAATCAAGCCTGGCATCCAGGTTACCCATAATAATTAACCCTCCAACACTCTTTCCGATACTTATTTCTTATACCGATAGTTGTTTTCTAATGAACCCGATAGGCTGTGGGATCATTGGCTGTAACCCGTTTTTCCACCAGCTCGCAGATGATATGGGTGACAAAGAGGTGAGCTTCTTCCATCATCTGCGGATCGGTCATCGGGAAGGCAATGGCAATATCCACTTCATGGCGCAACTGGCCGTCAGTTCCACACAAACCTACGGTGGTGGCCCCGTTCGATTTCGCCGCTCGAACAGCTTCGATCACATTGGGTGAATTTCCACTGGTGCTGTATCCCACAAATACATCACCTTTTTTCAACAGGGCTTTTGCCTGACGGGCAAACACCTGGTCATATCCGAAATCATTGCCCACGGCTGTCATGCCAGCCGGGCCGGGGAAGGAGATGGCGCCGTACGGTCCGCGGTTGTAGTTCAACCGGCCGATGAATTCCCCGATCAACTGATCGGCATTGCTGGCGCTGCCGCCATTTCCGGCAGAAGCCAGAAGATGACCGGTTTCAAAAGCAGTGGCAATGGCATCTGCCGCCTGTTCGATCTCGGGCATTTCTTTCATATAGGTAAGGTATTCCCTTACCTGGGCGATCTTTTGGTCCATTCGGCTTTCATACGTGTCCATTGATAAAGGTCCTCCAACTTGCTTCTATTGACGTGCCGAGTCGGTACTTTTTAACTTGTTGCTACAAATAAAAAAAGGCTGCTTTTCCCACGAAGTCAGTCACGCGGTGGTGCGGAATAAAATACATCGAGCAATTCAGCGGCTGTCTGGCATTTTTTTAACTTTTCAACATTCGCACTGTCACCCAGAACAGAAGCCAGGTCTGCCAGACCCTGGATATGCCCCTGATGATCAATGGCGGCCAGGGCTACCAGCAGCCAGACGGGGTCATTGTCTTTATTTCCAAAATTTACCGGAGTTTTTAGCTTAACCACCGCCATACTGGCTTTGATTACACCGTCTTCTGGGCGGGCGTGGGGTAGGGCGATCCCCGGCGCCACCACAATGTACGGGCCAAATTCTTTAGCCACCCGGATCATGGCATCTGAGAAGCGTTCTTCTGTGGCACCATCGGCAATAAAAAGTTTGCCGCAGGCGCGAATGGCATCCTGCCAGTCTTTTGCTTCCACATTCACCGCTGCCAGCGGGGGGCGTAATAACTCTTTGAGATTCATGGAAACCTGTAAAAACCTCCTACCTTCTTGTAAGTATTTCAAATGCTTCCGAAACCGTTGACGCTTGCATCAGGGCATTTCTGCGCAAAGGATCGGAAAGCACATCGGCGATATCTTTCAATGCCTCTACATGTTGATTGGTATCAACCGCTGCAATGGCAATCAGCAGACGGACGGGATCATTTTCGGAATTACCAAATGGAAGCGGCGGTTGCAGGGTGACCAGGGCAAGCGCCGGTTTGATTACACCCTCAGATGGAAGCGCATGAGCGACGGCAATTCCAGGTGAAACCACAAAATACGGGCCAAGCTGCCGGGCTGTATTCACCATCGCCTGCCCGTAGCGTTCCTCTGTTGCTCCACTGGCTTGCAGCAACCGCCCGGCCTGCAAAACAGCCTCACTCCAACTGGTGGTGTGATAGTTGACGCAGATGCGTTCAACCGGTAGAAATTCTGCCAGCCGGCTTGTACCCTGCATTCGGGAAACTGGCCTTGTGGGGGCTTCAGAAGAGGCTTGCCGGGCATTCAGGTTGGCGGTACGTCCAAGCATGGAATAGAAGGACTCATTTTGTGCGCGCCGTGTGGTGGTTTTCAGCCGGAATCGGTCAGGTCGGAACCAGGCCAAACCGGTTTCCACTTTATTTCCAGAATCATCATACAGGATTGACTCGGTGAATAATACCGGATCGCCAATTTTCAATCCTAAAAGTGAAGCCACCGAGGTAGTGGCCCGGGCAACAGAAATGGTATTGTTGGTCCATTCCAGTATGATGCCGTAACGCCGTTCCACAGTTTCCACCATGCCGACATGAGTGAAATCTTCACCAACCAGCCCACCAAAGCGGGAAGCTGGGAAGAAAGATTCTTGAACTACCAGTGGTTCGCCCCTCACAGAACGCAGCCGCTTAAGGTAGAACACGGCTTCCGCCGGTGACAGGTCAAGCAACTGAGCCTGTTTATCTGGGGCAGGCATAATACGTTGTTCCAGAACTTCGGTGGTGAAGGGAATACCCAGCAGCATGAGATCCTGATAAACACTTAACCGGCCGGCAAAAGCCTGGTCTGGTTCAGGGCGACCGACAAAGGTACCCTTCCCGTGAATTTGCACAACCAGCCCTTTTTCTATCAGGGTGGAAATGGCTTTCCGCAGCGAGCCGCGACTTACCCCCAGCGATTGAGCCAGTTCCACTTCACCGGGAAATTTGAATTCAGTCTGCCATTCGCCGGAATTAATCTTGGTTTCCATCCAACTGGCGAGCTGACTATAAATCGGTTGACTGCTTGTCCGATCTACTTCAAAATGCATGTGAATCGTTGTCCTTATAGAGAGGTATATAGAGGATCATATATAAATTAACATTTAATTAATACAAAGTCAACTACTTTTCTGTGATTGTGATAAAGGACACTGATTTTTAGTGATGTTTGAACAAATTCAAACGATCATGTTAAAATTTGCCCATGGATAAGCCCTGTCTGATAGCTATGGCCGGTCTCCCCGGTTCAGGAAAAAGTGCCCTGGCAGCCCGTTTGTCCGTTGCTCTACCGGCAGTCATTTTGAACAAAGATACTGTGCGTGCCGCCCTGTTCCCACCGCAGGAAATCGAATACTCTTCTGCTCAGGATGATTTTGTGCTTTCACTGATCTATCAGACGGCCGCCTATTTAATCCATAAAGGCCGGCATGTCATCATTGACGGCCGCCCTTTTGTTCGCAGAGAACAACGCATCGAGCTTATGCGGGCAGCTGCGACTGCTGGAGCCGACCTGCGTATCATCCTGTGCACCGCCCCGGATGACGTCGTTCGGCTGAGGCTTGAAAAAGATGCAGCGGCTGGCACGCACCCGGCCGCTGACAGGGATTTCAACCTCTACTTACGAAAGAAAGCCGAGATGGAGCCATTTGATGAAGAGCCCCACCTCGAATTGGACACAAATGACAGTCTGGATACATTGACCCACCAGGTGCTGGACTGGTTGAACATCAAAATATAACGCCTATACGCATAGCTTTTAACCTTATACTTCTCATTCCTTTACACGGGGTCTCCCTTTACAATGACGATACATGCGAGAGATTCCGTTATTCCCCCTCAATACCGTTCTTTTCCCCGGTGTACCGCTGCATTTATTCATTTTTGAAGACCGTTATAAACTCATGCTGCGGAATGCACTGACGGACGACGGCCTGCTGGGTATTGTCCTCATCCATCAGGGGCTCGAAGCCCTCGGCCCCCTGCCAGAACCGTACCGGGTGGGTACCCTGGCCCGTATTACAGAACAGGAAATTCTGCCGGATGGATGCATGAACGTCACCGTAGTCGGTCTGGACCGTTTTCGCATTCTATCCATAACAACTGATACCCTGCCCTATCTAACCGCCATCGTGGAAACCTATCCTTTTGGCACTCCGCACCTGTTGCAGGTGCATCGTCAGGCGCGCCAACTGGCGGTTAATTTATTACATTATCTGAAGGAAATTAATCCGAAAGAATTCTATGCCGCCAACCTGAAAGAGCTTAATCCACCGGAAGATCCGATGAGTCTCGTTTTTCTGGCAGCTGCATTGCTGCAGATTCCTCCACATGAAAAACAACCCATCCTTGAGGCCGAATCTATCAGTGAGATGATGGTTATGGTGGAACGTTTGTACCGGCGGGAAAATGGACTGATGCGCACGATTAACGCTGCCGGCGACCTGCCCGCCCGCCGGGCAGCCTGGTTGAATTGACCGCAACGCCGATTAAAGCGGATCTGTCCCGCAGACCGGATCCATTATTCTTCTTTAAACTGGCTGGCATCGATGTGAACAAATCGTTCCACCGGTATGGACATGGGTGCCACGAAATAGCCGGAAACATACGGTTTAACCAGTATGTATGACTTGCTGTGTGTCAGGAATATCGCCGGTACATCATTGACGATGATCTTTTCAGCCTCACTGTAAAGGTCTATCCGTTTTGTCACATCTTTTTCTAACCGGGCTTCTTCTAACAGGCTGTCGAGCTTGGGGTTGGCATAATGACTGCGGTTCATTTCATTCCCTGAATGGAAGAGGACATCAGCAAAATTCTCGGGATCGGGGTAATCGGCGCACCAGCTTTCAGTGATCAACTGGCCATGATTGCCCGAATCGAGTACTTCCTGATAGTAATCAGGATCAATATTCTGCACAGTAATATGGACTCCCAGATTCTCTTCCCACATTTGCACCATGGCAGCTACCCCTTCTGAAACGGAATTGCCGTAATCAGAACGAGATAGGATAACATCAGGGAAATCACCCTGGCCGTATTTGGAGGACTTAATTAATTCACGGGCTTTCGCCGGGTTGAATTCGAGACCCTTAAAGTTTTTATCAAAACCTGGCAGAGCTGGTGGATACAGGCCGTTGGCTTTGAGTGAACCACCATCATCAATTACCTTTACATAGCGGTCTTTGTCCAGCGACATGGCAAAAGCCTGACGCACTTTCACATCATCAAATGGCGGCTGGTTCACATCCACTGTGATATACCCGGTGCACATATTGACATTGCTCTTCAATTGTTTGCTTAATGGCTCAGTGGGGTCAGTAAAGCGCATCAGATCATTATATGAAACACCGGCTACATCGATCTGTCCCTGTTCATAAAGTTGAAGGCTGGTGCCCTGGTAGAGCCTCACCAGAATGGCTTTTATCCCCGGCTTTTTGCCATAGAAGGGGTCAAAACGTTCATAGAGGATTTCAGATCGAGAGAGCCATCTCGCCAGGCGGAAAGGTCCGGTACCGTTGGGCGTCATGTACCATTTGCCGCCTTTTTCTACGTTTTCTTTATCCACTATGTAACTGGTGGGATACGTCAGCTTGAGCAGAAAATATGGAACAGGTTTTTCCAGCGTTACCTGCAGAGTATGTGCATCGATGATTTTCAGCCCGCTGATATGATCTGCTTTGCCGGTATGCCTTTCACGCATGCCAAGAATATCGCCCATATACGTCATCACTGTATCAGAAGCCGTAGCCGGGTCTGCCGCCCGCTCCCAGGAATACACTACATCAGCCGCCGTGACCGGTCGCATATTATGAAAAACGGCTTTTGGCGACAGGTGGAATGTGTATACCAGACCGTCATCCGAAACATCCCAGCTTTCCGCCAGGTCGGGCGTCAGATTCATGCTGGCATCGTAATTAACCAGGCCTGAGAAAACCAGGTAAAAACCACCCGAACTACGGGCTGTGGCCGGGTCGTTCTCCGCCGGGTTGTCGGTTTCACCGCCATCCAGAACCAGCAATTCATCCCGACTGTATCCACTGATAACCGGTGCGGTCACATTCAAGGATGTACTCAGGTCATTGATTTCTTCTTCGTAATAGTCATAATTGCCGGTGGAAGAATAAAGCAGGAAAGAGATCACCGAAGTGTATCCTTTCACAGTCACAATCCGAATGCGCAGCGGCATCTGATCTTCCGGGGTTTTGGCTTCAGAAACAGTCAACCAGGCCGGCCGGCCGTTATCCATACGAATCATGGAATCCGTAATATGAGCAATATCTTTAAGCCCTTCCATTTCGGTGCTGCGCACTTTGTGGGCAATCTCTTTCAGCGATTCCCCTTCGCGCAATGGATTGGAAAACAGATGCCCGATCACTTCGTTATCACCGATGACCAGTTTGAAATGATACACCGCGCTGACCTTTGAGGTATCAATTTTCGCATTTGACGGAATATCCAGGCTGACTCCAATCGAAGGGTCAGTATATACATTGATATCAGTCTGTACGGGTGGCGAATACGGTGTGGCTGTGGGAACAGGTGGATAGTCTTCCGACGGATTGGCCGCCTGCACCGGTCGGACGGAAACAATCGAGGATATAAGGATCAGAATAACAAAGGATGAGATCAGATTCTTTTTTCTATTCGTAGAACGGACAAGGAAAAAGGTCACCAATCCGGCAACGAGTGCACCTGCCAGAATAAACCAGATGACGTTTGAACTCTGATTTTTACCCGCCGGTGTTTCGAGTGGAATAGGTGTAATGGGGATTGAAGTGGTCGTGGCAGCGGGTTCGACCTTGCCACCGACAGGATGCATGGTGGGGATTTCCGTCGGCGTGCCGGATGTGCCTGAGTTTTCCGTCTCCTCTCTGGGCGGCAGGTTGTTTGCCTTACGCCATTCATTTTCAAAACCGGTCAGGTCAAATCCATATACTTCCTTAAGAGAATCATCAATCGTTTCCCCTTTTGCCAGGGTTTTCAACAGTCGATTAATTTTCTCCCGACCGTATGTTTCTAGCAGGTAATTCACCATGTAGTAAGACTGGCTGTAGGATATATCGGCTTTTTCAGAATCTTCTGAAAAGCTGGCAGAGAGCACATGGAAGGAAAGCAGGTTGTCTTCTTCTTTAGCCTGTTCAAACTGACTGACTGTATTGGCATCGGGGCTGCCTTCCCCATAGACAGCCAGTCCCTCCTCCAACCAGGTGGGAGTCGTCCAGAAACAGGTGAAAGTGTAATCTCCCACAAGTACATGGGTCAATTCATGTGCTTCGGTTCGTCTGGTCCAATTCAGGTCCTGACTCTCCATTCCAATGACAATCTTGTTATACGCCGAGAAAGCCATGCCTCCCGTCCAACCGGGTTCGTAGAGGAGGGCATCACGCATATCATTTGTATTGGGGTACATGAACAGGTCAACCAGATTGGTGGGCTGCATGCCGGTGTCTTTTTCCAGACGGTCTACCGCATCAGTGGCAGTGTTGAGGAAATCCCTGGCCTGATCTTCCGTAATGTTGTAGTAATGCAGCCGAATGGGGTCTTCCTGTTTTATTTGCCAGGGATGAACAGCATCCAGCCAGGTGACTGTCTGTTTCTCGCTGGAGGTTTCTTTTCCATTTTCGTCTTTTATTTTCCACTGCCACCAGATTTCAGCTCCGGGTGGAAGCGCGCCGCTATTGCGCATGTCCCATTCCCACGAAGCATCCACCTGTTTTCCGGGTTTAAACGTTGGAATGACCAGAGCTTGCACATCACCGCAGGTACGTTCATCTGTGCCGTAGATCAGTTCGACATTTGTTATCATTGCCGGACTGGATATTGAGGTGGTGAATGTAATAGAATTGGGAAAATCTGCGTTGGTTTTGTTTCCGGTAAAGAGCACCTCTGCCGTATCGGGCAATGGTGATGGGTTTAATATCTGCAGAATGGCAGATAGAATCAGAAGAATCCGCATGAAACCTCCCCGGTCCAACAGCCGGTGCCGCCGGACTTAATCAATATTAACCGTACTGTCTTATCTCAGGCTGATTGCGCCTGTAGTCTCAATAATAGCAAAATTTGACCAGAAGGTCAGCCGTGAAGTATCCCTCTGTATCAGGATGAACATACCGAATTTCAGACCGGATGGAATCATCTATACAGAGGAGGTATGCCGGGTGCAGGCCAGTTCACCTGCCGTTTTATTTTGACGCCATCTCTTTCAGGTATTTTTCCCTGTTGGCCGGCCGGGCTGTCTTGCCGCTGCTGGTCTTGATGATCCATTTTGCCGGAACAAGGTATACATGGCGCAGTGCCACCGCCGAGCCCCTGGTGACTACCCTGCGGATTTCGTTGGCAATTGCTTCTTTTTCAGCCGGATCATCCACATCGACCTCGGAAACAATCACCACTTCTTCGGTTCCGCTCTCTTCATTGAATACGCCAAAGGCCACCACACGCCCCGGATGGACCCCTTTCACTTCCATGGCCAGGTGTTCGAGGTCCGCCGGGTAGATATTTTTACCGCCAACAATGATCAGGTCTTTCTTGCGCCCGGTCACATAGAGTTCACCATCTGCCACATAGCCGTAATCCCCGGTTAAATACCAGCCGTCAATAAAGGCTTTCTTTGTCAGGTCGTCGCGGTGATAGAAACCGGTTAGCATGCAGTCTGATTGAATGCCCACCTCGCCTATTTTACGTTCCGGCATGGGCTTGCCGTTTTTATCAAAGATGCGCACCTGCGTGTTGCTGATCGGGCGGCCGCTGGAAAGCATGCGTAAAGCATCGCGTCCATCCGAAGCCGGGCGGGCTTCCCATTCAGTCTGCACCGCTTCCCGGTCTACAAGATCCACGGTGACAGGAACACCAACGCCCGATTGTGTAACGGCGAATGTGTTTTCGGCCATGGCGTAACTGGTCACCAGGGCATCTTTTTTCAGACCAAAGGCAGCGAAACGCTCGGCGAATTTTTCATGTGCCAGAATACGCACCGGTTCAGAACAGTTCGTCACCGCCCGCCAGGAACTCAAGTCGACCCCCTCCAGGTCGCGGTCTCGGATTTTTTCGGCGCAGAAAACATAGGCGAAATTCGGCAGCCAGCTCAGGGTGCCCCTGTAGCGCGTGACAGATTGCAGCAGCCGATATGGAGCGCGCACCCAGTCAAAGGGAGACATGATCACCAGTTTGATGCCGTAAAGAATAGGCATGAGATAACAGGCAATCAGCCCCATGTCATGGTAAAGCGGCAGCCAGGAGACAATAACATCGTCTTCCGGATTGACTTTCAGGCGTGCAGAATAGGTATCCAACTGGTTGAAAACACTTTTGTGAGAAAGGGCAATCCCCTTTTGCAGGCCGGTTGTGCCGGAGGAATGCTGCAGAAGTACGATTTCTTCCGGCTGGCGCTGCATTCCGCCCAGGGTGGAGAAATCGGGGTCAACGGGTATGTCCTGCCCGGTGAGGATGACGGCGCGTACCGAGTCACCTTTATGCAGGGCACTGCGTACTTCTGCCTCGAACTCCGGGAAGGTGACGATGGCCGCCGGCTGCGAGATGTCCACCAGCGAAGCCAGGTCTTCGCGATAGCGCTCCGGAGAGAGTTTTTCGGTAAGATACGGCAAAATGGACGGGATGGCTCCATGTAGAACCGCACCCCAGTAGGCATACACCAGTTCCACCGAATGCTGCATGATCAAGATAACCACTTCACCGGGCTGGATGTTATGTTCCCGGTACAATGACGCCCACCCGGCTGAACCGCGCAGCAGGTCGCGGTAGGATATAGATTGATCCTCTTTGCCAGCCAGTTGCACCACCAGGCTGGTCCGGTCAGGATGGGTATCGTAATGATTCTTCAAAGTGGTTGTGAAATTTCGCATAAAGATCAGTCCTTGCCGTTCAGGAAATGGCATATTTAGTAATTACAGTCAAATATCAACATTGCACCTGGTATTATTCTGCAATTTGTTTTTGGCACAAGAAGCTGTACCTCGACACCTTTTAATGTAATCAATGGCTGATAATAGGCAAGAATCGGTTTGGAAACCAGGGTGACATAAGCATTATTCTCTTCACTAAATCCCTGGTCTCTACCTTGCAGATTCGTTGTCAAAGGATCGCTGATTATCATCGCAAATCGGGAATTTTGAAGATCTTTATAAAATTTTTCAAAATAAGAAGTGTTTTCACCCATCGCTTGATCCATCATATACTTCTTTTCATACTCCGGGACCAGTTTCACATCTTTAATATATTCGAAGGTAAGGAGTTGCCGTTGGTCAATAAATAGGACTTCCCCATGTAATTTTGCTTTATTAACCTGATATCGAATGGTCTCAAGTGATTCCTGTACCAATTTATCCGGTGGGTTAACCAGTTTAGACCCTGTTCGCATTGCCATCCAACCAGGGGTAAGAACAACAATAAACAAAAAGATTTTTATAAGCAAAGGCCATTTTGTAATCACAGAAGCCATATTCTCCTGCATCAGGATTACCAGTATGATCATGATCAGTCCAATTGTTACGATAAACATATCAAGGTTGTGCAGGTTGGACCCACCGCCAATTTTGGTACTGGCTATAAAACCCATAAGAGCAAAACCGGATAAAGCAAAGGCAATTCCTAATTTTGTTATGACATCAAATTTTTGTTTACTTTTGTATAAAATCCAGATTAGAAGAACTAGAGTGGGTGAAAAATCGATAAAAAAGTTAATAATGATACCCAAAGGATAAGTAGAATTAGGTAGCAGTCGATAAAATAGAAGTGGTTGATGTATTTCAAAAGGTGCTTTTGGAGAAAATAATTGCTTTAATCCAAAATATGTCCCCGGCAAGACACCTACTAATCCCCAAACAATCGTGGGAATCAGTTTTTGGATTTTTGTTCCTTTTCGTTCTGGATAAACAAAGAAAAGATCAACCAGAACAAGCCAGACGCCGGGTACGATTATCCAAAAGTATCTGCTCATTCCCGCGAAAATTGAAGACAATATCGCAAATCCACCTTTGACCCATCTATTATTTGACCAAATCCCTGATGTCAGGAAAATAAGTGCAAGCAATAATGTCGGGTATACTGGCCCTTGCATAATAAAAAGGGAAAACCAAAAAACAATAGTCCAACGTAAAAATGGGTGATTGATTTTCCTTGTTATAGATATACTTAGAATAAATGGTGTGATCGTCCATAAAATAGCATTCCACAATCTATGAGCCCAAATGGGTATGGATGGGAAAATGAACCAGAAACCCCACAGACCATAACGCCCAGGACTTTCATAGTTGGGAACTAACTGTCCATTGTATTTATAGATATGTTGTCCAAAGATCAACGAGTAATCATAGAACCGATTTCCCTCTGACCACGAATGGGAAAATGGATAAGTTGAAATCTCCGTAGCATAATTAGCTAATGAAAAAATATATCCGATCAATCCCGCAGAAAAAAAGAAAAATAAGAAATCAAATTTCTGCGTTTTATTCGGACTCAATAGAAGAGAAAACAATGTGCTGAGAAAAAGATAAACGGATAATCGGAAAAATTGACCCTGAAAGTATGAACCGAAATCTGTATAAAGTAGAAAAATAATGACGCTACAACAGGCTGTTAGTAAGATAGTCCAACGGACACCTAAAATGATCTTTTGTTTAATCCATCCTAAATATCGATCCAGTTTCTGAGTGAACATAGCTAAGAAAAATAAAAGAATTCCTGCAATATAAGTAAAAGAAATCACCACAAAAACAATTCGCCATTTAACTGAGAATAATGGAAAGTGATAATAAAGGTCTTGTAAAGCCAAAAAGGCAAGAAGTAATATCAGAAATTGGAGTAATGTTTTTATTATTAATCCTGAATTTAATCGATACTTGTTCATTTTTATCATTCTCGTTTTATCGAAAGCTTATTTCTCATGAGTGAGGAAAAAAGCTCTCTACCATCAAACACCATCCACAACCCGCCCATCAAGCTGATGATGATCGTAGTCAGCCGGATAATTAAAGCAACAGTCCATGCCTGTTCCTGTGTAAACTGTAATAGACCTAGCAAATACACATAACTCATCTCCTGAACACCGATTCCATTTATGGATATGGGGAGAATGATGGCAAAATATGTAATAATCGCAATATATAGAATATTTATCGGGGAGACTGATGGATTAAGTGGTTGAGCTATAACCCAATAGCCGGCAGTTGTGAATGTCAGTGATAACCACGAGATTAATAGAATATTGATAAATATACGCCACGAATACCATGGTTTAATGGCATTAAGATAACTACTGATTTTGTCTCGGATTCCTTGTGGAATTAGCGTAAAGGGGAAGAATAGTTGGGTTGCAATACCTTCCACCTGAATTTTTAATGTTCCCAAGAAAGATAAAGCAAAAGGCAAGAGCAATACTTTTGAAAGCATACTGAAAAGCCGATCGACGATCACTGAACTGATTTTTATGTCATTCTTTTCTTTATCAACAAGATCGATAATTCCAACTAATTTAACCAAATCTCCCCCTACAGAAGAAGGAAGGAAATTCGAAAGGAAAAGACTAAAGAAGGTGAGGCGAAATACCTGATAAAGAGTCAAATTTATATTGACGCTCTTGAGAATATACCACCAGCGAAATCCAAAAATAATGTTGGCGAAAAATATTAAAAGAACAGCCAGAAGAAGAGATCCGATAGGGTAAGTTCTCAGATGGCCAAAGAAAGTCTGATAATCTATTTGAGCAAATAACACACCTACCAATACAATAGGAACAGTAAGACGTAGAAAGAATATGGTCTTTTTTACAATAGGTTTATCAAAAAAATTCATTTTATAGAGTGTGCCTGTTCAGGGTCTATTGGACAGCAAAATTCGAGAAATTAACGAAAGATACATGTTTATTTCCGTCTGATTATACCAAGACCAATTTTATGACCAATTTATTGAAAATATTCCCATGGTCTACATGAGTTTCAACAAAGATCTACGTAAATAAAAAGAAATCTGGTCAATTATTTCCGTGATTCGATCAATTTGACCAGCGCATCCAGGGTATCAAACGTGTCGGCATTCAATTCAGAGTCATCAATGCGCACACCAAATTCATCTTCCACAATCAGCGCCAGATCGACCAGGCTGAAGGAGTCAATCAATCCGCTGCTGATCAGCGGTTCTTCCGGTTTGATCACCCGATTGGGTTGTTTGAGAATGCGTTCGGCAATTTTGGTTGATAAGACATCGGCGATGGAATCACTCATGGTTTTTCTCCTGCTGTTCTCTGCCTGCGCAGAGGTGGTTTGATTTTATGGAGCGGGTTTCACCCAGTCAATACGGGTGGTGTAGATAAATTCTTTATCCGCCAGGGCGGCGGCTGGCGTCAGGTCGCGCACAGTTCCTGAGGTCGTATCCATCACATTCAGGTGAATGGAAAAACCGGTGTCAGATTGCTGCGTGCCGGTCAGCAGCAAGCTGCGTCCATCCGCCGACCAGATGGCACGAGGATTCATGCCTGATGTAGTGGGAAGAATCTTGGTTCCCATATCCTGTGTGGAAATAACCAAATTACGGATGTCCAGCCACTGGCCGGAATAGTCGCTGCGCTGCAGGGAGAGCAGCGAAAGCCTGGTGCCATCCGGCGACCAGGAAAAATCCAGTATCTGGTCACCGATGTTTTCCTGAGGCCGCTTTGCAGACAGATCCACTGTGGCCAGAGTAAGCTGACTCTTTTCACTGCCAGCCTGGTCTTCATACGCCATCCAACGGCCATCCGAAGAGAAGCCGGCTTTGACCGCTTTCGGCAGGTATTCCGCGCTTGATCCATCCAGACCTGAAACCATTACATTTGTGGAGGTACACGAACCAGATGCCGGGCAGGTTCCAGCTGACCAGTATATCCGGCCGGTTTCACGGAAGGGGTAGATCGCCACCGGGGTGACCCCGATTGGCGAGAGCCGCTTCCAGGCGGCGCTGCCATCCATAGCATACAGCACAAGCAGACGATCGCCGTCCTGTTCCGCCAGGAAGGTGACGGATTTTCCATCCGCCATCCAGGCAGCCGATGTTCCTCCGCGATCAGAGAAACGGTTGGATATCAAAACAGGCTGGTCTGAACCATCCAGTGAAGCTGTAAAAAGGTTTTGCCCCCGGCTAAAGAGGATTTGCCGGGCATCTGGTGATACCGCCTGAAGGGAAACTCCTTCCGGCAGAATCTGAAAAGATGTTCCGTTGACCGGATTTATCAGGTAAACACCCAGAGGGGTAATGCCTTTACTTCCCCGGCGGGCGGTTGAAAGCAGCACAAAACCGGATGGATCAGATAGAATTTGCGCCTCAACCGGTTTAATTGTCAGAATTCCGGTGGAAGATTGTGTGGATTTTTCCGATGGCATGGGGCAGACACCGTCACCGGCAGGTTGGTCTGAACAAGCGGGTGTGGTCTCAACCGGTGTGATTTCCGTGGAGGCAGCTGTTGATTGGAGTGGATTGAACTCCTTTGGTGTCTCCGGTGTTTCAGTGGGCTTGGCGGCCGCCGTGGCTTCTCCACGTACGCCCCGCCAAACGGCATCCAGGGCTTGCAGGGCCGTAAAACTGCGTTCCGGCCAGGCAAACTCCTGGCTGATGTGAAAACCATCCGGCCGATTGGGATCCAGCCCATGGTTGGGTAAAGCCTGTGCGGCTTTCCACCAGTTCCACAATGGAATGTCATACTCATAGGCCAGTTTTGCCGTCACCAGGTTGATGCTGTTGTCACCTTCCACGTTATCGGCTTTGGTCGAGAGAATCGGCAGAATCCCTTTGGAAATGGCATATTCGATAATCTGCCGCATATTCTTTTCATACACATCCGGGCTACGGCCGTTCCACCATACTTCAAGGCTGACGATCAGGATGGACGGATTGTGAACGCGGATTTCGCATTCCAGTGGTGTCTCACCCGGTTCACAAACTTCCGGGTTAGACATCAGGGGAGTGAGCTCTGAGGCGGCATTGAAACCGCCCTGCACAGCTTCGCCATCACGATCAAAAGAACCGGCAAATTGCCGGATCGTTTCATTCAACGCATCGGCATTTTCCCGCAGGGTATACCCGGAAGGTTTGTCATACATCCCCAGAAGTACATTCTTAATCGCCTGGCAGTCCCCCACTTTGGAGAATCGGGTGGGATCCGTGCCGGCTGCCAGCCCTGCTTCGTAAATCTGGCGTGACCGGGCAGAGACCACCGGGATGACTGGCCAGTTCTGCCAGTCTTCCGGAGGTTGACGATCGGCTGCCGGGGGAACAATTGTCGGTGTTGTCTGTGAACCAATCGTCGGAACTGGCTGACCGGTGGAGGTAATCTCCACTGCCGTCAGAGTTTGGGTGGCAACCGCCTGAGTGAAAGTCGGTTGACCTGTGGGTTCTGTCTGCGCAGATACGGTTGGTGCTGCCGGACTGCAGGCAGCCAGTAACATAGTCAGGCCTGCAACCAGTGTGATTGTATTGTGTTGATAATTTTTCCAATAACATGCCATATGGCAGCGATTATAAATGAAAAGGGCAGTAATCATCAAAGAAGATGCCAACCGCATTGCCTCAAATTAAAAGTAACTTTAGGAGAAACGTTGCCTCACAATAGATGTTACCTTGGGCAGAGAATAGAGAGCTGCCGAGGGAGCTATGATGAGTCAACAAAGCAAGCGAGAATTAGTAGAAACCATCCGACCCCGCTATCAAAAAGGGAACAAAACAGAAAAAGCAAGAATACTGGATGAATTAGTCGCCATCACGGGATATCATCGTAAGTATGCGATACGAGTATTGGGTAGGACGGGAAAACCAAGAGCCAAAAAGAAACCGGGGCCACGGAGAATCTATCAAGGCGAGGTGGTCACGGCCCTGGAGTATATCTGGGAAATATGTGGTCAGATTTGTTCGAAGCGTCTAAAGCCATTTTTGCCAGAAATCGTAAAGGTACTTGAACGGAATAACGAAATCCACATATCGCCAGAGACAAAAAAGTTACTGCTGCAAATGAGCCGGTCCAGCATAGACCGGTGTTTGAGTTCAAGATATGACGTGCGTCCTCATGGGCTAAGCACCACAAAACCAGGTACACTCCTTAAAAAATCAATTCCGGTACGTACCTATACCCCCTGGAATGAGGAAAGACCGGGGTTCATGGAAATTGACCTTGTAGCTCACTGTGGAGATACAGCCGCAGGTCAATTCGTAAATACATTGACCTGCGTGGATATTTGCACGGGGTGGACCGAGTGCCAGGCAGTCTTCCCGCGTAGCCGACAGACGGTTCTGGAGGCTATTGTGGCCATGCAAGAACGCCTCCCGTTTGATCTATTGGGGCTTGATTCAGATAATGGCAGCGAATTCATCAATGAGATGTTGTTCCAATACTGCCAATTTGAAAAGATCACTTTTACACGCTCTCGCCCTTATCGCAAGAATGATCAGGCTCATGTCGAACAGAAGAATTGGTCTGTGGTACGTCATCTGGTCGGTTATGACCGCTTTGATACTCTCTCTGGATATAATCTTCTGCAGAGTATTTACTCTGATCTCAGTCTCTATTTCAATTTCTTTCAACCAGTGCTTAAGCTTATCTCCAAGGAGTATGTTGATGGTCGAATTATCAAACTCTATGACAAAGCGGCTACTCCCTACCAACGAGTTCTCGGTTCTGATCTGATCCCCTTCCAGATCAAAGCCAACCTCACCAATTTGTATGTTCAGCTGAATCCAGTTACTCTTCGTAAGTCCATAGATCAGAAGGTTCACCAATTATGTACTTTATCTCGGTAACATCTATTATGAGGCAACGATTACCCTTTGGTTACATTTTCCCGTGAGGCATTACGTAATCAATTCTGGTTCACATAATCAACTTTGTTATAATGAATGTAATGAAAAATCGGTAGAGGGGGATGACAATTGAATAATGGATGCAACGGGGAAGAGACTGTTTGAAAACGGCACCGAAGGGGCAAACAAACGCTTCAGAAACGTTTGCGAATCTCTCAGGTAAAAAGGACCCTGCTGCGATCTCCTCTGGAAAGGGTTTTCCCACCGAAGGGGCAAATTGTAGATTTAATCAATGAATCTCTCAGGTTTAAGACAGAGTTGACTGGCTTACCTGAGTTTGTGTTTTAAACCTAACTACTTAAAGGAGAATTACCATGAACGTCCCTGCTGATTACAAATACACTGCCTCTGACGAATGGGTCAAACTGGATGGAAAGATTGCCACAATTGGTGTTTCAGATTATGCCCAGGAACAACTTTCGGATGTCGTGTTTGTGGAAGTAGTACTTGGTGAAGGAGACTCAGCAAAAAAAGGTACTACCTGCGCTACGATTGAGTCTGTAAAAGCAGCTGCTGATGTTAACCTGCCTGTTTCAGGGAAAGTTATTCAGGTTAATGAAGACCTGTCAAAGACACCTGAGTTGGTAAATACAGACCCTTATGGCAAAGCCTGGATGCTTAAAGTTGAGATCTCTGATCCTTCCGAGATCAATGGACTCATGTCATCGGCAGACTACGAAAAATTCCTTCAGGATCGGAGTCATTGATGTTCACACCTCATACCAATGCCGAACGCGAGGAAATGCTTCGGGCAGTTGGTGTTTCATCAATTGAAGATCTGTTCAAAGCAGTTCCCAAGAAATACCGGTTCCCTTCTCTCGATTTACCTCCGAAGAAATCCGAACTGGAAATCACGAATGAACTCTCTGACCTTTCCAATGGAAACGGGTCGGTAAAGGACTTGATGTGTTTCCTTGGTGCCGGGGCATACCATCACTTTATCCCTGCGGCTGTTGATTCCATTATCAGCCGCGGTGAATTTTTCACAGCCTACACTCCCTACCAACCGGAAATCTCTCAGGGTACTCTACAGGCGATTTTTGAATATCAATCACTTATCGCCAATCTAACAGGGATGGACGCCTGCAATGCATCTCATTATGACGGTGCAACTGCCGTAGCAGAAGCTGTTATTCTAGCACATGCTCATTATCGGGGCAAACGCCCTAAAATGATCCTTTCCCCTTCTCTCAATCCCCAATATCGCGAGACTGTGCGCACATACACACAGGGGTTTGCTGATATTGAAATCACGGGTGATCTTGTAAAAGATCCTCTGGAATCTCCTGATTCATTGATTAAACTGATTGACATGCAAACTGCTCTTGTGGTGGTTCAATATCCTGATTTCTTCGGGCGGATATATGACTACGCGAAGGTTGCAGAAGTTGCCCACCAAAATGGAGCACTTTTCGCCGTGTCTATCAATCCAATTGCTCTTGGTTTGTTAAAACCACCGTCAGAATTTGGCGCTGATATTGTGGTGGGAGAGGGTCAACCGCTCGGTATTCCTCTATCTTTGGGAGGCCCCTATCTCGGACTATTTGCCACTAAAAAGGAACTGGTTCGCAAGATTTCCGGACGTCTTGTCGGAGAGACTGTCGATCAGGATGGCAAACGAGGGTATGTATTAACCCTGACTGCTCGTGAACAGCACATTCGTCGTGAAAAAGCTACGTCAAATATTTGTTCTAACCAGGGTTTGATGGCATTGGCTTCCTCTGTTTATCTTTCTCTTCTGGGTAAACAGGGCTTGCGTCAGGTTGCGGAATTATGCTACCAGAAAGCCCATTATGCAGCCGGACAAATTTCTACTGTCCCTGGTTTCTCGGTTCGGACGAAGACTCCATTCTTCCATGAGTTTATTGTTGATTGCCCTGTTCCGGTAGCAGAATTGAATGCTCATCTTTTAGAGCACGGAATTTTGGGTGGTTTCGAACTCGGAACTGTATTTCCTTCATTAAAGAAAAGTTGTCTTATAGCTGTAACTGAAATGAATACCAAAGATGACATTGATATCTTTGTTGAAGTTCTGAAGGAGATGTCACATGACTGAGAAGACGATTTTTGAACTGTCATCTCCTGGTCGTAAAGGTGTAGAGTTCCCTGCGGTTGACGTTCCAACCACCGACCTTCCGGCAGAATTCCTTCGCGAAGACCTACCACTGCCTGAATTGGCTGAAGTGGATGTCATCCGTCATTACACACACCTTTCCCATTTGAATTACTGTGTCGATGAAGGTTTTTATCCGCTTGGATCGTGCACCATGAAATACAATCCTCGGGTTAATGAAGCCATGGCACGGCTTCCGGGGTTTGCCTACTGCCATCCTTTACAGCCAGTTGAATCTATTCAGGGCAGTCTGGCATTAATGTATAACCTTCAAGAAATGTTAAAAGAAATTGCCGGCTTTGCTGAAGTCTCCCTTCAGCCGGCGGCAGGTGCTCACGGTGAGTTTACCGGCGTCATGATCATGCGAGCATATCATCAGTCAAAGGGTGAAACCAAGCGCACCAAAATGCTCATCCCTGACTCAGCTCACGGAACCAATCCGGCAAGCTCAGCTATGACCGGTTTTGAAGTAGCTCCCATTGCAACAGATGCACGGGGCAATGTAGATCTGGCAGCTTTACGGGCTGCCTGCGATGAAACAGTTGCCGGCATCATGATCACCAATCCGAATACACTGGGCCTGTTTGATGAAAACATCCTTGAAGTGATTGATATTGTGCATAAAGCCGGTGGATTGGTCTATGGAGACGGAGCCAACTTAAATGCCCTGCTTGGCATTGTTCGACCAGGCGATCTGGGTATTGATGTGATGCATTTCAACTTACATAAAACTTTTTCTACCCCGCATGGCGGCGGTGGCCCTGGTTCAGGTCCGGTTGGTGTAAGCGACAAATTGAAGGAATTTTTGCCGGGTCCAATTATCAGCATTATCGAAGAAGGTGACGATGAAATGCCACCACTCTTTGGATACTACCAACCCAAAAATTCCATCGGACGTGTCAAATCATTTAATGGGCATTTTGGAATGCATGTACGAGCCTATACCTACATCTCCATGCATGGTGCCGAAGGGTTGCGGCAGGTAGCTGAATTGGCAGTCTTGAATGCCAATTATTTGCTTTCTAAAGTCCGTGGAGCTTACAAATTACCTTATGACAGAGTATGCATGCATGAGTTTGTTCTCGAAGGTATGTTTGACGACGTTCCAGATGTGCATGCACTCGATATTGCCAAACGTCTGATGGATTATGATTTCCACCCGCCAACGAATTATTTTCCATTGATCGTTCATGAAGCTCTCATGATAGAACCGACAGAGACAGAAAATAAACAGGTTATCGATTCATTTGCTGAGGCAATGTTGAATATCGCCCGAGAAGCGCATGAATCGCCAGAATTGCTGCACGAAGCGCCACATAAAACCCCTGTACGAAGATTGGATGAGGTTAAAGCAGCAAAAGATCTGGTTTTATGCTGCTGGTTGCCTGAAAATTCAGAGTAAAATCAAAGGGAGGCTTTCAAAAGCCTCCCTTTACTCTTTGATCAGGAGAACATCATGGAACTGGACGGTTTGCATATCCTTTTTCTTGTTGGTCCCGGATTTGAAGATCTGGAATTTTGGGTTCCGCTCATGCGTCTACAAGAAGCCGGGGCTGATGTAGTTGTTGCCGGAATTGTTGGTGGAGAAACTTACCGTGGTAAAAATAACTTATCCGCCACTGCAGATATCGGCTTTGACGACGTAGATTCATCTGAATATGACGGTCTGGTTATTCCCGGTGGTTGGGCGCCCGATAAAATCAGGCGATATGCATCGGTGAAACGTTTTGTGGCTGATTTTTATCATCAGGATAAAATCATTGGAATGATCTGTCATGCCGGGCTTGTTGGCATCAGTGCCGGAATTATCAGCGGATTACAAGCAACTGGCAGCGAAGGAATCAAGGATGATATGGAAAATGCCGGTGCCATTTGGAAAAACCTTCCTGCCTTCCGTTGTCGGAATATTGTATGGGGACGTGTTGTGGCGGATATTCCTGATTTTTGCCGCGAACTCGTTTCAGCACTGTATGAATTCAAACAAAACCAGGGAAAGTGAACACTTGTGATCGAAGCCAGAGATTTTTCAAATCGAGAGAGGTTTCCCGGTTTAACCGGGAACTTTTTTGATATTGCACTTCATAAAGCCATGAATGTTGAAAAGATCCCAGATGGAATCTTCTTCCTCCTTCTCATTGTTCTTTCATTCCTTGGGTTCTGGCGTAATGAATTACTAAGCCTGGTCATGGTAGCTTTTTTTATCTTTGATTGGATATCAATAAGTTTACTTCCTCGATATCGAAGGTCTTTTGGGCCAATCAAACCGCAAGTGATGATATTGGCATTTTCCCGCTTGCTTCCTGTGTTTTTCACACCCATTATGATCTGGTTTCCGCTTCAAATTTTGGGTTGCATTTTACAAGTCTATGCATTCTGGATAGAGCCATTTCATATAAAAGTCAGCCATCAAACGGTAGAGACAGGAAAAATCCCGGCAGGAGAAAAATTTCGAATTTTACATATTGGTGATCTGCATCTAGAACGATCTTCTGTTCGTGAAGAACGATTAAATCAACTCATTCGAGAATTATCTCCTGACGCAATTTTCTTTTCTGGCGATTATCTGTGCCTTTCTTCCATTCGAGATCGAAATGCCTGGTCAGATCTGAAGAAGGTCCTTAATGAATGGGAAGTCCCATTAGGAACTTTTGGTGTTACGGGTAGTCCGGCTGTGGATCTGCCCGAAAATTTTCCAGAATTATTGGAAGGTACGCCAGTCACATTACTGGTAGATGAGACTGCCATTCTTCAAAAAGGAAGTGCCTCTATTCAAATAATTGGATTGGAATGTACTCATAAACCCCATGAAGATGCTCCTCGTTTAAGGAAAATTTTGAGAGAACTTCCGAATGGATATAAGATATTAATCCATCATTCACCTGACCTGGCTCCTCAAATCCAAAATGATGGTATTGATCTACATCTGGCCGGTCATACGCATGGTGGACAAGTTTGTCTGCCTTTTATTGGTCCGATTTTCACAGGATCACTATATGGATTGGTTTTCAAATCTGGCAAATATGTACTAAATAATACAATCTTGTATATCACACGCGGACTTGGATTAGAAGGACTATCAGCCCCGCGGGTGCGTTTTCTTTGCCCACCAGAAATTGTGATGTGGGAAATCCTAGGAAAAAACGAAGAGGCAATGCTATGAAATTTGACGAAATCTTTCCTGTTCCAAATATCAAACTTAAAGCGGTGGAAAAATCCACAGATGATCTATCAGAATTGGTTTTTGAGTTTAGTGATAATTTAAAAGTTGCCTACCCTACCGGTAAGAAATTGGGAGCGGTTACAGTAATCCCTGCTGATACGAAGAAGGCAACATTCATCGTATCACTGGGAGAGAAAAAGAAAGTTGACATCAATAAGTTTCGTCTTGCAGCAGCAGCTTTCTCACGTTGGTGCAACTCCCATTCAGTGGAAGAAGTTAGTTTTGATCCAGATCAACCATCTGTGGACTCCGATTTATCTACCACACGAGCAATTCTGGAAGGTCTGGCTATTGGCGGTTTTGAATTTAATCGATATAAAACCCGCGATATAACAAAAAGAACTCAAACATCCATTCTGGCTTATGGCAAGAAGGAACTCCACCTGGAACAGGAAGTACTACGAGCATCTATTTTAGGTGAATCGGTTGATATGGCTCGCGATTGGATACACGAACCAGCCAATAATATCAATCCTCAAACTCTTGCAGAACGTTGTGAAATTATCGCAAAACAATTCGGCCTTGAATATAAAGTAGTGCAATTTGATGAATTGGTATCCATGGGTGCTGGTGGACTGACCGCAGTTGGCCGTGGCAGTCAAACCAAACCCCGCCTGATTTCAATTGGATATAAAGGCAATGGCAATGCATCACCAGTTGTGCTTGTTGGCAAAGCCATTACGTTTGATACAGGCGGTTACAGCCTTAAACCAAGCGATTTTATTCAGGGTATGAAATATGACAAAGCCGGCGGCGTTTCAGTTTTGGCAACTGTAATAGCAGCCGCTCGTTTGAAATTAAAAACCAATGTTGTTGCCGTGATTCCTGCAGCAGAAAATATGATTTCGGCTGAAGCATACCGGCCTGATGATATTCTAAAACTTCTATCCGGACTTACCGTTGAAATTGTATCGACTGATGCTGAAGGAAGACTTATTCTTGCTGATGCATTAACATATACCCAACGTGAATATCATCCCAAAGCTATCATTGATATCGCAACTTTAACTGGCGGTGTAAAAGTTGCTCTGGGTACTTTTCGTGCCGGATTATTGTCCAATTCGGATAACATGGCAGATTTAGTGTTCAAAGCCGGTGAGACTACCGGAGAAAAACTCTGGCGGCTACCGATGGATGAAGAATACTTTGAACTTCTAAAAAGCGATGATGCGGATATGAAAAACTCTGGACCTCGTGAGGCTTCAACCATTATTGGAGGTATTTTCCTCAAGCAGGCTGTTTCTGATGATATCCCCTGGGCGCATGTAGATATTGCTGCGACGGGAGATGTTGATTCAGAAAAACCCTGGTGTGGGAAAGGACCAACCGGTTTTGGTGTACGGTTGATGTTTGAAGCTTTGGAAAAATTATCTTGATATAAGAAAGAG
Organism: Leptolinea tardivitalis; assembly: GCF_001050275.1. GTDB lineage: Bacteria > Chloroflexota > Anaerolineae > Anaerolineales > Anaerolineaceae > Leptolinea > Leptolinea tardivitalis. Next base: position 153,877 of record NZ_BBYA01000012.1, read on the forward strand.
GCTGCCAATCAAAATCTGATTGACAGCCTCTTTTCTTATTCTATGAGTTTATTACTATTCCAATTTACCTTTGATTAAAGGCATTACCATATCCAGCGCTTTTTTCATACCTGCTGGATTTTTACCACCTGCCTGTGCTAAATTAGGGCGACCGCCACCACTTCCATCAATTTCTATGCTTATAGTGCGGACAATTTCTCCGGCATTAATACCTTTTTTTACAAGATCATCGGTGACTGATGCAATAATCAACGGACGGCCATCGAATACACTGCCAACAACAATCACTCCGCTTCCATGTTTTTGTCTAAACTGGTCTGTCATTGATCGAAGTGTATCGGCATCAGCCGATGGCAATTCAACCGCTAATACGGCAGTGGAACCGATTTTTTCGGCCGCATCAATCTGACTGGAAAAAGCACCAGCAACCATTTCCTGCCGGATACCGGCGATTTCCTTCTTGCTTTCTTCCAATTCCTCGATCAATGATTTGATACGGGCTGGAAGTTCTTCTACATTTGTATTAAGGATAGCAGCAGAATTCTTAATATCTCGAAATCTTTTCTGGATCAGATCGTAGGCTTTTCGGCCAGTAACAGCTTCAATTCTACGAATTCCAGCTGCCGCACTTCCTTCACTTACAATCAGAAAGGTACCCAGGTCTCCAGTTTCTGTCACATGTGTACCACCACAAAGCTCATATGAAAATGGTTTATCATATCCAATGGCTATGGTCCGAACTATTTCACCATATTTCTCGCCAAATAGAGCCGTAGCCCCTTCAGATATCGCTTCATTCAGAGTTTTTGTGGTAATTTTCAGCCGGTAATTTTCCAGGATTTCATCATTAACCAGCCGTTCAATGGTTTCCAATTGGGTAGGTGTTAGTGCTTCTGGATGTGTGAAGTCAAACCGCAACCTGTCAGGTGCTACTAACGAACCTGCCTGACGGGCATGATCACCCAGAACCTTGTGTAATTTCGAATGCAACAGATGTGTTGCCGTATGGTTGCGCATGATATCCCATCGGCGTTCGATATCCACTTCGGCTACAATGGCATCCCCCACCTGGGGTTTTCCACTCTTAACCTTGCCAATATGAACAATGACTCCGGCAGCCGGTTTTCGAGTATCTGTGATTTCAATTTCCCATGAGGTATCGCTTGTTGACCGAATAACTCCTGTATCAGAAACCTGTCCACCAGATTCAACATAGAAACAGGTTCTAGGAAGGATAACTTCAACATCATCACCTACAACAGCTGACGTGACAGATTCTCCATTGTGAATGATAGCCAATATCTTGCCTTCAACATCAAATGTTGAATATGGGTCATAGGCAACTCCCTGAGGGCCAAGTTGTTTGTCGGCTTGCAACGATTCCAGGATTTCGCGATACACGTCCACGTCTTCGCCGCCCATTTTTCCAAAAGCTTTTCCGGCACCTGAAGCCAGTCTATGCTCTTCCATCGCCTTTCGAAAACCATCTTCATCTACACCAAATCCCTGTTCACGAACAATATCGCGTGTAATTTCCAATGGGACACCGTGAGTAGCATAGAGATCGAATGCAAAAGCACCGTCCAAGTCTTTGCCACCGGCCGCCTGAAGATTGGTTATCTGCTCTTCCAGAACACTTAATCCGGATTCTACGGTTTTTTGAAAACGCTCTTCTTCTCTTGTGATATTAGTCAGTATTGTTTGCCGATTCTTGGCCAGATCCGGGTAGGCTGATTCGTAATTATCAATAACTTTTTCCGCGACTTTTGCCAGAAATGGTTCATTGAGACCAATCTTACTGCCGAATCGCGCTGCCCGGCGAATGATCATACGGCATACATAGTTTCTGCCTGTGTTTCCTGGAACCACTCCATCAGAAATTAAGAATGTGGCAGCTCTCGCATGATCTGCAACAACGCGGTATGGCGTCATATTGGCAGCACGTTGTTCTTCTGTTTCGCCTGAAAGCCGTAACACTTCATCCATCATAGGAGAAAGCAGGTCTGTTTTATAGTTGGAATCCACACCTTGAATCACAGAGACAATTCTTTCGAATCCCATTCCAGTATCTACATGTTTTGCCGGAAGAGAATCAAGTTGTCTGGCATTTATCCGGTTGTATTGAATAAAAACCAGATTCCATAACTCCATGAAACGTTTACAATCACCGTTAACTCTACAAACATGACCTGGAACATCTTTCTTATCACAAAACTTTGGTCCAAGATCAATGTGAATTTCGCTACAAGGTCCGCAGGGACCAGTCTCAGCCATTTCCCAAAAATTTTCTTTTCGTCCGAATGGCAGAATGTGATTCGGGTTGATCCCTGGCTGTTTTCGCCAGTTTTCCGCAGCTTCTTCATCGGTGGCTACTTCACCTTTTTCATCTTTAAAGTACGTTGTCCAAAGTACAGATTTATCGAGTCCCCACTTTTCCGTTAAAAGTTCCCAGGCCCAACTGATTGCTTCAGCTTTGTAATAATCACCAAATGACCAGTTACCGAGCATTTCAAAAAATGTATGATGGGAATCATCACGACCCACATCATCCAGGTCATTGTGTTTTCCAGCCACGCGCATGCATTTTTGTGAATTTGTGGCCCGGGTGTAAGGTCGTTTGTCAGTTCCAAGAAAAACATCTTTAAATTGCACCATACCGGCATTAGTAAAAAGAAGTGTTTGGTCTCCACCGGGAACAAGAGACGCGGAGGGAACAAAGGTATGGCCTTTTTCTTCAAAAAATTCTATAAAAGATTGGCGAATTTCCGCGCCGGTCATCTTTTTTGCCATGTATATTTACCTCTATTTTCAAATTGGTTTTTCCGTGCAGTGATTATACGCGATGACGCCCCCGGTTTCAATTATCAATCGGGGGCGTCGGATATCTCTATCGAAATTTATCGAGAAACTGCCAGTTTTACCATTTTTCCTTTTCCATCCAAAGTGACTCGGGCAAAATGTGGATGTATTCGATTATCACTATTTATGGCTTTACTGATAGACACAACCATCTTTCCTGAACGTGCCTGAGGTTTTCCTTTTAGATGAATTTCAGAGGTCGGGCAGGAATGGTTCTTCCCGTTACATTCGGTATGAATACGACTGTAGTGCATTTGAGCGCTGTTCAAACCTGGAAGGTAAGGCTCCACAACTTGTTTTATCTTTGCCATTGTCTCATCACCCATACGTTTTGGTAATTCATCTTCAAAATCTTTCGTACAAACAGGGCAAACTTCTGAAGTGAGTATTGAACGATGGATTGTTTTTATTCTACTGGAAACGTTGCGTACAATGGCAAATGGATTTCCGTACATTACAAATGAAATCAGGGTTTTTTGATCTTCCCCATCCAGGTAACCCTGACGTCTTTGCATCTCCTGAATAAAATCAAGGCGTGCTTGATAGAGAGCTTCAGCGGCAGCCATTCCAGCATCAAGGTGTTTCAAGAAATAATAACCCAGAAGATCTGCGCCAATTAATGGGGTGGTAACTGATCCATACGATGTGCACGTGGAGGCAATCACACAGGCGGACCCGGTAGCCAGGAATTTTAATGCTATGGAATTTTCCTCCCCTTTTCCAGAAATATGACCGCCGTAACAGGCCTCACTGTAAACAATCCCATTTTCCTGGGTAGACCGAGCCAGATCTTCAGGTTTTAGCGCAACAGGATAATCAGGCCCTGTTGTGGTAATGGCCATATCACGCTGTCCATACCATTCTCCTGAATCAACAAGTCCATGCAGATTGAAATAACTTACAGGTGCCATAACAGCCTGCATAGCCGGAACGGTATCAGCATCTAATGGAGGGGATGAAAGAATGGATGTAGATTTATTTATTTGCACAAAAACTTCTTGCGATGATCGTTTCCAAATTTCAGCCGTATATCCAAACATGCGTCCATTGCCAAATACCTGATATTGTCCTAACAGGCTGCGGAAACCATTGAGAAATGGGATTTGTGGAAGCCACATATTCAGGTTCCATTTTGTTTTTCGATTGACAATTGACTGGGCAATCCGACGAATCTGCTCCAGCAACAATCCAGCATCGGGACCTTTTCCTCCAGGTATACGTGATACCGGCCATTCAGGAACAAAATAATTAGAATCTCGTGTGGAATATGGACTATCAGATAGGACTTCATCATCCAGATCGTCTGTCGGATTTGGAAGTCTATGGAATGGAACCACTTCAGGTCCACCTACAATGAGCAATGATCCGATCATTTCGCCTTTTTTGGCAAATACTTTATCAAGGTCGGTTAGAAAAAGTTTGATTTTCCATGGATCGGCAGATCCTATTGGAGCCAACCCGGCTTTACCAGTACTTTCAGCATCATCTACATAAAATACACGGGCACTCCATTCAGGTAATCGTCCTATGGAAACTGAAAGACTCTTTAACTCCGTATCAATGACTGCCATCGTCTGTTTTCCGAATTGTTTTTCCAATCCTGCACGTATGGATAAAATCACCATTACTGGAAAACGATCATCGGATGAATACTTTCTGGCTTGATCCAGGTTTATGGCAACCTGGGCCAGCTCTTCCTTGACTTTTGAAATGGGAACGTCTTCAACAGATTCTGAAGTTTTTTCTCTTTTGATTAATGAAGATACAGTCGAGACTGCCTTCTGGGCAGCATCCAGCACAACCGAGGTATTAAGGTTTATTTTTACCGGTTTAAAAATTTGATCTTCTGGTTTCTTTTCCGGTTTTTCTACCGCAGGAATACCATTTTTCAATGCATTTTCATATAGTTGAGAATGCAGTTTTTGTGGTGTTGGTTTGCTTTGAGGTTTTATTGATGGACCAGCTTGTTTTTGTGCATTGACATTATTGGCTGGATATTCTGTTGGAGGAGGAACTGGCCTGGCAGGCCGTCTTATATCTGCGACGGGCCGCGGTGCCTGAGTCGTTTCCCCTGTACCAAGTTGATTCCATCCCATAGCCGCAGCAACAGAGGAAGGTATTGGAAGATTGAATTCAAAATCAGAAATCTCTGGCCAAAGAGATTTATACGGTGACTGTTTCCCCCAGATACGAGTCGGTACCATGCCACCGGCATCTTTAGCAGCGCAATCGTGCAATAGATTGACTGCTAATACTTCACTTCCCAGTTCCATCTGTGCTTCCGCCAGATATAAAGAAAATAAAACACAATCAGGCCAACGCTGTGAATAAAGACTGGAGAGATTGTGAACAGCCTGTGTATCTGACGTAGCTCTGGTTATTTCAAGGTGAAGAATGGCGCATAGAACATTATCACTGGCTATTCCCAGCACTTTTTGAAGGTATTTTTCAGCCGTGCTAACCTGTTGATTAATGAATGAAAGTCTAGCTGCACGTAAGTTTTGAACCCATTCTGGTTGCTGAGCTGCCAAAGGAATCTTTCCACCAAGAAGGTAGATATTTGTGAGCAAAGGTTCTCTTTCTGGAGAACCTTCTGGAAGACACTTTAAAAGAATTTCATATCCCTCACGATACTCGGGATCTATCTTGATCACTTTTTGAATGATCTCTGCTGCCTGATCCTTCTTTCCTTCATAAACCTGTGCAGCAGCCATGTATCCTTGGATCTGCAAATCTCCTGGATATAACCCCAACCAGGCCGCAGCTGCCTGCCGGACAAAACGCGGCTGCGGTATCTTTATTGCTTTATCCAGTAATTGGCAAAATTGTTCTCTTGATAGAGTTTTTGTTGCTGATGACAATTCCGATTTGGGATTCATGCGATAGTCTTAGCCTCCTGAGAGGTATGAACCAAATTTAGTGCCACTACAGCACCTAACTGACGGCGGATTGCGAGGTTTGAAGGATCAATTTCTACAGCTCTACGCAGCATATCTTCTGCTCTTGTGTAATCTTTTACTTCCCTATAGATTGCCGCTGCCCCTGTATAGGCACGAATATCACGAGGAGAGACTTGTATGGCCATCTGGAATGCTTCGAGGGCTTTTTCATATTCACGCTGGTCTTGATGGGTTTGAGCCAATTCAATTACGGCTTCGATATCCATATGAGATTGTTCCACAGCCTGACTGAAATGATGGGCTGCCTTATCCAATTGACCAGATTTGCGTAATATTTTTCCGACAAAGAGATTAAGGTCAGGTTGGTGTGGCAGAATTTTTAAGCTTTCGAGGGCCGTATGTTCGGCATTTTGCAGGTCACCCAATTCTGCCTGGACTTTAGCCAACATTCCTAAAATTTCACCATTGCGTGGATATTGAGAAGCCAACCCTTGTAAAAGGGGCAATACCTCTCGTGCACCTCTGAAGGAATGTACAATCTTGGCCTTTTCTACGAGTAAATCAACATTGGCGCCGATGGATGAGATCGCCTGTTCAATTGTTGCGATCGCCTCATTGGCTTTCCCGGCAATTCTTTGTGTCTGCGCAAGGAACAGATAAGCATCAAGACTCTGAGGATTAGCCTTCAGAGCACGTTTTGAGTAATCTATGGAATCATTCAAGTTTCCAAGATCACGAGAAATTTCACCACGAAGTAACAGTGCTTTTTCTGGCTTCACATTTAATTCAATAGCTTTTTCAATGCAATCAAGCGCATCCTGAATTTCTCCGGCTGCCCGGTAAGAAGACGCCAGAGAGAGTAATGAATCGGGATTTAACGGATCTAACTCAACAGCTTTAGAGAAAGCATGTATAGCTTGATGGTTCTGTTTTGTGTGAATGTAAAGTTTTCCTAATGCTTCCCAATTTTTAGATGATTCGGGAGCAAGAGTAAGCGCTTCTTCCATTTGGTAGGCAGCATTGTCATAATCTTTTTGGGCTGCTAATAAATTAGACAACCAGGCTCTCCAGGCAGGTTCGTCTCCATAAAATTGCATAGCTTCATTTAGATAATCTACTGCCAAACCCAATTCTGCACTAAGCTCGGCCAGTCTTGCCGATACTACATAATAAATTGGCGAAGGTTGGGTGGTTTCAATCATATGCTGACAAATGTCCAATCCGAGCCGAGGATTTATATTGGCATAAGCCAAAGCCATTTGCAGCATGATATTCGGTGTTTCTGATACCTTTTCTCCGAAAGCAATTGCATCCTCACCGCGGCCTGCGTAGCGTAAAGCCTGCAGGTAGGCAGCATGGTCATCACTATCTTTCAGATCTGCCATGTTTACCTTTTCCAGGCCAGCTTTTCCACCATAGAGCAACAATCCACGCTTTTGCCACCGACTGATATCAGAAGCCGTAGATTGTTTGGCGGCTGCAGAAATTTCTGTTTCGAATTTCTCCTGAGATACTGTTTCCAGAACATCGCTAGATGGAAGATGTTTTTGTAATCCAAGTTCTTTCCGTAGTAGAAGTTCTTCACCACAACGCACTAAAGTTCTGGCATAAGCCAGATGGGAAGCCGGTTCTAATGGATGACTGGCTACTATCTGTGAAGCAAGCTTGAGTGCCAGATCCCATCTCTCTACAGAAAGAGCAGCCTCTAAAGCCATAATTGATATGCCACTTAAAGATAAGTTTGGTTTGCTTTTTTTATTATTCAATAGATGCTGGACTACATGACTATCAATCTTGTCTGCCATGTCACTTTGTGATCCATGAGCAGCAGACAGTTGGATTTCAAGGTTTTCACTTACAAATCCTAATGGAGATAATCTTTTTATTTGTTGGTATATTGCTTCGGCCTCTTCGATCTTTTTTTCCGATATCAGCTTTCCAGCCTTTATTGATAGAAGTTCAGCCGCATTTTCTTGATCCTGAGTATCAACTTCCTCCGCATCAAGAAGCTGTTGTTGCTCGCCAGGAATTTCGGACAGAGTCTCTGCCCGATCAGACAATAACAAAGCTTCCGCCAATCGTGCCGCCTGCAAACGGAAATCAAGATTTTGAGGATCGATTTCTAATGCCTGTTCAGCATGAACAAGTGCACCAGTTAAATTCCCAATTTGATACATAAGATGCGAGAATCGGGCATGGATGTCTGCCACAGAAATTCCACGGTATTTTTTGTAGATTTGATTAACAGTATTCGTTTCATCTGTGCCATTTAGGCCGTTTTCATTTGACAACGCGATGGCTTTTTCAAGGCTTTCTAAAGATGATTGATGACGTCCCTGTTCTTCAAACAGATCTGCCTGCAAAAGCCAATTTTCTACAGAAAGTGGGTCTGAATTAATCGCTTTTTTGATGGATTCCTGAGCAGAAACAGAATCACCCATTGCCTTTTGCAGGCAGGCTAATTCAAATAGCCATTTGGGATTTATCACATCAGATTGTTGAATCGCACGGATAAGATTTTCACTAGCAGCAGAATAATCACCGAGGTTTATCTGGATATTCGCCGCTTGTGATAAATCCATTGAACTTACATTCGGGAGCGAATTTAATTCAAGTAATGCTTTTCGAACAACAGGTGGTTCACCGACTTCCATTGCCAGCGATGCCAGACTGATAATGCTCAGTGCATTTCCGCTTAAGCCATCTGATGCTCTCCGGATTGTCTTAATGGCGTCTTCTTTGTTCCCTGTCTCCAGCATGACCTGGGCATACCACACCAGATTATCCACATCATCCGGAGCCATTTCCACTGCGTGTTGTGCTGTTATTAAGGCTTCTTGAGGCAGATTGGCTTTCATATAAGCGGGAACAAGTAGATGCTGTAATGTTAGATTCTTCGGATTTGACATCGAAGCTTCATCCAGAACTGCCAGAGCTACTTCCGGTCTGTTCAACGCGAGCGCTGTACGACCAAGCCCGCCTTGTGCAATCCATTTGTTTTCATCTTGTTTTGAAGAAGAAATATCTACAGCTGTCTTGAACTCATTGAAGGCATCATCCAGGTTCCCCATAGCATATTGCAGAGCACCAAGGATTAGGTGTCCGCGTACAGAATCTGGTTTTTTAGTCAATAAAGAAGAAATGATCTGTGCCGTCTCAGCAAGATTTATGTTTGGACGAGATTTTCCTTCAACAACCAGGGAATCCAGTTTTGATTCCATTTGAGCAAGGCAAAGATTAACTGCGGCTTCTTCATCAGAAGCATCTTTTCGTACTACGACTTTCAGCGCATCGATGGATTTTTGATAATCCCCGGTTTCATTAAGTAGAATACCGTGTATTCGCGCGAGATAAGTTTCTTCCGGCCAGCGTTTTCGAATATTTCCAAGTAATTCGAGTGCCTCATCTTTATGTCCGAGTGTTAATAACGCATTGACCAACATCGTGGCAACTTCAAGGTTTTCCGGTTGTAAACTTGCCGCCAGGCGCAGATGAGGAAGTGCTTCTGAAGGTCGGCCGGTTTCCATACTCAACAGGGCTAATTCAAGGTTTATTTCAGAAGAATCAGGCAATGAAAATGATGCCGATCTTAGTGTTTCATACGCCTTTTGTAAATCACCGTTAGCCTTTTGGAACCGTGATAAAGCCAGCCAACCCTCGTTAAAATCAGGATTCAAAAGAACAGATTTCTGCAAATTTTCAAATGCAGTTTCTTTGTCGCCCAATTCCGCCGCTGATTGACCTAAATAGCAACAGGCGATTCCATTGAACGGATCTTTATCTACCACAGTCTTGCACATTTCCAATGATTCAGCGTATTTACCGGCTTGAAATGCAGCTTTTGCCAGATGAATTTGATCATCGGTTTGAGGTTCTTCCGATAACGCGAGAACTTTCTGCCATTCCCCCATCGCATTTTCATATTGCCCGTTGGTTTCATGCAGTCGAGCCAATAACCGCCGATTTGTCACATCATTTGGATTCAGCGATACAGCAAGAGCAAGAGATTTAGCCGCCTGTTCCGGTTTATCATTTCGTTTGAATAAATCACCTATCAGACCCAACAGACGAGCATTTGTAGGCTGAAACCGAAGGAACCATTCAGCTGCCATACCAGCTTCTTTTAGATAATTCAATGTAATTAATAGATCAATAAATTCTTCCGGCTGCCAGTTGACAAGAAATTTCGGGCTGTAGTCAGCTTTGGAATTACTGATAAATTGCATAAAAGCTTGAATAGCTGGGGCAGCCAATTCTCTGGCATGATCAATTTCACCTACAGCTGCCATTCGTGCAGCCTCACGTAATGTTTGAAAAGATTGTCCGAACTTGCCCGGAAATCCTTTTGCCCCTGATTTATTCATCCCGGCTGCTGCAGCCAATAATAATTCACCCTGTATTCCGGAAGAATGACTTATATCGTCCAAATTCGTTTCTTCTGGAATGGGACTGGTATTTTTTTCTGGAATTACTGACTCAATACCAGCCTGTTGCAGGCGTATGCCCGTATTCAAATATGAAAGAGTGTCCGCCGCAGAATTCAAATATCTGTTGGCTTCAATATGTTTGCCTGCAAGTTGATAGAGCGTCGCCGCCTGTTGAAGCCTTACTACTTTGGCGGCAACTTGAGGAAGGTCAAGTTCTGAAAGCTCTGTTGCCGCGAAGCCATTCAAAAAACCTGATGTAGTATTGGCAATAATCAATCGCGCAAGCTGTTCACTTAGTTTTATATCACCACGAAGGGCAAACGATTGCAGCCAATCAATCTGGTTTGAAAGATCAAGACTGATCATCAAACTTGACAAAAGGTTTATTTTTTCTTTCAACGTTGAAGGTGTAGATAATATGGAATGACTTACCAGATCTCTTCCAAGTTTTCCCCGTAGATTCAACAATTCGTCGTATAACGATTCTTCATCAGGGATCAGACCGGCGAGGATAGCTATAATTGTCTGCCATTGTGAAAGTAAATCAACATCTGATTGCGATGGATTTTGCATGATTTCATTTGAGAGATTATCCCAGCTTTTAATCAATTTCCGGCGTTCTCTTAAAGCCAGGGCACAATACCCTGCCTGTTGCAATGTCGCAGGTTTTTTCCCAGCCCGGCACACAATTTCGTATGTCTGGATAGATGTTTGGCGAGTATTTCCATCAAGTCCAACGCTCAGGTTTTTCAGATCTTCTGGTCTTGGTAAAGCCTCAGATATGCAAAAAATGGAGGCCGGAGTCCAATCAGAAAGATTTTGCTTTTCCGATGCTTTTAATTTAACAGCCAGGCTGGCTTCCTGAACTGCATTCCAAACCAATTCATCCTGCCGGAGAGCGGCTGTAACCACGGCAGCATCTTTTTCGCCAAATAACCGGTTGATTGTGGAAACCATATCAGCAGGTTGCATATTTTTCTCCGCGGAAATAATTAATCAACCAGGGTCAAGATACCCATGGCACATCCGATGGCAACTATCCCTACAATAATGAGAAAAATGCCAATCCCAGAGGTAGTTTTCACAAGATCGTTCACAGCACCAATCAAAGCCGTTGCATTACCGACCAGACCACTGATCTCCTCTGTCAGACCTTTCTGAGCCAGTGCTGTTGTCTGCCGGGCAATTGTTCGCAAATCTCCGCCAGCCACTTTGGCAACTAATACAAAAATACCAGATGCAATGGCGAAGATTCCAATTATGAAAAGAAAAACCGCCATTCCCATAAAAATGTCTGCGACAGAGAAGATTGACATAAAAAACCTCCTGAATTGCTTTCTCAGGAGGATGATGCAATTATTGTGCCACAGCTTTCTATAAGCTTTTCCGTATATCCATAGGAAGGTGATTGATATCCAAAACCGGATCATCACAGAACAGCATGGCACGTTCAATATCATGATTCAACTCACGAATATTCCCCGGCCAATCGTAAGCAATCAATGCCTGCATTGCTTTTGGAGTAATATCGGTGATATTTAATCCCTGACGGGCATTCTGCTCACGCATAAAAAATCCCACCAATTCTGGTATATCTTCCTTGCGTTCTCTTAAAGGTGGAAGGTCAAGATCAACCACTTTCAGGCGGTAATACAAGTCTTCGCGGAACTCTCCGTCTTTCATCATTTTGACCAGATCGCGGTTGGATGCAGATATTACCTGGATATCCACTTTGTTAGTGGTAGTTCCACCTACCCGGCGGATCGCTTTTTCTTCCACGGCGCGCAACAGTTTTGATTGGATTTCCAGCGGCATCTTGGATATCTCATCCAGAAATAGAACACCCCCATCGGCTATTTCCATCAGACCATGTTTGCGTGTATCTGCGCCTGTAAAAGCACCTTTTTCATAACCAAATAGTTCAGATTCCAGAACAGTTGGTTGGATGGCCGCACAATTAATGGCAACAAATTGCTTATTTGCCCGTGGTCCGGATTTATGAATAAACTGAGCAAGAACTTCTTTTCCTGTTCCTGTTTCGCCTGTGATGAGCACGGATACTGATGCCTGAGCTGCCCTTTGAGCATGCTCAATGACAGTCTTCATTTTTTCACTTTTTCCAACAATAAAGTCAATATTTTTTTGTTTCTGCCGCAAATATGCCAGCTCACGGCGCATGGAAACGATTTCCTGCGCCCGTTCAATCGATTGCTCTAATTGCTGCATTTTCACAGGTTTTGTAAGAAAATCATGTGCGCCATTTTTCATGGCATCTACAGCCGTTTCAATGTCTCCATAGCCTGTTATTACTATGATAGGTGGTCTGGCTGGCAATGAATCCACTTCATATAAAAGATTTGGGCCATAACCATCGGGCAATTGAACATCAAGAAGGATGACATCACCCACACCATTCATGATCAATTCGCGAGCTTCCTTCAAAGTTCCAGCACCGGTGACCTCATAACCTTTGGCTGAAAGATATTCGCCAATATTCCTTCTCGCGTTTTCTTCATCATCAACGATCAAAACATTTGTACCCATATCAGTCTCCGCTGCACGCTGGTAAATAAACGTGGAAGATGGTTCCCCCCGGGAACGATTTTACCGTGATATTGCCCTGATGGGCAGTGACAATTCGTTTTGTTATCGCCAATCCTAAACCTGTACCATGAGATTTTGTAGTCACAAATGGTTCAAAAATCCGTTCACGAATTTCATCAGGAATTCCAGGTCCGTTATCAGAAACAGTAATCTCCACCTGCGGTCGGTTGGGCAGACTGTGGTCTGGATTGACATGAATAGCCAATGTACCACCGTTTTGACTCATAGCATCAATAGCATTGGAAATCAGGTTAGTAAATACCTGTTCAAGAGCTCTTGGATCACCATTTATCTGTGGCACAGATTGAGACACAGAAAAAAACGGTTGTACATTGACACGGGCCAATCTTGGACGCCATCTATCAAGAATACGTTGAAGAAACATGATGATATCAATTTTCTCAAGACGTAATTCTTGCGGTTTGGAAAATGCCAGGATGGATTCCATTAGATGATCAAGACGTGTGCAATCACCCATCATCCGATCCAACACATCCACATTGACATCCTCTTTCGGCAAACGGGCGGAAATCAATTGCAGACCTGTGGAGATATTATTAATTGGATTTCGAACCTCGTGGGCAAAAATGGCGGTAAATTCTCCCAACAATGCCCTCTGCTCCAATTGTTGACTCCGCAATCTAATCTGTTCATGTTCACTGATATCCCGAATAAACATAACGATTCCCAACAGCTCTTTTTCCTTCATAACCGGAACAACCTGGATGTGCGCTGGGAAAGACTGTCCATTACGGCGATGAACGTACACATTTCCCATATTATGTGTGGGAATACCCTGACAGCAAGATTCCAATACCGTCATCATTCTGTCAGGTCCAATTACAACATTGGAAACAGGTTGGTTTTTTACTTCCCATGCAGCATACTGAAGCATCCATTCTGCTGCTGGATTAATTTCAACAATATGTAAATCAGGTGATATGAATAAAATACCTTCCTGAGTATGCTCAAATACAGTTCCCCGAATATCTGACGTCAATTTCTGTATTTGCACTTCTTTTCTCAGGTTATCAATCAAAATGAAATGTTGTAATGCTGCCGTCAAATGGGCGGAAAGAACCTGCATTATGTTTTCCAATCGCTCTGCCGGTTGTCCATCCTGGTCACCAACTACTAACAATCCAAACATGGCATTTCTTTGACCTAGTGGAATGGTAGAGACAAAATTAAGGTTGGCAACCAGGGCAGCCCGCTGTACTTCAGCAATCACTTTCTTGCCAGGTATCCACATTGTTGGTGATGCCAATTGCACCAAATCGCTTGACGGCAGTATTTCTGGAAAAACTTCTGATTGTTTATTAAAAGAAATTCGGATTAAACGCGGTTGTTGGCTGTCTGCCTTATAAATACAGATGTTTTTTGCCCGTGTCATTAATCGGGCAATCTCAAAACCTTTAATTAAGGATTTTTCGAGATTCGGTTCCTCTCTAATCGTTGCCAGATCCATCAATCCTGTGTAAAGATCTGTTTGCCAAACACCTTGAGATTCTGCATGCTTGGCCTCAGGTACCATTGTTAATAATCCCCAGGTATGTTCAGAATTCAAAAGGGTACCTTGGACTATAACTGGGATGGAATTACGCTTTCGACGTGACAGGTTGGCGATTAAGGGTTCCCCAGAAATGAAAAATTCCTGCGAAAAATCAGGCAGTACATCTACAATAGATAATCCGGCCAACTCGATTTGAGAATAAGCCGTTAATTGAATGAAAGCCGGGTTTGATTGATAGATAAAAAGGGTTCTTAAATCCAAAACTACGGCCGCATCCGTAAAAGCATTCAATAAGAATGAAAATTCTTGAACACCTGGAATTTTCGGTCGATTTATTGGTGGGGTTGAAAGGTTATTCGTGCTGGTTTCGCTCATCAAACTCCGGGCGTTGGTCTCCTTAAATGCGCAGGTAAAATCCCTTCCATGGCACGATATTTGGCTACTGTACGACGAGCCACTTGATAACCCTGTTCAGATAACAAACCGGCGATTTCGGTATCGCTCAATGACCGTCCCTCTTTCTCAATGATCTCTTTAAGCACTTTGCGGACATTCAGCGATCGGTCAAAGAACATGGCCAGGGGAACAATCCGTCCGTTCGGTAATTGGACAGCTTTATTTGCCACAGCCCGAGAGATAGTTGATTCATGCACACCTAATTCCACAGATAGTTGAGCCCGTGTAACAGGTTTCAAATATTTCTCTCCCCGGCAAATAAATGTTCGCTGTAGAGAAGCAACTCGCTGCATCAATCGTGTTATGGTATGGTTTCTCTGCTGCAAGCATTTCACAAATAACGAGGCACGTTCCAGATCATTTTTCCAATCATCTTTTTTATCTTGATTGGCTTCATGAATGGCAGAACGAAACATCGGATTTACACGCAACGTTCCATTCAGCGGCATAATAATTTCGATAACAAGCGGTTTGGCCGGGTCATCATTCAAGTATGAGATTAATATATCTGGCCGATGATAAACCTGTGGAGGTGTTTCTGTTGATTGCCGAACATCACCCCAGTGAGAGCGTGCTGGATACGGATTCAGATTTTCACTTATGAATGCCACCGTCTGATGTACTGTCCGCAAACTTACCTTGAACGCTCTCGCCAATTCGGCATATTGATGCCGTGATAGGAGATTCATTTCTTTTTCAATCATTGGCCGGGCAAGCGCAGGAATATCATGGGCCTCACCCAACATATCCAGCTGAACCAGAAGCGCTTCTTGTGGTGAACGCGAACCAACTCCATAAGGTTCTGCGTGTTGAATTTTCTTTTGAATGGCTTCCACCTTCGCCAGGGGAACATGAAAGTATCGAGCAATTTCAAGTAGTTCTATTGATATAAGTCCATCATCATCCAGATGGGTTAAGAAATAAGCCGCTATTGCCCGTTCAGACGGATCCAATTCTGAAGCAATTTGACGGAGAACAAACGTAGGAAGATCTTCTACTGTGGATGAATAATTGTCTTCCGGCATATCTTCAGTGCTGGTTCCCGAGCTAAAATTAAAATCTTCTCTGGGAGAAACGAATACAATGGGTTCTTCTACCGCATCTGATTTCGGAGAGCTGCAAGTCGGGCATGCTCCCTGAGGCGGCAAAAGTCTATGACATGTAGGGCACCGGCGTTCTTCAATTAATTCAAGCGCAGGATTTGAAGCAAGTTCAGATTCAATTTGTTCGCGAAGTTCATCTGCCGTCAGGCTCAATAATGTCATTGTTTGAGCCAGATGAGCGGTCGTTAATGGTCGAAGAGATTGTTGGTGAGTTTGAAACATAGCATCCCTAACCTTCCGATCAGTATATCCTTATATTGTTATATATGCAAGTTTTGTGCCAGTAACTTTCAGGTACAATCATAAATATAGGATTGAATATATATCAATGAATGAACTGATCATTGTTGGCGGTGGTTTGGCTGGTTGCGAAGCGGCATATCAGGCCTTAAAACGAGGAGTCTCTGTCAAACTATACGAAATGCGGCCTTTGACATCCACGTCAGCCCACATAACAGGGAATCTTGCAGAACTGGTATGCTCAAATTCCCTGGGTTCCCTGCTTCCAGACCGTGCGTCAGGATTATTGATGCATGAATTGGAAAAATTGGACTCACTATTACTTCGAATTTCCAGAGCTACAGCGGTTCCGTCTGGAAGTTCATTATCAGTAGACCGGAATACTTTTTCACACAAGGTGGAACAAGAGCTTGGTAAATTTCCAAACTTTCACCTTATCCGGTATGAGATAAAAACCCTGCCTGATAGTCCGACAATTCTTGCTTCTGGTCCCCTTACTTCTCCTTCATTGGCAGAAGCTGTCGCAAAATTTACCGGTCAAAATAACCTGTTTTTTTATGATGCAGTTGCGCCCATCATTTTTCGAGATTCCATAGATTTTTCCATCGCCTTTTCAGCATCACGATTTGCAGCTGAAAAAGGTCAGACGGCAGACTATATCAATTGTCCTATGTCCAGAGACGAATTTGATGCATTTGTTTCAGCCCTGGTGACCGCAGATCGGATACCTCTAAAAATCGATGAGAAAAATATAGTTGACGGAGTGAATGCCGGGAAAAGCAAGTTTTTTGAAGGCTGCCTTCCTATTGAAATAATGGCTGAACGGGGCCAAAAAGCCCTGACCTTTGGACCAATGCGCCCTATTGGATTGATGGACCCACGTACAAACCAGAGACCTTACGCTGTGGCGCAGTTACGCCAGGATGATTTATCTGGATCGCTATACAACATGGTAGGGTTTCAAACCAATCTTACCTATCCAGAACAAAAACGTGTTTTTCGCATGATTCCCGGATTAAAACATGCAGAATTTATTCGATTGGGGCAAATGCATCGGAATACATTCATTGCATCACCTACAGTTTTATTCCCAACCATGCAATCCAAAATACGCCCTGATGTTTTTTTTGCCGGGCAAATAACTGGTATTGAAGGTTATCTGGGCAATATTTCCTCCGGATTGCTGGCAGGAATCAATGCCGTCAATTTTTTAAGGAATTCTGATCTGCTTGTATTTCCTCCAACTACCATGATAGGTGCACTTTGCCGATATATTACAGAAAGTTCACCAGATCATTTTCAACCGATAAAAGCAAATTTCGGCCTTCTTCCAGAAATAAAAAACAGATATGTTGGCCGCCTTGAAAGAACCACCCAGTATGTTGAAAATGCTTCATTAGCGATGGATACTTATCTTCAAGAAGTTGGAGATCAATTACGATAGATTATGGAAAAATCAATTCATACAGTATTAAAATCGGTTCTCCTTCTTTCCACATGTTTACTTGTTTTCGTAGCCATTATTTTTAATCCGTTTGGGAGAACTTCATTCCAATCTTTCCAGGCATTTTCTTATCTCACCAAAATGCAAGGCTTTGGTCCGCGTATTCCTGGTTCAACCGCCCATGAAAATGCACAGAATTACATAATAAATACCCTTCGACAAAACGGTTGGACAGTGGAACTTCAGTCTGGTCAGATGTCTGGTTTACCGTATCACAACATACTGGCATGGAAAGGGAAAAAACAAATTTCCATTCTCCTGGGTTCTCACTATGATTCGCGCATGAAAGCAGATCATGACAAAGACGAAGATTTTCAGGACTTCCCGGTTCCAGGTTCAAACGATGGAGGATCAAGTACGGCTGTTTTACTGGAGCTTTCCCGAATTCTTCCTGAAAAATCAACGAAGAATATTGGATTTGTTTTCTTTGATCTGGAAGATCAGGGCGATTTGAATGGTTATGAATGGATTCTTGGAAGCCGTGAATTTATTAAGAACAATAGATTCAGACCTGAAAAGATGATTTTATTGGATATGGTGGGAGGTTACAACCAAACTATTCAACCACCGTCAAATTCTGATGAGGAAATATACGAATCTATATTCAACTCTGCCAAAAATCTCGGCTACGAGAATTTCTTTCTGACACAGGGAACAGGTGGCATCCTTGATGATCATGTCCCATTTTTAGATGCAGGTATACCATCAGTTGATTTAATTGATATTATTGATCCAGGCTGGCATACCGCTCATGACGATCTAGAAAATGTAAACCTGATCAGCCTTCAGAGGATAGGTGATACTCTCTATGATTGGCTGCTCTGTCAATAATAAGAAAGTGGCTATTGACAGATTGGATTCAATTTTATAGAATATTTGAAGTATGGCGATTGTGTATTTGGATCAAAGAAAAGGGGACCGGTCTGTTAAACCGAACCGCAGGCCGGGGTTTTTGTTTTAAGCCTGCCGGCATCCTTGACTTTTCTCAAGCACAGAGGCCAATCCATCATCCGTTTTTAGTATCAGGAGTGTATTCCAATGAGCGATAGCGAAACCGGCACAGTAAAGTGGTTCAACACGAGCAAAGGTTACGGCTTTATTCAGCGTAACGGAGCTCCCGATGTGTTTGTCCACTACTCGGCGATCGACGCCGAGGGATTCAAGAACCTTGAAGAAGGCCAGAAAGTGGAATTCTCCATCGAGAAAAGCCCGAAAGGTTTGCAGGCTGTACACGTCAAACTGATTTAATCAAATGAAATTGGCGAAACCTCCCTTTCAGGGAGGTTTTTTTATTTTTTGGCAGGTTCCTCTTGAAAAAGCCAATAACCGAGGGAAAGAAATATTATCCCTCCCACGATAGCTGATCCTAAGCGCAATGGCCCAACAGTCCCAATAGCTAATCCAGCGGATACACCGGCAAAATGCCCCAACCAGAAACCCAACCAGCTCACCAACAGATCAAGTAAAAGAGTAGTGAAACTACCACCTTTCCATAGATGGAAAACTGCCCCAAGGCATGTCGATACCAGAACGCCGAAAAGGAACGCCGGAAGTGTCATTTATATGCTACCTGTGAAATTATCCCACCTCCGAGGCATACATCACCGTCATAGAGCACAGCTTGTTGCCCGGGTGTAATATCTCGGATTTTATTATCAAATTTTACACAAATTGCACCATTCCCGCGAAGGGAAATTGAAGCTGGAACAGCCGGTGCTTTATATCGAATTTTCACTTCAGCTTTTTCTGGAAAAGACGTCGATATATCCGAAATCCAATTCATGGTTTCAATGAAGAAGGTATCAGAACCCAATTCTTCCTTTTTCCCGATAACCAAAGAATTCGTTTCAATTTCTTTTCGCAAGACGTAATACGGTTCCTGTATCGCGCCTAAGCCTTTGCGTTGTCCAATTGTGTATTCTGGCAGTCCGGTATGTTCACCCAGCTTCTTTCCATTCACATCAACGATTGGACCTGGTTCCAGAATTTCTGGAACCATCCTCCTAAGAAAATGGCGGTAGTCATCTCCAGCCAGAAAACATAGATCCTGGCTGTCCTTTTTTTCAGCCGTTGGGAGGTTAAAATTTCTGGCTATATCGCGCACCACACGTTTCTCTAAATCTCCAATTGGCAGGATCGTGGCTCGCAACTGTTCCTGGGTTAGCCCGGAAAGAACATAAGATTGGTCTTTTCCTTCATCCAACCCTTTTTTCAGAATAATACGTCCATCTCTTCCCTGTTCCAACCGGGCATAGTGTCCGGTCGCCAGATATGAAGCACCCAAATTTTGAGTCTCCTGAAGAAAGAATCCCCAACGGATTACCTGATTGCAACGCACACATGGGTTTGGCGTAATGCCACTTCTATAACCATCAAAAAAGAATTCTACAATCTCTTTTCGGAATAAATCGCGCGCATCAATTACATAGAAAGGAATTTCAAGCATAGACGCTACTCGGCGAGCAGCTGTCATTGCTTCAGGAGTACAGCAGGAGTTTTCACATTCCTTTCCGGGTTCCGTCCATAAACGTAACATAATCCCTGTCACGTCATATCCTTGCTGTTTTAATAACAAAGCAGCAACGGAACTATCCACTCCTCCGCTCATCCCTACAACAACTTTTTCTTTCAAGCCCGCTTTCATTTCCGCATTCTCTGTATGGATTCTGCAAGAGCTTGGACCAGAGCATCCACCTGCATTTCGGTTGACTTATCTCCCAGAGTTATTCTCAAAGATCCAAGAGCCAGTTCAGGCTGAATTCCTAAAGCCAGCAAAACGCCAGAAGGAGAAGGTGAACCCACTTTGCAGGCAGAACCCGATGAACACGCAAATCCGCGAGCATCAAGATACATAAGCAGACGGTTTCCATCAATCCCATCAAAAACAAAACTCGCATGGTTTGGCAGGCGCCGGGTCGGATGACCAGTAAGTTGAGAACCAGAAATTTCATGCAATATTTTACAGATCAAACGGTCCCTCAAGTAGGAAAATCTGGCATTTCTTTCCTCAATATTATTTTGAGCCAGGTAAAAAGCTTCTGCTAAACCGATAATAAGTGGAATATTCTGTGTGCCAGCCCTTTTATGATTTTCCTGTCCTCCACCTGTCTGCACAGGCAATAGATCTGATATCGAGTTCAACCCCAAAAGACCTACTCCCTTAGGACCATACATCTTATGAGCCCCAATTGAAATTAGGTTCAGATGGTCTCTTACCATATCCATTGGCAGATGGGCAGCCGCCTGGACGGCATCGCTGTGAAATGGAATGTTTTGCTCCTGACATATTCTTCCAATCTCTGCGATTGGATTGATTGTCCCGATTTCATTATTCCCATATATGACAGAGACTATGGCTGTTTTTTTGGTTAATAGATTGCGAACTGTGTCAGGGTCAACCATACCAAACTGATCAACCGGTAGAATTTTCAAAACAAAACCGAATTCATCCCTTAATTGGATGGCTGTTTTGGAAACAGCATCATGTTCTACAGGAGAAATGACTATTTCATCGGCTCCGTATAATTTTCTACGCGAAAACGCACATCCTCGCATCGCAAAGTTGTCACTTTCGGTTCCACCCGATGTGAATATGACATTTTCAGATGGGATATTGAGCACTTTACCACAACGGCTTCGTGCCTTTTCCAGAACAGCTTCGGCCGATTGCCCCCATTGATGAATGGATGATGGATTACCGAATATTTCTGAAAAATATGGAATCATCACTTTCAGAACATCCGGACTGACTGGTGTGGTTGCAGCGTAATCAAAGTAGACAGAATTTGTCATAATATACCAATTTAAGTGGATTATAGCATGGGAGCCTGTATCATCAGCTTTCGTTCAATCCGTCTGACTGATATAATGAATCTAAATATTTTCTAATCCAAGAGGACAAAATGACTTTTCAAATTCATTTTGGAACAGATGGTTGGCGCGGAGTAATTGCGGAAGACTATACCTTTGATAACGTGAGAAGATGCGCCCAGGGCTACGCAAATTACATGGTTTCTACAGGTAACAGTGGGAAGTGGTTTGTGGTAGGTCATGATAAACGATTTGGATCAGAGAACTTCGCCATGGCAGCTGCCGAAGTCCTGGCTGGAAATGGTCTGAAAGTCTACCTTACTGATGGTGCCACTCCAACTCCTGTAATTGCGTTTTCCGTAGTTCATCGAAAGGCGGCTGGAGCTATCAACATTACCGCTTCGCATAATCCACCTACTGACAATGGTTTTAAAGTTCGAAACTTCACCGGTGGTGCCATTGATCCGCAAGGTTTAATTCAAATTGAAAAAGGCATTCCTGATTCTATGAATGATGTCAAACGGATGCCAGCTAATGAAGCTCTGGAAAAGGGATTTATCGTTATTTTTGATCCCAAACCGGATTATTTGACTCATCTCAAGGACCTGATTGATGTCGAACCGATAAAGAAAGCCGGTTTGAAAATTATCGTCGATACAATGTGGGGAAATGGGGCTGGCTGGTTTACTGAAATTTTGTCGGGTGGAAAAACTCAAGTGACCGAAATCCACAACACCCGAAATCCATCTTTCCCTGAAATGAAACGGCCGGAGCCAATTCCACCCAATATTAACGTTGGTTTGAAAACCACAGTAGATACCCATTCTGATGTATTGATTATCACAGATGGGGATGCAGATCGAGTCGGGATTGGTGATGAAAACGGTAACTTTGTCAACCAATTGCAGGTTTATGCTCTTCTGGCTTATTACTTATTAAAAATCCGAGGTGAACGCGGTGCCATTGTTCGCACATTGTCCACCACATGTATGCTTGATAAACTCGGAGAAATTTATAACGTTCCGGTCTATGAAACAGGTGTTGGGTTCAAATATGTTGCCCCAAAAATGACCGAAACCGATGCCATGATTGGCGGTGAAGAATCCGGTGGATTCGCTTTCAGGGGAAATGTTCCCGAACGCGATGGCATTCTGGCCGGTTTGTATTTTCTTGATCTAATGGTTAAAACTGGCAAAAAACCGACTGAATTGATTGATGAATTATATTCCATTGTCGGTCCACATTACTACGATCGTGTTGACCGCAGCTTCTCGGGAGACCGCAAAACCCGCGAAGCAAAGATACTGGATGCCAAACCAAAATCCATCGGCGGGCTTGGTGTCGTCAGATTGGATACTACAGATGGATACAAATTTGTGCTGGATGATGGTGGCTGGATGCTTATTCGCTTCTCCGGCACAGAACCTATCATGCGTGTCTACACTGAGACCACCCATAAAGATAAAGTCCAGGCTATTTTGCAGGATGGGTTGAAAATTGCTGGATTATCGTAGGTTGTTGTGATTATTGATACACATTGCCATCTGAACTTTAACTTATTCGAAGACGATCTTTCCGAAGTACTGGACAGAGCCAGATCGGTGGGTGTTGGACGGATAGTTGTCCCGGCCACTGATCTGGCAACCAGCTATGAAGCGATTTCGCTTAGCCACAGGATACCGGAAGTATTTGCGGCCGTTGGCATCCACCCGAATGATTGCCAGAGTTTCGCTCCTTCAGATATTGAAGAACTTCGTACATTAGCAGGTGATCCTAAAGTAGTAGCCATAGGCGAGATAGGTCTCGATACTTTTCATAAAGATGTGGAACTGGGTCAACAGATAACAGTTTTTCAGGCACAGCTAGATATTGCCATGGAATTAGACCTACCTGTATTAATTCATAATCGTGATGCAGATGACGCCATTCTCCCCATTCTTGAGAATTGGATACTTATGAGAATCAAGAATGGGAAGAATACGGAAATACCAGGTATTCTGCATGCATTCAGTTCCTCTATGGCCTTTGCCAGATCAGCATCAGATCTGGGATTTTATTTCGGTGCTGCCGGCCCGATTACGTATAAAAATGCCGATGATAAACGGAATATCTTCCGTTCAATAGACAGGAATAAGGTAGTCCTAGAGACTGATTCACCATTTCTGGCACCCAATCCGAAAAGAGGGAGAAGGAACGAACCAGCTTTTACTCAATTTATTGCTAACGAAATGGCTGCAATCTGGGATATTTCGGTTGAAAAAGTTCAAGAAATTACAACAAAAAATGCCGCCAGGATTTTTCAATGGACCAATCTGTAATAATTAACACATCCACCATATTTGACTATGTCCGACCTGACCTTCTTAAGATGGAGGACCTTATCCGGCAACAAATGAAGGAAAGCTATGTTGACCTGACAAATGCTCTCGAACTACTACTTTCTTCAGGTGGAAAACGAGTCCGGCCAACAATCACAATTCTGGTGGGTAAGTGTCTGAAAGCTGATTATCATCGCATCATTACGATGGCTGGATCAATCGAATTGTTACATACTGCTACTCTTGTACATGATGATTTGATCGATGGATCACTTCTCAGACGAGGTTCCCCTACATTGAATTCAAAATGGTCTGCCGGCGCAACAGTTTTAACTGGTGATTATCTTTTTGCCACAGCAGCCAGACTATCTTCTGAAACCGCTTCGATTGAAGCATTAAAACTATTTTCGCAAACTCTTCAAACAATCGTAAATGGGGAAGTACGCCAAATGTTCTCACCCCGATGCCTTCCTGGAAGAGAAGAGTACTACAAACGTATCTATGCGAAAACAGCATCTCTCTTTGAGACCTCTGCCGCTGTTGCCGGCATAATAAGCGAAGCCGGGAAAGAGACAGTACAGGCGCTGTCAACTTTTGGCCGCGAAATTGGCATGGCTTTTCAGATTGCTGATGATATTCTCGATTTCACAGGCGACGAATCTGTCATGGGAAAACCCAAAGGCAGCGATCTTCGTCAGGGATTAATCACCCTGCCAACACAAATATTCATTGAAGATAATCCGCATCATCCAGTGGTTGAAAAAATTACAACATCAGGTTGCATATCTGAATCTGAGGATATCAAAGGATTTATCCAAGAAATCATTGATCGTAATACAATCGAGAAATCCTACTCTATTGCCGATGAATTCATAGAACGCGGTATTAATGCTCTTGAGATACTTCCAAATACCATTGAAAAACAAATGCTTATTAGTCTTGTTCAATCACAGGCTCGTCGGAATTTTTAGCGTTTTTAAACATCATTTGATTGCTTTTTATAGTCTTTGATAAAACTTGCGAGAGTTTGATAGAAAAAGACCATCATTATTTACCTTTGACAACAAGGTTGATGATGGTTTTTTATGGAAAATAAGAAAATACATTCATTCAATGAGAGAAGATCTTCTGCTTTAAACGGCGGCGGATTATCACAAATTGAAAAACAACATTCTCGTGGAAAGCTTACAGCTCGCGAGCGGATTGAGAAACTTCTCGATCCGGGCTCCTTTGTTGAGACTGGAATGTATGTAACCCATCATGCCACGGGTTTTGGAATGGAAAATCAACATCCCTACACAGATGGAGTAGTCACCGGATGGGGAAAAATTGATAACCGGCTGGTATACATTTTTGCCCAGGATTTCACAATTTTAGGCGGTTCTCTGGGAGAAGCGCATGGCAGGAAAATTGCCTATTTAATGGATCTCGCATACCAGAATGGAGCACCAATAATCGGACTGAATGATTCTGGTGGAGCTCGAATTCAAGAAGGCGTGGCGTCTCTGGATGCTTATGGAGAGATTTTTTTTAGAAATACAAGAGCGTCCGGAGTCATTCCCCAGATATCCATAATTCTTGGGCCGACCGCCGGTGGTTCTGTATATTCACCAGGAATAAATGACTTCATTTTCATGGTAGAAAAAACCTCGAACATGTTTATTACCGGTCCAGAAGTGATTAAAGCGGTAACTCATGAAGAAATTGATTTTGAATCACTTGGTGGTTCGTCTGTCCATAGCGAAAAGAGTGGAGTAGCTCACTTTTCCGCAGACAATGAAGAAGTTGCTTTTTTGCAGGTTCGTGAATTATTATCTTATTTACCACAGAATAACCTCTCCTCACCACCAATAATTCATTCCTCAGATGATCCTAAACGACAGCTTCCAGAAATCAATAATCTGATTCCCGATGATCCGCAAATTCCTTATGAAATTCGGGATGTTATAAGTTTAATTGCAGATGATGGTAATTTTTTCGAAGTCCAAAGTGACTATGCGCAAAATATCGTCATCGGTTTTTCTCGATTGAACGGTAAGTCCGTTGGGTTTGTTGCCAATCAACCCAATCATCTGGCCGGCGTTTTGGATATTAATGCCTCTGATAAGGCAGCCAGGTTTATCCGTTTCTGTGATGCCTTCCATATACCTTTGATAACGCTTGTCGATACCCCGGGATTCCTCCCAGGGAGTGATCAGGAACACAATGGCATCATTCGGCATGGAGCAAAGTTGATTTATGCCTATGCTGAAGCTACTGTTCCAAAAATCGCCCTCATTTTACGGAAGGCGTATGGCGGAGCATATATTGTCATGTCTTCCAAACAATTGAAATGTGACTATAACCTTGCATGGCCACAGGCTGAAATTGCCGTAATGGGTCCTGAAGGTGCCGTCAAAATAATTTTTCGGAAGGATATTCAAGAATCTCCAAACCCCAAAAAGTCTGCTGAAGAAAAAACGCGGCTTTTTCGAGAGGAATTCGCCAATCCGTATCAAGCAGCCTCTCGTGGATCTGTAGATGATGTCATCCTTCCTGAACAAACTCGTCAGCGAATAATTGAAGTGCTCGAATCACTTCACGAAAAACGCCAGGAAACCCCGGCAAGAAAGCACGGAAATATTCCGCTTTAGGTAGATTTATCTATGAGAGTCTTGGTGGCCAATCGGGGTGAAATCGCTTTACGCATTCTGCGGACTTGCCGAGAAATGGGTCTGACTGGAATCGCCGTATTTTCAGATGCAGATAGGGAATCACTCCCCGTCCGATATGCAGACGAAGCCATCTATATAGGTAAGTCGCCATCGGCTGAAAGTTATTTGAATATTCATAAAATTTTACAGGCAGCCAAAGATACTGGAGCAAACGCAATACATCCCGGTTATGGATTTCTCTCTGAAAATTCAATGTTTGCCCGTATGGTAGAAGAAGCTGGCCTGATTTTTATTGGTCCAAGATCACAAACAATTGAACTTACGGGTGATAAATTAGCCGCCCGCCGGATTGCCCGACAGGCAGGTTTACCCGTGTTGCCAGGTCCAGACCAACCGATTCAAGATGAGATTCCCTCCACTCTTAGACAAAATATCACATTCCCGGTTTTGATTAAAGCAGTGGCTGGAGGTGGAGGAAAAGGTATCCGTTTAGCCAATGATGAAGCTGAACTAGAAGAAATGCTCTCGTCTGCCCGTCAGGAAGCTTTGAAATCGTTTGGAGATGATACAGTTTATCTTGAACCATTGGTTCAAAAAGCACGCCATATCGAAGTACAGATTATTGGTGATGGAAATGGAAATATACTCTGCCTGGGTGATCGTGAGTGTTCCATTCAACGCCGTCGTCAAAAATTGATTGAAGAAGCTCCTGCGCCAGATTTAAGCCCGGCGCTACGCAATCATCTGTACGAATCTGCTTTACAAATGGGGAAAGCCCTAAATTATCGCAGCCTTGGAACAGTGGAATTCCTGGTTGATGATAGGAACGATTTTTATTTCATTGAGATCAATCCTCGTATTCAGGTGGAACATCCGATTACTGAAATGGTAACCGGTCTTGATCTGGTAAGAGCTCAGCTTCAGCTCGCGAAAGGAGAACCGCTACAATTTTCTCAGGAGGATATTATCACCCGGGGTTCAGCGATTGAAGCTCGAATAATCGCTGAAGATCCGGATAATGGTTTCCTACCGGTTACTGGCGAGATATCTTACATTCGTGAATCCGGCGGTCCAGGGATCAGAATCGATTCTGCTCTTTATCCAGGTCTGGTTATTACCCCAGAATATGATTCTTTGCTTGCCAAAGTCGCTGCATATGCAGAAGATAGGAACCTGGCTATCCGTCGATTACGCAGAGCCCTAAAAGAATTCGAAGTCGGTGGATTATCCACAGATATTGATTTTCTTATCCAAATCATCGATTCTGAACCTTTTCTTCAAGGTCGTGCAACAACTACATATGTAGATACCTTCCAACCGATTCCGTCAATTAATGATGAAACCTTTGAAATGGATCTGGCATTAACCGTAGCCATGATCGAACATAATAAAATTCACAATAGAAATAAATCCGAAGAGAATTCTGATGGTTTTAGTTATTGGAAATTTCAAGCGTGGAAAGAACAAATGCGATGACCTTTTGGTCAGAGTGTAGAGGAAAAAATGGCACTTTATAATGTTTACATTGGCTCAAAAGAATATCAGGTTGAAATATCTGATAATCAATCAAAAGTGAATGGAAAAACTATTCAAGCTGGTCTTCGAGAATTACGCGAAAAAGGTTTCTTTATTCTTCAAAACGGAGTTCGTCATCGTGAAGTCTATGTGCATTCTGAAGGTAAGAATCAATACGCCATAAACACAAATGGTCGTTTTGCAGTAGCAAGAGTGGAAAAAAAGAATGATTTTTCCACGAGAAAAGCAATTCCGGCATCCTCAGGGTCCATATCGGCACCAATTTCAGGCATTGTTGTAGCTGTTAACATACGGGTTGGCGATAAAGTGTCAGAAGGAGAAACTCTTCTGATCCTGGAATCAATGAAAATGCAAATGATGATCAAATCACCCTGCACAGGATCTGTACTTTCTGTTGATGTTAAACCAGGTTCCCAGGTGAAAAAAGGAGAAACATTAATCAGGTTGAAAGAAACAAAGCAGCAAATCATGTAATAAATCGGCAGACTGTTTTGTCTTTTTCGATCTCCAGTCTCATTGTCCTTTTTCAGTAGAACAAACCAGATGATATTGGATCTGGTAATTTTTTGATGAAATCCTTAAATTCTATTGACATATAGCATTGTTGGTGTATACTAGTTTTCAATATGTTCACGAAATCATTTGTTTTCACCCCGCTCAAGAAGCGAAGCTCAAAGATCAACCCCTCGGGAGAGAGGTCATTTTGACTTAAGGTGAGACAGTAATATCTGCAAGTACACCAATCAAAATCCCTCCGAACCCGGAGGGATTTTTTTATTCTTTTTTCGTCATAAAAGGAGATTGAAAATGTCTACAGAAATTATTGCGAATTGCCCTGAATGTGATGCCGAACTCACCCTCATTGATGTAATGGAAGGTGAAATCATTGTTTGTTCCGATTGTGGTGTTGACCTGGAACTTGTCAGTCTTGAGCCACTTACTCTGGAACTCGCACCTATGGAACAGGAAGACTGGGGAGAATAATCATGTCAGCCGTGAAAACATCAAAGTCAATGAAAATTGGGGTTTTACTTTCTCGTATCCGGGTGGAAGAAAAATGGCTTCTGACAAATCTGGAAAAACGAGGAGTTGACTTTGATCGAATCGAAGATGGCAACATCCAGATGGATATCACCAATCCCGATAACTGGATGAAATATGACGCTGTACTGGAACGTTCATTATCATTCACGCGCGGTCTCTATGCCACATCCATTCTGAATTCCTGGGGAATTCCTACTGTCAATATGGCTTCCGTCGCTCAGGTATGCGGTGACAAACTGGCCACCACCAGTGTACTGGCGAAAGCAGGTGTACCTCAACCAAAAGTCAAAGTGGCCTTCACGCCAGAGGCAGCACTCGAAGCCATTGAGGAAATGGGTTACCCTGTAGTGATGAAACCTGTGGTTGGCTCATGGGGCCGTCTTCTATCCAAAATCAATGATCGTGATGCAGCAGAAGCAATTCTCGAACATAAAGATACTCTGGGTTCTTTCCAACATTCTGTTTTCTATATTCAGGAATACATCAAAAAACCTGGCCGCGATATCCGTGCGATGGTTGTAGGCGATCAGACGATTTGTGCCATTTATCGCACATCATCCCATTGGATCACCAATACCGCCCGCGGCGGTCAGGGAGAAGTATGCCCGGTCACACCAGAATTACATTCCATTTGTCAGGCAGCAGCAAACGCTGTCGGCGGTGGTGTACTGGCTGTTGATGTTCTGGAAGATGAAAACAACGGTTTGCTGGTAAATGAAGTGAACCATACTATGGAATTTCACACTCTGGCACCCGTCACCGGTATTGACATTGCGGGTGTGATCATCGACTATACGCTCAATACAGCCCGCGGGCTGGCCCAATCCCCAATAAAGATCAAACCGGCAGAAAGTCATCTGCCCATTAATTTAGCCGCATATCCCCTTTATACAGTAGGTGCCTGAAATGAAAGTTTCTATTATTGGCGGTTCTGGTTACGCCGGCGGTGAGCTTCTCCGCTTACTTCTCAACCATCCGGATGTTGAGGTATTCCAGGCAACTTCGGAAAGTCACCTTGGAGAATATGTTTACCAGCAACATCCCAACTTACGCAAACAGACCAAATTAAAATTCACTTCCCGCCAGGTTCTTGAACCGTGTGATGTCTTGTTCCTTGCCTTACCCCACGGAGAAGCCCAGAAAAACATTGACCAATATGCTGGATTGGCTCCAAAAATTGTCGATCTCTCTGCAGATTTTCGTCTGCACGATCAAACCTTGTATAAAAAATACTATGAGAGCGATCACCTTGCTCCAGCCTGGGTTGAAAAATTTGTATACGGACTTCCTGAACTACACCGCTCAGAAATGAACACAGCTTCTTATATCAGCGGTGTCGGTTGTAATGCTACGGCCAGTATTCTCTCTCTTTACGTAGGGATCAAATATGGTTTTCTCGATACAACCCAACCGATATTCGTTGAAATAAAAGTCGGTTCCTCAGAAGGTGGAGCATCTGCCAACCCCGGGTCTCATCACCCTGAAAGAAGCAATGTCATCCGCACCTTTGCTCCCTATGGCCACCGCCATACTGCTGAGGTTATGCAGGAACTTGGTTTAAGCAATGTTCACCTGACCATGACATCTGTGGATCTGGTTAGAGGTGCTCTTGCTGCCGCCCACGGTTTTGTCAAACCGGGTGTTACAGAAAAAGATATCTGGAAGGCTTATCGGGAATGGTCAGAATCAGAGCCCTTCATACGCCTGGTGAAAGATCGCCGCGGCATCTACCGCGTACCAGAACCGAAGATTCTGGCTGGAACCAATTATGCCGATGTCGGATTTGATCTTGACCCGGATACCGGTCATTTCATCGGTATGGCAGCCATTGATAACCTCATGAAAGGCGCTTCCGGGACAGCCGTTCAAGCTATGAACCTTATCTGTGGATTCGAAGAAACTTCCGGTCTTGGCTTCTGCGGATTACACCCCATCTAAGTCAATGGAGAATTTGTAAACATTATGCTCGTCGTAAAAATTGGTGGTTCCCAGGGTGTAGAGTTGGATGGCGTTTGCACCGATATTGCAAATCTTGTTTCCGAAGGTCAACCAGTGGTTGTTGTTCATGGTGGTTCGGCAGAAACCAATGAAATCTCCGAAAAACTTGGTTTTCCTCCCAGGTTTGTTACCAACCAATCCGGCTTTACCAGCCGGTATACCGATCGCAACACCCTTGAAATCTTTGCCATGGTAACCAACGGGCGGATTAATACCCTGCTTGTTGAACGTCTTCAGAAAAACAATGTCAATGCCATTGGCCTTTCAGGTCTTGATGCCCGCCTTATGGTGGCAAAACGCAAAGAAGCTATCCGTATCATTGAAAATGGCCGACAGCGCATGCTGCGCGATGATTACACAGGGAAGATTGAGACCGTCAACGGTGATTTCCTCGAAATGCTGGTTAATTCCGGGCTAACCCCCGTAATTTCTCCTCTGGCCATGTCAACCGATGGAATTGCTCTTAATGTGGACGCCGACCGGGCAGCTGCAATGGTGGCCGGTGCTGTGAAAGCCTCAGAATTGATCATTCTGACCAATGTTCCCGGCCTGATGCGTAATTTTCCAGATGAAAGTACGGTCATTCCGCATATTCCACGCAACGGGCTTGAACAGGCTCTTTCACTGGCAGAAGGCCGCATGAAAAAGAAAGTACTGGGAGCCAGTGAAGCGCTTAATCTCGGTGTTCCCAAAGTCATCTTTGCTGATGGCCGTGTTGAACACCCATTAAAAAAAGCTCTTTCAGGTACCGGAACAGTCATCTCTTAGGATGTAGAGGAACTATCTCATGGATCAGGTATTATCAACCCAAATTTTTAACAGCGATATAAAACTTTCTTCGAGCCAGATTCAGGAGAAGGAAACATCTTTTACATCAGGTGTGTATAGTAAACGGCCGGTTGTCATCATTCGTGGAAAAGGTGCTCACCTATGGGATGCCGATGGGAAAGATTATATTGATTGTGTTGGTGGACAGGGTGCCGCCAATATTGGACATGCCAATCCCGTCATTGCTGAAGCAATTTATAAACAGGCACAAAACCTAATAAGTTGCCCTGAAATGTTTTACAACGATCAACGCGCCTTATTGATCGAAAAATTGTGTACAACTGCCAATATGTCCCGTGTGTTCCTGTGCAATTCAGGTACAGAAGCCGTAGAAGCAGGGATCAAGTTTGCCCGTCTATTGACTGGCCGCACAGAAATTGTAGCTGCTATGCGTGGTTTTCATGGTCGCACGTTTGGAGCCCTTTCAGCTACCTGGGAAAAGAAATACCGTGCTCCCTTTGAACCGCTGGTTCCCGGGTACAAACATATTCCATATAACGATCTTGATGCCCTGAAACAGGCAGTTACCGATCAAACAGCCGCCGTACTTCTGGAAGTTGTTCAGGGAGAGGGCGGTGTTAATCCGGGTAAAACAGAATTCATGCTGGGTGCCCGTGAAATTTGCCGTCAAACTGGCGCCTTGCTGGTGTTGGATGAAGTGCAGACTGGATTCGGCAGGACAGGCAAAATGTTCGCCTTCCAGCACGATAACCTTGACCCCGATATTCTCTGTGTTGCCAAATCTATTGGTGGCGGTATCCCCATGGGAGCAGCACTTTTATCCTCAACCATGAAGGATTTACAACCACAGGTGCATGGTTCAACTTTTGGCGGCAATCCTCTGGCTTGCGCAGCATCCATCGCAGCCATAGATTATCTGCAAAACAACCACCTGCCCGAGCGCGCAGCTGAACTGGGAGAATGGTTTAAAAGCCAATTATCTACCATCCAATCGCCATTGATTCGTGAGGTTCGTGGTAAAGGATTAATGGTCGGTATTGAATTAAAACAGAAAGTGACTCCTTATCTTCAAAAATTGATGGACTTGGGTGTCATGGCTTTGCCTGCCGGGCTTACTGTTATGCGCTTTCTTCCACCGCTTGTTATCGAGAAATCAGATCTTGAAATTGTAGTGGATAAAGTCGCACAGGTGCTTACCTCCAATATTGAAGGAGCCGGGTAATCTGATGGATTCCGTTTCGCTGCTGACCGGACTACTGCAGCATTTCAGCCCGACAGGTGCTGAAAGTGAGGCTGTGAATTATCTGGTTGGCGCTATGCAGCTGATGGGTTTTCAATCCTATGTTGATTCAATGGGAAATGCCGTGGGCAAAATTGGCCAGGGCAGCCGTGAAATAGTGCTTCTTGGTCACATTGATACGGTTCCAGGGGAAATATCTGTTCGACAGGAAGATAATATTTTATTTGGCAGAGGCGCAGTGGATGCAAAAGGTCCGCTCGCCTCTTTTGTTGCCGCGGCATCTGCCTGTCGCAAATCTTCCGATTGGCATATCACGGTTATAGGTGCCGTCGGAGAAGAAGGCGATTCTCGTGGAGCTAAATTCTTATGTCAGAATTATCCAGCTCCAGAAATGGTGGTCATTGGTGAACCCAGCGGTTGGGAAGCAATTACCCTGGGTTACAAAGGAAGTCTATGGGTGGAACTAGGCTTTCGGCAACCTGCTTCCCATACAGCTTCTGGACAAATCAGTGCGTGTGATTGTGCTGTAATTTTTTGGAATCAATTAGCCAAAGATTTGCAATTATTGAATGATGGGAAAAACCGCGCTTTTGACCGCTTTTCCCCTTCCATACGTTCGATGAAATTTAACTCGAATGGGTTTGAAGATTATGCATCTTTGAAAATCAATATTCGCCTTCCTCAGGGAACGGACTTCGATGCTCTTCAAGCATTATTCACTGCCTGCATTGAAACAACTCAAATTACACCTGAAATATCTATTCTTGATTACATGCCACCATATCTTGCAGAAAAGAATACTTCCCTCGTTCGTGCATTTCTTTCCGGAATTCGCAAAAATGGCGGTACACCCGGCTTCAAATTGAAAACAGGAACAGCAGACATGAACCTGGTGGGTCCTGCCTGGAATTGTCCGGCCATTGCATACGGTGCAGGTGATTCAAACCTGGATCACACAGCCAATGAACATATTGAGTTACCTGAATACTTGCTGGGTATTCAGGTTCTCAAGGATTCCCTCGAAAGAATTCAGGGAATTCAAGACAACAACAGTAACACAAAATCAGACCAGCAAAACATGTTGGCCAATGCTAAGCAGCTCGCCAAGGATAAGAAGCCAGATACTATCTGGTAGTTCGCGTATTCTTTCACATTTTGTTGAATGAAAAGCGGATTTACCAGAAAAGGAAAATCCGCTTTTTTTATTCCGAATCAAAGAAGGAGAAGGAAATGAGCCTGGAAAAATTTTCTATCATCGAATCTACACTGCGCGAAGGAGAACAATTTGTCAATGCATTTTTCACCACCGAGCAAAAGATCCGTATTGCTTCACTCCTGGATGCATTTGGGGTGGAATATATTGAAATGACCACCCCCTGTGCGTCGCCGCAGAGCGAACGAGATTGTGCAGCCATTGCCAAACTCGGGTTAAAAACGAAAACCCTCACCCATACCCGCTGCAATCTTGAAGATGTCAAACTGGCGGTGGAAACGGGCGTCAATGGAGTGGATGTTGTTATTGGAACATCCTCCAAACTGCGTGATTTCAGTCACGGTCGCAGCATAAATCAGATTATTGATCTGGCACAGGAAGTTTTTGAATACTTGAGAAAACAAAACGTAGAGATGCGCTTTAGCACGGAAGATACTCTGCGGTCAGATCCGGAAGACCTCTTTCAGGTATATGAAGCTGTAGACAAAATTGGGGTACATCGTGTGGGTATAGCCGATACTGTTGGAATTGGAAATCCTCGGCAGATTTACGATCTTGTATCGCAGTTACGTAAACGGGTAAAAGCAGACATAGAATTTCATGGACACAATGACACTGGTTGTGCCATTGCCAACGCTTTTGCAGCTCTCGAGGCTGGAGCCACCCATATTGATACAACCATATTGGGAATCGGTGAGCGGAATGGTATCACCTCGCTGGGTGGTCTTGTTGCCCGCATTTATTCTGTGAATCCTGAATATGTTGCTAAATATCAGCTTCCCCTGCTGATGCACCTGGATCAGGTAATAGCCCGACTGGTAAATGTGGATATTCCTTTCAATAATTACATCACTGGATTTTCTGCCTTCACTCATAAAGCAGGAATTCACACAAAAGCTGTATTAAATAATCCCTCCACATATGAAGTCCTGAAACCAGAAGATTTCGGATTGACCCGTTATATCCACATCGCCCATCGATTGACTGGTTGGAATGCCATCCGATATCGTGCTGACCAACTTGGTCTTGAATTGACCGATGAAGAGATCAAACACATTACTGAAGAGGTAAAAACTCTGGCCGATTTACACCCCCTCACATTGGATGAAGTAGATAGTCTGCTGCATGCTATGCGCAATTCTCAACCAGAAACAGAAGCGGCAACCGATACAACTTTTGAACCTGCCTGATATGCATCAAAAATACAAGGAGACCCCCATGGGACAAACCATCTCTGAACAAATCCTTTCACATAAAGCCGGTCAAAACGTAAAACCGGGCGAATTTGTCGTCATTGAACCCGATGTCGTCATGAGCCATGATTCACTGACGCCTTCCATTATCAAGATTTTGAAAGAAGAATTGGCAGCTTCTATTAAATATCCAGAGAGGCTGGTCTTTGTTTTTGACCATGTATCGCCAGCCTCCACAGTAGGTACAGCTGATTTGCAAAACCTGGTTCGGAGGTTCGCCCGAGAGCAAAACATCCGTCTGTTTGATGTTGGACGGGGTATCTGCCACCAGGTTCTCGTTGAAGAGGCAATCGCCTTTCCTGGCGCTGTGGCAGTGGGTGCTGATTCACATTCAACAAGTTACGGTGCCGTTGGGGCATTTGGTACTGGTATGGGATCCACTGATGTGGCGCTTATCTGGGCAACAGGTAAAACCTGGCTGAGGGTTCCAGAGACCATCCGTGTCAATTTCAACGGTCAATTACCCGCTCATGTTGATGTGAAAGACATGGCACTTAAGATTGGACGAATTCTCAGTATTTCAGGTGCAAATTATATGGCTGTGGAATACCACGGTATCGATTGGATGCCCCTTCCAGGAAGGCAAACACTGGCTAGTATGGCCGTCGAGATGGGCGCCAAAGTGGGTATCATCCCTCCTACAGGAAATTTACCCGAACATCTACAAAAACCGGATTGGTTATACATTGATTCAAATGCCCACTATCGTCAGGTTGTGAATGTCGAACTTGAAGACCTCTGTCCTCAGGTGTCCATCCCACATTCTGTTGATCATGTGTCTGATATTCAAGATGTTACCGGAACTCATGTTGATGTAGTTTTTCTGGGAACATGTACCAACGGCCGACATGAAGACCTTGCTGAAGCCGCCTCGCTTTTAAAGGGCAAACGGATTGCTCCGGGTATTCGTATGATTATCACCCCGGCATCCAGCCGTGAAATGTCAAAAGCAGCTTCAGACGGTACATTGTCAACGCTAATTGAAGCTGGTGCTTTGATCACTTCACCTGGATGCGGCATGTGCATGGGCAGACATAACGGCACACTAGGTGATGGTGACGTTTGCCTTTCCACAGCTAACCGCAATTTCAAAGGGCGCATGGGAGCCCCTACATCTCAAATTTATCTGGCATCACCCGGTGTTGCCGCAGCTACCGCCCTGCGCGGTGTTATTTCTGATCCACGGGAATTATAGGAGAGATCATCATGGCAAGAATTTGGAAATTTGGAGCAGACGTTGATACAGATCAAATTGTCCCCGGGCGATACGCCCCCTATATGCGTCCGGATGCCGATGTAGCCGATGCCGCATTTATTGAGGCTCGTCCTGATTTTGCCAAATATGCCCAACCAGGTGACATAATCGTCGCATTGGAGAATTTCGGATGCGGCTCTTCGCGCGAATATGCGGTTGAAGCTCTTCGTCGGCGAAAGGTGGGAGCAATCGTGGCAAAAAGTTTTGCCCGCATCTTTTACCGAAATGCTATTAATCTCGGGATTCCTCTCTTTGAAGCACCTGAAGTCATTGATTCAGTTAAGGATGGAGATACAGCTTCGATTAATCTAGCTACCGGAGAATTTACGGCAGATGGTCGTGTCTTCGAGATGCCGGCAATGCCCGGGTTTGCCCGAGAAATCGTAAATGCAGGTGGTGTAGTAGCTTATGTCCGTCAAAATGGACGGTTCCCCGGAGAACAGGTATGACTCATCGCTTATGTGTTATTGAAGGCGATGGCATTGGGAAAGAAGTAATTCCCGCAGCTGTTCGCGTAGTACAGACAGTCATTCCTGATGTGCAAACAATTTCGGCCGAAGCTGGCTGGGAATGTTTTCAAAAACGGGGTATTTCGGTTCCGCAGTCAACGCTTGATACCATTCGGGATTGTCGTACAGCCCTGTTTGGGGCGGTACAATCTCCTGCCCATAAGGTTGAAGGCTATCGCAGCGCCATCATCACCATGCGGCAATCACTTGATCTCTATGCCAATATTCGGCCGATAAAAAGCCTTCCAGGTCTTTCTCCGCGTCCAGATATTGATATGATCATTGTTCGTGAAAACACGGAAGGTCTTTATTCCGGACGTGAACACGTAGATGGTGATACTGCCATTGCTGAACGGGTGATTACCCGAAAAGCCTCCACCCGTATCGGTAAAAGCGCCGTTGACCTAGTAAAAAGTGGCAATCGGTCCAGATTATCCATCGTTCATAAAGCGAATATTCTGCCGATGTCTGACGGCCTCTTCCGGGATTCTGTTCGCTCTGTCATCGATGATTTGAAGAATCCTGAAGAAACCTGGAGCGTGGATGAAATTCTGGTTGATACGGCTGCTATGAAAATCATCAACGAACCAGAAAAATTGGATGTGTTGGTTACCACAAATCTTTTTGGCGACATACTTTCTGATGAAGCGGCCTTCTGGGCAGGAGGCATGGGTCTCGCCCCATCTATCAATCTGGGCGATGAAATAGCCGTTGCCGAGCCCGTTCATGGTTCTGCTCCCGATATTGCCGGCAAAGGGATTGCCAACCCGATTGCTGCCATCCTTAGCGCAGCATTACTGGTTCGCTATTGCTGGAAATGCACTTCTGAAGCGGACCAGATTGAAAAAGCTGTTCAGCAGGCTTTAATCGCAGAAATTCCTGTGAAAGATAAGCAAATAGTTCCTGGTACATCCACAGAAATGATTACCCAGGCTGTCTTAAACCACCTGAATTGAGATTTTTAGGAGTAGCTCTTATGAAAGTAGCTGTTTTATATTCACGAGTTCGAGTTGAAGAACGTTGGATCTTTGAAGCCCTGGAAAAACGGGGTATTCCCTATACAAAAATTGATGACCGACAGGCTGTATTGCAGCTTTCTGATCCCAGTCAATGGACAGAATATGATGTTGTGATTGAACGCTGCCTTTCCTATAAAAACGGATTGTATTTAACCCAGGTATTGAATTCATGGGGCATACCAACAGTAAATATGTACAAAGTGGCGGCCACATGCGGCGATAAATTGACTACGTCTGTCGTATTGAATAATGCTGGCATCCCGCAGCCTAAAGTCTGGATTGCCTTTACACCTGAGGCAGCTCTTGAAACCATGGAACAGGTTGGTTATCCCGTGGTGATGAAACCGGTAGTGGGCTCATGGGGACGACTATTGGCAAAAATCAACGACCGTGATGCCGCAGAGGCCATTCTTGAACACAAGGAACAGTTAGGTTCTTTCCAGCATTCAGTTTTTTACATGCAAGAGTTTATCAAAAAGCCCGGCCGTGATATCCGGTCATTTGTGATCGGAGATGAAACCGTATGTGCCATTTATCGTCATTCAGACCATTGGATCACCAATACGGCTCGCGGTGGCCAGGCGGAAATATGTCCGGTAACCCCAGAAATTGATCACATCAGTCGGGCTGCCGCCCGTGCCGTAGGTGGAGGAGCTATAGCCATTGATTTATTGGAAGATCCAGATCGTGGATTTTTAGTCAATGAAGTTAACCACACAATGGAATTCCACTCCACCGTTCCTCTCACCGGGGTGGATATCCCCGGCATGATTGTGGAATTTGCCATTCAGGAAGCAGAGAAATATCACGAAATGGCCAAAGTTCCCCATCCTGTTTTTCTTTCTTGATGGTTCCCAATGCCATCATACGGATCATTTGTTTATATAATAATTGGAGGAAAATTGACTTGATGATTTTGAAATAACCGGGAGTGGAAATGACCAGACCCAATATCCATGTTGTACACCGAAGTTGGGATAAAGATTTTCCTATCATTGAACGGGCTGAGGGCATATATCTCTACGATACTACCGGTAAACAATATATTGATGGTTCTGGCGGCTCCTCTGTGGTTACATCCATCGGTCATGGCAACAGGGAAGTCATTCATGCAATGGCTTCCCAGATGGATAAATTCTCACTGATTCCAGCTCATGCCTTTACGAATCAACCACAGCTTGATCTTGGCGATCTGTTAGTAAGTCTTGCCCCCGGTGAATTAAAAGGTAATTGCCGTGTATGGTTCGCCTGTACTGGCTCAGATGCCAATGATGATGCCGTCCGATTGGCGCGCCAGTATTTTGTAGAAATTGGGAAACCTTCTAAATACCAGGTTATCGGTCGTTGGCGGGGTTTTCACGGGAACACCATCTCGGCCGCCGGCATGTCAGGGATTGCCGGCAGACGCAGTATCTTTCAGCCAATGTATGTTGATTCCCCACACATTCCTCCCGCCTTCTGTTACCGGTGCAGTTTTGAACAAACCTATCCTTCCTGTAGCCTCTTGTGTGCTCGTACTCTTGAAAGTATCATCCGTCAACAGGACCCTGAAACTGTGGCAGCATTCATTGCAGAACCGGTAGTTGGTGCGGCATTAGGCGGTGTTCCGGCACCGGATGGATATTTTGAAAAAATACGAGAGATTTGTTCAAAATATGATGTACTTTTCATTGCGGATGAGGTAATGACTGGTTGGGGGCGAACCGGAAAGCTGTGGGGTATTGAACACTGGCAGGCAACTCCTGATATCATCACTACAGCTAAAGGCATTAGCGGTGGTTATGCGCCATTTTCCGCCATTATTGCCAGAGATTCAATCTGGTCAGTATTGCAACAAAACCATTCGGCGTTCAAAGCTGGTCACACATTAAATGCCAATGCTGTATCGTGTTCTGCTGCTCTGGCGGTTATTCATTACATAATGGATCACGGCCTTGTTGAAAATGCGCAAAATCGCGGCCTTCAGTTAATTAAAGGCTTGAATACCCTGAAAGAAAAACATCAAATCATTGGTGATGTGCGTGGAAAAGGTCTGATGGTAGGATTTGAATTTGTGAAAGACAAACAAACAAAAACCGTGTTTCCACCACAACTCAAGTTATCCACTCTCTTTGAGAAACTAGCCTTAAAAAACGGTCTTGTTACATATCCCTGCACCGGTTCGATTGATGGCGTAATGGGAGATATGGTCCTTCTGGCTCCCCCTTTGATCATTACAGAATCTGAAATAGATGACTTGATCAACCGTATTGATCTTTGCATAATAGAATTGGAAGAGTTATTACCATCATAAAACGGGAATAAATCCGTATCTCTTTCTATAAATTTATCTATCTGAAAGAAACCCAATTTAAGTCACATTGACACCTGCTCTGACCGGCATGGTAAAATTCTGCGCCTATCAAATTTTTTAAAGAATGACGATAAACCTATGACCTATTCAGAAATCATTGCCTCACAGTTGAAAGTAAAGCCTTCTCAGGTGGAAGCGACCATCAGCCTTTTGGATGAAGGAAATACAGTTCCTTTCATCGCCCGTTACCGTAAAGAAATGACCGGTACACTGGATGATGAGCAAGTCCGTATTATTGCTGATGAGGTTGCCCGCCTCCGTGCCATTGATGAACGCCGCGCTGCCATTCTAAAATCTATTGAAGAACAGGGCAAACTGACAGACGAGTTAAAGACCAGTATTGATGCGGCTGAGACACTGACTGCCCTTGAAGACCTTTATGCTCCCTATAAACCAAAACGCCGTACTCGCGCTATGGTAGCCCGGGAAAAAGGATTACAAGGACTGGCAGACATCATTCTGAGCCAGCTAAATA
Organism: Leptolinea tardivitalis; assembly: GCF_001050275.1. GTDB lineage: Bacteria > Chloroflexota > Anaerolineae > Anaerolineales > Anaerolineaceae > Leptolinea > Leptolinea tardivitalis. The sequence continues at coordinate 194,949 of NZ_BBYA01000012.1, forward strand.
CAGATCGTTCGATAGAAGATATTGTTTCTGAATCATTCCTCAATGATCAGGTTCCTTCTGTGGAGGAAGCTCTTCAGGGAGCGCGTGATATCGTAGCGGAATCCATCAGTGATAATGCCAATGTCCGCCAGAGTACTCGTGAAAAAGCATTAAAGTTTGGACGAGTCACATCTGAAAAAGTGGAAGATGCAACTGATGAAAAACGAGTGTATGAATCCTATTACAACTTTGAAGGTCGCGTTGACCGCCTCCAGCCTCACCAGATACTTGCCCTAAATCGCGGCGAAAAAGAAGGTGTACTTAAAGTCAAAGTAGTCATAGATGAACGTGATTGGCGTTCCTCTATTTATGATGAATTTCAGGAAGATTTATTCTCACCATTCTCTGATCAATTGACCCTGGCTATTATGGATGCAGCCGAGCGGCTGCTGCTTCCATCCATTGAACGTGATGTCCGGCGTGAATTGAGTGAAAAAGCTGATTCTCACGCCATCAATGTGTTTGCCACCAACTTGCGAGCTCTTCTTTCCCTTCCCCCGCTCGCCGGACAAACTGTTCTGGGGATCGATCCTGGCATTCGCACCGGCTGCAAAGTGGCTGTCGTTGATCCTACGGGTAAATTATTAGATACCGGTACCATTTATCCTCACCAACCGAAAAATGATTGGGAAGGTTCACTTGCCACGCTGGAAGAAATGATCAACCGCCATCACGTAACCCTGGTCACCATTGGTAATGGAACTGCATCCAGAGAGACAGAAAAACTGGTAGCTGACCTGACCCGTGGAAAACCCAGCGTAAAATACCTTATTGTCAACGAAGCCGGGGCTTCGGTTTATTCAGCATCTTCTTTGGCTCGTCAAGAATTCCCCGATCTGGATGTGTCCATTCGCGGAGCTGTCTCGATCGCCCGCCGTGCACAGGATCCATTGGCTGAATTAGTAAAAATTGACCCAAAATCCATCGGCGTTGGTCTTTATCAGCATGATGTAGACCAGACTGCTCTTTCGCATACGCTGGATGGTGTGGTCGAATCCGTAGTGAATAATGTCGGAGTGGATGTCAATACAGCCTCGGCCGCTCTCTTAACCCATGTCGCCGGAGTTGGTCCCAAACTGGCTTCCAGCATTGTTAGCTACCGTGACTCAAATGGCCCATTTCAATCTCGCGAAGAATTTCGGAAGGTCAGCGGACTTGGACCAAAAGCATTTGAACAATCCGCAGGTTTCCTGCGCATCAGGAACGGGAAAAACCCTCTGGATAGTTCTGCCATTCATCCAGAATCTTATACCATTGCCGAGGCTGTTCTCAAACGTGCCGGGCTCACAACATCTGCGTCATTGGATGAACGCAAGTCAGTTCTGGATTCACTGATGCAATCAACGACTGTTGAGCAACTGGCATCTGAATTGGGGTGTGGTGTGCCAACATTGAAGGATATTCTCGAGCAGCTAGTACGTCCAGGCCGCGATCCACGTACAGATGCACCGGCTCCCATTCTTCGGACAGATGTTTTAAAAATGGAAGACCTTCTGGCCGGTATGGACCTCATGGGTACAGTCCGTAATGTTGTTGATTTCGGTGCATTCGTAGATATCGGTGTAAAACAAGATGGACTTCTTCATAAATCTCAGATTCCATTTGGAACCCTTCTTAAAGTCGGCGATATTATCCATGTGGAAATCCTGGGAATAGAAGCTGAACGCGGTCGTATCAGTCTTGGTTGGAAAAAAGAGTAAGTAATAAAAAGGTTCCTGTTTTTTCGTAACAGGAACCTTTTTAATCGGAATAACAATATAAATACTGTTTCATAAAAATAATTACATAATTTATTAACATTTGCACTACCTTTGCACAACCATGCACTGAATTTGCATTTGGGATGCACAAAGATTGCATTAAGTGTCTTGTCCTCCTCTTTCCAGAATCCTACCATCTAATAAACCCAAAGCAACAAAGATAATGGAGGAGGTCATCATGACGAATGATCCTGTTCAGCCATATGCTGTGCAGTTGATTAACATCGAAAAGTACTTTGGTTCAGTTTGTGCCCTCAAGAACATCAATTTTAATGTAGAGAAAAATGAAATAGTAGGCCTCATTGGAGATAATGGCGCCGGTAAATCAACCCTGGTAAAAATATTGACCGGAGTTTTCCCCCCCAGTTCCGGACAGATGTTTATTTCCGGGAACCAGGTTGATTTTACAAAATACAGTGTCCAACAGGCACATGCAATGGGTATTGAGACCGTGTATCAAGATAAGTCTCTAGGCGAAAAACAGGTTCTCTGGCGGAATTTTTTTGTTGGCCGGGAAATTACGTATCCGTTTGGTTTCATCAACGTAAAGAAAGAAAAAGAAATTGCCAAAGAGATCATGCTCAACACGATCGGATTTCGAAGTAAGGGTATCACAGTTAACTCCAAAGTCAGCAAATTATCCGGAGGAGAACGTCAGGGTGTGGCTATCGGACGGGCCATGTATTTTGATGCAGAATTGATCATTCTTGATGAACCGACGGTAGCCCTCTCCTTAAAAGAAGTAAGGAAGGTATTGAACTTTGTCCATAAGATAAAAGAGGCTGGTAAAGCGTGTATCTATATTTCACACGATATTCAAGATGTTTATGAGATATCAGATCGTTTCATTGTCATTGACAGAGGCGAAATCATATCCAGTATTCAAAAGAAAGATATTACTCTGATTGCATTGGATGATTTTCTCCTTGAATATGCACATGGGTTGAAGGACGGGGAGTAACCATGAAAACTCAAAATAGCCTCATAAGAATAATAACTCGCGTAGAAGGATTGCCGGTCTTTGGGGTCTTATTACTGCTTTTATTGGCTTTCCTGATCACAGCGCCGGATGTATTTACTCACCCGTTGATATACATGTCATTTTTACAAACAGTTCCCCCTCAACTTGTTCTTGGTTTGGGGTTGACTTTGATTATCACGGCAGGTGAAATTGACATGAGTTTTCCTGCCATTGTAGCGTTATCTGGTTTTGTATTCTCTTACTTTTTCAAAAATTTTGATTCACCCTATGCCGTTTGGATTGGATTCTTTCTGGCACTCGCAGCGGGGGCACTTGTTGGCTACACGAATGGATTGTTGATTGCCAAATTGGGTGTTCCATCCATTATGGCAACTCTGGCAGCACAATTCTTCTGGTATGGAATTACGATCTTACTTGCTGGTGGATTGCAGGTAGATATTGGACGAGTGGAATCTACCTCTGTTCATGACATTTTTACAGGGCGATTATTCGATATTGTTCCTGCACAGGCTATCTGGTCTTTAGGACTGGCTGTACTTCTCTGGTTCATACTAAACCGTCACAAATTTGGAGAAGCCATCATGTTCATTGGTGATAATCCTAATGTCGCCAGAGTCATGGGTATTGATGTAGAAGCTACAAAAATCAAGTTGTTTACATTAATGGGGGTGATTGCTGCTTTTGCAGGTCTTCTACTGACGATAGAAATTAATGTATTTTTCCCGACCCAGGGATCCGGTTTTATGCTTGGTGTAATGGCGGCTGTTTTTATTGGTGGCACACTGATTTCAGGTGGTCAGGGAAGTATTGTTGGAACCCTTTTTGGTGCCTATATCATAGGCTCGTTGCAGGCTGGCGTAGTGGCAACCGGTGTAACCAGTTATTGGGTTCAATCTGTTATGGGACTCATTATGGTTGTCGCCGTTGTAATCAATGTTGTCATAGGTGAAGGGCGGATGGGGGATATATCTTTCAGGTTGCCCCAATGGGCAAACATAAACCGTAATAAACCACCCGAAGTACCACCACAAAGGCAATAGGAACATGCCAGTAACGCAATTGAAAGGAGGGAAAAAGGAAGAATTCACTTGCATCGTTGTTCCATACCCAAATTTGTCGTTCATCAACAAAAGGAGATAAAGAAATGAAACGTTTTTTTAGCCTTCTGACAGTTTTGATGGTTCTGACACTGGTTCTGTCAGCTTTTGCACCATTTGCACCGTCATCAGCTGCACCAAAAGCAGATAAGCAGTTGGTTGTCTATATGCAAATGGGAGGTAATCAGGGAGATCCTTCCACTCTTGCCCGTACCAACGGAGCAAAAGCAGCGGCTGCCGCCTTGAATATTAAGCTGATCGAACAATACTCAGGTTGGGATTCCCAGAAAATGATTGACCAATTCAAAGAAGCCATTGCAGCCAAACCCGATGGCATTGTTATCATGGGACACCCAGGGGAAGATGCCATGGGACCGTTGGTGGAACAGGCTGTTGGAATGGGAATCGTTGTTACAAGCGGAAATAATCCTCTTCCTAAAATTGAAGCTAAATTCCAGACAAAAGGTTTTGGCTATGCCGGTGCTGACCTTCACGATGGTGGGTATCTAACTGGTAAAGCTATGATTGCAGCCGGCCTGAAATCTGGTGACGAAGCACTGGTCTATGATATCTGGCATCAGGAAGGACGAAGTGTCAGCTCACAGGGTGTTGTTGACGCACTCACTGAAGGTGGGATCAAGGTTGACAAGCTCGATGTTACAGATGATGTAGACAAAGATGCATCTCTGGCCATCCCCATTCTTACTGCCTATATTCAGAAACATCCGAATCTGAAAGCCATAGGCACACAACATGGCAATATCACAGCCACCCTTCCAAAAGTACTGGAATCAGCCGCGAAGAAACCAGGAGAGATCATTGTTGGTGGTATTGACCTCTCCCCCGCCACCATCGCTGGAATTGAAAAAGGCTTTATCAGTGTCAGCTTTGATCAGGTACTCTACCTGCAGGGATACTATCCAGTTCAGCAGATCTGGCTGACAAAGAACTATTTGATCCCCGGTCTACATATAAACACCGGTGTGGGAACAGTCACTCCTGATAATATCAAAGAGATTGCTCCACTTATTGAGAAGGGAATTCGGTAGTTCATCCTGAATTCTTCTCCTTTTTCAGACCGGCAGATCAGAACAACGAACTGCCGGTTTCTTTATTGACCGGTCGGTTTTCCATTATCAAACTCAGGAGTGCCAGATACAGGTTCATTCCATGTGGTTCCATTCTCATATTCAGTAACGTTTTTTTCATCAACCACAATGGAAGGAGTCTCCAAAATATAGGGGATGTTTTCTCCATTAAGCAGTTTGGACATCTGGGTGATAATGGTCGTTCCAATGCGATCTGGATAAACCCCCAGTGTGGCTGTCATTTTATTATTTTTAATCAGGTCAAGTGTGACCTCGTTCCCATCGATTCCAAGGCACCAAATATTCTGATTTACCTTACGGCCGATCTTGGCAGCTGCAATGCAGGCACCAATACCCATCTCATCTGAATTTCCATAAAAAACATCAATTTCAGGATGTTGTTGTAATGCAACAGTTGCCACTTCAATTGCTTTCGTTCGATCCCATTCGGCTGTTTGTTCACCAATAATTCTGACCTTTGGACAGGATTTCTCCAATCCCCACCTGTATCCTTGAGTGCGACGATTGGCATGAAAACCCGGTATACCGGTCAATATATAAACATTACCTGCATTCTTCAAAACACTGCAGGTATAGTTTGCCAGTTTAACTGCGCCATTCCATTGGTCATAACCGATATATTCAACAACTTTTCCTTCATCCACCGGAGTAATTAGGTTGTGCATAAAAACCGGAATTTGGGCAATATTCGCTTCTCGGACGGCTGTAACAATGGCTTTTGAATCAATAGGGTTTATCGATATGGCAGATATTTGCTTCTGTAATTCCTGTTCTACAACACTCACCTGCCCGGCAAAATCGCCTTCATTATCGGCTGCAACAGTATCGACTTGCCAACCATAGCTTTTACCGGCTTCCACTGCACCTTTTTTTATGGCAATATGGAATGGGCTTGTAAATCCTGGCGGCACAATCGCCACCCGTGTGGATCCCTTTTCAGGTTTTTGAAATAGTCCATGCTGCGATAGTTCCTTTTCCGAAACACATCCATTTCCGAATATACATAGAATAAGAAAAAGTATGGATACCATGATTCGTCGCATATCTATTTCATCCTTGTAAATCAGAAAACTATTTCAGGATTTTTTCTATTTTTGATTTTCAGAAGTAAGTTCTTTTCTGTGATTCCGGATTAAAAGGTCAGTTAATACTTCAATACAATTTTTTAATTCATAGAAGTATTGGCGCCTGCTTATATGTGAGCTTCGAACAATTTGTTCAACAGCCTGTTCTTGAATATACGTCATATATAAGATTTGGTAACACCGGTTACTACGTTCCCCACTGCTTTCACTTGTTTTCATACTTTCAATGATCTTGATTATGACATTTCGTAACGTCTCTCCCCGAGCGCCTGCCGTTTTTTCGTGATGACTGTCCTTTTCAGATAATGCCCACTCAGCAATGGGCATCCGTCCAAGGTATAAATCATCCCAGAGATGGCGAAGTGCTTCTCTAACCTGCCTGATCAACCAACCACTCTCAAATAGCCAGGCATCCTCCAGAGGAGTCAATATCGAAGTGGTAATGTCTTTCAATAAATCAATAGTCGAATCTTTGAAAATTGCAATACCCGGACTCTGCAATTCAATAATTCCGAAACATCGTTCGTGGTTTATCAAAGGATAAGCCAAAGCACACTGGACGTCTTGCTGGATTGGTACAACACTTTGATAGCCAGCACGAACGAGGTCATGAATAAGTACGGCACTCCCTTGTTCTTTCGCTTCATACACAATTCGACTTTTTCCAGGAAATGAGGTATTCCGTGCAGAAACTGAATCCGACAACATGATTTCTTGCGGCACAATATCACCTGTTTCTCTGTCAATCAAATAGAATCTGAAGAGAGACGTACCGGTATGTTTTTTTATTGAGTGAGACAAATCGTTCAATAATTCAGATAAATAACGCCCACCCGTAGTTGGTTGAACTGTATCCAGGCGAATGGCATTCTTTCTGGCAAATTGACGATTTACGTCGATAAAAACAGCGAGAAGAATCACAGCACCTGTAACAGAATCTCTCCACCAGGAAGGAACATTCAACATGACCATGCCGCTGGGGACTGTCGCCAGAATTAATGAACCAATTAATGAGCCCCAGATACCGCCTATTCCACCTGTCAGACTTGTTCCTCCGATGATTACGGCTGCAACAGAATTAAACTGAAACCCATCACCATTAGTGTAGACTGCCGCATCAATATAGGAAATAAGAATAGTTCCGGTCAAGGCAGCTAACAGACCGCTGTAGGTATAGAAAATTATCCGATATAGATCAACATTAATACCTGCCAACCGGGCGGCCGTTTCATTTCCACCGATAGCATGACAATACCTCCCCATTTTTGTGAATCTCAACATCATGGCAGTGAATAAATAGGTGACAAGAAGGATGATAACCGGTGATGGAATGATTCCAACTTTCCCATCGGAAAACCATTTGAATTGATCCGGTAGGGCGTTAATGGGTGCACTATTTGAAATAGCAACAGAAAGTCCGCGCAATCCCACCATCGTACCGAGTGTAACGATAAATGCAGGCATCTTGAAACAGGTGATTAACATACCCTGAAAGCCACCAATCAACATCCCTGTAATCCAACCGATAGCGATGGCCAGATAACACAAATTTCCTTCTAATGGCGGAATCATTCCGAAGCCAAATTTCATTAGATATGCAGTCACCAGTCCCGTGATAGCCACAACTGATCCAACCGAAAGATCAATACCTCCTGAAATCATGACAACTGTCTGTCCAACGGCTACTATGCCAATGGTAATTGCTGCATTTTTTAATAAGAGGATAATATTGCTGATTTGCCGGAATGACTCAGAGAAAAATGAAAACACAATGACCAATAGACTTAACCCGATGATAGCCCCCAGATTTTCAATTTTAGGAATTACAGGAAGATATCGATGAAAACTGGAAGTCAATCTGGAGTGAATAGATAAAGTAAGCACCCTTCGGGAAGAATTCATAAAACAGCTCCTTCCTCAACCAAATTCATGATTGCCGAATGAGTGGCTTCATATCGATTTAATAATTTGACTATGCGACCCTGACGTAATACTACTATTCGATCGGCCATTGTCAAAATCTCTGGAATATTTGAACTGACCAGAATCATGCTGGTCCCGCGTTTTGTCAACTCATTTAGTAAACGGTAAAGCTCTGCCCTGGATCCAACATCAACACCTCGTGACGGTTCATCTAACAAAAGAACCTGACAATTTCTCGCCAACCATCGTGATAAAACAACCTTCTGTTGGGTGCCTCCCGAGAGAAATTTCGATTTTCCAGAAAGAATCAGCGGATTTATATTCAAACGGCTTGCATAATGTTCCACAATTTGGTTTTCTGCCTGCAAGTCAATGATCTGCCCCATGCTGATGTCATCCAGTGAAGCGATTGTCATATTCTCCTGGGCATTCATCTCAAGAATTAACCCTTGGTTTTGTCGATCTTCAGTAATAAATCCAATCCCAAGAGAAATAGCATCCTGCGGAGATAGAATTTTTACCTCTTTTCCCCGCATGAATATCTTTCCGGAAATCACAGGATTTACTCCGAAAATCGTTTGCAATAAATCAGTACCCCCGGACCCTATCAGACCTGTAATTCCCAGTATTTCACCGGCATGAAGGTTAATACTGACATCAGTTATACCTTCTTTGGATGACACCTTTTCAAGTCGTAAAATTTCTTCTTTCGAAGATCTGGAGATACGGGTTATAGAATCTTCCACACCATGCCCAACTATCATCCGTACCAGGTCTTTCTTTGTTGTTCCATCAATGGCAACAGTTGCCACCATATGGCCATCTCGCATGATAGAAGCCCGATCTCCAATTTGCATGGCTTCTTCAAGACGGTGAGTTACATAAATTATCCCCAATCCCCGTGCCCGCAACTGACGAATAACGCTGAAAAGTTGAGTCACTTCTCGTTGCGCCAACATCGCAGCCGGTTCATCAAATATCACCAGATTAGCGGAAAGATGAAGTGCTCTGGCGATAGCTACCATTTGCTGCTCGGCCAGGTTTAGTTCTGAAACTTGTGCGTAAGGATCGAGCGCAAGGTTTAGTTCATCAAATAGAGCCAGCGTATTTTGTAATTGTTTTTTTTCGTCAATTGCGGTTAATAATGAAGGTAGTTCAGGTTCAATTCCCAGATGGATATTTTCAATCAGGTTAAGATTCGGAACAAGGGAAGGCTCTTGATATAAGACACTAACACCCATCTGTAAAGAATTACGAGGATCATTTTCATGAACTTTTTTTCCTTTAAAGAAAATTGATCCAGAATCTGGCTGGTATGCCCCACTGATTATTTTTATAAGTGTGGATTTTCCAGCCCCATTTTCTCCCAACAAAACATGTACTTCTCCACAATTTACGTTAAAATCCACCCCCTCCAGTGCTTGAACGCCGGGAAATATCTTGCTTAAATTCCTAACCTCGAGCAAATTTCCGGAAAGATTCATTCTGTCGCTACTCGCCCAATGAGGATTTAGAGAAAAGCTTGTTGTTCAGGTTGTATTTATAAATGAATTCCCTCTATTGATTGATTCTAGCAGTGTTAAGTGTATCGAACAAGCTCCACTTTCATGAACGTAAAAGATGAAAATTTCGTCAATTTTCCTATATTTTAATAAAGTGATGAAAATCGATTTATGTAATATCACAAGGTTTAGGATTACTATCGACAAGATAAATCTAATCCGGTTATAATAACTACGCTGATTTTTCAGCACTTACTGCCCTCGTAGCTCAATGGACAGAGCACCAGACTTCGAATCTGTTGGTTGGGAGTTCGAATCTCCCCGAGGGCGCCTTTCTTTTATTTTCTTTCGAGTCCATCTCCATGAATCAACTATCAGCTCACAATAAAGAGACCCTCCTTTTTCTCGGCGGCGCCTTCTTTTTACTCTTTGTCTTTTTTGGAGGGATCATTCTATTTCGGACGGGTGTTTTTAGCAGTCCAGAGCCCACTCCACTTCCAACAAAAGATGTAAACCAGGTTGTCATGGAAATGAATGCCACAATTACGGCTCAAGTAGTGGCAACACAGCAAGCTTTACAGGCGGCGGCATCCACACAGGCTGCAAAAACAGCCAATGCACCTACACCAACCAATGCGCCCACCCCTACACAAGAACCTCCGTTGGGAACGACCAGGATATCTCCTGTAGATGGAATGGTACAGGTCTATGTTCCTTCGGGTTCATTTCTAATGGGCTCTTCAGATGATTACAATGAAGCCGAATTACAGGAAAAACCCCAGCATATGGTTTATCTCGATGGCTATTGGATTGATCAGACAGAAGTAACACAGGCTATGTATAAGAAATGTGTTTCTTCAGGTTTGTGCCGAGATATTGTCCATGACTCCGAACAAAATGTAAACTATACCAATCCGGACTTTGATAATCACCCTGTTACATATGTTAACTGGGATGATGCCAGAATTTATTGCGAAAAAGTCGGACGTCGTCTTCCCACAGAAGCCGAATGGGAAAAAGCTGCCCGTGGAACTGACGGCCGTTTATACCCCTGGGGAAATACACCCCCTGATGGTAATCTGGCCAATTTTGGAAATGCGTATAACACCACCCGTCCGGTAGGCAGTTACCCTGAAGGGAAATCTCCGTATGGTGTATTGGATATGGTTGGTAACGTTAGAGAATGGGTGAATGATGTTTACAGTGAGTATTACTACGGAGAATCACCCGAACGGAATCCTCAAGGTCCAGATTTGTCTGCCGATCATAAAAGCCGCTCACTTAGAGGAGCCGGTTACACAGATGCACTGCATTTTACCCATCTAGCCATGCGTTTCCACCATGTGCCCAATTCACCCGGTGAAAATCGCGGCTTTCGTTGTGCCGCTTCCAATTGATAGGATGTCTATCCAAAGAGAAAAATCAATGTCACTCCGAATAAGGCAATAATAGTACCAATTATGGCACGGAGAGATATTTTTTCATTATAAAAAATCTTTGACAGAGGAAGCAACATAACAGGTCTCGTTGCCATTAAAGTAGAGGCAATTCCAACCGGAATAAGTTGGACTGCCACCATAGATAACCAGACCCCTAATGAAGGCCCAACAATCGATCCAGCCAGAATATTCTTCATGGCTGTACGATCTTTAAACCCGTCCCACGTATCTTTGATTTTGCCACTGAACATGGCCAAAACCCACATGACGAAGGTCGCAACCAGAATTCGAATTAACACTCCCGAAAGTGGAGAGAAATTCCCTTCAAGCCCCTTCTTTGAAAGAACAAAGCCAACTGCCTGTCCAAGTACAGAGCCGATTCCACAAAGTATCCCCAAAATTTGATCTTTTCGTGAATGCCTGCCCTGGCCGTTCCGCTGTTCCATAACCACCCAGCCAACGCCAAAAATAGTTATGACTATACCGGCAATTTCAATCAGACTCAACTTTTCGCCAAGCCACAACCAGGCGATCAAAGCTGAAAAAACCGGATCCAACGCCATAATAACAGTTGTTAATCGGGCACCAATAAAAACATATGCCTGAAATAAAAATGCATCCCCCAGCGCAAGTCCGATAATTCCTGATAAACCAAGCCAGAGCCATCTTTCATTGGATGCTCCTACAGGTATTGGTGATCCAAGAACAATCCAGTGGGACACAACAAGAATGGCAGAAGCGACGAGCAGACGCAATCGATTTACACGTACTGAACCGATTAACCGTGAAGCATTATTAAAGAAGATGGATGTGAAAGACCAACAGACGGCAGTGATTAAGGCAGCAATTTCACCCATTCGTAATTATTTATGTGCGTGCATTACACGTACATCATCACCTTTCTTTATATATCCGGGTAATTCAACAACAGCTACTAATCCGCGTAAATTCTTGGAAGCGGCAACAATTTTTCCAACCAATTCGGGTCTATCTGGAAAGTTCGATGCAATTTCTTTTGATAATGTCATACATGGATGGTTTTCAGCGGTAATCAATAAAACAACACCGCTGGAGAAAAAGAGACGACTGTTTGGCTCCAAACTTGAAAATTCGGGGATATCCGAGATTAATAAATTTGCACCCATCCATTCAGGCAGTATTTGATCAATTCCGAGTGTAGACGCAATTAAATCGGTTTCTTCTTTTGAAATCAATGAAATTTGACGGTTGTTTCGGATAGTTGTTCCCCGGGCATAAAAATTTGTGCGTCCATCCGAAGGTTTTGTCCATCCTGAATGTTTGTCGCCTTGAAAACCTTCAAAGGTAACTTCCACAGTTTCAATTGGAGTGGATTTCATGGAATTGGGGTCTTTAGCTACCAATACAGTTAAAACTTTACCTACAATTTCTTCATCCATTCTTCCTCACTTTGTATTCTTACAAATTCCCCCGCTTTGCAGCGGGGGAATTTATCTATTCCGATTTGCTTCTCTACCAATAATAATCGGAATCTAGATTAATAGATATGGATTCTCAAGAGTGGATTTCAAATCACTCAGGAATTTGGCAGCGCGAGCACCATCATTCACGCGATGATCTACTGCCAGGGTGAGGTTCATCATGGGACGTACAACGACCTGTCCATCGATCACTACAGGGGTATCAACCATTTTTCCAACAGCCAGAATAGCAGTCTCTGGTGGATTAATGATCGCAGTGAATGATTCAATACCAAACATGCCCAGGTTGCTGATGGTAAAGGTGGATCCGCTCATATCAGCCGGTTCCAACTTCTTCCCACGGGCTGCTTCCAACAGTCGGCTCATTTCCTTCACAATACTCTCAAGACTCAATTCCTGGGCAGTACGTACAACCGGAACAATCAAATAATCTTCAAGGCTGGTGGCAATACCCAGATTGACATCTTCCCACAAAATAACTTCATCACCGGTAAAAGAGCTATTCAGGAAAGGATGTTTTGGTAAGAGACGGGCTACAGCCAGGGCCAGAATCGCAGTATACGAGACTTTCAAACCTGTATGATTCTGTATAACCTGGTTTACCCGTTCACGAAGCCGGACAATCTCTTCCATATTCACATTTACAGATTCGTAAATATGTGGAATGGAATTCCAACTATAGCCCAAACGTTGAGCAATAATAGTCCGTACTCCCTTTTGAGGAATCCGTTCACGTATGCGAGCATTTGGAAGAGGAATATTGATAGCAGGAGCTGCACCCGCCGGGGCTTGAACCATGGCAGGTTTTGCTGCTATTGAACCAACTCCTTTATCCAATGCAGATAACACATCGGCTTTATAAATGCGTCCGCGGGGACCGCGGCCTGCAATTGCAGACAAATCCAGTCCCTTTTCACGTGCAATTGCCCGGGCTAACGGGGTTGCTCTCACCTGGCTGGCATCACCCGCCACCATAGTAGGAACAGAAGATGTTTCATTTTCAGCTTTTTTTGCTTCCGATGGCATCTCTGGAGCTTTAACAGCGGCAGATTCAGCAGGTTTAGCAACAGGAGCTTCAAACTTTTCATCAGGTGACACAATATAGGCAATAACCTGTGTTACCGGAATGACATCGTCTTTCTTTGCTGTAATCCCGCGCAATATACCTGATTCGGGTGCCTCAACTTCAATCGAGGCTTTCGCTGTCAGCATCACAAACAGGGGTTCACCTTTCTTAACGGTGTCACCTTCCTGTTTTAACCATTCCACCAGCGTACCGGTTTCCTGGTCCATGTCCACTTTTGGCATAATTACTTCTGCTTTCATGGACTATCTCCCTTCAATAGCCAGTGAACGGGCAGCTTTGACGATGTCTTCAACCTGAGGAGTGGCTGCTTTTTCCAATGTCCGGTTATATGGGATCGGAATATCCAGACCACACAACCGTTTTATGGGGGCATCCAGGCGGTCAAAAGCTTCACTTTCACAAACAACAGACGTAACTTCACCGGCAAATCCACCCGTTTTGGTTGCTTCATGTACAATCAGCAACCGACCGGTCTTTGAAACGGATTGAATTACCAGATCTTTATCCAATGGTTTGAGTGTCCGAGGATCGATGACTTCAATGTCAATACCCTCTTTTGCCAGTATTTCTGCAGCCTCGAGAGATCGCTGAGCTGTGACACCATAGGAGAAAATCGTCATGTCTTTGCCTTCGCGTTTTACATCACCTTTGCTGATCGGTAATGTGTAAAGGTCTTCCGGTACAAAACCTTTGGCTTTATAGAGAAGTTTATTCTCCATAAAAACTACCGGATTGTTATCGCGAATAGCAGATACTAAAAGTCCTTTTGCGTCATACGGAGTGGAAGGGCAAATGACCTTTATACCGGGAGTGGATATGAACCAGCTCTCCAATGATTGACAATGTTGTGCGGCCGCACCGGTCCCGGAGCCATAAGGTGCCCGCATCACCAACGGAATGCTGACCTTTCCGCCAAACATGACACGGATTTTAGCTGCCTGGTTGACCAATTGATCCATCATCAACGTCAGGAAATCCATGAACATGACTTCGCCAACCGGGCGCATACCCATCAGAGCGGCTCCAACACAGGCACCGGCAATTCCAGCCTCTGAAATGGGTGTGTCACGCACACGCTCCATACCAAATTCTTCTTGCATACCCTTGCTTACACCGAACGCACCACCATATACACCAATATCTTCACCAATAAGAAAAACATTCTCGTCGCGGCGCATTTCTTGGACCAGTGCTTCGCGCACTGCTTCCAACATGGTAATTTCTCGTTTTGTTTCTGGGTTTGTCATGGCGCAAATACCTCCGCTTCCAGATTCTCAGGTGTAGGTTCCGGGAAAGCTAAAGCGGTCTCGGTTGCCTTGTTAATGGATTCTTTTGCACTCTGTTCAATTGAATCAATTTCATCTTCAGATAGCACTTTATATTCCTGCAACCATCCGGTATACCGGATGATCGGGTCAAACTGTTTCCACTCTTCGATTTCTTCCTGGGTACGGTACAGGTTGCGGTCACTCTTTGAATGGCCACGCCAACGGTATGTCAGGTTTTCGACCAGGGTCGGACCTTCACCTGACCGGGCACGCATGGCGGCTTCTGATACTTTGTCGTATACCGCAAGTACGTCATTTCCATCTACAGTCACACCGGGAATGTTGTAGGCAGCAGCACGTTGACTGATATGGTGGACAGTCATGGCCCGTTCAACAGCCATTGACATGCCATACTGGTTGTTATCACAAATGAAAACAATCGGAAGTTTCCACAGGGCAGCCATATTCAATGCTTCGTGGAAGGAACCTTCATTTGTGGCACCATCACCGAAGAAGCAAAGCAGAATATTGTCTGTTTTCTTCATCTGCAACGCAAGGCCAATTCCTACTGCAGTCGGTAAACCGCCGCCAACGATACCGGTGGCACCCAGGTTACGTCCGGCAATGTCAGCAATGTGCATCGAACCACCGCGTCCGCGGCAGTAACCGGGTTCCTTGCCAATGAATTCGCCCATCATCAGGGTAATATCAGCTCCCTTGGCGATTGTATGGCCATGACCACGATGGTGGTGAAGAATATAATCATCATCTCGGATAGCTGCTATTGAACCGATAGGAGAGGCTTCCATCCCGATGGAGAGGTGCATGGTTCCATGAACTAAACCACGCATATATAATGCTTCAGCATTCTCTTCAAAAAACCGCGTAAGGAACATCTGCTCAAGCATCTTTTGCAGCTTTTCTTTAGAAAGCCGCTGGACAATTTGCTTTCGTATTTTTGGATCTAACTGTAATTCGTTTGAGACATCTTTCGTATGTACAGGCATAGATTTCTCCAGTTCTTAGGGTTTCCGATATCCAATAATGATTGTTTTCAGTCCGGAATCCCGGTTTGGAATCTTGCTAATACTTCTTTGGCTGTTTCTTCATCTGTAATCAGTACCTTTAAATAACCTCCTTTAAGTGCAGCAATGATAGGTGTAACTTTGTTTTGCAAAGCGGCAATGCCGATGGTTAATGGAATTTTTTTCAAATCCTCTAATTCCAGACCAACAATCCGCTGATTCAACACACTATTGACAGGCCGTCCTTGCCGGTCAATTAGATGCACAAGCATTTCACCAACCGCCTGTTTGTTCTCTGTGATGGCGGAAATATCTTCCTGAGATAACGAAGCAAATTGAAACATACTGGCTGTTGCGGGTCGTACAGCGCCGATACCCACCAATGCAACCTGGGCATGATCAGCCAGGTCAAGTACCTCTTTTATCTGACGCAAAGCCAATAAGTTTTCACGCTCTCTCGGTGAATCAGTTACAGCAGGAGCATGTAAAGACAAACTCCTGCCACCTAATTTAATAGCCAAATCTGCCACCAGACTATTTACATTAGTATCATACCTTCCCTGTACACCACCAGATGCCGGTACTACTGTAACAGAATACTTCTGGTCTGCCGGAATGGATTCAACCATGGCACTTAAAGTAACGCCCCCGCCCATGCAAATAATATCACCGTCTCTGATGTGTTCGAGAAAGAATGTGGCGGCAGCCTTTCCTACACTCTGTAATAAAGCCTTAGGATTATCGCCGAGCTTAGGAACGACAACAGCATGTTTAAGTCCTGTGACACTTTCAAGTTCTTTTTCAAGGGTCAATAGATGTTGAAAAGGAGTATGAATGTTGATTTCAACATATCCCTGATTCCTTGCCTGTTTCAATAGTCTATTGATCTTTGCAGTTGAAAGTCCAAGCTCCTGACCAATTTCAGCCTGAGATTTGTCTTCCATGTAATACATCATCAATATTTTGCTTATCAAACGGGATGATTCATAATCACTTGGAATTATGTTCATGAGCTCAGCCAGGTCCCCGGGATTTAAACATCTGAAATATTTTTACGGTTATGATAATATTATCTCCAGGTGAAATAATTGTCAATAGATTTTTCTTACAATGAGTTTTCAAATAAACAAAAAAGCACCATTTCTGGTGCTTTTGTCTGCTGAATTTTATTCGTTTACTTTTCAAGAATTTCAATGGATTGAATTTTCACGCCAGCATATTCTGGAGCCTGCGGATTTCTTGGCGGGATTGACATTACGACATCCATCCCCTCTTTTACCTGACCAAATATGGCATGCTTTCGATCTAACCAGGGGGTAGGCACATGCGTAATGAAGAATTGAGAACCATTCGTATTTGGTCCGGCATTTGCCATGGATAAAATTCCTGGTTTATCATGCTTAAGGGAAGAATCAAATTCATCCTCAAATTTATAACCAGGTCCACCCATACCAGTTCCAGTTGGATCCCCGCCCTGAGCCATAAAATCACTGATCACCCGATGAAAAATTGTGTCATCATAAAATCCCTGACGGGCCAAGAATACAAAATTGTTCACGGTTTTGGGAACTTTTGAGGCAAAGAGATCGATGACGATTTTTCCCTTATCAGTATTCATGACAGCCTGATAAGTCTTTTTTACATCTATCTCCATCGCTGGAGGGTTTGACCAACGCTTGTTTTCAGCCATTTTTTCTCCTAAGCAACAGGTTTTCCGCGTAACCGCGGATCGAGGGCATCACGTAATCCATCACCCACCAGGTTGAAGCTTAAAACGGTAAGCATGATGGCAATTCCCGGGAAAAACACAAGGTGAGGCGCATTAAAAACACTGTTCTTTTCTTCACCCAGCATAAGACCCCATTCGGGCCTGGGAGGTTCTGCACCTAAACCAAGGAAGGACAAGGCAGCCGCATCCAAAATGGCAGTGGCTATACCCAGTGTACCCTGCACAATTAATGGAGTGATTGAATTAGGCAAAATCCTCTGGAACAAAAGGCGTATGGGAGAGGCACCCAAAGCCCGTGAAGCAGCCACATAATCCAATTCTTTTGTTGAAAGAACCGATGCACGAACCAGGCGGGCAAAACGGGGAATAGAGACAATACCAATCGCCAGAAGTGCATTGATCAATCCTGTTCCCAAAACTGTCACAATGGCGATGGCAAGAAGCAGGCTCGGAAAAGCCATCAATACATCCATAAGACGCATGAGAAGGTTATCCACCCATCCACCCACATATCCGGCAAATGCTCCGATAAGCCCCCCGATAAGGATGGCAAAACTAATGGTGATCAAACCAATTTGAAGGGATAATCGAGAACCATAAAGCACGCGGGAGAAAAGATCTCGACTGTTACCATCAACTCCCATAATATGTTCGTTTTTATCCGCCGGACACCCTAATAAATGAATGCAGGGTACGTCTCGTCGTTTCTCATTCTTCAAAATCTGGGTAGGATTGTACGGCGCAAGCAAAGGCGCGAATATCGCGATTAATACCAACACCAGGAGAATTCCTAATCCAACCTGTGCAGATCGGTGTCGCAGAAACCGACGGAAAGATTCTCTTGCCGGAGATTGGCGTTCGTATTGTCCTTTTTTTTTCGATTCTTTTGGTGCCATGTTCTCCGTCACTCTATTCTGATCCGTGGATCAAGATATGCATAAGATATATCAACGATCAAGTTAACCAGCACAAAGATGATCGCAATGATTAAAGTGAAACCCTGTACAACTGGATAATCGCGAGACAATATGGCATTGACCAAAGATGTTCCAACACCTGGAAGCGCAAAAACTGTCTCGGTCAAAACAGCGCCAGACAGCAGACTACCTGTTTCAATACCGATTATTGTGACAATCGGTATCATGGCATTTCGCATGGCATGTTTTGAGATGACCAACCGTTCAATCAAACCCTTTGCCCGTGCAGTACGGATGTAATCCAGACCAAGTACTTCCAATAGGCTGGAACGGGTCATACGGGCTATAACGGCCATGGGGATGGTTCCAACTGCAATTGCCGGAAGGATTAAATGCCATAGTCCATCTTTAACAGCTTTCCAATTTCCGGTAATAATGGCATTTAGAAGCAGTGAATTCGACATGAAATCGATGACAAATTTCTCGAAACCTGTAACATTTTTTAATCCCCAATACCTTGAAAGTGACATCAAAGTCAAGCCGGCACTAAACCGGCCAGATGGGGGGATAAAAAACGGAGTACCCTTTAGCATTAAGGCAAAAACATATGCCAACATCAAACCCAACCAGAAAACTGGCATGGAAACACCGATATTTGCACCGATCATTGTTAACGTGTCAATGAATGAGTTGCGTTTCAGTGCTGATATAACGCCAAAAAGTACTCCAAACACTGTGGAAAAAAGCATCGCACAGAGTGTAAGTTCAATGGTTAGCGGCAGCCGTTCAGCAATGATATCGGCTACCGGGCGTGAAAACTTGATAGATAACCCCAGATCACCCTGGGCCATATTAGAGAGATACCTGACAAATTGAACGGCGAAGTTATCGTTCAAACCATAACGTTCAAGGAATTGCTGGCATTTCTGTGGAGTAGCCCGCTCACCCAACATTGTGACACAAGGATCCCCTGGTATCAATCGAACGATGCCAAAGGTTATAAAAACAATCCCTATCAAAACCGGGATTAATAATAATAATCGGCGGGAAAGAAATTGAAGCATCTGGCTTCAGCCTGTCTTATTTGTTCTGGGATATGCCGGTCAGTGAATTTTTGATCCACTGACCGGCTAAAACATCTACTACTTTTGAAAAATCCTTATTACGAATTACTCGGCCGATTTTTCGGGAGCATTCAAGAAGCTTCCGAAGAAGGAACCAAAGTATTCAAATGTACCAGTGCGGCCTTTATGATTCGGGCTCTTGGCATCCCATTGGGCAGCAAAGCTGCTAACAACATCATTCGCGTCCAGGGCAGCGCCATTGGTAAATTTCACACCTTTGCGTAAATTGAACACATATTCTGTGGCATCAGCGTTGGATGTATATTTCTCAGCCAGGCTGGGTTCGACTTCAACACCGCCCACTTTGTATGCCAGCAGAGAATCATACATGGCTTCGCATCCGCGCAGAGTTTCGCCATCGGTCTCGTCAGAGCACCACAGAGAAGCCGGCTCACCATTCTGCATCCAGACCAATTGATCAGCGCCATTATTCATAACAGCAAAGATTTCATTGGTCAACGGGCTGGCATGGGCACCTTCCACTTTAGCTTTGAAAACTGTGGCAGAACCACCATGAGCTACTGGGATCATGGGAACATGGGTCTTCAGTAATTCATTGACTTTGTCATACAGTTTCTGGCGTTCAGCGGTATCAGATATCTTTCCAGCGGCTTTGATGGGTTCGGCGATATCGGGGAACAGTGCGCCAAATTGCTTGTTGTTTTCATTGGCGAAATGATAATCATAGAAGTTGGTGGAATCCGGATAATCAGCACTCCAACCGAGCAGATAGAAACCTTCCTGTCCAGCGGCAGTTGCATCGATGAATGTAGCTGATTCCATCTCATTCAATTTAACTTTTACGCCAATTTCAGCCAGCTGGCCCTGCAGTTCCTGGGCCACTTTATCAGGTGAAGGCAGGTAACCGCGAACTACGTTGCGGAATGAAAGCTTAATTTCCTGATTGAAATCAAAACCGGCATCTTCCAGGAGCTTCTTGGCGGCATCCTTGTCGTAAGAATACCATTTGATATCCTTGCTAAAGCCAGGATTGAAAAGATCGGGAACAAAGTTTTCAGCAACAGTTGAACCTTCGGGATAGTATTGTTCAACAATACGCTTGCGGTCGATGGCCTGGGCAAAAGCCTGGCGAACCTTCTCATTATCAAACGGAGCGATCTTATTGTTAAACCCAATATAGAAGATATTCATAGGAGACCGATCATAAACGGTGAAGTTCTTGTCTTCTTTGAGTTTTACAATATCTTCAGGGGCAGGATTATCAATGCCATCAACCGTGCCGGAATTCAATTCGAGATAACGTTGAGCAGATTGATCAGACCAGCGGAAGACCAGGTTCTTCACTTTGGCTTTTTCACCCCAGTAGTCAGGATTGGCTTCAAAGATAATGCTGTCGCCTTTTTTCCATTCGACCAATCTGTACGGTCCAGTACCATTCGGTTTTTCACTCATGGCAACTGAATCACCGGCATTGGCATCCATATAGTCCTTATCCTGGATGCCGAATGCAGAAAAGGCTACCTTGGAGGGAAATCCAGGATCAGAATAGCACAGTGTAAATTTCACTGTGTTTTCATCTACGGCTTCGATGGATTTAAATTCACCGCCATAGTCGCAGTTCGGCGCTTCAACCTTCATAGGTGCAAATGCGGCAGCAGCTTCGGGAGCTTTGGTTGGTTCGGCGGCAGGCGCGGCGGCAGGTGCGCAGGCAGCTAATGCAAGGCTGAAAACAACCAGTGCAATTAAACCAGATGACAATATCTTCTTGTTCATTTTTCTCCTCCTATAAGATTTGGGGTAAAACTCGGGGATTTTCATGGAGCATCTCCTCCTGGCGGTTTTGCACCATGAGTCACATATTAATCTAGAAATTATAACCATGCAAATGTATTTGTCAAATGATTTAATTCCACGCATTGCCTCAAATTAAAAGTAACTTTAGGAGAAACGTTGCCTCACAATAGATGTTACCTTGGGCAGAGAATAGAGAGCTGCCGAGGGAGCTATGATGAGTCAACAAAGCAAGCGAGAATTAGTAGAAACCATCCGACCCCGCTATCAAAAAGGGAACAAAACAGAAAAAGCA
>NZ_BBYA01000013.1 GCF_001050275.1 Leptolinea tardivitalis
CCCGCTCGATCTGCATGGCGCTTTTATCTCCCCGTTTCAGCAATTCAAGCGCCTGGATCTTGAAATCCTCTGAATACTCCCTGTACTTCTTGTCTCTCATCTCGTCTCTCCTGATCTTGTTAGTCTACTTGATCAGGACATTTTTCGTGTCTACTTTTTCGCTCGTTTCCAGTTGGGCGCTTAGCTCCTCTCCCTTTGGGGCAGGTTGTACGCTTAGCTCCTCTCCCTTTGGGGCAGGTTGTGCGCTTAGCTCCTCTTCCTTTGGGGCAGGTTGTGCGCTTACCGCCTCTCCCTTTGGGGCAGGTTGAGCGTTTAACTCCTCTCCCTTTGGGGCAGGTCGTGCGCTTCACCCCTCTCCTTTTGGGGCAGGTTGAGCGCTTAACTCCTCTCCCTTTGGGGCAGGTCGTGCGCTTAGCTCCTCTCCCTTTAAGGCAGGTCGTGCGCTTAGCTCCTCTCCCTTTGGGGCAGGTCGTGCGCTTACCACCTCTCCCTTTGGGGCAGCTTGGGTGTTTAACTCCTCTCCCTTTGGGAGAGGTTGGGAGAGGGCGTATAATTATTTCAATAGCCCCCAACCATAACCAAACCCAGGGAGGAAAACACCATGCCTGAGACCATTTATGGCCCGCATAACCCTCACCCGCTTTCAACCCGAAAAACCGAACTGGTGTGGGAAGGCAAATACGACGAATACGGCAACCGCCGCGAGGTAGACCTGGCCGGCTCTGCCATGCCCTTGCAGAAAATTGAGACCGTGGACGAACCCAAACAGCGCGCCCTCGTGCAGGGCACCCTGTTTGACGAGCAAAAAGCCCACCGCGATGACTTCCGCAACATGCTCATCTGGGGTGACAACAAACTGGTGATGGCCTCGCTGCTGCGGGATTATAAAGGCAAAATTGACCTGATCTACATTGACTGGAAACGAGCGAAAAAGTAGACACGAAAAATGTCCTGATCAAGTAGACTAACAAGATCAGGAGAGACGAGATGAGAGACAAGAAGTACAGGGAGTATTCAGAGGATTTCAAGATCCAGGCGCTTGAATTGCTGAAACGGGGAGATAAAAGCGCCATGCAGATCGAGCGGGAATTGGGAATAACACCTGGGATGCTGGTAAAGTGGCGTGACCGATATCAGATCATGGAGAGAGCAGGAGAACCTGCCCAAATTGTACCCAGTGATCTGGAAGCCGCGAAAGCAGAAATTCGCCGGTTACAGAAAGAACTATCCAACGCAGAGGAGGAAAGAGATATCCTAAAAAAAGCGATCAACATCTTCTCACGAAAAAGCCATTGAAGTACGCCTTCATAGCGGCCCATGAGAAGATATTCTCCGTCAAACGAATGTGTAAAGTACTGGAAGTACATCGCAGCGGGTACTACGCCTGGAAACAGAGGCCCGAAAGTGCCAGATCGCGGGCCAATGCCGAATTACTGGAAAAGGTCAGAGAAGCTTTTCTATTCAGCCGGTACACCTATGGCAGTCAGCGGATACACAAGTATTGGCTTCAAAAAGGGTACAACTATTCCCGTTTTCGGGTGGCACGGTTGATGAGAAAGGCCCATCTGATCCCATTGAAAGCCCGCAGGTGGCATCCACAGACCACCAAACAGCACTATGGCGACAGGATAGCCCCTAACATATTGAACCAGAAATTCCAGGCAACCAAACCTAATGAGAAATGGGTGGGTGACATCACCTATATCGACACGGCCGAAGGTTGGCTTTATCTGGCATCCATCATGGACCTGTACTCTCGCAAGATCGTGGGGTGGGCTATGGCAGACCGGATGAACACACAACTGGTTGAGAAAGCCTGGAAAATGGCCGTGGTCAACCGGCATCCGCAGGTTGATTTACTGCATCATTCCGACCGCGGATGCCAGTACACGAGCGAAGCCTATTTGAAGTTGTTGGAAGCTGCGAAATGCCAGATCAGTATGAGCAGAACCGGGAATTGTTATGACAATGCGGCTATGGAGAGCTTTCATGCCACATTGAAAAGCGAATGTGCTTACCGGCAATTCTCATCCAGAGCCGAAGCTAAATCTACTATCTTCGAGTATATTGAGGTTTGGTACAATCGCCAAAGATTGCACTCTTCCCTGGGTTATCGTAGCCCAGCGGATTTCGAGCAAATTTCAGGACATTAAATGTGTCCACTTTTTTTGACCTATTCCACAACCTGCCCCAAAGGGAGAGGAGTTAAGCGCTCAATCTGCCCCAAAGGGAGAGGCGGTAAGCGCCCAACCTGCCCCAAATGGAGAGGAGCTAAGCGCTCAACCTGCCCCAAAGGGAGTGGGGTGAAGTCTCTAGGTTCGCTCAACGGAAAAGGGATTTAGTCCACGGGTTCGCTCGAAGGGAGAGGTGTGTTAAATGTTCTATAATACTGGTACATCATGAAAACACAGGAGCGAATATGAGAGAATCCATTAGAGAATTGGATGTCAAGAAAGATGAGGCGGGGAATATCACGTCGGTTGGCATCGTTTTTGGTCCGCATTATTTTGTGGAGGTGAAACAGGAAGGCAGCCGGGTCAAGTTTGTTCTGGGGGCTACGCATCATGGATTTGAGGTGGATGCTTCAGAGATCGGCCAAGGATTGGAAGAAATGATTTATGCCATTCGAGAGAAATTTCCTGAGACGGCGATTGATTGATTACACCCCCACCTGCCTCCCCCGATGGGGGAGGTTTTTTTTTATTCCTACAGGTGGAGGAGGTTTTTTTTATTCCTACAGGTGGAGGAGGTTTTTTGGCTGACTGCCTATCTATGAGGGGGGTTTTAACAGGCTGGTTTTGATGAGCGGTACACATCAGTTGAGATCACTGTTATGGAATAGCTCGAATCATGTTCACCATATTGATCTGCCCATTACAAATTGATGTAGGGATATAAAAGATCCGTTATTTATCAGATTCACAGTGCAGCGATTTATTCACATTATGCCTCCCCCTCTGGGGGAGGTTGGTGGGGGCGTTTACACCCCCGCCGGCTCCGCCTCTGTCGCCGGTTCACGCTCAAATAACCGCATGATGGCCACCCCGCCCAGCACCAGCAGACTGCCTACGACCTGGATGCCGGTCATCCGCTCACCCAGAAGAAGGAAGGCAATAATGGCAGTGAATACCGGCTCCGTCGAAAGGATCAGGTTGGCCACACTGGAGGGCAGATACCCCAGGCTCACATTGTAGAGGCCGAAACCCGCCACCGTCGGCCCGGCGGCCAGCAGGAGCAGCACCCCCCACCCCGCCCAGGCATGACCCAGCCAGAACATGTCAGCCGGTTGACTGGCGGCCCCGGGCAGAGATTTTCCCAATAACAGGTTGAAAACCATCAGGAAGCTGGCAGCAAAGGCAAAAATGTAAAGGATGGTCGTCCAGGCGTTCAGGCCGCGGTTGGCGGCTTTACGTCCCATAAGGCTATACGCAGCGTAGGCCAGCCCGGAAATGATACCCGTGAAGATGGCCAGCAGGTTGCTCTGCCACACCGAGGGGTCATATGCGCCCGCCACAAGCACGCAACCGCCCAGGCTTAAACACACGGCCAGCACTTTGATCCAGCCCAGAGTCTCCTTTAACAACCACCAGCCCAGCAGCGCCGTGAAAGCCGCCGATGAGTACACCAGCACAGTCGAAACGGCGGCACCGTTGAGCACCACCGAATTGGTCCACAGGGAATTGAAGATGGCCAGCACAAGTCCATATAAAAGGAAGTACAACAGGTCGCGTTTCTCCACGTGTAAGCTCGACGGCCGGGAGAGTCCGAGCACCGTCAGCAGGGTGAGTGCCACAAAACTGTCACGCCAGAACGCCAGGATCAGTGCCGGCAGATGGTAATTAACCGACAGGTGCCGAATGAGGATGGCGGTGGTGGATAAAATAATGGCGCTGATGAAGGCGATCAGGTAGCCGCGCGAGGTATGGTTTTGTGTTAATGGGTTGGTTGTCATGGGGATGAATTGTAACAAAGACTTATTCGTATAAAAAAAGCTGCCCGATTTTGATATCATCGGGCAGCCTCTTCCTTGCTACGTTCTATTTCTTTTCCTTCGGGAGGATCTTCATCACGGTGGTGCCGCAAACGGAGCATTTGCCTTTAACAGCATTGGCGCCATTTTTCAACACAGTCTTCTCAGCGTCTTTGATGAGCTGTTTGCTTTTGCATTTCAAGCAATACGACTCATATTTCTCGTCAGCCATGGGGTATCTCCTTTCTAAAGAGTTTTTGAATTGCAAGCACCGGATTTTACCTCAAAACCAGTGGTAATGCCCTGTTTCCACACTTTACATTCTTTCCTATTGATCAGGAAAACCATAATCCATCAAGGTGAAAAATCCTGGTTCAACAGAATACGCATGAAAAACATCTTTCATATCCAAATCTATTCGCTCGCCTGTTTGCTTTCTCAGAATTTTGAATTATTAAACCTCGAGTAATAAGAAGTTCGACCTGTTGATCCAAAGAAAGCGGGGGTTTTGAATAGCTGGGCATTTTAACAAAAATGACCCACCATGGTCCGCTTGCTGAAAACAGCAGAGGCGTAGTGGGTACTGTTAGACATATTATACTGAAAAATAAGGCGGTTGAACATAGTCAATCCCCCTACTCCTCGGTTTCGTCTTCAAATTCCGCCGGGTACCAGCGCTCGGCTTCCGGCAGGTTCAATACATCCTGATCTTCGGGCGTCAACGGATCATCCATGCGGACCATCAGGGTGATGCC
This sequence comes from Leptolinea tardivitalis, assembly GCF_001050275.1. Classification (GTDB taxonomy): domain Bacteria; phylum Chloroflexota; class Anaerolineae; order Anaerolineales; family Anaerolineaceae; genus Leptolinea; species Leptolinea tardivitalis. Next base: position 4,726 of record NZ_BBYA01000013.1, read on the forward strand.
GGCCGTCCGCACACCGTTGGGCGTCATCATGCGTCGGACAGTGTACCGCAAAAAGTATTTTCGCACCAGTTCTCCTGCCAGTACATCCTTGACAGTGCGTACAGAAACATTGGCTTTGGCGGCGATCTCCGCCATGTCAGTTTCCACCCGATTGCGCAGCTCACCGGTTTTTGGATTCCAGAAACACATGCTGCGGGCAGCTAAAATAACGGCCAGGGCAGAATGCCCGACAAGGGGCAGCCAGTGTTCAAAGAAATACAGTGTCAGAAACAGGCCGCGTTCGGGTTGGATAACCCGGGCGCGCTCGCTGCCATACGCCCTGGCCAGAAGGATCTTGCGTTCAGAGGGTTCTCCCTGAGTCCGTTCCCGCCTGGGTTCCCGGTCAACCGGTTTTGACGGCTCATCGTCGGAAGGCTGTACAGAAGGTTTTTCTTTACGCGGGGCCGGTTCGCCATCTTCTTCGTGGAAAAATTCATTAACAACGGTGAACTTCAATCGTACCGGTGCTGTCAGCATGCCTTCAAGCATGTGAGTCACCCGGCTGCGCAGGCGGGCCTCCACCCAGTCACGTCCGTAGGTGTTACGCGCCCCTACAGTGAACACGCCGTCACGGTAGCTGACCGGTTTCAGCGGCTTCACCCAGGTTTCGAAGCTGGTTTTGTCCATCTCAGACTGGAGCTGACCGAGAATCATCTCCCAGGCGTCATCCATGGTTGATGACGGCAATGTATACGCTCGGGTTTGTACCAGTTGATCCATGGGGGTAGGATTTTTCTCCTGAAATAATGGGGCGATTTTTTCTTCCATTAATACCGGGGGTTATTGGAAGAAATTATTACCCTCCCTCGACAAGATGTTCGATCAAATCCATCATGTTGTCAAAATTCTGTTCAGCCAGCCGGGAATACCGGGTGGAACAAATGCGCGCCAGAATACCCACGGTTTCACCGCTGGAGATTTTGCGTCCCAGCATTTCACTGAAGCGGTCTTGCCAGACCTTTAAATCGGCCGATTCGCCCTGTGAAAGGGTCATCCCGACTTTATACCGGGGTACTGGCGCCGGCGGACGTCCCACCGGGCGGCTTTCCTGGGTTTGGTTGGAGCGGGCGTCATAGAGTTGCAGCCAGGCCGGGCGGCCGGCAGGCGGTGTAGGTGCAGTCTTTTTTTTCAAAGTTTCACCGCCTCTTCTGCGATAGCCAGGGTGATCATGCTTTCATTGCTCTGCAGGAGCAGGTCAATGGCGATGTTGCACAGGCGGATGATCTCCCGCGGCACGCCTTGTGAGCTTTCATACAGCAATTCAAATGCATTGTCATGGATGAGCGGTGCATTGCGGCCGGCCACGTTCAGCCGGAAGAGCACCATCTGAAGGGCACTACCCAGAGCCAGCGGTGAGAGGATGAGCCGGGCAAACACGCGCGCATTCACAGCCTTGTTCTGCTCAAAAAGACCGAGCATTTCATTTTGACCAAAGGCCAAAACCTGCGCCACTTTGGCATCATAGTCAAAGTTGTACAGGCGGTGGATCACTTCCAGAGCCGATGGGTCCATCAACTGGGCATCATCCAACAAAATGACCACATTACGTTTGGCAATATAGGCATCGGCCATTTTGCGTTCGATGCTTTCCATCTGACGCTGGAAGGAACGCTGCGGGTCAACCCCCAGCGATGTAGAAATTTGCCGGGCGGCATCCATGCCCGATTTAAAGGCCGCGGTGTGGATGTAGCACACATCCATGTTGGGTTCAGCGGAATGGACATCATACAGGCGGCGGGCAAGAGAACTTTTCCCCATGCCCATGTCGCCGATCACCAGTCCAAGGCCGCGCCGGCGCGAGATAATATTCAGAAGTTGTTTGTAAACCGATAGATGTTCGGAACCGAGGTATAAATATCGCGGATCTGCAGAAAGTTTGAAGGGATCTTCTTTCAATCCCAGGCGTTCCAGGCGGGTCATACGCCATTCTGCATCGTTGAAGGCAAAGGTCATGGTAATTTCCTCCTCCTGGTGAGTATTATAGATCAAATCAGTACCGATTTCAATAGGTTATCGTATTTTTTGAAATTTGGCAAATAATTACGCTAACTTTTTTAGAACAACCCCCGGTTTACCGTATTTTTTATCACAAATCCTTTTTTCACGTCAAAATTGGCTGTCTCATTCAGCCGCACCGAACCACATCCAATCCGGTTGTTTGATTTCCTCCGGATTATTCCATAATAGCACATATATTCTATTATTCAAGTGGCAATTTTTTGTCCGTTAAATCCTGCCATGCGGTGATATTCCCACGGGATGTCAGTATTCAACTCCACCGGCCCTGTTCAAAAAATCTTCTTCCAAAAAAGGACTAAAGGTACGATGCACACAACCGATAAAAAGAATATGATAAATTCCATTTCCAGCGAATCGTCCCTCGCATCGTATGCCACCGGCAGCAAAAACCGGGCCGTGATGAATGAGATTAGCATGGCCATCATGAAGCAGACCATGGACCAGCAAAAGGCGGCCGGTCAGGCTCTTATCGAAATGATCAAACAATCCCCCATGCCCGATGGGACCGGGCAGCTCCTCAACAAAGCAGCCTGACCAGATTTCAGCGTAAAACCAGCGGCGACCCTGAGGGTCGCCGTTTTGATTCCTGTGTGATACAGGAGTGTATTGTCTGTGCTATACTCGTATTACGATTCGTTTATCGTTCAGAGGTTCGTATGACGTTAACAACGGTATCATCCAAATATCAAATTGTGATCCCAAGGGAAATTCGTGAAAACCTGAAGATCAAACCCGGCCAGAAACTGCAGATGATCCAGATTGGCCGCCGGATTGAAATTATTCTCCTTGAACCGATTGAAGCGGCACGAGGAATATTTCCCCATCTGAATGTAACAGACTACCGCGAACAGGATGACAGAGAAATATGAACCTTGTGGATACATCGGGATGGTTTGAATATTTTACTGATTCTCCTTATGCCCTTTTCTTTTCCGAAGCCATCGAAAACACAGAGTCATTGATTGTTTCCCCATTGAATTACTATGAGATTTACAAACGGGTTCTGCGTGAATTCGGTCATGATGAAGCCAATCGTGCTATCGGTTTTCTTAATCATGCGCGAGTGGTTGACCTGTCTATTCCGATTTCATTGGAAGCCGCTGAACTTTCAGTGAAATATCAATTGCCCATGGCAGACAGTTTGCTTCTGGCCACCGCATTTTCCCAAAATGCGGATTTTTGGACCATGGATTCACATTTCAAAGACGTCCCATCTGTCAGGTATTTTGAAAAGAAATAATATTCCGATTTATTCCTAAGCGGCGACCCTGAGGGTCGCCGCTTGATTATTCAGGTACAACACTTTACCTTTCCAAAAATGCTTGCACGCCCCACTTCTCAAAAAATAAACGGGGTTTTTACGCCGCAGGTAAAATCTGGCGTGCTATTTGCACCTTCTTTCCGGCAGATTTGACATTACACCAAATCGGATAGTCCATTCCGGGAAAACATAGCATGCCAGAAAAATCGAATCCCTTCAACATCCTTCCGATGGAGTTTTCACCCGCCCTTGCGGCTACCGTCAAAAAAAGGCCGGCTCTGGTCAGCCAGAGCTTTTCAACTCTTCTCGCACAGACCTGTGAGCCCAATCTGTCAACCGGTGGTTATTCAGGAGACATTCTAAAATATCCTCCCCTGCCCGATGGCACCGGTCGTATTATTAACAAAGGTGTGTAAGTAAAACCAAAACGAACCAGAGGCGACCCTAAGGGTCGCCTCTTCTTTTACATTCCTTCAGGCATTCTTTGCCTTAAGGCCAGTGTGCAATTCTTTCTATCTGGCCGGAAGGCATATTTTTCTATCTGGCCAGCAGGCAATAATTTCATACAGGCCTGCATGCAATAATATCCTTCAGGCCAACGGGCAGCGGTTGCATTCATGCCAGAAAGCAAAAAATACCTCCGGGAGGCCGGAGGGAATCTTTTGCCTGTCTTAAGCAGGCAGTTTTTGCACGTCTAAAGAGTGCAAATTTCGCACGTGATTCTTATGATGACTTTAATTAATGACTCTTTATTACTTTATGGATGTTTTTTTCCATTTTTTGTGATCATTCGCGGAATAACCAGACCGGGCATGAGGTTTTCTGGAAAGTTCAGATTCCAATCATACCGCGGACTGCGCGATGGCTGCTTCATGGCATCCACATCCACCACGCCACTTTCCAGGTCGTTCAAGAAGCGGATCAACGCCAGGCTCACCAGTTGACTGGCCGGCAGGCGTTCCCGGTCTGCCAGGTCTTTGATGCGCTGGCGCAGCTGGGGTGGAAGATCGTATGTGGCGCGCTGTTCACGCCGTGAGGTGATCTTTGCCCGTTCCTTGGCTTTCTTTTCACGCTGCTGCCGGGGCAGCTGGGTTTCGGCTTTGCGCCGCTCCATCCCCGAAAGCAAATCAGCCACAGCCGGGTCGAGTACGGCACGGCGTTCAAACTTGGGCTCAGGCATCCAGCACCTCCAATAACCGCTCCAAACACTGCGTATAGCCGCCTACATGTTTGTTATTCTCCGTATAGCCGTTCAATACGGTTGATTCAGGGGAGTATTCCCACAGACTCTTTCCGAACGCGGCCGCTTCACGGGCGCGGGTATCCTGCGGAATAGGCGGCCAGACCCGCTTGCCAAAGGTTTTAACAATTTCCTGCAATTGCGCCAGTGTCTCGCGGGTGGTGCGGTCAAAGAACGTGGGCAAAATGGCGTACCCTTCAAAGCTGTGACCGCGTTGACTCACCTCGCCCATTGTCATCAGGATTTCACGCACACCATCCACTGCCAGGGCATCCAGACGGGTGGGAATAACCACATAGTCTGAAGCCACCAAACCGTTAACATGCAGCACATCCAGCGAAGGTGCCATGTCGAGGAGAACGGCATCGTAATCCAGATCGGCCAGCGAGTTGGCCAGAATGGATTCGCGGAAATCGGAAACAGTGATCTGCCGTTTGACCTTCTCTGTCATTTTGTCGCCGGGGAGGATGTCCAGGTTTTCGCGGGCATGCACCACCACCTTGCGCAGCGGCATTTCATTAACGATCAGGTTGAACAGGCCCGGCTCTTTTTCGCTGCCCAGCGAAAAAGCGACATGTCCCTGTGGATCGAGGTCTACAAGCAGAGTACGGCGGCCGAGACGGGCCAGTCCATGAGCCAGGGTGACGGCGGTGGTGGTCTTGCCGACGCCGCCTTTTTGATTGGCAAAGGCGATGGTTTTCATCATGGGTAAAATGGGTTCCTTGAAATGAGCAGATTTCCCGTCTAAGGGTCGCCCTTCGGATATTATAAGGGTCGCCGATGGATTTTGTCAAGAGGCGACCCAAAACGGCGACCCTGAAATCAACATAGGGTCGCCCCTAATGGCAATAATTTGCCCGAAAATGGGCGGGGCAGGGCAGGGGGGTAGTCATAATTCATCCCCAGGCAAAAGGCGTGCCAGAACGGGTAATAATCCATTGGGAAGGAAGGTCCCTGTGCAAGGTGGACGCGAATGAATCCCGTCTCTATCTGCTTCCACCGGATGGTGATGTCGGGAAGGCAGGCCTGCGGTAGAAGCAGGCGGACATAGGTTTGGGTGATTGCAGACACGGTTCGCGTCGCCTGCTTCTACCTTGCATAAGAAGGACGTATTGGTGTTAGGGTAGATTAATAGGCAAATAATTGTTTTCGATCTGGTGAAAGACGGGGTCCAATTCGGACTGTATTTCAATGGTTTTCTGAATGGCCGTGGCGATGCGGGCATACCGACGTGGATCATCCATCAGACGACCTTTGCGGTCTTTCAGGTATTTGTTCAACACCTGGTAGCCGCCGATCTGGTAGGTCCACATTTCAGGGCTGATACCTTCAAAATACTTGCCTGCGTTGATATGAACCCGGCCGTCAGCCGGGTCATATACGACTTTTTCCACCCGATCGTTGCCGCCACTGCCCTGGTAGCGGCAGACCGGCGGATCGAGTTCTGGGCTTTCAAGAAGGTGCAGGTCTGCCAGGCGTTTGCCGTAATCCGCCATCTGACGAAAAACAGCATAGTCACCGGCAAAGGGAACGCGAGGAAAATCAGTCCGCAAATATTCCGCATAAGTGGATCTATATGATGGACAATAAAAAATGCCATAAATGTAATATAGTATTTCTTCAGGAATGGGTTGGCGTTCGTAAGCAGAACTTAGGATATTGATTAATTCGGATGAAATGTTAGGTTGGCGTTCTACGGTAGATGATGAAAAGAGATCACGTTGGTTTGGATCAGGGTATTGATAAAGAGGAAAAAGGAAATTTCCCTCTTTCAAAGATACTGTATGGTGGGTTATTATCGTTTTAGAAATAAAAATATGATCCCAAGTTTTATTTCCTTCAACCCTCTTACTTAAACACAAACCAATATTTTCGCCTTGAATCATGTGACGCATGATTTCAAGTCTCGAACGCTCCAATAAGGCATCATGATAAAAAATCGTTCTATTATCAAATGGTCTATAAAGAATAGTCCTGAAATAATTCTCTAAATCACTCTCACTTTGAATTATTGAACGAGTGTTTTGGAGTGACCAATTTGGCTTATCGATTAATTTATAGGCATTAGCCAAAAGTTCATTGGATATTTGTGTATCCTGTAATTGAAAAATTCTTCTTTTTAATTGGTCTTTAGAAAAATCGATAATAAAATCGTCCCTCGATGTAACAATCCCCATACGATTGACAAGAAAAGCCTTGTCAATCGGAAACCAATTTTCATATTGCTTAATGTCTTTTGTCTTCCGTGGAATTAAAAAATAGTGAGGGCTTTCGGGTGATAAAAATGAAAATTGAACTTCTCCAATATCAAGGTTTTCAAGCCATCGATATTTATTTTCTCTCAATCCAAATAAATCTATTTGCTTAATAACACAATTGCTGGTTTCCAATCCTTTTATCAATAAAACTATTGCCACCCCCTGTTGAATATCAAACACATTCTCATCTTTTGAGCCATCCGGTGCAATTTCCTTTTTCAGGCTGTTGCCGTGCAGATTCACGATGTAGATTTCATCGAATGTCTTCATCAGGCTCTGGCGCATGCCGCGAAAGGTGGGATTATCCAGGTAGCTGTGGTTGGTAATCATCCCCACGATGCCGCGCCCGGCTTTCTCGATTTTCCACTGGGCGAATCGCAGAAATTTTACATAATCATCCTGCAGCCATTTCGGATTCTTCTCACCCAATGGTTTGCCATCCACGGAATAATAACTTTGAGCACCATCCAGATCGGTTTTTAACAGTTTTTCCGTCCACTCAGACCTGTTGGCAGACATACCCGAATACGGCGGATTCCCCATGATCACCAGAATGGGATCCTGTTTCTTCACCTTTGCCGCCAGTTTGCTTTCATGACTCAGGGCGCTCAGTCCGGGCAGAGCAGTGGCTTCAATCTCCTTCATATCCAGAGTGTTTGTCAGATAGAGATTAAAGCGTTCGCCGTTCTGCAGAGTGTAGCCCAGTTCTTCGAGCAGCAGGTTGATCTTCATGTGCCCCATGGCGTAGGGTGCCATCATCAACTCAAAGGCATAAAAGTTCTTCAGGATGTGTTCCTGAATAAAACGCGCCTTGCCGCCTTCCCCGTATTTCCGGGTGAATTCATCCACAGCCAGCCGGATGGCTTCCGCCGGAAAAGTCAACGTGCCGGCGGCCGGGTCGAGCATGGTAACTTCGGGGCTGGCAAGTCCATCACTTAATCCAAAGCGGGTTTTTAAAAGATCGTGAATCGAACGTACGATGAACCCAACCACCGGTTCCGGGGTGTAGTACACCCCGCGAGCTTCCCGCAGAGCCGGATCATACACACTCAGGAAGGTTTCATAAAAATGCATGATCGGGTCTGAGCCCTTCCCCTGGCGTGCATACTGGTGCAGAATGGCATCAATATCCGCCACGCTGAGTACATCAGCAATATCATCAATGATCACTTCCATTTGGGGTGACGGATTGCCCAGGGAAATATACTGGAAGACATCGTGTAAAATACCAATGGACCGGGGAATGAAATTGACGGCTGTCTGGCGGGAGAAGGATTCTCCACTGCGGGAGCGAGCGGCAAACAGGCCGTACGCAACGGTCTGTGCATAAAGATCTGCAAACGTCTTCTCGTCCAATGCGGGAATCAAATATTTCTTGAACGCCTCAAAAAAGCCGTGTAATTGGTTTGGTTGTTCCTGTTGTTCCTGAATTTCCTGCGATACGATCTCATCACGTAGAAATCGGGTACGTTTTGCCAATTCACGCGCCAGAGTGTTGGCGGTGAACGTTCGGGGAAGTGAAAAATTAAAGAAATACTCGATCAGTTCAGCAAACTGTTCCTCATTTTCCAACGGTGGGAGTGTTCTCAACTTTTTCGCAATAAATTGACGCCCGATTTGTACCTGTTTAATCAGGTTTCCTTCCCGGTACAACCGAAATTCATAAAAATCTGTCAAAATCAGGTTGGGAAAGGTTTTCAAGTACCGCTTAAGTTGGTCAGTAGTTTCCACCTGGTCCAGGTTGGTGCCCGGTTTCTTGGCTTCAATATAGCCGGTGATATGTTGACGGCCATCCCAAACACGAAAATCGGGATTACCGGCTTCCGTCTTTTTGGGCAGGGTTGTGACCTTTACTGTTTTGGTAGCGAGTGTAAGCAGCAAGGTTTCAAGGGTACTGTAATACGATTCCTCACGGGAATCGTCCCGTTGAGTGATTTCGGAAATAGACGCCAGGTAATTCTGCAATGTTTGTGTCATGAGTTCCCACCATCATTGGTTATGTATAAAAGGTATTATAGCCTTTCAACCAGACGAAAAATTCTTTACTGGTCTTCATCCCCATCCTTTTTCTGTACATCCTTTAATAACTTTTTCTCGTCGCTAACCAATTTGCGCTGTGTTTTTTTGATATCATCCGCCGCTGGCAATGCTTCAGGTCTGACTCCGCGTTCGATTAACATTTTCCGCACAGCTTTGTTGTTATCCACATGTTCATGGGTGATGTCATTTTCACCGTTAAGGTCCTTTTCAATCACATTGTGGCTGGTCAGTTCGTTGGCGAAATCTTTTGCCTTGATGGTGAGGGTGGGCAGAAAATCTGCCAGAGGGCGACCGTCGGGCACAGCCAGTTTCTTCTTCATCTCGCCGGTTGAATAACCGCCAAACAGCGCCTGATCCCCTTTCGATCGGATGATACCGAAACCACGGTCATCCACCCCCCGTTCATAAATAATCCCAGAGAGTTTCTTTTCAGACTGGGTCAATTTTTCGCGAGCGGTCACGCGGGCAACATCCAGGAGTCGCTGGGCAATGACCTCCTGTCGGCGGGTTTGAACGGCAAAATAGGTTTGGGCAAAGGCGATCTCGTTTTTAGCCGGGTCGCCATTCTGGGCGATCAGGTAGCAGGCATAGCGGGTTAAGGCCAGGTCTTCCACCTCGCGGGTCGCCCCACTGCCAAGTTCGACCATTTTCCCGACATCGGCAAAATGGTCTGAAACGGATATACCGGCGTTCTTGCAGGCGTTTTTCGCTTTAAGAATACTATTTTTGAAATTATCCCATTTGGAATACCCCAGGATTTCCTGCAAGTCGCGGGCGCTCCAACATTCAATGTCGTTATACAGGTAACAGGCAGCTTCAAATTTATGAAACAACTCATTGATCATTTCCGGTTTCATTTGCACCCTCCTTAATATGAATATATGGAAAGAAATTGCCCTTTTTACTAAACCACGATCATTTTGTAGACGTCAACAAAATGCTACTACATCTCAACTTAACGTACTCCCCCACCAAGGTCACCCAACTACCCTATCCCCACCCCAACAGACCGCCGAACACCCGCAGGGCAGAGACGACATCCGGCAAACAGAACCAAACCCACCCGAAGGCCACATAATGAAAGGTCAAAAACCAGCCGCCAAACCCGAGGGCTTTCCTGCCCCAGTCCGAGGTGACCCGCGGCGTGATGGTGCGTTTGGCCCAGTCTGAATAACGATTCTGGACGAAAAGTCCCAGCCCGTGCCACAATCCCCAGATGATGAAATTCACGGTGATACCGTGCCACAGGCCGATGAGCAGCATGGTGCCCAGCTGGCCGATCAGCATAACCAGAAGCGGTGAAAGGCTGGATTTGTTCACCCGCAGCCAGCGGGTGACCGGGTTGAAGAAATAAGCGCGCACCCAGTTGGTGAGTGTCATGTGCCAGTTGTTCCAGAACTGCGTCAGGTTGGTGCGGCCGTAGGGATTGTTGAAGTTCTCGGGCAGGCGGATGCCCAGTATGCGCGACATACCGAGGGCGATATCGGTGTAGCCGCTAAAGTCAAAGTAAATTTGCAGGGCATACCCGTAAAGCAGCACCCAGTACCAGGCCGGGTGAATCACCTGACCGGCCGTGCGGGGATTCAACGCCACAATGGCCAGCGTATCGGCCACGGCGAATTTTTTGAACAGGCCGATAATCAACCGGCGCAGGGCTTCGGCGGTCTCGTTGCGGTCGAGCGGGGCAGGAGAGCGCAAATCTTTCAGGAATCGTTCCAGCCGATCAATTGGGCCGGAGCTGAAGGCTGGAAAGAAGACGGCATAGATCAGGTATTCTGCCAGGGTGGCCGTAGGCAGGCGGCCAGATTGCCGGTCGCGCAACGTATGGATCAGGCGAAAAGCCAGGTATGAGTACCCCAGCCAGCGGAAATCTATCGCGGATGCTCCGGCGGTGTTCTGCCCGGCGGCTGTGCGCAGGGTGATAGAGACGAATTGAGCCAGGAACGGGGATTTGAGCAGCAAGAACAGGCCGATCAGGACGGCGAGCATGATCCCCAGGAGTCGTTTATTGTTGCGTATAGATAAAAATAGTATTCCGCCCAGCACAGCCAGGCCGATCAGTGATTGCAGCAGGGGAGGGGGGGCCAGAGTCAGCCAGCCCGCCGGCAGGCGAATCAGCGAGGTGAACGCCGTCAACAGGGCGGCAGCCACCAGACCCAGCAGGGCAGGGGCGTTAACTTTGAAGGAACGTTCTTCCGCCGGAGTGACGGCCGCCCAGCAGAGAACCGTCAGAACCAGGGTGAGGGTGGGCAGCCAGAAATCCAGACCGCGGATGGGCAGAGATGGTTGCAGCCAGTAAACCGCCAGAACAGAGGCGCCAAAAAGGAAAGCCGTTCGTCCCCACTCTTTTGACGGGTCAGGTGAATGGGGTGTTATGAACCGCGCCAGCAGACGGTAAAGCAGGGCGGCACAGAAAGCGGCAAGAATCTGGGGGAGTGACACCGGATTAAAATCCCTGATAGATCCACAGGGGAGTGGAATCGGCAGTAAAAATGAGCAGCGCCAGCAGCATCAGAGCCAGCAGCACAGCCCAGGCATTTTCTTTCGTAAAGAGGCGGTTCATTACTTCGTGTAGCCGCACATTCGCCATTCCCCGCCTTCCTGACTTACCAGGTAGGGGCGGCGGTCCAGCGGAATTTCCTGATCTTCATTCCCGTAGGTAGCCACAATTTTGCCGGTGCAGGTGACTTTGGCTGAAGTGCCTTCGTCGCCGGCTTTGGTGCAGGTCACACCATCAAGGCGGGCTTTCACCGCCTGAAAGGAATCTGCTTCAAGACGGGCTTTCTCTTCCCAGGCCTTGCATGATACAGTGGTCAGGCGGTTGACATCCTGGCTGACCAGGGCGTTCAGGTAAGTTTCAACGGCTTTTTCTGGTCCTGCCGCCGCTGATGTGCCACCGCAGGCAGATAAAACTGCCGCACCAAGGGAAAGAATCACAACCAGGGAAACGGTACGAAACGACATGCAACCCTCCGCATGAAAAATTGCCAAAGATGGCCCAATTTTACCGCAAAGCATTACGGCGATTAATTAAATAGAAGGAATGCTAATCTTCCTTTGTTTTCATCACCGTTCCGCCGGTCAATGTGACCAGTTCAGCGGGGGTCAGTTCAAACACGGCGGTGGGGGCGCCGGCAGCCGCCCAGATGGTTTTATATTGCAGAAGGTCTTCATCAATATAGGTTGTCATCGGCTGAGTATGGCCGGCTGGAGGCACTCCGCCAATGGCATAGCCGCTCACGGTATGGACAAAATCGGGGTCAGCGCGGTCAATGGGTTCACCCAGGGCTTCACCGATGCGTTTGGTATTCACCCGGTTTATCCCGGAGGCAATCACCAGAACCGGTTTTTTTGACCGGCGGGCGGTGAATACCAGTGATTTGGCGATTTGCGCCACTGTGCAGCCGATGGCCTCGGCGGCTTCTGCGGAGGTGCGGGTGGACTGGTTATGTTCCACCACCTGGTAGGAATGACCGGTGGAAGTAATGAAATCCTGAAATCTCTGGGCGGATGATGAAAGAGTCATATTGTCTTCTCCTCGTTGATGGGATAATTGTAATCCACGGCGAGTTGCTTCCATTGAGTGGTGGATTACAATTAATAGACAAGAATTATCGGTATGGTTTTTGACGTTATAGTGTTAAGGAAAGGAGAATTTATTATGACGAATTTCGCCACAAAGCCCATTCCAGCTGAAAAACCGGATGTTCCGTGGACTCACCGCCCGTGGGGACAACAGAAACAATATGCTTACAATGAGGAATGTACCGTTACGTATATCGTTGTTGAACCAGATCACCGGCTGAGTCTGCAAAGCCATTCGGGCCGTGCTGAACTGTGGATTGCGCTGGATGACGGCGCCCTCATCCAGGTGGGAGATACAGTCACCCTCGCCAAAGCCGGAGAGGAATTCTGGATTCCACCCAACACCAAACACCGCCTGAGCAGCACCGGCAGCCGCATCCGTGTTCTGGAAGTCGGCTTTGGAAACTGGAAGCAAGAAGATATCATCCGGTACGAAGATGATTATGCCCGCCCGGCGGAAGGCGAATAGAAAAATTGAATGTCAGAAACGTCCCCACTCCAAACAGGCGGGGACGTTTTTTTTGTAGGAACGGGCAGGGGGATAAAAGTGACATATGTCACCTGTTATTGATGTAATTCGTTTTATTATTTCTGTATTGACAAAGACCTGTCAAATGCGTAAACTATTTTTTAATGTCCTTAATAAAGGACTTGAAAAATCTACTTTATAAACCACTTTATTAAACCAGAAAACAAACCCCGTTCTCACGAAAAACCAATGTTTGATCCCGACCAGGTACCTGATTACCCGCACTTAATAACGCCGAAATCCGAGATTTCATCTACGGCGGCTGTGCGCGCGCACAACCTGAGCCTTGTGTTGAACCTGATTCGAGATCGGGGAACCATTACCCGCGCTGATATCATTCACCTGACCCGGTTGAGTGCCCCGACTGTGTCTTCTCTGGTTAATATCCTCATTGCCAGCGATTTTGTGCGTGAAGGCGGCATCGGGCTCTCTTCCGGCGGCCGTAAACCGGTGGTGCTGGAGTTCAACTATGAAGCCCGCAAGGTCATCGGTATTGATATGGGGGCGGCGCACATCACCATCATCATCATGAACCTGAAAGGGGAAGTGAGCAATCGCTTCTCCTGCCATATGGATGTCCTTTTGAAGCCGGCTGAATCTCTTCAAGTCATTCATGATGCCATTGAAAACCTTCTCAAGGAAACCGGTCTAACGGAAAGCGACCTTCTGGGTATCGGGTACACCGTACCAGCTCCCCTCGAAAATGAGAAAACCGGGGAATTTGTCACCCACTACATGCCCGCATGGAAAAATATCAGTTGCATCCAGGCGGTGCGAGACATCATCAAGGATGTTCCGATCTATTTTGAAAATGACGCCAATGCCGCTGCCATTGCAGAAAAATGCTGGGGCAGTGGATTGGGTTACGACAACCTGGTGTATATCAAACTCGGCACTGGTGTTGGCAGCGGATTGATTATTAATGGCCAGGTCTACAAAGGTTTCAGCGGCACCGCCGGTGAAATCGGTCACACCACTATTGAGGCCGACGGTCGAAGCTGCCGCTGCGGAAACCGGGGCTGCCTCGAAAGTTATATTGGAATGCAGGGCATCCTCTCAGATGGTCGGCGGGCTCTGGCAAATGATGCCCGTTGGGCCGGTAAGTTAGACGAGCTGGATGTGAAAGGCGTTGTCAAGGCAGCCCGTGAAGGTAACCGTGAATGCGAAAAAATCATCACAACCGCCGGCTGGTATCTGGGCATTGGGCTGGCCAACATCATCAATCTGGTCAACCCCGGTCTTTTAATTCTGGGAGGCGACCTGGCCGATGCCGGTCAAATGCTGCTGGATCCCGCCAGACAATCGCTGGTGGAACGTACTGTAGGTTTTAACACCCGTACTGACAATCTGGTCATCGGGGAGTTGGGCAGTAATGCCGTGGCTGTTGGCGCGGCAACATTGGTTATCGCCAATGCGTTTCAAGAAACAAATATCTACTCCGCGTTAAGAAACAAAGATTAGTCCGTATTAAGCAATTCAATGCTTCACGAAAGAAGGAGGTGGTTAATTCGATCGTAAGGTAAGCAAGAGTTGTAGTTTTGTGTTGTTTGTTGTGTTGTGTCGGATCACCAAATTGTTCAAATTTATCTGGAGGAAGAGCATGTTTAAGAAGTTGATGCCTTTCGTCAGCGTTGTATTAGCGCTGACCTTTGTTCTTGCTGCTTGCGCTCCGGCTGCTGCCACCGCAGCTCCCGCCGCCGTTGAACCAACCAAAGCAGAAGCAGCCGCCCCTGCGGCTGAAGCGGGAAAATTAGCCGTTGGTATCGTACTGCCCACCAAAGATGAACCGCGCTGGGTACAGGACGAAACCCGTTTCAAAGATGCCCTGAAAGCTGCCGGATACGATGTTGAAATTCTGTTCAGCCAGGGTGATTCCGCCAAGGAAGCCTCAAATGTTGAGGCATTAATTGCCAAAGGTATCAAAGTTTTGATTATCTGCCCGCAGGACGGAAAAGCAGCTGCCGCAGCCGTAGAAAAGGCGAAAGCCGCCGGCGTGAAAGTGATCGCCTACGACCGTCTGATCACCAACACCGATGCCGTTGACTTCTTTGCGACCTTCAACAGTTTCAATGTTGGTAAAGCCCAGGGTCAATTCCTGGTAGACAAAGCCGGTGATGGCAAGGGACTGCCCCTGTATCTGTATGCCGGTGCTGCTTCAGACAACAACGCCTTCGTGTTCTTTGCTGGCGCCTGGTCAGTATTGCAGCCGAAAGTGGCAGATGGCACCTTTGTCATCAAGAACTCCAGCGAAGCTGTAGCCCTGCAGGGCAAAGCCGAACTGACCCGAGATGAACAGGCCAAGATCATTGGTCAGATCACGACGAACTGGGACTTTGCTGTCGCCAAGACGCTGGCGGAACAGAACCTGACGGCTGCCAAAGCCGAGGATAAGGGCAATGTCTTCATCCTGGCTCCGAACGATGGCACCGCCCGCTCTATTGCTGATACGTTTGCAGCTGACAAGGATGTGAAATCCTACGTTGTTACCGGGCAGGATGCTGAAAAAGCCTCTGTTCAGTACGTCATCGATGGCAAACAGTCCATGACCGTGTTCAAAGATGTCCGCACCCTGGTCAAAGATGCCATTACCACCGCAGTGGCCTTCCTGAAGGGTGAAACACCCCAGGCTCCCGGTAAAGAGAACAACGGCAAGATTGACGTTCCCGCCACCGAATCCGAAGTTGTGACCGTGACCAAAGAAAACGTCAAAGCTGTTTTGATCGACTCCGGTTACTATCCTGCCTCTGAATTTACCGGTCTCGATGCGGCGGCCGCCGCACCAGCAGCACCTACCGCCCCTGCGGCTGAAGCGGGGAAATTAGCCGTTGGTATCGTACTGCCCACCAAAGATGAACCGCGCTGGGTACAGGACGAGACCCGTTTCAAAGATGCCCTGAAAGCTGCCGGATACGATGTTGAAATTCTGTTCAGCCAGGGTGATTCCGCCAAGGAAGCCTCAAACGTTGAGGCATTAATTGCCAAAGGTATCAAAGTTTTGATTATCTGCCCGCAGGACGGAAAAGCAGCTGCCGCAGCCGTAGAAAAAGCGAAAGCCGCCGGCGTGAAAGTGATCGCCTACGACCGTCTGATCACCAACACCGATGCCGTTGACTTCTTTGCGACCTTCAACAGCTTCAATGTTGGTAAAGCCCAGGGTCAATTCCTGGTAGACAAAGCCGGTGATGGCAAGGGACTGCCCCTGTATCTGTATGCCGGTGCTGCTTCAGACAACAACGCCTTCGTGTTCTTTGCTGGCGCCTGGTCAGTATTGCAGCCGAAAGTGGCAGATGGCACCTTTGTCATCAAGAACTCCAGCGAAGCTGTAGCCCTGCAGGGCAAAGCCGAACTGACCCGAGATGAACAGGCCAAGATCATTGGTCAGATCACGACGAACTGGGACTTTGCTGTAGCCAAGACGCTGGCGGAACAGAACCTGACGGCTGCCAAAGCCGAGGATAAGGGCAATGTCTTCATCCTGGCTCCGAACGATGGCACCGCCCGCTCTATTGCTGACACGTTTGCAGCTGACAAGGATGTGAAATCCTACGTTGTTACCGGGCAGGATGCTGAAAAAGCCTCTGTTCAGTATGTCATCGATGGCAAACAGTCCATGACCGTGTTCAAAGATGTCCGCACCCTGGTCAATGACGCCATTACCACCGCAGTGGCCTTCCTGAAGGGTGAAACGCCCCAGGCTCCCGGTAAAGAGAACAACGGCAAGATTGACGTTCCCGCCACCGAATCCGAAGTTGTGACCGTGACCAAAGAAAACGTCAAAGCTGCTTTGATCGACTCCGGTTATTACAAAGCCTCTGACTTCAAGGGTCTAGAGTAAAAGTTTTTCTGAATTAATGGACTGGTGATGGCGTTAGACCGCCATCACCAGTTTTGCACTTTTTATAGCAATAAAGCTGGAGCATATATGGCCACTCCAATTCTGGAAATGAAAGGCATTACCAAGGAGTTTCCGGGCGTTAAAGCGTTAAGCAACGTTAGTTTTCAGGTAGCTGAAAACGAGATTCACTGCCTTGTCGGTGAAAATGGAGCCGGGAAATCTACCCTGATGAAAGTTTTAAGTGGAGTTTATCCGCATGGTACTTATACCGGCGAGATCCTCTTCAATGGAAAAGAACAGAAATTCGGTGGTATTGCCGATAGTGAAAAGGCCGGAATTGCCATTATCTATCAGGAAATGGCACTTGTTCCGGAAATGACCGTTTATGAAAACATCTTCCTTGGTCACGAGATCGGCAATGGGACTGTAATTGACTGGGATGAAACCATTAAACAGGCTGGCGATATGCTCAAACGCGTTCGCCTCGATGTAAATCCGGCAACCAAGGTGAAAGACCTGGGAGTGGGGAAGCAGCAACTCGTTGAGATTGCCAAAGCCTTAAGCAAAAATGTCAAATTACTGATCCTGGATGAACCAACCTCTGCCTTGAATGAAGATGATTGTGAGAACCTCTTTAAGCTTCTCCGTGAATTAAAACAACATGGGGTAACCTGCGTTCTTATATCTCATAAATTAAAAGAAGTGATTGGCATTGCAGATACGGTCACCGTGTTACGTGACGGAAAAACGATCTGCACCCTCGATGCAAAAGCCGGGGAAGTCAGTGAAAGTATATTGATCAAACACATGGTAGGCCGTGAAATCAATAACGTCTACCCGCCGAAAGACCATAAACCATCGAATGAGGTTGTGCTTGAAGTAAAGAACTGGTCTGCCTATAACACCGTCCTCGGACGGACCATCCTGAAAGATGTCAATTTCTATGTGAAAAAAGGTGAAGTTGTCGGTTTCGCCGGTCTGATGGGTTCGGGTCGGACAGAACTGGCACTGAGCATATTTGGCAATCCAGATCATTATCGGATTAGCGGTGAATTGTTTCTCAACGGAAAAAAACGGACCTTCCATAACCCGCAGGAAGCAATTGACGCCAAGATCGCTTATGTGACGGAAGACCGCAAGACTGACGGTCTGATACTCATACAGGATGTAAAACAAAACATCACCCTGGCAAATTTGCACGAAATTGCCAACAACGGAGTGGTAGACAACAACGCCGAAGTCAAGGTAGCCACCGGTTACCGGGGTGAGCTGAACATTAAAACGCCTACCATCGAGCAGAAAGTTGGCAACCTGAGCGGCGGTAATCAGCAGAAGGTTTCACTGGGGAAATGGCTGTTCGTCAAACCGAATGTGCTCATACTGGATGAACCCACCCGCGGTATTGATGTAGGCGCAAAATATGAAATCTACACCATCATGACCCGGTTGGTGAAGCAGGGCATGAGCATCATCATGATTTCATCAGAATTGCTGGAAGTACTGGGAATGAGCGACCGCATCTATGTCCTTTCCTCCGGAAGAATCACGGGTGAGTTGCCGATTGAGGAAGCGACCCAGGAAAAAATTATGAAATTGGCAACGGATTAAGGAGGACCGCCATGTCTTTTGGAGCAAATCTTAAGAAAGTATTTTCGCAGAACATCCGCGAATATGGAATGTATATCGCCCTGTTCGTGATCATGGCGATCTTTGCCGTCACGACCAAAGGCACGTTCATTTCCGCCCGCAATATCAGCAACCTGGTCAACCAGATGGGATACATTGCCGTTCTGGCTGTGGGTATGATGCTGGTCATTGTAGCCCGGCAGATTGACCTTTCCGTCGGTTTTCTGGCTGGTTTCCTGGGGGCTGTGGCGGCCATCGCCATGACCCAGTGGAATTTACCCGTCTTTATTGTCATTCCGATGATTCTTGTCTTCGGTATTCTGGCCGGGTTGTTGACCGGTTTCATGGTTGCCCAGTTGAAGATTCCCGCTTTTGTGGCTTCCATGGCTGGATGGCTGGCTTACCGCGGATTGATCCTTCTGGTTACCGAAGCCACCGGTACCATCATCATTCCCGATGAAACCTTCAATGCCATCGGGAACGGATTTATCCCAGATTTCGGCGGTTCCTTCCTGCCGGGAATTCACAAGGTTTCCCTGCTCATCGGAATCATTGCCATCGTGGCATTCATCTACAACGAAATCCGCAGCCGCAATAAGAAACAGGCCTACGGGTTTGAGGTACTGCCCACCGAAATGTTCATCATGAAACTGGTGATCATTTCGCTGTTGGTGGGAACCATCTCCTGGATTCTGGCCTCCTACCAGGGCTTTTCCTGGACACTGGTGATCGTGCTCATTGTGGCGGGAGTATATGATTTTGTGGCCAATAAAACCATTATCGGCCGCCATATCTATGCCGTTGGCGGCAATCCTGAAGCCGCTGAATTGAGCGGAATCTCCGTCAGTAAGATCCTCTACCTGGTATTTGGTTCCATGGGTATGCTGGCGGCACTCTCCGGTATTCTGTTTGCCTCACGCCTGAAATCTGCCACCACCACAGCCGGCAACCTGTTCGAAATGGATGCCATCGCCGCCTGTTATATCGGCGGTGTATCGGCGGCTGGCGGTGTCGGCAAGATCATGGGTGCCATCATTGGCGCCCTGGTGATGATGTCACTTCAGAACGGTATGCAGCTAATGGGTACCGGCATCTCGCTGCAGTATGTGATCAGAGGTCTTGTGTTGACGGCAGCTGTGATCTTTGATGTAGCCACCCGCAACCGCGCCAAATGATACTTTCTTAACCCGTTTCACCAGACTCCCCTTTCCATTCGGATAGGGGAGTTTTTCGTTTGGTTAATCGTTTGTTCGTCATGGCATTTTGATTCATTAATCCTTTGTTGATCGATGGTTAAACCGGTTTTGATATGCTAAAAACATTGATTGATATCAAGTATGGGAGATCGCATGACTACCGGTAAAAAATCCAGAATACTTTGCATTGGCGGTTCTCTTAACCAGACGATGATTGTGCACAAAATTGCCGCCTGCATGCCTGAAGCCGAATGCTGGTTCACCCCTTTCTTTGCAGAAGGGTTGGAATGGTATCTGCAAAAATTCGGTTTACTCGACCATACAATTATGGGAGGAGCGCATCGCAGGGCCACAATGGAATACCTGACTGACCATCATCTTCCTGTGGATGAAGGCGGCCAGAATGGTTTCTATGATCTGGTGATCACCTGTACTGATTTGATTGTACAGCCGTCTCTCCGACACTCTCGTATTGTTCTTGTACAGGAAGGAATCACAGAAGAAGAAGGTCTGATATACCCACTGGTGCAGAAAAAGATCCTGCCACGGGTATTTGCCAACACGGCCGCCACAGGATTATCAGATGTGTATGAAAAATTTTGTGTAGCTTCACCAGGATACCGGTCACTGTTTATCCGTAAAGGCGTGAAACCCGAAAAAATTGTGGTTACCGGAATTCCCAATTTTGATCATGCCGATGCGTATCGGAAAAACAACTTTCCTTACCGGCAGTATGTGCTGGTGGCCACATCGAGCATCCGGGAGACGTTTGGTCAGGATGATCGCATGTCATTTCTACAACAAACCCGACAAATTGTTGGAAACCTTCCGGTCATTTTCAAGCTCCACCCAAATGAAGACCAGGCAAGAGCCGAAAGGGAAATTCGTCAGGTTTTTCCAGGCAGTCTCATTTTCCATGAGGGAAATTTGCACGAAATGATCGCCAATTGCGAAATTTTTGTGGCGCAGAACACCTCGGCTGTGTATACGGCGGCGGCTTTGAGAAAGAAAACATATTCGTATATATCGTCAAAAAAGATCAAGCGGCTGATGCCAATACAAAATGGCGGTACGTCAGCACAACACATTGCGGAGGTGTGTCGACATGTACTTAACACACCTCCGCATAATGACCGGCTGCCCGTGATAATGCAGCGGCGTTCCTTGTTGTGGAACTGGCTGGCAGGGAGTTGACTCTATTGCCGGTTGTTCAGCCAGCCCAATACACCCATGAATACCAGAGCGGGAGCAATAACCAGAAAAGCCAGACCCATCCAGATGGGATCAAAACCGGCCTGTCCGCGGGTAAAAGCGGAATAGAGCAGCAGCACCAGGTTGCGTAAAAGTACACCAGCAGCAAACAACGCCACGCCGCAAATTACCAGAATCAACCCAAATCGGTTGCCCGCAGAGTTCTTTTTTTCATGAGATGTCATTTTCTTGTTCCTCTTCATAGATAAAAATTGATTCGATTGGCTGATCAAACAACCTCGCAAGGCGGAAGGCCAATATGATGGACGGATTGTATCGGCCGTTTTCCAGCGAAATGATCGTCTGTCTGCTTACGTCCACCCGGTCTGCCAGCTCTTGCTGGGTAAGTCCAGCCTGGTTCCGCAGTTGTTCCAGAATGTTTTTCATATTCTCCTTTGTAAAGCGCGCTTTACATTAGTATACCGATAAACAGAAAAATGTCAAGCTAACTTTACAATCTGTCCACTTTTCTATATTAGAATGAGGGCACTGGCAAAAAGAACCGGTAGTCAAGCAGACAGAGGGATATGGAATTGAAGAAAAAAGAGACTATCGCATCCATTGGTTTTTTGATACTTGTGCCCTTGATAGCCCATGTTTTATTTTCTCCCCTGGGTTTCAACCCAACAGATGACGGATTTACTCTTGCCTATAGCCGCCGAATACTCGAAGGGCAGATACCCCATCGAGACTTCATAATTATCCGCCCCTTCCTCTCGCCGTTGATCCACACCCCCATTGTTTTGTTTGGCGGTGACTATACCTACCTGTTATCCCGGTTTTTTGTCTGGTTTCAATTTGCCTTCATTTCCTGGACGTGGGTTTCACTGCTGGAAAAATGGGTTGTTAAACAACCTTTTCTGCCCGTAGAAAAAATATCCATGGCATTGATTTCATTCGCTGCCTCGGCACATACGTTTCCGATTATGGCCTGGCATACGATTGATGGACTGTTCTTAATGGCCATTGGACTGGTCTTTTGTATGGCCGAGAGTCCCTCTAAAAAAACCCTTGGTTATTTTATTATTGGCCTCGCCTATTTATGCAAACAGAGTTTCATTTTTCTGGCACCCGGCACGATATTCATACTGGGAGATTGGAAGAAAATTAAGTATTGGCTGGCCATCCTGATGCCCGGATTACTTTATGTGTTATTCCTGTCACTGACCCAGGCACTGCCTGATGCATTTGTGCAATTGTTGTCTCATAAGAATTCCTTTTTTAGTGTCATAGCATGTTATTTAAACTGGGTAACTTTTTCAGGTGCGATTATCAGCGCCTTTTCTGCTCATTTGATAGCAGGCAAGGAAAATCAAAAGTCTTTAATAAAAACCGATACCAAAAAATTCGTTGGTCTGTTGTTGCTTTCTTTTATTCCAATGATGATTACTTCCATGTCCTTTTTCTATCCAATTCTTATGGTTGCTGTTTCGTTTGGCATTTTTGGAATGGTTCTTGGTGTTGTTTTATATTTCATCATAAAACAATATGATAATTTTAAAAACGAAATTCAAATCTTTCTTATTGTTTTACTGATGGCATGGTGTTCATCTATTTCACTAGGGGTCAACAATCCCATTCTGGTTTTAGGACAAATGTTGGTGTCGCTTTTTGCCTTTACATATCCGTATTTTAAAAGACAGCTCAGGGAACTCTCTGATAAACCAATTTATGCTGCTTCATTAGCGTGCCTGACAGTCACCATATTTCTTTCATTTACATCGGCTCGATTTCACATTATCTATCGAGAACAAGACAGTTCAAAACTTACGTATAGCGTAGACTCGGTTTTGCCTGGAGGAAAAGGAATACGAACAAATGGAAATACATACTCATTCTTGTATGATATGAACAGGGCAATTCGTATATCCAGGGAAATGGGTAAAGGCTATGTTATTCTTCCTGATTGCGCTGGTTATTGGGTAAAATCGCCAGAAAGTAATCCATTATCTATAGATTGGGCACTTAGTAATGAATTGAGTTCGCCAGAATTAATTAATAGAGTCAATAATGAGATTGAAATGTTAAGGAATAAGGATATTTTTATTGTCCAAAAAGTGAAAGCTGATTATCTGGCGGATGAATTTTATCCAATGGGAACAGGAAACGCGGTTGTAAACTACGTCCGCGACAATTTTTCAAAAATTAGAGAGACATCTTATTTTGAACTCTATCAATAAAACCGCGGTTTTTAATAAAGTCTATGTGAAATTGATACACTATCTGAAAGAATCCTATCAGTCCCTAAAAAAAAAGAAATTTCCACTGGTAGATATACCGCTATCCCGAACAGACTTGCTTCATTTGAATCTATTACGAATAATTTAAAAATAATCTGCCCCATTCTTTAACCGGCAGGAGTGACTTAACCTTATTTTTCATCCAGGATAGCCCGGGCAAGGTCTTCATCAACGAATAAATCTGTGATAACTCCGCCGCGCAGCAGACTTGCTGTGGCAGTCGCTTTCTGAGAGCCTCCGGCGGCCAGTAGAACATGCTCTGCCTTCTTGATCTGATTGGCCGAAACGGCCATCATCCGCTGATAGATCGGGTGATCCAAAAACTGGCCGTTCTGATCAAAGTAATGCGCATATACATCACCTGCGCCGCCGACCTTTATAAACTGCTGCATGGTTTCTTCGTCGATATAAATATTCTCACCGGTGATGGGCGGCAGGGTGCCGATACTGGTGACTATATGAGTCAGTCTGTTCCACAGGGTGACGACAGGGAGGATGGTTGGGTCATTCATCAGCAACTGACAGGTTTGCGCCGATCCAGTGATCATGGGAGCCAGCAAATAATGCGGTTTACCATTGAACACACCGGCGATTTTCTGTACCTGCTGGTTCACCTGTGAATAGGTTCCGGCCAGGGTATCGGCTGTTTCCCCAACCAGTGCCACTACGTCGACCGAACGGCTGCGGCCGGGAACCAGTTGATCGGCCAATTCAGCCATGGTGCGTCCGTATCCAACACCCAGGCAGTCACCATCCTTCAATGTCGCCTCAAGGTGACGAGCCAGCGCGGCAGCAATGGCCCGGCGGGTGAGGGCGGCGGAATTATGTGATCCGGGCACTACGACAACCTGTTTCAATCCGGCCTTTTTCTTGATTTGATCAGCCAGTTCATCGCAGGAATTCTGCGGATTGAACACCTCAATTCGGACGATGCCTAATTCACGGGCTTTCTTTAAATACAGGGCGATCAGTGAGCGGGATACTCCCATAGTCTCAGCAATTTCCTGCTGAGAAAGGTTTCGTTCATAATACATATGCGCCACTTGAACCAGAGTAGCTGTCAAATTTTGATTTGAAGTTTCCATCATAATTTGCGTCATCATTCCGGGTGATCTATGGTTACTTAAAACCATTGTACCCGCCTTGAAGCGGTTGATGTTCGGCTCGATAATAAATTGACACAAACTGGCATTTTTGTTAGTTTTCAGATATAAAAATGGGGTTTCATCCCAGTTTATTATGCCGATTCTATGTTTTTTTGAATGCGGTATTTCTGGATTCTATGTACAGATAACAAAGGTAGTTCGTAACGTATAAATAAAAGTGAGATGTGAAAAGGTGCACCTCAAATTAAGGGCTATCGAAATGACCCCTGAATGTATGCAGAATCTTGAAGATCAAAATCTCATTCTGTGCCTGGCTCCCGGTTGATTTGCCCCACCGTGCATGACGATGAACCGCATCCCAACGAGGTTTAGCGGTCTTCCCCTGAGTTCGGACCGCATCAACTGATTGCATGCAATCTGAATACCACCGAGGAAGTCAAGAACTTTGTGTATCATCCCAATCGCGAAGGATTCTTATTGATCGGAGATCCAGAATCCAAACCGGCTTATTTGATCATCTCACGATGTAAGAAAGTGGAATTTAAGGCGAGGGCTATCAGCGGGCAGCAGACACCTGATGACCTGGTTGCTATGCGGATGAAATTTATCGTTCCAGGGTCAGCTTTTTCACCAAGAATGCGTATATCACGCACGGTGAGGTGACAACGAAATCCGTTGGACAGCCAGCCACGTTCTTCGTCACAGAATCTGCCAATAGAAAAGGCAAACCGCTCAACCTGGGTGGTAATAACTGGGAAGTGGGCGAAGGCTAGCCTGATGCCGATTCCCGGGAAGACTGTTCTTTCTTTTTTTTCTTTTTCAAATACATAGCCTGGTCAGCCTGTTTAAAGACCTCGGTTAATAAAACGTTATTTCCTCCCGTTGCGAAGCCGATCGATAGACTCAAACTCTGATCAGATGGAAACAACTCATTATGTTTGGCTAGAATCAATTCCAGACGCTCAACCGCCTGGCGGGCCGCGGGTTCGGCTGTCAGTGGAAGTACTACTACAAATTCATCGCCGCCCATGCGGGCGACCATATCTTCAGGCCGGAAAGAACTTTTTAGTAATCCGGCCACCCGTTGAAGCAATTCATCTCCGGCACTGTGCCCCCGGTGATCATTCACCCATTTCAATCCGTC
This sequence comes from Leptolinea tardivitalis, assembly GCF_001050275.1. Lineage (GTDB taxonomy): Bacteria > Chloroflexota > Anaerolineae > Anaerolineales > Anaerolineaceae > Leptolinea > Leptolinea tardivitalis. The sequence continues at coordinate 30,095 of NZ_BBYA01000013.1, forward strand.
TACATCCATCACCAGAATGCTGATGGGGAAAAGGCGGGAGCGTTGCAGCCGTTCGATTTCTGCCTCATAATATTGACGGTTGTACAGTCCTGTTAATATATCGTGCATGCTTTGGTAATGCAGGGTATCTTCCACTTTTTTCCGGTCTGTAATATCACGTGCTACCCAGATAACACTGTCTTCCGTCAGGGGAGAGACATTGGCAGAGAACCAGTACTCACGGCCGCCGATTGGCAGGCTGTAATCACGGCGAGTCATTTCTTTCGTCGCCAGTGTTTGATAAATCGTATTCATAAATAAGGAGGCAATATCCGGGGGGAATATCTCGGAAATAGACCGGTTTTTCAATTCGTCTGGTGAACGAAAATACCGCTGTGAACTGGTGGGGGCAATCTCCTGATACCGGCCTTCGGAATCATAAATGATGATCACATCTGTCATGGCCCGGAAAAGGGAACGCAGCTTGTTTTCAGAAATCTGCAGAGCTTCTTCCGCCCGCCGGCGTTCACTGATGAAACGGGCCTGCTGAATATTCTGATAGGCAGAATTGGAAAGGTACGTAGAGAAGGTATAAAGTGCCTGTGAGATATCCATAAACCGATCCTTTGAGAGAGTCGGGATCTCCCGAAAGGCGTTTAGAGCTTCAGTTTCATCAATACCCAGTGAGTGTACGTAATTTAACATCATTTCTTCATCTATATCTTCACTGCGCAATTGACCAATGAGCCAGTTGGCAATATGTTTCCCCCCGATACGAATGGGTGCTCCGGCGTGCAGCAAACCGACACTGGGGCAGGGCAGGATCTGTGTATGCAGCGAAGAGCTCTGGCATAAGTCAGAATCATTCTTTATACAATCTTTTTCCCCCACCGGATTCTTACGGATGATGTCGTTGCAGAAGCGGCAAAAATTACTGGGTTTTGTTATGGGTGTTCCATCAATGCGTGTAATTATGGAAGCCACCTCCATAGCACGGGCAAAAGCATCTTGCATGGATTGTAGATCATCGATATTAAACAGATCGTCGAGTTCGATATTGTCGGTGGCTTCGAGGGGTTGTGTCAGCGCCATCATCCTTTTTTCCAGCGCATGTTCTATCTGCTTTTGTGCTGTAATATCCTGGATCACTCCGCTTACCTTGTTGGGTTTTCCTTCCACATCTGGAAGAATGGTAGTGACCACATGCATGATATGCGGTTCTATTTCTCCATCGTACAAAATTTCAATATCACCGTCGAATTCCTGCAGGTTGCTCAGGCTGTCCTTGAGTTTATCTGACCATTCCATCTTCCGGTTTGTGGTGATGTATCGTTCCAGTTGGTCGAGTGATTTGATCTCTTCAGATGGGTTGACCCCCATGATCCTGAGATATTCATCTGATGCCCAGAATTCTCCGGTAGAGGGTGTGAATTCCCAATTGCCCACATGGGCAATCTTCTGAGCCATCCGCAGGCGGGTTTCACTTTCGAGAAGACTCTTTTCCATCTGTTTTCGGTTGGTAATATCACGAGCAATCCAGATGACGGCGTCTTCGGATAAAGGCGACACATTCCCTGAAAACCAGATTTCCTTACCATTGATGGTCATAGCATAGTCAACCTGAACCATCCGTCCGGCGGTCAGCGCCTGGTGAATGGTGTTGATGATCAAATCCGCATCTGGTTGGGGGAAAATATCGTAAACGGTTTTTCCCATCAATTGCAGTGGATCTCTGGCCAGGTTTTCCGGATTTGTCGGTGCGATTTCCAGATAACGGCCATCTTTATCCAGAATTAAAACCACATCGGTAATGGAATGAAACAGAGATCGTATCTTGTTTTCAGATGCGAGAAACGCTTCTTCTGTCTTTTTATACGTGCTGATATCATGAAATATGGCAAACCAACCAATCGATGGTTTTGGCGGATTCTGAATGGGGTAAAAATCAATACTGTAATAGTGCACCACACCGTTTTGTTGTAAATGTACTGTGGTTGTTTCTGCAAATTTGCAATCCAGAATTTTCAAGATTTCTGGATACGGGCTAAAAATGGTGCGGGCATCCTGACCGATTGAATTATTGATCTCTGGAAAGATGGACTGCGCTGCCGGATTGATATAGACGATATGTTTCTGACTATCCAAAATAATAATGCCATTTGACGTGGTTTCCACCAACCTGGAATAAGCAATCGGAGCGATATCCAACAGGCCATAAAAGCGGAATCCGTAAACCACAAATACACCGCTGATGATAAAGATAAACGGAGTAAGGTCCAGATCTTTAAAAGGACTGAGGCCAAATACGCCGATCAAACAACCAACCAGTGGAAAGATAAAACCCAGGTTAATAATTAACGCCTGCCGTCGTGCAATTTCTGGAGCGTTTTTCATAAAATTGAAAAGAATAAAAATGGCCAGAATAATTAATGCGAACGTATAGATGGCATTAAACCAAAACCAAATTCCCCCGGAGATAATGGCATTCGGATTCCGATGCCCTCCAAAAAACCACCCGTGATATGCATCTGTCCAGAGAAGCAATAAAGTTATGATCGGTTCTATGGCCAGCAAAGAGATTTTTTTTGATGTGAAGTATTCATCCCTCTGTGCAAATTGAAAAGAAAACACCAGCATGGCTGGAGGAGCCAGTACCACTCCAAAGTACGTCATTTGCAACCAGAAATACTGCCAGGCTGTATCATTCGTCAACCAGCGGCAGGCATAAAAGACAGCCCACAGGCCGAGGGCGGTCATGATAATAGATAAGGAAGTCGCACCAAGTTTGGGTCTTCGATTAAAAGCCAAAACAGCAAGAGAAAAAGAAATTAGAGCAGAAACCATCAAGGCATTGGCAAACAGATGATTCATTCCAATGCTCCATATTGACATGCAGAAATGGCAAAACCCCTCTGTTTTTTATCCATATTTGACTCAAATCCTTATTCCGGGTTGATTATTATCAGGCGGACGCAACGGCGATGGGTCAAAAGATGGTTTCTTCTATGTATCTGCCCTGTGTCATTGAATGTAGAAATTCACCGTGCCATATATTACTATCATAGTATGATCTGAATTGACATAAAACAAGAATAAATGTTGTGTGGCAAAAAATCAACTGAAGAGCCTCTTGTGCTTTTATTCGGTGCAAGGCGGCATGTTCACCTGAAAATGATATAAGGCGAGGTGTTTTTATGGTACATAGACGTCTACCAACAGTCTCATTGAAGTAAGGTGATAAAAAGATACATGTTCATAACTGTCCGTCAATATGATTGACAACCGCAAGAGTCCTTCTATAATGAAATATGTCACTGAGGGATAATTCATTGTTTTATCGTTACCAGATATTTTTATTGTTTCATTAAGAAAATACCTATCCAGCCTTCAACATTTGTTTTATGTTGAAAGTTATGATCTGCCACCAATATGTGGTCGCTTTTCTACTATGTGAATAGTAGGATATGGTGTCAGGGAGCTACTAGCGAAACCGGTCACTCATGATGGCCGGTTGTTTTTTTCTGCAAGGCAATAATTGGAGGGACTATGTTCACCTCTACCTTTGATTCGGGTGTAGCGGTTAGGAAAGGTGTCGATCTCGATATTATTGAACCCGAGAAACCTCACAAGCGGGTTTTAATCATTGATGATGAAGTCGAAACGATCGGATTGGTAAAGCATATTTTGATCAACGCCGGAATTGATGTGGTTTCAGCCTGCAGCGGGGCGGAAGCCCTGAAACGGATCAACCAGATCGGACCGGATGTCATTTTGCTTGACCTTCTCATGCCAGGCATGGACGGTTGGCAGGTGTATGAAAAATTGCGGCACGTAACGAATGTGCCGGTGATGATCATTTCAGCCCTGTCGGATAAAGAAGATGTTGTGCGGGGGTTGAATATTGGAGCCGATGATTACATTGCCAAACCCTTCCATCCGTCTGAACTGGTTGCCCGTATCAACCGGGTGACATATCAGCGCACATCACTTCATTTTTCCCAAATTTTCAAATTTCCGGCCGCCGGATTGGAAATCGACAGCAATAACCGTGAAGTACTTTACAACGAGAAGATGGCTGTTCTACCGATGCGCGAATTTGGCGTACTGGTAGCCCTTGCGCGGCGTCCAGGTCAGTGGGTAGACCTGGCTACGATCGCCTATGAGGTGTGGAATGATTCCAACATCCGCATTCAAAGCCGGATTAAATACCTGGTGTTTCTGCTCCGTTCCAAACTGGAGAGAGACCCCGGTAATCCACGGTTGATCGTTAGCCGTGAGGGCCTGGGATATAAATTGGCGGTATCCACAGGCACAGAACCAATGAAAGGAAAGGGGGTGATACCAGGCATGATAAACACCGGTCAGCCTGCCGGCAGCCAGGCATAATGCAACGGCGCGGCAATGCTGGAATGAATCCGCCCGCCAATGGGGAAAACAGCTAACCTGGTTCCAGTCTTTCAAGAAGTCTATGTGTTTTAATTCAGGAGGATTGCTATGGTCACAAAAAATAGGTTTGTGATCGTATTTCAAGCTGTGTTTGTTGTCATCTTCACGTTTGGACTTCTGTTCCCGGCAGGGATGGTAGTTCGAGCTCAAGATGTCGTTCCTCCAGCGGAAACAACTACAGACGAATCAGTACCTGACAGTGGTTCAGGTGACACATCAGCCCCGGCTGCGCCGGCGGATCCTGCCCCGGCTGCGCCGGCGGATCCTGCCCCGGCTGCGCCAGTCGAACCGGCTCCGGTTGTTGAGGTTCCGGCAGTCGACCCGGCGGCTACCGAAGCACCGGTTGAAGCTGCCCCGGCAGATGTTGTCTTACCGGCGGCAACTGAAGCCCCGGCTGTTGAAGCCCTTCCGGTAGTCGACCCGGCGATTGTTCCGACGGAAGATCCTTTGCTGGTTCCGGTACTTCCGGCTCCTGTAGTGGAAGAACCAACCGCAGCAATCGATACACCGGCGGAAGTGATTGAGGCGCTGCCAGAACAGGCAGACCTCGTGGTGCTTGATGGCAATGGCGAACCCGTTCCGTTGGTGACGGTTGAAGCAGCAGATGCCATTGTTTCCGGCGACCCGATGTGGTGCCCGGGAACAACAGCCGCGGGCGATGCGAGTTGTAAGAAATTCTCAACTATTGAAAAAGCCATTGCCTATGCCAAACAGGATGGTCACGGTGAATGCACCATCTATGTGGCGGAAGATTACCACACCACCAGCAAGACCACCATCGTGATTGATGAAGATGATTTCAATATGAGCGGTTTCAATATGTTTCTGGTAGGCGGTGTCGATCTCTCAAGTACATCCAGTGCCACATACGGACAGGTGATCGGGCAGACATCACTCAATCAGTATTTCTTGATTGATGATATTACCGGTTCGTTCACCCTGGCCAATTTCATCATAAACGAATTCAAAAAGAACACATCCAATGAATCAAGTGTCTACATTTCCGATTCGAAAAATGTAACCTTGAAGAATCTATCCATCACCAATGCCGGGGATGGCAGCGGCATCCGAGTTGCCAACAGCAAAGATGTAAAGATCGAAGATTCTGCGGTTAAAGACTTCAAATCAGGAAATGCCATTAAGATTACGGATTCGGCGGATATCATGATCATGAACACCAAGGCTCATGATTACGATCACGACAGTGCCATCTATCTCTATAATGATAAAGCTGTAGAACTGAAAGAGGTTACAGCCAAGTCTGATGATTCCAACGGCCTGTTCTCTGAATTTGGCAAAGATTACTTAAGCATCATCGATAGCTTCTTCAACTACAATGATGGATATGGAATTCTGGTATCCGACATGAATGGTTGGGTTTCTCTCGATAATGTCGAAGCCAATTTCAATGATGATGGCGGAGTCAAGATTGAGACAAAGCTGAACCATGACAGCGGCGTTACCATCAAGGGTGGTTCGATCAGCCATAATGATGGTGAGTATGGTCTGTCAGTGAAGTCTGAAACCATTGAATTGGGTAAAGGCCTCCAGGTAAATTCCAACAAAAAGAATGGTGCCAGCCTCTGGGCACATCAATGGATTGACCTCGAGACGGCTTCCTTCAATGGCAACCACCATGGTTATGGACTCCATGCGACCGCAGAACACAAGTACATTTTCATTGATGGAATCGAAGCCAATGAAAATGGCACATACGGTGCTCTGCTTGAAGCCAAATCTGACCTCACCCTGAAGAATGGTTTCTTTGACAGAAATGACCAGGAAGGCCTGACTGCAACAACAGCCGATGGCGAGATGTTGTTGAGCATTGTCTCGGCTTCTGGAAATGGCTGGGGCGACAAGCATGGTTATGGCATGCACTTGATGAGTGATGGTGCCATGAATCTGGATGCCCTGACAGTTGTCGGAAACTTCAACGAAGGGTTGAAGGCAGAATCGGATGAGACGATGAATATTACCAAGTCTCATTTTGATAACAATGGCTGGGGTAAATACTTCCATCCGTATTGCGGAGATGGATACGGTGCCGACCTGTTCAGCAAGTCTGATCTGACCATTGTGGATAGCAGTTTTGACAACAACTTTAACGATGGTTTGATTGCCGAAGCTGGATCTGGTATTGGCCAGGTTTATCCGACACTGGATTCCTTTGGGTTACCATTCCCCTATCCGCATCCGATTATCGGCAATATCACATTAGAAAATGTGACAGCCAATAATAACGGATACAAGTTTGAAAGCTCTAAGGAAACCAAAGAGGATGCCAATGGAGCTAACCTGAAAACCAACGGCAATCTGACCATTACGGGCAGCGAGTTCAATGGCAACTATAACTCGGGTCTGTATGCAGATGCCGCCGGTAAGATCAGGGTGGAAAGCTCTCAAGTCAATAAGAATGAAGGATGGGAAAAGGGCGATTTTGGTGCCATATTCCATGGCAAATCGAGTATTGATCTCTTGAACTCGACCTTTGACATGAACTGGGGTCCGGGATTGCAGGTGTACGTCTTGGGAGCCATCAATGTGGATGGTGTAAGTGCCAGCGACAATATGTCCTGGGAAGGCTACTATCCGGGTTATGGCGCTGTCTTAGATACGAAGTTTGGCGGCGTAACCATTGCCAACAGCTTCTTCAATGACAATGAAGGATTTGGCCTGTTTGTCTGGTCGAATGATGATGTGACTGTGAAAAAGACAGAAGTCAATAATAATGACTACGGTTGGTTCTGGGATGGACCGGTATATGCCGAGGTCGTCATGCTGGGAAGCGGGCCGGTATTTGGGCCTCCGTATGATCTTTCGGATTACAACGGTGACGGCGCCTTCATCCATTCAGAATTTGGATCGGTCACCATCAATAACAGCCAGTTCAATGGAAATGAAGAACACGGACTGAGCGTGGAAGCCTGGAAGGACATTACCCTTGATAAGGTTGAGGTGATCGGAAATGGCGATGACGGTGCCAAACTCAGGGCCCACGGTAATATCACCGTAAGCTGCAGTAAATTCATTGACAATGGGGATTACGGACTCAAAGCTGGAGCCACAGGTCTGAATTCCGCGGTTACCCTGAATAGCAATACATTCAGCGGTAACGGGGATGGCGACTATGACATCTGGGCTGGTGAACTAACCGAGAACCTGAATTACCCATGCGGTAGTAATGGCGGCGGTGGTGGTGGTACAGCTGGTGGCGGCGGTGGCCCTGCCTTCGGTCTCAACCCACTCGTTGGGGTTATCCCGGTCACCGGTGGTGAATTTATGGCGCTCTCCTGCACAGGAATCAGCGTCTTGCAGCTGCCCGATGGTGAAGAAACAATCTTCAATCAACCCATGTGCGGTTACATGGCCACCATGGAACTGGTAACACCGGAAGATCTTCCCGGTCAGATTCCGGCAGAATGGAAGTTTGTCGATGGATTCACCGTCACACTGATGTTCGGCAACGAAGTGGTAAATAATCTGCCGGTCGGTGCGACGGATACCCTGGTTTTCCCGCTTTCAAAGGAGCAGGCTTCGGGTTCATTCCACATTCTGTTCTGGGATGTGACAGCTAATGGCGGATTGGGTGATTGGATCGATCTGGGCGGCGTGAAAGAAGCCCTGAAGTGGACCAAGACCCATGATCAGACGGGTACCTTCATACTGGTTGAATAACCGGTAGACGCCTGTCTGCCCCTGTCCCCCCCTGAAAAAGGGGGGGACTTTTTTAATAGGGTAAATCCCTGCAGCTTTCGTACAGGGATTTACACCTCAACGTACCAGTAAGGGTACCAGGAACCGACGCCGGAGGGAGAAATATCCCGGCGGGGTATGGACGGGTTAAGAGTTTTCCATTTCTGGTGAATATTGGCCTTCACGCGCGGCGGATAACAATTTGCCGCGCCGGTAAAGTTCTTTCTGGGCGGCATCAACATTCTGCGGTTTACCTTTCCATATCGCAAAAGCCGGGTCGGCCATACTGCGCAGGTAAGAATAGCTCAATTCCCACGGGAAACCGCCGATTTTGTTCATAGCATCGAGCCGGGCAGTTGAGATTTGTGTGCCCTGACCGCCAGAGAGGAACACCACGCCTGGAATGGCAGAAGGAATGGTGCGCTTCAATACCCGCAAGGAGGCTTCTGCCACCGCAGGAATATCAGCCTGAACAGGGCAATCACGGCCAGGCAAAATCATATTGGTTTTCACCAGCAGTCCTTCGAGAAACACATTTTGTTTAAAGAACTGGTTTACCATTTCGTTGAGAATCCAGGTGGTCACCTCTTCGTCACGTTCCAGGGTATGGCTGCCCGTCATGTTGACATCCGGTTCGACTACCGGCACCACGTCCATTTCCTGACAGATGGCGGCATACCGGGCAAGCTGCCAGGCATTGGCTTCAATGCAGGCTCTTGATGGATTATTTTTATCAATCAGTATGACAGCCCGCCATTTGGCAAATACCGCACCCAATTTTTTATACTCTTCCAACCGGACTCTCAAACCATCCAGCCCTTCTGAAATCTTGTCGCCGGGAAAACCAGCCATATCAATAAAACCGGTATCCACCTTGATGCCTGAAAGGATGCCTTTCGACCGGAAAAAGTCAGGGAATGGGCGGCCGTCGTGTGCTTTTTGACGAATGGATTCATCGAACATGATAACTCCCGAAATAAATTCTTCCAATCCGGGAGCGGTGAACATCATATCGCGGTAAGCGCGCCGATTTTCTTCTGTGTGGGGGAGATTAATGGGAGCAAAACGCTGCGAGGTGCTTCTCAGGCTTTCATCAGCGGCGAGAATTCCTTTTTTTCGGGCAACCAGCGCACGAGCGGTTGTATTAAGGAGTGCTTTATCCATTCAAAGCTCCTTTCAGGAAAACTCAATCAGAGAACAAGTTGTACACAAAGGTACACATAATGTACCACTTGCAAAACTGAAAGTCAATCGCTTGTCTGATAATTGTGCTGATCATTTGAACAAACTTTCCTCTGAATGTGTGAAGTAATGAAAAAACACCTCAATTAAAGATGCAAAGACAATTGCATTCGATTTTCGATTAAAATGGGCGCGTTATGAAACGATTTATCCAATATATATCCCTTTGTATTTTCCTGACCGGGTGTTCCACCATCGGTCAGGCTGCCAGTTTATCGGTTGATCCTACAGCCGCCATGCAGACGTCTGTTGCTTTGCAGGTGCAAACCCTGAGTGTTCAACAGACAGATGTTGCCCGTCAGGTGCAGACAATGTCGGCTGCTTTGCCTACCCAGACGGCCTCTGTTCAACCTACACAGAATCCGCCCACCCAACCGGCCAATCAGCCGTCACAATCACCCACCCGACCGGTCGTTCCCACGCTCACTCCAGGCCCAAGTCCTACACCTGAGAACAGTCTAACCTCCCAGGGTTGGGGACAGGCGCCCATCATTCCCACAGTGGGAACCCGGGCAAAGGAAATTTATCAACGCGGTTTGCTGATGGGTAATGATCCCCGACATTTTTCGGTAGCCGGTGATTGCCAGTCAGTGCCGCAGGTTTTTATGGGCATTTTTGATGGAGACCGTTACCGCCTTTCAGATGCTGACAAAGCACTACAGGAGACGATTGATAATTTCAAAGGACAGTTTAGCCGAGATGGAGTAGCCGTCCGCCAGGGTTTCGGGATCACTTCTATCCTTGACCCAACCTGGTCTGAAACCGGGATTTGCGATGCCAGCGAGACTCCATTGGATTGTGAATTCCGGGTTAACAAACCTTCAATTCTCTTTATTAATATGGGAACGAATTGGAAGAACGGCAATGCCGAAGGGTATGAAAAATACCTCCGTCAGGTGGTGGACATCTGCCTGGAACACGGCGTTTTACCTATCCTTTCCTCTAAAATTGATAACATCGAAGGCGACCATTCCATTAATAAGGTGACCGCTTCTGTAGCACACGATTACGACCTGCCATACTGGAATACCTGGCTGGCTGCCGACAGTCTGCCGCACCACGGATTGGATAGTGACCGCGGGGATATTTACTTTTCCACAGATGCCCAGTATGTGCGCGAACTAAGCGGCCTGCGGGCATTGGATGCCGTCTGGCGCGGAGTCAGATAAACCAGTCGTAAAATATCCATAGAGGGTAATAAACCATGATCTCACTGGCAGAACACATCAACATGACAAAGCTCAAAAAAGGCCAGTTGGCTTTATATTGGCTCGGACAGGCCGGGTTTGTGTTGAAATCGCCCGGCGGAACGGTCATTTTCATCGATGCGTATCTGAGCCATTCTGTAGAACGCAAATTTGGACCGCAGTGGAAACGCATCATGCCGCCGCCTATGGAAGCCGGTGAGGTGGATTGTGACTGGTTTGTCAGCACGCATGAACATGATGACCATCTCGATGTGGACAGTATTCCGGAAATCAGCCGGAACAGCCGGGTGCATTTTGCCGGACCCCGCGAATGTACAACTTTCTACCGTACGGCTGGAATTGCCGGTGACCGTTGCCTGGAACTAACAGAAGGACAGCAGATACGCATGGGCGATTTCACCTGCTCGGTGGTTTTTGCCGACCACGGCGATCAGGCGCCGGATGCCGTTGGCCTGGTCTTTGAGCTGGATGGCCTGCACATTTATCATACCGGCGATACCGCCCTGCGCCCTGACAAGATGAAATCCGTCATTGCCATGCAGCCACAGGTCATATTGCCATGTATCAACGGCGCATTCGGCAACCTGGACTCTGAAAGTGCCGCAGAGCTTGTGAAGCTGACCGGGTCAAAACTGGTAATTCCCACCCATTTCTGGACGTTTGTAGAGCACCTGGGAAACCCCTGGGAATTTCAAAAAAAATGTCAAACAATTGCGCCAGAATCAAATATCCGCTGGATGACGCAGGGAGAAGGCATCATGTTATCGGCAAACGATTTTTAACAATAAATGAGAAAAACAATTTTAACGTACACATAACCCAGGTAAAAAAAATAAAAAGTTGTGTTTTCATTCCAATCAGGTTCATTCAAGGGATTAAATCTATCAACAAAGATTCAGAGAGATTTAACAACAGCTAAACAGGTTCTAAATAAGCGGGCGATAAACTTGGCAGGAATTCTGGAAAAAACATCCAATCAACAGCCGAAATTCTTGACCCCGTTGGCATCACAACAAGAGGATTTCGCGAGGCAATCATGTTCAACAGAAGTAAAAAGGCATTTATTCTTCTATCAATCGGAGTGGTTGTATCATCTGCCTGTACACTGCCACTTTTTAAAAACGTCAACCTGGTCATTTCTGTGGCAACCATCTCTGCCTCTTCGAATAAGGAAAGATCTGAATTGACGGCGACTTTGGCTCCATCTTCCACGATGACGCTGACACCTACGCTGACAGCTACACCTACGCAGACTCTCACACAAACGGTCACACCAACACCGGAAGAAACCGAATCTACTACCACAGATGATTCAGATTGCAACCGGGCGGAATTTGTCCGAGATGTAAATTACCCCGATGGAGCCAACCTCTATATCGGAACAACGTTTGATAAAACCTGGCGACTTAAAAATGTGGGAACATGTACATGGACATCGGGTTATTCGGTTGTGTTTTCTTCCGGTTACCGCATGGGCGCACCGTATTCCAGGCATTTTACTAAAGTAGATATTAAACCCGGTGAAACGGTAGATATTACCCTTTCCTTCACGTCACCGGAGTATGCTGGATATTATACCGGCTCATTCATGCTGCGTTCGAGTGACGGAGAAATTTTTGGCGTAGGCAGCCAGGGGGCCACCCCGTTCTGGGTGAAAATAAACACCTATTCTTCTTATTATTACTACACATCCACCCCCACACCTACTGAAGTACCGACGCGCAAACCGAAGCCCCCAAAGCCGCCTTTCCCGCCACCGCCGAGCCCGACATCCTCACCCACTGCGGCACCTACAGCCGTGCCTACTCTGGCACCTACTACGGCACCAACGGCCGTGCCTACCGCGGCGCCAACGGCCGTGCCCACTACGGCGCCAACAGTTGCACCTACTACGGCGCCAACAATAGCTCCCAGCCCGATACCCACATAATTTGCCCTCATCATCTACTTCTCCCTCAAGGATTTTAGAAATCCGAAACAATTCCCCATTTCCGGGGAATTGTTTCTATTCCGTACAGGTTATGAACCGGTTGCGTAATGCCTCACGGGAAAATGTAACCAAAGGGTAATCGTTGCCTCATAATTGATGTTACCGAGATAAAGTACATAATTGGTGAACCTTCTGATCTATGGACTTACGAAGAGTAACTGGATTTAGCTGAACATACAAATTGGTGAGGTTGGCTTTGATCTGGAAGGGGATCAGATCA
>NZ_BBYA01000014.1 GCF_001050275.1 Leptolinea tardivitalis
CGCATTGCCTCAAATTAAAAGTAACTTTAGGAGAAACGTTGCCTCACAATAGATGTTACCTTGGGCAGAGAATAGAGAGCTGCCGAGGGAGCTATGATGAGTCAACAAAGCAAGCGAGAATTAGTAGAAACCATCCGACCCCGCTATCAAAAAGGGAACAAAACAGAAAAAGCAAGAATACTGGATGAATTAGTCGCCATCACGGGATATCATCGTAAGTATGCGATACGAGTATTGGGTAGGACGGGAAAACCAAGAGCCAAAAAGAAACCGGGGCCACGGAGAATCTATCAAGGCGAGGTGGTCACGGCCCTGGAGTATATCTGGGAAATATGTGGTCAGATTTGTTCGAAGCGTCTAAAGCCATTTTTGCCAGAAATCGTAAAGGTACTTGAACGGAATAACGAAATCCACATATCGCCAGAGACAAAAAAGTTACTGCTGCAAATGAGCCGGTCCAGCATAGACCGGTGTTTGAGTTCAAGATATGACGTGCGTCCTCATGGGCTAAGCACCACAAAACCAGGTACACTCCTTAAAAAATCAATTCCGGTACGTACCTATACCCCCTGGAATGAGGAAAGACCGGGGTTCATGGAAATTGACCTTGTAGCTCACTGTGGAGATACAGCCGCAGGTCAATTCGTAAATACATTGACCTGCGTGGATATTTGCACGGGGTGGACCGAGTGCCAGGCAGTCTTCCCGCGTAGCCGACAGACGGTTCTGGAGGCTATTGTGGCCATGCAAGAACGCCTCCCGTTTGATCTATTGGGGCTTGATTCAGATAATGGCAGCGAATTCATCAATGAGATGTTGTTCCAATACTGCCAATTTGAAAAGATCACTTTTACACGCTCTCGCCCTTATCGCAAGAATGATCAGGCTCATGTCGAACAGAAGAATTGGTCTGTGGTACGTCATCTGGTCGGTTATGACCGCTTTGATACTCTCTCTGGATATAATCTTCTGCAGAGTATTTACTCTGATCTCAGTCTCTATTTCAATTTCTTTCAACCAGTGCTTAAGCTTATCTCCAAGGAGTATGTTGATGGTCGAATTATCAAACTCTATGACAAAGCGGCTACTCCCTACCAACGAGTTCTCGGTTCTGATCTGATCCCCTTCCAGATCAAAGCCAACCTCACCAATTTGTATGTTCAGCTAAATCCAGTTACTCTTCGTAAGTCCATAGATCAGAAGGTTCACCAATTATGTACTTTATCTCGGTAACATCAATTATGAGGCAACGATTACCCTTTGGTTACATTTTCCCGTGAGGCATTACGCATTTGATATTACAAAAATGAATAGTATTCGTTTAAAGAACAACTGGAATGATAAAATCTGATAATGAAAACAGTTCGAAAAAGAATTGATAGCGGCCGATTGAGTATTGTCATGGCAGCTATCTTATTAGCTTATTCTCTTACGCCATTTATAAAAATTCCAAATCGTGAATTGAATCTGCAATTACCGGGATTCCTTTTCATTTTGCGCGTAGATTATACTGGTCTTGTTTCTATCCTTGCAGCAGGTCTTGGAGCAACCGGGATGTCATGGTTACTTCATTCAAGAATGGATGAATTGTATAATGGAAAAGAATTTCAACACCTTTTATTACCAGCTATGACAGCCTGGGCTATTGGTGTTCCGTTGGGGGCTCTTGAAATCAACTTACAGTGGTGGGCTGTTTTTATTTTTGGCGGTCTTTTACTTGGTGTCGTATTTTATGCTGAATTTATTGTAGTGGATTTTACTGATGCTCGATACGACCTGGCGGTAATTAGTTTGACTGCTGTCGGTTATGCAGTATATCTTATCCTGTGTGTTGCATTACGAGGGGCCGGTATTCGTTTATATTTGACATTACCGGTTTATTTTTTAACAGCAGGGCTTATCAGTTGGCGGGTATTAAGCCTTCGTCTGAGAGAAAAGAAACTACTGCATTGGTCTATTGTGACTGCTTTCGTAACAACTCAGGTGGCGATTGGTTTACATTATTTACCCATTTTTCCCATCCAATTTGGTCTTTTTTTAACAGGTTTATGCTATGCATGCATTTCATTCGCTGTTCTTTATGAACATAAATTGGACATGCACAAAAATTGGATGGAACCTGTATTAATTCTCTTTCTATTTGTCGGCGTAGCTTTTGTTATACATCCTTGAAAAATATGAAATGAATATGACTTTTGTACAGGCAGCAAAAAAAGCGACTCTGGTATGATTATGATATCAATTCAAAAAACGAAACCCCTTTTCGGGGGTTATTGATTATAGAAAAATACCCTAAGAAGGATTGGATACATGGAAGTATTGACTTTCGTTTTATGCATTGTGGCATCATATTTCCTGGGTGCAATTCCGTTCGGGTTGATCATTGTAAGAATTGGAACGGGTAAAGATGTGCGCGGAGTTGGTTCTGGAAGAACTGGCGGAACAAATGCAATGCGAGCTGCCGGAGTTTTTGCCGGTTTTCTTACAGCTTTATTCGATATTCTAAAAGGTGCCGCGACTTATTTTTTGGTAAACTTTTTTTCCCCGGGAAATGCATGGTTACAGGTTTTTTGTGGAATTGCTGCCATTATTGGACATAATTATTCCATTTTCCTTGCGCATAAGGACGAAAAGGGCAAACTGAGATTGACTGGCGGGGCAGGAGGTGCAACCTGCCTGGGTGGCGCCATTGCAATCTGGCCGCCGATCTGGGCGTTTATTTTGCCCCTGGGTTTGTTGGTTTACGTGATCATTGGTTTTGCTTCAGTAACAACTATGAGTATTGCCTTAATCGCTACAGGAGTATTTATTTATCGTGCTGCAATGGGTTATGCCTCATGGATTTATGTGGCATATGGAGTCTTAAGCGAATTATTGTTGATCTGGGCTTTAAGACCAAATATTAAACGGCTTATTGATGGAACCGAACGTTCTGTCGGCATTCGATCCTATATTCAACGCAAAAAAGCCGGAAAACGGCCTGATTTTTATAATGGTGATGATTTGGAATAAGAACGGCTAGATATTTTCGGCTGGTTCGTCAGATGAAAGCGCAGAAGCGCCTTCCCGCAGGAATTTGACATACAGAGATTTCAAATTGCGGCGATGAAGGTCTTCACCAAGTCCACCCAGATAGACTCTTGATTTCCCGCAGCTCTCAATATCCACTGTGCTCAGCACTTCTTCTGGATTGCGTTTTTTAATTGCAGATTTGACTGCTTTACGGATATTCGTCAAATAGGCAAGATTTTCTTTTACGGTTCCTTCAATTTCGCCACGCAAGATAATATCTCCATGACCCTGGACAATATTCTCCAATCCCATTTTCCCGATCTGTTTAATGACTTCTGCCATGGCGTCAATGTCACCATCAACAATATAAGGCAAGGGCATGAAGGCATCACCGGCAAAAAGTACACGGTCTTCTTCAATTAACACAGATATACCGTCGGCACTATGACCGGGAGTGGTCATAAGAATGAGGTTTTTCTTACCAACCCGTAATGTCATTGTGCCTTCACTAAAGGTCAATTGTGGAAGCACAATTTTTGATTTACTGAATAGAGGATTATTCTGTTTGGTGTTTTCGAGAGCAGGGATGGCTTTTTCCTGCATGGCTTTACGACATAATGAATGAGATAATACCGTGGCTCCCGGGAAATAACAATTGCCCCAGGTATGATCGGCATGATAGTGTGTATTAATCACATAACGTACGGGCATACCCAGCGTCTCTTCTATATACTGGCGCATTTGTAAAGTTTCATCGGGCATAGCCAGAGTATCGATGACAACCGCCCATTGCGTGCCGGTGACTGCACCTGCAGTTACCTGGGCATACACTTCACTTTGAAACCAGTAAACATTTTCGGAGACACGTTCGTGTTGCATGTAGTCTTATCCTGAGAGTATAGAATGAACGGCCTGAAGAAATCCATCAAGCCTGGAGTGAAATATCAAATGGGTAGAATAGCACAAAATAAAATAAAAGTCAAAAAAGTGGTGGTTGAGGATATTCAACCACCACTTTCTCTTATAGTACTTTACTTAAGAACAGTCTGGTGCGTTCTTCTTTGGGATTGGTGAACAAAATCTCCGGAGGTGCTTCCTCAATAATCTGTCCACCATCCATCAGAATGGCGCGATGAGCGGCAGCACGCGCGAAACCCATTTCATGAGAAACAACCACCATCGTCATACCTTCTTTTGCCAGGTTAAGCATGACATCCAGAACCTCTTGAATCATTTCAGGGTCCAGAGCACTGGTGGGCTCGTCAAATAACATAATCTTGGGATTCATTGCCAAAGCGCGGGCAATTGCCACACGCTGTTGCTGTCCACCTGATAACTGCCCGGGGCGGGCATGAGCCTTATCAGGAATTCCCACTTTTTCAAGTAGGTCGATAGCGACTTTTTCCGCTTCGGCTCTATTGCGTTTACGAACAACACGCTGGGCCAGAACAATATTATCGATGACAGACAGATGAGGAAAAAGATTGAATTGTTGAAATACCATGCCTACTTCGGTACGCACTGCATTGATATTCTCGGCAGTATTCAAAGGAATACCATCAACAATAATCAATCCTTCATCATATTTTTCCAGACGATTAATGCACCGTAATAAAGTCGATTTTCCAGAACCTGAAGGGCCAATAATCATGACCACTTCACCTTTCTGAACATCAAGACTCACATTATGCAGTGCTTCAAGCGCGCCAAATTTTTTGGAAATATTTTCAATGTGAATAATGGGTTCCATGGTTATCTCTCCAAACGAGTCTTGTGCTCGATAAAAGTAACAATCCGGGCAGAGAACAAGGTCATTGTCAGATAAAGGAGAGCGACCATGGTCCATGTTTCCAATGGAATAAAATTGGCAGCCATGAATTCACGTCCGCGGCGGGTAATATCTGCCACTGCAACAACACTTACCAGCGATGAATCTTTTAAAAGTGAAATAAATTCATTTCCAACAGGCGGAAGAATGATGCGAACAGCCTGGGGAAGAATCACATATCTCATTGATTCAAAATGAGACATACCCAGACTGCGTGCAGCTTCCATTTGACCTTTGGGAATACTCTGAATACCGGCACGGTAAATTTCTGCCATGTAGGCGGCGTAACAGAAAGTTAAACCTAGAATAGCCATCCCAACAGGATTAGCGAGATAGTTCTTCAATGCTTCGATATTCAGTGAATTTCCGATTGCCTGAACAACGGAAGGAAAAGCAAAATACCAGAATAGCAATTGAACGAGTAATGGAATACCACGGATCACTTCGACATAAACCGTTGAAATTCCATTAATGACCTTACTTTTAGAAAGGCGGCCAAGTCCAACGAGAAGACCCACAACCAGAACCAAAAGGAAAGAAATTACGGTTGTGGATAATGAGACCCAGATACCATCCCGAACAAACAGGATGATTCTCCAATAAGGATCACTTTTTGTAATTGAAAGGTAAGCAATGAGGAAAACAACGAAAAGAAGCAACAACCACCATTTATCAAAACGACGTTTCTCATCTCCATTTTTCGGGCTGGGAATAGGAGTTATCGAAACTGCACCATCAGTCTGTATTTCCATCTGTTCACCAGTCCGATAATAAAATTTTTGTAGGATTCTTTTGTTTCATCATATCTCTCCTCTTTTGTAATCCATATTCGAAAATATAAATCAGATTGAAATTTAATTTTTGAAGTATATCACCTAACACATAGCTAGAAAGTATCATATTGTAGAGAAAAATCAATAGATGGAGGGGATAAAGATCTATCACATGCTAGAATTCGAATATGAAAAATACTCGATCTATCATTTTTAAAGAATTATTCACAACAAAATACGTCACAATTTTAACCGTCATTTTATTGACGGCATTTCTAGGAAATGGAATTGCGAAATTCTTGGGGATCCCATTGAATTGGTTTTTGATTCTTTTGGAGTGTGGATTTTTTATTTTCATTGCGTTGGGAAGTTTTTCTATAACTATTTACTTTGATCCATTATTAATGGCTCGTCATAAAGGAATCATTCCATCAACCGAAGAGATTATTATCAGGCGGGTATTCTTACTCATCTGTCTGATTTCCTACACAGTTTGTTGCGCTTTTGTCTACTTAATTATCTATTTAACATCATACAATCTGGCTGAATTCTCTTTTTTTATCCTTATTTTTGTTCTTTTCCTTGCCTATGCAGTACCCCCAATGCGTCTGGCAGATAGGGGATATGGAGAAATATTACTGACTATTTTTACTGCCAACCTCATCCCTGCGACTGCTTTCTTTCTTCAAAGCCAGTCTTTCCACCCACTTGTCATTCAATTGACATTTCCACTGGTACCATTATTTCTCGCTGCGATGATCTCAACCAGTTTGAAGAATTATCTCAATGAAATGATTACGGGGACCAATTCCATGGTGATGATGCTTGGCTGGAAATTGGCCATGGATCTACACAATTGGTTAATCCTGAGTGTCTATTTAATTATTGCTTTGTCGGCTGTGTTGGGTCTTACATGGAATCTTGTCTGGCCGATGTTTCTTCCTTTACCTATTTCCATTTTCTCCATTTATGAAATCCAGCGAATTAAAAATGGTGCAAAACCCAGGTGGTCTTTTCTGGCATTGGGGGGGTATGGGGAGGTTTTGTGTATGTTATACGTTCTGTTGTTTTCTTTGTGGGTCAAATGACATAATAAATATAGGAAAAATACAAAGGAGATAATTATGACGCTAACAGCCAATACTCAAGCCCCGAATTTTCGGTTGGAAGATGAAAATGGGGATGTTCGTGAATTGCAGGATTATAAGGGTTCGCCTGTGTTGTTATACTTTTATCCGAAAGATGATACACCCGGTTGTACAACGGAAGCGTGCAATTTCAGAGATGACTACTCAACTTATGAAAAAGCTGGTGTAAGGATTATTGGAGTGAGCCCGGATACAGTAAAAGCGCATAAAAAATTCAAAGAAAAATATCACCTGCCATTTACCCTATTGGCTGATGTAGAACATACAGTCTGTCAGTTGTATGGTGTCTGGGGCAGAAAAAAGTTCATGGGAAAAGAGTATGATGGTGTATTTCGCACCACTTTTTTGATTGATAACGAAGGAATGATCAAGAAGGTATATGAAAATGTAAAACCGGCAGATCACAGTAAACAAATTATCGATGATTTGGGATAAACAAAGCGGTCTGCCTGTGAACTGCACCCCTTTCTGTTGGTGGTGTCCAACTTTTGGGGTGCAGTTCACAGTCTGCCCAACCGCTTTTTTATTTATCTCAAAATTCTGGCAGCAGCATGGTTATGTCGCTCGATGAGTTTATGTGAATCCACTGTCAAGATTTGGCCTTCTTTTACTATCATTCTTCCGTGAACAAAACTGTAGTCAACATTTTGCGGTGCGCAAAAGACAAGAGCCGCAACCGGATCATGTAATGCTCCAGCGTAGGCTAGTTTGTCGAGTTTAATCGCGATGAAATCAGCACATTTCCCCGGTTCTAAAGACCCAATATCCGATCGTCCCAGTACGGCGGCGCCACCTCGTGTTGCCAGTTCGAGAGCCTGACGGCCTGTAAAAATAGGGGGGGCATCATTCCCTGATAATGAGGCACCTTCAATTCCAGCACGCAATCTTGCTAAAAGCAATGCCTGCCTGGCTTCTCCTAACATATGAGAACCATCATTACTGGCGGAACCGTCAACTCCCAACCCGAGTTTAACACCGGCAGATATATATTCACGTATAGGTGCAATGCCGCTGGCGAGCCGCATGTTTGAAGAGGGGCAATGAGCCACGCCGCATCCCTCATGCGCATAGAGTTCAATTTCTTTCTGGCTGACATAGATGGAATGTGCATACCATACATCCTTGCCTATCCAATCGACTGATTGCATGTATTCAACTGGACGGTAACCGAACATTTGCTGGCAAAACGCCTCTTCGTCCTGGGTTTCTGCCAGGTGGGTATGCAAATGGATACCATATTGACGGGCTAATTGTGCACTTTCTCTCATCAAATCGCTTGTAACGCTGAAAGGAGAACATGGAGACAGAACAATTTGAAGCATGGATCCTGGATTGGGGTCATGATAGGTTTCTATCAAACGCTGGCTGTCTTTCAAGATATTTTCTTCTGAATCTACAACACTATCCGGAGGCAGCCCACCTTTACTTTCACCAAGACTCATGGAACCGCGGGAAGCATGAAGACGGATACCAACCTCTTTGCCGGCAGCAATTTCATCATCCAACCTTGACCCATTGGGGAAGAGATAGAGGTGATCAGAAGCGGTTGTGCATCCTGAAAGTGCCAATTCTGTCATAGCCGTTTCTGCAGAAATAAAAACATCTTCTGGATTCATGCGGGCCCAGATAGGATAAAGGGTTTTTAACCAGTTAAAAAGGTTGGCATTCTGGGCAGTAGGAACTGCCCGGGTAAGGGTTTGATAAAAATGATGGTGTGTATTGACCAGCCCCGGCAGCACAATATATCCAGAAAGATCAAGAACTTCATCGGCGGATGATGGCAATTCGGACGTCGGGCTGACATTTTTCAGAAAGCCATTTTCACAAAATAACCCGCCATTTTTAATTTCCCGGCGGGAATCATCCATTGTCACCAGAACATCCGCATTTTTAATCAGTAGAGATGACATTTTTTATCCTATCCATTCGCCATTTTTGATGCTGTGAGGGTGCTCTTTAAGAGCATGGCGATTGTCATCGGACCAACACCACCAGGAACTGGCGTGATGGCTCCAGCCACTTCAACTGCTTCTTTGAAATTAACATCCCCCACCACGCGATAACCTTTGGGACGGGAGGGATCATCGACATGATTGATTCCCACATCTATGATAACGGCGCCAGGCTTGATCCAATCACCGCGAACCATTTCGGGACGGCCTACAGCTGTAACCAGAATGTCTGCCTGACGGATGATCCCGGGTAGGTCGGATGATTTGGAGTGGCAAATTGTTACGGTGGCGTTAGCCCTAATCAGCAATAGGGCGACTGGCATTCCGACAATATTGGAACGCCCGAGTACCACAGCATTCTTTCCTTCAATCTTCGGCAGATATTTTTCCAACATGAACATGCATCCGGCAGGAGTGCAGGGAACAAATAATGGTTCACGGCCTTTCTGTGCAAGGCGTCCAATGTTTATCGGATGGAATCCATCAACATCCTTTTCCAGACGAATAGAGCTTAAGACGCTCTCTTCATCAAAACCTTTTGGTAAGGGCAGTTGTACCAATATCCCATTCACCTGGGGATCATCGTTTAATTTCTTGACCAGAGACTCCAATTCCTGTTGGGAGGTTGAAGCAGGAAGTTCATATCCGAAAGAATTGATCCCCACTTCGGCACAGGCTTTTTGTTTCGAGCGGACATAATCATGAGATGCAGGATCGTCACCTACCAGAACTGTAGCCAAACCGGGTTTGGGTTTTCCTGCCTGGACCCGTTCGGCCACCTCTTTGGCAACGTCAGCGCGAATTTGTTTTGCGATTTCTGTACCACTGATGATCGTAGCAGGCATAATTTCCTCCAGATTAGTATTAACCGCGCATATCCAATAAAATTATACTGTTTGGGGAAAAACTTCCCTGTGGAATATTTCCATGATTAACCCTATATAAATAGGATTTATGTCACAACTTCCAGTATAATTTGGCTCTCGGAGGGTAAACATGAGCAAAATTTGCGTCATAGGTACCGGTTATGTTGGGTTGGTTACAGGAACCTGTTTTGCTGATCTGGGAAATTCAGTTACCTGTCTTGATGTTGATGAAACCCGGATCTCAAAATTACTAAAAGGCATCATGCCGATTTATGAACCGGGTCTGCAGGAAATTGTTGAACGTAATGTTAAAGCCGGCAGGTTAATATTCACCACAGACTATGTGAAAGCCGTCAAGGATGCTGAAATAGCTTTTATTGCTGTAGGCACACCATCTGGCGTTGATGGAGAAGCCGATCTTCAATATGTTCGGCAGGCTGCTGAATCAATAGCTGACCTGGTAGATTCTAAAATTATTGTCGTTAATAAATCTACTGTACCGGTTGGCACCGGTGATTGGGTGGCTGAAGTCATTCAAAAACGCCGGAATGGACGTCCATTGGATTTAAATGTCGTATCCAATCCGGAATTTCTCCGCGAAGGTTCGGCAATCAATGATTTCATGCAATCTGATCGGGTAGTATTGGGCTCTGAAAATCGAACGGCAGCTGAAAAAGTGGCTGAGCTCTATGCACCCTTGCGCTGCCCGGTTCTTATCACAGATCTTCGCACGGCAGAGATGATTAAATATGCCTCGAATGCATTTCTTGCCACACGTATTTCGTTTATCAATGAAATTGCCAATGTCTGTGAAGAATTGGGTGCCGATGTAAAAGTAGTTGCCCAGGGAATGGGATTAGATAAACGCATTGGCAGCGCCTTCCTGGATGCTGGGCTGGGATGGGGTGGGTCTTGCTTCCCCAAAGACGTAAAAGCTCTGGCACATATGGCTGTTCTTCATGGTACCCATCCACAATTGCTGCAGGCTGTTATGGAAATTAACCGGAATCAGCGGCGCCGCCTGGTTTACAAACTCCGTAAAGCATTAGGCGGTTTAAATGATCGAACGATTGGCGTTCTTGGGATTTCCTTCAAACCAAATACAGATGATATTCGGGAAGCACCTGCATTGGAAGTGATACATCTGTTGGAAAATGAAGGTGCAAAGATCAAGGCATATGATCCGCAGGCAATGGAAAATGCCGCTCAGATTTTGCAAAAAGTCAAATTGTGTGACAATCCATATCAGGTGGCAGAAGGTTCTGATGCTCTAATTTTGATCACAGAATGGAATGAATTCAAGCAGATCGATTTTAATAAAATTAAAGAATTGATGAATCAACCAGTAATTATGGATGGACGTAATCTCTGGGATGAAAAAACCTTGAAAAATATGGGATTCCAATATTTTGGTGTTGGACGGGCTACAAAACCAACCAATACCCTGGATTAACAGAGAATGCGTTAAAAATCTGGCGATGAATTCTTAACTGAAAGCACCTCAGGAAAAAACCTGAGGTGTTTTTCTTTAAGAAAAAAACCCCCGCTATGCCGATGTGCTGCATAGTTTTGCACCTGCATAAGCAGGTAGGATCCCGACCCAGTGAATCCGCCTTGGCCGAAGCCTATCGCGTCACCACTGAAAGATTAAGATCCGTTTGTAAACTGTTGGCGCAAAACCGCAGTTGCAGCATCACGAACACAGCAGGGTAATTTCCTTATACCACAATTTAAATTTGATGTATAGTGGGTTGGAAACGCTTTCAAATGCCGCTATCGCAAGGTACTAACGAAAATGAGAACATTTATTGCCATCCCGCTCCCTGGGGAATTATTACATTATTTGACCGAAATTCAAACATTATTACGAAAGGGTATCCGGTCAGGGGTCGCCTGGGTCAATCCTACTTCGATTCACCTCACATTAAAGTTTCTTGGAGAGATCAACGAGAAACAGCTTCCTGATGTTCGAATGAAGTTAGCAGACTGCCTGAAAAATACGAGTAAATTTCAACTAACCTCTGGTGGAATTGGTTGTTTTCCGGGTATTACAAATCCCAAGGTTCTGTGGTCGGGCATTCAGATGAATCCAAATCTAGAAGATATTCAATTCAAAATCGAAACGACTTTATCTCAAATTGGATTTGAAAAAGAAGAAAGGAAATTTTCACCTCATTTGACACTGGGAAGAGTGAAAACTGGTTTACTAAGACCGGAACAAGAATTTCTTCAAAAAATTATTGAACAAGAAGCCCATCACGATCCGATGATTTTTGTTGTAAATCAGGTTGTTCTTTATAAAAGTGACCTGACCCGATCAGGAGCGATTTATTCAGCAATTTCAATAAACCAATTGATTGAGAATAACAGGTAGGAAAAAATCCGGTATACTTTAGAAAATTGTTTTATGAGGTGAATTCTGAATACGGTCGAAACGGCAAAAAAACTGATCACGGTGTTGGAAGATAAAAAAGGGGAAAATATCGTCCTTCTGGATGTCTCCGGGATAGCATCATTTACTGATTATTTTATTTTCTGTAACGGTTCCAGTACTAGAATGTTGACAGCTCTGGCCGAGAGCCTGGAACGGGCAGCCCGAACCGAATTCAGTTTGCATTCCAGAATTGAAGGGAATGCGGACGATGGTTGGATTTTGATTGATATGGGTGATATTGTTGTTCATCTATTTGATCCGGACCAGCGCCGTTATTATTCGTTGGAAGATCTTTGGAGTAATGGAAAGGTCTTGCTGAAAATCCAATAATACTGGCGATAGCTTTTTTGTTTACCATTTTCATTATTGAAATGTCAGACATCTGACGTATAATAAATATAATGGCTAATGGTTATTCATATAGCTCACCTCTGTTGATAAGAGCTCCCAGAGTGGAGCTTGAAAATTCGCTTATCCAATTGTTGGGCACACTTTCTCCCGGTGATCGCTTGCCGCCTGAACCTGATCTGGCCAGGCAATTAGGTGTATCTCGGGCCATGTTGCGTGAAGTGGTAACTGGACTGGTGGAAAGGGGTTTATTAATTCGCCGGCAGGGAATTGGAACTTTTGTTGCGAGTCAGGCTCCTTTTATTGATTTTGGACTCGAAGTGTTGGAGAGCCTTGACAGTCTCGCAAAACGTAAGGGGATGGAAACGGAAGTACTTGAATTAGAAATCCGGTCAAGACGAATGACCGCTGACGAAATAGAAATTTTTAATCCTATCGAAAATTCAGCCAATGTACTTGAGGTATCTCGTGTCATTGCCATCAATGGAAAGGCTGTGGCCTATCTGGTTGATAATGTTCCCGAAATATATCTGGCTCAGGCTGACGTAAAGTCAAGTATTCATGGATCGGTTTATGACCTGCTGGCACAAAAAAAAGAAATACCTCTTTCATATTCACGAACAGACATACTGGCTATCAATGCAGATGCGGAAACCAGCAGAAAACTGAAAATTGGTGAGGGGACGGCACTGATATTACTGACAGCTCAGTTGTATACAACGAATGGACGAATAGTGGACTATTCCATTAGTTATTTTGTTCCAGGGCAATTTAAATTCCATGTGATGAGACGGCTTGGCAGACCCACTGAATGGTAGAGCCGTAGAAAACAATCAATAAAAAATGGAGGTTCAATATGCGTAGTTTTGCTGGTCGCGACATTCTTTCTTTGAAAGATTTTGAACGAAATGAGTTTTTCCATGTGTTGCAGGTAGCTGATGAATTGGAACCCATTGCCCGCTCACGGAAAAATGTCGATATGTTGAAAGAAAAGACGCTGGTAACGGCATTCTACCAACCGAGTACCCGCACTCGCCTTGCCCATGAAGCAGCCATGCACCGGCTTGGTGGTCATGTTACCGGTTTTTCCGATGCCAAGATGACCCGCGCTGGAGATTGGTATCAGGAATCGATTAAAGATACCGTCAAGATGCTTGAATTCTATGGCGATGTGATTGTGATGCGCCACTTCCAACAGGGTGCACCACATGAAGCCGCCAAGTGGGCTTCTGTACCGATCATCAATGGTGGTGATGGATGGGGTGAACATCCCACCCAGATCCTGACGGACCTGTATACGGTTCTTACCGAAAAAGGCACTCTGGATGGTCTGACCTGGCTTTGTGTCGGTGATATGCGCATGCGTACCATGCACTCCATCGCCTATGCCCTTACACAATTTGATGCCAAAGCCATATTTGTGTCGCCTCCCGATATGTCAATGAAACCAGAATTTAAGGAAGAATTGAAACAATACAACCTTGATTTCTGCGAAGCACCACATGTGGGAGATGTAATTGATCAGGCAGATGTCATCCTTGTTGAACCGGTTGTGCAACCCGATTATACAAAATCACGCCAGGAAGCCGGAGAACACGGAGAAACACCGGCAAATTACAAGATCACCCGTGACTTGCTTTTCAACAAAGCCAAAAGTGATTCAATTTTGCTTCACTCTCTCCCGCGCATGGATGAAATTCCTCCCGATGTGGATATCACCAAACATTCCCGTTACTGGCAGGAAGCCTATAATGGCGTTGTGATGCGTATGGCGTTGTTGGCGCTGGTTCTTGGAAAAATGGAGTAAAGAATTAAATCTTTTGATTGCCGCTGCATTTTTTATGCAGCGGCAATCATTTGTTTTTTACCAATGAAATCTGCTTTATCTAAAAAGACACTTGATCCGATACTGTTGTTGCTCCTTGCCGTCCTGACGTATGGTCTGGTAATCCCAAAATTAGGATTATTTGGAGATGACTGGCCGCACCTATGGGCTTTTCATATGTTTGGAATGGAAGGGCTTAATAACCTTGTAGCCTGGGACAGGCCATTTTCATCTTGGGTATATGGAATTATCGCCCCTTTGGCTAATGATCATATCTGGGCTTATCACGTTTATCTGCTTATCTTACGCTGGATTAGCGCTGTTCTTTTTTATTATCTTATTAAAGAAATCATTCCAGATAGCGATCCATTTCCATTTTGGGCAGCTTCGTTCCTTTTGATTTATCCGGGTTTCCGGCAACAACCGCAACCTTTGGAATTTATTCTGCATTTTACAATTTTCGATCTTATGCTAGTCTCTTTCATTTGCATGATGAAGGCTGGAAAAGATATTAAGACGAATTGGCCTTATCAGGTTGCAGGTACTCTGGCATCTTTATCGATATTTTCAGTGGAATATTTCATCGGGCTGGAATTGCTTCGTCCGATTCTATTGTTTATCAATTTTCAACGGTCTCTCAAGAATTGGAAGACTGCTATTTATAAAACTGCAATTACGTGGTTCCCCTATATTGTTGTACTGGGATGTTACGCATACTGGCGCATGTTCATATTTAAATTTCCTACGTATAAACCGACTTTTCTAAATCAGGTGGGACTAAATCCGATCCAAACATTGATAGGTCTCTTGGAAGTGCTTGTTGAAGAAATCAGAGCTGCCATACTGGGAGCCTGGAGACAGGTTATATCAATTCCATTGGATAACCATCCGGGAATCATTTATTACCTGCTCATTTGTGTCAGTTTCATATTTGTTTTCATCTCTTTGACCCGAAAAAAAGTATCAGCAGAGACAACATCACCTCTCATTACTCTGCTTATGGGAAGCGTGGCGATCATATTGGCTGGAATACCATTCTGGATTACAGGTATACCTGTACAGTTGGAATTTCCATGGGATCGTTCCACACTGCCTTTCATGGTGGGTTCAAGTTTGTTATTGGCAGGTTGTTTATTGCTTTTTCGACCGGCTTTCCGCAACGCATTCGCCGCCTTGATCATAGCTGGAAGCGTTGGCATGCATTATCAGAATGTTATGCTGTATCAGTTGGAATGGCAAAAATTGAACCAGTTCTTCTGGCAATTATCCTGGCGGGCACCTTCCCTTCAACCGGGAACAATAGTGATTTCAGAAGTCATCCCTTTGTTTTATTATGGAGATAACAACCTTACACCGATTCTTAACTGGACTTATGCACCGCAAAGCAAGTCAACCAAATTGGCATACAACTTTTTTGATATGGGTGAACGGCTTGGATCAAACCTTTCTGATTTGAAGCCAAATATTTCCGTTTCACATGGTTACCGGTTTTTAACCTTTGAATCGAACAGCAACAATTTGCTTCCCGTTGTGTATAAAGATGGGAGCTGTCTGCGTATTGTGGATGAACAAACAGTATTACTTGATTCTTTGCCAAAACGATTAAAGAAAGTTGCCAGTTTCACCCATCCCGAAGAACGAATACTACCTGGACCGCAATCAACCCCACCTTCATTTATGCCTGAACCTGAACACGGATGGTGCTATATCTACCAGAAAAGCGAATTGGCCGTTCAACTGGGAAAATGGTCAGAAGTTCGAGCTCTTTATGATGATGCTGAGAAGAATCATATGGAACCCAACGACCTTACGGAAAACATGCCATTCATTGAGGCTTTTATAAGGATAGGTGACATTGATAGTGCCGCCAAATTGGCCAGGTCAAGCCTGAAACAAGAAAACAGCCGACCGGCTATCTGTAATCTCTGGAATAAACTGGCGAAAGAGGATAATGAAGTCGGACGCTTTACTGAACAGGCTGGGTGCGATTAATCATATGGTATCCACGCGCGATTCACAACGCTTTTATCAGCATTTTCTAACTATAGGGTTGATATTTATCATAACAATCCTGACTACCGGCGTTTTTATTCATCGATTTGGTTTATATGGTGACCAGTGGGTATCTGTTCTACACCCATCAGACGTTGGATCGAATCTCTATCTGGATGAGAGGATTCAGAGTGCAATAATATTTTTCATAGGTAAACAACCGTTTCTGTATCATTTATTAAACATGTTATTGTTGTCATTTTCTGGAATTTTGGCCTACATTCTTCTTTTAAGATTGAATTTTGGGAATTTTTATTCAACTGCTGGCAGTCTTCTATTTTTAGTTTTTCCGACATTTGGACAACCAGGTGCTGCGTTTGCACTTTCATCGATCCTTTTAGGACTCAGCCTGTCACTACTATCGGCTATTTGTTATCTGTTTGCACTTTCTCAAAATAGAATTGTTTCTTGGAATTTATTCATAGCTTTTGTTTTTTCACTCTTGTCTTTATTTATCACTCCCATAATCACTCTTTTTGAAGGGCTCTTAATAATTGGGATCGCCTTGTATGTTTCATTGGGAGAATATGGAAAAAGAAAAGGTTGGATTCTTGGAACAGGTTTAGGGCATCTGGTAGTAAGTATTTTGATTGTATTGGGAACCAACCCTGTAGAAACAAACATCAGATCACTATTTCTATCAACAATACGCGAGTGGTTTTCTGAAGTAATTTCAATCTGGAGAAAGGTTATCAGTTTTCCATCTGGAGGCGGGCAGGTTGCAGTTTACCTTGCAATACTTTTGATTGCTGCATGTTTTTTGACATATTTGCTGTCCAAATTACATAATGGAATACAACAGGCTGATTGGAAGACAGGTAAGAATGATATTTGTATTTTTGCGGGACTGGTCATTTTCACGATATGCTTTATTTTTGAACAAAAAATAGCACACATCACAGTGACAGCAAATTACCCTGATGATCTGGGAATTCTGGTAAGTGGATTTCTATTATCAATTCTTACCATTCTGGGAATAAAAATACTCTTTCTGGAAAAATATCAGGCAATACTATTTTCTTTGCTGATAGTCTTATCGGCTGGAGCAAGGTTTCAGATTTCCCAACGATTTGCTAATGAGTCTGCGAAAGTAGATAGCTTTCTTTCCCAATTACAGGTCAGAGGGAATGCATTGGAAGAGGGAACCAGTATTGTGGTAGAGCAATTGCCATTGGATTTTACGTCCATCAGATCAATCAATGCTCTGGTCAAAGAAAAGATGAACGTACCGGAGGGCGATGCTTCAGTGAATATCATATCGGCGAATGAACCTGGTTTTCAAGAATTTTTGGCAGATTCAGGTAAGAATAGCCGTGTTTTGCGCATAGACAATTTGGATTTGGCAATTGATAAAACAAAAATACTGACTATCTGGCAGCCTGAAAATGGATGTCTTCATTTGATTGA
Organism: Leptolinea tardivitalis; assembly: GCF_001050275.1. Lineage (GTDB taxonomy): Bacteria > Chloroflexota > Anaerolineae > Anaerolineales > Anaerolineaceae > Leptolinea > Leptolinea tardivitalis. Next base: position 17,646 of record NZ_BBYA01000014.1, read on the forward strand.
ACCTGATACAGATATTGTGAATTTACCAAAGAGTCTGGCATTGACTAAAAAATTCTCCAATCCTTCTTTGTTGATACCTGACCAGATGTCAGATGTCAAACAACATAACACATTTCGAGCTACAATTAATCCAGCAGGTTGCTATTTCTATCAGATGGGAACTCGGTTACTACAAGAAAAGAAATGGGATGACGTTATAGATTTGTATCAACAGGAAAAAGACCAGAACCTTTCCATTCGAAATTTTGAAGAAGTACAGCCATTACTCAGAGCATATCTCGAAAAAGGCAAGTATTTTGACGCTGTTCATGTATCTCAGAAATTTAATTTAAATCCAGAGTCGCAACAGGAAATCTGCAAAACGTGGACAGATACGTTGCAAGAGAAATTAGACAAAGAGGAGGTGGTACAGGAAGTTAGAAAATCAATGGCACAAATCGGATGTAATAATGAGTGAATACGCTTCTTGAATTGCGTATACACAAATATAACTATAGAAAGGATCAGTATCATGCAAACATTCTTACATGGACGTGATTTGATTGGTGATCTGGATTTTAGCAAAGAAGAAGTTGAAACAGTCATGGATGTGGCGTTTGACCTGAAACGCAAACGCGCTTTGAATGAACCATTTCCGCTTTTGAGAGATAAAGTTCTGGCTATGCTATTTTTCTTTAGCAGCACTCGGACTCGCGGCTCATTTGAAGCAGGAATCTCTCATCTTGGAGGTCATGCGGCTTTCATCGAATCGAAATCCACGCAAATTGCGCACGGTGATACCCCCAAGGAAATTGGAGAGATTTTCGGCCGATATTATGATGGCATTGCCATCCGCCATGTTGACTGGGGTGTAGGAAATAAATACATAAATGATGTTGCCAAATATTCGCGAGTTCCTGTTCTCAATATGCAGGATGAAATCTACCATCCTTTCCAGTGTCTTGCAGATTTGATGACCATTCTTGAAAAGAAGGGACGTGATCTTCGGAAGAAGAAGATGGTAGTCTCCTGGGCATACGCGGCATCATACCAGAAACCTATGTCAGTCCCTCAGAGTCTGATCTTGCAAATGCCCCGTTTTGGCCTGGATGTAACCCTGGCATATCCTCCTGAGTTTAAATTGATGCCAGATATTATGGCGCAGGCTGAAGAACAGGCTAAACGCTTCAATACCAAATTTGAAGTAGTTGATGATATGGAGAAAGCATTCAAGGATGCCGATATCGTCTATGCCAAATCATGGGGAGCTATGCTCACAACAACCGATACGGAAGAAGGCGCCAAAATCATCAAGAAATATGAATCATGGATCACGGATGAACGCAAGATGAAATTGGCGAAACCTGATGCTATTTATATGCATCCTCTTCCGGCTGACCGCAATATCGAAGTAACCGATGCTGTAATTGATGGACCGAATTCTGTGGTCTATGATGAGGCCGAAAACCGAATGCATGCTCAGGAAGCCGTAATGGCTTTAACCATGGGATAAAACTGAAAGGAAAGAAATACGAATGGAAAAAAAAGGTGTTGCTGTTGTCGCTGTTGGTGGTAATTCATTAATCAAAGATGAAGACCACAAGACAATTCCAGACCAGTATCATGCTGGAAAGGAATCGATGAAGCACATCGTAGATATGATCGAACAGGGTTGGGAAGTCGTAGTGACTCATGGCAATGGACCGCAAGTTGGATTCATTCTTCGCCGCTCAGAACTATCACGCCATGAATTGCACGATGTTTCATTGGATTTCTGTGGCGCAGATTCGCAGGGTTCCATCGGTTATATGTTCGCAATGGCTTTGCATAATGAATTTCTTGCCCGTGGTATGAAAAAACAGGCTGCGGCTATCGTAACACAGACAATTGTCGACCGAAACGATAAAGCCTTCCAGAATCCCACCAAACCTATTGGCAGTTTTATGGATGAAAAAACCGCCAAAGAACGTCGGGACAAAGAAGGCTGGGTTGTGGTGGAAGATGCCGGGCGGGGTTGGAGACGTGTAGTCGCATCTCCAATACCCCAGAAGATTGTTGAAGCAGAAGCCATTAATTCACTGATCAAAGCTGGTTTTACCGTTGTCGGTGTTGGTGGAGGCGGGATTCCGGTGATTGAAGATGAAAACGGTAATCTCGTTGGAGTAGAGGCTGTTATTGACAAAGATTTCGGCTCTGCACTTCTGGCAAATCTTATCAATGCTGATCTTTTTGTTATCAGCACTGCGGTAGAAAAAGTGGCTATCAACTTTAATAAACCAGACCAGAAGTGGATTGATAAGATGACAGCAGCTGAAGCCCGAAAGTATATGGAAGAAGGGCATTTTGCCAAAGGCAGTATGCTTCCAAAAATTCAGGCAATCTTGAAATTCCTGGATGCCGGCGGGAAAAAAGCCTTGATTACAAATCCAGAGAATATTGGCCGCGCATTGAAAGGCGAGACCGGTACCTGGATAGTTCCGTAGTATTATGAACCCCTGACATGAATTGTTGTCAGGGGTTCATCTTATTCTATGGTGGTTAAATCATGAATTATCCGAGCGTCTCTGTTTGTTTTCCAGCCTACAATGAAGAAAAAACAGTTGGACAAGTTTTAGAGCATGCCTACGATTTGTTGACGGCATGGAAAATTGACTTTGAGTTGATTATTTGCAATGATGCCTCCAGCGATAATACAGGAAAAATCATTGAGAGTTTTGCTGCGGAGAAGCCGGAAGTAAGAGTGATAAATCACCTTGTGAATAAAGGTATCCGGGATACCTTCGAGGAGTTGAATCAAAAGGCGGAGAAAGATTTTGTATTTCTAAATTCCACTGATGGACAATGGAAAACGGAAAGCCTGATACATATGCTTCCGATGACAGAACAATGGGATGTCATCATTGCCAGTCGGATACGAAAGCCATATGGACCTGGTCGTTTATTTATTTCGATGGTCTTTAATTTGATTCCAAAAATTTTCTTTGGAGTAAATACATATGATGCCGGAGCAGTTAAGCTTGTACGCAAAGAGATCATTCAACGATTTCCGCTAATTTCCTCGACGCCATTTTCTGAAGCCGAGCGGTTGATAAAGTCAAGCAAAGCCGGTTATCGCATTACAGAATACCCGGTTGAAGTTGAATATAGAAGAACCGGTAAATCAAATGCAATCAAATGGAAAGTTTTAAAGAACACATTAACCGATGTAATTAAAGTCTGGTGGCAGGTTCAAATTAAGAATGACCTGAATGAAGCATTCTCGGGAGGCAAACAATTAAGATAAAATAGAATTGTTTCCTTTCGGGGATGGAACAAAATAATAGAAGTTCGATATGCAACAAAATAAAGCAAGTTTTTCTGCCTGATATAACGAACAACAACCTTTGTTGGTTGAAACATTATTACAGTAAGGAGAAAAAATGACTGTTGCTAAATCTGGAACTTACTATCATCAAAGAAAAGCATTGCACGATGTAACACGCGACATGGCTGCTGTTGCCATGGGTTTTCTTCCCGCTGATCTGATTATCAAAAATGGAAAATTAATAAATGTCAATACGTCCCAGATTCAACCGGGGATTGATATTGCCATTAAACACGGATTTATTGCACTGGTTGGCAATGCCGATCACGTGCTTGCGGATGAAAACACGAAGATTGTCGATGCCAATGGACGTTATCTGGCTCCCGGGTTTATTGACAGTCATATGCATATCGAAAGCACCATGGTTGATATCCGTAGTTTTGCTGCGGGAATATTGCCCCATGGAACTACTACCATTTGTCCAGACAACCATGAAATAACAAATGTATTCGGTTTGAAAGCTGTTGAATTATTTCACAAAGCGGCAGAAGGATTACCGCTAAAGGTTTTCCTGGCTATGCCTGTTTGTGTTCCGTCAATTCCGGGTTTTGAAGATGCCGGTGCAACAATCACAGCCGAAGAAGTGGCTAAAGCATATGAAGAGGGTTGGGCTCAATTGCAGGGAGAACAGATGAATTTCCCTGGTGTTATTTATGGTGATCCCAATACTCATGCCATTACAGCCGCCTCTTTGAAGGCGGGTATTATTTTAACAGGGCATTATGCATCTCTGGAATTGAATAAGGGTTTAAATGCATTCATTGCATCTGGTATGAATGCCTGCCACGAGTCGACGACGGCAGAAGCAACATTAAAACGAGCTCAATTAGGTATGTATCCTCAGCAGCGTTATGGTACAGCCTGGTTGGATATGCCAAATACCATCAAAGCCATTACTGAGAATCCGGGAATTGATACCCGATTCTTCTCGATGGTAACCGATGATGTGACACCAGCGACAGTAGCCTACGAAGGCCATCTTGTGCGGGTTGTACGCGAGGCTATTCGTCAGGGAGTGAATCCCATTACGGCTATTCAAATGGTCACTATTAATACAGCTCAACTTTTGGAAAAAGCCCGTTATATTGGAACGATATCTCCCGGACGGGCTGCCGACATTCTTATTTTGAGTGATCTGGTAAATGTAACCATTGATGAAGTCTATGCCGATGGTGTGTTGGTTTCAAAAGATGGCAAGATGGTTGTTGAATTGCCCCGCTATGATTATCCTGAATGGGCTTTGAAGTCTGTTCATCTGAAAAAACTCACCGAAAAAGATTTTGCTATTCCAGCTAGTGGAAAAGAGACTGTTCGAGTAATGCGTGTTTATCCTGGCATGGTGCACACAACGGAAGAATTTACCGAAATGACACCTGTCAATGGAGGGTTGCAATCTGATCCTTCGAAAGATATTGCTAAGATAGCCATTTTTTATCGTCATCAGGAGAAGGAAGGTTTGACGGGAACAAAGGGGCTGGGATTTATGACCGGTGCTACCCTTAAACCCAACACTGCCTTTGCCTCCACCGTATCACATGATTGTCACAATCTAATGGTTTTGGGAACTGATGATAAAGCTATGGCTGTGGCAGGAAATGCCCTTATTGAAGCCGGCGGAGGATTCGCTGTAGTAGTGGACGGTCAAATAGAAGCCATTATGCCGCTGCCTCTAGCAGGGTTGATGTCATTGGAACCGGTGGCTGTGGCTGCCAAACAGGTTCGGGCGGTTGAGGATGCCATTAAAAAGGCAGGCTGTCCGGCTGATTCAGTAGAAATGACATTGAGCCTTCTGGGTCTGATTGTTTTGGAAGAGTTACACCTTTCCAACAAAGGATTGGTTGAACTGAAACCCGGTCAACCGCCTAAATTTGTTGATTTGGTCGTCAATAAATAGGGTAATAGAACCGGAATATTTTTGTCAGGAGGTGATGCAATTCTTATCATGTAATGCTGATTTTCCCAAATTCAATAACAAATTTACAGGAGGAGTAGTTATGAAAAAGAATGTAATCTGGCGTACCATAGTTGTGTTTATGCTTGCATCCATGCTTGTTTCTGCATGTGCACCGGCTGCTACCCCGGCTCCAACAGCAGAACCTGCCAAACCCGCCGAACCAACCAAAGCCGCAGAACCTGCTGCTGCCGAACCAACCAAAGCACCCGAACCGACAAAAGCTGAAGCTGCTGCCCCGACTGCTGCTGGTGAATTTACGTTCGGTATTGTTATGGTTGGTCCATATAATGATCATGGATGGAGTGAAGCCAGCTATCTGGCCGGCCAGTATGTAGAGAAAATGGTTCCAGGAACCAAAATGATCTACATCGATAAAGTCAATTCTGCTGACCGTCCGGGTACAACCGGTGATCAGCTCGCCGAAGAATTAGTCTCAAAAGGTGCGAAATTAATCGTCTTCAATTCGGATGACTTCAAGGACGCCTCGGTCGAATTCAAAAAGAACAATCCGACCATTCCTGTATTGCACATCTCTGGTGATCTGGCCTGGAAAGATGGCAAGAACTATAAAGAAATGGAAGGTTATTCCAACCTGATGTCTCAGATGGAATATGGTGAAATGATCGGTGGTTGCGCTGCAGCCCTTACCACCCAGACTGGAAAGATCGGATATGTTGGTCCATTGATCAATGATGAGACCCGCCGTTTTGCCAACGCCACCTATTTGGGCGCCAAACACTGCTGGGAAACCTATGCCAAGAAAGATCCAAAAGATCTGAAGATGAAAGTTACCTGGATTGGTTTCTGGTTCAATATTCCTGGTGTTACGGCTGACCCCTCTACTGTATCTGATGATTTCTTGAACAGTGGTCATGATGTATTGATTTCTGCTCTTGATACCATGGAAGCACTGGTGCAGACAAAGAAAGCCGTCGATGGCGGCAAGAAGGCCTGGGCTGTGGCGTATGATTACAAGGATGCCTGCAATGAAGCTCCGGATGTATGCCTGGGTGTCAGATACTTCAACTGGGGGCCCGGTTATGTAAAGGCTGTCAAAGCTGTAATGGATGGTTCTTTCAAATCATACTGGGAATGGGCAGCTCCGGATTGGAAAGATATCAACAATCCCGATACTTCTGCCATGGGCTTCAACAAAGGCAAAGGTTTGTCTGAAGAAAATGCCAAGAATTTGGATGCTTTCATTGGTGAACTTGCTGGTGGTTTGAACCTGTGGACGGGTCCGATCAAATGGCAGGATGGTACAGATTTCTTGAAAGATGGCGAGAAAGCCACTGATCAGCAGATCTGGTATCAACCGCAATTGCTGGAAGGTATTGAAGGCTTGAGCGTTGCTCCGTAGTATAAAAACCTTCTGAAATAATCCAAGGGGAGGAAGGAGTTAGTCCTTCCTCCCACTTTTCTAAAATCCCAAATCTCCAGAAAACAAACTGATCCAATATGAAAGTAGAACTGCGGAGTATCCATAAGTATTTTGGTCCCGTTCACGCAAATAACAATATTTCATTGACGATACTACCAGGTACGATACAGGGTATAGTTGGTGAGAATGGTGCCGGAAAAAGTACACTGATGAAAATCCTTTCCGGATTTATTCAGGCCGATGAAGGCGAAATTTTGCTGGATGACCAGGTGATTACGATTCACTCTCCTTCGGATGCGCTGAAACGCGGAATCGGAATGCTCCATCAGGACCCGCTTGATTTTCCGCCAATGAAGGTGATTGATAATCTTCTTATAGGCCAGGAAGGCGGACTTTTTCCAAATAAGCGCAAGGTAGCCGCTGATATTAAGAAACTGGCCAATCAATTCGGTTTTTCTATTGATACAGAAGCCTATGTCGAAGGATTGACTGTGGGAGAACGCCAGCAATTAGAGATCATCAGGCTTCTCTGGATGGGAGCCAGAATTCTAATTCTGGATGAACCCACAACGGGTATATCAGCTTCTCAAAAAGAAAAATTATTCGAAACACTAACACGATTGGCATCAGAAGGAATGATCGTGATTTTTGTTTCTCATAAGTTGGAAGAAATCGAGACACTCTGTCACAGGGCGGCGGTATTCCGAGGAGGTTTGCTGGTCGGAGAAGCCATACAACCGTACCATACAGATGATCTTGTTCGATTAATGTTTGGCAAGCCCATGGAATTGGGCAGCAGATTGGGCTGCCATAGTGAAGAGAATGTGGTAGAGATACATAACCTCGAAATTGAAGATCCCCGGCTGCATATACGTGATGTTGATCTTGATGTAAAAGCTGGTGAAGTGATCGGTTTGGCGGGTATGGAAGGCAGCGGACAACGGTTATTCTTGCGCGCTTTGGGTGGATTATTGGCGACGACCGGACGTACAAAACTGCTTGTAAAGGGGCATGACCTTACTCACGAGCCATACTCTTCCTACCTGAAAACTGGAGTAGCCTATGTTCCAGCAGATCGTATGGAAGAAGGATTAATACCCGGACTTACATTAAAAGAGCACTTCATATTGACAGGCGACACAAAAAAGTTATTTATTGATCAAGAAGAATCTTTACATCGTACAAAAGTAAAGATCAGTGAATTCAATATCAAGGGAAGACCAGATAGCTATGTTGAGGAATTATCCGGCGGCAACCAGCAACGCGCCCTTCTGGCTTTATTGAATGAACCGCTTAGCCTGGTATTGCTGGAACACCCATCACGAGGGTTGGATCTTGAATCAACCATCTGGTTATGGGAAAAGCTGAAAGAAAGATGCAAGACCGGAACAGCGGTGATATTCATTTCCTCTGATCTTGAACAAATTCTTCACTACAGTGACCGGATTCTGGTATTTTTTGGTGGAAAAGTATCTAAACCGATGCTTGCCGCAGAAACAAACGTCGATCAACTTGGTCAATTGATTGGCGGAAAAGGCTTTGTGAACTAAGGAGATTCTCCATTGAAAAGCGGATCACGTTGGTATCGATTTGGAATTCAGGTAGCCGCGGTTGTTCTGGCTTTGGTTTTTACGTCTATCATTTTGCTCATTGCAAAAGCCCAACCGCTGGAAGCTTACAAAAACATCCTTGTGGGATCTTTTAGCTCCATAGAAGCGATCACAAATGTTATTGTGGTATGGATTCCATTGCTGTTAGCCTCTGCAGGAGCCCTCGTCACTTTTACTGCCGGCTTGTGGAATATCGGTATTGAAGGCCAGATTACACTTGGAGCTATTTCAACCACACTGGTACTTCGTTTATTGCAGCATTCCGATGTTTCTCCGGCAATCATTATTTTCCTGGCTGTATTAAGTGGATTTATTGGTGGAGCTTTGTGGGCGGCATTAGCCGGGGCACTGAAAACCTATGGTGGTGTTAATGAGATTTTTGGTGGATTGGGTTTGAATTTTGTTGCCACAGCCATGACTATCTGGCTGATATTTGGACCGTGGAAGCGTCCAGGTATCGGTTCCATGAGTGGAACGGAACCATTTGCTAATACACTCTGGCTGCCTACCATCCCCGGACTTCGATTAAGTTGGTGGTCACTTCTTATTGGAATTCTTGCACTTGTGCTTGTATATGTTTTGTTGTCCAATACCCACTTTGGATTGAAATTAAAGGCTGTTGGAAAAAATCGAAAAGCGGCTTCCGTTTTTGGGATACCTACTTCAAATTTCATGATGTCTGCCTTCTTAATTTGTGGAGGATTGGCAGGACTAGCCGGAGCATTACAGGTTCTAGCGGTATATCACAGGTTAATACCTTCCATTTCCTCCGGATATGGGTACCTTGGGTTGATGGTGGGAATGTTGATTAATTATCAGGCTATTTGGGCAGCTCCAGTCGCTTTCTTTTTTGCTGCCCTAAACTTTGGAAGTATTCAATTACCCATTGTCATGAAATTAGATTCATCTCTTTCCGGCGTATTACAGGGTGCGCTTGTCCTTTTTGTTTTGATGATGGACGGCGTACGAAAACGCTTCGAGAAAAAGGCTTAGGTCAGAATTATGGAATTTAATCTCATTCTTGTTGGTCTGGCCGGTGTAATCGCCGCAGCTACTCCTATTGTTTTTGCCACCATTGGTGAAACCATAACGGAAAAAGCTGGTGTAACTAACTTGTCTGTCAATGGAACAATCATCCTCTCTGCAATGACTGGATTTGCTGTGGCAACCAGCACTGACAATTTATGGTTAGGTTTTTTAGCTGGAGCTTTTGTTGGCGCTCTGGTAGCGGCGATTGTAGCTTTTTCAAGCATCACATTAAAACAATCGCAGGTTGCAGTTGGTTTTGTTTTAACATTGATGTGTAGAGATCTGGCTTATTTTTTGGGTAATCCATTTATGGGATTATCAGGTCCCCGTGTTCCACCGGCTTTTGAAATTCCCTTACTTTCAAAAATTCCGATACTTGGAACCTTGTTTTTTAATCAAGACATTCTGGTCTATTTAAGTTTTTTACTGATCATTTTTGCGAATATTTATGTTTATAAAACTCGCCCCGGGCTCAGTTTGCAGGGTATTGGGGAAAGGCCGGCATCTGCGTATATCCGTGGAACAAATGTAAATAAAATGCGGTATATCTATACTATCCTGGGGGGAGCACTGGTTGGAGTTGCCGGACCAATGTACTCCTTATCAGTGAAAGCTGGATGGAAGGGCACCATATCTGGATTGGACGGAATTGGTTGGATCGTACTGGCTATCGTAATTTTCGGCGGATGGAACCCATTACGTGGAAGTCTGGGAGCCTATCTATTTGCTTTTCTGCAATGGTTAGGATTGGTGTTGCAAACCAGCCTCCCGGGAATTCCCAGCCAGGTTTTACAGGTTGCTCCTTTTCCATTAATGATTCTTACTCTACTTTTAGTCAATATTGGAAACGCTGAATGGGTTGATCGAACGATAATGGGATTACCGGAAAATGTGCGGCCTGCAATCAGCCGGTTACTCCGTTCCATGAAGACCAATCCACCTTCATCTCTGGGTGTACCATTTGAAAATGAATAGAAGTATACAATTCGATGTATAATGAATTGGTGAAAAGATAAGACATCAGACATCAGACAGGTGAAAGATGAAAGAATTCTTGGGATATCGTTGTTCTTTGTGTGGAACAGAATACACTGCAGAGCAACTTACTTATACATGCCCTAAAGATGGCGGAAATCTGGATGTTATTCTCGATTATGATGAAATCAAGAAAAAATACCAGATTGAAGATATTATCTCAAGGGATGATCCTTCATTATGGCGATACCTTCCACTTCTACCAGTAAAGGATCCTGGAGGAGAAGGAACTCCACTGCGCATGGCGGGGGGAACTCCTGTATATTCCCCCCCATTATTAAAGAAAAAACTGGGTCTGAAAAATTTGTGGATTAAAGATGAAGGTCGAAATCCATCTGCGTCATTTAAAGATAGAGCCAGTTCAGTTGTGGTGGCACGGGCCAGGGAAATCAAATCTGAAGTCGTAGTAACAGCTTCAACGGGAAATGCCGGTGCGGCTTTGGCATGCATGTCAGCAGCTGTTGGGCAAAAATCGGTAATTTTCGCTCCAAGAACAGCTCCTGCCGCCAAGGTGGCGCAATTAATTGTTTTTGGCGCACAGGTTATTCTCGTTGATGGAAATTATGATTCAGCCTTTGATCTAACCATAGAAGCCTCCCAGGAATTTGGGTGGTATTGCCGTAACACAGGTTACAACCCATTCACTGCAGAGGGGAAGAAAACCGGCGGTTTTGAAATATGGGAGCAAGTTCTCTTAAAGTTGGACGAAGATTCTTGCCCGGCCTGCATTTTTGTGTCTGTTGGTGATGGAAATATTATTTCGGGTATTCATAAAGGTCTAAAAGACCTGCAAAGATTGGGTTGGTTAAGACAAATGCCTCGGATTTTTGGAATTCAATCTGAAAAATCTGCGGCAATAGCCAATACATTCTTTGCCGGAAATGAAATAATCGTTCCTATTTCGGCAACAACAATCGCCGATAGTATCAGTGTTGATCTACCGCGTGATGGCGTCCGGGCTGTTAGAGCGGCAAGAGAAACAGGTGGTGCTTATATTACTGTTTCTGATGAAGAGATCATAACAGGAATTGCAGAACTGGGAAAAGTTGGGATATTTGCTGAGCCTGCCGGTTCTACTGCATATGCCGGTTTGGTGAAAGCTATCGAAACAAAATTAATCAATGAAAATGACCCTGTCGTAGTCATTAATACCGGCAATGGCCTAAAGGATATCAAATCGGCTATGCAGGCTGTAAATCCCGCTCCCGTAATAGAACCTACAATGAAAGCCCTGATGAAACATCTGGGAAAATAGGAGATAGAAGGGATTACAACGTCATGCCAAACAAACCAGAATTCTCAATTATTGTTCCTGTCTACAATGAAAAAGATTGTATTCAGGAAATGTACCGGCGAGTTTCTGAGGTGATGAATTCAACCGGTCAAACCTGGGAATTGATTGTGGTTGATGACGGATCAATGGACGGCTCCACTGAACAGATTCGGGAATTAGGTGAACGAGACAAAAAAGTAAAACCAATTATATTTGCCCGGAATTTTGGACACCAAATAGCCGTCACAGCAGGATTGGATTATTCTGAAGGTAAGGCTGTCGTTATTATTGATGCTGACCTTCAAGATCCACCGGAGGTCATTCTTCCGTTGATTGAAAAATGGCGGGAAGGATACCAGGTGGTTTATGCTGTTCGTGGAGAACGTGAAGGGGAAAGCTGGTTTAAGACCTTTACCGCTTCCTTTTTTTATCGCCTGATTCATAAAATTACCGATGTGAATATTCCGTTGGATACGGGTGATTTCCGGTTGATGGACCGGAGAGTTGTGGATGTACTGAATTCAATGCATGAGCGGCATCGTTTCTTGAGGGGAATGTCTGCCTGGGTTGGCTTCAAGTCAATTGGTGTGACATATAAAAGGGCTGCGAGATTTGCTGGTGAAACAAAATATCCTTTGAAAAAGATGCTTTTGCTGGCATTGAATGCAATCACCGGCTTCTCCTATTTTCCTTTGCAGCTTGCCACCTATGTAGGTTTCGTTGCTGCAGGAATCAGCATTATTGCCATACCAATCGTTATCATAATGCGTATAGCAGGATCACAAGCATTTTTCGGACAGGCTTCCACACTTCTTGCGGTTTTGTTCCTTGGCGGTGTTCAACTTATCTGCCTGGGTATCTTGGGTGAATATATTGGCCGGATCTATGATGAAGTAAAAGGTCGGCCGTTATATATTGTGAGTGAAGCACCAGAAAAACCATCTAAATAACCTATTTCAGGAGAAAAAAGATGACAAAAATTGATCTGACTATGCATCCTGACCGGCTTGAACGAGCTGTCAAACGGGCCAGGGAGCGGAATATCATTATTCCTACTTATGCGCAGATGAAAAATCCGGCTTTAATTCCAGACAAAGTAAAAACCGGACTAAAAAACATTGGATTATGGGATGTTTCACCAGAAAACCTGTTCCGAATCACCTGGCATAACGAACCAGTTGCCAAGGGTGGAGCTTTTGGTGGAGTAAATTACATAGAATTACCCTCCAGCCTTACTGGCACAAAAGCCAGAGTAATTGCATTGGTAGGAAAATGGTTCCCAACAGGCGCTCATAAAGTGGGTGCTGCTTTTGGCTGCCTGGTTCCCCGGCTTGTGACAGGCCAATTTGACCCAACCACCCAAAAAGCCGTATGGCCTTCGACAGGAAATTATTGCCGTGGTGGTGCCTATGATTCAGCCTTGTTAGCCTGCCAATCCATAGCTATTCTTCCAGAAGGAATGAGCAAGGAAAGGTTTGAATGGTTGAAAAAAATTGCCGGTGAAACGATTGCAACTCCTGGCAGCGAATCGAATGTCAAAGAAATATTCGATAAATGCTGGGAATTGCGAAAATCCGGTCAGGATTTGATGATTTTCAATCAATTTGAAGAGTTTGGGAACTATCTATGGCATTATGAAATCACCGGTCACGCCATGGAAGAAGTCATAAAAAAGGAATTACGCAAAGGTGGTCGTTTCGGTGGTGTAGCCCTTACAACTGGATCTGCTGGAACCATTGCCTGTGGCGATTACCTGAAACAGGCATTTCCTAACAGCCAGATCATCGCCAGTGAAGCTCTTCAATGTCCCACACTTTTGATGAACGGATTTGGTTCTCACCGGATCGAAGGAATAGGCGACAAGCATGTGCCATGGATTCATAATGTGAAAAATACGGATGTCGTTGTAGCGATTGACGATAATGCCGTAGTCAATATTATGCGTTTATTCAACGAGCCGGTGGGACGTGCCTACTTAAAAAAACAGGGAATTCCTGAAAAAATCGTAAATCAACTTGATTTGCTGGGATTTTCTGGAATTGCCAATTGTCTATCCGCTATAAAATTCGCTAAATATGAAGGATTGGGCGAAGAAGATATCGTCATCACCGTATTAACTGACTCTATGGAATTGTACGGCAGCCGGATTTCAGAATATCGGCAGGCATTTGGTGAATTCACCGAGAATGATGCGGCTGCTACATTCGATCATTACTTGAAGGGTATTTCCTCTGATTACCTGCTTGACCTGACTACAATGGACCGCAAACGCATCCATAATCTGAAGTACTATACCTGGGTAGAGCAACAGGGAAAAACTTTCGAAGAGATCAATGCCCAGTGGGATGATGATCATTACTGGACTGATATCCAGAAACAAATTCCTGAAATAGATGCATTGATAAGTGAATTCAATGATCGCGTAGGACTTTTGTAATTATCAAAACTACAGGAATTTGGTGTTCTCATTCGGAGCAACACATTGCTGTCTGTCCCTGATGAAGCGTTAATGCTTGTTGGTATACTTCCGGATCAGAGAGATCTGGAGATAGCCCGTTTATTGGGATGGTATCGAATTCCATTAAAATCTGCACCAAAGGTAGTGGATGTTGATTATTTAGCTTTTTATCAAACCGGTGCTTTTGGTGCAGATCATCGATGGCAAATAGAATATATCTGCCCGGTTAATGGCCATGAATTGGTCACCCGGGCAGAATTGTTTCACGATGAGATGGACCATAAACGAGCCAATGAAGAATACTACAAACTGGCATTGGGACCGATTTCGTGTATAGATCATCCAATAAAAGCTGGTAACTGGAAACGAATAACTTTTTTATATACAATTGGTGAATTATTTAACAATGCAGATACTGTAAATGATCTGGTGGTTAGATCTGATAAGAGACGTTTACTCTGGCAGAGTTTAAGGGAAAGAGCCATTTCAGATCAGTCATCATTTGAATCAGAAGAACCTTCCATGATTGATGACATGATTTTGCTTGAAACATTAATGCAATGGATAGATTTTCCAAAAAACCGGAAGAATAAATTGTACGATACAGATTTGTCTGGAGGACACCATGAAGAAAATAATTAAAGGTGGAACAATTATCACAGCCTCTGAAACATACCAGGCTGATGTTTTGATTGAAAATGAAATAATCCTACAAATTGGTAGAGAAATAACTGACAATGTAGATGAGGTATATGACGCTACCGGGAAATATGTTTTACCAGGCGGGGTGGATGTTCACACACATTTTGCCTTACCTATGGCCGGTACGGTATCATCCGATGATCATTATACGGGACAAAAAGCAGCTGCCTTCGGGGGAACCACAACCACAATCGATTTTGTATCACAAGATTGTGAAACACTGACAGAGAGTGTGGAAGCATGGCATCAAAGAACAGATAATCTGGCAGTAACAGATTATTCGTTCCATATGAATATTACTCGATTCAATAAAGATATTGGTAAAGAGATTCCAAGTCTTGTAAAAAAAGGTATTACTACATTAAAAGTATTTACAGCCTACAATAATCGACTTCGCCTTCAAGATGGAGAAATCCTTCAGGTTTTACGTATTGCCAAAAGTGCCGGTATGTTAACTATGCTCCATGCAGAGAATGGAGATGTAATTGATCTGCTTATAGAGGAAGCATTAGCCGCCGGGAATACGTCACCTGTTTGGCATGCCCGTACAAGACCCGCCTGGGGTGCCGTCGAAGCCAGTCTGCGCGGCTGTGCTTTGGCCGCCCAAGCAAGAGCTCCACTCTATATTGTCCACATGAATGCCGCAGGAGAAGTGGATCAATTGGAATATGCTCGCAGCAAAGGATTGCCTGTAATGGGCGAAACTTGTCCTCAATATCTTTTCTTTACAGAGGAAAACCTTGATCAATCAGATGGAGCCAAATGGATTTGTTCTCCACCTATGCGTTCAAAAGAAGATAATTTAAGACTTTGGGAAGGTTTGGAAAAAGGAACAATAAAAGTTCTGTCTACAGATCATTGCCCATTTTTCTTTGAAGGAAATAGACCAATCATCTATGAAAATGAACCTGTAATGATCCCTGGAAAAGAACTTGGCAAAGATGATTTCACAAAAATTCCCAATGGTCTTCCCGGTGTCGGAGATCGGTTGCCAATACTCTGGACAGAAGGTGTTCAAAAGGGAAGAATCACTGCAAATGAATTTGTGGCGTTAAATTGTACGAATCCGGCGAAAATTTTTGGTTTGTATCCAAAAAAGGGTACTATACTGCCGGGCAGTGATGCTGATATTGCCATATGGGATCCAAATAAAAAAGTCATATATGGGGTAGGTGTGGCACAGCATCGGACAGATTATAATCTTTACGAAGGCTGGCGCTTGACCGGTTATCCAGAGAAGGTCTTTTCCAGAGGAAAATTGATCGTTGATGGTAGCACCTGGTACGGCAAAAAGGGATCCGGAAAATTTCTCTACCGTAAGCCATTTGCTGAAATTCTTTAAAGCGACAGAATACAATCTGTGTTTGGTTTCATACCTGTAATAATTCTTCTCAGTGCCGCTATCGCTGTGGTTGTATTGAATTTCGTACCCAGAGGGCCGGGAATTGCCTGGTTGGTTGCAATTCTGGCGTCTGTAATTGCCTGGATTATTACTTTACTTTTCAAAAATAGGCTGCCTTTTAATCTCTCATTTCATTCGCTGGATTCTTTGGGAGCTGCTTACCTATTTCCATTTTTACAAATAGATATCATTTCCTGGCCAATTGCATTCATGATATGCGCCGTAACTATTTCTCTTTTGATTGTTTCTTCTGCAAGAATTGGTCGCGATGCTGATTGCTGGGAATGGGCGGGTATTCTATTACTAGGCGCTCTTGGATATCTGGCAAGTCAGACTGGAAATTTGCTAACAGTTATTTTATTAATCGGAATTTTTGATATTGTTGATATCGGTTTTCTATCTTTTTCAGGAAAAACAAATGAAGAGTTTTCCTTCAATATTACAAATTCTGTGTGGCATTTTGTCAGTTTGATTTTATTGATTATTTCACTGGCATGGAACAGTTCATTGCCTGATGTTTCCGATGATTGGAAATCCATACAACCAGGACCGATGTATCTGATACTTGCCAGTTGCGTTATTCGAATGGTTATGTTGCCAATAAACAAAGTGACCGGTTCACCGCGTGAGACCAAGGAGGGTTTATTTATTTCCCGGATTTGTATGGATATGTGCATTACCTTATCTGTATTGTTCAGGTTATCTGTTCCAACAAATAATACGGCCATTAAATCTGGTTTTCTGCTTTATCTTTTGGGTATTTCAATATTTGCCATAATAGTCTTACTGATTGGAAAAACAAGCTCAAATGCGGCTGTTCTTAAAATTGTCTTTGCATGTATGATCATGAGTGAATTTTTATATGGGTTTTCTGCCTCTGGAATCCAGCTATTAATCTGCTCGATTGGGATTTTTTTAGTATTGGTTTTACAATACCCTGTAAATACGTTTTCCAAGATAGTAGGAGTACTGGCTTTGGCCAGTTTTAGTGGATTGCCTTTTACTCCAAACAATACCGGTTATTCAGGTTTTACAGTAAAAGGACAAATACCCGGTATCATCTTTCTCATACCTGCAACATTACTATTTTATTATTCGATAAAAAAGACACTTAAAAAAGAAAACTTTGAAAATCCAGAGGGAGAACGTTGGGCGGTATATCTTTCACCTACCGGTCTTATCTTTCCAATAATTTCATCATGGATAATTCTTCTTCAATGGATGCCTGGTTTATTTAGACTCAATATAGTGATCCAACCAATCATTGTGACTGTGGCCGGTTTTGTCATTTTCTTTTTTGAAAGGATGAATCTTTTTAATTTTGAATCTGGTATAGCTTCTGGTAAGACCTTATATTTGAAACTTTTGGAAAAATCTCAATTTTCTCGCTTTAGTTTTTTCTCAGGATTTCAGAATAAACTATCTTTACCTATTTCGACAATCAACAATTTGTTAGAAGGTGATGGAGGTATTCTCTGGGCGATACTTTGTCTGGTATTGGTCATCACCATTCTACAAAGTCTGGGTATGTCATAAATGCTTCAGAATATTTCCATTATTGCCGTGTTACTTATACTGGTTGCCACAACCATTGAGTTTGTATTAAACCAATGGAGATGGATTTCTATCGCCTGGGTATTCCAGGTTTTCTCAGTTTTCTGGTTAACAACACTTTCATGGTCTTTCGCTGAAAGCGCAGTAAAACTAATTGGTGGTTGGATCGCCATCGCGATTGTTAGTTCCGTTCATCCAGATTCGATACTTGAAAAAGAGAATGAAACTATGACATCTGGCTTTGGGTTCCGATTTCTGGTCATCGCCATGATCTGGCTTCTAGCATTTTCAAGTTCATCCTTGATTCAAAACCTGATTCCTGCCAGAGTTGAAATACTCTGGGGAGGAATGCTCCTTTTGGGCAGTGGAATTATACAGGTCGGATTTTCACGAAATATTATCCGAACAATTATTGGATTAATCACATTTATCAGTGGCTTTGAAGTTATGTATGCCTCTATAGAAAGTTCTGTTTTAGTTTCAGGTGTACTTGCTTTTCTTACCATTGGTTTGGCCTGGTTGACCGTATATTTTCATTCAACCGAGGAAGAGTTGAGGGTTGAATGAGCGCTCCCATACTTTGGATTGGAATGCCTTTACTTGTTGCCATATTTCTGTGGACAATCCGAAAAGATGAAAGGCGTACATTAATCTGGGGTCTTGGATTTTCAATTTTCTTTTTCATATCAAGCAGCCTGGTTCCAATTGGCAAGCCCCTGATTAGAATTGGAGAATTTGTATTTCAATTTTCACCATCCATCTCCTTTTTAGGGAGAAGCTTTACTCTACGAAATGGAGATCTGATATATACATCATTAATTTATGTCATTCTCTTCTTCTTTATATCGATGGCATTCATTATTGATGTTCCTGTAAAATTCGTGCCGCTTAGTTTTTTCCTGACTGGTCTTTTTATTGGTGCGTTATCGGTTCAACCTTTTCTTTATGCAGCATTATTATTGGAGATTTGTGTCATTTTATCTGTAGTTCTATTAACTTCTTACGGAAAATTACCCTCTAATGGAGTGATGCGGTTTCTCATTTTTCAATCTATTGCGATGCCGTTTATGCTTATTTCTGGTTGGGTTTTGTCTGCCATTGAAGCCAATCCAACAGAAACAAGACTAATATTCCAGGCTTTAGTATTACTTGGGCTTGGATTTTCATTTTGGTTGGGAGTTTTCCCATTTAACGCCTGGATGACACAGATATCAGAAGAAAAACCTCCATTTGAGGTTGGGTTCGTTCTTCTACTCTTTAATACGGCAACATTAATTTTGATCATTCGGTATCTAGACGGATTTGTTTGGTTAAGAGATGATGCCAGAATATTTATTGTCTTACGTTTCATAGGCATACTATTATTGGCCAGCAGTTCCTTATTTTTCTTTTTTGAGAAAAATATCTATCGAACTACAGCTTACCTGATCTCTTTTGAAACTGGATTATCTCTAATATCATTGAGCCTCAATGATACAGGTGGTTGGAATGCCTTTGTACTCATGATCCTCCCAAGAATAATGGCTATTTCCTTATGGTCTGTTTTATTAACCTTTATTCAACAATTGGAAGAAAACAATACGGAGAAACAGGCTTTATCCATACACCCTGCAATGATTTTTGGTTTCTTTTTATCAACATTTTCTATTGCAGGAATACCTGTCTTACCCGCGTTTTACTCTAGACTTTCATTATTTGAATCACTGGCAAAAAAAGATTTTACTGCTATGATTTGGGTAACAATTTGTATCCTTGTTTTCCTGCTAAGCTCAATACGTTTCATAAGAAAAATTCAAAAGTTGTATTCTCCAAGAATAGATGTACAAATTTCCCGCACTGAAAAATTGTATTTATATGGATGGAATTTGTTATTTCTGTTAATTGGTGTATTTCCTCTTCCACTATATAAAACATTGCTCTCAATGCTTCAGGCTTTCCCAAATCTAAAATAACGATAATATCCGGATGGTATAATTTTTTCGAGACCATCAAGAAGGGTTCATTATGGATTTAGAGCAACTAAACAAAAAAATCGAATGGCTTGATGAAGAACGTCGAAAAGATAAAACAACAATTGCCATGTTGATAGATCGTCTGACTTCATTGGAAGCCAGTATTGTTAGTGCTTCGCAGGAAGTAAAAACTATTCAAACTGAAACGAGCCGGATTACTTCTCTTACCGGAAAATTTGAACAAATTGATTCCGCTATCAGTACATTAAGAATAGAGCTGACAAAAAATATCGAATTAATTGACAAAGCAAGAATTGATCAAAATCGCGAAATTGAGAAGACAAGATCAAAAGAAATTGATACGATAAATAAAAATCTCGCAGAACTTCGAAAAAATTTGGAAGCAATCAACGAAATAAGAAGAAATTTACAGGTAAGGCAAGAGGAAGAGTTCAGATTAAACCGATTGTTGGGTGAAACCGATAAGAAAATTGCAGATATTTCACATGGTGATGAAGAATATAAACGAACGCTTCGCCTTTTAGAAGAAGGAAGAAGACAGGATTCAAAACGTCTTTCTGATCTCCTGGGTGAAGTAACTGCCATAAGAAAACGTCAGGATGAACAACGCGGTAAAGTTGATATGACAACTGATTCCGTTCGAAAACTAGAAATGCGCGTAGCTGAATTATTAACGGCAGAAACAGAACGTAGACAAATTGTAAACGCGTTTATCGAAAAACAATCTTTGCAACAGGTAGAGCGGGATCGAACTTGGAAAGAATGGCAGGATAGATTCTCAGCTTTTGAAAAACAAACTACGACGATTGATACTCAATTACAGACTCTTGAAGCCATGCAACGAGCCGTAAAACGATCTCAAGATACATTTGATGATATTACACAAAAGTTTGATCGAAGAATAAATGAAATCACTGAAATGTCTCGGATAAATGAAGACAGGTTCCGGCAGGAGTGGAGCGGCTTCAAAAATGATGATCAAAAACGGTGGACGAATTATTCATTAAGCCAGGAAGAACAATTTAGAGAATTGATGCGTCAATTAGAAAAATATCAAGAACGCATTGTTAAACTGGAAGACCTATCAGCTGATATCAATGACATGATTACTCAGATCAATGAAGAAACACAGAAACGTCTTCAAGCCCTGGTATTAATGAGCCATTCCTGGGCAGAAGAATTCAATCAGGTCTCCAAAACCAACGGATAATCATGAAAGTTATCGGTACAGCCGGACATGTTGATCATGGGAAATCAACACTTGTTTCGGTTTTAACGGGCATGGATCCTGATCGATTAAAAGAAGAAAAAACCAGGCAAATGACCATTGATCTGGGATTTGCCTGGATGAATCTACCCAGCGGCGAAACCATCGGATTTGTTGACGTTCCTGGACATATTGATTTTGTAGATAATATGATTTCTGGTGTTGGGGGGATTGATGCCGTTGTTTTGGTTATTGCGGCTGATGAAGGCGTTATGCCTCAGACACGGGAACATCTGGAAATCCTTGACTTGTTAGCTATTAATTATGGTGTCATAGCATTAACAAAGTGTGATCTGGTAACAGATAATGAATGGTTGGAAATAGTCACCGAGGACATTCGGAAATCGGTGAAAAATACATTTCTGGAATCCTCACCCATCATTCCAATTTCTGCAAAAACAAAGGCTGGAATTCCAGAATTGATCGAAGCTATAGAAAATGTTATTTCAGGTATTAAGAATAGGCGAGACATTTCCAGGCCACGGTTAAGCGTTGATAGAGTTTTTACGATAAAAGGATTTGGCACCGTAGTTACTGGAACATTAATGGATGGAATGTTACACACGGGTGATGAAATTTGCATTCTACCCAAAGGAATCATCAGCCGCATCCGGGGTCTTCAATCCTTGAAGAGAAACGTTGATCAGGTTTTCCCTGGGTCACGAGTGGCAATCAACATTCAGGGAATTGATGCTTCCACCGTAGAGAGAGGTGACATGATTACTGGGGGGCAAGCCAGTAGACCTTCTAAGCGGATTGATGCACATGTAACTGTATTGAGCGAATCCTTAAAAAGTTTGAAACATAACGATCAAGTGAAAGTCCATCTCTTTGCTGCATCAAGAATGGGGCGCATCAGGTTACTGGGTGCTGAAGAAATTAATCCAGGAAGCGAAGGATATATTCAAATTGAATTCTCTGATCCAATTCCTGTTGAAATTGGAGATCGCATAATTCTACGGAATCCATCACTGTCTTTGACTATAGGCGGGGGAGAAATAATGCGTGTGGATGTTCCACAAAAATATAAACGTTTTGACGAAAACAACCTAAAAACACTGGCAAGAATATTCCATGGAACATTGGATGAAAAAATTTTGGGAATTGCAGACCAGAACTTCATATTTTCTACGAAAGATTTGTACGCAAGAATTCCAGAATCTCCTGAAATCATAAGAATAGAAATAGAAAGACTCATAGATTCTAGGAAAATTATTGATTTATTAAGCAAAGAAACAAATTTTGATAAAAAGGCATTTATTACTACAGAGAATTGGACAGAATTTAGGAAAAAAATGATGAATCTATTGGATGGATATCACACTAAAAATCCAATGTCTGATGGAATATCAAAAATTGAGCTGCAACAGTCCCTTAAAATCAATAAAGATTTATTAGAAATTCTTTTAAATCATGCTCTATATTTAAAACTGATTATTAAAAAAAATGAACATCTCCAGCTTCCCAACTATTCAATTCAATTCTCTGCAGACCAAATTGGAAAGATTGAGGAATTATTCAAAATCTGGGATCAACGTCCGTATAAACCGCCAGATGAAATGGAAATAACTGAGGTTGTTGGGAAGAAAGTATTCAATGCTTTGGTGGCAGATGGAAAAATAATCCGGGTTTCAACTGATATCTATTTCAGAGATTCTGAAATAGAAAAGATGACGAATTTTGTAATACAGACTATATCAAAAAAGAACGAGATAACAGTTGCCGAATTTCGAGACTATTTCAAATCCACCCGCAAGTATGCATTGGCTTTTCTTGAATATTTGGACAGATCGGGGGTGACACTCCGTGACGGCGATGTTCGCAGGTTGGGGAAAATCAATAAACTACCAGGATAAATTCTGCCTTTTTACCGCCAGCCTGTTTGTATATCTCCCCCAGATTTCCACGATAAATGATTTCTCCGGGTAACGTAAGATCGCAAGCCAACACAGCACGTTTTCCTGATCCAAATGCTTTTATGGAATCCTTCAAGACCGTGTCCATTCGATAGGGGGTGTCCATAAGAACGATTGGAATATGCATTTTTCGAATGTATTCCAACATGGCTACTCGTTCTTCTGGCTGTCGAGGCAAGAAACCGGCAAAGTAAAATTTTGTAAGAGGCAGGTCCAGAATTGATAATGTTGCCATAAGCGATGATGCACCTGGAACAGGCACTACCTTTGCTCCTATTCCTATAGCTCTCTCAATTAATCTCGCCCCAGGATCAGAAAAGACGGGGGTTCCACAATCTGTGATAAGCGCTATCGAAGCACCACATAACAATTTTTCCTGAACAAGGTCACCAGCGCGACTTTCGTTATGTTCACTTGCTTCAATCCATTCTTTCACATCAATTCCAATACTTTTTGCCAGTCTGGATCCGATTTTTCGATCTTCGCAAATAACGGCATCGGCTTCTCGCAGAATATCAATGGCTCGAAGGGTTATATCACGCGGATTTCCAATGGGAGTAGCCACAATATACAAAATTCCCAGCTTTATATTTCGAAGATCCATAATGATATCCAATCAGGTTAAGATACCCGAAGAATTCCCTTCCTCGGTGAGAATAAATAGGAAAAGATAAAGATCAACGTCGAAACAAGAACGATCGCAGAACCTGATGCAATGCTTACATAATAACTTATGTATAAACCCAAAACACTGGATAACACCCCGATCCCGGCTGAAACCAACATCATACGTGAAAGTCGATTGGTAAGGAGAAAAGCGGAAGCCGCCGGAGTGACGAGCATCGCGGCCACCAGACCAATCCCTACAGTTTGAAGAGAGGTAACAATAGTAAGAGAAATTAGGATAAGAAGTAATGTTCTTAATTGTTCAGCTGGTAATTTAAGTGTTGTAGCAAGAACAGGATCAAAGGAAATGATCTTGAATGGTCGATAAAAAACCAGAACAAGCATAATTATTACAAAAGCCAGAATGGAAATTTGAATAAGGTCTGATGAGCTAACGCCCAAAACATCGCCAAATAAGATGTGGCTAAGATCGACTGCATATGTCCGAATGGTGCTTATGATGGCAATACCCAAAGCCAAAGCAGCAGAAAACAACACACCAATGGCTGTATCTTCACGTATGGTGCCATGTTTTGAAAAGAAGCCAATTGCAAGAGCAACCAGAATGGAGGCGACAAGTGCTCCTATCATAAGGTTGCCACCAAAAAGATACGCAATGGCAATGCCGGGCAGAATGGCATGGGCCAGAGCATCACCCAGAAAAGCCATGGATCGTAAAACAACATAACAGCCAATTATTGAACAGACCAAACCTACAATCACAGCCGCCAATAAACCGCGTTGCATGAATTCATACATCAAAGGTTGAGTAATCCATGTGATCATAGGTGGTTCACCTCGGTCGAATCGGGTGGACAACAATGATCAACCAGTGCTGCACCATCCAACATGAATAGTTGCTCACCAAAGGCGGCTGCCAGATGTTCGCGTTTCATCACCTCGGCAGGTTTCCCATAGGCAATTAAGCGATGCCTGAGCAATACAATGGCTTCAAATCTTGTAGCGGCCATGTTTAGATCGTGTGTTGAAACCATCACAGTAACCTGTTGTTTTTTTAATTCATCAAGAAGTTCAAAAGTCGCCTCTTGAGTTGATAAATCCACTCCATTAAATGGTTCATCCATCAAAAGAATATGCGGCTCTTGCGCAATTGCACGAGCAAGAAACACCCTCTGCAATTGACCGCCGGAAAGTTCATTCAAAGACGAATTCGCTAATTTTTGAATTCCCAAACGTTTCATGGCAATACGGACAATTTCGCGGTCATTTTGTGATGGTTTTCTAATAAGACCATAGTGTCGATAGCGACCCATCATAATGACTTCCTGAACCGTAACTGGAAAGCGGAGATCCACCTCTTCCCTTTGTGGAACATATGCCACACAATAGGCATCATCCCCCAGTGGTTGGGAATGAATTTGAATCGTACCCGTATCTGGATGGATTAATCCAACCAGCAATTTAAACAGGGTAGATTTTCCGGCGCCATTAGGTCCCACAACAGCTACCTGTAAACCATGTGGAACAGAAAGCGATACATGATCTAATGCCGGTCTGTTATTATAGATGACTGATACATCTGAAATATCAATTCTTGCCGGTATTTCTGAAAAAATACCCTCTTTTAATTCCTGGTTTCCCATTGCAATCCAGTACCTTACAGGTAATTGTCAAACCTGATTTTTTTTTGTAATTGAAAAACATTATCATTATCAATAAAAGAGATTTCTTGTCAAGAGTTTGATAAAATATTCTTTTTGAAGATTGGGACCAACCATGAAAATCAGACTCAGTCAGATCGCAAAAAATTCTGCCATTGTTGCCGCTTTTTTCTTAATCGATAAAGTTATTGGATTTCTAAGACAAATCATAATCGTAAGGCAATTTGGACTTTCAAAAGAATTGGATGCTTTTAATGTAGCCAATAATCTGCCTGACATGCTCTTCGCGCTGATTTCAGGGGGTGCCCTGGCTATGGCATTTATTCCCGTGTTGACACAGACTTTGACTCTGGAAGGGCGAGAATCAGCCTGGCGATTGTTTTCACGCATAGCCAACCTGGCTTTTATTGTGACAGCCGGTTTAGCGATTATTATCGCTTTGCTTAGCGATAAGTTGGTTATATGGCAAATAGGGATTGCACCAGGATTTGAAAGGCCACAACAGATGTTAGTGGCTGAATTAATGCGCCTGAACCTTATTGCCACAGTGATCTTCTCAATATCAGGACTTGTATTGGCAGGTCTTCAGGCAAACCAACATTTCATCCTTCCGGCTGCCGCACCGGTACTTTACAATCTGGGACAGATATTTGGGGCTTTAGTGCTTTCTCCCACAGAGGGTTATCGGATTGGCTCAATACAATTACCGGCATTTGGGATGGGAGTATACGGTTTAGTCTATGGTGTCATAATTGGTGCTGTTTTTCATCTTCTTATTCAAGTTCCTGGTCTAATTAAATACCGATATCACTGGCAACCGGGTATTCATCTGGAAGATAAAGCTGTTCGCCAGGTGTTGACAATTCTGGGGCCCCGTCTGGTGACCATGGTATTTATTCAATTGATTTTCATTGTTCGAGACAATATCGCCAGCCGTTTATCAACAGGGTCTGTTTCTGCCCTCACCTATGGATGGATGTTTT
Source organism: Leptolinea tardivitalis (assembly GCF_001050275.1). Taxonomy (GTDB): domain Bacteria; phylum Chloroflexota; class Anaerolineae; order Anaerolineales; family Anaerolineaceae; genus Leptolinea; species Leptolinea tardivitalis. The sequence goes on from NZ_BBYA01000014.1 coordinate 43,814, forward strand.
TTCAATTTCCGGAGACTTTTATTGGTACAGCCATTGGCACCGCCATGCTGCCAAGTCTCGCAGAGTTAGCAGCCAAAAAGGAATGGGAAGAATTTGCCAGAACAATCGAAAGAGCCGTTCAGACTTTGATTGTATTGACCTTACCTGTTGCCTTTGTACTGGGTTCCGGGTTGGGCGGAGTGATCTCAACTGCCTTTAAATTCACACCAGAGCAGACTGATCTGGTACTCTGGGTTACCCGTGGATACCTGCTAGGTTTGGCCGGACAATGTGTTCTGGAAGTTGCTGTGCGGTCTTTCTATTCCCAAAAAGATGCAATTACCCCTTTGTGGGCAGCCGGATTGAATTTAATCATTTTCCTGGGCTTGGCAGTTGGATTAACCAGTCTGTTGGGTGCGGTAGGCATCAGCCTGGCAGATTGTCTGGCTTATACAAGTGAAGCCGTCATTTTACTCTGGGTATTTAAAAAGAGAATACATCAGAATATCAGTTTTTCTTCTTCAATACCAAGAGGATTGGCGGCAGCATTAATTGGTGGATTAGTCACAACAATTTCTTTATTATTACTTCAGGACTACACTCGACCATTATTTGCTTCATTAATCGCTTTGGTTCTTGGTGGAGTAGCCACTCTACCGTTATTATGGAAAGAAATGAAGCAATTAACACGGTTGTGATAAGAGGTTATAATTTACACCATGGCGAAGAAAAAAACAAATAAATTGGAAACTCCCGAAATCAATCCGGAAGATACATCACCCGTGGTAATAGATGCTTTACATGAAGGAAAGACCATGCAGGTACGCGTTGCACCGGGAACCACAAGACCAATTCGTGAAATAGATTCTAATCTTAGTGAAACCCAGGCAGTTCATCCTGTCAAATTGGATGATGAAGTAAATCTTACGCCGCCTGGTGATCCTCCTACACAGCCGCTGCCAACCGCAAAACCCAAACGTTGGAAATGGATTTTAATTGGTTTAATCCTTATCATAATCGGTGGTGGAATTGGCGGATGGATTGGATACAATGCAGCTGTTAAAGCACGACTGGCTGAACAAAAAAATAAGATAGCTGTCGTGGCTACGACACAGTTCCAACTGGCTCTTCTTGATCAGTCACAGGGCAAGTTAGATACTGCCCGAAAACGTCTGGAATATATTGTTCAGCTAAACCCGGATTTCCCTGGAATTAAAGAGAAGCTGGCTGAAGTCATGATGGCCCAGGCAATGGTTTCAACTCCAACAGCAGTTGTGGCTGACGTTCCTACACCTGTTCCAACAAAAGATACCCGCAATACCGAGGAATTATTCGTTCAGGCCAGACAACAGGTTGCCAATAATGAATGGAATGCGGCGATTACCACACTTGATTCTCTTCGTGATGTAGACCGAACATACAGGGCTATTCAAGTAGACGGCCTGTATTATATTTCTTTGCGTAATAGAGGAATTGCTCGAATAAACAGTGGTCTCCTGGAACAAGGGATTTATGACATCACGATGGCTGGGCAATATGGACCTCTGGATAAAGATGCCTTATCCTACCGGCAGACGGCTGGATATTACCTGTATGGTGCAGCTGCCTGGGCTGTCGATTGGCCAAAGGTTCTGGAATTCTTTGCCCAGTTCTATGCAACAGCTCCAGGTTTGAGAGATGCTTCAGGAATGACAGCAGCGGAAAGATACCGGATGGGATCAATCCTTTATGGTGATCAATTGATGGCCAAGGATGATCCTTGCAGCGCGGTTCAGCAATACCAGAATGCCCTGCAACTATCTGTAGATGAAGCCACCCAGAAAAAATTAAACGAAGCCACAGGAAAATGTACTCCCCCGACGGAAGCGGTGCCACCTACTGCTCATCCTGAACCGACCAGTGAATCACCGGTTCCTGTCGAACCAACAGTAGTACCTACTATTGGAACAACAGATGTACCAACTGAAGAGCCAACTGCGGTACCAACATGATAATTATATAGTAATTAGATAGTTGGTTTATTTCCATTTTGAATGGTTCTGGTTTCTACAGATAATCATTATTGAAATGATCGTAAAATAAAAGGCTCATCGGGATAATAATGCCAGATTAGCCTTTTTGGAAACATGGAGGCAGCCATGGCATCCATGGCAGCACCTTTGCTGAGAGAAAAAACAAAAGGTGTATCGAAATATGGATTGCTGAGCTCAGTGAGGGAAGAATAGTCTGTCCAGGATTGAGTGATGTGGACGATCACCAGAGCCGGTGTGATTCCTGGTCTGTCATTGGTGATAAAGGGCTGAAGCCTATCTCTGTTGGCTCCATAAAGGTTATGAAAACGCGGCAGGCGCTGCGGCAGGTAGAAAAATAGAGAACAGCAAATAAGCAGCACAAATATAGTAGATATCGTTATAAAACGCCATGAAGAAATGGCTTTCCAAAATTGGCCACCATTCAGATGTGGAAGCCTGCCAAGCAGCCAGTCTATTGCGGCAGCTGAAAGTAAAACACAGGCTGGCAGGGCTTCAAAGTAATATCGAGGTCCCAGCAGGTCGGAACCTATCCAGTAGAGTGCATATGCCGCGATAAGCGTAAACAATGTGCCGCTCATCATGAGAGCGCGCCAGTTACGATGGATAATCAGTACCAGCAATCCAAGCGGCAAGAAAACCCAGGAATAACTTAACCAGCCAAATAAATCAAACATGCCGACGTATAAAGAAGCCCGGGCGTTCAAAATCGCCATACGGGGTTGGTAACCACCTGTCTGGCGACCAATACCGGGACCAAACCCTATCGTGTCATATGGCCATACAAATGTATATGGATTTCGGAGAGGATCACCCGTTAAAACATATTGCCATAAGAAATAAACGGGTATGAAGAGCATAACAATACCGGCCATAACATAAAGTAAACGCTTTTGTTGATGAGATCCAGTAATCAAAAGAATAAAACCAGATAAAAGAAAGGGGACGATTACTCCCAATGCGGTTAACGGGCGGGAAAGCATTAACAAACCTAGAGAGAAACTGGAAATTACCACTAACATCCAGAAAGGTAATTTGTCATTATTCTTCGGAAAGATGTCCAGCCAACTGTTAAAAAAGACAAGTACAAGAAATAATGAAAATGTGTGGGATAGTAAAGTAGAAGAAAGTATCAAAAAGAAAGGTGAAGAAGCTAATAATAAAGCGCCAATAATGGCAGAACGAGAGGAAAGAATCTTCTGAATGAGCTGATAGATAAGCCAGATACACCAGGCCGCCAGAAATGGATTCACATAATCACGGACGTGCAAATTGATCCCAAATGAAAGCATGACCGGCCAGGGAAGTGGATATTTCCCATAGCGAAGTCCGTTGTGGTCTATGACAAATGGAACGAGAAAACAACGAGGGCAGGCGGGAGACGGTCTGAATATCTCACCTCTGGCGGCAACTTGTGCCTGCCAGACGTAGGCGAATTCATCTTCCAGGTGGGGCATTCGATCGAAAATCTGATCGCTGATCACCAATGTGCCGAAAAATACCCCAACACAGATTATTAATACAATCCCATCTTTCCAGGAGAAGTGATCATAAAAATAATGGCAAATGGATGAAAATAATCTTCTCATCCATCATATTGTAGTAATTATTGAAGCGGACGGGAAACCAGGTCATATGCCATGGCACCGGTAACCTGAACATGGGAAATCTCTCCGACAGGCAATTGGCCTTCTACGATGACAAGGCCATCTATTTCAGGGGCATCTCTATAACTGCGGCCAATGGATATCCCGTTGTCCATTCCTTCAACTAGAACAGATAGTTCTTTGCCAATAAATTCCTGGTTCTTTTCCAACGAGATACGTTCCTGCTCGGCCATTAAAATATTGAATCGTTCTTCCTTCAATTCCTGTGGAATAGGATCACCCAACGGTTCACTGCTGGTACCTGGTTCAAATGAAAAAGTAAAGACGCCAACACGGTCAAATTTCACAGTTCGAACAAAATCCATCAAGGTATTGAATTCATCTTCAGTTTCACCGGGATAACCAACGATGAATGTGGTTCGTAGTGCAATTTGTGGATTACCTTTACGCAGTTTTTCAATCGTACCAAATACCCATTCCATATTGGATGGACGTTTCATTCGTTTTAATGTTTCTGGGTGAGCATGCTGCAAGGGAATATCCAGGTATGGTAAAACAACGGCTCCTTCAGATAGTTGGGTAATCAACCTGTCTGAGACTGCCCCGGGGTAGGCATAGAGTAAACGGATCCATGGAATATTGGGTACGTTTTTTTTCAATTGATCAAGAAGATCAGGTAAAGCATCTTTTTTCCCCTGATCACTTCCATAATCCGTTACATCCTGGGCTATTAAATTGATCTCTTTAACGCCATTTTCCTGTAGATACTCGGCTTCTGCCAAAATGGTTGACATTGGACGGCTGACGGCTGTGCCCTTGATAAGGGGTATTGAACAAAATGCGCAGGGTCTGCGGCAACCATCTGCAATTTTCAAATATGCGCTAGGTCCCTGGACGGCCACTCGTAAAACACCCTTTTCATCTGTACCAATGGTAGGAACATCTGGAAGATGATACAAAGGAGTCTGTCGCGATGGGGTTTGATGAATTTTCTCCAATAACTCAATAATATCCATCCATCGGCGGGTTCCAAGAATTCCATCAATATTGGATATTTCATTGACAATCAGATAGCGATCGCGCTGGGTCAGGCATCCGGCTGCAATCAGGATTTGACTGTTTTTTTTATGGGAAGAAAGCCTTTTAAGAGCATCAAGAGATTCCTGACGGGCGGCAGATATAAATCCGCATGTATTAACAAGCAATACATCAGCCTGCGATGGTTTTTCAACAGCAGAGTATCCATCACGAATAAGAAGGCTGGCCATGGATTCGGAATCAACTGTATTCTTGGCACAGCCTAATGACTCTAAATAGAATGTCTTTTTAGATTTCATCAAGGTATATAAGGGGTAATTGTAGGAGGAACTGAAGTAGGACTTGGCCGCAACGTTAATGTTGCCAGAGGAGTGCTGGTTGGAGCAGAGGTCACAGCTGATGTTGGGGTAGCAATGCCATCCTTTGAAAAGATCAATCGTAACGGCTCTCCAGGAAGACCGAGGGTGCCAAGGTCCTTCTGGTTGTAATAAATTTGAAGGGAAGCGGCATCACCGCTGACAACTTCGATACGTTCATCAGAAGTAAACGGATATGCATTGCCCGGAACAGTCCGACCCAGGAAGGCGACTTTTCGACCTGTTGTTACCTGAAGGAACACTCTTTGATTGGTAATGATATATACCTGCATGGAAGCTTTACCCAGATTGGGTACAGGGGGAGTGGGTGATTCATTCGTTTGAGGTTGATTTAAATTCGTATTTGCCGTAGGAATTTTCCCAATGTCTTCCGGGTTACGGGCCAAAAGTGTTGGTTCTATGGTTTGAGTGCCTTTGAAAGGGGATTCGCTTGTTGGATTTTGCATTAAAACATCAGCGATGGCAGGCGGTTTTTCAACAGTTTTATTGTGAGTAGAAATGACTTTAATAGCTGACCAGGTGCCAAAAATCACTAGACCTATAATTGTCACGCTGCCCACTATAAAATCAAGAGTAATGAATCGAGTAATCCCAGTTCTTTCTTTTTTAGGAGTGCTTTTAGCCTTTTTTTCTTTTACAAGTTCAGGCTCGGGTGGAAGTAATTCAATGCGGCGCTGTTGCAGTGCCTCTGCAAATTTACTTAAAATTTGATCAGAATCAATATTCAGAAAGGTTGCATATCCATTCAATAGACCGCGGGCTTGAACCATTGATGGAATGTCATTGAAATTTCCGTTTTCCATATCAAGTAGATATCTTGCACGGATATGAGTCAATTTTTCAATTTCATCGACTGAAATATTGAGTTTTTCGCGGCAAGTTTTTAATTCACTGCCAATTTGTTGAAATAGGATACTTGACGTAATCTGGGGTTTGACAGATCGGTCAACTATTTCATCATTGGTTTCAATCTCTGATATGGGTGCCGGAGATTCAACTGAACTGTCTCTATTATGCGATTCGATTGGTTCAGTTTTTGCAGTCAAATCAGAAACAACTGATTCCTTTTTAAATTTGTTGAAGAAATTAATCTTTGTTTTCTTCTCTGGTTCAAAATTCTGTGGTTGAACGGGAATTGAAATTTCCGGTTTAGGGAATAGCGAATCCAGAAGAATTTGAGTATCCAATCCCAGCCAGTCTGAATACAGGCGAATAAAGCCTTTGACCTGTGCCTGTGATGGAATCTCATCAAATTTCCCTTCTTCCAGGGCTTCAATAAAATATGAACGGATATGAATCGCCCTGGAGACATCCTCAATGGATGCTTTCCGGGCTAACCGAGCCTGTTTAAATTGTTCGCCGATGGAAGTTTGCATGAATTGAGATTCAATCAAAAAAACCGGCCAGCCAGTCAAAGCTGGAGCTGGCCGGAAAATAGTAAATACAAATAATATTTTTTGTTATGCCGAAGTTTCAGCGGTTTCAATTTCTGCCGCTTCAACCTTTTCGGCAACAGGGGCGGCTGTAGTGGTGGGGACAGCCACAGTTTCACCTTCACGATGAACAATGATCTTGATTTCAGGTACAAGGTCCATTGTCAGACGAATACGAGCTTTGTGTTCACCAAGAGTACGTACAGGTTGAATTTCTACGGCGCGGCGATCAATGTTTGTGCCACATTTGCTGTTGAGTGCCTCTGCAATCATTTGCGTGGTAATGGAACCATACAGTTTTCCGGTTTCTCCAGCTTTGGAGGCAAATGTCAAAACAATACCATTGATTTTTTCTGCAACACTGCCCATCTCACTGTTGAGTTCAGCACGACGAACAGATGCCTGAGCGCGAATTTTGTCAGCCTGTTTCAAAGCTCCCATAGTTGCCAGAACAGCAAAACCCTGGGGAAGCAGGAAGTTGCGGCCATAGCCATCAGCTACTTTTTTTACATCACCGGCGCGGCCAAGCTTATAAACATCTTTGATTAATAATACTTTCATTCTCTAAGCCCTTTCAAAAATGATTAAGACCGAAGGGTACTACGGTCTTTGCAAACAAATATTTTACCAGTTGAAAGGAGATTGGTCAAACTTAATTCTTCGTAGAAGAACGCTCTATGCCATAAGCAGAAAGAACTGGTAAGACTACAAAAATACCCGAATTTGGATTTGTAAGCAGACCTACGATATCAATAGTTGCTTTATAAACGGCATCAACTATTTCTTGAGTTTGAACGATAGAAAATAACGAACGAGAATGATTTTGAGGAGATTCAACAAGGTCTTCCAATGTAGGAATGATAGGAAAATCTTCTTGTAAGGCTCGCTTTTCCTTCATCTTTACAATTCCAATACTTGGTAAAATCGTTACCCCCGACACACCAGCTTTTTGCCATGCATCCAAAATTTGGTCCAATTTATCCGTATCCTGTAAAACAAAAAGAATGAAAAACATTATTCAACCTCCTCGGATTTTACGGGTTCAATTGTGGATGCTTTTTTATCTTTAATAATAAAAAAAACTGGTGGATTTGTAAAACTCTTTTTTAGTAGGATGGGTGTAATAAGAGTTGATATCAAAACTATTATCACAATATCTGTTAGAACGGCGGAAGTAATAAGACCTGAATTCGCACCGATACTGGCCACAATCAATCCTACTTCACCTCTTGAAATCATTCCATTACCAAGTTGATAGGATTCTTGCCATGATAATCCCCCGATTTTGGCACCGAGACCGGAGCCTAAAATCTTGCTGATGACTGCAACAAGTAACATTACGATAAGGAAACCGAGTGATTCGAGTGAGAATAATCGAAGGTTTGTTTTCAGACCTATGCTAACAAAGAAAATCGGAACGAAAAATCCGTAAGCCAGGTTTTGTATGCCAGCTGATACTTGATCTTTTTCTATTGTGCGTGAGAAGAAAAGACCGGCAAAAAAGGTACCAGTGATTGCTGCCATATTGCCAATTAATTCTGCCGATAAACCATAGATGAAGACCATAACCAGCGTAAAAGTGAGCATTCCCTGACTAGAAGATGTTGCAGAAACACGCTTAACTAATTTGGGAAGGATGAAATAACCAAAGGCACCAGCTAGAGAAAAGAAAATGACCATTCGAAGGATGAGAAGGAAAACACTTGCAGCACTAAATACACCTTCAATGGAAGCGACAAAGATGGATAACAATAAAATAACAAAAATATCGTCATAAACTGCCGCACCGAGCAAGCCAAAGCCAACACGTGTCTTTAAATATCCTAATTCCATTAATGTCTGAGCAGAAATTGAGACACTGGTTGCTGCCAGTGTAAGGCCGACAAATAATGCAATCTTGAATTCCATACCAAGCAGTATGCCGCCCAAAAAACCAAGAAGAATCGGAAATATGACCCCCAGTGAACCTGAAAACATAGCTACACGTGAACTGCGGGCCAATTCACGCAAGTGAAGCTCAATTCCAGCCAGAAACATCAGAAGCAGCACACCTATTTCTGCCATTTCATCAATAGTATCGATTAGATGCATATCAGAAATAAATGGCAGGTTGATAAGATTTACCAGCGATGGCCCTAAAATAATCCCTATGAGCAATTCACCAAAAACAGATGGCTGGCCAAACTTAACACTAACATGACCGGCGATTTTTGCTGCTGAAAGAATAATTATTAATGCTGTGAGTAATTGGAGAAAATTTGTCATAGTGAATTTATTTTATCAAAATAAACTTCAATATGCTATTCACTGTATACTTAATTATCAAATTCCAAATTTCTCGAGGCGACGATGACGATTGAAGACTATCAGAGACAATGGATGTCTACAAGATATGCCGCTTCAATAAAAAAAGCACCTGAACGAAAAAAAATATTCAAATCTACATCGGGAATTGAAATCCCAATTGTTGCGATGCCAAGTGATTTGAATTATGAAAAAGAATTGGGATTACCTGGAGAATATCCCTTTACAAGAGGTGTTCAACCATCCATGTATCGAAGCCGGTTCTGGACAATGCGCCAGTATGCTGGATATGCGACAGCGGAAGAATCTAACAAGCGGTATCGATATTTATTGGATCAAGGACAAACTGGACTTTCTGTAGCGTTTGACCTACCGACTCAAATTGGTTATGATGCCGATGACCCCATATCTGCTGGCGAAGTTGGAAAAGTGGGAGTTTCGATTTCCAGTCTCGATGATATGCAGGCTTTATTTAATGGAATCCCTCTAGACAAAGTTTCCACCAGCATGACGATTAATGCACCCGCATCTATATTGTTGGCTATGTATATTGCTGTGGCAAAGAAGCAGGGTGTAGAAGAAAAATGTTTACGGGGAACAATTCAAAATGATATCTTGAAAGAATATATAGCCAGAGGAACATATATTTTTCCTCCAAAGCCATCAATGCGGCTAATCACCGATGTTTTTCAATACTGCACAGAACATATTCCCCACTGGAATACCATCAGTATTTCTGGATATCACATTCGTGAAGCCGGCGCTACGGCAGTTCAAGAGGTAGCCTTCACTCTGGCTGATGCGATTGCCTATGTCGATGCTGCCATTAATGCCGGGCTGCCTGTTGATGATTTCGCCTCACAATTGTCATTTTTCTTCAATGCCCATAATAATTTCTTTGAGGAAATTGCCAAATTCCGGGCTGCACGCCGATTATGGGCGAGAATCATGAAAGATCGATTTGGGGCAAAAGACGAAAAATCATGGATGCTTCGTTTTCATACACAAACAGCCGGTTCAACATTGACTGCACAGCAGCCGGAAAACAATGTAATTCGAGTTACCTTGCAGGCTTTGGCAGCTGTTCTGGGTGGCACACAATCACTCCATACAAATAGTATGGATGAAGCCCTCTGGCTTCCAACAGAAAAATCAGTGAGGGTTGCCCTCAGGACGCAACAAATAATCGCTCACGAATCCGGTGTGGCAGACAGCGTGGACCCGATTGCCGGTTCTTATCTAGTTGAACAACTAACCAATGAAATTGAAAATAAAGCCGTTGCGTATATACAAAAGATCGATGAAATGGGAGGAGCTTTACAGGCGATCGAACGAGGGTATATTCAAAATGAAATTCAAAATTCGGCTTATTCATTTCAAAAAGACGTTGAATCCAATGACCAGATAATTGTTGGTGTGAATGAATTTCAGATAGATGAGAAACAGGATCTGGACCGTCTTAAGGTTGACAACCAGATTGAGATTAGACAAATTCAAAAACTGCAGGAATTTAAAACTTCAAGAGATCATCAAAAGGTAACAGAATTACTCACCAGACTGGAAACTTCGGCTAAAACCACAGATAACTTGATGCCTCTGTTTATTGAGTGTGTTGAAAACAATGTCACTCTTGGTGAGATTACCGGTGTATTAAAACAACTTTGGGGTGAATATCAGGCCCCATCTTTTTCATAAGGGTGATTATGGCAAAAATTCTGAAAATTCATCATATTGGAATAGCTGTAAAAAATTCGGAAGAGTCTTCTGCTTTCTGGCAGAATGCCCTGGGATTAGCTGTAGACCATACTGAAAATGTTGTCGCCCAAAAATCAAAAGTGACTTTTCTTCCAGTTGGTCAAAGCGAGGTAGAACTAGTGCAACCGACAGATGAAGATTCGACCATAGCAAAATTCTTGACAGACCGTGGACCGGGAATTCATCATATTTGTCTGCAGGTAGATGATATTGAAGGAATGTTGCAGACTCTGCAAGAAAAAGGTATCCGGTTAATTAATTCAGTCCCAATGGAAGAACCGGGTAGAAAAATGGCGTTTATCCACCCTAAAAGCACTGGAGGGGTGTTGGTGGAGCTTTATCAAGTTGTCTAGACTTTGTTTATGAAAAATTTTACAGAACAATGTAAAAAGTACCCGGTATGGGGATGGGCCGGCATGGTTTTGGTAGCTGTCTTTTGGCCAATGAATTGGTTCTTGCCAGGGACACGATCCATGTACGCTTTTTTCCCTCTTTGGTTGGGCTATATTCTTATTGTTGATGGAATGGTATTTCTCCGATCCAATACAAGTCAAATAAACAGAAATGTTAGAGGATTTGTATTTTTATTTTGTACCTCTGCTCCGTTTTGGTGGTTGTTTGAAATACTAAACAGACGAGTACAAAACTGGCATTATCTGGGTGTCGAAAACCTCAATACTATAGAATATTTCCTTATGGCAACCATAAATTTTTCGGTTGTGATTCCGGCTGTTTTTGAATCATCCGAACTGGCAAGTACATTTAAATGGGTAAAACCAATTTTTATAAATATAAGAATTCAAAAATCAGGCAGAACAGCCGTTCTTTCTTTACTTACAGGTATAGTAATGCTGACAGTTCTACTGATCTGGCCGAAGTACTTCTTCCCGTTCATGTGGTTATCTATCTATTTCATTGTTGAACCTGTAAATTTCTGGTTGGGTACATCTGGATTGTATGATTTTTTGGAAAAGAAAGATTGGCGTCCAGTTTTATGCCTCTTTGTTGGGGTACTTGTCACAGGTTTCTTCTGGGAATGCTGGAATTATTATTCTTATCCTAAGTGGATTTATACAGTTCCCTATGTAAACTTTGCAAAAATTTTCGAAATGCCAGCGCCTGGCTATTTGGGATATCTGCCTTTTTCATTAGAACTCTGTGCTCTTTTTCAATTCATTAATGGGTTTAGCAGAATAAAAAACACCGGAATTATTCCGGTGTTTGAAAGGGTATTTACCGAATCGGGTCAAGAACCTGTCAAGCTTGAACAGTGACTTCCTGTAAAGCAGCTTCTTCTTTTTCAGCGATGGCAATACCTTCTTCCACATTAACACGGCTTAAAAGAATCGCACCAATAATAAAAAAGATGATAAGGGAAACAATGCTCAAGCGGCTGTGACCGACTAATTGACCAACAACACCAAATACAAACGGACCGGCAATTCCGGCAAATTTCTCGCTGACACTGAAAAACCCGAAAAACTCTGCCGATTTACTCTTTGGCATCATACGGCCGAACAGAGAACGACTTAAAGCCTGACTTCCACCCTGAACTGTCGCCACGGCAAAACCCAATGCCCAGAAATGCCATTCCTGTTGCATGAAATATCCAAATATGGCAATCAGTGTATAAATGAGCAGGCTAAGATAAATGGATTTTTTTGTGCCAATCTTTTTTGCCAGCCACCCGAAAAGGAATGCAAAGGGAATGGCGACAAATTGAACCATCAGCAATGTTCCGATGAGTGTAGTCTGCCCGATTCCGATCTCTGCACCGTAAATCGTGGCCATTTTGATTATTGTTCCAATGCCATCGTTATAAAACCAGAATGCTATGAGAAAGATGAATAACTGACGATATTTTCTGATTTCTTTGAAGGTTCTACCGAGGCGGCCAAAACTGGCCTTCAATGGGTTAATTTCTTCTTCACCGGCCATAATGTGACGGTCAGGCTCAGGGACATATTTGAGAAGCGGTATTGTAAAAACAAACCACCAGATTGCCACGGAGAGAAAACTCAACCGTGACATGAGACCTGTCAATTCTTTAGGTGCCAGCATGATCATCACAAGATTGACAGCCAGTAACAACCCACCACCGAGATAACCGAGTGCATATCCCTTGGATGATACCTGGTCCATTTCTTCCCCTGAAGCGATGTGGGGCAGCAACGAATCATAGAAAACCAGAGAACCAGCAAAACCCAGATCCCCCACAATAAAGAAGATGGAAGCCATCAGCCAATCACCGGTTTTTACAAAATAGAGCAATGCTGTTCCAAGAACACCGATGAAGGCAAAGAGAGCCAGCAGCCGTTTCTTCGAGCCGCTGAAATCTGCCAGAGCACCAAGAATGGGACTGGCAATGGCTGCAATCAACAATGAAATGGATGTGGTGTATGCCCAGTAGACTGTTGCAGAATTACCTGGCAGATTGGCTGCCGCTACACTGGCATAATAGACTGGTAAAACCGCCGCCATGATTGTGGTGGCAAACGCTGAATTTGCCCAGTCGTACATCGCCCAGGCATTGATGATCTTTTTATGGTCTTTTTCCATATTGTCACTCTCGGTGGGGATTTTCAATTGATTATAAAGGAAAATAAAAAAGACAGTTATAAATGGTAAATTAATTCTAAGAACAAATGGTTTATATACTGTAGAAATAAAGTTCGAATAGTATAATACAGGCTTGAATCGGCTAAATTGGACTCATCAGGTGAAATTATGTCGCAAAATTTAATACGGGTTACAGGTGCCAGAGAGCACAACCTGAAAAACATTAATGTAGATATTCCTCGCGATAAACTGGTTGTTATTACAGGATTATCGGGGTCAGGAAAGTCATCCCTCGCTTTCGATACGATTTTTGCAGAAGGGCAGAGACGGTATGTTGAATCTCTATCTGCTTATGCCAGACAATTTTTAGGGCAAATGGATAAGCCGGATGTCGATTCGATTGAAGGCCTGTCTCCTGCAGTATCCATCGATCAGAAAGCAACCTCCCATAATCCGAGATCCACAGTCGGAACGGTAACAGAGATTTACGATTATTTGCGTCTGTTATATTCTCGTGTAGGGATTCCACACTGTCCGATTTGTGGACGAGAAGTTCAGCGGCAGTCTGCTCAAGAAATTGTTGATATTATTGAGGGGTTGCCTGATGGCACACGTATTCTGGTTCTGGCACCATTGGTCAGGGGGAGAAAGGGAACCTACCAGAACATTTTTGACGATATCCGAAAAATGGGATTTGTTCGTGCCAGAGTTGATGGAAAAGTTTTCAATCTCGAAGATGAAATTTCCCTCGACAGGTTCAAATTACACACAATTGAAGCTGTAGTGGACCGTCTGGTGATAAATAAACAGGCAGATGAGTCAGAACAACATTCAGCCCTTTCACGATTGACGGATTCAATTGAGACCAGCTTGAAAATTGGTGAAGGTTATGTAACGATTCAAAACCTCAGTGTAGACCCGCCCACTGATCTATTTTTCAGTGAACACCTGGCCTGTCCGGAACATGGGGTCAGTCTGCCGGAAATTGAGCCGAGAACGTTTTCTTTTAATACTCCACACGGTGCCTGTCCGGAATGCGAAGGGTTGGGAAGCAAACTGGAGATCGATCCAGATCTGCTTATTCCTGACCGGGAACGATCACTCAACGACGGTGCCATTATTGCCACGGAATGGAGCAATTCGCGCGAGCAGGGTGGTTATTACTGGCAGATGCTGGAGGCTGTTGCAGAACATTTCGATATTGACCTGGATATGCCCATTAAAGATATTCCGGAAGAGAAGGTACGGTTAGTTCTTTATGGAACTGGAAAACAGGAAGTGACCATGAATATGGTCGGACGAAACGACCGGAAAACAACCTTTGATACTACGTTTGAAGGTGTAATTCCAAACCTTGAGAGGCGATTCCGGGAAACTTCTTCAGAATTCATTCGCAGCAAGATCAGCGAATATATGTGTGACCGGCTCTGTCCGAATTGTAAGGGAACGCGTCTGCGTCCGGAAGCACTGGCGGTGACTATTGATGAAAAGAATATCGTTGAAGTAACCGGTTGGCCTGTTGTGACGACACTGGATTGGATCAGGAAACTAATGGAGAAAGATTCCTGCCTGACCTCAAGACAGCAGGCTATTGCCGAACGGGTGCTTAAGGAAATTAAAGAAAGATTAGGATTTCTTGTTGATGTTGGATTGGATTATTTGACATTACGCCGTCCTGCCGGATCGTTATCCGGAGGGGAAGCACAGCGTATTCGGCTGGCAACTCAAATCGGATCACGGTTGATGGGAGTGCTTTATGTGTTGGATGAACCGTCAATTGGTTTGCATCCGCGAGATAATGACCGGCTCCTGGCCACATTAAAGGGATTGGTGTCACTGGGTAATACTGTTCTGGTAGTTGAACATGACGACGAGACTATTCGGGCAGCAGATTGGATTATTGACCTGGGTCCCGGAGCAGGCGAACATGGAGGAAAAATTATTTCCGCCGGAACAGTTGATCATATTCTTCAGGATGAAAACTCTCTTACCGGAGCATATTTGAGTGGACGGAAAAAAATCCCCATTCCCCAAAAACGACGTAAAGGCAATGGTAAAGAGCTGGTAATTCGGGGCGCCAGGGCCAACAACCTGAAGAATATTGATGTGCATATCCCTCTCGGAGTACTCTCATGTATCACTGGTGTTTCAGGATCCGGCAAGAGCACATTAATGATTGACATTTTGTATGCCGAGCTGGCAAAACAAATTTATGGATCCCATACACAGCCGGGAGAATTTGAGAGACTTGAAGGTATTGAACATATCGATAAAGTCATCAATATTGACCAGTCACCAATTGGACGTACCCCGCGATCCAACCCGGCCACTTATACCGGCTTATTCGATGAAATCCGTCAACTATTTGCCGAATTACCCGAAAGCAAGATTCGCGGCTATAAAAGTGGACGTTTCTCGTTTAATGTTCATGGAGGACGCTGCGAAGCGTGCCAGGGTCAAGGACAATTGCGTATAGAGATGCAATTCTTGCCGGATGTGTATGTTCCATGCGATGTTTGTCACGGAACCCGGTTCAATCGTGAGACACTGCAGGTCAAATTTAAAGGAAAATCCATTGCGGATGTCCTGGATTCAACCATTGAGGAATCCATCGAATTCTTTTCTGCTTTCCCCAATATTCAGGCAAAACTGAGTACCTTGATGGACGTAGGTTTGGGATATGTCCGTCTGGGCCAACCAGCAACCACACTTTCTGGTGGTGAAGCGCAACGAGTAAAACTGGCAAAAGAGCTTTCTCGCCGGGCAACCGGGAAAACTTTGTATGTTCTGGATGAACCTTCCGTTGGATTACATGCAGCCGATGTTCATAAGCTGATTGAAGTATTGCAGCGTCTGGTGGATAATGGTAATTCGATTATCATTATTGAACACAACCTCGACATTATCAAGGTTGCAGATTATATTATTGATCTGGGACCGGATGGAGGAGACCGTGGTGGTCAACTTATCGCAACCGGAACGCCGGAACAAATTGCTGTTGTTGAAACGTCATATACGGGAAAATTCCTGAAGCCTTTACTGACAAACAGATAGATGAAGGTGACTCGCATAAAGAGCAAGAATCAAGTAGAATGCCTGATAGCAGGATTAACTGAGCAACGATAAACCAGGAACGTAAGGCTTATCATTTGCCTGAAATTCCAAAAGAGAATGGGAAATCCTATGGCTGGAAAAGAAAACCCACAAAATGTCATTGATTCATACAAAAAACGGCAGCAATCCATGCCGTTCCTCATAGGAGGATTGGCCGGTGTATTAATTCTGGGCGGCGTCCTACTGCTGGTGTTCTGGCTTTCAGGACCGAATAAACCTGATTTGCCTTTTTTATCAACAAAAACAAGCACACCTACATTGACTTTCACCGCTTCACCCGTACCTCCAACCAGTACTCCTACTGAGACGGCTACATTGACTCTGACGGTGGCTCCCACCGAGACAGTTACTCCAAGTGGACCGTTTGAATACACGGTAGTAGAAGGTGATTATTGCCAGAAAATTGCCGATCAATTTTCCACCGTGGTAAAGGCTCTCGTGCTGCTAAATCCGGCATTGGGCGCCAATTGCAATATCCGTGTAGGAGAAAAGATATTGATTCCACAGCCAGGAGCTGTATTACCGACAGATACCCCAATTCCCCAGAATATTAAATCTGGCACGCTGGTGGAGTATACTGTGGAACCAGGTGATACCATCGGTAAAATAGCCAGCAAATTCAACAGCGTGGCTGAGAACATTCTTACAACAAACAAATTAAAAGATGCCAATTTGATTTATGTCGGTCAGGTATTAAAAATCCCTGTCAATATTGTCACTATTGTTCCAACCCGGCCGGCTACTATTACACCCGGCGGTACGCAAATTGGCGGAACTAAACAGCCCGCTGCAGCTGCCACAGTAACAGCGACTAAACCGAAATAGATAAATACCTTTCACAAAGGAAGAAGATTGCAGGGCGGGTAATTTACCCGCCCTTTATTCTATGAGCAGAAATAAAACATATCCATTAATACTTTATATTTGTTTTGGAATTCTGGTGGTGGGAGGCCTTGTATTAGTATTTGCACCCCCTTTTTTTTCATTACCCGACCCAAAGATCAAACCGGATGCCGATAGTTCCATTGGAATGGTTTCTTCGATCAAATTGACGTTTCCCGAATCCATGAATACCAATTCTGTGGAAAGTCGAATTCAGATCATTCCAGAAACACATGTAAAATTTTCATGGATTAATAAAACACTAATTATTTTTCCGGATTCTGCCTTCATGGCTGGCAAAAATTTAACGATTAAGCTGATCAGTGGCGCCAGCAGCCTGGATGGAAGAACTCTGAAAAGCGACTATGTATGGACTTATTCCATTCGTTCACCCCGCATTGCTTTCCTGGGGCAGGCTACCACTTCACCAGAAATTTTTTTGGCCGATGGCAACGGAACTGTAACAAAAATTACAGAAACCAGGGGGAATATCATAGATTTCGCCGCTCTACCGGATGGCTCTGGTTTTGTTTATTCCGTAAAAAATTCTTCCGGCGGTTCGGATATTCATGAAATTAGTATAGATAGTCAGAAAGATGTGAAAATACTGGATTGCATGAAAGAATCATGTGGAGATCCCGCTGTCTCTAACGATGGTCACCTGATGGCTTTTTCGTGGAATCATGATCCTATGGATGGATCTACCAGCATTCGATCATATATTTACACAATGATTCTTGACGAAGGTAAATATTCTCCAGAACCACTTGCCGAGGAAAAAAATATGCCAGGTATCCTTCCTTCTTTCTCACCAGATGGGAAAAAAATAGCGTTTTATGACTCCATCGGTAAGGGCATTCGCGTTATGATCCCTGAAGGAAAGAACAACTTTTTGCTCGGAACCAGTCGAATACAGCGTGGAACCTGGTCGCCTGATGGATCTCATATGGTTTTTGTGGATGATATGCCCGGACACGATGATGTTTTTTCAAAACTTTACTCAGTCGATCTTGGATCAAGCACAATTAGTGAACCAATGGTCGGTCAATTAGACGATATAGAGTTGGGTGAACCTGACTGGTCACCCGATGGACGTTTTTTAGTTGCCGGTGTTCGAAAATCAGATGGACCAGTTTCACGTCAAATCTGGTTAATCAACCTGGAAACGAAAGAAATCAAACAAATAACTGATAATTATTCATTAATCAATGCCGCACCAAAGTGGAGGCCTGATGGAGACGAAATTGTATTTCAGCAGGCACAAATGGGTACTTCTGATGTGAAACCACGCATTGCAAAATGGAATAAAGATGACGGAAATATCACCATTATTGCGAATGACGCTGCCTTGCCGAATTGGGTTCCTTAAGGCAAGTCAAGAGCCTGCCTGATCTCAGACTGCACAGATGAATCTATCTCCCGGGTAAGCCGGACAGATAAAATTGTTCGGGCTTTTGATGTACGAATCTGACCCAATCCCCAGGCAGCATGGCAGCGTATGACAGGATCTGGTTCATTTTCAAGTAACCAGCCAAGCGGTTTTACGGCATCCAATTGACCGGAATTCCCTAAAGCAACGGCAGCATTCCGGACAAGACGGGAACGCTTCAACCGTTTTAAGGATGTACCGGAAAAACGAGATTTGAATTCATCATCCGAAAGATGGACAATTTCGACCAAATCAGGAAAGATGACACGTTCATCTGCAGCTTCAAATTCAGGAAGTACATAATTATTTCCAGGTTTTCGATTCCACGGACACACAGCCTGACAGATCGTGCATCCATATATCCAATTCCCCATGGACTTTCGCAGTTCGACCGGAATTA
The DNA here is from genome assembly GCF_001050275.1 of Leptolinea tardivitalis. Taxonomy (GTDB): domain Bacteria; phylum Chloroflexota; class Anaerolineae; order Anaerolineales; family Anaerolineaceae; genus Leptolinea; species Leptolinea tardivitalis. The sequence continues at coordinate 62,721 of NZ_BBYA01000014.1, forward strand.
TGCCGCGATGTTCAATGGTTAAATATGAGATACATCGGCGGGCTTCCAGCAATCCGCCGGGCAAAATGCAGGCGGTAGGACAGGCATCAATGCAACGGTGGCATGTTCCGCAGGAACCGTACAGATTGTTAAAGATAGGGTCAAGTTTTTCTTTAAGGAAAATATTGGTAAGAAAAAAGAACGATCCCAATCGGGGATGAATCAGAAGAGAGTTGTTACCCGTCCAGCCCAGGCGGGCACGTTTGGCCAGGGGTTTTTCGAGAATGGGAGAAGAATCCACTGCCACAAAATTTTCAACCGGTTTTCCCAAAGAATCAGAAATATCTGACATCACCAGTTCAGCCCGATGTTGCAACACATCATGATAATCTTTCCCCCAGGCATACGAAGCGATTCGACCGGATAATGGAAACGGACTTTCCGTCAATCGATCTATAGTATATCTGGCTCCCAGAACAAGCACAGACATACTGCCGGGGAATAATTGCTCTGGATTTGACCGTGATTTCATACCTTTGGGATCTTCTAAAAAATGCATGGTTCCCTGATATCCAGCCTTGATCCAATCCAGATACCGGTCAAACTCAGGCAAAGGATCGGTGCTGGCAGCTCCGCAGAGTACAAATCCATGGCGGGAGGTAATCGAAATAATTTCATTGGCGGTTATAAATGTGGACATAAAATTAATTATACTTGTCGGAAATTTTGGTACGAAAAGAAACAGAAAAAAAGACTGTGAAGATTTCCCTCACAGTCTTTTCAATAATTGAACTGCTGATCTTATTTTACAGAGAAAACGTAATTGAAGTGGAAGAAGGTTACTCCGTCATCATTGACCAGACCCCATTTTGATACGTAGTTACCGGGTTTCTGGGGAGCGACAAAATCAGCCAAAATCTCTGTCTCACCGCCGCGATTAACTTTCGGGAGCATCAGTACTTCAAAAGTGGAACTTTTAACGCCACTGATATACCGAATGTAGAATTCATTATTCCAATCGCGGGCGCCTATGTTCTTTATAACCCATTTGACATCAAAAGCCTGACCGGGTGCCATTACCAGGCCGTCTGCCGGGTTCTGGAAGGAAAGGGAGGCGCGATCTGTATAGGGAGTAACCGTCCAGGTCGGGTAACGGGTATAGGAACTTGCCGCAGTGAATGTTGATTTAGGCGCCACGGTGATGATGGCAGGGAGCGTGATAGTAGGCGCAACAGGTGCGGCGGCTGTGGCTGTATCTATCGGAGTTGACGTGGCAGCCGCAGTGGGGGTTGCCTTTGGAGCGTCAGCCGTCAATTGGGCTACCACTGTCTGGTAGATTTCCTGTTTGATGGCCGCCACATCCAGGGTGGGTTCTGCGGTTGGAGTTGCCGTAGCAGGCGCATTGCAACCGGTGAGGCTGAAAAGGCTTGCGGCAATCAGAAGCAGAAGGATACTCTTTGGGAGTTTCATGATCGTTTCCTTCAAAAATTACTGAACGGTCAGGGTGATGTCAAACTTACCGACATTCAACCCGTCTGATCTCTGCAGCACCCACAGGGAATATACCTCACCGGGTGTTGCAGGCGCCACACAATCCACGGTGAAATCGATGGATGTATTGGGTTTAACATCTTTTGTGATCGGGTAGGCAGCCGCTTTGGAAAGCTGTGTTCCAGCATAAAACTTAAAGGAATAGGAGTTGGTCCAGGTTGTGGTGCCGATATTCTGGAGTTTCCAGGTGATTTTGAACGGCTTGCCGGCGGGAATCTTGCTTTTATCGGCAGGAATGTTGGAAACCCACTGCAATTTGTCTGGAATCTGTGCCACAACCGTTCCCGCAGGTGCAGCCGGCGCCAGAGAGGCTGCCGGGGCCAGCGTGGACAGGTTGGTCATGGTGGGCAAAGCCGGGGCAGCCGGCAAGGTGGCATTCTGGTCAATCACGGCACCGGGTGTCACAGCCGCACCAGCAGGGGGCTGGGCTGCACCGCCTTCGACTGTAGCAAGAGGAGCCAGCGTGGGCAGAGTTTCCGCCGTGGGCGTCACGGGAATGGCGGCGGTGGGAACAGGACGGCTGGCAGCGTCCAGCGTAATCTGGGCGACCACCGTTTGTGCGCCGGAAGTAAAGACCAGGTTGGGGTCAACCGTAGGCCCTTCTGCCACAGGGGCAGAAGGGCTGGCTGAACTGCCGCAACCCGACAGGGTAACAACCATAAAAAGCAGCGATATTAATCTTAGTGAATTCGATTTCATACTAAGTCTCACCTGTTTTGATTTACGGGCATGAATTATTGGCTGCCCAGTAAAGAATTTTTGTGATTTTTACTGATGCAGATCCTGTAACCGTAATTGTAAAGGAGCTGGGATCTTTTGATGGTGATCCAAAATGCTCTGCAGATACCGATTGACCAACAGGTACATCATTATTGTAGGAAGATGCTTTAATATTTATTCCTGAATTGGTTGTGGTATTTGCAACAAAATAGACTGTTGCCTGGCCACCAGAGATAGTAAAATCTTTCGAACTACCTGGATCAAGAACCCATGGAGCGCCAGCTAATTCTTGTGTATCACAGGCATTAGGCACACCCGTAGCCGTTGCTTCAGAGGAGCTTCCACTGGATCCTTGAACTACATTTAGTGTCAGGTCAAACGAAGAAAAGTTAACACCTTCCGGATTGGTGAGCACCCAGCGGGTGTCATAGGTGCCGGGGGTACCCGGTGCGGTGGCCACAACCTTCAATTCCACTTCGGCATTGGGAGCCACGGTGGTGGTGAGGTTATACCCGTTGGCAGAGGTGGGAATCTTATTGGCTGCAGAATAGAAGCGGTACTGGTAGTTTTGATTCCAGGTGGTTGTTCCGACGTTGCGCAGCCGCCAGATGATATTGAATACCTGGCCGGTTTTTACAGAAGTGTTATCAGCCGGTGATTGGGTGACATACAGTGCTTTATCCGGGCTGTTGGCGGCAGCGGATGTTGCGGTCGGCATGGGAGCCAGAGTGGGGAGCATCGCCAATGTTGGCAGCGCCGCCAGTGTGGCTGTGGCCTCTGGTGTATTGGTGGCCGGGATGGTCGGGGTGACGGTGGGCGCATTCTGCGTCAATTGGGCAATTACCGTTACGGCCGCCTGAGTGAACAATTGATTGGCATCAATCGTAGGGGCCGGAGTCTCCTGTGGACCGCAGGCTGTCAACGCCAGAGAGAGGATCAGGAGGGTATTTAACCCTATTAATCTTTTCTTCAAAGTCATAGCATTTCCTCCAGGTTAAAATCAGGTACATTATAACGCTTAATAAAGCATCAAAAAACGAGTGAAAACACAATTTACAATAGAAACAGGTTGAAATTGACGAGAGATTCATCCTTTTCATTGTGAAATGATCGTTGACTTCAAATAAGTTGTTTTATACAAGTCAACTCAAAAAATGCAGAGAACCGTTTTCCGAAGTTAAGACAAAAGTTTACTCTCTAGAAATATTCCTTTTATTAAAACCATTGACGCTTTTTAAAGAATGTCAGCATTAAAACAACAATCAGGAGAAAAACAAACCAGAGCGCTGGATACGCCCAGGTAAGCTCAAGCTCGGGGAAATATTTAAAATTCATTCCGTAGACACCCGCTAAAAAGGTCAACGGAAGAAAGATGGTCGAAACGATGGTGAGGGCTTTCATCACGGTATTTAGACGGAGAGAGGTTGAGTTCAGGTAAATATCAACTGCTCCTGAGACAATGTCGCGGATGGATTCACTCATATCCTGAATCCGAACCAAATGATCATAGATATCACGGAAATAGATGCGGCTGACGGCACTAATCTGCAGGAATTCATCGCGGGTTAAGCGGTTGATCAGTTCGCGCTGGGGGCTGATCACCCGACGTAACGACATAACCATATGTTTGAGGGTGAGAAGCCTTTCGAGGGTGGCCGTTTCAGGATTGGCCAGAACCTGATCTTCCAGCCATTCAACTTCTTCATCCATTTTATCCAGAAGCGGCATATATTCATCAACCAGCGTATCCAGAATGGCATGGCAGATAAAATCGGCTCCACGTGCAGAAAGACGGTCATCTTTGGACATACGCTGCCAGATATTTTGCACGCAAGACATGGCTTCGTCCGTGAAACATGTCACTATATAATGTTCGCTCAGAAAAATATTCAGTTCGCTGGTGGCAAGGTCTTTTAAATTGGCATCCGGGTGGATGGCATTGGCAATGATAAAGAGATAGTGATCAAAATCATCCACTTTTGGGGTCTGGTAACCGATACTCTCGCAATCTTCAATAGCCAGAGGATGAAAATTAAACACTCCGGAGAGGATGGATTCAATTTCGGTATTGGAAGCCTTTTCCAGACTTACCCAGATGATTCCCCGCGGTTTTTCTAGAAAGCGAGAAATATCTGATAGAGATATGGATTCGGGTGGTTTGCCTGCTTCAAGTCTGACAGATTTGATCATAGTTGAGAGTATAGCAAATAAGGTTCCAGATTTTTTGTAGAAAAACGATCTGCGGAATACTTGATTATTTCATGTTCTTGTTGATTATCACATGAATTCCATAATATGAATCGACTGCACCATCCAACCATAATGTGGTTCCGGCACCAAAGTCGCTTAAACCGAATGGATTATGTACTTCTGGAATAGACACAGAAGTTTTACCATTTTGTCTGGCATTCCGGATCATTTGGTCAGCCCGGTCAAAACGTGAGGCGAAGAAACGATAATCTGGGGCGACAGAAAGTACATCGCGAGTCATAGTCAACGAGAAGCCGATGAAGAAAAAAAGAGCGATAAAAACCGGCCACCTATTCTTTAGTGATTTTTCAACAAAATTGGATACCCGATAACCAAAAAAGATGCCTCCACAGGTTGAAAGAATTGCAGTCGTACAGGTGAGCAGAAATCCCGGCAATATCTGTGTCCGGAGTGGTGGAGCGGCTGACATTCCGTATGCTGCCGGTGGAAAGCAGACAAAGATAAGGAGAAGGCCAGATAAAAAGATTGTTGACAGCGAATGTCGGAAATCACAGAAAAAAGGATTTCCCTTAATAACAAAGAATTGAGCGGCTGTATTTTCATGAGAGAGAAAAAGACCAACCAACCCGGAGGATAATAAAACACTAAACATGGCGACCAGATTCTCGGGAGAAAGGAATATTATTCCCACAAAATCTATAAAAGATCGAAAAGCAATGGCCAGTAATGAAACAGGGTCAGGTGATGGAGGGAAATACGATTGGCGAATGTGGTTACCAGGAGCCGCAATGATCACAACCATGGCAGCGAGGGAACAAAGGAGACCGACACCCGACCATAATACCAACGTCTTGCGAAAACCTGCTGGTTCATGGAAAAAGGTAAAAATGAACAAAACTCCAAATAAAGATGTCTGAATGACCACATATGTTTCACCGAAACCGCCGGCAAAGAAAGCGGAAAATCCAAATAACACTAACCATAAAGGTGAAATTGATTCTGTATGCCGGGTTTGAAAATAAATTAACCCGGAAACCAGAAAGGAAAGGAATACCAGTGGAATAATCAATGATCGCATTCCCTGACCCCAGTAAAGGGATTGGGGGAGATCAGGAGCGATCGCAAAGGTCGAAGTCAGGATAACAGCCGGCAGAAAAATGGATGTACAAATTTTTGTGTACTTCGAAGTATAGGAAAGGACCTGGGAGACAATTGAAAAAAGACCAATAAAGAGGAGGAGAAGAGTTAGCCCGGTTTCAAATTTCATCGCGCTGGGCGGCAGAGAACCCATAATACTATCGAGGAAACTGGCGGAAAACCGACCAGACCAGTTCAAGTACCAGTCAAGTGTGGCACTTAAAACACCTTTATTTACTGCCAAGGTGGCGGAACTGAAATCATCCGCAGCAAAACGGATGAAAGAGCCTATGTAGGCATGGGAAAACAAAGGAAGAACCGCAAAAATAGAAAAGAGCGCATAGACATGAGTCAGCAGCCAATCAATCAGACGGCGAAAAAGCAGCAGAATCAAGATAGAATAAGCCAGGAACAACCCGATGGAGAAACCAATCTGGATTATAAGGTTTCGTCCCTGAAGCGCCTTTCCACCAGTGAAAAAAGCGAATACTGCACTATTGGTTAGACCGACAAAAATCAAACTTAATATAAAGATCACAACAAATGTAGCTTTGGAAGAAGAACCGGAAAAAGCCAATTTTTTTAGCATAATAAATATTGTCTTTAAAGAAATGGAATACTTGATTATAAAGAAAAACAGATTTCACGGGGATGAAATCTGTTTTTATGTTTCATGATCAATGAAGTTGAAAAAACGTCAAAAGAGACCCCAATCACCGCCCAATCCTTCTTCCATCATGGAAAAATCCCACATTTCCATGCCGAGACTGATTTCTACCGGCATTTTCAAACCTTCTTCTGCTTTTACACGGGTCATATCCAGCAAAGCAGGACCATATGGACAAAAGGGGGTTGTAAGAATCATTTTAAGAATGGCATTCTTTTCCGTAATCATCAGATCGCGTACCAGCCCAAGTTGAAGAATATTCAACCCAATTTCTGGATCGACCACCTGGGATAACGCTTCTTTAACAGCCGGCATGAGATCAGGATGGGTGGATTCTGCCAACCAGACCGGACGATTTGTTCCAGGGACAGACGTCATAATTTGGATCCTTCCAATGTTTCCTGGGATATGCAATAGACACAGTTGGAGTCACCACTTAAAACACAGCTGATTTTTTCTACGGGTATATTCATAACTTTGGAAATCAGGGTTTGATCTACCGAACAAATTTCAGGGTGCGCCTGACTTACATGGTAATACGGGCAACCATTTTCAAAAATAAAGTATTGAGAATCCTTCTTTTCCCAGCCTACTGAAAAACCCTGCTTCTGCAGTAGATTCTTGATGAAATCAAGTTTCTGTTCAATGGAATAACCGCTGGTCTGCTTTTCATAATCTTTCACAAGATTTTCTGCCATATCTGTAAAGAAACGATTAATAACAGAGGCAGGGAGCGATTCCTTCATCTGGTCCAACAGGCGGGAAGTCAACTCAAAGTAGCGTGTAGGAAAATGCTCCATTCCTTTCTGGCTGAGCGAATAGACCAGATGGGGCCTTCCAACTCCATGACGTTCTTCTTCACTTTCCACCAGACCGTCAAGCAATAGACTGGTCAAATGATGGCGCACCGATATTGAATTAATCGAAACTGCTTTTGCCAATTCATTAATTGTTGAACGAGGCTTATCCAACAGTGTCTCGAGTATTTTTTCTCGTGTACTCTTCATTCTTCCTCAAATCCCAAATGATGTTTTTAGTATAGCATGGAGAAAAGAATATAGTCAATATACATGATATTTATACTAATAATTATTTATTATGTCGATTTAACGTTCAAATAGTTGCCTAAGATTTTTTTCATAGTTACAATTATAGGCGTACATGATTTACCGGTTAAAGGAAAGGTAGACGGGCAATGAAGAATACACCATCGGCGAGAACATTGATATTGTATCCCGGGCTATTATGTATCTGGCTTGCTCTATCTTGTGCCGCTTTATTCTATGTCGATATTCAGACAGCCATGTCTGGAACACTGGTTCTGGCCACCGTTGCGGCGGCTTCCCTATCAGCCATGACCGCTGCCATCATCTGGGGGATGAATATCATCACAGTCATCGTATTTGGCGTAATGCTGTATGTGTTGTATGGATTCAATACAACCAGTCTGATGGTATATATCACATTCCTGGCCGGTGAAATTGGAACGGCTGTACTTGCCTGGAATACCGGCAAACAGGTACTCTTATCGTACCGGCAGGTTGAACGAGATCATGTACTCATAGAAGAAATGCGTATTAATGACGAGACCACCGGGTTGATGCGATTTAATTACGCCCGAAAAGCTCTCTCCAATGAAATTTCCCGAAGTCTGCGATATGGGAAGAAAATGTCACTGCTTCTAATAAAAACGAGGGGCTGGGACGAAATGGCCGAGACTATTGGATTGGAAGCCAGAGAGAGCCTGTTGAAGGATATTTGTGAAATACTGTTCAATAATTGCCGGAATGTAGATACCTTGTTTATTAACATCGACAAAATTGGTGTAATACTTCCAGAAACAGATTATGACGGTGCAGAGGTCATTGCAAAACGGTTAATTGATCAGGTGGATAAAAAAATTAAAAAAGAACTGCAGATTGGTGTGGTGAGTTTCCCCGAAGATTCAATAATAGATGAAGATTTGCTTCTGAAAGCAGAAGCAGCATTACAGTACGCCATAAAAAACAATACAGTTTTAACTGGTTATCGGGAGATTTCTGAATACAGAGATCAAGTGCTGGAATCAGACAAAATCGAAACATCATTTCATGAGTACGAAAGAACTAACTCTCAAAACACAATAAGAGCCGATGAGACAGCCATCCATTTTTGTGGTATCCATACGCTGACTGATATCGAAGTATTGCAGCGAAAATTGAGTTGCATCCCCAATATCGGAAATATACGCCTGGTAGATTTTTCAGATAACGAGATTGTTTTTGCTGCAGATAAAAACCGAACAAATGTGATCGAGAATATTACCAACAAGCTCGATATTAATAATGTTGCCATAGAAGAGATTGCTGATGGGGTCGTGATTAAACTTGATCCTTCTGTTTCAGTGGAATAAGTCAGCTATTGAGAAAGATACATACAGGCAGGGAAGAAAAAACCTGCCTGACAATATATTAAATTATATGAATAATATTATAAATATTGACATAATCCCACTAAAATGGTAGACTTTAGGCAATCTCAAAACAACGTCAGGAGATTTTCTTCATGAGTGAACTGGTTATAAAAAACCTGCATGTACAAATAGAAAATAAACCAATTCTTAAAGGTTTGAATCTTACGCTTCCTCAGGGTGAAGTACACGCCATAATGGGTCCCAATGGGACGGGTAAATCCACCCTGGCTAATACGTTGATGGGACATCCGTCTTACCAGGTAACAGAAGGGGATATACTTTTTGATGGAAAGAGTTTATTAAACCTTTCTCCAGCAGAAAGGTCCCATCTGGGAATTTTTTTGGCATTTCAATATCCGGTTTCAATTCCCGGAGTAACTGTGGCGAATTTTCTGAGAACGGCAGTAAATGCTCATCGAAAAGCCGCAAATCCAGACGATAAAGGTATTCCCATCCTAGAATTTCGGAAAATCATGAAAGAAAAGATGGAAATGTTGAAGGTGGATTCGGCCTTTGCCGGACGGTACCTTAATGAAGGTTTTTCTGGTGGAGAAAAGAAACGTGCCGAAGTTCTCCAGATGGCCATGTTGCAGCCTTCTATTGCCATACTCGATGAAACCGACTCTGGTCTGGATATTGATGCATTACGAATTGTTTCGGAAGGTGTAAATACACTGCGCAATAAGGAACTGGGTGTGCTAGTAATTACCCATTACCAGCGTATTTTGAATTACATTCAACCAGATATTGTACATGTGATGATGGACGGCCGGATTGTGGAATCTGGTGGTCCGGATCTGGCTCTGGATCTGGAAGAACATGGTTACACCTGGGTACGCGAAAAGCTGGAAAACGGTACGTCTGCCTGATCTGAAAATGCGAATAAAGGTGAAGATTGGAGATTCAAGGTGAGCAACGAACCGCAGGCTCAATTCTTAAATGAACTCGAGGATTACCGGTATGGATTTAGTGATAAAGATGTATCGGTATTTGAGACACGCCGGGGACTTGACCGGAAGGTTGTAGAACAAATTTCAGCCATGAAAGGCGAACCTCAATGGATGCTCGAGTTCCGCCTGAAAGCACTTGAACATTTTCAACAACGCCCGATGCCTAAATGGGGCGCTGATATTACTGGATTGAATTTTGATGATATCTATTATTATGTCAAGCCAGCCGAGGCTGAAGGTAAAACCTGGGACGATGTTCCTGAAACCATAAAGAACACATTTGAAAAACTGGGTATCCCGGAAGCGGAGAGAAAGTTCCTGGCTGGTGTAGGTGCACAGTATGAATCTGAAATGGTGTATCACTCCATTCAGGAAAATCTGGCAAAGATGGGAGTAATTTTCCTCAGTATTGAGGAAGGTCTCAGGCAGCATCCCGACTTGTTCCGGGAATATTTCGGAACCGTAGTGCCTATTGAAGATAATAAATTCGCGGCATTAAATTCAGCTGTCTGGTCTGGCGGATCATTTGTCTATGTTCCAAAGGGTGTGAAAGTTGATCTGCCGTTACAGGCATATTTCAGGCTTAATCGTGCCAATATCGGTCAATTTGAACGATCGATAATCATTGCTGATGAAGGTTCACAGGTTCATTATGTCGAGGGATGTACAGCACCTCAGTACACAACTGATTCCTTTCACAGCGGCGTGATTGAGATTGTAGTAAAAAAGAATGCACGGGTACGTTATTCAACCATTCAGAACTGGTCAAATAATGTCTACAACCTGGTTACACAGCGATCAATCGTGCACGAAGGCGGAACAATGGAATGGGTGGATGCAAATCTTGGTTCAAAAGTTACCATGAAATATCCATCTTGTTATCTGGTTGGCCCGGGAGCACACGGAGAGATACTCTCTATGGCTTTCGCCGGTAAAGGGCAGCAGCAGGATACCGGCGGGAAGGTAGTTCATTTTGCTCCGCATACCAGCAGCAAAATTACATCAAAATCGATCAGCAAGGCTGGTGGACGGGCTTCGTACCGTGGGTTGTTGAAAGTATATAAAGGTGCAGAAGATGTCAAATCAAATGTAGTTTGTGATGCACTTCTGCTGGATCCACAATCGCAATCAGATACATACCCGTATATAGAAATTGACGAAGATGATGTTACCATCGGTCATGAAGCCAGCGTGAGCAAAGTCGGAGAAGACCAGCTCTTCTATCTGATGAGCCGTGGTTTATCGGAAGAACAGGCAACCACAATGGTTGTATCTGGTTTTATTGAGCCATTAGTCAAAGAACTCCCAATGGAATATGCCGTTGAAATGAACCGGCTTATACAACTTCAGATGGAAGGATCCATCGGTTGATAAACCGGACGGATGATGGTAGAACCTATGAATGAAACGCCTGTTGTAATTACCAGAAACAGAACATCAACAGCAAGCAGATCAACCCAATTCACATTTTCAGAAAATGATATCGTTCCTGAAAAGGCAAAAGATCTGGCAGCTGTTCGGGAACATGCCTGGGAAGTATATAAGACTCAAGGAATTCCTGCTACTACCGAAGAGGCATGGCGCAGAACAGATCTGTCCAGATTGAATGCCGGTCAATTCGGATTACAGAATAATGATTTAAATGATTATTCGGCTGCCACCCCCCCTGAAGAAATCCTTCGTCCACTGGCCGATACCGAACAGGCAGGGCAGATTATTCTTTCAATAAATGACGAAAAAATTAAATTATCCAATGATCTGCTGGAAAAAGGTGTGGTGTTCACAACTTTTTCGGAATTACGAAAGAACAATCCATCGCTATTAGCCCGATACATCGGAAAAATTGTCAAACCAGAAGAGGGGTTGTTCCCTGCTATGGTTCAAGCCTTTGGGCAAGATGGAATTTTTCTCTTCATACCGAAAAATGTAAAGATTAGCCAACCTTTACATAGTATTATCTGGGGTGCCATAGAAAAGACTGCCAGACTTTCCCATGTCATTGTTGTTCTGGAAGAAAATTCGGAAGCAACATTTATCCATGAAACCGCTTCACCTGAAAATGAAAATGGATCTGCTTTTCATGCGGGCATTGTCGAGATTCTAATAGGTGAAAATGCCAGATTGCAATTTGTAGAACTGCAATCCTTAGGAAAGAATGTGTGGAATTTTTCCAATGAACGTGCCAGAGTCGAGAACCAGGGCACGATTGAGTGGACTTTTGGTGCCATCGGGAGCCGCCTTACAAAAAACTTTACAGACCTTGACCTGGTAGGCGAAGGTGCAACGGGAAAAATGTCAGGTTTTTATTTTACGGATGGAACACAACATCTTGATCACGATACCCAACAAAATCATCTGGCACCCCATACAACAAGCGACCTGCTGTTTAAAGGGGCTTTATTGGATAACAGTCATTCAGTCTGGCAGGGAATGATCTATGTAGCTCCGGGTGCCCAAAAAACCGATGGGTATCAGGCAAATCGAAATTTGATATTGAGCCGGAATGCACATGCCGATTCAATTCCCGGACTCGAAATTAAGGCAGATGATGTGCGTTGTACGCATGGAGCAACCGTAGGCAAGATCGATAAAGATGAACTGTTTTATCTATTGAGTCGTGGTATCCCTCAAAAAGAAGCAGAACGCCTGATTGTAGAAGGATTCTTTGATCCGATTATGCAGAGAATCCCCTTTGAAGGTGTTCGCAACCGTTTTCAACAGTACATTCATAATAAGATGGCAGTATAAATTCTGCCGTGGTAATATGAATTGGCAAATTTTTTGAAATACAGGAGCAAAAATTGGCATCTGTACCTTTCATGAAAGATCCGACACCGGAAAATAATTTTGATGTAGGCGATACCGTAGAGGTATTGGCCGACCACGATAAAGGTGGAGACCGTGTACGCGGTTGGGTTCGTGGAATTGTGGTTCAGGTAGATGCGAAAATGGTTGCCGTTCAATTTCGCGGCAATGTCTATCTTACTGACGGCTGGATGGTGCCAGACCATATTTTGTGGTTTCCACAGAATTCAACAAACCTTCGGGCACCGGCGAAAACCAAAACCGGGAAATCGATCTCTGGTAAAGCTGACCTGCTATAAAGAATCTTATGTCTGTTGATTTCTCAAAATACAAACAAGATTTCCCGATATTAAGCAGGGAAGTTCATCCTGGCAAAAAGCTGATATATCTCGATTCCACTGCTTCAACACAGAAACCACAGATTGTATTGGATGCGATGGATGATTATTACCATCGCCATAATGCCAATATCCATCGCGGTGTTTATACCATTTCTGAAGAAGCAACAGAATTATATGAAAATGCACGTGCAAAAGTGGCAAGATTTATCCATGCACCTTCTGCCAGGTCCATCGTTTTCACACGAAATACCACCGAATCCATAAACCTGGTCGCTTTTACCTGGGGACGAAAAAATCTAAAAGAAAACGACCTCGTTCTTCTAACTGAATTGGAGCATCATTCGAACATTGTACCCTGGCAGATTCTGGTCCAAGAGAAAAAGATACGAATAGAGTTCATTCCGGTTCTACCAGACGGTATTCTGGACATGAATGCGTATAAGAATTTGTTGGAGAAAAAACCGAAACTGGTTGCATTTGCGCATATGTCAAATGTCCTCGGAACAATCACACCGGTAAAAGAAATGACCACACTGGCCCATCAAGTCGGTGCCATTGTATTAATTGATGGTGCGCAATCTGTTCCGCATTTGCCAGTTGATATCCAGGATATTGATGCAGAATTCCTGGCATTTTCGGCTCACAAAATGTGCGGGCCAACAGGCATCGGAGCACTTTACGGCAAATTTGATCTATTGAATGAAATGCCGCCATTTTTGGGTGGTGGAGATATGATCCGTAAAGTAACATTTGAAGGTTTTTCAACCAATGATGTTCCGGCAAAATTCGAAGCAGGAACGCCGGCTATTGCTGAAGCCGTGGGTTTTGGCGCCGCTATTGATTATTTATCATCCATTGGGATGGAAGAAATCGCCAAACATGAGCAGGAAATTGCACTGTATGGATTAAGACGGCTGGAAGAAAGCGGCGGAATAAAAGTAATTGGTCCACATAATCAGCGTGGTGGGGTACTCGCATTTGATATGAGTGGAATACATCCTCACGATGTAGCCCAGATTCTTGATAGTGAAGGAATTGCTGTCAGGGCAGGGCATCATTGTGCCCAGCCGCTTCATATCAAATTTGGACTTCCTGCGACCACACGAGCCAGCTTCTACCTTTACAATTCAAAAGAGGATGTTGACTCATTAATCAAAGGCCTCGATAAAGTTAAGATGATGTTTGATTAGAAATGGTGAATCATGGATGATCTTTACAGGGAAATCATCATAGAACATTATAAAAACCCCGGATTTCGCGGAGAATTGGATCCAAATGATTACACATATGAAGATGAGAATCCAGTTTGCGGTGATCATATTCGTGTAGACATAAGAGTAAATGATTCAGGTATTGTCACTGAAGCAAAGTACAGTGGACACGGATGTGCTATATCACAGGCTTCTGCAGATTTATTGATGGAAGCAATTATTGGGAAAAAAGTTGAAGACGTAAAGAAATTGACAAAACAGGATGTTCTTGACCTGCTCGGAATAGAACTTGGGGCAGTCCGGTTAAAATGCGCTCTCCTGCCGCTCAAAGTGGTGAAAGCTGGTGTCTATGGCGTGGGAAAAGAATCGGAATTATCTGATCTGGATTGATCCTGATGGAAGAAAAAACTGAATTTCTTTATGTAGCTCAAGAACAGGATATACCGCTCAATGAACGGTTATTCATTGAGATTAATGAACAACCAATCGTGATTTTTAATCTGGGTGGGAAATTATTCGCCATTGGTGATGTTTGCACTCACGATAATGGTCCAGTGGGCGACGGACAGGTTGATGGTTACGAAGTCGTCTGTCCACGGCATGGAGCTCGATTTGATATTCGATCAGGCAAAGCAACAAAATCTCCCGCTTTTAGAGATGTCCCGTCTTATCAGATCAAAGTAGAAGATGGAAAAATATTTATAAAAATCTAAAAAAACAACCTCCTGAATAAAGACCTAGGAGGTTGTTTTTATTAATTATATCCAAATTTGCCAATTACCCTCAGGATATCAAATCCTTCTGCGTAACGGCGTTCGGCAATAGCACCATATCGGATCAATGTTGCACGGGTAAGTTCGGCATTGAAATAGTATCTTGTTGAATATGTTGTGTATTGTTGCAATGCTTCGATCTTTTTACGAACATCATCTTCACTGACTTCCACAAGAAAATTCGGGAAGAAACCATAACTTGAACGAATAACATCAAAGCCAAGTACAGTTGTTCCTCGAAAGGCTCGAAGTGCTTCTTCCGTCACGGTGCCATGATCTTGATGGATATCAGCACGTGTATGTACAAACACAATATCTGGTTTGAAGCTTTTATTCAGTTCGATCATGAATTCCAGAATTTCCTGACGGGCATGTGGAAACCGGCGGGTTTCAAACTGTCCAAGTATGACCTTTTCCTGAGGAATACCCAGCCTGGCCATGCTGGCATAATGCTCTTCAACCAAATGGTGCAATTCAGGATTCTTCTGATTGTCAGAAAGAGTTACACAACGGATATCTGATTGACCGGCTACTTGTGCGATAAGTGCGCCAGCACCCAATTCAATATCATCAGGATGTGCTCCTAAAAAGCAAATTCGTTTGCCAGAAAAAGTCAGCGATTCGGCCATAGTTATTTTGTGGCGAGGAATCCACCAACAACTTTGGTCATTACTAATTTACCGTCAGATTTGATGCGTTTTTCTGCTACGGTTTTGATTTTATTCATGATATCTTCAAATTCAGATTTATCTTTGAAGAAACTGGTCCAAAGCTTACGATCTTCTGAAAGGGAGGCACGCGTATATTCAATGAATGGTTCAGCCGATTCAAAAGTAAGCGGATTCTCAAAGACATGAACGTCTACTTTAGAGAAGGTTGCACGCATGCTGGCTAGAATCTGGCTTTCGTAGCGGGAGCTTCCGGGCATTGGAGGAATTGTCTTTCCAGTAGCTTCACGAATCACATCATAGAATAGCTGTTTATTGGTTGGCATGGGTCCGCTTGTAAACAAACGACCACCAGGTTTCAATACACGGTGCATTTCACGAATAGTGAATGGAATATCTTCTGCATAATAAATGGCAAAACAGCACGATTCAAAATCAAATGTGTTTTCAGGAAGGTCGAATGGCCTGTTGAAATTTAACGTCATGAATGTAACAGCGTCATTGTATTTATGATTTTCTTCTTTTGCCTCTGACAATAATTCATCCGAAACATCGCCACCGGTGATATTGGCCTGACCTTTTAAATGTTTGTAATAAGAAAAACACTGTTTTCCGGCGCCGCATCCGACATCCAGAATTTTATCACCCTGCTTCAATTGAATGAGATCCAACATCCAAGCATCGATGTCGCGGCCGCCATATTTATTATGGATATCAATTCTTTTTAAGAGGTCGTTTGTTGTTTCCTGGTAATCGATTTTCATAGAACCCTCTCAGGTTTGGGATATTTGTTCAGAATGGATCAAGTATAAATGACGAGACATGAAACTTCAAGCAAATATATCAACAAATTCGCGGCAGCATTTCTCCGGCAAGAACATCCAGAAGGCGAGTGCCACCAATAGGTGTCTGCATAAGTACTTGCCCGGGGTGATTTGATGTAATTTGACCAATGATCGCCGAATCTTTGCCGTACTTTGTCTGTTTCATTGAATTCAGGACAATTTGCGCTTCTTCCTGAGGAACGATTACGATTAATTTACCTTCATTGGCTACATATAAAGGATCAAATCCCAACATATCACAGGCAGAACGTGTAGCCGGATTTAATGGAATACTCTCTTCTACCAGAGTGATTCCAACATGACTCTGATTGGCAATTTCATTCAATGTTGTTGCCACCCCACCGCGGGTAGGGTCTCTTAAAACATGAGTATGTGGTGATGCTTGAAGAATTGTGTCCACAAGGTGATTTAATGGGGCAGTATCAGAACAAACGGAGGTTTCAAACCCCAATTCGCCCCGGGCAGAAAGTACAGCAATTCCATGATCTCCCAATGTACCCGATACTAAAATTGAATCACCTGGTCTGGCATATTGCCCGCCAATCTGGATGGTTGAATCCAACCATCCAAAGCCAGTCGTTGTAATGAAAATCTGGTCAGCACCACCTTTTTCAACCACTTTAGTGTCGCCAGCAACAACATTCACACCGGCTTCATCGGCAGCAGATTTCATGGATTGGACGATTGATTGAAGTGTGCTGATTGGTAATCCTTCTTCAAGAATGAAGCCAGCGGTTATATATAGCGGTTTTGCGCCAGAGACGGCAACATCGTTGACGGTTCCACAGATGGCCAAACGGCCAATGTCTCCTCCGGGGAAAAATACTGGTTTTACGATGTGCGAATCGACAGATACGATCAATCGCCCGTTGGATGTATTAAAGGTAGGGACGGACACACTGGCAAAATCGTTGCCTTCATCTAGAGAAGGATTACTAAATGCAGGTTGAAAAATATCACGGATTAAGTCGGCTGTCATACGACCACCGCTTCCATGTCCCATCACAATTTGGTCCCGATGATATATAGGAACAGGGCATACAGGACCTTCAAACGAAGACAAATTAACTGGCATATTGATTCTCCGATATACCTTTTCGTGCTCTACCATACCTTAAATAGGCGGCACAGGCGCCTTCCGATGAAACCATCGTAGCTCCCAAAGGATGATCCTGGTTGCATATGGTTCCAAATGCAGGGCATTCTGGTGGTTTCTTTATTCCCTGTAAAATCTGGCCGGCGATGCAAATATCTGATTCTTTGGTTTGAATATTTCCAATTTCAAAACGGGATTCGGCATTGTAATTATTAAATTCTTTTCGCAATCCAAGACCGCTCATTGGAATTTCACCAATACCCCGCCAACTACGATCGCATGGTTCGAATACCAAGCGGATCATTTCTTGCGCAGGTAAATTTCCGTTTTCCGAAACTACACGTGAATAAGCATTTTCGACTACATGTTTACCGGTTTCAAGCTGCCTGATTGTAAAAAGAATCCCTTCTACCAGATCAAGAGGTTCAAATCCGGTGACAACAATGGGAATATTATATTTCTCTGCAATCGGAGGATATTCCCAGTATCCCATAACTGAACAAACATGACCTGCTGCCAGAAAGCCTTGGACACGATTTTGCGGGGCACCAAGAATAGCATGCATAGCCGGAGGAACACAAACCTGTGATACCAGAATGGAAAAATTCTTTAACCCTAAATTCTTGGCCTGTAAAACGCTCATCGCATTTACTGGAGCTGTGGTTTCAAAACCTATGGCAAAGAATACAACCTGCTTATCTGGATTTTCTACAGCTATTTTTATCGCGTCCAATGGAGAATAGACGATGCGTACCTGGGCGCCTTCCGCTTTGAGACTGAACAGATCACGAGATGATCCGGGAACACGCATCATATCACCAAAAGTTGTGAAAATTACATTGGGTTGAGCTGCAATGGCTAAAGCCTTATCTATCAATTCCAGTGGCGTGACACAAACAGGACAACCAGGTCCATGTACCAGTTCGATATTTTCTGGAAGCAATTCATCCAATCCATACCTCAGGATGGCATGAGTCTGTCCACCACAAATTTCCATGATCGCCCAGTGTCGGGTTGTAATGCGATGTATTTCAGAAATACCTGCTTTGACAAGGTTGGCATTCCGAAACTGGTTTAACATGGAAAAGGTATCTGATGTCACAGAACAGCTCCTGCATCCAATTCATTTTCAATTTCGCCCAATTCACGAAGAGCTTCCAACGTTTCTTGTGCTTCTTCTTCACTTAAAGTATTCAAGGCAAAACCGGCATGGATTATGGTGAATTCACCTACTTTTGCATCAGGTAATGCCTGAAGGCAGGCTTCACGAATAACACCGCCAAAATCGATTTTGCACATGCGCATACCACCAGAATCATATATTTCGATGATTTTTCCGGGAACGGCCAGACACATTTGAACCTCCTAAAGATTCATCCGGGCGGCTATAACAGCCTGACCCAATGAAATACAGGCATCATTAGTGGGAACTTGATGATGCGATAAAACATGGAAATTGTTACTCTTTAATATTTCAGATGTTTTGGAAAAAAGGAAAGCATTTTGCCAGACACCACCACTGAGGGCAACATGAGAAATGCCTGTCTCATTTCTTATTATTTCACACAGTGAATTACATAAATTCGCCAAACCATTATGAAAACGAGCAGAAATTGTACTAACCGAGAGCCCCGTTTGAAAATCATTCATTATGGAATGAAGAACAGGAGAATAATTAATGGTATCAGGTTGAATATCAAAATAATAGCACCCGGTTTCTAATGGGTCTGAACAGGCTTCAAGTTCTATGGCTGCTTGACCTTCGTAGGTAACCTTCTGCCGAATTCCGATTAGAGAGGATATTCCATCAAAAAGACGACCCATGGATGTAGTTTCCGGGGAATTAACCTTATGAATAATCTGGGAAGAGACTACATTCAATTCAGTCTTTGAAAAGGATTGAACACAGGGAAGCCCGGAAGACCAGGGCAAGTTTAAAGAGTGTAGTAGAGATAATGCAATTCTGGATGGATTCTTAATGGCTTTGTCACCTCCCGGTAATACGAACCTGGAAAGGTGGAAGCGTCGTTGAAAGCCTTTGTAACCACCAATTAAGACCTCACCTCCCCAGATAGTTCCATCAGTTCCGTAACCTGTACCGTCGAAAGTCAAACCAATGACTGGTTCATCAGAGTCCCATGTGTTATCGAGCAAGCAGGCCGCCAGATGGGCATGGTGATGTTGTACTGGAATAACAGGTTTCCCATCCTTTTGCCCTCTTTCAAGTGCATACCTCGTAGAAAGATAATCAGGGTGAAGATCGCAGGCAATTATCTCCGGTTGAATACGAAACAATCTCTCAAAGTGACATACTGCCTGTGTATAGGATTGAAGAGTCTCGAAGTTCTCAAGATCTCCAATGAAGTGACTGTGAAATGCATAGGAATCGCGTGTAAGGGTAAAGTGATTTTTCAATTCTGCTCCCGCTGCGAATATGGAGGGAACAGTAAATGGCAATGTTATCGGATCAGGAGCAAAACCGCGTGACCTTCTTATAAATACAGGACTATGATCCATCACACGCATTACAGAATCATCCACCCGCATGTGAATACCGCGGTTGTGAGTCAAAAATGCATCAGCAAGGGGAGAGAGACGAATTTCAGCATCTTGATCTTCATATGCTATAGGTTCTTCGCTGAGATTCCCGCTAGTCATCACCAATACTTCCGGGAAATCATTTGCTGGCTCCAGAAGCAGGTAATGCAGTGGTGTATAAGGAAGCATAAACCCCAGATTCGATTGACCTGGTGCCAATTCTTCCGGGAGTGAACAGTCTGATCTTTTTCTCAAAAGAACGATAGGGCGTTGACGAGTTTCCAATAATTTGATTTCTTCTGATGATATATTGCAAAATTTTCTTATTGACTCAATGGAAAAAGCCATTAAGGCGAAAGGTTTTTCTACCCTTTTTTTTCTATTCCGTAATTCGCGAACTGCAGATGTATTGGCTGCATCACAGGCGAAATGAAATCCACCGAGTCCCTTTATAGCCAGAATTTTTCCTGATCGGATGGCATTTCGAGCATACTGAAGTGCAGATTCATTCCGATCTATTTGCTGATTCTGTTCAACATAAGAAATGGTTGGCCCACAGGCAGAGCAGGCAATCGGTTGGGCATGAAAGCGACGGTCCAATGGGTTTTCATATTCCTGTCGGCAATCCGGACACATGGGGAATTCTGCCATGGTGGTAAATGGACGGTCATAAGGAATGTTCTTAATGATTGAAAATCTCGGACCGCAATTCGTGCAGTTGATAAATGGATATCGGTACCGCCGATTGGATGGATCAAATAATTCCTTTAGACAATCAGGGCATATTGCCATATCCGGAGAAATAGGGATGAAATGCGATGGATCTGATCGACTTTCAATAATGTCAAATTGCGCATAGCCATTTACAGGTATTTCATGGAATGATAGATTATCGATACGAGAAAGTGGTGGTGGGGATGATTTCAATTCAGAGAGAAATAACTCAATGGCGGGTTTTTCACCGTTGAGTTCAATCTCAACTCCGTTGGAGGAATTGCATACCCATCCGCACAGGTTATTCTTTACCGCAAGTTGATAGACAAACGGCCGAAAACCAACACCCTGAACTATTCCACGCACATGGATGGCTAGACCGAAAAGCTCGTCCATCCAACCTCTACCGGATTTCCTCTTTGACTCTTTTTTCCAGCCAATCCAGCCATGCAGAAATTCCCTCACCTGTTACGCAGGAGACAGGGAAGGTTTGAAGACCCGGATTCAGCATTTCAACGCCTTCTTTGAAATAATCTGGGCGGAATTTGATATAAGGAAGAAGATCCATTTTATTCAAAATCAAAACATCCAGACCACGATAGATGGCCGGATATTTATAAGGTTTATCATCACCCTCTGGAACGGAAGCAATCAAAACATTAATATCTGTACCAAGATCAAATGCAGCAGGACAAACAAGATTGCCCACATTTTCAATAATCATCAAATCAATATCGTCAAGCGGTAGTTGTTGAAGTCCGCCGGCAACCATAACGGCATCCAGATGACAATCGCCGCCAGTGTTTATCTGTACAGCCGGTACGCCCATTTCATTGACTTTGTCGGCATCAATGGTCACAGCTGATGTGTCACCTTCTATAACGCCGATTTTCAAGCGACCCTGTAATCCTTTGATTGTCTGGAGAATAACGCTTGTTTTACCGGCACCTGGAGAAGCCATGATATTGATGGAAAAGACATGCTTGCTCTTTAACAGGGCATGATTTTGTGATGCCAGTTGATCATTGGCGCTCAAGATTTTTTCTACAACAGGAACACGTATGGCATTCATAGGCAATCTCACTTTTCTATCTCAATGCTGTCTACAAAGAACTCTTCACCTGAGATTATTTTTACATCAGGACTTCCACAGTTAGGGCAGGGTTGAAGTGATGTATCAATACGATATTCTACGGAACACTGATTACAATGTAAAACAGCATCACGGCGTTCAAAATGAAGCAATGCTCCTTTACAAAGACTATTATTGCTGATGATGTCCCAGTAAAACTGAACGGAATCATCTACAATACTGGATAACTTTCCAATCACCAGATTTATACCAGTAACTTTCAGGGCATCAGCTTCTCTGGCATATTTTTCTGAAATCTGTAATATTGATTCAGTAACAGCTAATTCATGCACAGAGCAATTATATCTTCTTTTCCTTGGAAAAACGGATAATAAAGGTCATATAGATGCAATAAAATATTAAACTTGATGATATGTAAGCAAGTGGTTGGAATCACTGCTTTATATTTACTACACACCGAAACCCAAGGCAATGGAATGTTCCTGTACCGCCACAATTCCTCGAAGAAACCAGATGAGGTGCGCCAAATGCTTCATCCCAGGCACCACCACGTAATGAGTGGCATGGATAAGGATTTATTAAATTGGGATTTGGCGGAATCGGAGTCTGCGGGCCGGTGGGATTTTTATATGGAGATTCTGAATAATAGAAATCGAATTTCCAATCAGAAATATACTCATAAACATTTCCTGCCATATCCAACACACCGTAAGGACTGGCACCTTGAGGAAATGAACCGACAGGAGAGGTTTCAGGATACCCATCATTTACTGAAAAATCTTTGCTGGCTCCACCAATACAATTCTTGTCGCAGGTATTTGCTTTTAATGGGTCTTGATCGTTCCCCCAGGGAAATAACCTGCCATCCGTTCCTCTGGCAGCCTTTTCCCATTGTGCCTCAGTTGGGAGTGACCCTCCAGCCCAATGGCAGTAATCAGTTGCCTGCTGCCAGGTGATTAGAACAACGGGATAATTATCAAATTTTTTATTACCATACCATTGTGGGTGATCTGGATCGACAAATTTTCCCGGTGCTTTACAAGCTTTATCTGCCACACATTTAGAGAACATGGCATTGGTTACTTCTGTTTGGTCTATCCAAAAAGCGTCAAGATATACTTTATGTTGTGGTTGTTCTTCTATAAAACTAGATTTTTTGCATGGATCATTCTTGCAGAGATTGGATTTCAGAATTGAATCGATTTCTTCATCACTTAATCCCATCAGGAATTCACCTTCTGGAACATACATCATTGTCATTTTATCGGCATCACGAACAAATGATGAACCAATTCCAAGACTGGGAGTTGGAGTCAGTGTTTCTGTTGGAGTAAGAGTATATGTGGCAGAAGGTAATGGAGTAGCTGTTGAAGGAATTGTGGATGTAACCTCAACAGCCGTTGGAGATCTAGAAGCTTCTAATGATGGAATAAGCGATGGTGTATTGCCGGAATTTTTCGAGACAGAACCAATACAAGCAGAAAGAATGAAACCGAAAAAGAAGAGAATAACAAAAGTAGAAAAATGATCCGACATGACCATATACCCCTCCATCAATCTATTCTGCTAATTATTTCTGAAAAAATTATATACCTGTTAAGTCAGGTGGAAGATTATTCAACCAATCCCAGGCTTTATTTGCTGCAATAGCAGAAAGGAAGGCCGTTTGTGGAGATAGGTTTTGTGCGAATCCAAAAGAATATCCTCGTACTGACAGTAGATAAGCTTTGGGTTCTGACCTGTAAAGGGTGTTTGTCAGCTTCAAACAAGCTTCTGCCGTCATATGATGTGTAAAAGGGGATGTTTGGTACCCTTCTGACACTTCTCCAAATTGGATGTCATTTGGAATATCGCCGGTATGGGCATCAACGAAACAAACAATTTGATATTGAGCCAGAGTTTCGGTCACTTCAGGATTTAATTGCAATTGAAACAGCAAATGGGGATATTCTTTCCCAATCTCAAAGGGTTCTTCCCAACTTGTCGGTACAGGTTTACCAAGCTTTTGCGCAAGGTTTGCCAGAATATGCCAGGCCACACCATCATCCTGACGGTCAGGATTACCATATCCAATAAAAATAGTTGAAGGTATATTCATAGTAATCAAAATAAAGAAGGGCGATGCCAACGAGGAAGGCATCGCCCTTTTCTTAATAGAATTTATTAATCCCGTCTCAACGTTTGAATTGTGGATCCTTCAGGATCTACGATATCTACAATCATCGGCATCTGGCCGACAGCATGCGTAGAGCAAGACAGGCAGGGATCATGAGCACGGACAGCGGCTTCTACGCGGTTCAACAGGCCTTCACGTACCTGTTGGCCGGAGATATACGTTTTTGCGACACTGTCTACAGCGTTGCTCATAGCCCAGTTGTTATGACCGGTGGAGACAATCAGGTTTACTTTTTCCAATTGTCCATTTTCATTAGCCCAGTAATGATGGATCAATGTGCCACGAGGTGCCTCAATGACTCCAACACCAACACCCTGGAAGTTTTTCTTGGTGTTCATGATATCGGTGCTGAAAATATCAGGATCGTCCAGCAGAATTCGAATCCGTTCGATCGCAAATAATGTTTCAATTAACCGGGCATAGTGATAATGAAGTGTATTTTCAACCGGTTTACCATTGTTGATTTGTTTGAAAAGTTTTAATTCTTCATTGGCCATCGGGGTTTCAATTACATCGGCAATGTTCAAGCGGCCAAGTGGACCAACACGATACACACCATCAGGATAGCCCAGACGTTTATAATAGGGGAACTTTAGGTAAGACCAATTTTCGACATGTTCTGCAATATAGTCAAGGTAATTCTTGCCTTCGAACAGTTCGAGCTGCTTGCCCGATTTATCCAACAAACGGATTTTGCCTTCAAATAATTCAAGACCATTTTTGGGAGTCACCAGACCAAAGTATCCCGTCGGGAAAACTGCAAATTTATCGATATCTTCTTTATTGGCGGCAGCCCAATCTTTAATGATCTGCAGACCAATTTTCGTTGTTTCAATCTGGGCATCGAGGTCTTTTAGAATAGCCTCACGCTCGGCAGGTTTGAGAGATTTATTAACACCGCCGGGAACTGCGAAGAGGGGGTGTATGCGGCGGCCACCAAGAATGGAAATGATCTCCTGACCCCATTTACGTAAGTTCACTGCCTTTAATGCCAGTTCCGGGTTGGCTCCAATGACGCCAACCACATTGCGTATTGCCGGATCGGCATCAAATCCGAGAAGAAGATCCGGTCCGGCCAGTTCAAAGAAATGCATGCCATGGCTCTGGACAATCTGCCCCATGTGCATTAATTCACGTAAAAGCGAGGCTGGACGCGGTGGAGGAGTGCCCATCACTGCATCACCGGCTTTGGCAGCCGCCAGGTGATGACTAACCGGGCAGATACCGCAAATACGCGGTGTGATATACGGCATTTCAAAGACCATACGGCCTTCGCAGAATTTTTCAAAACCGCGGAACTCATTCACATGCAGGTAAGCATGCGAGACATCCCCTTTTTCATCCAGGTGGATGGTCACCTTAGCATGACCTTCAATACGTGTAACCGGTTCAATCGTTATTTTTTGTGCAGGCATTTTCTATATCTCCTCATTACCTCTAATGCCAGTCCAGCAGGTCGCCTTTAATTTCCGGACGGCGGCCCTGTGCCAGCTCACTCAATACATGGAAGATCACCTCTGGACTGGGAGGGCAACCAGGGACATAAATATCTACTGGCACTACATCTTGAAGAGCGCGTACCTCGGTTGGTTTTGCCAATTCAGGATCAGAAGGAACGGCACTGTTCGGTTCTGTAGATTCTGTCTCTACATATGCACGACGGAGAGTTTCTTCCAGAGTAAAGAAATTGCGCATGGCTGGTACACCACCAAAGACGGCGCAGTCACCTAGGGCAACAAGGAGTCCACAGCGGTTGCGCATTCGATGAGCCACTTCTTCGTTGTATGTATTGTTGATCCCACCCTCAAGAATACCTACATCGACGCCGCTTTCGTCTGGTTCTTTGAGGTCTGTTATGGGAGTGGCGCGGAGATCTGTTAGTTCAGCGACCTTGACGATACGTTCATCAATATCCAGTAATGACATGTGGCAGCCCGCGCAGCCAGCCAACCAGTCTGATGCTATTTTTGGTTTTGCCATGATTACTCCTTATATTAATCCCATGCTGTTAAGCTTCAACAATTTCCACGGGAGATACTCGCGATTTAATCGCTTCTTTCCAATTATCATTTGTCTTTACACCCAGGGCAGATGCTAATGCTTTCAAGGCGTCAACATCGCTAAAGACACCCTCGGGTGCAGTCAAAGATTTGGATGTTTTCTGCAGGTGACCGTCCATGCTGATGAAATGACCGGAAATTTCCGCCCACATTTCAACAGGGATGACAACATCTGCCCTGGCTGTAAGTTTGGTGTGATATGCAGCAGATACAGCGAGGAAAGGCGCTTTTTCAAGATCCGTCAAAAGACCTTCAGTCGGTTCATCGTCACCTATTGCCACAAAGTAAGCCTGGTGTTTTCCAGCCTCAAAAGGTTTGTCCAACTTAAGTTGAGAGGCAGCCAGACTATTCGCTTTTCCCTTTGTGTTGATAATGGCACTATTCTTTACTGAACCAGCCAGATCAATAAGTGCCGAAACAGCTTTCTGACCATCTTTGGCACTTAGTTTGTCACTGTAGATGAAAACAGGATGTTCTGCGCTGGAAATGATTGAGGCAGCATTTACCAGATCAGCTTCTTTAACGCCGCATTTTGCTGCTTCATCTGTTACTTTTTGTTTCTTTACAGCAGATTGAAGGGCATCAAGTATGTCTACATTAGAACCCTTTCCTGCTTTGACTTTCACATCGGCAAATGGGTCAAACCCGTTTTCATCGGAATCGATAACAATCAGCTTGGTGCCGCTTGGAAGAATCCGCTTGACCATGAAGCCAAGTACCTGATGTTCTTTGTACAGATCGGTATTGACCACAACAACACAGTCGGCCGAATTCATCGAATCAATTTTGCTTTCAAATGATTTCTTCAAACTATCTGTAAAACTGGCTGACGCCGAAGTCATGGCGCCTTCCTCGATAGTTGTTACCATGGAGCTTTTCAGCCCATCAGAGAATATTTGTTTGAAAAGTGACAAAGATTCAACGGACAGTTTCGTCGAGGCTAATGCAGCAACACCAGATCCTGCTGATTTAATCGCAGTGGCAATAGCTGCAACCGCTTCTTCCATTGTGGCAGCTTTTAAAGAACCATTCTTGCGAACCATCGGAGTTAGAATGCGTTCACGTTTTTCTTCAAGGGGAAGAAAACGTCCACTTTTACAAAGAATACCGTCACTCACACCTTCACCCCAGCGTCCTTCTATTCGAACGATCTGGTTATCTTTTACAACAATATTGATCGCACAACCGATCGAGCAACCAGTGCAAACTGAAGGTACTTTTGTTACCTGAGCATCTCTCCCACGGTAGGCTGATTGACGGTCGATAATGGCTCCGGTCGGACAGACCTGAACACAGGTTCCACAAGAAACACAGGAAGATTCTCCAATGGGAACACCATAATCGGCGACAAGATAGCTCTTTGCGCCGCGTTCTTCAAATCCCCATGTAAAGTTACCAACAAGTTCGCCACATGCACGCACACAACGTCGACACAAAATACAGCGATTATTATCAAGTACGAAATAAGGACCAGAAGCATCAACACCAAAAGTATTGAAATTAGGCGACAGAGGCCAATTTGTCATACCTTCCTGGTAGGCAGCATTTTGCAATTCACAATCACCACCAGATTCCTGACAGAACGGACAAAAATGATTACGCTCGCTGAATAGCAGGGTTAAAACAAATTTCCTTGCTTCCTTAACGCGATCTGTAGTCGTTTTAACAACCATTTTTTCACTTACAGGAAGTGTGCAGGATGGTTGTAACGTTCGCGCCCCTTCTACTTCAACCAGACATAAACGGCAACCTCCATAAGGGGTTAATTCTGGGTGATCGCACAGGGTGGGAATTTCAATCCCCGCAGACTGAGCTGCCCGGAGGACTGTCGTTCCTTCTTTTACTTCAATGTTTTTGCCGTCAATGGTTAAGTTGACCATAAGAAAACCTCTCTTTTTCGAGATTACAGTTTATGCATGTACCTTATGTCCACTCATAGAACAAACTCCGGATGGACATACTTTAAGACGAATATGTGCCTCAACTTCTGCTCTAAAATACTTTAAGATATCCCGAATGGGTGTTCCAGATGTTTGACCAAGACCACAATTTGATAGTTGGAACAAATTGTCACTTATCAATTCCAGGTCATCCAGGTCGCTCAAAGAACCAATCCCTTCGGAGATTTGATCTAGAATTTCGTATGCTCTCTGGTTCCCGATTCGGCAAGGAGCACATTTTCCGCAACTTTCTACACGGAAAAAGTTCATAAGCACTTTTGCTAAATCGACTACACAGGTCTCTTCATTGCAGATGAGAAGAGCACCTGAACCAAGAGCTACACCGGCCTTGTTGAATGAATCAAAATCCATGGGTGTATCCTGCAAACTTGCAGGAATGATCGATCCACTGGAACCACCCGTTTGTGCTAATTTGAAGTTGGCGCCATCTTTCATACCTTTTCCATAAATAGCGACAACTTCTCGGAGGGTAATTCCCATTGGAACTTCAACCAGACCGGTTACATTTACATTACCCAGAATGGTGTAGACTTTTGTGCCCGGGCTGCTTGGTGTGCCAATTGATTTAAACCAGGCGGATCCTTCACGAATAATGGCCGGAATATTGGCCAATGTTTCAACATTGTTGATTAACGTTGGCTTATTCCATAAACCATTTGTGGTTGGATATGGTGGACGTGCCCGGGGTTCACCGCGATTGCCTTCAATGGATTCCAACAGCGCAGTTTCTTCACCGCAGATATATGCACCAGCACCTGAATGGAGATGGATTTCAAAAGAGAAATCAGAATTGAAGATATTCTTCCCAAGAAATCCCATTTCTTTAGCGGCAACAATGGCTGCCTCAAGTCTTTGACGTGCCAGAGCATATTCTCCACGAATATAGATATATCCTTCTGAGGCACCTACGGCAAAACCGGCGATTGTCATTGCTTCAAGAATGGAAAATGGGTCACCTTCAAGGATCAATCGATCTTTAAATGTGCCAGGTTCACTCTCATCTGCATTGCATACGACAAATTTCTGATTCCCTTTTGCCTGTGCGACAAATTTCCACTTCAGGCCGGTTGGAAAACCTGCGCCGCCGCGTCCACGCAGCCCTGATTTGATGATCTCATCAATAACCTCAGTTGGTTTCATACCAGAGATTACTTTACCCAGAGCTTCGTATCCATCATGGATAATGTATTCTTCAATATTGTTCGGATCTATAAGTCCAGCTCTTTGAAGTACTATCCGATTCTCTGCCGGGAGGGTTCCTTTGCGGGAATTCAACCAGGCGATACGTCCGGAAAGTTCACGACTGGATGCCAATAATTCACTGGCAATCCGACCTTTGTAAAGGTGCTCTTCAACAAGATGATGAACGTCTTCGGTTTTTATCGGGCCATATATCGCTGCTTCTGGATAGATGATTACCAGGGGAAGGGCATCATGCCGTCCAACATCACCCACCATTGTCAGTGAAATTTCATCTGATATTCCAAATGATTCCAAATCCTGTTGAATTTTCTCAAACACTTGCCGGGCTCCCCGTTCCATTGAGAGCGGGTCACTGGAAACCAATACCATAGATCGGTAGGCTTTCATCGTGTGCTCCTATTCGTAACGAGCCAAAATGGATTGAAGTTCACCGGGTGCGATGTTTCCGTAAATATCTTCATCTACGGTCATAACAGGTCCAACACCGCATACACCAAGGCAGGAAGTGGTTAACAATGTCCATTTACCATCAGGGCTGGTTTCACCAGATTTCAAATGAACCTGTTTTTGAAGTTCTTCCCAGACTTCTTTTCCACCTACCACATGACATGGTGCACTCTCACAAAATTGGATTACATGTCTGCCGCGCGGCTTTGTGGAAAGCATCCGATAAAAACTGGCTACCGAATATAACTGGCTCTTCGGGGCTTTCAAAAGCATGCTTACTTCGTCCAGCGCTTCCGGAGGAATATACCCGAGCTTCTTATTGATCTCATTCAAGATCGGGATCATTTCTTCTCGTTTGGCGCCAAAGGCATCAACAGCTGCCTTTACTGCTACTATGACTGAATTTGCCACATCACTTTGTTTGGTATTTTGGACCATTATTCCTCCAGCATGTCGGAACGATGCGAACAGCATAGAAAGCGTTTTATAAAACGAAAGTCCCAGCAAGTATTCAATTGTGAAATTAAGGCTACTTCACCTCCACAGCATTGAAGTTACAAACCTGAGCGCAGATACCGCAACGAATGCAGATATCCGGGTCAATGACATGTGTTTGCCGTCTCTCACCAGATATGGCATTCACCGGGCAGTTACGAGCACAGACAGTACAACCTGTGCATACGCCATCAGTAATTGAGTAATGGATCAAGGCTTTGCAGACCTTGGCCGGACAGCGTTTATCATAGATATGAGCTTCATATTCATTGCGGAAGTGTTTTAAAGTGCTGATGACAGGATTGGGCGCACCCTGACCAAGTCCGCACAATGAAGCCGCGTTGATTTCTTTACAGAGATATTCAAGAGTCTCGATATCGCCGTCTTTTCCTTTTCCATCGCAAATATTCTGAAGGATTTCCAGAATACGGCGGGTTCCCACGCGACAGGGGGTACATTTACCGCAGGATTCATCCTGGGTGAAATCCATGAAGTAACGGGCAATGTCGACCATACAGGTCTCATCATCCAAAACAATCAGGCCGCCTGATCCCATCATGGCACCGGCAGAGATTAATGATTCATAATCAACTGGTAGATCAAGGTATTTAGACGGGAGACAACCGCCCATGGGGCCACCTATCTGGGCGGCTTTAAAACCTTTATCATCTTTAATTCCACCGCCAACATCGTAAACGAGTTCACGAAGAGTAATACCAAGTGGAACTTCAACCAAACCTGGTTTCTTCAAGTCGCCGGCAAGGGCAAATGTTTTAGTGCCTTTACTTTTTTCTGTACCCAGACTGGAATACCAATCTGCACCTTTCAGAATGATCTGAGGAACATTGGCATAACTTTCTACGTTGTTGATATTTGTCGGTTTTGCAAATAGACCTTTAACAGCCGGGAAGGGAGGGCGAGGCCGAGGTTCACCACGTTTGCCTTCAATGGAAGCCATCAATGCTGTCTCTTCACCACAGACAAACGCACCTGCACCCATGCGGACTTCAAGATCAAAGTCGAATCCGGTTCCGAGAATATTTTTACCCAGCAAACCCAGTGAACGAGCCTGTTCAATGGCTATGTTCAATGTATGGACAGCGACAGGATATTCAGCACGACAATATATGTAACCCTGGTTGGAACCGATGGTATAACCTGCAATAATCATACCTTCTAGTACCGCATGTGGATCGCCTTCCAAAACACGGCGATTCATAAAAGCACCAGGATCACCCTCATCAGCATTACAGACGGTGTATTTAGGGGTTTCTGTGCTGGCACGCGCGAAGCTCCATTTCTTACCAGTGGGGAAACCGGCACCACCGCGTCCACGTTCACCAGATTTCAACATTACATCAATGACATCATCCGGTGTCATTGATGTGAGCACCTTGGCAACTGCCTGATACCCATCTTCGGCAATATAGTCTTCTATGTTTTCTGGATCAATCTTGCCGCAATTGCGCAAGACAACACGCATTTCTTTGGGAGTAGGAGCCGAAAGTTCTTCATCTTTCGCTTTTTCTGTTTCGATGATGAATTTTTTCGCAATGCGGCCCTTCAAAAAATGTTCTTCGACCAGAAAGGGAACATCGTCAACAGTTAACCCACCGTAATGAACACCTTCGGGGTAGACCATTATTTCTGGTCCCTGGGAGCAATCGCCGATTCGGGATGTTTCCAATACCTGGACTTCATCAATTAAACCCTGGGCGACCAATTCATCTTGAATGGCGTCCATGACCTCATGAGCACCCTTTTTAAGGCATTCAGGGTCAACGCAAACTAATATATGTGAACGAAAATACTTCATTGTAAGAACCTTCGATAATGGATTACACCGTTGAACGGTGAAAAACTAGGCTTGAATAACATTTTCTTTTATGATATTTCCCTTGCCGATGTGTTCCTTCATAATCCGGCGGGCGAGCTCTGGAGTTACTTTTCCGTAGACAACTTTAGGTTCAGTACCTACTGTTACCTGAACGATCGGTTCTTTTTCACAAAGGCCGATGCACCCGGTTTGAGTAACAATTATTCCACTTATGTTATCTTTTTCGATAACATCAAGAATGGCTTTCATGGTTTCACGAGCGCCAGCTGCAATACCGCAAGTCCCCATAGCTACTGAAACCTGTGCTTTTCCTTCGGAGGCTTTTACCTTGCGCTTTTCAAGAGCTTCTTCGCGAATTTTCTTCAGATCTTCAAGCGATTTAATGGTTGTCATCATTTTTCTCCTGAAAACAGGGTTCATTCAGGCAACAGTCTGAATACTGTGGATGCCTGATTCAAAAAAATTCCGTAAAAAAGTCAGAACTACCGGTTCCGTCATCGACACACCTTGAAGTTCGCTTTTTATCGTTTCATCGTCCAGGTAGAATTCCTTCTCGCCAATCATATATCGGAAAATGAAATGTATGGGCGGATGAGCAATCAACAGATTTAAGAACGTTGTAGCAATATCACCCAGAGGCATTCGATCTATATGGCTCCGTTGGAAATCTACGTAGACCGATGTACCTTTTCCGACCTTGGAAGTGATGGTTAAAGAACCGTTGCACGCTTCAGCCGCTTCTTTAAGTAAAGGAAGTCCCAACCCGACTTTGCGCGTTGTTCGGGATGTAACAAATGGATCAGTTACACGTTGCACCATCTCTTCCGTCATTCCCTTGCCATCATCCTCAACCTTCATTGATAAGCGATCTCTGGAAATATCTTCACAAATTTCAATGCGGATCGTCTTTGCATCTGCTGCAACGCTGTTTTCAGCAATATCCAACAGATGAAGGGCAAGTTCCCGCATGAAGAGTATCTCCTACTCCTGACCTGGTTGAATCGATTTGATCAATTGTGGGAATTTATTGGGACGTACACGTCCATGAAGATCTTCGTCAATGACGACAACCGGAGCTTGACTGCATGCACCTACACACCGGCAGACTTCAAGGGTAATTTCTCCATCTTCGGTTGTCTGACCAGGTTCAACACCCAATATCTGTTTAGCCTTTTCAATGATTTGAGGAATTCCACCTACATAACAGGCTGTGCCAAGACAGAATTTAACAGTGTGTTTTCCTCTCGGACTAGTAGTGAAGAAAGAATAAAACGAAACAACACCGTGCACCTGGCTGACCGGAATACCCAATCGTTGGGCTACATAAACCTGCATGGGGCGTGAAATAAAGCCAATTTTGCTCTGAAGTTCATTCAGAACAACCATTGTCGCTCCATTCAAATGTTTGTTTCGGTCAATTACTTCGTCAATAATTTTCTTTAATTCTGGTTTTGCTAGGGGGTCATTAGATGAAATACTGAATTTTATTTCTGCCATAACCGGCTCCAATGAATTTAAGAGTTTCCTCTAAGATACCTTTTCTATACCAATACTCTCCAAATTATGTACTTCAAGTGTACAGTCAGGCTAATCATCAGACATAGAACGAATGTCATCGAAAAGTTGGAAAGATGGTCATCAAAAATGTTTACAACCGGCGAAATAATTTTCACCGATTAGGTTGATTGATTTTACCTCAACCTGTGATTTCTGTCACAAATTTGGTTGATTTATAGCAAAATCTCTTCCATCCAAATTTGAAAACGCCAGCGACAATTCATGAATTGATGGTTTTTCCAAATGAAAATAATTAACCCCAAGAAATTCCGAAAGTCTATGTACATCACCACTCTGAATGAGTGTTTTTCCGGATAATTGTGGATATTCAAGTAGAGCTTTTTCTGCTGAGATGTGCCGGGAGATTTCCATTACCTGGTTGCATGATAACTCTTCGGGAATAAAACCCAGGGTGGGTAGAAGTCCAAATGCTTTTCGATTAACATGAGCGGGAATAAGCAATCCACCTAGATCAGAGACAAGGTCGCATGCCTGTTTTATTGAAAGAGAAGAAGATGCCAGAAGCATTGATTCTTCTCTGCGAATAAAATCACCTGTTGAATCAACCACAAATTGTTCGCCAAAATAATCGGGATTGTTTTGAAGACCAGGCATGGTTTTATCTACCTGAATTTGCATTGACCGAATCTGGTCAAGTGAATCGAACAGACATAGCAAATGGACTTCTTCATGAGACTGAAGCTCCATGCCGGGAAATATGTGAATGCCAGATCCTCTGGCTGCCTTAATAACCGCCTCTATATTGGCAGTGGCGTTATGATCTGTAATGGCAAGCAGATTGATACCAAGGTCCATTGCCTCCTGAATAATGAGTGGTGGAATCATTTCCACTTCGGCACATGGAGAAAGAACCGTATGAACGTGAAGTTCTGCGCGGAATAGATTTATTGGGCTCACGGATTACGAAGCCCCATCTCCCATAACTGCCCGATAACATTAAATGTGGATGCCGAAGTTGATAGAAGAGTCACACCTTCATCATTGGCTTTTTGGATTGTGTTTTCATCTGGCATGGCACCTTCGGTGATGATGATAGCTGTCAATTCCAGAAGAGCCGCCACGGCTACGATATTGCCATGGGCTTGCAAGGTAACCCAGATACCTTGCTTTGGAGCACCGGCCATCACGCAACTTAACAGGTCTGAACTATATCCAAATGTTGGTTGAATGGAGGAGAAATCCTTATTCTCAGTAAGTACTTTTAATTTAAGAGTATCAATGATTTGTTGAACATTCATGTTATCGTTTCTCCATTGAATTCGGATTAGATTCTCCCAGTGTATCTTTACTTTCCAGGTTTATTTTCATCCTTAACCGCGTTCCTTTACCCAAGACAGATTCTAATTTCATACTATCAACGCAACGGGCAATATTGGCAAGCCCCATACCAGCACCAAAACCCAATTCTCGTATTTCTTCACTGGCTGTTGAATAACCGGGTTTCATGGCTTGCTCAACATCTGCGATCCCAGGTCCATCATCTGTTACATCAATGGTGATTTGATGAGGTTCTATCTCCACTCGAATAATCCCCCCATTGTTAGTGTGAATGATAAGATTGATTTCTGCTTCATATATAGCAATAGAACAACGCCGGGCAATTTGCGGACTAGCGCCAAGGCGTAACAAGGCACGTTTGATATTGCTGGAAGCGGCACCACCATGAACAAAGTCATGCTGTTTGATTGTGTACCGCAGAATAAGGCTGGTTCGATCTGATTCGATATCTTCAAAAAGATGAGATGCGCGATAACGACGCATTTCTTCTTCCTGAGTTTTTGATTGAAGAACTTTCAATAAACCCCGGGTAATATCACCTTTGGTGATTATTCCTGAAAGTTTCCCTTCGGTATCAACGACAGGAAGTCTCCCTACACCGGTGGCGACAAACACTTTCAAAGCCTCGACAACAAGATCAACGTCTTTGACCGTATATGGATTGGGCGTCATATACTGGGTGGTGTAGGCATTCAGGTCACCTTCCATAAGGCAATGGAAGATATCTTCCATGCTGATTATGCCGATAAGGTGATCATTTTCTGTTACAGGCATGCCCGATATTCCCGTTTTCCGGAATATCTCGACGACATCCTTCATTTGCATTTCTGGTGAAGCAGCACGCACGTTGCGTGTCATTACCTCACTAATTCTTAATTCATACGCCAGTTCTTCTGACCGAGTGATACTCTCGGCCTGTTGGTCGGTCAACACTACAGTTGAACGATTCGAAGTAGCGTTCATTCTTTCCGGTTAGGAAAATTGTTCACACGAGCAATCTCCATCAGCCACAGAAGACTCAAAACTCTTTAGGCCATTCTGATACAAACGACCACATAATTCAAACATGCCATAGGGACTGGTTATCAGAGGAATTCTTTCATTATTAGCCAGATCAATGGTTTCCTGGGGTGGAAGTTTGCCGCGTACCAGAACAATTGCAGATACATCAGCCATCTGTGCCGTTCGCACAACCTGTGGATTGCACAAACCTGTAAGTAGTACTGCTTCAGGCTGAATGGAAGCAAGAACATCACTCATTAAATCGGCGCCGCACCCTCCTTTTATTTCTTTTGAAAGGTCGGCATCCGGATTGATCAATGTACCTTCAACAGTCTTAATCAGCTCTTCAGCATTCATGAAATTCTCTTTTTGAAAAACAATATTTCAGACAATTGTACACAAATTTCTTGATTGAATCCAGATAAAGTATGAATACAACTTTAACTGCTGGATAAATTTTTGATTAATATCCACAGCATACAAGATGGTTTAGAATAGAACCATACCACCAATTTGGAGATAACTATGAAAACTCTAATACAGCCAGTAAAGGGAACAAGAGATTTTTATCCGGAAGAGATGTCTATTCGAACATGGCTGTATCAACAAATAAAGAAAGTAAGCTCATCATTTGGATATGAAGAATATGAAGGTCCGATTTTAGAGCGGTTAGACCTTTATGCGGCTAAATCCGGCGAAGAATTAGTTAAAGAACAATCATTTGTATTTTCCGACAGGGGTGGAGATCAAATCACCCTGCGGCCAGAATTGACGCCAACTCTGGCCAGAATGATTGCCCAGAAACAAAATGAGCTGGCTTTTCCTGTACGCTGGTGGTCGTTTGGGCCGTTCTGGCGATATGAACGCCCTCAAAAGGGCAGAACCCGAGAGTTCTTCCAATGGAATATTGATATTCTCGGAGTTGATTCGCCTGAGGCAGATGCTGAATTGGTTGCGGTGGCGGCCAGTTTTTTCCAGAGTGTTGGATTAACTCCAAATGAAATTAAGATTTTCGTAAATAACCGCCGACTGATGGACGTAACACTGGCAGAAATGGGAATTGCTCCAGAAAACCGGAAGACTGTTTTCCATATTATTGATAGGCGTGATAAATTAAATCCCAATTCCTGGAAAGAATATGCTTTAGAATGTGGATTAACTCCAGATCAATTTGAGCAATTGTGCCATATTCTGGAAGATAAAGACCTTTGGAAGAAGTCCGATGAGTTGGTTCGTTTCTTTAATGTATTAAAAGCTATGAAGTTGGATGAATTCGTTGTTTTTGATCCACAGGTAATTCGCGGTCTGGAGTATTACACCGGAACTGTATTTGAAGGCCGTGATGCTGCCGGCGAAGGCCGGGCGGTTTTTGGAGGAGGTCGTTACGACAACCTCGTAGGGGATGTTGGTGGTGATCCTTTACCTGGTGTTGGGTTTGCCATGGGGGATGTAATGGTTACGCTGTTGCTTCAAAAATATGGAAAAATTCCTGCCAAGCAAGAACAACAAAAGATGGTGCTGGTGACAATCTTTGATTCCACTTTATTGCCTTCCTCATTTTCGCTTGCCAATAAATTGCGGTTGGAAGGGATTACGGTAGTAACATATCCTGAAGCCGTCAAATTACAAAAGCAATTGAAGTTTGCGGATAGAAAAGGTATCCGTTTTGCTGCTATACAAGGGCCGGATGAAGCTGCTGCTAATACGGTAACATTGAAAGATTTATTAAAGCGGGAACAACAAACAGTGCCGGTTGAGGAAGCCGGAAAAACTTTACAGTCAATGATGGCATGATTTGCTTGCCGATGGCGTGTGCGTGTGATAAAATAGCTCACGTTTATGGTGGCTGTAGCTCAACGGCAGAGCGCCACACTGTGGATGTGGATGTTGTGGGTTCGAAACCCATCAGCCACCCCACCATATACAGAAAAAACCCCTGTTTTGAACTGCACCCCAAAAGTTGGACACCACCAACGGAAAGGGGTGCAGTTTTTATGACCAAGTGCAACCAGGAAGAGAAATTATTGGCAATTATTGAAGTTGAAAATGGAGGAAGTATTTATCAAGTAGCAAAGCTACATCAAATAAGCAAATCAGAGCTTCAGATGTGGATAAGGAATTATCAACAAAATGGCGAAAATGGGCTAAAAACCCATGCATATGGGTGTACATCGAAACAGAAATATGAAGTCTTAAAATACATGCATGACAACCAAATATCTTTCAAAGAGACAGGTGTAGTATTAGGGATAAGACCTAGCACAATATGGCAATGGGAGAAAAGATACTTGGAAAATGGGATAGAGGGGCTAGAAGACAAGAAAAAAGGCAGAAAGCCAAGGGTTCAAAAACCCAAACCACCGATGACCAGGGAAGAAGAGCTATTGGATAGGATTCAATACCTGGAAGCAGAGAACGCTTACCTAAAAAAATTGAACGCCTTGGTTGGGGAGCGGGAAAAACGCGAAAAAGGGATCAGATAGCTGTTATCTCTGAACTAAGGCAAAAATATCCATTGAAGAAGCTCCTAAGAACAGCTAAACTCCCCAGGAGCTGCTATTACTATCACCTGAAGCATCAGAGAGAACCTGAAAAGCATAGTGGTGATCTGGAAGCAATAAAGCAGATCTGTAATGAGAATAAAGGCCGGTATGGCTACCGGCGGGTCACACTGGAACTTCGAAATAGAGGGCTTCAAATCAATCACAAAGTGGTGATGAGGCTTATGAAACAGGAACACCTAACCTGTCAGTTGAGACCGAAGAAATATCGCTCTTATCGTGGACAGTTGGGAAGGATTGCTCGAAACCATTTGAGGCGTGATTTCAAGGCAGAAAAGCCGGGTCACAGATGTCACAGAATTCAAATTATTTGGGCAGAAACTCTATCTATCCCCAATATTAGATTTCTTCAATGGCGAGATTATTTCTTATACCCTTTCCAAAAGTCCAAATTTCCATCAGATCACCGAAATGCTAAAACAGGCTTTTCAGAAGGTTCCTGATAACACCCAGTTGATCCTTCATTCTGATCAGGGGTGGCAATACCAGATGCGCCTATACCAGAAGATGCTCAAGGATAAAGGGATCAAACAGAGCATGTCCAGAAAGGGTAACTGTTATGACAATAGTGTCATGGAAAACTTCTTCGGGTTACTAAAGTCAGAGTTTTTTTACAACCAAAAGTTTGCTTCTGTGGATCAGTTCATTACTGAACTATCTGAATATATTGATTACTACAACAATCGTAGAATCAAGGTTAAACTAAAAGGACTGAGCCCTATTCAATTTCGAACTCAGTCCTTAACTACTACTTAATTATTGTCTAACTTTTCGGGTGCACTACATTTTCAGGGGTTTTTTTGATAATCAATTCCAGGGAGTGGCAATAAAGACCATATCACAAATTCCCTGAAGGCGTATAAATTATCATCATCCCTCTACGAAAATCCACAAATAATATACAATTTCTCTTAACGATTTCCCTCTTCTCACAAGTTATGCGAAAATGAGTCTATGATTTATCAAACCGGTGATCTCATATTTGCAAAATATCGCGTTGAAACATTAATTGGTAAAGGCACACTTGCCTATGTTTACCGGGTTAATAATTTGGCCTCAAAAACCAAGCGGGCTTTGAAAGTCTTGACGCTGGGTGATCCAGGCGTTGGAAGTGGGGAGTATGAATACTGGCGCCAATACTTCCTTCTTGAAAAACAGCTATATGACAAATTAAACGCTTCACAGGAAAATCCATATCTTTTACAGGTGGTTGATTTAGTCGAAAATAATAACGCTCTTCTTCTTGAAATGGAATTTGCTGTTGGTGGAAACCTGACTGACCAGATTCTTTTGTATAGAAGCAAAGGAATTCCGTTCCCAAAAGATAAAGCATTGCGAATTGCGTTGGAAATCGCATACAGTCTTGTTCCTTTACATAAGAACCACATTGTCCATAGAGATTTAAAACCAACTAATATCCTTTTCAACGATACTGATCATGTAAAAGTTTCCAGTCTTGGATATTCTCAAATCCCAACAGATTTGAGCCGACAACAAACTACCAAACAGAGTATCAGTATTCATCCTCCCATTTCTGATTATGGAAGCCCGGAACAACGTGAATCTATAAAAAGAATTAAACCCTCTTCCGATGTCTATTCGATCGGATTGCTCCTATTTGAAATGCTTACAGGAGAGAACTATTCACATATCAATAGTCCTGCCCGGGCAGAAGAATTGACAATAGGTATTCGTCAATCTTTGATTGATTTGTTAGCTCGAATGCTCTCGCAAAATCCTGATGAGCGACCAGGGGATGGGAGAGAGGCTGCTGCTGAGCTATTCAGAGAAATGGAACGGGAAGAACAGGTACAAAAAGCGCTCTTAGAAAAAAAACGTAAGGAATCAGAAGAATGGGAGAGAATGAAAAACGCAGAACTCGCCCGCCGGGAAGGCCAGGCAATCAACTCCAGCGTTTTTCATCCAAATGGCACTAATGACATTAAGACACGTCCGATAGAGAAAGAATTTGGGTTAAAAGATTCAGAAAAACATACATCTATCCGTACATTTGAGGATACTGAAATTACGGAAGAAACAAATAAACAAAATTCTGATGCCCGTGTTCATGAAATATCAAACGATAAAAACCCCCAGGGGATTGATGAAAAGACAAAAGGCCTGCGAAAAACACGTTGGTTCTATTGGCTGAGCATTCCTTCGTTTATCGCTGGGATTGCGATCATATTGATATTGGGACGCGGAAATTTAATCCATGGGTTGGAAATAAAACAGAATATTGGGGAGAAAACAGACCCGATACCATCCATTACAACAAAAGCCATCCCATCAAGCTCGCCTGATACTGGAATGATTTTAACCAGTGAATTACCAACACAATCAAGTCAACCAGAATTAATAATTGATAATTTAACCACTCAGACGAAAATTCCAAATAAAACGATGGATTCTTCCGGATCTGAGCATGTGTTGTCTGGAGTTATTCAGAATTCCAGTTTTGAAGATTCAACAGATTGGGTGAATAAGGTTGGCGAGTCGCATATTCTGGGAAGTTATTCAAAAACCTGGGCCAGTGAAGGATCATCAAGTTATCGAATCACGCTTTTTGGAGATAAAGTTTATGAATTCTGCTTCCTTCCAGGGATGCGGACTAGTGTAAACCAGACTATAGACCTCACAGCAGTTGATGAAATATGGTTTGATATGTTTTTCAAACCCGGAAAGAGCCAAAAAGATTCAAGTGGAAATCCAATTAGAACAAAAGTCATTGCCTTTATTGATAAAGATCAAATATATCAATCCGATGATGGAATATCCGGGGAAATGATTGACAACAAGATAATATTGAACCAAAAATACACCGGAAAGCATGAATTGAAATTCGGATTGATGGTAATGTCAAAATTCTGTGCAAAAGGGAATTCCGAAGAAGACAATTTGTCTGTCTATTTTGATAATATCCGGTTAATATCCAAATAAATTCAGTTCTCCCTGATTTCTCTTATTAAGAGATCAAACCCAATTCTAAGAATCTCTCAATATTCTTTTTATTCTTAATTACTTTTTGCCTTTGTTTTTCTAGAAATGAAAAATGAAAAGGCATATGGATTTCGTAGGTGCCTAAATTATTCTTGTTGAAATAAGATATTGCTTGACCTATTGAGGTAAGCAACATCGGATCTATACACGTGGTCATCAATTCAGATAGTAATTGAACATCTTTCCCCGGGAAGGCATTAAGATTCTGAATAACAATATGCCCAAAATCATAAAAACGATTAAAAAGTCTATCAAGCTTACAGAAATGAGATGTGGTTGAAAAAATACTCGCACGATTTTCTATTAAATCAGTGTGAACATCTTCAAGATCATCCATCAATTGCGTAAACGCACCAAAACCGAAGAGAGCCTCCTCCTGATCAAGTGTCAAATCACCGGCAATAAGGTAGCCATCGGTAAGGACTGAAGTTCCTCCTTTTTCGAAACTGATCCCAAGAATATCCTTTTCAAACGGGGAGATTTCTTTAGATACAAGAGATAGGCTGTTTACCTGGGCCTGGTAAATTGATAGTAGACTTTCATATACTTTTGGATATTGCATTCTGTCCCATTCACTTTCAATCATTCCAACCAGAGTACTTATTGTTTTCTCATTTGGATTGGAAGATTCAACCATTTCACCCTGGAGACGTTTAAGAAATTTCATATTAAAGGCATATTTGGTTGTACTCGAAATAGAAGGGTCATCGAGATAATTATCGGTATATGGATAAAGCATGGAATAGGCAAAAATAGATGGAGAAACCCGCACAGGTAAACCTAGAAGCATTTGGATTAGATTGGCTGTAATAACATTTCTTCCAGCTTGATATATATCTTCTATAGAAATGTCAGGATCAAATTTACGGGATAGTATAAAAAAAGTTTTAATGGAATCATAAATTCCGCATGAATCAATGAATGCAAATAAATGAGGAGGTATGTGAAAACTCTCCTGCAAGAATTCTGCTGCGACTTGACGAACCGCCTCTATTGTCTCTTGATACTCAGGTGCTTTTTTTTGAAAGTCAATTTGTCGAAATAACTGATCTACATACTTATCCGATTTATTTTCATATATAAATTGTTCAGTTCTAGTATATGAATTAATAAAAGAAGGTATATCTGAAGAACAATTCCACCAGATGTTTTGAAAATGGCTTTTTAAGGAAGGGATTCTCGATGTAACAGTATCGTATCGAGAAATGTTATCAGATTTCGCTATAAATTCAGAACGTGTTGCCAGTACCATTTTTTTGCCTTTTCCATGTTTTTAGTCATCAAGAATATATACGGAAAACAATGTTGCAAAGTGTCATGATGAATAATTAGTTAACCAAATGAATGAAGAGGAAGAATAGAAATGGAATATAAAAAAACAAATGTCTTTGTTAATTTTTGTCAATATCTATAACCTGAAAGTAACCTTTCATTTTTGTATATAAAAATCATGCTGAAAAATACGATAATCTATTCAGAGAAATGTAATAAAAAAGATCAATGGGGTTTTGCATGGATAACTGTCAAACGATAAATGTCAATCAACAAGAAAAATTACTAGAACAACTTGATGAACAAGAAACAAAAGATTATATTTGGAAATCACTCTACTCGCATTCGTATACACTTCTCTTTTCATGTGATACATGCGGATATGAATTTGATATAGATGGATGGTTTTACAAGTTTGACCCCATTTCATGCCCAAAATGCAAATCAACTTATGATGGATTATTCGGCAGAGTAATTCAAACGCATTCCAATGGAACCGAGAAAGTTTCAATTGAGACATTTGAAGGGCAGGAGATGCAAATTTCCTTGCCAAACAAGAATAAATACATCTCTTACAAGAAGGATCACATAATTCTTATACTAAACCAGATTCGCCCCAATACGTCGAATAGCCCATTTGGTGTGATCGATTTTACAGAACAAAAACCAAGAATCCTGTTTTTTGATCCACAGGTAGAGCAACGACAGAATAAGAATAAGGATAAAAATAAAGATGAGAAAAAAGGGAAGTCATTCCTTTCTTCTCTTTTATTTGGCATTATTTCAATTTTTTAGGTAATTATTGAAAAATTAATTTACTGGCATTTATTCTTGAAAAATTTTTTTGTTATTCACGGTTAGATTCGATAATTCTCTTTGCAAGGTAAATACGTCTTCTATGTTCTGAATCATATAACATAGAAACTACTTCCCATCCTTCTTTCCCGATTTCTAAAAGATATTGCCAGACAAATTTCTTTTCTGATTGGGTTTTTCCATTAATTCGATCGACTTGATAATATTCCGTTTCAAATTCAAGGTATTCCCATTCAGTCATCGGATATCCTCTCGGGTTGAATTAAAGACAATCGCCATTTTCATGGCGATTGTCTTACTATTGACCTACAGGGCGGAGACCTTTATAAACTTGAATTCCGCCGATGGTTCTCAGAATTGTTTCAGCCGGTTTACCAATTTGCTCTTCAAGTTCTCTGGGAGACATAGGAGTATTGCCATGAGAAATGAGTGTTCGAAAAACTGCATCCACCAGGGTTGTATGATTAGTAAGAAAATCAGTCTGTTTAGCACAATGGGTCATCAATGTATCCTGGAGACCGTCAACAGTCTGAACTTCTGCTGTGACTGGGTCAACCCAGTCAATTGTTGTGCTTTCTTCAATGTTCTCAAAAGCAGCCTGATGCTCAGGGCAGAGACAGGAATGAAGATATATTCTCCAATTCCCATCATGTAGTTTCCACCACTCAAAATCGATATGAAATGGAGTATCAGCCGTTGGTTTAACGAGGCTAAATTTCTTTGTCTCAATCATCTCAGACCTCTTCTTCAGTTTCTGCCAGGCGGAAATAGAGATCACCCATATGATTTGACCATTTACTATTTTGAAGGATAGAAAGAATAATTAGAGGGGGACACCGACGGATTAAATTTACGGCAGAATACAACTCTTGAACATGTACATGTCCTTGAGGATTTAATTTCGCCTGTTCTTTCATAACTTTTTTCAAAATTGATTCCAATGATTGGCGAGAATAATTTCCATTTTGCCAT
This sequence comes from Leptolinea tardivitalis, assembly GCF_001050275.1. Taxonomy (GTDB): domain Bacteria; phylum Chloroflexota; class Anaerolineae; order Anaerolineales; family Anaerolineaceae; genus Leptolinea; species Leptolinea tardivitalis. The sequence continues at coordinate 107,130 of NZ_BBYA01000014.1, forward strand.
AATTTATCCAGAGCTTCAACATCTGGAATGGCAACCGCCATTCTTTCATCGAAACTTCCACTGACCAATTGTTTGAGCATCGCAAAAACGATACCACCGTCAGCTCCAATTAGAGCTGTACGGACCCATTCACGTGATGGTTTCTTTTTACCGGCAGATATTAGTACTTCCCCAGGTTTTTGACCTCGTGAAATGGTTACATAATTTCCTGGAATTAATTCCATTGATTCGTACCAATTTCTCAATCCAAAAACATATTTATTTGTGCGCACAACCCAACCAGAGATATCTTCATTTGTTTCAGTATCGATAAATTTGAACTGGACTCTTGGAGCTTCATAGGCAGAAGGGAAGAGTCTGCGTATAGCTTTTGTCATTGGAAGAGTACCAGCCCGCCAATGTGGATAGATCAGACTAATTGTTACCTGGTCGGGTTTGTCTACTTTACCAGAATCTGGTTCAAGTTCATCAATAACATTCTTTATCAACTGATCTACCAGATCACTTTCCATTGTTTCAAGTTTCTCAGTTGGTTGAGTATATCGAAGCGTAATAGGGGATTCGCGAACTCCTTCAGGTTCCAGACGGTGCAAAAACCAGAGCGTTTCTCCAGCAGGACCAACTTCATCAAAACGCTCATCTTCCTCAAGCGCCAGATTAAGTGAAAATTCAGTAAGCTTGGAATTTACGTCGGTCGGCAGGTCAATCTGTTCCATAAGATTGCGGGTGGCAAGCGGTCCACCACCGTTCATATCGAGTACAGCTTCAACAAGATTCAGATGACCGACATTAATATCGACCAACAAAGCCCTGGGAAACCATCTTCCGGCAATACGAACAAGATCATCTACGGCTTCAAGATGTTCTGTCACTTTCTCCGTGATGGCTTCGCCAAATTTCTCAAAGACCAAATTTGCATTAAAAGCCGGATCGTTTTCATCTACTTTCAAGGGTTGATTCAAGATGTGATCAGATAGACCGGCGGCAAACAGATGATTGGTATTATCAATATTCACTGAAAGAACTTCAAAAGGTGGGAGATTAGGGTTATTAGAAGGCCGAATATCTGTGACGACACCTTTTTTCCATCCCAGCGCAGGAAATATCAAAATATCAGATTTGTTATACCTTTCGCCTGGTTGATAACGAAGTCCATCTGAAGGTTTCTGGTTTATTAATGCGAAAATTTCTTTCTCGATACGGTGAGAAATCAAAGCTTTGGTAAGCTCTTCTGCCGTTTGAGGTAATTCAATTTCTAAAAGATGGTTATATAGAAACTCGAGATCCTGATTAGTGAACTTAAAATCACTCCAGTAATCTTGCTGCAAGGTAAGAGTAGATGATGCCATCAGATAATCTTTTTCTCCCGTAAAGAGAATTAGCAAGCATTTAATTATACCGTAGCTTGTAATGTGTTATGGATAGGCTCTTTCCAACCATTGAACCGGATTTACCTTTTGGCCGTTGACCCAAATTTCCCAGTGAAGATGTGGTCCAGTAACGCGGCCTGTGGCGCCGATAATGCCAATCAATTGTCCTGGTTCAACATGATCACCAACTTTAACTCTTATCTCCGCTTGATGACCGTAACCGGTATAAATTCCATGTCCATGATCAATGAATGTGGCATTACCCATTGCTGTCAACGGCCCGGTGAAAACAACAGTTCCGGCTGCCGGTGCATAGATATTCAAATTCGCACAAACACCATAGTCAAGACCACCGTGATATCCAACAAATTGCCCCCCATTATATGAACGCCTAACGCCAAAAATTGATTTTGTACAAATTGGTTCATCAACAGGGTCTCGAAAGAGACCATTCCAAAGTTGTTGAGGGGATACGGGGGAAATAACCTTCTTGATTGTATCGTCTTCGGGTTTTGTATATGCCGGATCAATGGTCTCAGGATCGACTGTGAGAGGAGGATCTTCGGGATAATATCCTGATTGAACATAAACCATCTGCGAAAATTGAAATGATAAAGAATCAGGACGTGTCACTGTCAATTCAAAATTAGTAAGACCTGTATCCATCATCGCATTTATACCTTGCAGAGCCACATATTTCCCTTCTTGGACGGGGAAAAAGTGCAATGGATTACCGGCTAGTTTCCCAGAGAATTGCAAGTTTGTTTCTCCTGTGGCAGTTATCTCCACAGTTCGACCCTGAATTATGGGAAGGGCATCAAATTGCAAACTCGATAAAAATGGAAGAGTGTAGGAAGGTTGTTTGGGATCTGCCGAATCTTGTGAATAAAAAATAGGTTGAGATGGAATCGCCTGCCATGTCTGGTCAAGGTTATTTTGAAGAGCGATAACCCATGGATTCTTTTTTAACTGGCCTGCGGAATCAAGAAGGGAATCACCCTGTTTTAAACTCAGAACATTTTTTAATCCTGTCTGCTCAGACACTGGCAAAATGAGACTCGCGCCGGCATAAACTTCATAAGGACTGGTAACTTTGTTTAACTTTGCCAGCATGGCGATCGGGAATTGATGCTGAATACTTAAGCTGGATAGATTCGCACCAAGTGGAACATCTTCAGCAGTTAAATTTCCAGTAACACCTTCTAGTCCAGGAATAATTATTTGTTGGCCGGCCGATAATACATTTGGGTTTTCAATCTTGTTGACATTTATGATGTCGTCTACAGAAACACCAAATTTTGTCGCAATTACTCCCAATGTGTCTCCCGGCTGAATCGTATAGGTAGGGCCTGATGGTTGGTCTTGCGCGTAAACTGGTTGATAGCAAAAAATAGAGAAGATTAGAGTAAATAAAACAATTTTATTAAATTTAATCATATTGAAAGTCCAATTTATCTCCACAATTATATTCGTCAAAACGATCTATGTGAGTCTCTAGAATATATTTTGCATTTTGTTTTGGTGCTGCCAGAGTCTTCCATTTACAGGCAATAACTTTATCAACAATTATCCCTGAATTATCTGCCCAAAAGATGGAAAGGTCATAATTCATAAACCACATATGTATGGCAGAATTGATTCGATCTTCTGACGAATTAATAAAAAAGAGACCTCCATCAATTGGAATACTCGATGTAAACATTAATCCCTGTAACCGGGAGAAAAAATCATCGCAGATTCCCAGATGTAAAGGATGAGCAGATTGATTTGATATATTCGTAATTTTAATCAAACGCATTCTTTTGTTTATACCTGTATTCTATTTTTCTGAGAAATGCGATCAATACTGGCAATAAGTTCATTCGGACTGAATGGTTTACAAATATAATCGTCTACTTTGGCGATACGTAATCCAAGAACTCGATCAATTGCTTGAGCTTTCGCTGTGATCACAATTACCGGAATATTTCTTGTTTTTGCTTGAGCTTTCATCTGCTGATAAACATCCCAACCATCCAGGTCAGGCATCATGAGATCAAGAAGCACGAGATCTGGAATCTCTGACAAAACCAACTCCAATCCCTGCACACCCCCTTTTGCACCTTTGACAGTAAACCCTCGACGTGTCAAAATGAGAGTAATGAGGTCGATCATATCAGGGTCGTCTTCAATATATATGATCCTGTTAATCGATGAAATTGCCATCTCAACTCCTATTTTATGAAGTGTATCACAAGAGAAATCTGGACGTTAAAGATTAAATATAAATTAGTTCAATATTATGATACGACTTTTTTACAATCGGGTATACTCCTTATCATAACCTGCAGGAGATATTATGGAGAAACAACGAATTCTGATTGTTGATGATCATGAAGTGGTTCGAATTGGATTGAGGTCTTTATTACAACATCATCCTCAATTTGAAGTGGTCGGTGAAGCGGGAACAGCAAAAGAAGCCATTGAGAAAGTGGCTCAATTATTACCTGATGCAGTACTTATGGATATTCGCCTCCCTGGACCTTCCGGTATCGAGGCTTGCGAAGAGATTACGCACACCTATCCAAATACAAAAGTGATCATGCTTACATCGTATGCGGAAGATGAAATGTTATTCTCAGCCATACGCGCAGGAGCTTCAGGGTATGTATTAAAACAAATTGGCGGGGATGATCTTGTGAAGGCTCTGGAAGCAGTAGGGCGTGGTGAAGCACCTCTTGATCCGGCGATGACAAAACGAATTTTCCAAGAAGTTAAACGTGTTGTGAAGCAAGAAGAAGCCTCTGCTTTTGCGCATTTATCCGATAATGAAAAAAAGGTGCTTCTTAAAGTATCCGAAGGGAAAACTAACAGAGAAATCTCCAAAGAACTATTCCTTGGAGAAGGCACTATTCGGAATTATGTTTCGAGCATTCTATCAAAACTTGGTGTCAGTAACCGTGCTGAGGCTGCCGCCTTTGCAGTTGAGCATAATTTAAAAGAATATATGCCAAAAGAATTAATTGAAAAAATGGATAGTAAATCGGAAGAATAAACTCAGACTTGCATCATCATCTCTTGAATATATAAAGCATCATCTTCCATGATGGGACTTTCGCACATGATTCTGCCTGAGCATCCTGTTGTTTTTAATACCTTTAGCAACTCAATTAAATTGAAATCTGATTCTTTAATAGGCAAATGATTCCTTTCACCTTTTTCGGAATATTCGATTCCGGAAAGATGGATATGCATTTTTTTCAAAACATCGGCACCCAATGTTTTATCTATCAGATCGATAAGTGAAAGCCACTCTTCGCTAGTATTCAATTTACCTGCTGACCGTGCATGGAGATGGGCAAAATCAATACAGGGAAGTACTCCTGGAATATTTTTACTCATTTCCAGTGTATCTTCTAATGAGCCTAACATGGCACTTTTGCCCATCGTTTCGGGGCGCAACGTAACTTGATTTCCGGCATCGCGAAGTTCTCGCACACACTCTTCCAATCGTGGTATAGCTTTAGCCAAAACCTCGCTTGCCGGTTGCTCAAAATATGAACCAGGATGGAAAATAATATCCGTTGCACCTGCAAGGTTTCCATAACATGACGCATCCATCAATCTTTTCCGTGATTTCGGCCACTCTTCATCATTCGCATTTAGATTGATGAAATACGGAGCGTGAACGCTGATAGCAACATCAAGATTAGTAGATTCTTTTTTTATCGCCTGACAGGTTTCTTCAGAAACCCGTACACTCTGAACCCAACCAAGTTCCAGAGCATCAAGTCCGAGCGATCGAAGTTGCTGGATAGCTCCCACGCTGCCACCAGGTTTTTTGGGAGTTGATATGGGGGATCCTACTGTGCCAAAACGGAAAGGTGATGTCATTAAAACAACTCCATTAGTAACCAAGTTTTCGTAATAAAGCAGGCCCAAGAATTATTAATCCAATAATCACCGATGACATGGCGGCAATTAAGACGGCAGCAGCCCCCACATCCTTTCCAACTTTAGCAAGTGGATGTTTTTCAGGACTCGCCAGGTCAACTACAGCTTCCAGTGATGTATTGATAAATTCTGCCGTCCAGACGGTACCTATGGTAAGGATCAAAATGGCAAAATCACTGGCAGGAATTCGGAGCCAAAGAGCAATACAAATGACAAGTATTGTGGCCAACGAGTGGATGTATGCATTTTTCTGTGTTCGCAAAACATACCCAAGGCCGCAAAACGCGTGTCCAAATGAGTGAATTCTACTGATAAAAAAATCCATCATTTAAATTTCCTCAGGCCATGAATAATTCTTGATTCCTAGATTTGCAAGAATTGATTCCTGTAATTTTTTCATCTCATCTCTTTGTTCATCTGAGGAGTGATCAAAACCTGCCAGATGAAGGCAACCATGAACTATTAACATTGAAATTTCATCAAATAATGGTTTCCCAGCGATTTTTGCTTGAGTAGCAGCTTTTTCTACAGATATAACAATATCTCCCAGATATCGGACACCAGAATCTGGATCCACCTCATCAGAAGGAAAGGAAAGAACGTCTGTAGGAGCATCAACGTCCCGAAAATCACGGTTTAAATTATGAATTTCTGTATTGTTGGTAAAAATAATACTAACGTCACCATCCGTTTGGGTTGTAGACAAAGAACTTTTAGCAATATGACGAATACATGACAAGGTCATTTCATTTGGCAAGATTACTTTTCGAGATATGTGAATCATTTTGATTTGTTATCCAGATCAAATTTCTCTTGAGGTGTCAAAAATATAATTGGCTCTGTGGGACTGCTAGGTGGTTTTATTTCTGGATATATAATGCGCGGATGGTAGCTATTACGTAAAGTTGAAACAAAAGAATCAGAAGCCACATTTAGGTCCCGAAGTGTCAATGATGTCTGATCAAGTTGTCCTTCCTGTTGAAGATAATCAAAAACTTTCTTAACAAGAGACCGTAATTCCACCTCTGATCGGGGCAATTCAGCTCTTGCACGCGCCTCACAACCATCCGCCAGCATTAGCAATGCTGTCTCCCTGGAACAAGGTCTGGGACCAGGGTATCGAAATTGTTCAATATTCACTTGCTCAATCTGTCCAGCGGATTCCTGAATGGCTCGGGCATATTGATAACGAGTCAACAATGTACCGTGATGTTCTTTAATGAAATCAATAATTCTGGGTGGTAGGTGATTCTTTCGGGCAATCTGGATCCCGTCACTAACATGACGAATAATTGTGGCAGATGAAACCTCGGGTGTCAGATCATCATGTGGATTGGATTTCCCTGTAACCTGGTTTTCAATAAAAAATTGAGGGTTGGCAGCTTTACCAATATCATGATAAAGTGCGCCGACTCTAGTTAGTAGAACGTCAGCTCCGATTGCTTCAGCAGCCTGTTCTGCCAGGTTGGCAACTTGTAGACTATGTTGATAACTTCCCGGAGCGTTTCTTAACATGAATTGCATAACCGGATGATCTGGCCTTGATAAATCCAATAATTGAAGGGCAGTCGTTGTACCAAGAAGTTGAGAAAAGAAGTATTGAAAAAGCAAGGCAAGACTTGCCGAAGCCAGCCCGTTGATAAACGCGCTACCTAATAAGGTTGCCAGCCCAATCAAGTCGAGACTGCCGGGTGAAAGGCGATAGGCAATAATTATGGCGCAACCTGTCATGCCGATGCCTGCTGCCGCATAGAGAAAATTAGAAATCCTCATTCCTTTTCCAAGAATGAGGATTCCAATAATTGAAGTTAAAGCATAATAAAGAGTTATATCAAAAGTGGAAGAAAGCCCAAAAGAAGCCACTATGGAAAGTGCTAAAGATAAAATCAGGCCAACTTCAAAATTAAACAGGCATGAAATAGTCAATCCAAAGGCAGCCATTGGGAACAGATAGGGAAATACTGTCCGATTGGGAACAATAAATCTCGCCAGAACGAGGAAAATGATGAACAATCCCGCGACCAGCAACAAACCCTGCCAATTATTGATAGGAGAAATGGGTCTTCGGATGAAATAGAAAACTATGAATGCAGCAATAATTGCAATTAGTGCTGCTGGTGCCAGATAATTCGTATAACCAGATTTCGGTTTTACAAGATCAAATTTCTCAAGTGTTTCAAAAATCAGGGGGGTGACAATTTGTCCACGGCGGACAATAATTTCACCGGAAAGCAATGACCGAGACACAGGTTGGACAGCATTTCTAGCCTGTTCTACGGATGCCCGTGTTCGATCTTCACTAAATTGTGAATTTGCTTCGATATGCGGTTCTACAAGGCGTGAAATAATGGTATTGGAGGCAGGAGAAAAAGCCAATGAAATGCGGCTCGGAACGGATTGACGAGCTTCATAGATCTGATCCGTGCGAATTGTTGTCCGCATCACTTCTTCTAGAACACGAAGCGCTTCCTGTTGTATTGAATCCCAACGTTCATCTGATAGATCCAGAATACTCGAAGTTTCATTTGCCTCAAATTTAACATTTTTCAATGCCTGGAGATCGGCACTTTTCTGTTCTCTAGTGGCATATTGATCCATCCGAATAGATGTAATGTACCCCATAGTCTTTCTGAGGTCATCCATCTTTTGCCGCGCTATGGCAGGATCAGCCGGTAGATATATGGGAGCTATACTTCTTTCTGCATCTTTTCTCGCAGCTTCAGTCTGTATTTCACTAATATATGTTAATGAGGAAGGTGCCTGAATGTCTTGCGGGGCAACATTGCCAACAGTTATAGGTAGATAAGATGGTCTTAATGCTAACGGGAAAATCAGGGCTGCATAGGATAAAACGGCAGCCAGCAAAAGTAATATGATCCGAGAAACGACTCGGTTGCTGAAAAAGTGTTTCAATCCCTGATAGGGGAGCAATGACATAATCGAGATTATTGGGCTAACAATTCCCGAACCGATTTGGATATAGTCTCTCCACTGGCTCGACCTTGAACTTGAGGAACGACCAGTTTCATTACTTTTCCCATATCAGACGGTGATTTTGCCCCTGTTTCATCAATGGCTTTCTTGATGATAGCTTTCAATTCCGCAGAATCCATTTCTTTAGGGAGAAAACCTTCAAGAATGGATATCTCTTTCTCAACAAGGGCAATCGTTTCTGGACGGCCGGCTTTTTGAGCGTCAAGAATTGTCTCACGCCTATTCTTAACCTCTTTTTGCAAAACGGTAATTATTCCTGCATCGTCCAATTTGATCTGTTTATCTACTTCAATCTGTTTGATGGCAGCCAATGCTAAGCGTACGGTTGTCTTTCGAACATCATCTCCGCTTTTCAATGATTCCTTAAGTTCAGTTTCTAATGCTTCTTTAATAGTCATAGCCAAATTATACTCCTTGGTCTAATTTGCAGATTTAATCAATATACAAAAAAGGTCGAATTTGATCTAATAAATTCTTGGAGATTCCTGATACTTCAAGCAATTCGTCAATAGATTGGAATCTTCCTTTTTGTTCTCGAAAGGCGAGTATGGCTTTTGCTTTACCTTCGCCAATACCGGGAAGGTTTTCAAGATCTTTCAATGTAGCAGAATTAATAGGAATAACGGAGACCTCATCAATAGAAGTTCCTGATTTAGACAATTCTTCCTTTGATGACGTTTCATTAATATGTGGAACATAAATCTTTTGTCCATCAGAGATAGGAGCCGCAAGGTTGAGTTTTTCAGCATTGGCATCATCAAGAAGCCCACCGGCTGCATCTATCGCCGATTGGACTCGGCTTTCTTGAGGAAGTATATAAACGCCTGGTTTGGATACTGCACCAACAACATAAACCTGGAAAGGTTCAATCGTGGTTGTCGGAAGAATGTTTAAAGGCGACATCCTATCAGGCAGCGTGATCACCAGAGCAGCTGAAATGGCGGCTGCTCCAAGAAGAACTCCAAGAAGGATATGCTGCCACGGTTTCAACTCAGGAAGATTCATGGGCAAGTTCAAGTGGAACTTCTTGTACCTTATGCTCTTCTTCAATCATGGATTTGAATGCAGCAATGGATACTTCTAGCATATCTAAAGTTGGTTCATTGGTAGTGAGATGTTGCAACGCAAGATTGGGTTTAACAATCAGATTGACCAATGAATTGTTTCGATGATTGCTGCTCCATCGAATCAATTCATATGAAAGAGACGCAAGTGGAATAATTAGCAACAATCGGGCTATATACCGCCATATCCCTCCCAAAGGGCCAAGAAACGAAAAAACAAGAATTGAAAGAACAATCAATGTGAGAAGAAACGCTGTTCCGCATCGGGGATGTTCAACCGAGTATCTGCTAACAATTTCGGGGGTCAACTCAGCGCCATCTTCAAAAGCATTAATCGTCTTATGTTCTGCGCCATGATAGGAGAATACCCGGGCAATATCTGGCATCTTGCCGATGGCCCATATGTAGCCTATGGCAAGTATCAATCTCACAATTCCTTCAACTACATTGCTCCACCATGTGCTGAAATTCAGGAAATAAATCGTCAAATGCCCGATTGCAGCCGGTAACAGAAAAAACAGGCCTACACCAAGAGAAAGCGAAAGGGCAAGAGTGAGATATAACGCAGGACCCTCGAGTTTTTCATCCTCACCAGTTTGCATATTAGCTGAAACGGTTAAAAAATGCATTCCAATGCCCAGAGAATCCCAGAGAGAGATAATACCGCGGATGAACGGCAATTTAAAAAGCGGGTTTGTATAAATCCCCGTTAGTTGCTGGGTTTCAATGACAATTTGACCATCGGGCTTTCGCATGGCAGCAGCTAAACCTTTGCTGCCACGCATAAGAACACCCTCAATTAATGCCTGCCCACCATATGATGGTAATTTTTCACTCATCTTTTTACTTTTCTGTTAAGTTATAGAGAAAATGGATAATAGATTCAATTCCTCTGTGGAAGGTTGGCATATGTTGAGATTCATTAGGTGAATGAATCGCATCTTCCGGCATACCAAATCCAGTCAAAACCGAGTCTACACCGAGAATTTCTTTCATATCAGCAGTTACAGGTACAGATCCACCTTCACGTTTTAATACTGGAGGAATACCCCAAACAGTTTCCAAAGCTTTTGCCATAGCAATAGCTTCAGGTAAATTGGGATTCGTTAATGAAGGCAATCCGCCTGACATTTTTGTGACTTCCCATCGAACGGTTTTGGGCATATTTTGTCGTAGGAATTCCATCAATTGCGCATATACATCTTCAGGATCTTGATCAGGTACCAACCGGGTTGAAATTTTTGCCATGGCATAAGCTGGTAACACAGTTTTTGAACCAGGACCTGTAAAACCGCTTAATAATCCATTGACCTCCAATGTTGGCCGAATTCCAATACGTTCAACTGCAGTATAACCTTCTTCTCCCCAGAGTTCAGGTACACCTGCTGCTTCTTGATAATATTGATCATTAATTGGAAGGCGGGCAATTTCTGCTCTTTCATTGGATGTCAGTGTAATCACTTTATCGTAGAAACCGGGTAAAGTGATCTTTCCCTGTTCATCATGCATTTTTGCTATGATTTCACATAATGCCTGAGCAGGATTGTGAATAGCTCCTCCAAAGCCGCCAGAATGAAGATCTTTATTGGGTCCATATACCCGCAGTTCAAAATAAGCCAGACCACGCAGTCCATAGGTAATAGCCGGCAATTCGGCGGAGACCAGCCCCGCATCTGGATTTAGGATGTAATTGCAGGCAAGTAATTCCTTGTTGTCCTTAATAAACCTGGCAAGATTGGGAGAACCAATTTCTTCTTCGCCTTCAAATATCACCTTGATATTAAGGGGAATCTCACCCTGGTTTAAAACAGATTCAATAGCAGAAAGACTGGCAATAATCTGACCCTTCATATCAGATGCGCCGCGGCCAAAAAGACGATCACCTTTCATGGTTGGTTCAAAAGGTTTCGTTTCCCATAATTCCAATGGATCAGGAGGTTGGACATCATAATGACCATAAATCAACAATACAGGCAATCCATTCTTACTTGGCCTGGATTGCCCAACTACTACAGGATGTCCTTCAGTTGGATATACGCCCGCTTCCTTAAAACCTATAGTTTTTAAATGTTCGACGAGCTTTTCTGCTGTCTGAAGCATGGCATCTTTATATTCAGGATCTGTAGATACCGATGGTATTTTTACCAGATCAATAAGGTTCTTTTCAAACCTGACTTTGTTCTTCTTTGCATATTCGATGGCATTTGCTCGGGTGGTCATTATAGTCATTCCTTGCTATGTTGAGATATCTATGGATTATAAGACAATTACATTAAGGGAGGAACAATATGAACAATGATGACAGATGTCTTACATCTGGACTTGATGGTTGTGCTACAATTTTTTTACTTCCATAATGTTGTAGAGGAGAGCATTATGATACTTACAAACGGTGTTCTAGTAACATGGGAAGATGAAAACCGGATTTTGGAAGGGTGGGCGCTTCGAATAGCGGGGGGGAAAATTACGCATGTTGAGCCGCAAAAGACACTGATACAAATGTTTCCAGATGAAGATAGATTGGATGCTCAAGGTCAATTGGTATTGCCAGGTAATATTTGTGCGCACACACATTTCTACAGTGCATACTCACGTGGATTGGGAATACCTGGTGATGCCCCATCAGGTTTTGTGGAAATTTTAGAAAAACTCTGGTGGCCGTTGGACAAAGCCCTGGATAAGAAAAGCGTACGTGCCTCTGCTGATGTTAGTCTGATAGATGCCATTCGGCATGGAACGACGACTTTGTTCGATCACCATGCTTCTCCATTGTATATAGACGGATCTCTTGATGAAATATATGAAGCGGTAAAAGCATCTGGCTTGAGGGTTAGTCTCTCATATGAAGTGACCGATCGAAATGGAAAAGACCAGGCATATGAAGGCATCAAGGAAAATGTCCGATTTATAAATTTCGTTAAGAAAAATCATCCTTTGAATGGAAGAATTTCTGCCGCATTCGGATTGCATGCCAGTTTGACCCTTTCAGATGATACATTGGAAAAATGTCGGAGTGCAATACCAGAGAATTATGGATTTCATATACATGTTGCTGAATCTGATGCGGATGAATATGACAGCATTAAAAAATGTGGAATGAGAACTGTAGACCGCCTTCATAAATTCGGAATTTTGGGCCCTAAAACAATCATTGCACATGCTGTACATGTCGATGCCCGTGAAATGCAGATTCTTGAAGAAAATGATTGCTGGGTAACCCATCAGCCACGCAGCAATATGAACAATGCAGTGGGAATGTCTGCAATTGAATCCATGGATAGAATGGGGATCAAACTTTGCCTCGGCAATGACGGCTTTTCCAATACAATGTGGGATGAATGGAAAACTTGTTACCTGGCACATAAACTTTGGCATAAAGATCCAAGAAGAATGAATGGAATGCTAGTTTCCAAGATGGCTGTTTATCAAAACAGGAAACTGGTTGCCAATCAATTTCCAGGGATAGAAGTAGGCATATTAAAACCAGGTGCCCAGGCAGACATAATCCTCGTGGATTATGAGCCATTTACTCCTCTATTGGCAGGAAATTTACCGTGGCATATTCTTTTCGGTTTAAATGAGAGTATGATCACTATGACGATGGTTGATGGGGAAATTCTCATGAAAAATCGAGAAATCACCTGTCTTGATGAGAAGAAGGTCATAGCAGATGCTCGACAGCTTGCACCTGAAGTCTGGCAACGGTATTCGGCACAATTCAAATCTTGATTTTGGCGAAGGCTGATGATGAAAACAAATAACCCTAGAAAAATCGCTATTTTAGGCGGCACTGGAAAAGAAGGGAAAGGTCTTGCCTTTAGATGGGCTTTAGCCGGACATACGATAATTATTGGATCAAGATCACCTGAAAAAGCGGCTATTGCAGCAGACGAAATAATAAAGCTGACTGGAGAAGAAATTTCGATAAGTGGAACTGATAATATTTCTGCGGCAAAAGATGCAGATGTGATCGTACTCACTGTTCCGTTTTCATTTCATAAAGAAATGCTTGAATCAATAAAAAATTACGTTCAAGGGAAGGTTTTTATTGATGTGACCGTTCCAATCGTTCCACCAAAAGTCACCCGAGTTCAGATGCCGCCAGAAGGTTCTGCGGCGCAACAGGCACTTTCCATTCTGGGGGAAAATGTAAAAATTGCGGCGGCATTCCAAAATATTTCCTATGAAAATTTATTATCTGGAAATAATGTTGATTGTGATGTTCTGGTAACCGGAACAGACAAAGAAACAAGAACAGAAGTAATTCGTCTTGTAAAAGATACGGGTTTATTCGGATTGGATGCTGGACCGATTGAAAACTCGGTTTGTATTGAAGGTATGACATCCATATTGATTGGGATCAATAAACAATTCAATGTTCAGGCATCCGGTATCAGAATTACCGGCATTCCTAGAGAATAGGAAAAGATGGCATTAACACTAACACCAATACCAGGCATTCCTTTAATATATCCTGGTGATGATTTAGGTGAAATCATCTACAAGAAAACGATTGAAAGCCATTTAGAACCAAAACCAGGTGATATCTGGGTTATTGCTCAGAAAATTGTCAGTAAATCGGAGAATCGAATAATAAATATCCAAACGATTGTTCCGTCTGCGCGGGCATTTGAAATTGCAAATAAAACATTGAAAGACCCAAGATTTGTGGAACTTGTATTAAGAGAAAGCAAAACTGTTCTCAGACAAAAACCCGGCGCCCTGATTGTTGAGCATAAGAATGGTTTTATTTGTGCCAACGCAGGAATTGACCATTCCAATGTTGAATCTTCTCAAGAAAATCCAGAAGATTGGGTTCTTTTATTACCTGAAGATGCAGATAAATCCGCTCAATATATAAGAGCTAAACTGGAGAATTTATTCAAAATGCCATTTGGCGTTTTAATTATCGATTCTCATGGCAGGGCATGGCGAAATGGAACTGTAGGAACAAGTATTGGCCTTTCAGGATTGCCAGCAGTAGTAGATTTACGAGGAAAGCCAGACCTGTTTGGATTTAAATTGAAAATAACTCAGGTTGGTGCAGCAGATGAACTGGCTGCAGCGGCTTCATTGGTTATGGGGCAGGCGGATGAAAGTCAACCGGTGATTTTGGCCAGCGGTTTTCCGTACCAATTGCGAGAGGGAAGTATGAAAGAATTGATCCGGGATGAAAAGGAGGATCTCTTCAGGTAGCCATGTTTTATGCTGTCGCCACTTTAATTGAATCGAAAATTTGGAACAATATTCTTGTGCAAAACGAGGATACTCAGAGGATTTTACAAAGGTATTCTTCAGAAAATGACCCTATTCATTTTTCCTGGCTTGTATGTCAGGGTATCGATAAAGGTCAAATAAAGGAAGTGTTGGAAGATATTACTAAGAAGATCAAACCTTTTTCAGTTCAAAGTGGCGGAATAGGAATTTTCCCAGGAGACAAACCTGTAGTCACATTTCAAATCGTAAGAAATTTACTGGTATCGGATATACAGAGGGAAATATGGGAAAAATGTGTTCCTTATATAGATCATGTAAATGGATTCTATTCACCTGATTTTTGGATTCCTCATATAACACTCATTCATCAAAACATCGGAAGAGAAGTATTTTGTCAATTTATTGAAAATAGTATTTTCACTGATGTTAGGTTTTCTTTTGATGTGACAAACCTTTCCATTATTTTCCAGAATGGAAAAAAGAAAGGAATACTTTACCGATTCGATTTTCTTGAGGAACCAGATCAGATTTGATCAAGTGTTTTCCAAATATTATTTTCTTATGAGGCAATAATTATTTATGGATAAAAAGATCCATGTTGTTGCATTGGCTGGCGGTGTTGGTGGCGCAAAGTTGGCTGATGGCTTATCTGGCATACTTGAACCAGATTGTCTTTCAGTAATAGTTAATACAGGCGATGATCTGAAACTATGCGGTCTGCAAATATGTCCTGATCTTGATACAGTCTGTTATACCCTGGCAGGTTTGGCAAATCCAGTTACCGGGTGGGGGAGGAAAGATGAGACCTGGGAGGTATTTTCTGAAATTCAGAAATTAGAAGGACCTGATTGGTTCAAGCTGGGCGATCATGATATTGCGTTCCATCTTGCCAGGACGAACCTTTTAGACTCTGGATTATCTATTACAGAAACTACGAAAATTCTCTGTAGAAAAATCGGCGTATTAAATTCAGTTTTACCGATGACAGATTCTTCCGTACGAACGATTGTTCATACAAAAGATGGTAGAGACCTTGGATTTCAGGAATATTTTGTGAAAGAAAATTGTGAACCTGTAGTCACAGGTTTTACTTTTAAAGGGATGTCCCACGCAGTACCTACAGAAGCTGTCATTAATGCGATTGAAAATGCTGATCTGGTGGTCTTATGTCCATCGAATCCATGGGTGAGTATTGATCCAATTTTAAAATTACCAGGTTTACGGGAAAAAATCCAGAAGAAGGTAGTAGTGGCAGTCTCACCAATAATAGGTGGAAAAACCATAAAAGGACCGGCCGCAAAAATGTTCTTAGAACTTGGCTTGTTACCTGGAACAATTGAAGTTGCCAAGCATTATCTGGATTTTCTATCCGGTTTGGTGATTGATGCCATAGACCATGATGATGCCGATTCTATATCTGCTGCAGGTATAATTCCATTGGTTACTGGGACGATCATGCGAACAAAGGAAGATCGCACCAGATTAGCAAAAGAAACGATTGAATTTGGTTTGAAATTACACCCAAAAGGTTGAAATTGGTATGAGTTTATGGGCGATTATTCCGGTAAAGCCGTTTCGGCGCGGAAAAACGCGCCTTGCGGGCGTATTATCAGAAGATGAAAGAGAGATATTAAATCTTTCATTGCTGGGTCACACTCTTCAAGTGGTTAAACAGGTAAATGGAATTGAACAAATACTTGTTGTAAGCAGTGATACAGCAGTATTGGCTCTTGCACGCGAGCAAGGAGCAAGAACTGTTATGGAAGATGGCAATCCAGGTTTAAATATGGCTCTTCATCGTGCTACGATGGTAGCGCAAATGTATTCTGCTCAAGGTGTATTGATTCTTCCCTCGGATTTGCCTCTTTTATCTAAAGAGGATGTCACAAGAATAATCGACCTGTCTTTAGAACCACCGGTTGTTGTCATTGCTCCAGACCGACGAAATGAAGGTACAAATGCATTGCTAATTCGGCCTACCGGATTAATTTCATATCAATTCGGCGACAATTCATTTTTTAAACATTGCAACCAGGCAGAGAAATATCATCTGCCATTGAAGATAGTATCCAGTGAAACATTAGGGCTTGATCTGGATTATCCGGAAGATTTGGAGATATTACAGCAGTACGAACAAAAGCAAGTTAATCTATAATTATAGTTGTATGACAACTATAAAACCCTGGAGGAATTATGGCTGATCGAGTTGCGCTTTACTTGCAGGATGCCCACAATCTTAGGGATGGTCTTGATTATGTTCGGTATGCCGAAAAACGGGGATTCGAGGCTGTTTGGCAGGCTGAAAGCCGGTTGGTAAGAGATGCGATCGTTCCCATGGCTGCTTATGCAGCCGTGACAGAAAAAATAAAAGTGGGATCTGGTGTTATCAATAATTGGACACGTAATATCGGATTATTGGCAGCCACATTTCTAACTCTGGATGATCTGGCTCCGGATAGGATCATTTGTGGCATTGGTGCCTGGTGGGACCCGTTGGCAAAAAATGTTGGTATTGATAGAAGAAAACCATTATTGGCCATGAAGGAAACCGTTACAGTAATGAAACGGTTATTGAACATGGAAAAAGTGACATTTCATGGAGAATTCATTCATGTTGATGGTATTGAATTAGACGTGGTCCATGGACGCCGTGAACCTCGCAATGTGCCCATTATGATCGGTGCAACAGGCGATCAAATGATGGAAATGACGGGTGAAATTGCAGATGGCGTAGTGCTGAATTATTGTGTTGCCCCAAAATACAATGAAAAAGCCATGTCACTCCTACAGTCCGGATTGAAAAAAGTAAATAAAACATTTGAAAACCTTGACCGACCCCAATTGATTGTTTGCTCTGTTGATTTAGATCATGACAAAGCTATTGATACCACTCGCGGTTTGTTGACCCAATATCTGGCTCAACAGCCGCATATTGCAAAGGCATCGGGAGTATCTGAAGATATTGTAAGAGAGATTCAATCGATACTTGGATGGCCGGCGACAAAAGAGCAGATCGATAGGGCAAAACACCTGGTACCTGAACAATTAATCCTGGACATCACAGCTTCCGGAACGCCAGATGAAGCCAGGAAAAAAGTAGAAGAATATCGGAAGTATGGTTGCACTTGCCCGATTTTGTATCCTGTTGGTGGTGATGTCAAATTGTTAATTGATACATTTGCCCAACAATAAGGACAATACGGAATTCAAAAACAGCTTTTTTAGATAGCGAGGCTTTATGATTATTGAGTATCATCGGCCTGTAAATTTAGAACAGGCAAAAAAGCTTCTTAATCGCGAAACACCGATGACAGTACCTCTTGGGGGAGGTACTGAACTAAGTAAATATACAGAAAAACCAATAGCTGTTGTTGATCTGCAATCTCTGGGATTAGACAAAATTACTACTGCAAAAAACATTTGCAAGATAGGCTCGATGACCCGATTACAAGATTTAGTAGAGAATAATGAAATTCCAGGTGGACTTTCAAAAGCTGCTCGAAGAGAAACCACGATTAATATTCGTCGAACGGCCACTATTGGAGGTCTATTAATGAAAGCGGATGGACTTTCACCATTGCTGGGATGTCTGTTGGCGTTAGATGTGAAAATTCATTGGGAACCCGGCGGTAAGACCATTTATCTGGGCGAATGGCTGGCTAAAGAAAGAAAAAAGAGTCCGGGAAAATTAATCACAGAAATTGAGTTTACAACACCGGTCGAGGTTGAATATGACGATGTTGCGCGGTCACCTGAAGATCGCCCAATAGTTTATGTGATAGCGGCCAAGTGGGAAACCGGAGAAATCAGGGTAGTTTATGGCGGTTGCGGATATGCACCCGTTCTAGGTTCTGATGGATCGAAAAATATGATCAGTGATATTTTTAATCGATACACCTATGCTGCATCTATGGAACGAGCCGGATTTACCGAGTATCAACAATCTGCGATTAGAACACTGATTGACCGTATGGTTCCTCAAAAGGGAATCTTTGGTGGAAAGGGACTGTTATGATCAGCCGTTTTTCCATCAATGGTATCCAAAAAGATTTTGAATATGAACCTGGAATTACATTACTACAATTGCTTAGACGTGAAGGTTACTTCGGAGCAAAATACGGTGGTTGCTCAAATGGTGAATGCGGCGCCTGTGCCATTCTTTTGGATGGTGTCCCGGTTAATTCTTGCCGAATTTTAGCTGCACAGGCGGTAGGACATCTCATTGAAACAATTGAAGGTATTGGGAAGCATCCGGAGCAAGGTTGGAAAAAGACAGAAGGTTTGCACCCCATACAAAAGGCATTCATTGAGACTGGTGCCATTCAATGTGGCTATTGCACTCCGGCACAGGTTCTTGCCGCTAAATCATTACTTGAACGAAACATAAATCCTACAGAAGAAGAAATTAGAGAAGCTTTGTCAGGTGTGCTTTGTCGATGCACGGGTTATTTAAAACCTATTCAAGCAGTTATGCGTGCTGCAGCTGTTCTCCGCGGTGAACCTGTACCTGAGATTGGTGAAGGTTCCATTTCGGTCGATGATTGGTCAACATCCCCAAAGGATGTTGACCATGGTAAATCTACCGCAGAGACAAATGGACATGCTGGAGTATCTACCAAAGTATCTCCAAAAGTACATATAACAACAAAAACCAGAGAATACCATGCAGTAGGTAAATCTGAACCAAAATTGGATGCCGTCAAATTGGTACAGGGTAAACCGGCATTCACATCAGATATTGAGTTACGCGGTATGTTAGTTGGCAAAATCCTGCATAGTCACGTTGCACATGCAAAGATCAGAAAGATCGATACCAGCAAAGCGAAAGCTCTGAAAGGTGTGGCAGCCGTATTAACCTGGCAGGATATCCCCAGGGTTGTTTATTCCACTGCCGGACAATCTGACCCAATTCCGGGTCCACTGGATATGTTCTCGCTAGATAGTCGGGTGAGATTTGTAGGCGACCGGGTAGCGTTTGTAGCGGCAGAAACGAACGAAATAGCCGAACAAGCATTAAAGTTAATTGATGTTGAATATGAAGAACTCCCTGTTGTATTGGATTCTTCGGAATCTATGAAGGAAGGTACTGTAAGAATTCATGAAGAACCGGAATATGTGAATTTTGCCGACTCGGATCCATCCAAAAACCTTGCAGCAAAAATTCGGATCGATATTGGTGATGTTGATAAAGGATTTTCAGAAGCAGATTTGATCTTTGAAGAAGATTACGAAGTTCAAAAGGTACAACAGGCTCACATTGAACCGCATGTGGCTGTAAGCTACTGGGATGAAGATGACCGTCTTGTCATCAGAACATCAACGCAAGTTCCCTTCCATGCACGGCGAATCCTTGCACCTGTTCTAGGTCTGCCAATGAAGCGTATTCGCATCATCAAACCTAGAGTTGGCGGTGGTTTTGGTGGAAAACAGGAAATACTAATTGAAGACGCGGCAGCTCACTTGACTATCGCTACTGGACGTCCGGTTTTGATGGAATATACCCGAGAAGAAGAATTTATCGCAGCCCGGTCACGCCATCCAATGAAGATTCATCTGAAAACAGGTGTCAAGCGAGACGGTACTATCACCGCAAATGAAATGTATGCACTCTCAGATACGGGCGCATACGGATGCCATGCCTTAACAGTAACAGGTAATACAGGCCAAAAATCCATGGCCCTGTATGTGGGTGATGGAATCTACCGCAAGAATCCGAATATTCGTTTTTACGCAGATATTGTATATACCAACCATCCACCAGCCGGAGCTTTTAGAGGATATGGTGTACCACAAGGCTTCTGGCCGGTAGAACGACAGATGGAAAAGATCGCACGGGCTTTAAATATTGATCCAATCGAATTTCGAATAAAAAATGCTGTGAGGTCTGGCGAATTACATCCCTTCAGTACATCATGGAGTGAAGGCCGGGAACCTCGTCCAGAGATCATTCACACAGTTGGTTTGGAAGAATGCATCCGACAGGGAAAAGCTGTTATCGGATGGGACCAAAAGTTTAATAATCCCCAATGGCATACTGTTGAAGATAAACCGTATCTGCGCCGTGGAATTGGTATCGCAACAGTTATGCAGGGTACTGCGATTCCCTATCTCGATATGGGAGGTGCCAGCATAAAGCTTAATGATGATGGCTCATTTAACCTTCTGGTTGGCGCAACTGACCTGGGAACGGGTTCTGATACGGTTCTTGCTCAAATGGCAGCAGAAGTTGTTGGTGTTCCCACCGAGGATATAATTTGCTACTCTTCCGACACTGATATGACACCATTTGATGTTGGTGCCTATGCATCCAGCACAACTTATATTTCCGGTGGAGCTGTCGTCAGAGCTGCTGAAAAGGTAGCCGAGAAATTGAAAGAACGGGCAGCAAAAATGATTTCAGAAAAGGATGGCGTGCCCTGTGAGAAAGATCAGATCAAACTGGCGGATCGAAAAGCAATTGCTCCTGATGGACGTTGTGTAAGCATAAGCGAAATTGCTTACAATTCATTACACCATACTGATCAGGAACAAATCATGGCTGTGGCCTCTTATGTTTCTCCATCTTCACCACCTCCTTTTGCTGCCCAGTTTGCCGAGGTTACAGTTGATACCCAAACAGGAAAAGTGATAGTTGACAACCTGGTAATGGCAGTAGATTCAGGTGTTATTGTCAATCCAGTTGCTGCCACCGGCCAAATTGAAGGCGGAATGTCTCAGGCCCTGGGATATGCCGTTTCGGAAGAGATGCGATACGATGAAAAAGGCCGTTCGATAGATACGAACCTTATTGACTATCATATTTTCAGGTCAAATGAAATGCCGGGTATGGAAGCCTTATTTGTTGAGACATATGAGCCTTCTCATCCGTTCGGTGTAAAAGCTGTGGCTGAAATTCCATTAGATGGAGTTGCACCTGCTGTTGGGAATGCTGTATTGGATGCCTGCAATGCAGAAATTAATACATTACCCATTACACCTGAGAAAGTGTATTCTGCTCTGAAAAAATCAAGAAAGTAAATTAATGGAAGAGAAAATTTATATTATCGGCCACGTCAACCCCGATACAGATTCTATCGCATCTGCCGTTGGGTATTCTTGGTTGTTACGAGAACGAGATTCAATCGAAGCTGTTGCTGCAAGAGCGGGTGCAATAAATCCCCAGACAAATTGGATACTAAAATTTGCGGGTATTGATGCACCTGTACTAATACCAGATGCTTCTCCAAAATTTGATACCGTAACCAGACGCCTGGATACAACCACACCAGAACAACCCTTACGAGACGCCTGGGCGATCGCCTCCCGCACGGGAGGAATTACACCTGTAATTAATGCTGATGGTACTCCATATGGATTAATTACAGGACGAAGTTTATTTCAACATCTTGTCAAACTGGTAGGTCCTCAAAAAATTAAACAGGATATGAAGATAGGAGAATTACTTGATATCCCAGCAAAAGATGCTGCAGATATTAGTGTGCCTAGCTTTCAAGTTTCCTGGAGAATCCGTGATTTATTAAACCGAATTCTACGGGAAGAGGGCGATGACTATCTGGTGGTAGATGAGCACAACAGATATGTTGGTGTATGCCGGCAACGAGATCTTATAAACCCGCCCCGTATGAAAATTATTCTGGTTGATCATAATGAGCCGCAACAGGCATTAGGTTCAATTCACGAAGCTGATCTTATTGAAATTTTAGACCATCATCGATTAGGGAATTCTCAAACTCATTTACCGATTCGATTTACGGTTGATGTTGTTGGCAGCACAAGTACGCTTGTATCTGAAAGAATTGAGGACGCAGGATTAAGCGCCCCGCCAGCTATAGCTGCTTTACTGTTGGCCGGAGTAATTTCCGACACCCTCATACTTACATCTCCGACTACAACCGAAAGGGATAAGTCAGCTGCTGATAGATTAATGCGGTGGGCATTTAATAGCGGATCTCCTTTCGTGGAAGAAACACTGGAAAGCTATGGGAAAAAAGTCATTGCAGCCGGTTCAGGTTTAAGAACACGACCAGCTGGAGAGGTTGTAAAAACAGATTTGAAGGTTTATCAGGTTGAACCATATCATTTTGCCATTTCTCAAGCAGAAGTCAGTGATATGGTTGAAGTCACCGATCATGTTCAGGAATTACAGAATGCTCTGGAAGAATTACAGGAGAGCAAGGGACTGAATTTCGCCATGCTAATGGTAACGGATGTGGTAGGAGGTTCCAGTCGCTTATTTATGGCAAATCCACCGCCGCCTTTAGCAGGACTTCCCTATAAACCTCTTTCCGATGGAACATGGCTTGCTGAAGGTATCGTTTCACGGAAAAAACAACTTTTACCTGTGATTCTGGGAATGTTGGAACAATGAACGAAGACATTTATAAAAAAATAAGCGAAACACTTTCTGCAGGTAATTCTGTCGTGTTGTGCACTGTAATTGCCAGTACGGGTTCTGCACCAAGACATGCTGGAACAAAAATGCTTATTTTTGAAAATGGGGAACGGATGGGCACTGTCGGGGGAGGAGAAATTGAAGGCCTTGTAATAAATGAAGCCATGACTTCGCTGAAAACCAACAAAACAAAAGTCCTAAAATATTCCATGGTAGATCCCCTAAGGGGAGATCCGGGAACATGTGGAGGTACAGTGGAGATCCTCGTTGAACCTGTTAAACCTTCTCCAAGAGTGATTATCATTGGGGGTGGCCATGTGGGAAAAGCGCTGGCTCAACTGGCGAAATATCTGGGTTTCAAGGTGGCTGTTTCTGATGATAGGGTCGAGTTTTGCAATCATGAAGCTAATCCTTATGCCGATGAATTTTTCGCCGTTCCGATGAAAGAATTACCTGATGTAACTGATATTACTTCATCAACATACCTGTTATTAACTACACGAGGATCAGAGACAGATATTGCTGGTTTGGGATCATTATTGAAAACACCGGCTGCCTTTATTGGGGTGATTGGTTCCCGCCGACGTTGGGAAACAACCAGAAAAGGATTGTTGGAACAGGGTGTTTCCGTTGAAGACCTGGATAGAGTACATTCTCCTCTTGGTTTGGAATTAAATGCTGAAACACCTGAAGAAATTGCAGTTTCCATTATGGCTGAAGTCATAATGGTGCGAAATAATGGTACCGGAATATCAATGAAAGCCTGATAGGAGCCATCATGTGGAAAAAATATATTAATGCTGGTTCAATTGAACAGGTAACGGATATCCTGTCTGATGAAGGAAATCGAGCCCGGATTATTGCAGGTGCCACAGATTTGATTCTGGAAATGGAAAAAGGCGTAAGAAAAGGCATCGAAACATTAATTGATATCTCGAGGATCCCTGGTCTGGATCGAATTTATGAAGACAGTCAGAAACAAATTCATATTGGCCCGCTTGTAACTCACAATGATTGTGTTCAATCTAAACTCTTGATAGAAAAAGCTTTACCGCTTGTATTAGCCTGCTGGCAGGTAGGTTCGCCCCAAATTCGTAACCGGGGTACAGTTGTGGGGAATATCGTAACTGCATCTCCTGCGAATGATACGATTTCTCCATTAATGGCATTGAATGCAAGAATCGTTCTGAAAAATAAAAACAGTTCACGAACAGTTGAAATGGCTGATTTTTATACTGGAGTACGGAAGAATGTGCTTCAATCTGATGAGATGGTTACCGAAATAATTTTCCCGGCTTTAAAGGAAAATGAAAGAGGTTGCTACATTAAGAATGCCCTTCGAAAAGCGCAGGCCATTTCTGTCGTGAATTCAACATGTATTCTTGAGTTTGATAATGATATTGTAAAATCCGCTCGGATTACTTTGGGTGCTGTTGCTACTGTAATAATCCATGCGGAAAAAGCAGAAGCATTCATATCAGGGAAACATTTGACAGATGATGTCATCGAAGAGACAGCCAGATTGGCAGGTGAGGCAGCTCATCCAATTGGAGATGTTCGTGGTTCCGCATCTTATCGTTCTTATATAGTGACTGTTCTTGTAAAACAGGCACTTGAGAGAATCAAGCTCAAAGAAAAAAAAACTGGCTTGTTAGAAAAACCTCCTGTCT
Source organism: Leptolinea tardivitalis (assembly GCF_001050275.1). Classification (GTDB taxonomy): domain Bacteria; phylum Chloroflexota; class Anaerolineae; order Anaerolineales; family Anaerolineaceae; genus Leptolinea; species Leptolinea tardivitalis. The sequence goes on from NZ_BBYA01000014.1 coordinate 131,770, forward strand.
TAAATACAAAGGCTTCAAGCCACACAAGGAAAGAAATTACAACAGAAATTACTGCCGAAACTCCAATTACCACTACTATTAATGGGAAAAAATACATACTTCAAAATGGTCAACATAAGACACTTCTTCGGTTATTGCGCGAGGAAGCTGGATTAATTGGAACAAAAGAAGGATGTGCTGAAGGAGAATGTGGCGCATGCACAATTCATTTGGATGGCGCAGCCGTGATGGCATGTATGGTTCCAGCACCCCGTGCTGATGGTGCTGAAATTGTTACCATTGAAGGTATGTCTAAAGAAGACGAACTCCATCCTGTGCAACAGGCATTCATTGAAGAGGGAGCTGTGCAATGCGGATATTGCACCCCGGGATTTATCATGTCTTCTGTAAAATTTTTGGAAGAGAACAAGAATCCATCTGAAATTGAAATTAAACATGCGCTTACCGGAAATTTATGCAGGTGTACCGGCTACTATAAAATCATCCGTGCTGTTGAAAAAGCAGCCGAGAAAATGCAGGCTATATGAGCAAATATGAACCATATAATTCACAGAGACAAAAGCCAGTAAAAAGGGAAATTCATCCTATATGGCGAGGAATTGGTTTCGCATTAGGAATTATTATCCCTGTAATCTCGTATATTGGTGCCTTGATTATCATTGATGAAAACTCAAAGCGTGGATGGTTTAGCATTCCGTCTGACTTGATTTCCCGATACGTCGAACCGTATCTCTATGTGAAGATTATCCTGACTGTAATGTTGATGTTCATCTTCTATGCCATCTTCTTATTTATCACAGCGCTAATTACCAGTCTCTTGGCACCTCCTCGATACAGTGTATACGATGTTCCTCCCCAGGCATTCCGAGGAAAAAAGAAGTCTAGATAATTGATACTTCAGGAATGGAGTTTTCTGATGCCAAATTATGTTGGAAAATCAATTCCACGTGTTGATGCTCTGGCAAAAGTTACTGGGAAGGCTTTATTTCCAGGCGATTTTGAAATGGATAACCAGGCTTATCTGAAAATACTTTTTGCTGGAAGACCTCATGCGATCATTCATAAAATTGACACTAGAGAAGCAGAAGCATACCCTGGAGTTCTGGCTGTATTGACAGCCAAAGATGTACCTGTTAATGAATATGGATTAAATGTAAAAGATCAACCGGTTCTTTGTGGTCCTGGTTCGACAAAGGCAAATGCTGATCATGTTTGTTTTTACGGAGACAATATTGCACTTGTCATTGCCGAATCGGAAGAAATTGCGTCTGAAGCTCTTAAATTGATAAAAGTTGAATTTGAAGATTTGCCGACTATTTCGACAATTTATGAGGCACTTAAAGAAGATGCCATAAAAATCCATCCCGAAAAAAATGACAATATCTTTCGTCATTATCGTATACGTAAAGGCGATGTTGATGAAGCATTTAAAAAAGCGGATGTAATTATCGAAAGCGATTATGAGACACCTGCACAGGAACATGCCTATCTTCAACCGGAAGCAGGAATTGGTTATATAGATGAAGAAGGACGGGTCACAGTTGTAGTTGGTGGTCAATGGACACATGAAGACCGTGAACAGGTTGCTCATGCGTTGGATCTACCGGAAGAAAAAGTACGAATAATTTACCCGGCTATTGGCGGAGCTTTTGGCGGCCGGGAAGATATGTCTGTTCAAATTGTCCTTGGATTGGCAGCCTTGTACCTGAATCGGAAGGGTATAAATCGTCCAGTAAAGATTGTTTGGTCACGAGAAGAGTCAATAATCGGGCATCACAAAAGACATCCTTATTTTTTTCATGCAAAGTGGGGAGCTACAAAAGAAGGAAAAGTAATTGCGGCTGAGGTGGACATAAAAACTGATGGTGGAGCGTATATATATACATCCACTAAAGTGATGGGGAATGCAACATTGATGTGCACAGGCCCTTATGAAATTCCCAACATAAAAGTAGATTCCTATGCCATCTACACAAATAACATTCCTAATGGTGCTTTCAGAGGATTTGGAGGCCCACAGGGAGCTTTTGAAGCCGAATGCCAGATGAATAAACTGGCAGAGGCACTCCATATAGATCCTGTTGAAATTCGAAAGAAGAATCTTTTAAGAGAAAAGTCATTGCTTTCAGTTGGCACTCCAATTCCTCCAGGTGTGAGTATAGAAAAGGTAGTAGAAAAAACTGCGTTATCTGGAGGGTGGAAAAATGAAAATAATAGTTGGATGCAAGACCCTAAGAAAAAACTGACAAATACTTCCGATAAATATCTACATCGAGGAAGAGGGTTTGCATGCGCATTTAAGAATGTGGGATTCTCATTTGGTGCACCTGAAAGTTGTACAGCAATAATTGAATTGCATGGGAAAGAAAAAATAGAGAAAGTAATTGTTCGACATGCTGGAGCAGAAGTAGGACAGGGTTCTCATACTGTTTTTAAGCAAATGGCTGCTGATGCTTTAAATATTCCTATAGAAAAGGTTCAATTGACTACCTCAGATACTGCCTCGACAGAAAATTCTGGCAGCGTTTCTGCCTCTCGAATGACGTTTATGGCAGGAAATTCAATTCGCGGTGCTGCCCAAATGGCTCTTTCAAAATGGGAAAATGAAGAACGACCAGCTATATCTACATATACATACTATCCACCAAAGACAACTCCGTATGACCCTGAAACTGGCAAATGCGAACCAAATTTCTCTTATGGTTATGTGGCAGAAGTAGCTGATGTAGAAGTGAATACGGAAACAGGACAGATAAAAATTCTAAATGTAATATGTGGAGATGATGTTGGTAAAGCCATAAATCCGCAATTGGTTGCCGGGCAGGTAGAAGGAGCTGTGGTTCAGGCGGCAGGATATACACTCCTTGAGAAATTTATTCAAAAAAATGGATATGTAGAAACACGAACACTTTCCACATATCTTATCCCTACAATTCTTGATGTACCGGACCAAATTCAATCTGTCATATTGGAATATCCTGATCCTATAGGTCCTTATGGTGCCAGGGGCATGGGAGAAATGCCCTTCCTTCCGTTGGCAGGTGCAATTATTGCCGCAGTTCATGATGCCACTGGAATATGGTTCAACAGATTTCCCCTGACACCTGAAGAGGTTTTAAAAGGACTGGGAAAAATATAAGTAGGTTTTATGTTAATTGCTATTATTCGAGGTGGTGGCGATCTGGCAAGCGGTATTGCTTTACGTCTTCACCATTCAGGTATCAAAGTCATTATTACAGAAAAAGAACAACCTTTGGCTGTAAGAAGGTATGTCTCTTTCGCAGAAGCTGTTTATACTCGTTCGATATCCATCGAGGATATTGAGGGGAAACTTGTTCAAAATGAGAATGAGATAAATCAGTGTCATACAAAAGATAAAATACCGGTAATTATTGATGAAAATGCTGAGATTTTAGCAAGAATAAAGACAGATGTATACATAGATGCCAGGATGTTAAAAAAACGAATTCAAAGCAAAATCCCAAATAATCTCTTCCAAATTGGAATAGGGCCAGGTTTTTTCCCCAATGAGAATTGTGATTGTGTTATTGAAACAAAACGTGGGCCTTATTTGGGAAGAGTATATTGGAAGGGTACCGTAGAAGAAGATAACGGGATTCCCGAAAAGGTGGGTGAATATCAAAGCGAACGAGTTTTACGTTCTCCTGGTCTGGGAATATTAAAAGCCAAGTGTGAAATTGGAGATATTGTTGACACTGGAGATGTGATTGCTTCTGTAAATGGATTAAATATATATGCACCTTTTCATGGAGTGATTCGAGGTTTGCTTCATGAGGGAATTAAGGTTTTTCCAAATATGAAAATTGGAGATGTCGATCCTCGTTGTGACCCATTATTATGCACATTGGTTTCAGATAAAGCTCTGGCAATTGGGGGAGGAGTTCTTGAAGCTATTCTTTCTATCCCAGAGAAGCGAAAAATATTGGGTGAATAGATGACGAGACTCATTGATGCCTTAAGAATTGACAACAACACAAAATTATCTCTGGTTGGTTCTGGTGGTAAAACAAGTGCCTTGATTAGTATAAATAAAGAATGGTCAACACCTGCTTTGTTTGTTGCCACCGCGCATATGGGAAAAGACCAGGTTGAGCATTTTAATAATCATATTACCTGGACTAAAGAGAAGAATGAAATTTTCAGGATGACAGAAAAGACTATCCTGACTGGTCCAGGGGGACAGGAACCATACATGGTTTTCGGAGTAGATCCGTCGCTCTGGGGGAACATAGAGAAAATTGGAGAAGTGAATCGGATTCCCATTTTTATGGAATCAGATGGATCGAAAACACGACCGTTAAAAGCTCCTGCGGAACATGAGCCAGCCATACCTCCATGGGCAAATCATGTGGTTGTGTCTGTTGGACTATTTGTCATAGGGAAACCATTATCTGAACAATATGTTCATCGTCCTCAGATTTTTTCGGATATGACTGGTTTGGAAATAAATCAGCCAATTTCACTGCAGTCCATTGTGAAAATGCTAATTAATCCCCGGGGCGGTTTGAAAAATATACCGTGTCAGGCGAGAAGAACTGTCCTACTTAACCAGCTTGATAGGTTGAAGGACAAATCAGATTTATCAATTATTCAACAACAATTACTTGATTATTACGATGCAGTTATCACAACTTCACTAATGGAAAAGAATGATAATGATCAAATAGGATCAAAATTCAATTCTGTACTTACAGTCAACGAAAGTATCGCCGGAATAATTCTTGCTGCTGGTAACTCACGGCGGATGGGACAGCCAAAGGCTTTGTTGGATTGGAAAGGGATTCCTTTTGTGAGAGCCTGCGCATTACAGGCGATAACTGCAGGATTAAAACCCATTTATATTATCGCCGGGCAAGAATACGAAAAAATTAAAGAAATTGTTAAAGATTTACCTGTCAAAGTGATTCTGAATCAAGATTGGAATGAAGGGCAATCAAGTTCTGTAAGGACGGCTATTAAATCCTTACCACAAAAAATTGGAGGAGCGGTCTTTCAACTGGTGGATCAACCTCATATTTCAGTGACACTTATTAGAAAACTAATCTACGAACATTCCATTTCGCTTGCCCCCATAATTCTTCCTGAGACGAATGGGAGAAGGGCGAATCCCGTTTTATTTGACAGAGACACCTTCGAAGCCTTAACATCAATACAAGGCGATTTTGGTGGAAGATTAATCTTCTCTCAATACCCAATCCGTACATTATCATGGTTTGATGAATCCATATTATTAGATGTGGACACACCGGAAGATTACAAACATTTACTGGAATTACCATAGATCTTTGAATAAATATGAAAGAAGAAAAAATTCGTGCCCTGATCCTGGCTGCAGGTAAGTCTACCCGAATGGGAAGGCCAAAAATGGACCTCCCATGGGAAAATACCACAATTCTAGGTGCAGTTATTGAGCATCTTTACAAGGGTGGAATACAGGAAATGTCAGTTGTATATAATCCCGAATTCAAACCCTGTTGGGAAAAGGATAGTCATACTCTACCGATTATTGAATGGATAAAGATCCCTTTTCCGGAAAAAGGAGAAATGCTTGAATCCATAAAAACAGGTTTGAACACTTTGGGAGAAAATTTTACTTATGCTATGATTTGCCTGGGTGATCAACCGGGAATAAATCCGAAAATTATCTCTGGCCTTATCAATTGTGCTGTGGAAACACATGCAGATTTGATTTTTCCCAGTTACAATATGCGACGTGGGCATCCATGGATGGTTCGAAAGAATCTATGGCATGCAATTTTAAGCCTCGATGAAAGTAAAACTGTTCAAACATTTATCCAACAATACGAAGATCGAATAAAATATGTCAATTTTTATCATGAACAGCCAGTAGATATCGATACTCCAGATGATTATGATAAATTCAGGCCTGATGGTGAAAAACGTGAATAAAAGTACCAAAACTTGGAAATATTTACAAGATAACAATGCCGAAGAAATCGTGCTAATAGGTGAAGCAAGTAATTTAGATCAGGCCAGCCAAAAATTGATGAATGGTGTATATACAACATTCCGTACATACAATCATGATCAAGTGTTACATATCGAGGAACATTTTGACCGGTTGGAAAGATCAGCTCAATTACAGGGTAAAGAGATAGTACTTGATAGAAAACGATTAACCAGATGTTTACGTAAATTAGTTGATTCTTATAAGAATGATGTTCGTTTCCGGATACATTGCGCCAATGAGGCTGTTGGATGGCAAATTTATCTTATGGTTGAACCTTTTTTCTCTCTGCCTGAAGTAATTTATGAAACAGGTGCTGCAGCAAAGACTATTTTAATGCAGAGAGAGAATCCAGAATCAAAGTCTACAAACTTTATTGAAAAAACAAAAGATATTCGATTATCTAAACCAGACACAATCAATGAATACTTGATGGTTGATCAAGATGGATTATTGCTTGAAGGTTTATCCAGCAATATTTTCATAGTAAAAAACAAGATTGTATGGACAGCAAATGAAGGTATATTACCGGGTTTGACTCGAAAGACGGTTATAAATCTTCTATCGTCTGCCGGCATTCAATTTGAATTTTCAGAATTTCCGAAAAATCAATTAAATAGTGTGGATGAAGTATTCATCACCAGTGTCAGCAGGGGAGTATTGCCTGTAACAAGAATCGATGATAAACAGATTGGCTCAGGTTCACCTGGAAATATTACAAAGCTCGCTCGAAAATTATTCAATACGTGGCTTGAAACTGAACTACAGAGACTATAGTTCAAAATTATTACGATTCTTGAAATGGTTCGTTTGAATTGTTCTCTGGGGAATCAAACTTGCCTTCTTCCATATCACGAATTAAGGTTTCAGCCATTTCTTTTTGCCCTATCGGAACATAGATGAAAGCTTCTCCAAGAGTGCCAAGATTCAAACCATATGTGACACCAATGCTCTCTTGCATGGATGTTGCAGAAATACCATTGGCCATTAAAAAATCGACCATCATAGCAGCATTAAGTTGTCCGAAAGTTGTGTATACTTTCACCCATTCTTTATTCATACAGGTATTATACAGATACCAGCGGTTTCCTGGCTATCATTCTGGCAATCGATTTTTTCCTTCCATGATCTGAATCCACCCATCCTTCAAAATACTGCAAAATTTCAAACGATTGAAAAGCTTCTTTTAATTCATTTTGGAGTAACAAGTTCTTTTCTGGTATTTCTGGACGAAGAGAAAGCATTTCGATCGTCATTGTTTCATAAAAGAGAAGCCCACCTGGCTTAAGATTTTTCTTGATAAATGGGAAAATGCTTCTTTCAAGAAAGTAAAAATTGCAGATCACATCAAACTTAAATTGCTGTATTGGCAAATGTTCCGCATCTGCTAATACCTGTATCACTTGATTGTTCCTTTTTTGAGACATTTTCAAGGCTTCATGAGATATATCCACTTCAATAACTTTCAAGCCAAGTTTTGATAGGTAATCTGCGGTCGCGCCATTTCCCCCCGCGATTTCCAAAACCCATCCATTTTTGGGTAATAAAAATGAATTTTCAATGATTACATTTCGTATTGGAGGATCCAGAAATCTCTTATCTGATCTATACTTAATATTCCATTTTTCTGCTATTTCCTGGATGGATTTATTTACCATTATTTATTGCTCGAAAGTAATTTCTGAATTAATCTGGATTTTCGTTTCTCTAAATCGGTTTTCTGAAATTGATAAGTTGTTAATGACAAATCAGTAGCATGAGATTCAAGTATTTCAAGTGCGTTTTCTGTATATCGCAATGCGGCATCAAGATTTTTTTGTTGATGTTCCAATACTTTCGCCAATTGGATCATAACTTGAATGTCAGCCAATTCTTCTTTATGATAGAGAACATTTGCGGCTTTTTCAAAATCACCATTCCTTTTCAAAATCCTGGAATATCGCAATTGTAATTCTGTAAATAATCTATCAGGTAATTCTTGGGAAAGAAGCTGTTCATATAATGAAAGAGCTTTATCAATCTCCCCAGATGTTTCCAATTGTATGGCGAGACTCAAAATATCAGTAGTATTCTCAATGGATTTGGTTTCTGGATTAGCTGCTAATTTATTTAAAACGAGAAAAATTGCGGCCAGTGATTGGATATCTATTGCGTTATGATTGAAAACTCCTTCAAGTGGACGTGCATCTCCAGATCGTAAATAGTTGAAATAAATCACAGGGATTTCCCATCCGGGTACTTCCATTTGATTACGAGAAAATTCAAGCACATTTGTTTCAAGGTCTTTCAGACTACGGCTTTCCAATCGCCTTTTCCAAATACGCCTTGAGAGGGGTAATAAGTCAAAATGTAACAAGTTTTCAAAAGGAGATTGAAAACCATTGATGACATATCGTGTCTTTAAGATAGGAATATCGAATGCCTTGCCATTATAAGTTGCAATAGCCTCAATGCCAACGAGATACTTATTCAATTGTTCTAACTGCGCTCGTTCTTCTGCCGGGTTACGTATAAATATTTGGCTGGTTAAAAAGCCTTCGGATGTAAACTTTCCGACACCAATCAGAAAGGGAAGGGTACCGGTACCTCCGGATAAGCCCGTCGTTTCTGTATCAAGAAAAAGAATCGACGACAGATCTACAGATTTATTCGATTTGGACGACCATTGAATTAGTCTTTTTGAAATAGATGCATTATCAAATATAGTATTACCATGCGTATAGGCATTATCTACTAATACTTTTCTTACAAAAATATCTCCATAAGTTGATAATTCGAAATTTCCTTGAATTACATCTTCAATTCGATATTTTTGAATAACACGTGATTTGATACTTGATGCGCCTGTATTTACTCCAAGAGAACGCAAACGGTCTGCAAGAGATTCGGGAGAATCTGTCATTCTGCACCATCAAGAAGTTCAAGGATGGCCAGTGTTTCTTGTTTTCCACCGGCACCATTTTCTCCTCCAGGGCCCACACAGGAAGGGCAGCCATCTATGCACTGGCAATTTGAAACAAGCTCATGCGAACTGGCAATGATTTGCTTATGCAAATCAAAACATTTGCGACTCAATCCTATTCCGGCATTGATTTGATCATAAAAAATGACGGCAGGTTTACCATCAGCCAGATTACTGGCCGGATCAGATAGAGTTCCAAGATCAGAAGAATCACACATTAAAAACAAAGGTGCCAACTGTCCCATGGAATAACCCAATCCCGCCAATCCGCTGCGAATTTTCACAGCACTTTCAGCCAATTGATGACAATTTGAACACAGGGTGATTAAATTTTCCATCCGGTTTGCTTCAGTAAGGCTGACAAAACTACGCAGGGGAGTCTTGTGATGAACATGATGAGCCTTTCCGCTTTCCGGAACACCACAAACCTGGCATTTAAAATTATCACGGGTTCGTACAGCTAATCGAATTTGGTCCCAATCTTTTCCATAATCATTGGGATCATTTTTCCATAATAATTGCTCACGAAGAATATTCACGGTTTCATCGCTTAATGCCATCCAATAAGCCGTCGTTCGCATTGTATTAGGCGGCAGGGAAAGTGGTTCGACCGATAAGACTTCATGAGTATTCCACAAAAGTTTTTTGAAGCCTGTTATCTCAGTTGTGACCTGAATTTCTCCATAGGTGATCTTTGCCCCCGGGTAATATTCTGCATCCTGTTCATTTATCTTCTTTAAAGTAATCTTTTGAACAGGTTCTGTATAATAATCATCATCAACAGGCTCCAAGGATGCAACATAATTCTCAAGGTCGAGATTCTTGACAAAATAAGACATGCCTTCATGTAAATAAATTGCTTTGGGATGAACCATCCATAAGGAACTTAAATAATCAATTTCACCGATAATTTTATTCCGGTGGTTTTCTTCGACAACCAGATTAATTGATCGTGAATCAGAACTTCGAAGTGAAAGATTACTGGCTGGATAAGCAGAATCCATCCAAAAGTATTTTCCTCCCGAATGATTTACCTGTCCAGATTCATTCATAAATTCCAAATACTCTCTAACCATCGTATTGTTTGCAGTACCAAAACATTCGTTATCGGAGAAGGGTAATTCGAAAGCGGCACATTGTAAATGACCTAACAGAATCACCGGATGATCAGGATCGATTAATGCAGATTCTGGAGATTTCCCAACCAGGTAGTCTGGATGACGCATTAAATATTGATCAATTGGGCTCCCAGACGCCACCAAGACAGCTACTGAATCTTCTGTTTTTCGACCAGCCCGACCTGCCTGTTGTCGCATGGCTGAAACGCTCCCCGGATATCCAGTAATGAGAACAGCATCTACACCACCTATATCAATACCTAATTCAAGTGCATTCGTTGCCGCTACAGCGCGCAGTTTCCCTGAGCGAAGATCACTCTCAATACGTCTCCGGTCTGCAGGTAAATAGCCAGATCGATAGGCACGATAATTTTCGTCATCATCTTGCTGCTGCAAACGGAGTTGCCGCAGTATAAATTCAACACCTTTACGAGATCGTCCAAATATAAGTACTTGTATCTGTTTATTCAATAAAGTTCCAGCTAGTTGAATCACTTCTGATGATGCACTTTTCCTGATTCCAGTCTCCTGGTGAATCACAGGAGGATTGTACAAAATAGTCGTTCTTGCGCCATGCGGTGCTCCATCTTCTTGGATTAATACCAGGTCTTCACCTGTAAGTGATTTACCGTGTTCCAACGGATTGGCGATGGTAGCAGAAGTGAGTATAAATTGAGGTTTGCTTCCATAAAAAGCTGCAATTCTCTTCAATCTACGGATTACATTGGCCACATGTGAACCAAAAACACCCCGATATGCATGAATTTCATCAATAACAACAAAATCAAGACCTCGGAAAAACGTCTCCCAGAGTGTATGATGAGGCAATATGGCCGTATGTAACATATCCGGATTTGTTAACAGACATCGGGCCATCTGCCGGATAACCTGTCTTTTTTGAGTTGGTGTATCTCCGTCATATACACATACGGGAATTAATGGTTCGCCGTTTGTTTCTATATCACCAGTTAGTTCTACTAATTTTTCCTGTTGATCATGAGTTAATGCTTTTGTGGGAAAAATGAATAATGCTCTAGATGAAGGCACTTTAAATAACTGATCCAGAATGGGAAGGTTGTAGCAAAGCGTTTTTCCACTGGCCGTACCGGTTGTGACAACCAGGTTCTTTCGTTCTTTAACAGTATGATAGCTCAGCAATTGATGGGAATATAATTGATGAATTCCCAGGTTTTGCAAACGAGTTCGCAATTTAATAGATAAATCATCAGGCAAAGAGGCAAAATCACCACTACAATACTCCTGCCGACTGGTATATTGGATATTTTCAGAGTATTCCCGGTGAGAAAACCAGTAATTCAATACCGAATCGAGATTTGATATACTTTGTGTGTTCATATTTTTTAATCGGAAATATATTCTACTATCATTCTACAAGGAATTCCCATGATAGGTAAATTTTTAATACCAACCCTTATTGGTGTTTGCGTCGGAATATGTGCGAATTATCTTGCGGATGTATTACCAAGGAAACGCCGTTTAACAATGCCAGTTTGTCTCGGGTGTGGTGAAATCCGACGAATTGTGAATTTTTTGATGGCAACAAGTTGCCCTAATTGTGGAAAAAAGAATGCCATCCGGTATTGGATAGTTATTTGTTGCTCAGTCTTTTTATCCATTTTGAGCTGGTTGAAACCTGCAGGTTTGTTACCTTTCTGGGCAGGGGAAATACTCTTGCTGATTTTTACTGTCATCATAATTACAGATATTGAATACCATGTCATTCTCGAACAGATGACAGTTGCAGCTTATATCGTAGCCATAATTTCCGGTTGGTTTATTCATGGATGGATTAAAACCCTGCTGGGAGGGATCGTTGGTTTCCTGATTTTTCTTGGTTTATATTTTATCGGGAAAGCGTTTGCCCGACGATTATCCAAGAAAGAAAATGGTCCAATTGATGAAGAAGCGCTTGGTTTTGGTGATGTGCAATTGGCCGGAGCAATCGGATTTCTTGCAGGATTTCCCTATATACTTCCAGCGCTATTAATGGCCATTGTCCTTGGTGGAATTGTGTCAGCAGCTGTAATTCTATTTTCGCTCATCCGAAAACAGTATCAGGCTTTTTTAACTATCCCGTACGGTCCTTTTATTATAATTGGCGGGATTTTTAGTCTGTATTATTATCTAGTGTAAAAACAGTCCTGCTTTAAGGACCTCATCAGGAACTGTATTTTTATACTTTTCAAAATTAGCGGAAAATTTTCGAATCAGATCAGTTGCGGTTTGGGCATAGGATAGTTGGCTTTTCCAGGTAGTCTCCGGTAATAACAGATCTGAAGGCACATCGGGGCAGGTTTCTGGAATATTCAGGTTAAACCATTTATCCTTTCGTATAGGTATATTTGATAACATTCCATTTATTGCTGCATGGATCATAGCTCTGGTATGAACAAGCGGAATTCTTGTTCCATAACCATATTTTCCTCCTGTCCAACCGGTATTGATGAGCCAGACTGACGAATTCGTTGTTTTCAATCGTTCAAATAGCATATCTGAATATACATGCGGTTTCAACGGAAGAAATGGCGCAGCAAAACATGTAGAAAATGTTGCTGATGGTTCTTTTCCCAGGCCTGTTTCTGTACCCGCGATTTTTGCTGTGTATCCCGAAAGGAAAAATACACAGCCTGATAAATATCCAGTTTGGATATAGGTGGCAGAACACCGAAGGCGTCAGCACAAAGGAAGAAGATGTTTTTTGGAGAACTGGCGCATCCTGTCTCAACATAATTATCCACGTATTCAATAGGGTAGGCGGCTCGAGTATTTTCTGTAATTGAGCTATTATCAAAATCAATATTTCTACTGAGAGGATCCATGACAACGTTTTCCAGAACAGTACCAAATCGATGGGCCGCTTTCCAAATTACAGGTTCCAATTCTTTTCGAAGACGGATTGTTTTTGCATAACAACCTCCCTCATAATTGAATACCCCATGATTTGTCCAACCATGTTCATCATCTCCAACCAGTTTACGTTCGATATCTGACGATAATGTTGTTTTCCCGGTTCCTGATAGGCCAAAGAATAAAGCAGTATCCCCATGTCTACCGGTATTGGCTGCACAATGCATCGGCAAAATACCTTTTTTGGGCAGAATGTAATTCATATAGGTGAAGACAGATTTTTTTATTTCTCCCGCGTACGCAGTTCCTCCAATCAGAACAAGTCTTTTCTCTAGATCGAGCACAATGAATGCAGAAGAGTGAACCCCGTCGCCTGTTGGATCAGCTTGAAAACCTGGAGCGCATATAACCGTAAAAACCGGGGAAAAGTCAGCTAATTTATCACCGATTAACCGTATAAACAAATTTTGAGCAACAAGATTATGCCATGCCCGCTCCGTTATGATGCGGACTGTCGTTTGTGCTTCAGGATCTGAACCTACAGCCATGTCTTGAATAAAGACATCCCGACCCTGAAAATACGCCTGTAGTTGCAGAAGAAGCCGGTCAAATTGTGAAGGTAAAATCCCCCGATTTACATCTCCCCAATCAATTACCTGTTCAGTAGTCTCATTGCGAACGAAAAACTTATCATTTGGAGCTCGACCGGTATGTGGAGAGGTTTTCACAACAATAGAACCTGTTCTTGAAATACAACCTTCCTGCCTGAGGATAATCTGTTCCACCAATTCTGCGGCAGATAGGTTCCAATAAATGGTCCGTAAATTGTGAAAACCCAGATAATCCAATCCGAAAAAGGTAGGTGTTCCCGAAAAACTGGTGAGGTTCATTCAGGTGTCTTTTCCTTTACTGCTTTTATTGAGTAGGAATTCCGAGCATCGTTGAATACCAGTACCAGATTACATCAGCTGCCGGCTTTCCACGAATTGAAGAAGATTGATCCTGATTATTACCCACAAGAATGTATCTCCGCGTTGATACTCCAGATATCCACTCACGTCGGTTTATCTCAGGAAGTGCTGCATTATAAAGATCCGATTGTTCTTTGAGAGAAATTGTTAACTCAGGTTGTAAAAGTGCTGGAAAATCAAGCACCGATGGGACCATACAATCATTGAAAAAATTCACACAACCAAGATATCCGGTATCAATTGACGGAAAATCAAGGCCAATCCAAATCTTTTTTCCATATTCGTCAAAAATAGGTTTAATGGAATTCTCCAGAATATTTGAGATATTGGCAGAATAGGTGTTTGTATCTCTTGAATCACTTGAAATCTGACCCAAATTTAATATATATAGGCCATCAGATTTCTCTAAAGGAAAAATCTGTGCAGTTTTAATATCTTTCAGGTTGACTGCAAGTAACATTTCACGACTGAAACTTAATCGAATATTGGAAAAAAGATCATTACATTTTTGTTGAATATCAACAGGGAGTTTTCCAATATGACTGCTTGAATCGGTAGAGCCAAAGAATACTGGCGATACATCTTCATCACCAAAGATAATGCCATCAACTTGATTTGATTCAGCGAATTCGGCTGCTGAGCGATAGAATTCAAAAATGGAAGAAAACCACTGATCCCATCCATTTGGATTTTGAGTTAACATACTCCAAAAATCATCCGGATTGGTAGGGTAATGAGTACACGCACGCAAATATACATGGAATCCCTTTTCTTTTGCCTTAGCAATCATTAATTCCAAATCATTAAGTGTAGGATTCTGTCCTGGAACAATATCAAGCCATACTGGTTGAGCACTACGAAATGTAAAAGACATCGGTAAAATCACAGTATTGGCGTTTAGTCCACTAATAGCGTTTAGTGAATTTTCCATATATATTAAATAAGAAGGACGATAAGCGTCTGAATATTCCACAATCGTGTTGAAGCCAATTTCGCGTTTTGAAGTCTCTTCTGTTGAAACTATTGTTGGTTCAGTGGATGGCATCCAGGTTGCCCAAACACCAACCGGAACATCTATAGTTTGACTGGAAGAACCAGCTTGAAATGAAAAAACTTGATCAGACTGACTACCGATTTCTTTTGTTCCGCAAATTTCATTTCTGCAAAATCGGTAACTGATAGGTGCTGAAAAATTCAATGGTGAAAATAAAACAAATTTAAAAACACCATTATCAGAAGGCCACATTTCCAATGGATCCATCCATCCAAAAGCATTTAGTTGAATCTGTATTCGTTCATCTTGAGATGTACTTGCGGGTGGTGTGAACATGAAAGTAATTGGTTGATAGTTAAGAGTATTCCATGATTCAATGGTATCTTCAATAACCATATCTTCAGTACCTGTAAAAATGGTACGATTTTTCATGGTTCCGTTTCGGGATGTTTCCCGATTCCAGAACGAATCCCCCAGGGAATAAAGATAATGTATTTCTGTCTCAACGGGGAGTTGCTTAATAATGAGAAATTCAGTTGTTGATTGCCGTGACAATTCAGGAGCGCGGTTCTGAGACAGACTGGTTCCTCCAAATAATCCAGCAAAACTATCACCGAGTAAATTAAGGTTCCCAAATAATCGAAGTTTGGCACTGGCAGGTGTATTTTCAGGACATTTTACAATAAATGTTACATTTATAAATTTCTTTGGAATTAATTCAATTTCAATTGGCGTAACAAAATTTGGATCAATGACCGCCTGCTGCTGAAAAGGTTCAAATTTTCCGTCTGGGCTGAAAATGGTTACATTCTGAATGCCTGCAGGAATTCCCTGAAGACGAAATCGACCATCAAAAGAGCTGGTGGTTGAAATTCCATCTGACGTGATAATGGCATCGGAAACAGATTGCCCGGAACCTTTTAATCGTAATGTTCCTTCAATTTGACCAGTCTCACCGATAGCAACAGATGATCTAAAGCCTAAAACAGTATCTTCAATTCTGGAATGATCTGTAATGAAAAAAAAACGGGAAGCCAGCTCTTTTCCGTCAGAATTTATTTCAACATTGTTGTTTTTACCGGTCATCACATACCGGTATTGAAGCATCATCCCCTTTTTTGCCGGATAATCCAATTGATAATGCCTGTCATCAAGCATTTGCATTTCAATATAAATAGGGTTCAGTTCATGAGCATTTATTGGATTGACAAACTCAATGGATAGCCGGCTATCCTGTACTATCGGTTCTGGTATTGTTACAACAAAGGAAGCCAGCACATCGGGATGATAGCTGGCTTTTGATTGTTGATCTGTTTTTTCTTCTATTGAGCTGCAAGCGGAAAAAAGGAAACCTGCGATGATGAGAATCGAGGTCACTGGCAGCCATTTCTGGATGTGAAACCCTGATACGTGCATGCGGTGTGATGAGATATTATCCTGATTTTGATTTCACAATCGAAGCAAATGCCTGATGAATTTCGTTTGACCGATTGGCCAGAGCTCCCAATACACCATTTACGAATCTTGGAGTGGAATCTGATCCAAAATATTTTGCCAGTTCAATCGCTTCGTTAATTGCCACTTTCACCGGTGTGCACTGTTGGACAGCAAATTCCCACATAGCAATACGGATAATATTGCGATCAATAACAGCGACCTGGTCCAATGGCCATTCAGGAGCATGTTGGGCAATATAATCATCCAGCTCTTTTGTTATTGGCAAAACCCCAAAAATGATCTGCCGTGAGAACTCCTGCAGAGAAGGATCCAAAGGTTCATCTACCAGACGTTCCTCAAAAATGGAACCTGGCAGATGAGATGTCATATCCTGTTCGTAAAGGACTTGCAAGGCTATACAACGGGCCTTGGTGCGTGATTTCATAGGTTTTACGACTCGCTCACCGGAGAAAAATCTATATCCTCAATATGAATATTGACTTTACCAACTTCCATACCTACCATTTCAGAAAAGGCTCGAGCAACCTGGGTTTGGATGGTGCGGCTGACATCACGTACATTGACATCTCTATTCAGAATCACATGAATATCAGCATAAACCGTATCATTTTCTACCCGGATTTCTACACCTTCATTTACTCCGTGGTGAAAAATTTTGTTGATATCGGTAGGTGCCAGAGCCAACCTACGGACGCCAGGCACACTCAAAGCGGTTAATCGAGCTATGGAAACGAGAACTTCTGGAGCTATTGTCGTTTTACCGGGTGGTCGTATTCCCTGTTTCATGAATTCTCCTAATCAGGATGATATACAAATTATAACCCCGAAAAATCAGAGGGTTTTCCAAAATCAGCTTATCATTCAATAATTTGTTTAATAAAATCAATAGTTTTCTTTTCAACCCATTCATGTTGTCGATCAAGCAACACACAATGACCACATTCATCCAATTCTTCCAGATGTTTTTCAATTGATGATATTGATTTGTAGATAATTGAACTACTCTTAGGATCAATTGTTTCATCTTGCTTCCCCTGGAAGAGCAGGGTGGGTTGTCTTACGTCTATTAACATGGGTTTGATGAGAGTCTGAAGTTTACCTAATTCAACTACAGCTTTCAATGGATTTACTCGATATCCCTGCCAGGGAAGGAAGCCATTTTTCGTGGCGACTAGATTCTTTTTCTTAGTACTGTAGATGAATTTGTGAAAAAAACGTGCTACAGGCATATCCGGAATAACAAGAGCGGGAGCATACAATAAAACAGCAGCAATTTGAGAATATTTTGCCGCAAGATAAAGGGCTATCAATCCACCCATTGACTCACCGCCAACAACAATCTCTGTGAAATTTTTCTTTAATAAGTCAAATTCCGTTTCTGCACAATCTACCCATTCATTATATTTTGTTCTTGACAAGTCTTTTGGACATGTTCCATGACCTGGAAGTAACGGTGCACGTACTGTCCATCCTAGTTGTTGATTTATACATTTTCCAAGATTCCTAACTTCTAGAGTGGTGGCCGTGAAACCATGAAATAATAAAACCCCAACCGATTCTCCAGAAAGAGTGAAATCATTACCATCAAATTCATTATTAAATAGTTCAGACGATGTCATTTATTTCCAGAGACGGGATTGTATTTGTAGCTTTTGGCATAATGGCGATTTTTGCATTTTTCGGCAAATTTGTGCATGCAATTTTACAGGCATCTTCAAGAGAAGCAGAAGGCTCCAATAACAGGCGAGACAATCTATCAGCATCTAAAGACGAAACAACTATGATGCGTATCCGTCGCTGCTCGCGTGCAAACTGTAGTGCTTTGTGCGGCCCAACCTTGAACCCCTCCTGTTGAAGTTTAGAAAAAACAGCGTCTATTGATTTGATACCCTCCATGAATGCTTCATAGCTATTGCTGCCAACACCTTCCTTACATTCAGCCACAAGAATGACACAACCGCCATCCCTGGTAATACTGGCCGCATGGGAAAGAGCTTTTTGTGACTGGTACAAGTTGATGTCCTTCGGGTATCCACCTGGCGAAGCTATGACAAGATCATAATTAGAATGAGTGACATTGGTTTGACAAATTTTTCGGGAAAGTGGTATTCCAACTGACATTACTTCTCGAATCGACCCAAATACGGCATGCATGATCTGACGTGAAGAATTCATGACCACATTCAACGCAGCATCAACTTTAATCAGGTCACCAATTTCTTCAACATCTTGACGGGTAGGGTTTTTACCATAAACTCCAAAGGTGGATTCAGGCTCTACAAGCATGGCATGGTTCTTATTGATAGTTTGCCGGCCTGTCAGCCCGATGGACGCGGTTTTTGCACCTCCAGAGTAACCCATAAAGTGGTGCGGCTCTATATTACCAATAAGAAATTTGTAATCTGATTTATAAAATGAAGAGTTGATATAGACAGGAGTCTTTCGTTTTGTCTCACCAAGATATGTAAGGTTTTGTTCATTATCACAATCATGTGAAACAATCTTGTAGTTCTTTTCGATATTTTCAGGGAGAAGCAACCCGAATTCTTCCTTTTTCATCGGAGTATGAGTTCCTGTAGCGATGAAGAAAGTAATTTGATCAGGAGTAAAACCAATCTGATCTAATTTTCCCAATAGGGCAGGTACCAGTATTGAGTTTGGCACCGGCCGGGTTTTGTCATTTATGGCGATGGCTACAGAACCTGCAGGTGATACGTTTTTCCAGGAAAACGTGCCAATAGGATGAGTAATGGCATCTTGAACAAGTAATTCTTCATCACAAACAATAGATGAAATTGGAGGAAGCAAGGTATCTACCGCAATTGAATCAGGTAAAGAACCCGATATTACTGAATTTCCATACGGTAAAGAGAAACAAGGCATTTTATTTCCTTAAATCAAGATAAGTATGCCCGCAGGCTATTACCTTTGGATTGAACTGCATAAGTTTAGTGAAAGACACGCACGCCAATTCTATATCACCTGTTGTGCCATCCGTTGTGGGAACAGGTACTCCCTTTTTTGTATTTATAGCATCTCCGGCTATCAATATGTTTTCTTTAGGAAGATAGAAGGAGATATGACCCGGGGTATGACCGGGAGAGGAAATTACCTGTATGCCGCTAAGGATAGGTAACAATTCGCCATTAATAAGAATTCTATCCACTTCAACAGGTGGAGAAGTCAAGAAAGACATAAGCAAAGGAAAAAAGATTACACCTATTCCTTTTGGCTTGATCTCACGGCTGCTAGAGCCATTTTTCATGGCATCAGCTTCTATTTGAGAAGTCCAAATTTGAGCACCAGTTTTATTTTTCAAGAAGGCAGCTGAACCATAATGATCAGAATCTGAATGGGTGATCAGAATTCGCTTCAGATTTTCAGATGAAAATCCAATTTTCGATATATATAATAGAATATTATTTCCATTATTATGCATACCCGTATCAATCAAAGTCAGTTCATGCCCATCAATTATTAGATACTGGTTTACAAAAGAACCGATTTTATGAAGAAATGGAGTAATTTGCATTTCTACCTCAATATCAAATTTCGGGTATTTTCAAGCGACGATACTATAACAATATTATGGTAATTTGGAGCAGGGTTTTTAGTACATTTGGCAAATCTTCAAAAAATGATTTTCTGTATCTTTATTTTCCCTCAAAATAGGTATAAAACTTTGGAACAATATATTATATAGGGTTTGGTAACATTTTTTCTTTTATTACTCTAGGAAGATAAATATAAATGAAATAATTTGAGAATTTTGGTTTAAATATTGCAGTGGGGTGAAATGAAAAAAAGTCAGCAGGTGATGTGCCATTTTGAAACAAACGCAGTCTTTTATGATTTATTCAGGCTTATCGATTGCATTCATATTATCCATAATTCTTGCGAAGCAGGTGAGGCATTTTATGGATGATGGGTTAAAATTAGCTTTATGGTTTCGATAAGTTACATTATCGCAAGCATAGTATAATGTGAAAAAGGGTTTTCCTATGACCGTTTCCATGACAATAAACGAGGCTGTAGAACGCTTTCTGACAACCATTTCTCAGGCACGCAGTGAAAATACGGCATTGACGTACGGAAATGCCATGGCGCTTTTTCTTGAAGTTCTGGAAAAGAACCATCTCAACCCTTCTGAGAACCTCACAGAAAGCCTTACAGAAGAATCTGTAGCCTGGATGATCAGCCGTCTGAAAGATCATGCGCCATCCACTGAACGTTTGTACCTTACTGCAACGACCCGATTTTTTGAATTTCTCGCATCAGAAAATCTTGCCGTTATAAATTTGCCCCGAATTCAAATGCTTATTCATCAACGCGCCAGACGGCCCGGTCAGAGACTGCCGATGTTTCCACGTGATAATATTGAAATCATTGTAGAACACATGCTCTCTAAAAGCTATGCGCAAACCGATGATCCTGAAGAGAAACTTCGGAATCTTCGAGATCGGGCATTCCTTGTCACTCTGGCTGATACTGGACTCCGTGTTCATGAAGCTTGTGGTCTCCGCCGTGGCGATATCGATTGGAATGAAGGGAAAGCACTGGTAATTGGCAAAGGAAATCGTCAGGCTGTTGTGAGGTTCAGTACCCGATCACTTGTAACCATTAAAGATTACCTGGCTGCCCGTGCCATTCTGGATGGTTCTGCAGGGAAACCATTGGCTTCCCTGCCCCTGTTTGCCCGTCATGATAAAGGCGCCGGGAAAAAGGTAAAACCAATTACTACAACCACAGGCCGTGAGATCGTAGCCGATTGGGTAAAAACCATCCTCGGACAAGATGCAATCGGAACGATTACCCCTCATTCATTCCGCCATTATTTTGTCACTAGAGTGTTGCATAGTTCAGGAAATTTAAAACTTGCTCAAGAGTTAGCACGTCATAAGAGCATCGCTGTAACCCAGAGATATGCCCATCTCAATGATGATGAATTGGATCGAGGATATTTCGATATTTTTGAAGATTCAAAGAATACTAAAATAGAATAAATATTGAATATGTCAATATAGCTGGTTTGTGCTATACGCATTATTTGAAAATAATCTTACTTATTAATATTATTAAACCGATTTGAACTATATAGTTGATTCAATAACGAGTCTACATTTTTCTGTTCTGAATAATGGAACATATCGATGAGGTTTATTTTTGGTGCCTCATGGTTTTGTATTACTTGATTACTCCCCTTTTCCGCAGACTCTTTTTCTACTTTTTTCTTCTCTATTTGGCTCCACTTTGAATTTGTATATGAATTTAGTAAAAGGTTGGCATTTTCTTGAGATGGGAGAATGGTTATATCTGTTAAAGCTTCTGCCTGAATTTGAGGACGTCGCTTCCGTACAGAAATCAGGCCATTGATGCTAACCCACCTGCCTATCCATGAATCAACGGAAATATCCATTCGATTGATGTCATCCAATACTGAACCCCACAGAACAACAGTAAAACAATCTTCCTGCCAGTCACCAAAATTCAAGAAGATATGATCTTCACCATTAATGGTATGGCCGTGAAAAATCTCAATAATCCTTCCTACAACAGTAACAATCTCCCCCTCTTTCTTATAGATTTCATCTAAGGATTCGGCAAAAATAACCGGTATTTCTACCTTCTGTTTTTTTCTGGAATCGAATAATGAACTAATTTTTACAGGTTTTACTGAGGTGCCTTCTATTAATTCTTCCAAAGAAGGAACGCTTTCAATCGAAGATGTGCAAATTTGCCTGAATTGGGAGATATATCGAGAAACCCCAGGGTTATTTTCAAGTGCAAGAAGTAATCTGGATTTTCCAGGATCAAGAAAATCCGATTTTTGGAATAACAATCCTTCTCCACCAGATTGGAAGCGATTCCAGAGTGCTGGATCCGATGCAAGTGCCATTATGGCCAGGTAAATCACGATCGATGAGAAACGATCCATCCGGCAATTAAAAAAGCTATTGGAACGTTCCGGATGCTGAAAGTGTGTATTCCCTAATTCGCTGCTTTTTCTCCCTGTCAAGGCAGGTACAAACATTCCATCATAATCTATGAGGACAATTTCATCTGATTTGACCAGAATATTCCGATGTGATAGATCTCCATGCGCAAGTTCTTTTTCCTCCATCAATCTACACACCTGACGAAACTTTTGTCCTATGGTTATCAGATCTTTCTGACTTTCAAGATGATGAAAAATATACGATTCAAGAGATTCCCCCTCCACCCATTCCAAAACAGAAATGGGAAATTGTTTTCCATGAACTGTTATCCCATGCTGTATGTATCGCGTTGGAACAAAAAATGGTAATTGGTACTTTTCAATTGCCTGACAGATTTGTGCATAACGGATTGCTCTATCCCGAACACCACGATGAAAACATCTTGCTGCCCAGGTCATTTCATTTATGTCAACTTTATATGTTAGGGCAAATCCGCCTGAACGTACCCGTGGGAAGCCCCACAGGTCGCTTTCCACTGATCCAAGTTTTAAAAAATTGGAGGAAAAAGCCATTTCTGGGTGCTGTAATGCCGATTGGTAATCGGCAAAAGATGGATATTTTTGAGTGCTCAAGCTCCACCTTGTCCCAATTCAATCAATATCAACGACGTGTCATCATTTTTCAAATCCCCTCTTTTTCGCAAGCCGTTGATCCAATTTGTAAATCCGGATATGTTTTTTGCATTCTTGATTTCCTTGACCATTTTAACAAATTCCAACTGATCAGATTGAGAATTCCTCATGATCCAGGAAGATATAGCATCTGATGCCAGAATTAATTTATCACCCATCACTAATGAACCACGGGCGGTTTGGACTTTCCCTTTTATTGAATCTATTTTCTCACTTCTTGATGGGATAAGTACAGGAGTATTATTAAATTCTGTGTGATGTTGTAATGGTAATGAAAGGAATATAGATTTATTTCTGGCAATAAACAGGCAGCAATCTCCAATTGAAAGTGCACGCCAGGTAAATGAATAAGCAGGATGCAAAGGAAAATGCTGAATTTCAACCCATGTCATTGCAGCGTATGCTCCCTGTTTCACTTTCTCGATGGCATGCCATGGCAGGTTCTTATCTTGTACTGATTTATCCCAATCTTTTTGGGCACGTGAAAGAGCCCGATAAAAATTAAACTCCGACAAATTGCTCTGAGAACAATTTTGAACAAGATAGTTTGCCCATAAAGCAGAAAAACTTGTTTGAGTAGCGCCATCTGCTACGATAAATGTAGATAAATCTTGATGGCCATTTAATCCTATACCAACAGCTGGAAACACGGCGTCTTCATTTTCATCATCCTTGTTTCCAGCTTTTGGAATGGAGTACGAGAACCAGGAAATTACATCCAAAATAAATTATGCCAGGTTGGCAGGTCTGGTACCTATTTCGAGACCTTGAATAATACCTGCAATATCTGCATTGTATACAATTCCGTGGGCACCTTCTGCAACTTCTACACCAAGGATTTCTTCTGCCGCCCTGCGAAGGTTCTCAGGAAGAATGCTGGTCATCAAGAACATATTTCTTGATGAGAAATCAGGCATCTCTTCTACACTGGTTGGATAAAGAACAGGTTTATCAAATGGATGAGAAGATGTATGTAATGTTATCAAAAGTACATTACCATCATTAGTAGCTAATTCACACAATGATTTAGCGGCATCTGCCACTTTCCCGTCATTAGATTGTCCATCTGTCAGGTTAATCACTGTTGGTGGATATGAATCTGGATGATCGACAACCCACTGTGAGAGAATTCGATAGGCTTCTTCAAAAACCTGACGCATCGGTGTATTTCCTCTGGCATAAGGTTCAACCCACACCGGAAATTTTACCGACACATCCATAACACCACCCTCCCCATCGGGCTCCTGGTGTTGTCTATCTTCTATACGCAATGGATGTTGATATACTTCGTCTATCCAGGCAAGATGTGTTTCTTCATCAGCCCCTGGAAGAATGGATTTGATTTCTGAGCCATATCCGATAATTCCTACCTGGTAATAGGGTCGGATATCCAGATCTTTAGATGCTGAAACAACCAGACTCTGTAAGACTCTATTCAAGGCTTCAGCAACAAATTCTGACTTTTTTGGATTTCCATCTGTCCCCATTACAGGTTCATTCATAGATGTAGAATGATCGACCAGAAATAGAAAACAAGTAGGATTTGCGCGACTAATTTCAGCCTTATATGGCATAGCTCTCTCCAGTCAGTTATCCATTAAAATTAAGATGATTTGCTTTTCAATAAATATAACACCCGAAGACTTCCTTCTACGGATTTTTTATTTAAAATTTCGAAAGATTTTACAAAAGCTTCTTCAAATCCTTCGATAGTATAACGAGGAAAAATATCTTTTCTAGTTTTCAGTAAAATTTTCACCTGAGAATCTTCTTTAGGTACAAATTCAATCACAACATATTTTCCCAGACTTTGCAGATATTCAGCAAAACTCTCCAAAGGAACATTATTAGATATGCATATATGGTGAATCAGAGCAAGAGCCATAACAATATCGGCCGGACCGCGATTTGCTAATGAATCACGCTCTTTATTAGCCCAACCAATGTCACCGCTTGGATTAGTCAGGTCCAAAACAAGAGGCAGAATCCCAGTCTCTTTTGCTGATTTCATCATTCGGTAATTCTTTTCAACAGCAGCCGGGTCAATGTCAAATGATACAACTGATCCAAGATCTGTTACCGTACGGCTGAATTCTCCTGTATTGGCACCCAGATCCCATATTTTTCCACCACCTGCTAAACTGACAAATTCTTTTACGAGAGACTTTTTTGCATCAAACGCAGAATCAGAGTAATTTGTAATGTCATAATACTCTGCCCACTCAGTTCCCTTAGGCTGCCACTCCAATCCCTTAACAGTGCTTTGCAGACTATCAATCAATCCAAGAAGTCCCATCTTGGAAACATTGGCTTTTTGTCCAGATTCCGTTTCTTTTGTAACTGAATATTTTTTCTGTGCATTGGCATGTAAATGAATATGAGTCGCCAATCCAATATTCAACCGGGTATTCCAGGGAAGAAGCTCAGAAGCCATATCAAGTGGAATCCCATCGATGTAGACTCTCATTAATTGATTCAACCGAATATCTACCTTTGACATTAGTGCCAATGGCGCTAAGAAATGTTGACAGAATTGTTTATAAGCATCCCACGGTTTGCCATCACTATAATCATCAAATGACAATGTATCAATTAATACAGGTTTACCTTTGTGAAATTGGATATTATAGGCACTGGCATCTTTAAGAGTTAAGCCTTTTTCAAGGGCTAGTTTTTCAATTTTTAACGTGAGAAGTGCTGCATCTTTTAACTGGCTGAAACTCCATTCATATGGATAAGATATGAAATCCACCATTTCAGGTTTTATGATCCGGTAACACAATTCACTATCAGGTGGTTCCACATTATCGACTTCTTCGTGGTTAATTACCCACCCCTTCTTTTGAAGCAATTGGCATAATCCGCTTGATATAAACTTTTCATATATCGATTGGTATTCTTTATTAATTTGTCTATAAAGGATGCCATCATGTTTGAACAAAAAACCACTAGGATCTCGGAATGAGGAAGAGAGAGGATTTATTTGTTTTTTCATTTTCAATTATCCATTATTCTTTTCTTTGACAAAGTAGATGAATGGCAAACTTGCAACTGTGACAATCATTTTTATGATCACATTTGCCCAAAAAATGCCCCAGACAGATTGGATCGGCATTGTTCCATAAAAAGCCATAAAAGAGAAACAAAGTGAATCCAATGGGACACTGATTGAATTGCTAACCAGAACTCGCATCCATTGAAATCGTTTGGTAATCTTATCAACCCATAATCGATACACTTCAGTATCAGTGAGTTCTGAAACCAATTGTGACAGAATACTGGCGATTGTAATTCGCCAAACTGGAGCGAGAACCTTTCCCCAAAGCTCACTGCTGCCTGCTGACCGGTCTGGCGGAACAATTGAGACAAACCAGAAAAATACCGCCATAAAAAGGTTGATCACAACAGCCGTAATAATAAGAACCCTTACACCTTTCAAACCAAGTACTTTATGTGCAAGGTCACGCAATGTAAATGTTATCGGGTAAATAAACGTACCGGCATCAAACGAGAGGCCGGCAAAACTTACAATTTGTAGACTGGCTATATTAGAAAGTAATTGCGCCGAGACGTATATGGCACATACGATTATTGAAGATATCAAATTCCATTTCCTTAATAAAATAAACCAAGTTTATACCACTTTCTCGCGCATCTTGGAACTTAAATAGTCCATTGATGCCACCACAATCGCGATAGCGATCATTTGCGCAGAAGCAGCTCTGTAGTTTAGCAGATTAATATTTTGAATAAGTAAGAATCCAATTCCTCCTCCGCCGGCGAATCCAATAATGGTTGACATGCGGACATTGATATCCCACCGGTACATGGTAAAAGATATATATGGGGGAATGATCTGTGGCACAACGGCATAGACAACGGTTTGCATCCAATTCGCACCAGTAGCTTTAATAGCTTCAACCGGGCCGCTCAAAATACTCTCGACCTGTTCTGAATATAACTTGGCAAGTGCAGCCACTGTATGCAGTGAAAGCGCCAGAACACCGGCAAAAGGCCCAATACCTACCCATACAACAAATACAATAACCATAATCAATGACTCAATGGATCGAAGTGCATTGAGGATTGTACGTGTTACATAGTAGATAATTATTCCAACAGGAAGAAGGTCATTCTTACTGGTCGTAATTCCGACAATCAGGCCGCCAATGGCTCCCGCTACAGCAGGCCAAAATGCCCAGTAGATAGGATTTTCAATTTGATATAACCAGTTTATGGCTGCGCCCAATAACACAAAAATCATTGCTCCGGCAGCCATAGCCATTAAAGTGCCAACAATCTTTGTTTGTTTAACGGAGAACTTTTTCTGAAAATTGACACCCATTTTTCCTGCATAGCTGCCTAATACCCCGGCGGCTGTTAAGGCGGCTGTTAGTGAAATCAACATCCGTAGAATCTGACCAATATTCATAAGGAACGAGCCCAGGAAGCCGAATCCACCAAGAACTCCCTGGAGATAATGTCCAAGTATTTCCATTAAACCTGCCAGAATGGCAATTGTTATTAATCCTATCAACAATCCCAGGGATATCCCTGCCATCCGAAATAATCGCGTTGATAGTTTCGGTTTGTGAATTTCTTCTTCTGGGAACGCCCATTTGACCAAACGAACCAAAAGAACAGGGAAAATAATAATGATTCCCACGGAAATAATGATATTTTGCGAAATACTATCCCCCAGTGATCCCATCCAGTCAGCTACATAACGACCGATGACGAAGCCCACCGGTATAGCAATCACTTGGGCAGAGAGTCCCAATAGATTGCTAACAATCTCTTTCATCAAATTCCGGGCGGCAAGAAAACTTAGCGGAATGGAAAGTATTGTTCCGATCGTTGTTGCCAGAAGGGCAAGGAAAATGGTTTCAATGATTTTTTCCCAGGTATCGTAGGCCGTTTGAGTTAAATGTGGTGCACCAACGGGCTGGCGAACAATGGCTTCGATAGTTTGAGCGGCATCATTGGGTCGATTCGGGAGTTTGGCTGAAATTTTAAAATAACCATTTGCATCGGTTTGGATATCTCCAAGGCTTAGATTCACCTTGCTCGGTGGTAAGAAATTCAACGGCCCTTCGGTTTTGGCCGGCATATTAAATCCTTCAATAACAACTTCTGTCCCTGGATCGGCACATGCAGGTGTTACAACAATATATGGTCTGGTTGTATCAGGTGCCGCCGGTTTCCAATCCTTAGATGGACAGGGAACCTGGACAGGTACGGTGATTTTGACTTCTGTTTTGTCATACACAAATAAATCGGGTTTTGCCAGAGCCCGGATGATCCGAAGCAATTGTTCCTGCCGGCGGGGAGATTTCGTCTCTTCAAGATTAACTTTTGTCACCTGAAAACCATATGCATAAATGATCACAGCAGCAATAATGGATGCAGCCAATCCCAATGACCGCCATATGGAGGCTTTAGGTTTTTGATTGTTTTTCATTTAGCCCACCCGTTCGGCGTCTTTGCCGTAAATTTCTTTAAATTTGTTGTCATCAATTTCTTTTGGAAGACCATCAAAAACCAATTGGCCATTATTTAACGCTATAACCCTATCGGAATAACGGTGTACAAGATCAAGAAAATGGAGGCTGCATAAAACAGTAACACCATCTTTCTTGTTGATTTCTTCGAGATATTGCATGATGCTATGTGCCAGAACTGGGTCCAATGAAGCCACTGGTTCGTCCGCCAAAATCATTTCAGGATCCTGCATTAAAGCTCTGGCAACTCCTACTCTCTGTTGTTGTCCTCCAGAGAGTTCATCTGCCCTATAATTTGCCTTATCGGCAATTCCGACACGTTCCAACTGGTGTATAGCGAATTTTATATCTTCATCTGAAAATCGATTTATTAAGCTCCAGGCAGGATTTGCATAGCCCAATCTTCCTGAAAGAACATTTGTCAAAACACTTGATCTACTGACCAGATTAAAATGTTGGAAAACCATACCTATTTTCCGTCTGATCATACGTAATTCTTCATCGGTTGCTCCAGTAACACTTTGTCCGTTAAAAATAATAGTTCCTGAAGTCGGGTCAACAAGTCTATTTATACAACGTAGTAATGTTGATTTACCTGATCCACTCAAACCAATGACGGCCAGAAATTCACCTTTCTTCACATTGAAGTTCACATCTGTAAGTGCTTTAACCCCTCCTTCATATACTTTGGTGAGGTTCTTTACTTCAAGAAGATTTTTTTGAGGGGAGTGTTCCATACATTTGACCTTCAATGAAAATATAGGATATTTTAACCAATATCAATGGTATTTAATAAAAGCCCGGAGTTCAGCATACGAACTCCGGGCTAAAAATAAATAGTTTATTATTTACCCAACTTTTCGAGCGTTATGCCGGCAGCTTCCACCATGGTGCGAACAAAGTCATATTCTGCATCAGTGGTTTCTGCAATACCATTCCATGCATAGAAATCCTGTTTACCAATTGAATTCTTCCAGTCATCTGTTTTTGCGAATTCAATCAATGCTTTTGAAATTTTCTCTCTGATATCAGTCGGGAATTTAGGCCCAAAAGAGAGTGTGTCATTCGGAATGGATGGAGAAACAGCCAGTATCTTGACCTTTTCAATTACATCAGGAGCCTCTTCACGAATATTGGCACGGGCATCATTGACTTTATAACCGCCGCACATGAGTGACTTCTTATCCTCGGTAACTTTGCATTCTTTGATCAAATCAGCCGGAATATCAGGATCTGCACCTTCCTTCCATGCTTCTTTCCCTTCGGGAACGGAAGGTGGAGTATAGAATACTGTGGCAAAATCAACCTCGCCATTGTAAACAGCCTTAACCGATTGTGGATGACCGCCGGTGGCTACTTTTTCTCCCGGTTCAATCCCGGCTTCTTTGAACATGGCTAAAGGAACGAGGTAACCAGATGTAGAACCTACATCACCATATCCCCACTTTTTTCCAGCCAAATCCTTGATATCCTTAAAATCGCTATCACGTTTCACAATGAATTCTGCCCAATAGACAGAAGAGCCATACCGAACAGCTTTAAAAGCAACATCAACACCACAAAGCTGATTGGCCAACACATATCCCAGACCGGGAATAAAACCGATGGTATCGGTCGGAGAAGCGCACATCTCTTCAATGGTGGCAGCATAGGAAGTCGGAACTGAAACCTCGAATTTGTAGCCGGTCGCTTTTTCGAGGGCATCCGCCATGATCTTCCCACCGGTCACTATGACGTTGGCATCTGTGGATGGGACGAACAGGACTTTAATTGGATGTCCAGCACTTCCCACTTCTGCCTCGGCGGCTTTTGTCGGTTCAGTTGCTTTTGTTGGTTCAGGAGCTTTTGTCGGTTCAACCGCAGTTGGTTTTGGTGCTTCTGTTGGTGCAGGAGTTGGCTGACAGGAAGTCAGCAACATAGAAGCAATGGTCATAAGTGCAGCAATAACGAGAACAAAACTATTCTTCTTTTGCATATTGCTCTCCTTTGGAAGTATTAGAATGTTTTAATAATAGCCCGGTTTTAATAAGTGGGCAAGCAATGTAAGATCATTGATGTATTAACGCAGTATTATGACATCTTTATTAAATGGGAATAAAATTGACATGATCATGCGCGTGGCGGTAGAATCATTTTAGGAGAAAATCATGCCCATCTATGAATATCAGTGTTCCGAGTGCCGGCAGACCTTTGAAGTCCGCCGTTGTTTTTCTGAAGCAGATTTACCAATATCCTGTTCCAATTGTAAGAGTAACAATACCCATAGATTACTGTCTAAATTCTATGCGCAATCCGCTGGTTCCCCTTCCCTGAGTTCAACCGGTCATTCCGGTTGCGGGGGGTGCAGCGGTGGTTCATGCGGTTCCTGTCACCACTAACTTGATCAATAAAAGGAGCATATTATTATGAAGAAAGATTTCATTTCCATTGCTGATTATTCACCAGAAGCACTCCAGGGAATTCTTGATCTGGCTATTGAATTAAAGAAGGAACGCCTTGAAAAAGGAGAAAACAAACCTCTTCTCAAAGGCAAGGTGTTAGGAATGATTTTTCAAAAGCCAAGCCTTCGTACACGCGTAAGTTTTGATATGGCTATGCGTCAGCTTGGTGGAGATGCTTTGTATCTATCCCCTAATGAAATCGGCCTTGGTCAACGCGAATCAGTGGCTGATGTAGCTCGTGTTTTAGCAGGTTATGTCGACGTCATTATGGCACGTGTGTTCGCCCATCAACATGTTCTCGATCTGGCAAAATGGGCCTCGATTCCAGTTATTAATGCTCTGAGTGATTACGATCATCCGTGTCAGGGTATGGGCGATGCTCTGACAATAATTGAGAAATTTGGCAGTCTTAAAGGACTTAATGTCACCTTTGTTGGTGATGGTAATAATGTGGCTGTTTCATTACTTCATATTTGTTCCAAATTAGGTGCAAATTTCACCTTGGCTTCACCTGAAGGCTATGATTTATCCTCCAAGGCTCTGGAAGAAGGAAAGACATTTGCGGCAAAGTCCGGTTCTTCTATTCGCACTATTCGTGATCCACATGAAGCCGTAAAAAATGCCGATGTTATCTATACAGATACATGGACCAGCATGGGTCAGGAAGAAGAAACTGAAAAACGGAAAAAGGTATTTCCACCATATCAGGTAAATGCAAAACTTGTTTCAGAAGCCAAACCAGAAACAATTGTCATGCATTGTCTACCAGCACATCGTGGTCAGGAAATTACAGATGAGGTGGCTGATGGACCGCATTCAGTTCTATTCCCACAGGCTCATAACAGAATGCATGCCCAAAAAGCTATTATCGTAAGTCTTTTCCGATAGAGATATCTATGAAAAGCCAGGAATATATTGATCTCGAAGAGAAAATTGGCGCGCACAATTATCATCCATTGGATGTTGTTCTTTCAAGAGGAGAAGGCGTCTGGGTTTACGATGTTGACGGGAATAAATACCTGGATTGCTTAAGTTCATATTCTGCATTAAATCAGGGTCACATCCATCCTCGAATTTTGAATGCTTTAATTCAACAGGCTGGCAAACTAACCCTTACATCCCGGGCATTTCGTAATGATCAGTTGGCTCTTTTTTATAAAGAGCTTTCTGAGTTAACGGGTTACGAAATGGTTCTACCCATGAATAGTGGCGCTGAAGCCGTAGAAACTGCATTAAAAGTTGCTCGTAAATGGGGTTATGTTAGCAAACAAGTTCCACGTAATAAAGCTGAGATTATTGTAGCCGAGGGAAATTTCCACGGACGAACGATTTCAATCATTTCCTTCTCATCGGAGCCATTATATAAAGATGATTTCGGTCCACATACCCCTGGTTTTGTTTCTGTAAAATTTGGTGATACGCAGGAACTTGAAAAAGCGATAACTCCATATACTGTGGCCGTAATGATTGAACCCATACAGGGCGAATCGGGTGTGAATATTCCACCGGCTGGTTATATCAAAGAAGTTCGCAGTTTATGCACGAAAAACAACGTTTTATTTATAGCCGATGAAATTCAAACTGGACTTGGTCGCACAGGGAAACTTCTCGCCACTATGCACGATGATGTTCGTGCTGATGTTGTTATTCTTGGTAAGGCACTTGGTGGAGGGTTCTATCCCGTCTCTGCAGTTCTGGCAGATCGATCAATTCTTGGATTGATCAATCCAGGTGAACATGGATCTACTTTCGGTGGAAATCCTCTCGCGGCTGCCGTGGCACGGGAATCTCTAAAAGTACTCGTCGAAGAAAAAATGATCGAAAATGCTGCCATTCAAGGTGAGTATTTCCTGGAACAACTTTCAGAGATAAACAGTCCGAAAATCAAAGAAGTACGCGGGAAAGGTCTCTTAATTGGTGTTGAGATCAAAGAAGAAGCCGGCGGAGCTCGTAAATACTGCGAAGCCTTGAAAAATGAAGGTATTCTTGCCAAAGAAACTCATCAACAGATTATCCGTTTTGCGCCTCCATTGATCATCGACCGTCCTACCATTGACTGGGCGCTGGAAAAGATTCGAAAAGTATTATTAGATTCCTGACCAGGAAAAAGAAAAATGGATTGGAAAACCGAGTACGCGGGAAAAATAGTCTCGGCTGATGATGCGGTCCGTTTCATAAAATCTGGACAACGTGTCTTTCTCACGGGGAATTGTTCAGTTCCCCGTGAGTTGTTATCAGCCCTCATGCGGTATGCGCCAGAAATTCATGACGTTGAGGTTTGTCAGGCACTTACGGTTACAGATGAAGATTACGCAGCACCTCCTTTTGCCGGGCATTTGCGGGTGAATACATTGTTCATCAGTGCAAATGTTCGCAAAGCTGTCCATGAAGGCCGCGCAGATTTTACACCAATTCTTTTATCTGAATTTCCGCTCTTATTTATGAAGGGTATTCTGCCCGTCGATGTGGCCCTGGTTCATCTTTCACCTCCTGATGATGAAGGTTTTTGTACTTTTGGTATTGAAAATGGAATGACAAAAGGCCCGGCAGAGTCATCGCGCCTAATTCTGGCAGAAATAAATGAACAAATGCCGACTACTTGTGGTGATACAAAAATCCACATCAGCAAATTGGATGCCATCATTCCTGTGGATTATCCTCTGGCTGAAATGCCCCAGGGGAATGATGGGTCAGATCCAGTTATGGATAAGATCGGTGCGCATATTGGCGAACGCATACCAGATGGTGCTACTCTGCAATTGGGTATTGGCGCTATTCCAGATTCCGTTACAAAATATCTTGGTCATAAGAAAGACCTGGGAATTCATTCTGAGTTGATATCTGACGGAGTTATTCGTTTGGTGGAAAATGGTGTAGTGACAAATTCCCGTAAAACAATTCATACAGGGAAAATTGCTACTGGTTTTCTTTTAGGAAGTCGAAAATTACATCGTTGGGTGGATAAAAATCCCATCGTAGAATTTTATCGAACGGAATATATTAATAATCCATTCACAATAGCAAAAAATTACCGAATGGTTGCTATCAATTCAGCCATAGAGGTAGATCTGACAGGGCAAATCTGCGCAGATTCTATCGGCACGAGGTTGTATAGCGGCACCGGTGGGCAGATGGACTTTATTTATGGGTCTTCTTTAGCAGAAGAAGGTATGCCCATTATTGCACTTCCAAGTTCTTCTGTAAGCTCCAATGGGGCAGTAATAAATCGTATCGTTCCGACTCTTAAATCAGGAGCCGGTGTTGTTACAACACGAAGTCATGTACACTATATAGTGACAGAGTACGGAATGGTTGATTTGTATGGAAAATCAATACGGCAGCGAGCCCAATCATTGATTTCCATCGCTCATCCTGATTTTAGAGACGAACTTATATTTGAAGCAAAGAAACTTAACTATATCTAATAAAAAAATGACTATGAATAAACGAAAAGCAAAGATTGTTGCAACTATTGGCCCGGCCTGTGATACAGAAGAGAAGCTGCGTGACGTATTAATCGCCGGTGTGGATGTTGTCCGACTGAATTTTTCGCATGGTACACACGAAGATCATCATAGACGAATTGGTCTGGTGCGAAAAATATCTGAAGATATTCACAAACCCATATCCATTCTTCAAGACCTGCAGGGACCGAAGATGCGAGTTGGCAACCTGCCTGAACAAGGTATTGAATTAAAAAAAGACGAAATCGTTTTATTAACAGCCCGGGCATCCATGCCACCTGCGGGAATTGATCACGTTATTCCAATGGAAGTTCCGGAATTGGCTCGCTCTGTCCGCGAAGGCAGCCGGGTATTGCTCGATGATGGTCGTCTGGAATTGATTGTGAAATCATCAAAAACCGATTCCGTTGAAGCGGTAGTCTCTCTCGGTGGGAAATTAACCTCGCACAAAGGGGTCAACCTTCCTGGAAGTGAAATAACAATTCCCGGTTTTACGGAAAAAGATAGAGAAGACCTTGAATTTGGATTAAAAGAAGAAGTAGACTATGTGGCTATTTCTTTTGTAAGATCAGCCAACGATATTAAAATTGTCCGTCAAGCCATTTCGGATATAAACCCTGCGCGGATCGATACCCGATTAATTGCCAAATTGGAAAGACCTGAAGCGATTGCTGATCTAGATGCTATTTTGAATGTAGCTGATGGTGTAATGGTAGCCCGAGGTGATCTAGGGGTTGAAACTTCTCCTCAATTGGTTCCGATTATGCAAAAATTGATTATCGAAGCAGCAAATAAAAAATCGAGGCAGGTGATTACTGCCACTCAAATGCTTGAGTCGATGATCCAGAACCCCCGTCCAACCCGTGCAGAAGCATCGGACGTTGCCAATGCAATTTTCGATGGTTCCGATGCTGTAATGCTTTCCGGAGAAACAGCCAGCGGTGCCTACCCTGTTGAAGCCGTCCGAATGATGGATTCAATTATCCAAGAGGCTGAAGCGCATGATGCTGAATGGGGGCATTGCCATCCTACTCCAGATCCATTAAGCCTTCATGATGATTCATATTCGCTTGCCCGAGCAGCCAAAGAACTGGCACAGGATACAGATGTCTCCTGTATTGCGGTATTCACCCGCGGTGGCCATACTGCCCGTGTGATGTCAAAGACACGTCCGCATGTACCAGTGCTGGCATTTACACCCGATAAACGCACCTATCAGCGTTTAGGCTTATACTGGGGAATTACTCCTTTCCTTGTACCTTTTGCCTCGACAGTGGAATCAATGATCAAGACAGTTGAAGATGCCATTATTGAATCGTCTTTGATGAAAGTCGGACAACAGGTGATTTTGATATCCGGCTTCCCTGTTGGTGAAATGCGTCCGCCCAATTTTGTACTTCTGCATACGTTAGGTGCCAATAAATAGAAACTATTACAAAAAAACCGCCTTGATGGCGGTTTTTTTCAACTAAACATCTGTGAATTCAATCTATCCAATGATTCTTTGGATGGACGCAATTCTTTTTGGGTCAATCTATTCAGAGGTGTATCGACAAGATTGTACAAATCATACATGGAAGGTTGATCGGGATCGACATAAATTAATCCAGTCACCAGCCAATCATTCACATAGGCTTCTTCCAACATATGCATGGCATCCCAACGGCTGGTTGGATCATACTCGCGATCCAATTTTTTCAGGACAACCATTGAACCGTCATGCAGTTCAATTTCACGAACTGTATTTTCCTCAAAATCCTCAACCATGATCTCATCTCTTGGCGGCACATAAGAAAGTTCATGGAGATGAGATTCGTGGTCTTTTCCCCAGGAATACGAATGTAAGGCTGTTTCTAAATTATAAAAAGTTACACATGGACTAATAATATCCAGCACAGCAAGTCCACGGTGGCTTAATGCCGCCTTAATCAAGTCTTTTACCTGTTTAGGATCACCGGCAAAAGACCGGGCGACAAAGGAAGCATTGGAAATTAATGCTTCCATACAAATATCAACTGGAAGATACCGGCTGGTTCCCTGTTTTTTCAGGGTTTTTCCGCGTTCTGCAGTGGCGGAAAACTGTCCTTTTGTCAAACCATAAACCCCATTGTTTTCCACAATATATGTCATTGGCAGATTCCGGCGTACCAGGTGTTTAAATTGGCCGAAACCAATACTGGCTGTATCACCATCACCACTGACACCGATTATACGCATACTGGTATCGCCGAATCCGGCTCCTTGTGCCAGTGATGGCATTCTTCCATGTAAACCATTGAATCCGAAAGAATGACCAAGAAAATATGTGGGACTCTTACTGGAACAACCGATTCCGGAAAATTTCATAGTTTTTTCCGGTCGAATATTCAATTCATAACAGGCCGCTATGATTTGATTGGCGATGGAATTATGTCCGCATCCCTGACACAAAGTACTTGCTGCACCTTTATAATCTGCGCGGGTTAACCCGATCTGGTTTATTGGTGAGGTGGGTGAATTTTCAGGCATTTTATTTCTCCCAATACGATTGAATGGATTCGCAGATCCACCTGGCAGTCAGTGGCAAACCATCTGAGTGGCATATTCTGACAAGCTTTTCAGCCAATCCAGGATAAGTCATTTGAAGCAATTGGAACATCTGACCGTCCCGGTTACTCTCAACAACGAATATCTTTGAATTCTCTTCAATAAATCTCTTGATTTCTGATGTAAAAGGCAATGCCCTTATGCGGCAGTAATCTGTGGAAACGCCATCTGCCAGCAACAGATCGCGTGCTTCGAGAATCGCCTGGTCTGTAGAACCATAAGCAATTATCCCAAAGGCCGCTGCCGGCCCAGTCTGTATGACCGGTCTGGGAACGAATTTTTTGGCTGTGTGGTATTTCTTTTCAAGGCGTTTTTGCCCTTTTTCCCATGTAACATTATCTTCCGAATATTGAGCATACTCATCATGACCGGTGCCACGGGCTAAATAGGCACTCTTAGGATGCGTATTTCCCGGAATTGTTCGATATGGAATGCCATCATCATCAATATCCAGATATCTTCCCCAATCGCCGTTTCGAATTCTCAACATCTTTTCCAGATCATTCTCCCAAAGTACTTTCCCTCTGTCCATTAGTAGATCCGGGTATTCAAATTTGCGGGTCATCCATTCATTCATACCCAGATCGAGATCAGAAAGGACAATTACCGGCATCTGTAATCTTTCTGCAATATCAAAAGCTCTCCAACCAAATTCAAAACACTCGTTTACCGAACCGGGAAAAAGAAGAACATATTGGGTGTCACCATGACTGATGAAATAAGCCTGAGTCAGGTCACCCTGTGAAGTTCTTGTTGGAAGCCCTGTAGATGGCCCCATGCGCTGAACATCCCAAACCACGATAGGTGTCTCGGAATAATATGCTAATCCGAGATATTCAGACATCAGCGATAATCCTGGACCGGAGGTGGATGTCATCGCCCGCAAACCGGCAAAACCGGCTCCCACCGCCATGCCAACAGCCGAGAGTTCGTCTTCTGCCTGAACGACGACAAACGTATCCTTTCCTGTTTCCGGGTCCCTTCTGAGCTGAGGAAGGTATTCATTCAGAGATTCAGAAATACCTGTCGCCGGTGTTATGGGATACCATGCGTTGAATTGAACACCACCATAGATCGCCCCCAGAGCGGCTGCAGTATTACCATCTGCCATAATAAAATCGTTTAATGCTGGCAGCGATTGTAATTTATATGGGTCTTCTTTTTTCAAATTTTCTTGTGCCCAATTTGCTGCTGTCTCCACGATTTTCCAATTGGCATTTACAGCTGAATCTTTCCCCTTGAAATGAAAATTCAATGCCAGATGAACCTTATCCATATCCATTCCCAGAATCTGGCCGACAATTCCCACATATACCATATTTGCCACGTAATCGCGTACAGACGGACTGATTTCCGCTTCATGCATGATTTTCTTTACCGGCATGGGATAAAGGTGAATGTCTGTCCGTGTTTCTGGCAATTGAATATGATCAGCATAGAATAAAACACCATTGGGACAAACCGAATCAATTTCCTTTTGAATAGTTGCCGGGTTCATGGCAACAACAATGTCATCTTTTTCCTGCCGTGCCAGATATCCTGCCTGGCTTATTCGAATAGTGAACCAGGTAGGTTGTCCCTGGATGTTGGATGGGAAGATATTTTTACCAGAGACTGGAATACCCATCTTGAAAAGAGCTCGTAACAGGGTTGTATTGGCTGTTGCGCTTCCGGAACCGTTGATTGTACTGACTGTCAGATTGAAATTATTGATAATGGATTCCATTTCAAGCCTCTATTCAAAGGTATTCTTTGTCTGTCGGATTTCTGGGCGTTGTTGAAGAAGAATCATATGTTCCAACAGAGCTTTTTTACTATTTGAGAATTCACCACTTCGAATGGAAGCAACAATTTTGTCGTGGTAATTCCAAACTCGAACCTGGTATTCAAATTCGGTGTAACGATTTAAGCCCGCATCTTCATACATTTGCCAGTAAGCTTCAAGTAAGCCAGTGACAAACGGATTATTAAGGCGACTGTACATCAAAAGGTGAAATTGTTTGTGTTCATAAAACGGGATTTCGACAGGTTTATTGTTAAGTTTTGTTTTGGCAGAAATTATCAGCTCATCAAGAATTTGAATATCTTCATTTGTTAATAGAGCTGCCGCTTCTTCAAAATAGGCTGCCTCAATATGTTTTCGCAGATCGGCAAAAGAATCGAAAAGGCCAGAATCTTCTTTTATGGCATAACCAAGACTGGCTGTTACCGCTGGAGTAAACCGATATTTATTCTTTCTGATTCCTGTTTTGGGTCGAACATCAACAAAACCAAACGCTCGCGCTACTTCCAATTGTTCACGTAGACTGGGGATACTGGTTTGAGTTGTTTTACTCAATTCGCTTAATGATGGAAGCCGGCAACCTTCTTTATTCTTAGGGTCTGCAAGAAAAATCAGGAAAGGGTTAAGGTAATTACCAGTCATGTATAATAATCTTATTAATCTGATGATTAAGATGATTAAAGTATATCCCCGGCTGTATTTAATGTCAACCGAGGATTATTTTGTAATTATTTTCTATTTTCTAAAAATAATCCGTTTGAATGTCTCTTCATATCGAGGGGAGGCGTCAGTCGAATCTTTCGAATGACGTGTGGATCTCATCCTTTTGTCAAATTCAACCGGATCCCCAATCTGACTTTTATGTTCATGTAAAGCCAATAGTTTTATTTCAAATGTCTGAGTTATATCCAAAGTTGTGTTCGGTTGAGCAGTTAATGAAAGCCATACCTCTTCCACAGAATGCGGTTCCAGACCTTCTTCGGATATCAATTCAGGGAAAAACATACGATTCCCGCTGGCCGGGAATACGGCATCCAAAGCAATTTGACCGGCGGTTCTATGGTCTGGATGATTGATGTAGTTATCATTTGGAAAGAAATTCAAAGGGTCACAGGAAACGAGAATGTCAGGCTTGACTTTTCTGATTTCTCGTACAACGTCTTTTCGTACTTTCAAATCAGATACCAGCATACCATCATCATAACCAAGGTTTTCAATATGATTGACTCCGATGATTGCTGCCGCTTTCTTCTGCTCGTCTCTTCGAATCTCAGCCAGTTTCTCTGGTGTCATATTCGGATCATCAGAGCCTTTATTTCCATTTGTGATCAGGCAATATTTAATTTCATGCCCTTCTCTAGCCCATAAAGCCAGAGTACCACCGCAAAAAAATTCAGGATCGTCCGGGTGAGCCAGAACAACGAGAATTCTCTTCTTTGAATCCCACCCATTATTGTTGTTTTCCACTACTTTTTTCCTCAGTTGGTGTAACGATTGTGAGTTCGGAGATATGAAATTCCCGATATCCAACTTCAGGAATCTCAACCGTTATCATTTCTTGCAATGGACGAACATCTACTACTTTTCCAACTCCCACAGGTGTTTTAACCTCTTTATTGCGTTTGGGAAGGTGTGATCTTGCTTCTGTATATTGTTCAAATTCATATGACAGGCAGCATCTCAGACGACCACACATGCCTGTGATCTCACCCGGTGTCAAAGATATTCCCTGTTCTTTGGCCATCCGGATGGAAATAGAACTAAATTCAGATAAGAATTGGCAGCAACAGCGCTTTTCCAAACCACAGGCGCCGATACCGCAAAGATTTTTTGCTACATCCCTGGGACCGATCTGACGCAAGTCAACCTGTGAAGGGGCAAAACGACGTTGAATATCCTGACGAAGAGATTTCAGATCAGCTTTTTCTTCCGTTTCTGTGCTGAAAAAAACTGTTAACCTTGTTCCATCAAAACTGAATTCTGAGGAAATTATCTTTACTCCAATGAGTTTTAGTTCATTGGAGCGATCCCGGGCAAATTCCACGACTTCCGGTTCTCTAGCCTGCCAACCTTGTCTGGTAACAAGATCGCGTGGTGTTGCTCTTCGTTCTATTAATTTCCAACCGCCTTCAGGAGGAGAACCAGGGTCGGTGATGATTTGTGAAACTTGTCCGAGTTGTTTTCCCCGGCTGGTTTCTACAACTACATAGTCGCCCAGTGTCAGATCTGTGATCTTTCCACAATCGAAATGATAGATTTTTCCAATAGGATTAAATCGTACTCCGACAATTGAAGGCGGCATAGATATACTCCTATTCGACCATCTTAATGGTCAAACCGCTATTTTCTGTTTTCGCTGCAATACTCAAACTGGCAGCGACTTTACCGGCAATATCTATAAAGGCTTTCCCTGAAGCTGAATCTGGAAGTGATACAACGACAGGTGTTCCACCATCGCCGCCTTTGCGAACATCTGGATCCATGGGAATGGTTCCAAGGAATGGAACATCTGATTCTTTTGCCAACGTTTCACCGCCACCGTTCCCAAATACGTCAACCCGGGTGCCATCAGGAAGTTCCAAATAACTCATATTCTCTACTACGCCAAGAATGGGAACATTTAGCACTTTGAACATTTGTAATCCCCGACTGGCATCTTCGAGAGAGACAGCCTGAGGAAGAGTGACAATCACCGCACCACTAAGAGCAAGCGATTGCGCCAGGCTGAGTTGAGCATCTCCTGTGCCTGGTGGAAGGTCAATGATCAGATAGTCAAGATCGCCCCATTCTACATCAGTTAAAAACTGACGAATGGCAGAGTGAAGCATCGGTCCACGCCAAATCAGGGGCTGCCCTGGTTTAACAAGAAATCCGATTGACATCAACTTTACACCATAGACTTCTGCCGGTAACATCTTTTCGCCTAATGCTGGAGGCAAATGGTCAATTCCCATCATGGTGGGTACGTTAGGGCCATAAATATCGGCGTCTAATAATCCTACTCTGGCTCCAGTCTTTGCCAAAGCAATAGCAAGGTTAACCGAAACCGTCGATTTACCTACTCCACCTTTCCCTGAGGCAACGGCAACGGCATTTTTCACGGAAAGCCCAAGAACACCGCGATCACGACCATCGGATACAACCCGCGAATCTAATTTAACATTCACATTCACTACACCTGGAAGGCGCATAACGGCGTCTTTTGCTTCATTTTGAATTCTTCCCCTGAGAGGACAAGCCGGCGTAGTCAATTCAACGGTAAAACTAATATTTCCACCGTCAATCGATATATCTTTTATCATGTTTAAAGAAACCAGATCACGGTGTAATTCCGGCTCTTGCACAGTTGATAGTGCAGCGAGCACATTTTCTTTGGTTATTGTCATCACCTTACCTCTATTTCATTTTTATGGAGGATGCTTTCACATCTCTTATTGCCTGATCATACAGTCGTAAAAGATCATCATCTGATCCTTTATATCTTCGGATATTCAATTGTGCACAGGCTGGGCATCCCCGCATGGCTCGAAACGAATCCACATTACAGGTAATACACCCGCTGATTTTGATCATTATTAACAGAAAAGCTGTCTGTTTCAATGATTCTACTGGTTCATTCTTTACCTGCTCAACCAGATTTTGCCAAACTTTTCCACGGATTTTCCCGAGGCTTCCAATCGCTTTACTTGGAAATAATACTTCTGTTTCTGGATTATACATCTAAGTTTCCTTAATTCGGGTTTGCCGTATCCATTTCAGTGGTTTTTATAGTTTTAGATGCCAGCTTCTCTGCTTTTCTCACTTCTTCCCGTGTGTAATTTTCAGGTCTTATGCTGGCGTAATAACTGGCTGGTTTAAGTAGTTCTTCAAGCTGCAGTACATCGTGTTCATATCGATTCGTATTGGCCAACTCGTAATCATGATCCATTCGAATGGCATCAAATGGACAGAATTCAGCACAAAAACCGCAATTCATACATAGATCGATATCAATGGTATATGAGACTGGCGTGGAAACAGGACGACCCGTTTCAGCATCATTGTGTCGTTCAATCCATATGCATTGTGGTGGGCAAACTTTTGTACAGATACCACAGGCTGTACAGCGGATTTGTCGCGAACCATCTTGACCTTCGTCGTAAACCAGGAATGGAATAAATCGGAATTCTTCCGGAACAGGCAACTTTTCTTCAGGGTATTGAACGGTGAAAATTCCACGAGTTTCTGCCGATGATCTCAGTGAAATTCCTTCTGGTTTGAAATACTTCTTTCCCAGCCACTTAAGATCATCAATATATGTAACAAAAAAGTGTTTCAAAGGGATAAGTAAACCTCGAATGATTCCAGATCCATCCATAATAAATCCTCCAGATTACCGGTCTACTTCACCCAGGATAATATCAATGGAACCCAGAATTGCAATGACATCCGCCACTTTTTCCCCTTTACTCATTTCACTTAACGCAGTTAGATTGATAAATGAGGGCGCACGTACGTGATACCGTCGAGGGTTTTGTTTTCCATCGGAAACAATGTAAAACCCCAATTCTCCTTTAGGACCTTCCACCCGGCCATATGCTTCCCCGGCTGGAACTTTGGGCTGGTATTGTGATTTTCCTGTCATCACGGGTCCGGAGGGAATATCGTGGATAGCCTGCTGGATGATTCGTATACTCTGACGCATTTCATCCAGACGGACAAGATATCTGTCATAAATATCACCGTGGTACCTTACAGCAACATCAAATTTGAATCGATCATAAATAGAATAGGGTTCAGCTTTTCGGACGTCGTACGGAACACCCGATGCCCTGAGAAGTGGACCACCAGCAGAATAAGCCGCGGCTTCATCCGCCGTCAAAACACCGACACCTTCTGTGCGCAATCTTACGATTTCGTTGTGAGTAAGGTACCGATCCAGTTCATCAATCTTGCGGGGCAGCCGGTTAAAAACCAGTTTTCGAATTTTTTCAATAACACTATCAGAAATATCCCGCACAACTCCACCAAAGCGAAAATAGTTACACATCATTCGCGAACCTGAAACCTCTTCAAATATATCCAGGATGAGCTCGCGTTCTTCCAAAGCATAAAGAGATGGGGTAAACATGGCGCCGAGTTCGTTTAATAAAAAACCCGTCGTCATGATGTGGCTGCTGATACGGGTCAATTCAGCCATGATTACCCTAATATACTCAGCGCGTTCTGGTGGAGTAACAGCCATTAGTTTTTCAACAGCCAATGCATAACCGAAATTGTTGCTCATTGATGAGATATAGTCCAACCGGTC
Source organism: Leptolinea tardivitalis (assembly GCF_001050275.1). Classification (GTDB taxonomy): domain Bacteria; phylum Chloroflexota; class Anaerolineae; order Anaerolineales; family Anaerolineaceae; genus Leptolinea; species Leptolinea tardivitalis. The sequence goes on from NZ_BBYA01000014.1 coordinate 175,823, forward strand.
TGTATAAGGCATGTTCTGCAGAAATGTGTTTCGCTCACCGATCTTCTCATGACTGCGATGTAAATAACCCATCACAGGTTTTAGATCGATAATTGTTTCGCCTTCCAATAAAGCAGCCATCCGGAAAACACCGTGAGTGGATGGATGCTGTGGACCAAGATTGACGATAATCTGGTCTGTTTTCAAACTACCATTCAGATTGCCTGAGGTTTTATTCAATGCATCATAGAGGGCTTTCTCATTATTTGAGGAAAAATGTTCGGGTTCAAAACCAATCGGGTAAGATACATTATTTTTAAACGGATTTAGATCCTCTTGACGTTTGTGTTTTCCAGCAGGCCAGCGGTCTTTATATGGCTTTGAATCTTCTTCAAATAAAGGTTCCTTCCAGTCTTTTCGTAGAGGGTGACCTTCAAAGCCATCCCAAAGCAAAATCCGTCTCAGGTCAGGATGATCCTCGAATGATATCCCATACATATCCCAGACTTCCCGTTCCTGTAGTTCTGCTCCGGCAAATATGGAACTCAGACTGGGTACTTTAGAATCTAATCGTGATACCTGTACTTTAAAAAGTATTCCAGGTCCTCCTGTCGTTCTATATAAAAGATAGATAACATCCATTAAATCATCAGGGTAGTAGTCTGCTGCTGTGATCATCGAGAGATAATCAAAACCCAGCTCATCACGTACAGCCCGTGCAAATTGGACCAGGCAATCCGCCTCCACAATATATCCAGAATATCCGGTTCTTTGATCTTTTTTAACCAAACCTGGATAGCGGGAGATCAGATCGAAATTCATAAAACTATCTACCGGATCGTTCATGAGGCCACTCCCGTATCGTTTTCATCCAATTCTTCGTTTTTAATATGGTCATCATCTACAATTTCGGGAGATTGGATACGGCCAAAACGCGAGATATCATCATATTGTCGAGGATCCATCAGATCAGGACCTAACACCGGTATAGGAATACCCTCTTCAACATTCTTTTGATACCATCGAACTTTAGAGATAGACTCTCCATCGATTTTTTTCTGTAATGTAATCAAGCCGTTCAGCAAAGCCTGGGGAGTAGGTGGACATCCGGGGATATATACATCGACGGGAAGAAATTTGTCTATTCCGGGAACTACACTATACCCTTCCTTAAATGGACCACCCCCATTGGCACAGGCGCCCATGGAAATCACATATTTCGGTTCTGCCATTTGGTTGTAAAGTCGGACAATCTGGGGAACCATTTTTTTCGTGACTGTTCCCGAAACGATGATTACATCTGCCTGCCGTGGGCTTGGTCGCATCACTTCCATTCCAAATCTGGATAAATCATATCGGCTGGCGGCAGTACAAATCATTTCTATGGCGCAGCATGCCAGTCCAAACATCATAGGCCAGACAGAGTTGCGACGACTCCAATTGTAGATACGATCCAATGTTGTTAGTTGAATAACATTCTCTAATTCTTTTGGAATTTCAAGTCCAGACGTATTCAGCTTTTCCTCTGTCATCTGGCTCCTTCCATAAATTGTCACTGTAATTTGATAGGACGATTCTATCATTCAGAATCTTCATGTCAAGTTTATAATTGCATAAACTATTTTTTACATAATATAGTATGACCAAACTATCTACATCAAAAATAATTCTGGAAAAATTGGGTGAAGCCAGTTCTCTTTCCGTTCATGAATTAGCAACAGGTACAGGATTTTCTGAGCCTGTAATCCGCTATCATCTTCGGAAATTTAAAAATATCGGTATCGTTTGCGAGTTACCCCAGCATGACACTGGATTAAAAGCGGGTAGGAAAGCACCCAATTTTCGACGTCTCATTTCTTCTTCTGAAAAGAATATTGTTGAGCTGTGCCAGGTGATAATGGATCATTTGTCAGATTTAACCGGAAAACCTTCCGTTGAAAGCATAGAAAAAATCGTTGATTGGATGTTAATTGATTTGAACCCTGGAAAAAAGTTAACAGGATTATCAATTCGCGAAATTGTTGAATGGTTTACCAAACACAACTATTTCGCCTCCTGGGAGGCAGGGAAAAATGGACCTGAAATTATTTTTCGACACTGCCCTTATGAATCAATTAGAACTGGTAATGATTTGACATGTAAGTTGGATTTGGGACTTCTACAATTTATGTCTGGGCACAATTGGGAGGCAGTGGGAACAATAGATCAAATTTATCATAATGGCTATTGCCGTTTTATTATGAGCAATAACTCCTTAAATAAATAAACCATGATTTAAAGCAATATACTCAAAAAGATGAGTTCATAATAATTTTTCTATAAATACTTTTTAAGATGAAGTGCCTATACGCAGTTCAGTAATGTTAATCCATTTACCCACATAATCATTTATCTTGTTCTGGGAGTTGGCTGAACCATTCGCCTGATGAACTTGATGAGAGTGACTTGTCCTCTTTTGTCAGGTATCCTTTATATTCTTTTTCGCCATTCGATACAACCCAGCCGCCAAGATTTAAAGGAATGGCTCCTCCAGCTGGAATCCATTCTCCGTTATACAAACGAGCAATATGGACGTTTCTTCCAGATGAACTTCCTCCCAGACAGGATGGATGTCCTAAATATTCACCTTTTGATACTGATGTTCCCACTGAAAATGTTCTATCCATGGCAATATGCAGATACCGGATTGTCCATCCAGTTTCAGAATGGCCATCCTTATCAAGATCCAATGTCAGGCTTCCAACATCAACCCTCGAGATCACTCCATCTGCAAGAGCTGTCACCCAGTAAGGTGAAGGATCACAACCGGCAATTTCAGAAGGGGGTGCAAAATCTACTGCAGCAAAGGGATACCCGGTTCCCCAGCCGGAATGCGGACCACCAGTAAAGGCCCATTTCAGTCCCGGTTGAAGAGGCAGTGTCAGATCTGGCTGTGACAAATTAGCCGGTATTAAATTGATCTCTGAATCCTTTTTTGAGCCATTCTCATTATAAAGAGCGCTATATGTGGCCAGGAATCCATCTGCGGATATTGCTTTATTTAGTTCATATCCCGATAAAAATCGGGAAAAATAATACATCAGACCAACGGAGGCAGCTGTGTTGGCTGGATTTGGTCTGATTTGTTTACCTGAACTATCCGAAAATTCTAACAGCTTTCCTTCCCTCCAACCATAATATCCATTATTTAGGATATTCGCTGCCCAGGATAGCTGTTTCCCAAGAGTTTTCCGAGCTGGCTCATTATTCCCCAGTGAAAATGAGGCTGGTACTTGTGGGCTGGAAATGGCATGTAATTCATATTCCAACAAAGCCAATAAAACCTTCGGTGATATGGAGTAATTTTCTGCAGTACTTCGTATGATTTGAAGTCCGCTTACAGTAATTCCACCAGATTCATCAATGTAATTGGAGATCCAACCGCTGCGACTTTGTAAATAGTTCTCAAGATTAAAATTAATTTCAGAAGGTCCATATACAAAACAAGCATCATCCAGAATAATAACCTGTTCATTCCAATTTATTGTGGCAGGAAGGGGAATGATCAGTGACTCTCCCCCCATCAATGTTCCAGCCAAATTTTTCTGTTCTATCGTTGGATTTTGCCGGACCAAATCTTCAACACCGATAGAAAATCGAGTAGATATTATTGAAAGAGTATCTCCGGATTGGATGGTGTATATATACTTATTTCCTGCCGATAGAATATTGAATGAATCATTTGTTGATATTGGTGACGCCAATCTGGCAGCTGCTGTGGCTGTCAAAATAGGAGAAATTCCAGTATAAGGATGATTTACAGGTAGATTGCAGGCAAGTACAAGAGTAAAAATGAGGAATATGCCGCAGAATTTCCTTATGTTCAGCATATTAATAGTATAAATTTGAAATGATCAATTTAGTTCTGAAGTTTTTCCAATGGTCAATTAAATAAAAAGATTGGAACAACCCGATTGAGTTGTTCCAATCTTTTTTTAAAGGTTCAATTATTCTACCGTGACAGATTTAGCCAGATTTCTTGGTTGGTCAACATCCAACCCGCGAATAGACGCAATATGGTATGCCAGCATCTGTAGCGGAATTACTGTAAGGACAGGGCTTAACATCCAGGGGATCGAAGGCACCCACAAACAGCTATCTGCCAGATGCTCCACATTCTTATCCCCTTCTGTTGCCACGGCGATAACTTTACCTCCACGAGCTTTTGCCTGTTCAATTTGACTGGCCATCTTTTCATACCAGGGGTCATTTGGAGCCAGGGCAATGACTGGCATGTCTTTGTCAATCAAAGCAATTGGCCCATGTTTCATTTCACCCGCCGGATATCCTTCGGCATGAATATAAGAAATCTCTTTTAATTTCAAAGCACCTTCGTAAGCAATAGGCATGTTGATGCCACGGCCCAGGTAAAGGGCGTCTCTGGCATCTTTCATATCGCGAGCAATTGACATTACTTCTGGCTCATGTTCGAGACATTTTCCCGCCAGATCCGGGATCATTCGCAGATCATTGACAAGTTTTTTCCGTTGTTCGACGGGTAATGTTCCACGTAAATCAGCCAGTAAAACAGCCAACATATACAGATCAACAAGAGGGGCTGTAAATGCTTTCGTCGAAGCCACGCCAATTTCCGGACCTACCTGCATGGAAATATACCCATCTGCCACCCGCATGGCCTGTGATCCAATGGCATTGACGATGGACCACAGTATGGCTCCTTTCTGACGCCCTTCTTCCATGGCAGCCAGTGTATCCGCCGTTTCGCCTGATTGACTGATGGACAATACAACTGTTCCAGGTTGTATGATGGGATCACGGTATCGGAATTCCGAAGCGATATCCACCTCCACAGGAATCCGGGCGATCTTTTCGATATAAATCTTGCCCACCAGACCGGCATGCTGGGCTGTACCGCAGGCTGTAATGATGATTTTATTAATTTTCCTGGCTGTCTCAGCTGTCAATTTCAATTGTGGTAATTGGATCAGGCCTTTGTCAAAATCGACCCGCCCTGCCAGGGTATCTGTCAGACTGCGAACCTGTTCGTGAATTTCTTTCTGCATGAAATGACGGTATTCCCCTTTTTCTGCCGCTATGGGATCCCAATTAATAGTTTGAATAGCAGGTGTAATTGGTTTCCCATCCAGAGTCTGGACAGTTACACCCTTTCGAGTGACAACTGCCATTTGCCTGGATTCCAGGAAGGACATTTTTCGGGTCTGTTCCAGAATTGCCGGAATATCAGACGCCACGAACATCTCATTTTCTCCATACCCGATCACTACACCACCTGCATTACCAATCCGGGCTGCAATGATTTTGTCCGGTTCATCGGCAGATAGTACAACAATCCCATGAGCGCCGCGAATTTGTTGCAGAGTTTTTCGAACAGCCTCCTCCAGGTTACCGGTGATGGTTATATAACGTTCGATAAGATGGACAATAGTCTCTGTATCGGTATCAGAATTGAATTCCACACCTTCGGCGGCCAATTCATCTTGTAATTCTTGATAATTTTCAACAATGCCATTATGGACTACTACAACACGTCCTGTTGATCCAATATGTGGATGTGCGTTTCTTGCACTAGGTTCGCCGTGAGTCGCCCAACGGGTGTGTCCAATCCCCACATTTCCGCTAATAGGCTCACGATTGACAAGGTTGCACAGATTATCCAGTTTTCCGGCATCACGACGAAGTTCAATTTTGTTATCGCCGTCCAAGACTGCTATACCGGCAGAATCATATCCACGATATTCCAGTTTGCGTAATCCATTCAAAATGATCGGCGTGGCATCTTTACCACCGATATATCCAACAATACCGCACATGTTTAGCCTCCAATGTAAAATGCGCAATGTGAATACAGAAATTATCTGCATTCAGGATTCTGACATGCAAAAATGATGTCAAATATGAGGTTCAATTTGTTGGGAAAAATCAGAAAAAAATATCTGGAGGGCATCCGCTGATCTGTCGATTTTCCCGGAATTCTCCGGTTAACTTCATTTTGCAATGAAGAACCCTCATCCTCGTCACCTGCTGGCTCAACTTCCCCTATGCCTGTGCAGGCCGTGCGCTATTTTTTCCCATGAACTGGATTGATATTTTCTTATACGCTGCCTCCTGATTATTTTGATATTTCTGAAATATACCATATCGCACGTATAATTCAAAGTATAAATTGGAGGTCGAAATGATTATTGTGGCAGAGATAAAAAATGGAGAAGGTACCGTATTGAATGTCATGGCATTGCCCCCGAAAGAATTTAAAACTGGTTCAAAAGGGTATTATGCCAATGGGAAAATGGAGATCGAAGGAAAGCGTTATCAAGTGCAAATCCAAATGGTTGAAATTGGCAGTAAGAATCAAGCATCATCAGAATAAAAAAATCGGGGTTAGACCCCGATTTTTTTATGCAACTTCTTCTTTTGCCTTTTTGGTCATCTTTCCACGATCTTCTGTATTCAAAATCTTCTTTCTAATCCTGAAAGCTACCGGAGTGACTTCCAATAATTCATCTTCCTCCAGGTATTCAATGGCTTCATCCAGGCTCATATTACGAGGCGGAGTCAACCGAATTTCAATATCCTTATTGGAAGAACGCATATTTGTCAGGTGTTTCTTCTTGCATACATTTACGGTCAAATCACCGGGTTGGGCTCTTTCACCAACAACCATGCCTTCATAAACATCCAATCCTGCTCCAACAAATAGAGTTCCACGCTCTTCGGCATTTTTTAACCCGAATGTAGTTGTAGGACCTGTATCCCAGGCTACAATAGAACCAGTAGCACGAGTAGAAAAAGCACCGGTGTATGGACCGTATCCGTGGAAGATAGTGTTCATAATACCGTTTCCGCGTGTAGCGGTAAGGAATTGATAGCGGAAACCCAGCAATCCACGTGTGGGGATGAGATAGGTTAATCGAACAGTATTCTCATTGGTATTGACCATATCCAGCATTTTTCCACGGCGAGTACCAAGCATTTCCACAACGATACCTACAGTCTCCTGGTTGGTTTCGATGTGTAATTCTTCATATGGTTCCAAAGGCTTACCATCTGGCCCATCTTTAAGAATGACTTCAGGTTTGGAAACCTGGAATTCATAGCCTTCACGGCGCATAGTCTCAATCAAAATAGCCAGATGTAACTCGCCCCGGCCAGAAACAATGAAAGTATCCGGGCTTTCAGTTTCATCCACACGTAAAGCCACATTGTTGCGCAATTCATTCATCAACCGTTCACGCAAATTACGACTGGTGCTCCATTTGCCTTCTCTGCCCTTAAACGGTGAATTGTTAACAGCAAAGGTCATTTTGACAGTAGGTTCTTCCACCATAATTGGAGGAAGAGCAATTGGATTTAATGCATCTGCCAGCGTTTCACCGATACCAATTCCTTCCAATCCGGCTATAGAGATAATCTCGCCAGCGGTCGCCTCATCCACAGAAACCTTTTCTAATCCCTGATGGGTATAAAGGTATTTCATCTTTTCAGGGACGATCTCACCATTCACCTTGATCCTGGCGACATCCTGCCCGGCTGATACTTTACCGGCAAATATGCGTCCTACAGCAGTAACGCCTCGATAATCATCATATCCAAGGTTGGTCACCAGCATCTGAAATGGAGCATCTATATCTACTTTTGGAGCAGGGATATATTTTAGAATAGCATTGAAAAGAGGTTGGAGATCTGATGAAAGCTCCTTAGTTTCTCCTGCTTGTTGGGTTATGGCATTGGCATAAATAACAGGAAAATCAGCCTGTTCTTCATTGGCACCCAATTCCACAAAAAGGTCAAAAGTGGCATTCAAAGTGCGGTCCGGTTCTGCATCTTTGCGGTCCATTTTATTGATTACCACAATGGCTTTATGACCCATCTCGAGTGCCTTCTTCAATACAAACCGGGTTTGCGGCATGGGTCCTTCGGCAGCATCAACGAGTAACAAAACACCATCCACCATGTTCATTACCCGTTCTACTTCACCGCCAAAATCCGCATGCCCGGGAGTATCAACAATATTGATTTTTACAGGTGTGTTGGTTTCAGGATCATTGATAATGACGGATGTGTTTTTGGCTAAAATAGTGATTCCACGTTCCCGCTCTAAATCATTTGAATCCATGACCCGTTCGACTATCTGCTGATTATCTCGGAAGGTTTTGGCTTGTTTTAAAAGACCATCCACCAGAGTTGTCTTTCCATGATCAACGTGGGCAATAATGGCCACATTGCGTAAATCTTTTCGTTCAGTAAGCATACTTCTCTCTTTCCTAACCATCTCTTTACAAAACAAATCGCGCCCTGGGCGCGAACAGGTATTATATCGCGATTGTATTAAACCTGGTATTTTTCTTTATAATCGCATTGCCTCAAATTAAAAGTAACTTTAGGAGAAACGTTGCCTCACAATAGATGTTACCTTGGGCAGAGAATAGAGAGCTGCCGAGGGAGCTATGATGAGTCAACAAAGCAAGCGAGAATTAGTAGAAACCATCCGACCCCGCTATCAAAAAGGGAACAAAACAGAAAAAG
>NZ_BBYA01000015.1 GCF_001050275.1 Leptolinea tardivitalis
CGCATTGCCTCAAATTAAAAGTAACTTTAGGAGAAACGTTGCCTCACAATAGATGTTACCTTGGGCAGAGAATAGAGAGCTGCCGAGGGAGCTATGATGAGTCAACAAAGCAAGCGAGAATTAGTAGAAACCATCCGACCCCGCTATCAAAAAGGGAACAAAACAGAAAAAGCAAGAATACTGGATGAATTAGTCGCCATCACGGGATATCATCGTAAGTATGCGATACGAGTATTGGGTAGGACGGGAAAACCAAGAGCCAAAAAGAAACCGGGGCCACGGAGAATCTATCAAGGCGAGGTGGTCACGGCCCTGGAGTATATCTGGGAAATATGTGGTCAGATTTGTTCGAAGCGTCTAAAGCCATTTTTGCCAGAAATCGTAAAGGTACTTGAACGGAATAACGAAATCCACATATCGCCAGAGACAAAAAAGTTACTGCTGCAAATGAGCCGGTCCAGCATAGACCGGTGTTTGAGTTCAAGATATGACGTGCGTCCTCATGGGCTAAGCACCACAAAACCAGGTACACTCCTTAAAAAATCAATTCCGGTACGTACCTATACCCCCTGGAATGAGGAAAGACCGGGGTTCATGGAAATTGACCTTGTAGCTCACTGTGGAGATACAGCCGCAGGTCAATTCGTAAATACATTGACCTGCGTGGATATTTGCACGGGGTGGACCGAGTGCCAGGCAGTCTTCCCGCGTAGCCGACAGACGGTTCTGGAGGCTATTGTGGCCATGCAAGAACGCCTCCCGTTTGATCTATTGGGGCTTGATTCAGATAATGGCAGCGAATTCATCAATGAGATGTTGTTCCAATACTGCCAATTTGAAAAGATCACTTTTACACGCTCTCGCCCTTATCGCAAGAATGATCAGGCTCATGTCGAACAGAAGAATTGGTCTGTGGTACGTCATCTGGTCGGTTATGACCGCTTTGATACTCTCTCTGGATATAATCTTCTGCAGAGTATTTACTCTGATCTCAGTCTCTATTTCAATTTCTTTCAACCAGTGCTTAAGCTTATCTCCAAGGAGTATGTTGATGGTCGAATTATCAAACTCTATGACAAAGCGGCTACTCCCTACCAACGAGTTCTCGGTTCTGATCTGATCCCCTTCCAGATCAAAGCCAACCTCACCAATTTGTATGTTCAGCTAAATCCAGTTACTCTTCGTAAGTCCATAGATCAGAAGGTTCACCAATTATGTACTTTATCTCGGTAACATCAATTATGAGGCAACGATTACCCTTTGGTTACATTTTCCCGTGAGGCATTACGTCCACTTTAATTTTTTGTTGAATTGCGAATTAGGCTTTCTCACGGTATACTCTTTCAAAATTCTTCGCTGAAAATAAAAACATAGGAGAGAGTTTTGAAACGAGCTGTCAGCATCAGCATAGGATCTTCAAAACGGAATAAGTCAACACAGATTGATCTTCTTGGGGAAACCGTAGTCATTGAAAGGATTGGCACTGACGGCGATATGGAAAAAGCTGCCCAGTTATACGCCAATCTTGATGGAAAAGTTGATGCATTTGGAGTGGGTGGTACTGATCTCGGTTTTTGTATTGATGGAAAGTTCTTTCCACTTAATAGTATCCAATTCATGTTTAAATCTATTAAGAAAACACCCCTTGTTGATGGTAATGGACTAAAAATCCTGCTTGAATCACAGGTCGCAAAAATTTTACAAAATAACCTGGATGAAACAATTAAACCGAATAAAGTCCTGCTGGCTTCAGCTGTTGACCGATGGGGTTTGGCTGAATCATTTCGTCTGGCCGGATATACCTGCCTGTACGGTGATGTCATGTTTGCCCTCGGACTTTCTATTCCGGTCTACTCCATTAATACTCTACGGCGGCTTATCTCAGTCTTAATTCCAGTTGTATCCAACCTTCCCTTTAATTGGATCTACCCTACAGGTGAATCACAGGACAAACGGACACACAAATGGCAAAAGTATTTTGAATGGGCCGATGTGATCGCCGGAGATTGCCATTATCTGCACCGTTATATGCCAGATTATGTCCCGGGAAAGATCATTGTTACCAACACAACAACGCAAAGTGATCGAGATTTCTTCAAACAAACTGGCGCTTACGGATTGATGACAACAACCCCTGTTCTTGATGGCAGATCATTTGGAACCAATATGATGGAAGCCGCTTTGATTGCAGTTTCTGGTTGGAAAAAACCGATAGACTATACGCAAAATAGTGAATATCTCAACCATTTGAAAACCTTAATTGAATCGATTCACCTGGAACCTCATTTACAAATCCTGAATCCATAATGAATAACATTTCCTCTTCCCTTACTCCTCTGGATGCCATAGTAACAGCGGGTGGTACTCCAACACAGGGTGAACCTTTATACCAATACTGTGGTGGTAAGCCAAAAGCGTTAATGGATTTTGCCGGTAAACCAATGATTCAATGGGTGCTCGATGCACTTTCCTCCTCCAAGAATATCCATCGTGTTGTGGTTATCGGTTTACCGCCATTCACCGATATTTCATGTTCCCATCCAATGACAATTCTGGAAACTAAAGGCTCCATTTTGGCAAACCTCCAAGAAGGTGTCCGCGAACTTCAAAAACAGGGTGGAATCAGTCAGAAAGTCCTGGCTGTATCCTCTGATATTCCGGCTGTTACTGGCGAAATGATCGATTGGCTCATTGAGAAAGTCCATCAGACTGACCACGATCTTTATTACAATGTCATATCCCGTGAAATCATGGAAAAGAAATTTCCAGCATCAAAACGCACGTATATCAAATTGCAGGATGTAGAAATTTGCGGTGGTGATATCAACGCATTTGATTATGGAATGGTATTTCAAAAACAGAAGCTCTTTGATCAGATCATCAGTGCCCGCAAGAATCCCATTAAACAGGCATCAATTCTGGGTTTTGACACACTTTTCTTCCTATTAATAAAGAAGATGACTCTTCTTCAGGCTGAAATCAGCGTCAGTAAAAAGATAGGGTCACGGGGACATGCCATATTATGCCCCTATGCTGAAATTGGGATGGATATTGATAAACCACATCAATTTGATGAATTGCTGGCTCATTTCAAACCTGCTGGAGCTCTGGGTTAATGAAACAGTTGCTTCAGCTTGATGCAGATCTTTCTGCCCAGTTACGTCTATCACAATCATCCCGTTTCTGGAAACTGGCGGCTTTTACAGCTCATTCCGGTGATTCATGGTTCTGGATGCTGGGATTATTCATAATCTGGCTCGTCGGAAACAAGGAATGGCATCAGAGTTCTGCCTTGATGGCCGCCGGCGTAGCCGGATTGGCTTTATTTGTCTTTGCCCTTAAATTTACGATCAGACGTCAACGCCCACCTGGTGATTGGGGAGCCATCTACCGCAATACTGATCCACACTCATTCCCATCAGGTCATGCGGCCAGAGCTGGTTTGTTGGCCGTAATGGCTATGGGTTTGGGTCCTTCATGGTTTGGGATACTTGTACTTATCTGGTCGCCATTGGTCAGTTTGTCCAGGGTTGGAACCGGTGTTCACTATTTATCTGATATTATCGCCGGTCTGCTTCTGGGTATTGTTGCTGGCTTCGTTGTCCTGGCTCTTTCACCCTGGCTCATGCACACATTCTCCATATTTTTCTGATCACAAATCAGATTTATCTTTCGGTGTAAATTCTTGAAATAGTGTCCAGGTGCCTTTGCGGTTCTCCAATCCTTTCGGAGCTCGATCATAATAAATGTCAAAAAATCGCCCATTTGATGTGAGAATCCTGAAGAAAAATCGGCCAACACCCCACGATCCTTTTATGGCTGCAAAAGTGGAATGTGCATAGCTCATGTTTCGGGCCATTCGTCCCCGACGTGAATAATCAACCCATTCCATAATCTGTTCCTGAATAATGAGTGTTTCACCTCTCCAAATAAAAGAATCTGGACATCTGGGTTTTTTCTCTAATACTGGTTGAGAAATATATGCCACACAAATGGACTCATCTATGAAGTGGGTAGAATAAGAAGAAATATCAAAATTCATCATCAACCTGAGCAATCTCTGTACATACTATGAATTCTACACTTCTCGAAAACATAATCAAACCAACATTGGTCCTTGACGAGAACAAAGTCAGGGAAAACATTCACTTTATGGCAGAGAAAGCTCGACGATCAAATGTAATTTTTCGCCCCCATTTCAAAACCCATCAATCGAGGGAAATTGGCCGCTGGTTCCGTGATGAAGACGTTAGGCAAATAACTGTCTCGTCTGTAGATATGGCGGAATACTTTATAAAAGATGGCTGGGATAACATCACAATCGCCTTTCCTCTAAATTTCCGTCAACTTCCCCAGATTAACGAACTCGCTCAAATGATTAACCTGGGTATCCTGGTAGAAAATATCGAAGCCATACATGCTTTAGGGAGTTTAGATACTCCACTAAATATCTGGATAAAGATTGATACTGGTCTTCATCGGACAGATATTGAATGGAACTCACCCCGAAAATTGAAAGAAATCTTAGATACATCTGAAAAATATCCGAAGTTAAATATTAATGGATTGGTAACCCATGCCGGCCATACATATTCAGCAAAAACGGCAGAAGAAGCTGTTCAAATTCACAACCAATCCATCAAATATATGAACGATTTACGGCAATTTATAAATAAGCCGCATTTACTGATCTCTGTCGGTGATACTCCCGGGTGTAGTCAAATTCCTGAATTCTCAGCGATCGATGAAATCCGTCCTGGGAATTTTATCTTCTTTGACGCCGAACAATTGGAGATTGGATCATGCAAACCCGAACAAATATCTGTCGCACTTTTCTGCCCCATCGTTGCGTCTCATCCAGAAAGAAATGAAGTCGTAATTTATGGAGGTGCCGTTCATTTGAGCAAAGAGATGTATATCCATTCAGACCAACCGTGTTACGGATTGGTCGCTTCATTGGATTCCAATAAAGGCTGGGGTGAATTGTTGCAAGGCTGCACAGTCACGCGTTTATCTCAAGAACACGGTGTTTTATCAATACCAAAAACCATGATGGATTTGTTTCATCCTGGTGATTTAATTCCAATAATTCCGGTTCATTCCTGCCTTACCGCACATCTGATGCGCCGATATCTCTGTCTTGACGGGCATATGATTGATATGATGCCGATCTAGCCAATCAGAGTTAATGGAACCGGGGTAAAAACCAGTAAAAACACAATTATCCCTATTACTGCCAGGATTTTTCTTTTATTATCCAATTCCGTGATCTGATCCATAGGTTCTGCGTAAATTCGGCCAATAAAAAAGATGATCGCAGCCCATAACCACCATCCGCTCCAGACAAAACCAAGTGCAATAAGAATTACCAGGATAATTGGGAATAATTTCTGGGCTTTTTCTTTGCCTAGAAGAACATAAACTGCATGTCCGCCGTCAAGTTGACCGGCCGGGATTAAGTTTAACGCTGTTACCAGCATACCTGCCCAACCCGCCCAGGCTACAGGATGTAGCATTACGTCTATCCCACCAGCTGGATATGGCTGCCCGGTAAAGAAATACATAAACCAATAAAGAACAGGATTCATTGTCCCATAACTGGCCGGAGCCGGCAAAAGTTTGCCAAAAGCCAGGAATTTCATAAATAAATATAGCAAGCTGTTTCCTTCCATCGAGAGCATCTGCCCGGATGGAATATCCGGTTGAAGGATATCGATTTTTGAAAGTTTCAATCCAATAAATAGAACCGGAATGGCAATAACTAGACCAGCTAAAGGACCGGCCAATCCAATATCCAATAATTGTCGTCGATTGCGTGGAGACTCTTTCATATTAATAAAAGCCCCAAGTGTTCCAAAAGGACTCAATGGAAATGGAATGAAATACGGCAGAGTGACATGTATTCCATAATGCCTGCCCATAAGGTAATGCCCAAATTCATGAGCACCTAAAATAGCCAGCATACTGACAGCAAATGGCCAACCATTTTGGATGACAGAATAGATTGATCCTGTAACTCCACCTGTAAAAGGATTATTCGTTCCGTACATGGCTCCTGTAATAAGTACACTAATAAAAGTGAGCAGGAATAACAGGAGATTGATCCATGGATTTGATTTCTTGGGAGAAATCACGCCATTAATCAAAAGAATGACATGCCGCCCATCTTCTTTTCGAAAAAGCGGTGTTATATTGAATGATCTCAATTCCTCAGAGAGTCGATCATAAGCCGAGACAGAATCCTCTGAACGAAGCCTGCCGCGATATCGGACAATGTATCCGTCTTTCTCATCGCCCAATGTGACATCATCAATAATAAAAATTTGTTCAATAAATCGTCTTAATACCTCATCTGAGGCAAGATTTTCCATGTGTGCACCCTGACTATGAATTTAAATAAGGCGGGAATGGATGGGAGTCGAACCCACTGCGGCCTGCATAACAGCCCGCCACAAGTTTTGAAGACAGGGAAGCCCACCGGGACTCAACCATTCCCGCCACAAGGATACTTCAGAGTAATTTCACATACAAGGGAAATTGTATGGTTTTGATTACAACTATTCTATAAAATCGTCGTATAGTGTGTATGAAAACAAAATTGATAGGTTTTCACCTCTTGTATTTTTGAAGGTTGCTACTATACTACAGGGCTGTTGTGTATTATTACCGGTAAAACCGGAGAAACAGGAAGAATTCACATTATGGACGAGACAAAAGAAATCGAAAGCACTGAGGAAAACGATAAGCCTCCCAGTACTTCTCCGCGCCCCATTCGGGCGTGGAGAGTGGCAGTAATTGCCAATGTCAAGGGGGAAACAGTCTTACCAATTGATGGCCCCGCAGATGCAGGGGCTGAATTTGACAAGAAAGAAACAATTCAGGAAATTCAGTCAGCTATTGAGTCTGATGGTCATACTACAGTTTTTATACCAGCAGATGCAAACCTGCCTTATACGCTGGCACATGTAAGGCCAGATATTTGTTTTAATATCTCCGAAGGTATATATGGTGACGCTCGGGAAGCACAGATTCCGGCTCTTTTGGAATTATTACGCATCCCATATACAGCTTCTCGTGTATTAACCAATGCTGTATCTTTGGATAAGACCATGACAAAACGCATCTGGCGCGATAAAGGTCTTCCAACGGCGGCTTTTCAAGAGTTCGTCACAGGCAATGAGCCTCTCGCAGATGATCTTTCATTCCCCATGTTCGTTAAACCGGCCAGTGAAGGAACTGGTATGGGAATGGACGGCGGCTCTATAGTTTATGATAAAGAATCACTTTATCGGCGCATAAAATGGGTCATAGAAAACTACCACCAGGCAGCTCTGGTGGAAGAGTATTTACCGGGTCGCGAGTTCACTGTGGCGGTTATGGGACGTAGTGATGCAGCCAGATTCAGCCCCCGGCCTGACATCTATGGCCCGGATGGTTTTCACCGCTTTCCATTATTAGAAGTTGACAGCTCAGCCTCAGTTACACCAGGCATTTATGGTCACATAGCCAAGACGCTACATACCGGAGAAGCAGGTGTACCTCAATTTATCTGTCCTGCCTCAGTTGAAGAACCACTGGCATCTACATTGCAGGATCTGGCCATAAAAGCACATAATGCCATCAATGCTTTGGATGTTTCCCGCGTCGACATCCGCCTGGATAAAAATGGTGTTCCCCGGCTAATGGAAATTAACACACTTCCCGGTTTAACCCGTGGATTTAGTGATCTTTGTGTAATTGCTGAAGCCGAAAATTGGAATTATCGCGATATAATACTGGAAATCCTCTACCTGGGAGCTTCCCGTTTTGGGATGGTCACCCCCAGCGACAAAACTGCAAGGGGCATTCCAGTGCAAATTCCAGAATTTGTTCCCGTTTTTCAGAATCAACGACATTCACGATAAATAGTGGTCCACTCCTTATGAAAGCATAAGGAGTGGATCTACTTCGAAAATCCCGGGACCCTTAATGATGGGCCGGGTTTTTTGCTTATCCCATTTTTCCAGGTGGTCAGACCTTCGAGGAGTTGCTTATTGAAAAATCAAAATTGGTACACGTTCCACATAAAACACACAACCAAGGAGAGAAGATGAAAACAAAGTTTTTTACCATTATGTCCCTTTTAGCTGTCTTTGCTATGATCCTGACAGCCTGTGCACCTGCCGCAACGCCAGCTCCTGCGGCTGAACCGACAAAAGCAGCAGATGCCGCCGCTCAACCGACCGCCGCCGAAGCCAAACCGGCTGCCACTAAGATTCGCGTTGCTTCTGATGCCGCTTATCCTCCTTTCGAAACCGTAGATGAAAAGACCAAGGAAATGGTCGGCTTTGATATTGACCTCTTTAAAGCCATTGCTGAAAAAGAAGGTCTCGAAGTTGAATTTGTCAACATTGGTTTCGATCCTCTACTGGCCGGTATGGCCCAGTGCCAGTATGATGCTGCCATCTCCGCGATCACCATCACTGATGAGCGCAAGCAGAATATGACCTTCTCTGATCCTTATTTCAAAGCCGGTCAGGCCATCACCGTGGCTGCTTCTAATGATGCCATTAAATCTGAAGCGGACCTCAAGGGTAAGACCATTGGTACCCAGCTCGGAACAACCGGTGACATTCTCGCCAAGAAAATCGAAGGCGCCAATGTCAAAGCCTATGATAGCGTTGACCTGGCTTTCCAGGATCTACTGAACGGACAGGTGGAAGCCGTCGTCGCCGATAACGTTCCTTCCGAAGGTTTCGTAGGCAAGTCTCCGGATAAGATCAAGATTGTCGGTGATTTGTTGACTTCCGAAGATTACGGTATCTCTGTTTGCAAGAAGAACACAGAATTACTCGAAAAAATTAACAAAGGCCTGGCCGCTGTTAAAGCAGACGGTTTAATTGAAAAATTAAACACCAAATGGGTCAAAGGTGGAGTATCTGATGCCGCAGCCGCTCCTGCTGCAGCAGCTCCGGCAGAACCAATGAAGATTCGCGTTGCCTCTGATGCCGCTTATCCTCCTTTCGAAACCGTAGATGAGAAGACCAAAGAATTGGTCGGTTTTGATATTGACCTCTTCAAAGCCATTGCTGAGAAAGCCAATCTCCAGGTCGAATTTGTTAACATTGGTTTCGATCCTCTTCTGGCCGGTATGGCCCAGTGCCAGTATGATGCTGCCATCTCGGCGATCACCATCACTGATGAGCGCAAGCAGAATATGACCTTCTCCGATCCTTATTTCAAAGCCGGTCAGGCCATCACTGTCGCTGTATCCAATGACAAGATCAAAACCGAAGCGGACCTCAAGGGCAAAACCATTGGTACCCAGCTCGGAACAACCGGAGACATTCTGGCCAAGAAAATCGAAGGCGCCAATGTCAAAGCCTATGATAGCGTTGACCTGGCTTTCCAGGATCTGCTGAACGGACAGGTGGAAGCCGTCGTCGCCGATAACGTTCCTTCCGAAGGTTTCGTAGGCAAATCTCCAGATAAGATCAAGATTGTCGGTGATTTGTTGACTTCCGAAGATTACGGTATCTCTGTCTGCAAGAAGAACACAGAATTGCTCGATAGAATCAACAAGGGTTTAAAGGAAGTAAAAGACGCTGGTTTGATTGACGAGTTGAACACCAAATGGGTTAAAGGCGCAAGTAAGTAAGTCAAATTGATATCTAAGATAAGCGGCAGTGATGTAAAAACATTGCTGCCGCTTTTTCTTATAATACTCAAACAAAAAGTACCTTGTTAGTCCTTCATATCAACCGTATAATACAAATAGTCCCGGGGATGATCGGCTTCGACGGGAGAGGCTGGTCCCGGATGGCGAGCCGAGAGGTGCCGAACTCGTAAAATCCGCACAAAACTTTAAGTGCCAACCGCACTTCCTACGCTGCTCTTCCTCTCGCTGCATAAGCGATTGGAATCAGTAACCGCCTCTTCGTGAGACGGCGTCTGCCTACCCCGTTCACCGTCCGGTGGTAGAGTGGGCGTCACAAGGCCGGTGTGCCGTGCAGATTTCCGTGATCTGTACGAAAGAGGGCTCTAGGGCCTAAACGGATCGTCTGTTATTTGTTCTGTTGATCTCTGAATGGCAGGCTAAATAAAAGATCAACTACGCTCGTAGAGGTTCGAGGGTCGAATCTTTCGGACGCGGGTTCAATTCCCGCCATCTCCACTCAAGAACAAAAAAGGCAGCAAAAAGCTGTCTTTTTTGTTTCTCCATAATTCCTTTTTTATAATACTTCGCAAACCAATCCTTTCAGGTAATACCCTTCAGGAAAATTGAGCCCAACCGGGTGATCTGCCGCCTGGGTCATCCAATGGGTTATGCGTGCATGGACACCGGCATCCAAAGCAGCACCGGCTACAATCTTTTGAAATAAATCCTGACTTATACCGCCGCTACAGGAAAAAGTGAACAACACTCCTCCAGGATTTAACATTTTGAAAGCCAAAAGATTGATGTCTTTGTACGCTCTGGCAGCTTTTGCTGCATGAGCAGCTGTTGGTGCAAATTTGGGTGGGTCCAGAATGATCATATCAAATTTCTCGGCCCGGTCTCGCAAATTCCGGAGAGCCTGAAATACATCCGCCTCCATCCAATGTGCCCGATTTGAAGGAAGATCATTCAACTCAAGATTTTTCCTGGCTGTTTCCAGAGCTTCTGCAGAGCTATCAATAGATAGAACTTCTTCAGCACCACCGGTTAGGGTATGAACTGTAAATCCACCAGTATAGCTAAAACAATTGAGAATTCTTCTTCCTTGAGCCATTGAACCCGCCAAAATACGGTTATCCCGTTGATCGAGATAGAATCCGGTCTTTTGGCCATGCAAAACATCTACAAGAAATCTCAAACCTGTTTCCAGAATGGTCAAGTCTTTTTCTGGTTCCTTTCCCAATAATACACCGGCTTGTTCTTGAAGCCCTTCAAGTTTTCGGACTTCAACATCTGATCGTTCCAGTACGCAGGTTGCACTTGTCTTTTCTTGAAGAAGTCTGGCAATAACAGGCTTCCATTGATCCACTCCGGCAGATAGAGATTGAAGTACTACCGTATCTTTATAAAGATCAGCTATCAGACCAGGAAGGCAATCAGATTCACCGTGGATAAGACGAACGGCATCCGATTTTTTAAAGAGACCAAGATCGTTCCTCAACTGAATGGCAGTTTTTATCCTTTTATCAAAGAAGATTTCATCAATTTCTTCGTTGCCTGTCCAGGACCAGATTCTGGCCCGAATTTGAGAAGCCGGACTATAAGCTGCTGTACACAACCACTCATTTCGAGAAGATAGAACGTCAACAACTTCTCCGGCAGCGGGATCTCCTTTTACTGATTGAATTGCACCCGAAAAGATCCAGGGATGTTTTTGAAGTACTGATTTTTCACGTCCGGGCTTTAATATCAGTTGCTTTTTCAAGAGTTTTCTCCTGTTAATTTTCGTAATCCGGCTTCATCCAATATCGGTATATTAAATTCTCTGGCTTTATCTAATTTTGAACCGGGATTCTCCCCCAAAACCAGATAACTGGTTTTCTGGCTGACGCTTTCAGTCACCTTGCCACCGTATTTTTGAATGTATTCCTTCGCACCTTCTCTGGAGAGTGTAGGCAGGGTTCCCGTGACTACAAATGTCAATCCCTGCAAAGTTTGAAGTGCAGCCGTGGTATTCAGATTTGACTCTTTTTTCGGCCAAACTCCCAATGATTTGAATTTTCGTATCAATTCCCGGTTCGCTTCGAGTACAAACCAGTCAACAATCGCCTGCGCAATATTCGGACCGACTCCTTCAATGGTCAATAATTCGTTTATTCGAGCAGAAGAAAGTGCATCAAGATCAGTGTATTTTTTCGATAGATCCATTGCCATAACTTCACCAACACCATGAATCCCAATGGCTGTAATTAGACGGTTCAATGGCTGATTTTTTGAAGCTTCAATGGAGGCCAGAAGGTTATCGGCTTTTTTTGCACCAAAGCCATCCAATTTCAACAGTTCTTCCCGTTTAATGGCATAAAGATCAGCCGCATCTTTAATCAAACCAGTCGAGATTAATTGTTCAACAATTTTTATTCCACATCCGGCTATATCCATCGCAGTCCGGGATACAAAATGTTCGAGGTTTCTGACAAGTTGTGCCGGACAGGCTGAATTGACACAATACCATGCGACTTCACCTTCAAGATGTTCGACGGGTTCCTGGCAGGCTGGGCAAATGGCTGGTGGTACGTAGGGTTTCTCATTCCCGTTTCTGGCATCAAGGATCGGACCAATTACATATGGAATAACATCACCGGCCCGTTTTAACAAAATTCGGTCTCCAATCCGAATATCTTTCTCGGCAATGAAATCGAAATTATGCAGAGTTGCCTGTTTGACAATCACCCCCCCGATTTCAACCGGTTCCATGATGGCATACGGGGTGAGAACACCTGTCCGGCCAACATTAACACCGATATCCAGCAATTTCGTGGTAACTTCGCGGGCCGGAAATTTGAAAGCCATAGCCCCACGCGGATCCTTTCCAACAAATCCCAGCGATGCCGCTAGATCCAGATCATTCAACTTGATAACAGCGCCATCCACCTCAAAAGTAAGCGAATCGCGCGTTTCTGCCCGTCTCTCGCAGGCAGCCAGAACTTGATTCAGTTCATGACATAATTCCACCTGATCTGAAACAGGGAATCCCAACGCTTTTAAATACCGTAATAATTCCCATTGCGTTCTCGGAACCGTGCCATCTGCTTCCACAATATCATACATTAAGAGAGATAGTGGACGGCTTGCTGTCAATGCCGGGTCAAGTTGACGGCATGAACCCGCGGCAGTGTTTCGTGGATTCTGGTATGTGCGTTCGCCAGCTTCACTGAGTCGTTGATTCAATTCATGAAAATCTTTCAGGTACATGAAAGCTTCACCACGAACCACCAGCTTGTGAGGTGGCTTTGGTCCATCTTCTGAGATCGGGATTCTCAGAGGTAAAGACCGGATGGTACGCAGATTGGCAGTAATGTCTTCACCAATTTCTCCATCACCGCGGGTTGCACCGCGAACAAAAAGACCATCTTCATAATGTAATACGACAGTCAAGCCATCAATTTTAGGTTCAACGACAAAATCGGAATTTAAAACCCGGCTGTCCAATTTGGAAATCCGATCAATCCATGCCTTAATTTCATCAGTGGTGAATGCATTTGCCAGACTGAGTATGGGATGAGGATGGGCAAGTTTGTTAAATTTTTCTGAGGGAGCCGCCCCTGCACGTTGGCTGGGAGAATCAGGAGATATCCAATCAGGATGTTCGGCTTCTATTTTTCGCAATTCAAGCAGAAGCCGATCATATTCAACATCACTGATAATGGGATCATCCAGCACATGATAACGATAATTATGAAAATTGATTTCTTTTCTTAACTCAACTAATCGATCATGTTCGGCTTCAATGGTCATAATTCCCTCTTATTTCTTTCTAGTAAGAGCAATGGCTGTTTCCTGTAATTTTCTATCTTCTTCTGTTGAAGGTTCAATCACTATACCATGAGGTATGGGCTTTGAGTTTTCATCCACATGAATAAATGTGATAAATCCTTTTACAACCAATTCTTGATTAGCCCATACATCAATGAATGCAACCATACTGGTGGTACCTGCGTAGATTATTTTGCTATTGTATGTGATGATTTCTCCACAATGTACTGGTCTGGAAAAGGTCATTCCATGTATCTTCAAGCAGACAATACTATCGGGTGGTTTTATTCGAGCGGCTGCAATAAAACCAGCTTCAACAAACCATTCTGCACTTCTTCCAGCATACAAGGTACCATGATGGTTCAAATCTTCAGATTTCACCAAGTGATTTGAGGTATTACAGACCGGTTCCACAAATGCTCCTTTTTGCTTGTGTTACACTTAATTATCCGGAGGAATAAATGAATGCACTCAAAGTAATTGCATATATTGCTGCTGCTATTTTAATTTTCTTTGGTGTTCTGTTTATTTATGCAACATTTAGTCCCAACGGTCAAATCGGATGGTTAATCATCGGTGTAATTAGTGTTTTGATCGGATTTGTTTTAATCTTTTGGGCAGCCAGAAAACCTGCACCCACATCAGATCAAAATGTAACAGTAAAAATTGATCTGCCGGGAAATGTATCAATGGATACTATTAAATGTAAATCCTGTGGTGGAGTTCTCAGCTCTGAGAATATCTCGCTGGTTGCAGGAGCGCCAGTGGTAACCTGTCCATATTGTAAAACTACATACCAGCTCACTGAAGAACCCAAGTGGTAGAAAAAACCCGAAATAAATCACGGGGAGGAGTCCAATGTCCAGGTTTCGATGGTTAAGTATTACCTTGACTTTTCTATTGCTTTTATTTACAACTACATCTGCCTATGCGCAGACGTACCTCTTTCAGGTTCAAAGCCTCGATGTAAATGTCTATGCCAACACAGATGGCACATCATCCATTGATTATCAAATCGTTTTTAAGAACAGTGCAGATGCCGATCCTATTGACTATGTTGACATTGGCATACCCAATGATTCGTACTCACTATCGAACGTTAGCGCTGAAATTGACGGCTCCCGTATTTCTGATATTGAGAATTCAGAATATGTAAAACCGGGGGTGGCATTAGGTCTTGGTTCACGTGCGATTGCGCCTGGCAAAAGCGGAACACTACATGTAAGAATCAATAACATTAACCGCGTGTTTTATCCATCCACAGCGGAAGGTGTTAAAGATTATGCCAGTCTTGAGTTTTCGCCTACATGGTTTGGTTCACAGTATGTTACCGGAGCGACAAAGATGACGGTCACCTTCTTCTTGCCGCCCGGAATTTCTTCAGACGAACCTCGATATCATGCCGTTCGTGGAAATTGGCCGGGAAATACCGAGCCAGAATCAGGCTATGATACAGAAGGCCGGGTGTATTATCGGTGGACTGCCGATTATGCCAATGCTTATACCCAATACACCTTTGGCGCCAGTTTCCCCGCGAAACTCATTCCAGCAGATTCAATCGTAAAAGCTCCATTGATTAATATAAGTTTTGAAGACGTTTGTTGCGGCGGAGTTGCGTTGTTCTTTGCAGGTTCGTTTATCTGGGGAATCTATGAAGCCATCTGGGGGGCAAAGAAACGCAAACTTCAATATCTTCCTCCGAAAATTTCAGTTGAAGGGCATGGGATCAAACGTGGTTTGACGGCTGTTGAAGCAGCTATTCTGATGGAACAACCCATCGATCGTGTTATGACGATGATTCTTTTCTCAATTATTAAAAAGAATGCTGCATCCGTTATTCAAAAAGAACCCCTTACCATCAAGCCGTCTTCACCATTGCCTGAGGGTCTAAATGATTATGAGAAAGAATTCATAACTGCCTTTGAAGATTCTGATAAAAACAAGCGGAAGCGTGATCTGCAAACAATGATCATTAATCTGGTAAAAAATGTTGGTGAGAAGATGAAAGGCTTTTCTCGTAAAGAGACGATTGCCTATTATAAAGACATCATGGATCGCGCCTGGGCTCAGGTTGAAATGGCTGAAACACCTCAAGTGAAAATGGAAAAATATGACCAGTACATGGACTGGGCTATGTTGGATGATAAATTTGGCGATAAAACCAAAGAAGTCTTCCGCACTGAACCTGTATTTCTGCCTAACTGGTGGGGGCGGTATGATCCTGTGTTTTCCAGCCATTCCTCAGGCGGCTCATTTAAAGGAGCCGATGCCGTACCCTCCTCAAACAGTTCAGGAGGCGGCAGTATCTCCTTACCGTCTTTGCCTGGTGCTGATTTCGCTGCATCCATGGTTGGCGGTATTCAGAACTTTTCAAGCAATGTAGTAGGTGATCTGACATCTTTCACTAGCGGAATTACAGATAAAACCAATCCGGTTCCGGTAACACGTTCAACGTATCATGGTGGAGGTGGTGGAGGAAGTAGTTGTGCTTGCGCCTGTGCCTGTGCTGGATGTGCCTGTGCCTGTGCCGGGGGCGGCAGATAGGACCCGAAAATTCGTGAATAAAATCACATTGCGGTATTCCTCTTCAGGATTATTCGGTTGGCTTCGTCAAAAAAGAACACCAGTCAAACCGGGTATCTATTCATTTGACCGACAGGATCACAATGAAAAATGCCGAATCCATCTGCGAATCGATCCAGATGGATTCGGTACCCTGATGGTCAATGCCGCCCGTATTTATCACCTCAACGAGACAGCTTGTTTTATGGCCTGGTTATTTCTTAATGGCAAAACTGAACAGGAAGCCGTCTCGCGGATATCGCAGGTATATCAAATACCTTCACCAGATGCCAAAGCAGACTATCTGGCATTTTACCCCTCAATTGAAGCCCTGATACACCCTGATTCTACCTGCCCGGTTTGCGATCTTGATCTTGAAATTAACACACCTTTCAGTGCCCGTCCCACCGCCCCATATCGGATGGACCTGGCATTGACATATCGATGCAACAATAACTGTGCCCATTGTTACAATGCCCGCCCTCGCAATTTTCCAGAAATTTCCACAGGCCAATGGAAAAAGGTAATTGACCGATGCTGGCAGATCGGAATACCACATATTATCTTTACCGGTGGTGAACCAACCTTGCGCGATGATCTAGCCGAATTAATATCCTATGCGCAGTCGCTGGGTCAGATCACTGGTATTAACACTAACGGACGCAGATTGTCTGATGTCAATTATCTTGAAAGTCTGATCGCTGCCGGGTTGGATCATGTGCAGATCACTCTTGAATCCTCAGATAGAGATATACATGATAAATTGGTCTGTCATTCGGGTGCCTGGGACGAAACAATTGCCGGCATAAAAAACGCAGTCGCTTCAAAACTCTATATGATGACAAATACAACGCTTCTTCAAGAAAATTCGGATCATCTTGAAGAAACGTTGTTATTTCTCCATAATGTCGGCGTTCCGACTGTTGGATTGAATGCCTTGATTTATTCCGGCAGAGGCGAAACGGTTGGCACTGGCTTGCCTGAAACCAGACTTCCAGCATTATTGGATACTGCCAGAAGATTGACATCTGAATTTGGCCAAAAGCTCATCTGGTATACACCTACTCAGTACTGCCATTTTGATCCAATGTCACTGCAATTGGGGATTAAAGGTTGTACTGCGGCTTTGTACAATATGTGCATCGAACCGGATGGTTCTGTAATCCCCTGTCAATCGTTCTATCAACCGTTGGGAAATATTCTGAAGGATAAATGGTCATCCATTTGGGAACATCCTTTGTCAGTTTCTCTTAGAGAACGCAAGAATGTTCCTTCAGGTTGTACTTCTTGTGCCATGTTGCAGGAATGTGGTGGTGGTTGTCCATTGCATCAATTGACCAGTCAACCGATTCCTGTTCTTAAAGAACTTGCCTGATTTTATGGGAGGTAATTAAATGAAAAGTCTTCAATACATACGCGATCGTTTCTTCCCCAAACCACAACAATTGCCTTCCGGTTTTCATACATTTCAATCTCCTCCGGAAGTCACTCCACCATACCGCTTGCAGCTCAGACTTGAAAATGATGGTACTGGCATCCTTGTCGTAAATGCAAGGACAGTATTACATCTGAACCAAACGGCAGCAGAAATAGCTTACCATCTCATCTCGCATGATTCTGTAGAAGAAACAACCAGGAAAATTTCCAAACGCTATAACGTACCCAGGCAGCAAGCCCTCAATGATGTTACTGATTTTTCTGAACGTATTCAAACAATCATTGAGTCCCCTACGCTTGATCCGGTTTCCTTCCTTGATTTTGACAGGGTGGATCCCTACTCAAAAGAACTATCTGCTCCATACAGACTTGATTGCGCTCTTACATATAAAACAAATGATGACGCACCAAATGCTTTACCTACAGAACGGGTCAAACGAGAATTACTGACAGAAGAATGGAAAATTATCCTTCAGAAAACCTGGCTGGCAGGTATCCCGCAAATCGTCTTTACCGGTGGTGAACCCACCTTACGGCCTGACTTATGCGAATTGATTGCCGTCACACAAAATCAAGGACAGGTGACCGGCCTTTTGACAGATGGAAAACGTTTGTCAGAACGTGATTTTTTGCATGAACTTTTACAAAGTGGACTTGACCATGTAATGATCAACCTTGATCCAGAATCTCCCCAGGTTTGGGAAGCGATACGGGATGTTTCAAGAGAAGATCTCTTTTTGACGGTCCACCTGACATTGACCACTCACACGATTTCTGAAGCTCATGTAGTATTGGAAAATCTGCAAAGTTATATGGGTGAAAACCGAAGCCTTTCATTATCGGTCAACAACGCAGACCTATCCAAGCAATTAGATGCTATACGCAATGATGCGATAAGAATGGGATTCAATATGGTTTGGGATTTGCCGGTTCCATATTCTGCATTGAATCCGGTCTCATTGGAACTTGCAGAGGGAGCTTCCCCGGTAAAAGGCGCCGGGAACGCATGGTTATATGTCGAACCAGATGGCGATGTACTCCCTGCTCAGGGTATTACTACCGTGCTTGGTAACATTTTGACGGATCCCTGGGAAAAAATTTGGTCAAATCGAAAATAATGCCTGAATGACTTTTTCGAAAGACATACACAACCGATTTAAAGAACAGGCTTCCTGGACATACCAGGTCCAGGAATTGTTTTTCAAATCGGCTCATTTAATTCCTCAATCCAATGTCCTTGAAGTCGGATGCGGTACTGGAGCGTTTCTTCAATCCTTAAGCTCCATCGGTAAAGTGAATTTGTATGGAATCGATATCCAACCTGATTTATTGACAGCCGCCCAAACGAATACAATCTCCAGTCAAATTGCCTGTGCTGATGCAAATAGTTTACCTTTTGAAGACAACCTGTTTGATGCTGTACTATGTCATTATTTTCTTCTCTGGATCAAGAACATTGACCGGGTTCTTGGAGAGATGTACCGGGTATTAAAACCAGGTGGGATGATGGCTGCTCTGGCTGAACCAGATTATGGGTCTCAAATAAACTACCCATCAGAATTTTCAATTTTGGGAGAGAAACAACGCGAATCGCTGATTCGCCAGGGGGCAAATCCTGATTTTGGACGCCAATTACCAACAGCATTGGCTCGTTCAGGTTGTTCAGACATTTCTTTCGGAATAATGGGAGCTTTTCAGCAAGTTTCTTATAACTCAGAACAAATAAAGTCGGAACAACAATTAATATCCTCAGATATTCACAATGAAATTTCTGAAGAGGCACTCATATCTTTACTCAAACAGGATACTTTGTGCAGAGTGGAAAACACAAGAGTTCATTTTATACCTACTTTTTATGCCTGGGGGAAAAAATAGTTTGATAAAATTAGTATATTGACATCATTTTTGCAGAGTGCTATTATCTCAACGTTATTTCATAACTAAAATATTACGCCCCTGAAGAAATGGGGCGTTTATATGCCAGGAGGTGCAAAATGCCGTTCGTCAGTGAACTTATGGGGCGAAAAGTAACCGATATAGATGGCAACACCATAGGAACCCTGGTAGACCTGATAGCCACACAGGTCAATATTCCCATACCCAAGATCATCGCTATAAAAGTTAAGAGAAGTAATGGCAATGTGAACATACCTGCCACAGATGTAGCAGCCCTATTTGCACCCATAATTCCATTGAACCAGCATCAGGGTAATCTATCAGTATATGAAGAGCAAAATGATGATCTGAATCTTGTAGAAGATGTGTTGGATAAACAAATCATTGACACCAACGGTGTTCGTGTCGTGCGGGTAAATGATCTCGAGATCACCAGGGTAAACGGTGAATTCTATGTTTCCAACGTGGATATAGGCGGTGCAGGGTTATTACGTCGACTTGGTTTTAAAAGATCCACCCCGTCTGTTGCTGATAAAGCTGTTGGTGCCCTCCCATCAGGGATGATTTCATGGGAAGACGTGGAATTAATCACCCATGATGAGCCCATGCGCTTAAAAGTTCCCAGTGACAAGCTGTCAGTTTTGCATCCGGCCGACCTTGCTGAAATCCTTTCTGACCTTAACCGACAGGAAGGCAGCAAATTGTTGGAGTCTCTGGACGATGAGACACTGGCTGATACCCTGGAAGAGGTAGAACCTGATTTTCAGGCCAGTCTGGTTGAACAACTACCCAATGAACGTATAGCAGACGTCCTGGAGGAAATGTCACCAGACGAAGCAGCCGACCTGCTTGCCGAACTTCCGGAAGACCGCTCTGAACAACTGTTGAACCTCATGGAAAAGGATGAGGCAGAAGATGTTCGTAAGCTTCTTACCTTCCCGGAGGAATCCGCTGGCGGTATCATGAATACCGAATTTGTCACTCTTCCCGTTGATCTCACTGCCGGTCAGGCAATCACTCGGATCAGGGAAACAGCCAATGAAGCAGAGACTATTTACTACCTGTATGTAACAGATGAAGCCGATCATCTTCTGGGAG
This sequence comes from Leptolinea tardivitalis, assembly GCF_001050275.1. Lineage (GTDB taxonomy): Bacteria > Chloroflexota > Anaerolineae > Anaerolineales > Anaerolineaceae > Leptolinea > Leptolinea tardivitalis. The sequence goes on from NZ_BBYA01000015.1 coordinate 20,444, forward strand.
TGTTTTCTCTGCGTCAATTAGTGTTGGCGAATCCAAAAGCTCATATAAAAGATTTTATGGAGACACACCTGATCACTGTGGAATTGACAGATGATCAGAACCATTGCGCACAGATCATTTCAAAATACAATTTACTGGCAGTTCCGGTAGTTGACAAGAATAATGTAATCCACGGCATTGTTACGGCCGATGATGCGTTGGACAAGATTATCCCGACCGCCTGGAAGAAACGTCTTCCCAAGCTTTATCATTAATTCCCTATCCAGGAGGAGCATATGGCTTTCTTCAAAAAACTGAAGCGCTATCGGGCGCGCTTCCTCTTATTGCTGGCCGTTGTTGGTCCCGGGATCATCACAGCAAATGTTGATAATGATGCCGGTGGAATTGCCACGTATTCCGTTGCAGGCGCACATTATGGATATACCCTGTTATGGATGATGCCCCTGGTTGGTTTGGCACTCATTATTATTCAAGAAATGTCTGCCCGTCTGGGTGTGGTGACAGGTAAAGGCCTGGCAGACCTTATCCGTGAAGGATTGGGGGTCAAATGGACGACCATCATCCTCGGTATGCTTCTGTTTGTGAACCTGGCAAATACCGTTTCAGAATTTGCCGGTATAGCTGCCAGTATGGAAATATTTGGTATCAGCAAGTACATTTCTGTTCCACTGGCAGCGGTGGGTGTCTGGTTCCTGATTGTCAAAGGAAATTACAAAACCACCGAGAGGATTTTTCTGGTGGCCAGCGCAATCTATCTTTCTTATGTCATCTCCGGTTTTCTGGCACACCCTGATTGGTCTGAGGTATTCAATGCCTCTATTTCTCCATCTTTTCGTTTTGATGCCGGGTACGTTACTATATTTGTCACCATTATCGGTACAACAATCGCACCCTGGATGCAGTTCTACCAGCAATCCTCTATAGTTGATAAAGGGATTAAGCTCGAGGATTACAAATATGAAAAGGTGGATGTCCTGGTTGGGTCACTCTTCGCCGTCGTTGTAGCAGCTTTTATTATGATTGCCTGTGCAGCGACGATCTTTAAAACAGGTGCCCGAATTGAAGGCGCAAAAGATGCGGCTTTGGCATTGGGACCTCTGGCTGGAGAAAATGCCACCATTCTATTTGCATTAGGATTGTTGAATGCATCTCTGTTTTCCGCCGCCATCTTACCCCTCTCCACAGCATATACCGTCTGTGAAGCATTTGGTTGGGAAAGCAGTATCAGCCATGATTTAAAAGATGCACCTATGTTTTTTGGTATCTACACCGCCTTGATAGTACTTGGAGCTGCTATCATCTTGTTGCCCATAAAGTCTTTGATTGATGCCATGATGCTAAGTCAAACGTTCAACGGTGTGCTCTTGCCTGTTATTCTGATTTCCATGCTTTCACTGATCAATAATCGGCGTATTATGGGAGATTATGTCAACGGTAAAGTGTTTAATATTTTTGCCTGGATAACAGTTATTATTCTGATCATCCTGGCAGGCATTTTGGTGATAACAACATTTATCCCTGGTTTTGTTCCGGTATAAATAGTCTTATGAAAAATCTTGCCAAAAACTGATAGTCAGGCTTATAATACAAAACATTCGGGGCGTGGCGCAGTCCGGCTAGCGCGCTTGCATGGGGTGCAAGAGGTCGGAGGTTCAAATCCTCTCGCCCCGACTCAGGCCAATCACAGACATGTATACCTGTTCATTTGAGTAGGCATACGGTCTGTGGTTTTGTTTTACGCACTTTTGGGGACTAATCATCGACCGATTGCAAGAATTTCTCAAAATTACCTCCTTTCTATTGATTATCGTTGAGAATAATCGCCGAAGCACTAGATGACACTTCAGCTCATAAGATGATATTTCAATCCACGCCCCCGCATGGGGAGCGACATCTTTGCCCCGGATATCCTCCGGGGTTGCCTGGGATTTCAATCCACGCCCCCGCATGGGGAGCGGCGCAAATACACAGGGTAACCTGTGGGGAGGCAAGATTTCAATCCACGCCCCCGCATGGGGAGCGACGGGGGCGTCCTTGCTGGCCCAACCGAAAGGTTGGATTTCAATCCACGCCCCCGCATGGGGAGCGACCAGGTACAGCGCGAGAAAGAATTAACCTAGTAAATTTCAATCCACGCCCCCGCATGGGGAGCGACATGTAATCCTGCGGACAGACGCAAAAACACGTTCTATTTCAATCCACGCCCCCGCATGGGGAGCGACGAGTTCTTTCATTGGATTTATTGTAAGCAATGTAACATTTCAATCCACGCCCCCGCATGGGGAGCGACCGAGTGACATTTGTCATATCTACCTATTGACAATATTTCAATCCACGCCCCCGCATGGGGAGCGACTTGTGACTTGGTTGAGGCAATTTTAGGCGGTAGCATTTCAATCCACGCCCCCGCATGGGGAGCGACCGAGTGACATTTGTCATATCTACCTATTGACAATATTTCAATCCACGCCCCCGCATGGGGAGCGACTTGTGACTTGGTTGAGGCAATTTTAGGCGGTAGCATTTCAATCCACGCCCCCGCATGGGGAGCGACCAGGGTAGTGTGACCTAATAGCTTTTTCAGTGTATTTCAATCCACGCCCCCGCATGGGGAGCGACGGAGGAAATAATAAAGAATATTCAAATAGAAAAATTTCAATCCACGCCCCCGCATGGGGAGCGACGTTCTACGATTGGTCTGACGGTGACACATGGTGATTTCAATCCACGCCCCCGCATGGGGAGCGACTTATGGCCGGCGCAGAAGTGGCCCAGGCTGGTATATTTCAATCCACGCCCCCGCATGGGGAGCGACGTAAAATTGAAGAGATTTTACAATGTTTGCTAGATATTTCAATCCACGCCCCCGCATGGGGAGCGACCTCGTATTCGGACATGTCATCGGCAAATTTGTCTATTTCAATCCACGCCCCCGCATGGGGAGCGACAAACCGTCACCTCCTTCGTATCTGGAGACAACACATTTCAATCCACGCCCCCGCATGGGGAGCGACTGGTAAGAAAATATTCGGCCGCCTGGAAATTGTCAATTTCAATCCACGCCCCCGCATGGGGAGCGACCCCAGGACAAATCTGTTTCTCCCCTGAATTTGTATTTCAATCCACGCCCCCGCATGGGGAGCGACTTGACTGTGGCTGTGACCTGCCCACCCCGCTGGATATTTCAATCCACGCCCCCGCATGGGGAGCGACGCCCAGGGTAGGCGCCCCCGGACTGTATCTCCCTATTTCAATCCACGCCCCCGCATGGGGAGCGACTTCTTGCGTTGCGTATTTGATGGCATTATATTTTATTTCAATCCACGCCCCCGCATGGGGAGCGACGATATCAATAACAGCAACAGCAAATACCCTGACATTTCAATCCACGCCCCCGCATGGGGAGCGACCCTTGGGATGGTTCATTTACCGCAGCCATCAGAATTTCAATCCACGCCCCCGCATGGGGAGCGACGAACTGGATCATAGTTGAAGCCTATGATTCCAGAATTTCAATCCACGCCCCCGCATGGGGAGCGACAAGGACGCAACGAATACCGAAAAAATCAAAAAAAGTATTTCAATCCACGCCCCCGCATGGGGAGCGACTTTTTTCCTCTACTTCCTACATATTTTGTGATATATTTCAATCCACGCCCCCGCATGGGGAGCGACGACCATAGCATTAGCCACTAAAGAGGGTGTATTAATTTCAATCCACGCCCCCGCATGGGGAGCGACAAGATTGACTCATGGGCTATTTTGGAGCCAGGCGAATTTCAATCCACGCCCCCGCATGGGGAGCGACTAAATAGGGAAAAACAGTGCGCCGAAGCCAGGATATTTCAATCCACGCCCCCGCATGGGGAGCGACGCCGGAGACTATTGACCTGGCGTTTGGAAAACTGATTTCAATCCACGCCCCCGCATGGGGAGCGACACAGCAAACAGCCAAAATCCTTGATCGTTTTCTCCATTTCAATCCACGCCCCCGCATGGGGAGCGACAGGATGGATTTGACGGAGCGTTGATCAACCTGTGATTTCAATCCACGCCCCCGCATGGGGAGCGACCTATATCATTCTCGATCCATGGCCGCTGCAGGAATTTCAATCCACGCCCCCGCATGGGGAGCGACGAAAAACTCCCTGCCGGATGCGTAATTGTGCGCCATTTTCAATCCACGCCCCCGCATGGGGAGCGACCCGCTACCCCTACCGCTACCCCCGATATTATAGTATTTCAATCCACGCCCCCGCATGGGGAGCGACCATCCATGGGCAGACAGTACCGGTATTACCTCATTTCAATCCACGCCCCCGCATGGGGAGCGACCATTTGTAGGTGATTAATCCACCGCGTTTGATTTTATTTCAATCCACGCCCCCGCATGGGGAGCGACGGCCGGAGATATTGTCAGGCCGATCGGGGATTATGTATTTCAATCCACGCCCCCGCATGGGGAGCGACGGATACACCGGCACTGCTGTTCCGGATCATGCAGATTTCAATCCACGCCCCCGCATGGGGAGCGACCGTTGACCTTGCCCCATACTGGGGCAGGCATCCCATTTCAATCCACGCCCCCGCATGGGGAGCGACGATATTCGGGCAGCGGATCCGGCGCCGAACGCAAGATTTCAATCCACGCCCCCGCATGGGGAGCGACTCCAGACCAACCTGTCCCCAGTCTGTCTTGGTGAAATTTCAATCCACGCCCCCGCATGGGGAGCGACCTACCGGGCTATATCTTTCGGCCGCGCTGGACTGATTTCAATCCACGCCCCCGCATGGGGAGCGACACCGGGCGGGATGGGTCAGCCGGACGGAGAAATGATTTCAATCCACGCCCCCGCATGGGGAGCGACGTCATGCAGGTGCGCTATCCGTGCTTCTGGCGGATTTCAATCCACGCCCCCGCATGGGGAGCGACGATGATATCTCATTCAAGGTATGTATTGTTAATGAATTTCAATCCACGCCCCCGCATGGGGAGCGACCAGCCAGTCGCATCTGTTCCTTGATCATATTATCATTTCAATCCACGCCCCCGCATGGGGAGCGACGCTACCCCCGACATTGTAGCAAACATTCATGGTCATTTCAATCCACGCCCCCGCATGGGGAGCGACTTGGTAGGCACGGTGGATTTCCCTCGTTCACTGATTTCAATCCACGCCCCCGCATGGGGAGCGACGGAGGAGAGGCGACATGCAAATTATAAATGTCGTTATTTCAATCCACGCCCCCGCATGGGGAGCGACGTGACGAATGCCGGAAATCCAGGCATCTTCACCAATTATTTCAATCCACGCCCCCGCATGGGGAGCGACTCTGCGGGGGCATCAAATGAGCGAGACAAAACCCATTTCAATCCACGCCCCCGCATGGGGAGCGACGTCCAGCGCGTCAAGGGCTTTGCGGTCACGGTCTATTTCAATCCACGCCCCCGCATGGGGAGCGACTGCTTGCGGGCGATGATATGGCGTAACCTTTTTTATTTCAATCCACGCCCCCGCATGGGGAGCGACAGGAATGCGGGTGGTGGTACAAAATATTCGGGGAATTTCAATCCACGCCCCCGCATGGGGAGCGACTCCGGCGGTGGTGGGGTAGGAGGATGAGATGAGCATTTCAATCCACGCCCCCGCATGGGGAGCGACAATCGTCTACATGGTTGGACGTGGCAGGCTGGATATTTCAATCCACGCCCCCGCATGGGGAGCGACCCATCTATGATGTGGTGGTGTTTTCGGCATACGGATTTCAATCCACGCCCCCGCATGGGGAGCGACATATTCGGGCAGCGGATCCGGCGCCGAACGCAAGATTTCAATCCACGCCCCCGCATGGGGAGCGACGGCTGTAATATTCGCCGGGCTGCTGGATGGCCAATTTCAATCCACGCCCCCGCATGGGGAGCGACTTTTGGTGCTGTTTTGGTCAAAATGGTTCGTATATTTCAATCCACGCCCCCGCATGGGGAGCGACTTTACGGGCGTTCAAAAGTGCCCAGGTAGAACATATTTCAATCCACGCCCCCGCATGGGGAGCGACTAAATGGTCGCCTCGTACCCGTTTGTCAGGCGCAGATTTCAATCCACGCCCCCGCATGGGGAGCGACGGCAGTATCAGGGTTTGAGCCTCGGCAATTTCTGATTTCAATCCACGCCCCCGCATGGGGAGCGACCGCGCTGGCTGGGGCATAACAACGTCGAGGTCACATTTCAATCCACGCCCCCGCATGGGGAGCGACGCGCGGGGTCGCACAGTGGCCGTTGCCTGACGGATTTCAATCCACGCCCCCGCATGGGGAGCGACGCAAAGTTGTACTATATACACAACTGCCATATTAGATTTCAATCCACGCCCCCGCATGGGGAGCGACGTCATGCAGGTGCGCTATCCGTGCTTCTGGCGGATTTCAATCCACGCCCCCGCATGGGGAGCGACGTGACAGCTTGCAGGGAGCTTCATAGGCGCTGGTATTTCAATCCACGCCCCCGCATGGGGAGCGACAGCATTGATTTACAGACGCCAGTTTTCCACGGGAATTTCAATCCACGCCCCCGCATGGGGAGCGACGCCATTATGCAGTACCTGTCAAAATGGTGCGGGCATTTCAATCCACGCCCCCGCATGGGGAGCGACATCCGTAAATTTCGCCCTTCTGTTCCCCATCAGCATTTCAATCCACGCCCCCGCATGGGGAGCGACAAAAGCGGATCATCCATATGGGCATCCGGTCGTATTTCAATCCACGCCCCCGCATGGGGAGCGACTAATACATGATTTCCCGCCGACGCCGGCTTTGATGATTTCAATCCACGCCCCCGCATGGGGAGCGACGTGACATTTACCACGGCTACCTAGGATATCAATATTTCAATCCACGCCCCCGCATGGGGAGCGACGTTCCCGCGTGCGAACGCCTCAATCGACAATGCCGCATTTCAATCCACGCCCCCGCATGGGGAGCGACCATGATGTAGATGGCGCGGCGCCTGCTATGGGGATATTTCAATCCACGCCCCCGCATGGGGAGCGACGGGATTGGTAATCCAACCAAAGCCGCGTGGCGCGCATTTCAATCCACGCCCCCGCATGGGGAGCGACCCCGAACAACCGTGTTTGTGGCGTAGCATCTCCAGATTTCAATCCACGCCCCCGCATGGGGAGCGACGATTGATCAAACTGGATGGTTTTCTGGCTGGCATAAATTTCAATCCACGCCCCCGCATGGGGAGCGACTTGTGGATGCAACTGTTACATTGGATACGACCAGATTTCAATCCACGCCCCCGCATGGGGAGCGACCCGGTACCGTCCTTGATATACAAATCAATTTGAGATTTCAATCCACGCCCCCGCATGGGGAGCGACGAGCGTCAGACAGGGCAACAATCTCGCGGCCTTTATTTCAATCCACGCCCCCGCATGGGGAGCGACTCCAGGAGTATATACCATTGTGATGCAGACTGGGATTTCAATCCACGCCCCCGCATGGGGAGCGACCGGCCGCCATTGAAAAAGCCGAAGCATTGGAAAGTATTTCAATCCACGCCCCCGCATGGGGAGCGACATGTCGATTATTGGTTGCCGACCCGCCCCTGTCCATTTCAATCCACGCCCCCGCATGGGGAGCGACTTCATGTTGCGGGTGGTAATCTTCGACATATTGATTTCAATCCACGCCCCCGCATGGGGAGCGACCAAACGCCATACCCGCGCTCTGCCAGCCATCGAAATTTCAATCCACGCCCCCGCATGGGGAGCGACCGTGTGATTTGCGGATCATTGTTTATTCCAATCTATTTCAATCCACGCCCCCGCATGGGGAGCGACGGCAATCCCAACCATCATAACGGCGCTACTGGAATTTCAATCCACGCCCCCGCATGGGGAGCGACGTGATGCTGGCGGAGCGTTCATCGTCGGTGATAGTATTTCAATCCACGCCCCCGCATGGGGAGCGACGCTGCCGTTATCAGCATAGGCAGGTTTTGGATAATATTTCAATCCACGCCCCCGCATGGGGAGCGACTTATCCGTCCGGTGGAATCGGTCCATGATCTTGTCATTTCAATCCACGCCCCCGCATGGGGAGCGACTCCGGCGGATGATGACCCGGATTATGACCTGGAGATTTCAATCCACGCCCCCGCATGGGGAGCGACCGCAATTTCTGGCGATATTATTATCACTATCCCCCATATACTGGGGATCAATTGCTTTTATCTAATAAATCTCCCTTCTTTAAACGAAATTCTATCAAAAATGACTGCTTTTTTCCTGCGAACCTCAACAGCAATCCGTGTGAACATACACTTCGCAATTATATAATTAACGTTCCTTCCAAATCCATGGTTTTTTTTGATCCCACATGATACACCCTCGTTTTCCATTCATCACCTAAATAATAAAACCGGAGGCTGTCCTTTTCCTTATCCATTATCTTCTCCAATTGATCCTGCAATTGTTTGAACATGGCCGGTTCAATAAGGCATTCAAAAACAGAGTTTTGGACACGCTGACCGTAGTTCGTGCACTTTTTGGCCATTTTCGCCAGCCTTTTTTTCCCGGCGGCTGTCTCTGTATTAACATCGTATGTAATCAAAACCATCATGGTGATTTTCCTAATTCCAGAAAAAAGGTGGATAAGCGTCAATATCTCCCCGTAAATACCGAGCCAGAAGCAGTGCCTGAATATAAGGGACAAGACCAAGTGACACTCTCTCTTGCAGGTAGGGATGGGTGATCTGGTCCTTTTTTCTCTCCTGCCAGACAGTAAGCACTTTTTTACGGGTATCATCATCCATAAGAAATCCTCCGCTTTCTTTCTCTATAAATCCAGAACCATCAATCTGCTTTAGATTCACCATCGATAGAGCAAGCCGATCTGCCATAACAGGCCGCAACTCCTCCATAAGATCAAGAGCAAGTGAAGGTCTGCCGGGGCGATCCTGATGAAGAAAGCCTACATACGGATCCAAACCAACGGATTCTAAGGCTGAAGCGGCATCGTTGGCCAACATTGTGTACAAAAAAGATAGTAACGCATTCATCCTATCCAATGGTGGGCGTCTATTGCGTCCGGAAAAATGGAAGTCGTCTTTTTGATGTAAAATCATATGGTTGAAAATACTAAAGTAGACACGGGCAGCACTTCCCTCGTATCCCATGAGCTCTGAAACTTCCGTGCTATTCTTTACCTGCATCAGCATTTCCTTTAACGAAAAAGATGCATTAGATAACAGATCTCCATCGACCAGAATTGCATGGTCTCGAATTGTTCTATTGATAACCTTGCGACAATTTGAAATTTTTCCAAGTAAAAATCCCGAAGCAATGCGGGCACTTTCTGATTCATTCTCAGAAACCCGATATTGCTTTTTCCGCAATAGAACATTTCCGCGTACTTTGCCCTCCACTCTGGCGAGAAATTTACCATTAGGAGTAAGAAAGCATAATCTAATATTCTTTTCGGCACAGGCGCCCATCAATCCTGGGCTAACACCCTGATAGTTAAAGCAAATGATCTGCTCAAGGTTGTGCAAAGGAACCCTGGCAATAGTTCTTTCATCCTGTCGAAGAACGATATTTTCTCCATCTAATCCCAGGTAGGAATCTGGAGTGGTGATGTATAAAACATTAAGCAGTTTTTTCATTCACTCATTCTCAATATTCCTTTGTATATATTGAGAAACCGGCTCGACATTGCTTAACAAATCTGGAAGACATATATCAGATAACGAACATGACTGGCATGCCTTTGTTGGTTTTACTCGGGGAGTGTACCCTCGAGCAAAATACTCATGCATTTCATTGGCTATCTTCTCCACCAGGCATCGAAGGTCATTCTTGAATTCAACCTTTATCCGATGTCTGATTTCACCATAATAGAAAAAACCGTAATCTATCTCGATCGAAAGCATCTCTTCCAGACATATCGCCTGAGCACAAAGTTGAACTTCATCGCACGGATTAGATTTCACCGTGCCATGTTTGTATTCCACAGGAATCGGCATGAAAAACCCCTGCCGCCCAGGCAGGTTTACCCCGTCTTGCGACGGGGTAAACTCAACAACATCGCAAACGCCGTTCAAGCCCAGACGGTATGAAGCCACCGGCACGGATCGTGTGATGATCACACCATCGCGGACTTCTGTTTCGAACGGTTGGTCTGCCCGGTGATGCATAATTCGACCTTCTGATGTCAACACATTTTCCTGCCACTGACGCTCCACATGGATGAGCGCCCATTGACGCCGGCAAAATTGGAAGTGCTGCAAACCAGAAAGCGGCAGCAAATCATCAGCAGAGTACTCTGTCTTCATCCTGTGATACTCAACTGCTTTTATTCACCTTCAAGAACTTCACATTCCAGCCCTGGCAGGTCTTTATCAATCTCCGCCTTATCTGGAATTACATAATCATGAATACTCTGCGGTTCAGAAACACCGTCCTTCACTCTCACCCGGCTTTCTACTGTACGATGGACCTTCGCGGAAGAATACTGTCCATTATTCGAGTTATGTTTCCACCAATAGACCCGATAAACTTCCATGCTTCCCTCTGGCCGGGCAGAAGAAGCGTCATTCCGGAACAGGGACAATATGGCTTTCTTTACCGCTTCGGAATCCTCATTTGAAAAACCGGTTTTAGATGCCAGTTGCGGATTCATGGTTCCATAAAAAACATACACGCCATGATCCACACGATGTTTCATCCCCATGGTATCTGAGGCTTTTTTGGTTCCGTCGCCTTCACCGCTGACGCTCTTGGTAATCTGAATACTTGAAATTCGATCCAGAACCGGTGCTATCGAAAATGCCGGTTGAATGGAAACCGGGCCGCGTATACCGATGGAGACTCCATCACCCTTACCTTCACCGCCATAGGCAAAGACCTGGCCAAATGCCCTCACATCAATCCACTTTTTGCAGGCTGCTTCGGCAAACTTCGATTTATCATTTCTTATTTCTTTTGATAATTCACCTTCTACTCGGCTTCTCAGGCTCGGATAATTGTCAACCCGATTATCATCTGATTGGACAAAAATTGATAATCCTGAATCCTGCAGACGGTTTCGAATCTTTCGTTTCAAGCAGACATCAGAAAGTTCACCCCGCCCGTTGTAATCCACTCTAGGGCGATTTCCATTAAGAGGGTCACCATTCGGGTTGGCATTTTTCACAAATACGACAACGGCAAAGTCAATTTTATTCTGTAGTGTGGTCATGTTATTTTCTCCCTGTTTTAGTTTTCGTCTACTTCAGTATCATGATTTGAATCACTGGCTTTTCGCAATTCTTCCCTCTGGCAGTGATAGCCCAGCAGAAATTCTCCTGAAAGTTTCTTGTCGCTTAGAAAATCATCGTCGTTAAACGATGCAATGACCTCATCAATCATTCTCTGGCGTTTAATGGATTGCCCTCCCAGCCGGGCTTTATATGGCACCAATGAAAGCTCGATGTTCCTCCAGGTGGAATATGGATGATCAGCAAAACGCTGCATCAATCGGGCGGCACTGGTTTCACGGTTTTCACCCGCTTTATTCAAAGCCCATTGTTCCAGGCTCTCCGCCAGGGCTAACAATCGTCCATATAAATAATCGCGTGTTTTTCGATCTGGATCTAGACTCATACTATATTTCTCCCTTTCATAGTTTTGTTTTCTGAATAATGCACATGCAATACTCAGGGTTTTGTTCCATTCCCTGGCTTCCTTCGAATTCTGGTTTTCCGCACCTAGCAAGGCCTCTTCAAATTTCGTATTGTGTGGCAAAGATTCACAGGCTTTCATCGAATTCCGGTTTACTGCACGCCGGCAAGCTGATTCAACCAGATCTCTGGGAACAGGTTGTCCCTCGATAATGCAGGGAAGAATTCGTTTCAAAGTGGCTTTCCGCAATTTTTCATCAAGCCGGGAGCCATATGCAGCTACAGCAATATCGATGGGTGCAGGAGCGCCGATGAATTGAACAGGCCTGCGTATTACCTTTCCATTACTTTCATCTTGTGCAGTAACAAAATGGTAGGAGTGCATCCATGCACAGGATTCCTGCCAGTCTAATAAGCGGTTCAGGAATTCGGATCCATTCAATTTTTGGTAATAAGTCACAGACATCCGACCGGGCGTAGCTGCATCCAAACCCATCACAATGACAGATGTATTCACATCCAATTTCTGTGAATAACCGGCGATCAATTTATTCACCTGATGGGCAATTTCTTCGGCGGTTGGAACATTGGCTACTTTTCCTTCTGGCAGGGTATCTAAACCGAGCAGATCAACCGCATCATCCATGATCTGAGGAACATCCATCCCTGATGTCGCCCAAACGACAATTGCCAGGCCATCTTTCTGGTATCCCTGCCGGCTGATCAACCATCGCAGGGCAGAATGAGCTTTATGCGTTTCTTCATATCCTACAGTTGCCGCCTGTTCGGGTGTAATAAACCTCCCCCGGAACGTGAACCCAGAAAAATCATTCCCCGATATGAGTTTGGCTTTATCACCATCATGGCGGATTTTTGCCGGATGTTGTTCCGCCGGATAGCAGCGATTACCGGAAACATAACTCACGTCTGATTCCGTTCTTGTGCTGAGATAGAATTTAATCCACTTATCCCAGAGGTCCCGATCCGTCCAAACGGCACTCTGTATCGAACCGGGTATTTCGACCGCCCACCGAATAAAAATATCAGTCTGAGAAGAAGCAACCTCAAATATTCTGGGAGTCGGAATATCTTTTGTTTTTTCCCACTTATCCAGAAGTTTGTTATCTTTGCCGGCGATTAGAACATTTGCTGCTACGAGATCAGCAATCAGTGTTCCACCTTTAACATACTTTAATATTGCATGGATTTTAGGATCGGAATACGGCGAAGAACACCATTCTTCTAATAATTTTATATAAGAGTTTGTATAGGATCTCTTTGTTCCACCTACTTCAGAATAATTGTAGGCAATATATTGCAGCTTATCACATAATGGATGAGGAGCTTCACCGCTTGTACGCCCGCTTGAACTCTCTGTACATGGGATGATTGTTCGTGATGATTCTTTTGGAACTACGCTGGCCCGTCTGAACTTTCCTTCTTCATCAAGTACAACTTCCACCTGAGCTTTTTGCGTGGTATGGCAAATGGGCAGCAATGGCACGTTATTTTCATCTTCATCAATCTGTCCCACAATAGTCTGGCATTTTTCGTAGGTTTCAAATAAATCTTGCATCCAGCTCATCTTAGGCCACCCTTTCTGAATACCCTTCAAGCAAACCGGGCTCATCCAGCCCTACAGAGGAAGGCGGTCTGGCTATCATCGGACGGATAACTCTGCGAATGGAACAATCTTCCGGTTTGATGAATTGAATTACACCATCCTGCATCGTCGGACGCCAGAATCTGGCCTGTAATTCGCCTTTCCCTGTCTCATCCGGATAATCAAATCCATGAAACATAAGGTCAAAAGCCAGAGTTCCATAATTATCATAATATCCTTGTGCCTCACCAAACTTGACGGGTTCCACGTATGCCTGGCACTCTCGAGTACCTAAAAAGACATCCCGCCGTCCTCCCCTCTCGATCATTCGGCGGGCAGAAAAGAAATGCTTGTTTTCATTCCGATCCTTTTCCAGATCTGGCCGATGCATGTTCCAGATGAAATGTGCCTGAACCTGATACTCTACATCGATCAGGTAGGTATAGATTGAAAGGTCATTTCCTCCACTGTATTTAATCGGACGGATATTTCTGGCTTGCGTGCGGATCGGTCTCAATATACGCACCCTGTCTATCACCCAGATGAAAGTTGGTTTCCAATATATGGAACACATAATCCCTTTCAATGCCTCATATGTTGGAATTTGATAGGTGCATTTTTCTCCACCCACTCTGGTGATTGGATCTGTAAAAAGTGCGTATTTCCCTGTTACCTTGAATTCGACAATATTATCCATTACACCTCCTTAGAAACACAACAAAGACAATTCATTACCTGGTTCTTCACATAGACCATATTTTTCGTTGTAATACTGCTCATCCAGGTAAAATATTCCGCTTTCTGGTTTCACCTCCCTTACTCCACCTGACCTGGCAAGTTGCATAAAAGCATTTTCAAATGTATTAATCGAATAACGTTGTGCCTGCCGCAGCCAGTAGAATTGACTGTTACCGTACCATTCGCCACACAATCCAGCAATGATCTCTTTTCCTCTTGTTTTATATGGAACAACCACTCCTTTCGATACGGTATCGATTACACGAAATGCCCTTGAAGCCGATTGAAATGATTGCTTAAACGGTAGTATTTTCCCAACCAGTCCTTTTTTCTTCCAATTGTTAGTAGAAATTGAATTGGTAGATAACAAATTAAAAATATCGTCATGCCGGCCAATTACAGATTGTTCAGATACAGGAAATGTCATCACATCTTCCCGTTCGTAAAAGTAATGCCGGTAGTACTCTTCCATCAATTCGGGGCTTAATCGGCTATTCGAAAATCTCTGCGGATTTGCTTTGAAATCATCCAGCATTCTGTTTGTTTTTTCAGCACCCACTCGAATATCCACCAATCTATCCAAATTTTCATCCGCCGGATTGACAATCCATACATTCCCTGTTGTCCTGATGCCATTGCGATTACATCGACCGGCAGCCTGTGCGATCGAATCTAATCCGGCCAGATACCGAATCACCGAACCAAAATCAATATCCACTCCGGCTTCAATTAATTGTGTACTTACACAAATCACTGGTATCTTATCCTCTAACCTTTGGCGGATTTCTGAAAGTACATCCAATCGATGAGCCGGGCACATATTTGTACTCAAGTGAAAGACCAGATCCGGTTTTTGTTCACTTAACTTCTGAAATAGTTGTAAAGCAGATCGCTTTGTGTTTACAACAATCAAAACACTTCTGGATGAATCCAATTCATCCAGGGCTAATCGGGTAACTTCATTGACATCCCAACCGCCGGGTTTTCGTTCATCTAAAATTCTTGTACGTTGTAAGGCTGAAAAGAGCTCTTTCTCGTACGAAATGATTTTATTCTCCGGCATAATGGGTAATGACCGTTCTACAGACTTTATTTCATTTAGTAACGGCTGTGTAGCGGTAGAAAGTACTACCGAGCACCGGCAATTATTGACAAGAAAACGAACTGCCACATTAAAAAGATGAACACAACGCAACGGAATGGTTTGAATTTCATCGAAGATGATGACTGAATTGGCCAATTGGTGCATTCGTCTGGCACTTCCAGTTGCCGATCCGAATAGGGATTCGAGAAATTGAACCTGCGTAGTAAAAACAATCGGAGCATCCCAGTTTTGAGAAAGTATTTTCTGTTTATGTGATTCCTCATCGGGTGTGAGGTTGGAATGATGTTCCAGAACAATTCTGTCTAGTGGATTTCCTTTTTCATCACAATCATTCATTGCTTTGCGTACTTCACTGGCATTTTGATCAATGATGGATGTATAGGGAATAATATAAAAAACTCTATCCATATTGTTTGCTTTTGCATGGTTCAAAGCAAACCTTAAACTTGAAAAGGTCTTTCCACCGCCAGTAGGCACAGATAACTGGTAAATGCCGCGTGGTTTGGGCGCAAATTCGAAGCAAGTCTGAGAAACTCTATTTCGGAGTTCATCTACATAGTTCTTGTTTTCTTTATTTTCGAATTCTTTGATCTTTATATTTAATCGGTTCAACAATTCGTCCCAATGCACATAGTTGCCATATTGTCTAACCTGTTTATTTTCAGGATGCTCAAAATCCGCCGTATCAATGCGATCTGCATCTATCAGGCAGCTATACATAAACCGAATCAACAATCCAAACTTGAACGTCAGAGTATCTTTTGTGTCTGAATTCTCTTTTAATGTACTAAGTGTTGTGATGATGGAATTCCGGATTCTTTCATCTGACAATTTTTGCATAATCAGATTGCGCTGGGATTCCTCCAGTCTGGAAAAAGCCTCTTGTGTATGGGTAAAATCCTCCGATTTCTCCATCCGCCGGTCGAAAACATTTTCACCAGAAGGAGAGAGGCAATCAATCATTCCACTATGGTGTGACGCCACACAAAGAGCCAAGAACTGCCCTGTCAGTAATCCATCCTTCTCATTTTTCAAGTAAGAAAACATCAATTGTGCGCCTGCACTGGAATGATCAATCCTTCCTTTAAATTTTTCCGTGTCCACATAGTCATCACTATCCGGATCAATCATTCCGACTCCTGATTGGATATACTGTTGGAAATTTTCACTGGCTTTTCCAAGATCGTGAACCAATCCCAACAATTCGCCTGCTTCCCTTAATCCAACGACATCCGCGAATCGGCCGGTGATCTCTGATACACCGCAAAGATGTTCCCAAACACTTTGCGGTTGTTTATCACTTTCCCGCATATGTGCGATCAATGTTTTATTCTTTTTCATACATTTACTCCCCCACAATTCCATATGTTTTAGCCATTTTTAGTGTTTCGTCCCTGAGTTCTATCCTCAAGTTTTCTGGTGTTAGAACTTCAACACCCGCCCCCCACCCCCTGATCCAGGGCAGCATTTCCCTCGGTTCGGCAATCATCCCTTTCCAGATGATGCTTCCATCATTATTTTCTATCATTGTTTGAGATGGATGCCAGCGTGTCTCTTTTACTCTTTGTGCTACATTTTGAGAAAACTTTAGGACCACTTCCACCGGTTGCGAATCTGTGAACCAGACACCCCAGGCATTATTTAGAAGAACTTCGGGATCAAAATCTTCGGGAATCTGATACGGCTCATCCAGAAGTTCAATTGAAGTCACCCGTTCAATCTTGAACGTCCTGAATTCAAGCGAAGGATAGATCTTTCCAATGGCATAAAGTGACTGACCAAAAGCTCCAACTTCAATAAAATATGGAGCAAATATATATTCCTTAATTGGTCCATTTTCATGACTGCGATACCTGAGCAGTAATTTGCGATTTCTTGCCCAGGCTGATGTCATAATCTCCAACACATGCGTATACAATTGATCCGGCCGTTTGGACTCATTATCAAACGTATTGGCTGACTCACGGATAAACCGGCTGATTTGCGGTGCCAGACTTTCAAGAGTGATCCCCAATTTTCGGATAGTCGATGCTGCATGGGGATTTTTTCTATCCATATGGGTAGTCATCAAACGGCCGGCCAGATGGATAAACAAAACTTCATGTAAATTTAACCGCAGATTGACAAGGTATGCTTCTTTATCAATATAAAGTCGATTGTTTTCTTGATATATTGGAATAGGAATGTCTACGAGATTTCTATGGATGGTGGATCGATGAACACCCAGACGTCTGGCCAGTTCAGATTGAGTCAGTCCATCAGGACTGTCAAGTAGCAACGTTTCGATCTGCGAAAGTCGATGAGTTTTTTTCTCTATGTCGGTCATGGTCTCATCCTTATTCAATTATGACAGTTGTCTGTTGCATTTTGTGCAACACCGAGATTTCCCCATAAGATTTTTCTAGAGAAAAGTTTACTCCAAATCAATCAATATTTCATTTTTATATTGAATAGTCAGTTCTTACCACTAATTTTTCCTGAATATCTGGGAAAATCATCTGTTGGTTCTGTTACAGTTTCAACAATTAATTATGAATTGAAAAATTCATCACCTGAAAAATGAAACTCCGCCGAACAAAAGTATTGTCCGGCGGAGTTTTAAAAATTGTTTTTTTATCAACTCAAAAAAACTTTTCGCAGAGAGAAATTGCCTTTTAACACGATTGCCAATTATTTAGTGTTATAAGCTGCATGAATAATGGTTTTGAATCAAATCGTATCATCCCGAAGAGCATCAATAATATTTTCTCTCTCAATCTCATTAATGGCATACCACATAGTAATGAACACGATTGTAAGAACGCTAAACACGCTGATGGTCATACTACTCCAGGGGAAAACATAATTGAAATTGTCTACCCGTTCCACAGTGACCAACACTTTATAAATCAGCCACGAAATGATTCCTGCTATTGGAAGCCCATACAAGAGCGTTCTCATACCATAAAAGACACACTCAAAATTCATCATCTTATTGAAATCGCGATCAGACATCCCCACTGAGCGGAGCATGGCAAGCTCACGTCTCCGCAACCTGACATTCGTGGAAATCGTGTTGAATACATTGGCAATCGCAATTAATGAAATCATGAAAACGAAAAAATAAGTAAACACATCGATAACAAAAGTTAAGCTGCGCCATTGTTCAAATATTGCGTGAACATTGTACAGTGAATACTCGGACGTAATCCCCGCCCCCTGTAGTATCATTTCCATTTCAGTTACCGATTGTGATGGATTCTTGGACAGAAAAATCAAACCCACGTTTGCTTTTAAATCCTGTATTTGAAATTCCCCGATGAGCGAATATGGAGCAATCACCATAAAAATATACCCTTTAGGTGTTGAAGATTGATCTGGGGGAGGATCCACAGGGTATGTATCAACAAATGTTAAATCGAGCTTTTTCGCCAATTTTTCCATTGGTTGATTATTTTTTATTGGAATGACATTCATAGCCATAGAACGATTCGCAAACATATCAAACACTTCTATCGTGCCATCTTTTTTTTCGATCTGTTGCCTGGCAATGACAATCAGTTTCGCATGACGCCCTGTATACTCTTTTTCAGATAGACCCAATTTTTTGACAAATTCTACATATTTGCTATCCTCAATGAACTGGATATTCATCGGCAGATTTACTTCCTGGTCTGTTACTGTATGTCCCGTAAATTTCCGGTACCGATCAGAAAGATCATTGGCTTTAACTTCACACGAATACGCAAAAACCGCCTGATATGTGCTTCCATAGATCCCATCGGCGGTTTTTAATGTATCGTAAAGCGTGAACATTTCATTGATGTTCATTTCTTGAGCATTAAAAAGGATGTCACCTTCTATATCCGTCACATACTGTTCTGAAAGCCGTTCTAGTGTTGTTCTAAATGTGGTTCCCGATACAAATAACACCAGGCTCAAAACAAGCGAAAGTACGATGCTGCGATAGCGTGTTTTATTTCTCTTAAAATTCTTCAGTGCAAGATTCCCCTCCAGGCCGTAGATGTGTTGTGCGAGTTTTGATGTTTTTACAGCGTTTGATTCGGTTTTAATCACGTTCGTCTGGCGGATACTTTCTATTATGGGAGTCTTTGCTGCTTTTCGAGCCGGAATATAAGCTGATATCAATATCGTAACCAGACTGATTGCCACTGCCCCGATAATTGTGTAGATGGATACCGATAGGGTTAACGGTACGGAACTATAGAGAATAGTTCCGAAATTTCTGGCGACAACAGGTATGACCAGCCATATGCTGCCAATACCTGCCAGAACGCCAATCGGTATACCAATCGCACCAATACAAAGCCCCTCAAACAGAACCGAATCTCGCAATTGGCTTGGCGTGGCGCCTACCGATGAGAGAATCCCAAACTGACGGGTTCGTTCATTCAGCGATATATTAAACGAGTTATAAATCAGAAAAATTGAGCCTATCATGATGATGGCAACCAATATGCCGCCAACCGTGTACAGAAGTGTATTGATAAGTTTATTGTCTGATAGGCCCATGAAACGTAGCACATTATCGTTAAGGATATAGCCATGTGTTTCGGCTGCGCTGCTTGCATAAGCCTGCACATAGCGTGGATCTTTTAATGTAATGAACAGAGTGTAGCTGTCTATCTGGTCAGCCGGCTCTACTTTTGTAATTAATGTATATCCTGGTGCTGAATGTTCCTCAAAGGTAGGCCTTTCGCAGATGCCCACAACCGTGTAGGTTCTCTTGGTGATGGGTATAAGCGTTTCCTTGCCGGAAAGGAAAGGATCATGTTGGTTGAGACTCTTGTTTTCGGCTAAGCGATTTCCAACAGCAAGGGTAATCGTGTCACCTACCTTGAATCTGACGCCGCCCTTTATCGCGATGTGGGCCGGGACAAGCATCTCCCCGCTATTTTCAGGCAATCTGCCAGAAATCAGGCTGATGGGCAGGGTATTAAAAGTATCATCGCTGAATCCGGCGATAAAAAGATAGGGCTTTTCGGGGCTTCTCCCACCGTCCAGCGTTGCATAGCCGATGTTTTCGAATGTGGCGGTTTTTACAACGCCATTGTCATGAGATCGTTTCTGCACAAAAGAGGAATCAACCTCTAAAAATTCAACATGCCAGTTGCCGTATTTCACAATAGAACTGTTTAATAAGAAATTCAACAGGGAAGTGCCAAAGGTGGCGACTGCCGTAATCATGGTTGTGGACAAAATAACACCGATTATCGTGACAATTGTTCGGGTATGGCTTTTTTTCATACTTTGCAGGGTGATTTTATGAAAAACATTCATGGCCGCATCATCCTTTCATCCCGTGTTACTTTGCCGTCTGATATGCCGATAATACGGTGAGCTTGCAGGGCGATATTCTCGTCATGGGTGACCAGGATCAGAGTCTGACCAAATTTCTTATTGCTTTCTTTCAACAGTTTGATGATTTCATTCCCATTCCGGCTGTCCAAATTGCCAGTGGGTTCATCGGCAAGCATAACCGCCGGAGCATTCATCAATGCACGTCCTATAGATACACGTTGTTGCTGACCGCCAGAAAGCTGATTGGGCAGATGCGTTTTGCGATCTTGCAGCCCAAGCATTTCAAGAAGGTCATTCAGCCGTTCCTCGTTGACTTTACGTTTGTCCATCAGGATCGGCAAGGTGATATTTTCCACCACATTCAGAGTGGGAATGAGGTTGTGAAACTGGTAAATCAGCCCAACCTGCCGTCTGCGGAAAATGGCGAGTTTTTCATTGTTTTGGGCATATACATCCTGCCCGTCCAAATATACCTTCCCACTTGTTGGTGTGTCTACGCCACCGATGATGTGAAGCAATGTAGATTTTCCCGATCCGGAAGAACCGATGATTGCTGTAAACTCCCCCTTGTCGAAGGTAAGCGAAACATGGTCAAGCGCGGTAACCTGGTTTTCATCTTTTCCGTAAACCTTGCACAAATTATCAATTTTTATAAACTCCATTATGTGAGTCTCCTGTCTCATGGTTTACCCATATAATAGAAGCTCTAGCTTACGTTTCTGTGACATACAGGTGAGAGATTCGTCACTTTGGAAAACGTATGATGAATAACGCGCCGCCTTGCGGGTGATTTTTGGCGGTAATCGTCCCTCCCTGTCGGGTGACAATCATTTTGCAAAGAGCCAATCCAATCCCATATCCTTTAGCGTTGGTCTTTTTTCCCCGATAAAACCTGTCAAACAGGCAAGGTAAATCTTCTTTATCAAAGCCCGCACCGCTGTCGTGGATGGTAATCTCAGAAAAAAGCGGGTTGTCAATGCAAACTATCTCAATCTTCCCTTTCTCACCTATGCTTTCCATGCAATTCTTCAGAATGTTTTGAATGGCTTCCGAAAGCCAACCAGAATCACCCTTAATAATCATCCCTTTGGGGATGTCTATCAACACATCAATATCATGGAGATCTAACGGGATCAAGAACGGGCGAAGGGCTGCGTCTATCAGGTTATAAATATCAATCGGCCCATTTTGGAACACAACAATACCTGCGTCTAGACGGGACAATTTCAATAATGAAGTAACTAACCAATCCATACGAACTACCAATTCCTCTGTTTCCCGCAGGAATGCATTCCGTTCGTTTTCATCAGGGTTATTTGCCAACAAAGAAAGAATAAGGCTTGCCGATGTGAGCGGGGTTCGGAGTTGGTGGGCGATGTCGGCCAGCGAATCAGCAAGATGTTCTTTTTCCTTTTTCAGCGTTTCATTTTGCTCCCGAATACGTTGCAGCATCTTTGTTATTTCACATTTAAGAATGGATAGTTCACCCTCGTCTGATTCACCAATATCCATGTGGTCCAAATTATGAAGGACAATATCGATTTGGTCTGAAATTCGTGCAATGCTTTTATATCGGGCTCTGGTAAATATAAAAAATGCCGTACCAAATGCTGCGGCAGAAGATATTGAAAGAATTCCCGCCGCTGTATTAATAGCAAATCCAAACAAGACAGAAATGGCAGTTAGGAAGGAAAATAAGATGGCGAACTGCCGAAATTCTTTATTCCGAAGCATTCCCGCCCCCCAATCGATATCCTGTCCCGCGAACTGTCAGAATGATTTTCGGGTTAGCTGGCTCTTCCTCAATTTTTTCTCGCAAACGTTTAATATACACAGTTAATGTATTGTCATTAACAAACTCACCGGCCGCGTCCCATAATTCGTCAAGCAGCCTCCCCCGCGTGATAATACTTTTTGGGTTGTTAATAAATACGAGCAATAAGCGGTACTCCAATGCTGAAAGAAAAACCTCTTTCCCGTTTTTTTTCACTACACCATTAACCGTATCGACATGAAGCCCGTGAATTTCAATATCCGATCCGGAATGCCCGGTTTTTCGCAGTGCAGAGCCAATTCGTGCAATCAATTCACGAGGACGAAAAGGCTTGGTGATATAGTCGTCTGCACCCATATTCAACCCGGTTACAACACTGCCTTCATCGCCCGAAGCTGTCAGGAAAATAACTGGAATATCTTTCTTCATCTTTATTTCCGTACAAACCGTAAAGCCGTTCCCATCCGGCAAAGAAATATCAACCAATGCCAGATCAAATTTATTCTCGGCAAGAACAGTCAGAGTCTCGTTCCGCGTAGACGTGTGGGTAACAGCAAATCCCTCTCTGCGGAGTAAAAGTATAAGATTCTTGGCGATTTCTTCATCATCTTCAACAAGAAGTAATCGTGGCATCAATCAGTCCTCCGATTCATTAACCATTCTTGAAAGTCGTCCATGTCTTCGTCACATAATTCATTATTGGAAAAAGTAGGAATACCAACCATATAAGCAATTATCCTGAAAGCATCAGTTTACCACGCCAGATATTGTGCCAAGACAGGGCTCAAGCAATCACTACCGTTCCCCTTTGACAGGCTCGCGGCTCGATAATGCTAACAAAATCATCTGATGGCAAAACCGCATTACTGAAACTACCTGAAAAGATAGGCAAGCTCTTCTTATGTTACTTATTTGTTCCACCATTCTTGAATTACATTTCAATATTGTTCAGATGATCGGTGATGTGGTCACCCTCAGGATAATGCGAGTAGAAACCAACAATTCTTCACCTGAGAATCCCTAGAAGATCATTCTGGAAGTCTATAAAGATCAAATGGATAATTTAATAGACAATTCCCTAAAGCACATTATTCAGATTGCCGAAATTCATTTTTCACTTGCTTATCTGATTCACTTCTACCAGTGATAAAAGCCAAAAGTTACTCGTAGCTGTTGATATCTACATTTTTCAAGAGATATCAAGGCCTTCTTGAAATACTATCCAGTCAATAGAATTTTTGTTTACATGATTTTATGATATTCGTTACTTCCATAAGAAAACAAAAAAGGTGTCAACATCCCAAAATTAGTACCACTTTAAAGTAGAAACTCAGGCATGAATTGATGCATATTGGTACGGTGATAAGCCCTTCAATGACTCATGGGGCCTAATGACATTGTATTCTTCCAACCATTGTTCTGAAATTTCTCTCACCTCATTCAGTGAATTGAATAAATAGGCATCCAGAATATCTTCCCGGTAGGTCCGGTTGAATCGTTCAATATATGCGTTCTGAGCCGGTTTGCCAGGCTGTGTGTGAGCCAATTGAACGTTGTGTTCCTGTGCCCATTCCTCCAACCGATGGGAAATAAATTCCGGCCCATTGTCCATCCGTATTTGCTTGGGGCAGCCACGCCATGAAATGATCATCTCCAGAACCCTTATTACGCGTTCTGCGGGTAAAGAAGTGTCCACTTCGATCCACAATGCTTCTCGGTTGAAATCATCCAGAATATTCAATGTTCTAAACGCTCTTCCGCTGGCCAGGCTATCGCTCATAAAATCGATTGACCAGCAGTGGTTGGCCACCTCTGGTTGAATCAGTGGCAGCGGAATTCGTTTTGGTAGTCGTTTTTGGGGCTTGATTTTTAGATTTAGGCGTAAATCACAATAGACCCGTCGAATTCGCTTGTGATTCCAACCATGAGCCTCATTTCTCAAATAATCACGCATTTTCCCGAATCCCCATCGAGGCTTTCTCCCTGCCAGTTCTAGCAAAGCCTTTGCGATCTCCTCGTCCTTGCTCTTTTTTGCCTGATACCGGTACACGGTTCGGCTCAATTTCAGCATCCCACATGCCTGACGCTCGCTCAGTCCATACTCTTGCATAGCATATCTCGCCAAATCCCGGCGTGCATCAGGCTTTATAGTTTTTTTTGAACAATATCCTTTAACGCTTGATGTTCCAGACTCAAATCGGCAAACATCCGTTTGAGGCGCTGGTTTTCTTCTTCCAATTCTTTTAATCTTCTCAGCGAACTGGCATCCATTCCGCTGTACTTTGATTTCCACTTGTAGAAGGCACTTTTGCTAAATCCGTGCTTCCGGCTTAAATCTTCAACCGGTATCCCTGATTCCGCCTCTTTGAGGATCGTCACGATCTGACCTTCTGTGAACTTCATCCGCTTCATGTGGTCTTCTCCTGGTCTGATTTTGCCAGAAGTTTCCACTTCTTGCTGGTACTATTTTAGGGGATGGTTACCAAGGGTATATATCTCTTTAGAGTTTTGTTCTAATGTCCTTGGGGAAAAATGAAATCGTGCATCGTAGCTACATTAGGAACTGAAGCCCAGGTAATTACCACTGTAACTGATTGCCTTCTGGAATTAAAGAATAATATCTCGCAGGTTTATATTATTCATACGTCTACGTCGGATGGTTCCATTAAAATTGCTCTTGATCGATTAAAAAAAGAAATAAAAACATACCCTGGTTATAAAAATATCAAGTTTGATTTTTGTCCTATAAAATTATCTTCTGGTGAAAGTATTACTGATGTTGACTCTATTGAATCGGGTCAGGCAGGCTTCCAGCTGATATATCGAACAATTTTAGATGCAAAAAGAAATGGATTTCAAATATTTCTATGCATTTCTGGGGGCAGGAAAAATTTATCTCTCTTTGGAATGTCAGCAGCTCAATTATTATTTGACGATAATGACAGACTTATCCATCTCTATTCTTCACCTGATTTTGTCTCAAGTAAGGAGATGCATCCAAGAAATCGTTTTGATGCCAACCTTGTAGAAATTCCTGTACTTCTTTGGAGCAAAATTTCTCCGGCTTATTTGTTGCTAAATGACGTGGTTGATCCTCTTAAAGCAATCGAAATATATAAGAACATACATTTAGAAGAGAGAATAGAAAACGGCAGCGTGTTTCTGCTTTCCATTCTTTCTCCAGCCGAACAACAGGTTGTAGAATGGCTGGTCATTAGCGGATTGACAGATATAGAGATAGGCAAAATTTTGCATATCTCAGATCGAACCGTTGAAAGTCATATACGATCAGCCCGCATCAAAGCAGAAGACTATTTTCAGATTTCAACGATCAACCGAGCCGGTCTAATTGCACTTCTTCAACCAGCGGTAATCTTTATCAAAGGAGGTAAATTCGGGGAAAATCCGGATGTTTAATAATTCAACATGTCATAAGATAGATGCGTTCACACCCATCAGGCAGGGGAAACAGGGGGTACGGTCTGGTGGGTGTGACGCTAAGAACATTCATAGATGGGAGGGTTAATGGAAGAATACATTTTACAAGCAGCTTTGGCTGGTCTGATCCATGATGTGGGGAAAATTCTTCATCGGGCGGATGAAAAACCAAAAGCAAAACACGCAGAATATACGCAAAGCTTCATAGACCTTCTTCCCGCAAGATACAGAATGATGTGTCGTGTATCTGAATACCATCACAATCCCGATTCAGGCGATGCAAGTTCTCTTCCGGTGACGTGGCAGGTTTCCCTGGGTGATAAACTTTCTGCCGGTGAGAGGGCAGATGAAAGATCTGAAAAAGATGGAAATGATTTTCCGATGCAAATGGTCTCCATCTTTGATCGCATAAACCATCCCTCGATCTTAAATGATGCAAACGGCACCCATTATCTCTCGCTGGAACCTTTGAAATTAAGCAAAGACCACATCTTTCCACAAAATGCACCTTTGCCAAAAGCTCAACAGCATCATCTTTACGAGAGCTTGAAAGCAGAACTTATAAAAATAGGGCAATGTGACCAGGACGACCCTGAAACATATATTGAAACCTTTCTGTCTGCTCTGAAGGAGTTTGCCTGGTCAGTTCCCTCTGGCTATTACTACAACCTCCCGGATATTTCTCTCTATGATCATTCGAGAATGACCGCCGCGCTGGCTGTCTGTGTGGCTGATTGGCCAATTGAGAAATTACGATCCATTCATGGCGCAGTTGTCAGGAAATGGCTTGCAGATAAAGACCCTCAAAAGAATAAGCTTCAACCAGAAGATGTAGAAAATTTAAAAACTCCATGTGCTCTGCTTGTAGGTGGTGATCTTTCTGGTCTACAGAAATTTCTTTATACCCTCTCTTCCTCTGAAGCAGCAAAGACACTACGTGGACGCTCATTCTATCTTCAGTTATTAACAGAAGCGGTTATGCGCCTGGTTTTACGAAGGGTTGGAATTCCGGGGACGAATGTGGTCTATTCAGGTGGTGGTCATTTTTATATTCTGGCTCCTGTTTCTTCTGAATCAAAGCTTGTATCGGTTCGAAAGGAAATAGGCAGAATTTTGACCAGGGCACATGGTTCTGAGCTCACCCTTACTTTAGCCTGGACAAAAGTACCTGCAGAAGGTTTTTCGGTGAAAGAATTTCCGAAATACTGGGGAGACATGCAATCGGCCTTGAGTAAAGCAAAGTTGACACCATTCTCAGAACTGGAAGAAGATCTTTATGATCTCATCTTCAAAATCAAGGAGACTGGCGGCAACCGGGATCATGTTTGTTCAATTTGTGGAAATGAGAACGATTCTGTTCATAAAGATGCCGATGCCAAAGAAATCCAGCTATGTTCCCTTTGTCAATCATTTATTAAAGAGTTGGGCACCCAACTGCCGATCTCTAGCCAGATAATTCTGGGTTTTGGTGAACCTGTAGAATTACCGACATCTGGTTTCACCGCGTTAAATATTTTATCGGCTCTGGGTATGGAGGTTCATTTTAGTGACGGTAAAAATGAAGTGGATTTCAGCTCTCAAAAACAAATTTTTGTGGAAAAAGCCTGCGTTTGGGAATTAAATGATATTACGTCGAAGAAAGTGAAAGTTACAGGCGTCCCCTGTTGGAGAACCAGACACTACACAGTAAACCAGATTCCCAAGGAAAAAGATCAGCCTATTACATTTGATGATCTTCAGAAGAAGGCTGAGGGAATCCACAGACTGGGTGTATTAAGGATGGATGTGGATAACCTGGGTAGTCTTTTCGAAAAAGGACTTCGAGATAAAAAAGATCAGTCTCTTGGTTCGCTCTCACGGTTAAGTACCCTTAGTTTCTCACTTTCACTCTTTTTTGAAGGATGGGTTGGAAAGATCTGCTCCACCTACAAAGATCGAATCTATGCCGTTTATGCCGGCGGGGATGATTTGTTCCTGATTGCTCCGTGGAATGATGTCCCCGGACTTGCCCTTGCAATTGTGGATGACTTTCGCGCTTTTACGGGAAATAATCCTAATCTGCACATTAGCGGAGGAATGGCATTCATCCACGGGAAATACCCGATTTATCAGGCGGCGGAAGATGCCGGTGAAGCCGAAAACCTGGCAAAATCTTTTGAAGGTAAGAACGCATTCGGTTTCCTTGGAAAGGCCTACTCCTGGGATCAATTTAAAGAACTAGACAGGATACATAAATCTATTCGAAATCTTGTCACATCGAAGGATGAAAATGGCCTTACCGGACCACAGGCGCTCATTGGGTTGCTCAGGGAATTGGGTGACCAAGCGGAAGACGCCCGTAAGAAAAAAGGAAAACCTGTTTATGGTCCCTGGATCTGGCGGGGTGAATACACTCTCACTCGCATGATCGAACGGGAGAGAAAGAGCCATCCAGAATTAGCAGATTCATTAGAAAAACTAAAATCTGACCTTCACAAAGATATGTATATGAGAATTGAAGATTACGCCGTTGCTGCCCGCTGGGCGCAGCTTGAAATCCGTAAAAATCATCAGGAGGATAAAAAATGAACATTCAAACAATTATTACCGCCGATCCAGATGGGCAGGAACTGGTAAAACAGGCTGAAATCCTTGGGAAAAACCTTAAGGATGGCAACGTTACAAAATCCCAAATGCGGTCAATTTTTTCTGAAGCCCGTCAGATTGAGGCTTCCTGGGGAAAAGGGAATTCGGCACTTCGGTTAAGCATGTTAAAACCAAAGCTGGCTTATCAAAAAGCGCGCCAACCGAAAAACGCAAAAACAGCTTTTGGTGATTTGGTATTAGATCTAACACAAGGAATTGATGCAGTTCTGGATTCCAAGGTCTCTGTTGAAGAACGTGATAAACGTTTCAAGAAACTGATGAATTATTTCGAAGCTGTTATTGCCTACCATCGCGCTGCCGGTGGCCAATAAATCTCTGGGAGAAATTCAAAATGACAACCAACATTCAACTTTATGGACGTGTCGTAATCACGGCAAATATTAATACGCTAACCGGCTTGCACATCGGGGGTACTTCGGCGTCAATGGAAATTGGTTGTGTTGACAATACCATCATCCGCAATCCGATCAATGACCAACCTTATATCCCTGGTTCCAGTTTGCGCGGAAAGATGCGTTCACAGACAGAAAAGATTCTGGGTTTGGAACAAAATCAATCCATTGGACAGGATGTTACCATTCACTCCTGCCAGGAACCGGAAGATTTTAAAAAGAATGGCGGATGCCCGGTCTGTACGATTTATGGATTACCCGGCGAACGGGATTTCAATACAACATCACGGCTTGTTGTACGGGATGTGTCCATGACACCGGAGAGTGTAGAAAAACTGAAACACTTGCAAACCTATCTTCCTTTCGTGGAATGCAAGACAGAAGTAGCTATAGACCGGGTGACCAGCAAAGCAACACCTCGTTCAATGGAACGCGTTCCTGCTGGAACGGTATTTGGACCTGCAGAACTTGTTTATTCCATTTATGAAGTGAATGATTTTGAGCGTCTATCTTATGTTTTTGAAGCCCTCCAGTTGGTTGAAGATGATTATCTGGGTGGGTCAGGATCTCGTGGTAGTGGAAAAATCCGGTTTGAATCGATAAAACTTACCGCGCGTTCTAAAAAGGATTACGGTAACGCCGTAGATCTGGGCACTTTCCCATCCATTCAGGAACTGAACAATGCGCTCAAATCAATAACAGCAAAAGCGAAGGAAACCATTCTTTTGGAGTCAAAATGAATCTGATAACCTGGGAATTCACCGGCGGTCCGTTTCATTTTGGCCGGCGGGGATTAGGACAGGAGGTTACTGCCGCCTGGTTCTCTTCTGACTCCCTGTTCTCCGCGCTTATTTCCCGCCTGGCTGCGATTGAAGGGGCAGAAGCTATTGACGCATTCATGGAACCTTTTGTCAACAATTCTGCTCCATTTATCCTATCCTCTCTGTTTCCCCGTGTTGGCAGACTTTACTTCTTTCCGGTTCCAGTTGCCCGTGGAAAACGGGAATTAAAAGAGAACATCTCGTATAAAGACCTGAAGAAGGTTCGTTTCCTCTCAGAACGGCTTTTTATGCGAGTCATCAAAGGCGAAGATCTTGTAGATATTTATCCTAAAGCTGTCAAAATGCAAAATGGAATCTTACTGGCGGATCCTGATGAAGCCAGGGATGTTCCTTCGCAGGTATGGAAAGAAGATAAACGTCCACATGTCACTCTGGACCGCCTGACTCAAAAATCCATGTTGTATTTCACGGGTGAGATTTATTTCGCACAGGACTGTGGTTTTTGGACGGCAGCGGATATCCGCGAGGCATCATATCTTCCAACGTTAAGTTATCTTTTAAATGAAGTGGGAGAAGCTGGTATTGGAGCAGACCGCAGCACTGGTTTAGGTAGGTGCGCCGTGGTACGAGGAAAAAGCATTGACCTTCCCGAACCGAAATCAGACGGGTTGATGGTCACATTGGGTCGGTTCCTGCCCAAAAAAGAAGAGACCCATACCTTTATGAAGGATGGTTGCGCTTATAAACTGGAAACAATCGGCGGATGGATCACTTCACCGCAGGAGATGAATCAGCGGAGACGGATCATTCGCATGGTTTCTGAAGGCGCTGTACTTGGTTCTCTCCCTCATCCATGTGGAGACCTTGTAGATGTACGGCCGGTATATGACGGGAAAGCCGGTTTGGACCACCCGGTCTGGCGCAACGGGCAAGTACTCGCATCCGCATATGTACCTGCAATGAAAGGTGGTTAGAAATGACTACTTTTGATATTAAATTGACAACGAAATTTCCGGTGCATATCGGTGATGGAACAACCTTGCATAATAAATTCGATTTTATCTCTGACGACAGATTTACCATGCGGTTGAATGAAGAAACAATCCTGAAAAAGTATGGTTCTCAGTTGGTTCCAGGGAGCAACGGTTTTTACCGAGCACCGGGTGATTTATTATCCGCAAATGATAAGAATGACAGCCAATTCTTCCGCTACATAATCCCTGGCACACCCCATTCTGTGAAAGAATACTCAGAACTCAAATCATGCATCAAAGACGTATATGACCGGCCGTATATCCCCGGTTCATCTCTGAAAGGTGCTATCCGAACCGCTCTGGCATGGGCAGGGTTTCAAGAAAGAAATCTCAAACCATCGAAGGATGTTCTATTTCAAAAAAGAGAAGAAGCAGGGCAGATATTTGAGAGAGAACTTTTCGGGGTTGATTCTAATCAAAGTATTATGCGTGCTTTGCAAGTCTCGGATCTAACCATAGACAGTGAATATGATAAACCAGGCGGTGGATTGAAAGTTTTTAATGCACAGGTGATCACAGAAAAGTCTTCTGATTCTCTTATTCAAATTGAAGCCATCAGAAGAGGTGTTGGCTTTTATGGAACTATCAAAGTTGATAGCTTTTTATTTCCTGAGGTGAAAAATTCATCACCCTATGCATTGGAGGTTAAAAAGAAACTTGGATTTGGAAAACGCGCCGATTGGTTTACTACAATTTGCGAACGAACCACTCGTAATAGCATAGAACGAATTGAAAGATTGCTAGAATGGTTCTCTAAAGTTGATGGCAGTGAAAAAGTAACGAATTATTACAATGACCTGTTAAATTCAAAAATTGGTGAGAATGAAACCTTGATACAGCTTGGTTGGGGAACCGGCTGGGATGGCATGACTTTTGGTGCCTTGCTTCAAGAAGACAAGTACTTATTTGAGCAAATTGTGAGCAAGTTCAACATGTCCAAACTCTCAAAATCAGGTATTCACCGTCAACCAGGAGAAAAATTCCCAAAATCCCGCAGAGTTATCACCCATAATGGTGCAAGTTACGCCCCTCTGGGTTGGGTAATGGTGGAATTCAAGGAGCGAAAATCATGATCCTTTTCACTTTCCTTGGGGCTGGATCGTATAACGAAACTACATATACCCTGGGGGAAGAAAAGCGGGTATCTTGTTATTCTCCTGCTGCAGCGGCTCATCTTCTTCATGTGACGTCTGTAACCGCGTTCCTGACAGATGAAGCAGAAGCAATCCATCGGGAAGGGCTGGAACAGGCCCTTCCCGACGGATGCCAATTGAAATGTGTCCATATCCCCTACGGGCGCAATGAAAATGAATTCTGGGAAATATTCCATGCTCTTAGCCAGGAAGCCTCATATGCCGGTGACCAGGCCTGGGATGTGACCCATGGTTTTCGCAGCCTTCCATTGCTAAGCATGCTTACATTGACTTTCTTGCGAAGCGGTTTGGGTATAAAGCCAGTGCGCGTACTTTATAGCTTATATGAGAAGAATGCGGATTCCTGCCCAATGATAGACCTTGCACCCATGTTGAATCTGATGGACTGGGCTTCTGCCGCCGATACCTTTACCCGTAGTGGTGATTCTCGCCCCCTCGCCTCCATTTTAAATAACATACGCAATGGTTTTATGCGTGAAGGGCCAAAAACCAAACAACAACAGATCGAAATGGCACCGGTTACGGATTTAGCCGCGACCATGGAGGATCTTTCCATGTCGCTGGCTTTGCTGCGTCCGAGTTTGATCACAGACGCTGCCAAAAAATTACACGCAGTACTTCCGGATTCAGAAAAAGCCCTTGAATTTTCTTCTCGTACTCACCCCATTTCCCTGTTACTGCCGCGTATCGGCTCAGCCTATAAACCCCTCGTCCTAGAAGATGGTTCCATATCCTCACAGCTGGCCTCCTGGTTGAACCTCATCGGCTGGTATATCGACCGCGGATACTATGCACAGGCTGCCACTCTCGAAAGAGAATGGTTAATCTCATGGCTGATGGAGCGCAAAGGGAAAAAGGAATTGCTTCTTAATGTGGAAGATCGTGAAGCTATGGCCAGAATTCTTACCCGTGAAGCAGATGACTTTATTCGTTCTAAAAAAGAACCGGTCGAACTGGCGGATATTCCCAACATCAGGAATATTTTTGGCCCCTGGAAAGGTTTCTTCGAGATCCGCAATGATCTGGATCACGCCGGTATGCGGCCTCAATCCAAACCGCCCGCGGCAATTATCGCGACAATCGAAAGAACGTTTGCCATGCTGAAAAACCTGCCGCTGGAAGTAGAATAAAAACATGTTCCTTCTTTCCCTGGTAGGCGAACAGCCTATACCCGTCTTGATTCCATTATGGCAGCAATGGACTACCCGACCGTTTTCCAGGTCTTCGGGAGCATCCCCTTTCTCCTGCATACAATTTGCCGGTTCTAAAAACACGCTGCCAGTAATTGCCCACCTTGAAGTGATTATTCGCAATAAACCCGGCTTTGAAGACGTAGAGATCCGCCCTGCATTGACGATTGATGCATATGACATCCAATCTACCAGACAGGCGCTCGAAGAAGCAACAAGTAGTGCGGAGGCGGATGGATTTCGTAGTGTTCTCAACATCACCGGCGGCACGAAATTAATGACTCTGGCTGCGCTTCAGGCAATGAAAAGAAAATCATCCATCAGCGATAACCTTCTAGAAACAAATATGTTGTATATCAACACAGAAAAAAATCGCCTGATTTTTCTCAACGCAGACGGGGAAGAAACCGGCAGTGAGGAAATATGTGTCAATCTGACCATCGCCGAGTATCTTCAAGCGCATGGTATTGAGGTAAGTGATAACCAGGCGTTTAACCCCAAAGGTGCCAATAATGACGCCCTCCCGCCTAAAGCGGGAGATGCTCTTGAAGAACGTGTGACCTCCCTTGCAATAGATTCGGGGTATTTTGATGAAGTCCGCCGCAATGTGTACATCCGTAAACCGGTGCCTGACGGAAAAACTGTATCCAATGAGCTGGATGTGGTGGCCATTTCCAATGGCAGGCTGGTGGTTTGTTCTTGCAAAGCCGGGATAAATATCAAAAAAGAAATGCTATACGAATTGTCTTCCCTTTCTCGCCGTGAAGCTGCCGGTATTTACTGCGGCAAGGTCCTGGCACTTGGGCAGGAAGACATTCCGCCGGGAATCCTTGAAAGGGCACGCGCCGATCACATTCGGCTGGTAACCGGTTCTGAGATAAACCGGATTGCCTTTATCATGCACCTGGAAACCAGATAAGAAAAATCTTTATTAACCGGATATTTCATGATCATCATCAATTTTTCCCACCCACTTTCTGAAAACCAGATTCATCAGATCGAAACACTTACCCCGCATAAGGTGGAACAGGTTATCAACCTGCCAGTGCAATTCGATAATGACCTGCCCTACGCTCCACAGGTCAAACAGTTAGCTGACCGTATACCCCTCGATAGTGAGACGCTTCAAACCGCGAGGATTCTCATTAACCCGCCGGCGCTCAACTTCATTACCGCCATGTTACTGGCCGAACTACACGGGCGCATGGGTTTTTTCCCGCCGATTCTTCGCCTCCGTCCTGAACCGGATAGTATGCCTCCGACCTTCGAAGTCTTCGAAATCATAAATTTGCAGCATATTCGGGAAGAAGCCCGCAAAACTCGTGAGAAATGACTACAGGTCGGAAATAGAATGACGAATAAGACCGAATTGTTATCCATTGTCTTATTGATAAAAAAAACAACAGATGCCACTGACGGCCAGCCAGTCTGGTGGGGACGTGCCGCGCATGCCTTCGTGCTGGACCTTATCCGGCAGGCTGATGAAAAGCTGGCGGCGGAGATTCATGACAGTGACAGCCTTAAGCCTTTCACAGTTTCATCGCTGATCCCGGTTAGACCGAAGCAGGAGGAAAATGGCTGTCTTTACCGTCTACGGATAACCGGCCTGACTGCCGCCGTGTGCGCCGTTTTGGAAGATTCTCTGCAATCTTCAGGCTCATTAGCCCCGGGAAAAGTAATTGAACTGGATTACCAGCCTTTCACCATCCAGGAAGATGGTGACACACCCTCCGTGAGAGAGTGGCACGGATGCGGCCGGTATGACTTACTGGCGACTTCACGGCTGGGTTCAGAGGCTCAACCGCCCCGCCGCTTCGGCTTTGTGTTCACCAGCCCTACAGCCTTCCATCAGGCAGAAAAGACAATGCCGCTGCCTCTGCCGGGATTGGTGTTTGGCAGCCTACTCGAACGCTGGAACCGGTATTCTCCCATTCAATTCCCGCCTGAAGCCAGGCGTTATGCAGAAGAATGCCTGGGAATCTCAGGGTTTGATCTGCACAGCCGGCCGACGCGGGTGAAGAACGGCGGCTTGCGGCTCGGCGCTATTGGAGAGGTGAGCTTCACCGCATTGACGTATGACCGCTACTGGCAAAGTGTCCTTGATGTGTTGTCGGAGCTGGCGGTATTCAGCGGTGTGGGTGTGATGACTTCGCAGGGTTTCGGGCAGTGCCATCGAAAGGACGAACAGAAATAACAGGGGGAAAGATGCCACCGGTTTATGTTGTTCAACAGAATTCGCGGATTCGTATCCGTAACCGGCGTTTGCAGGTGGAGAACGGAGAAGAGGATAACGCAGAGGTTCTCACCAGTATTCCACTGGCCCAGGTAGATCAGGTTGTGTTGTTTGGAAATATTAGCCTGACCACTCCAGCAATTAACGCCCTGCTTGAAAAAGAAAGTGATGTGGTTTTTCTCACTTCAGATGGTGATTTCCGAGGAAGATTAGTGGGTGCCGTCACTCCGCATGTTCCTCTCCGTCGTGCACAGTATGAACACACCGGTAATCCTGAATTTGTATTACAGACAGCCAAGGGGATTCTTAACGCAAAAGTGTCTCACCAGCGTACTCTTCTTATGCGCCATATGAGAGATTTCCCCGACCCAGTTATCGCTTCAGCCATTGATCAATTGGGAAATTGTTTATTATCCATATCCCGAAAAAACACTCTATCATCGTTACTTGGTCTCGAAGGAGCGACAACGGCGGGGTATTTCAGCGGATATCGGCGTTTCTTCTCATCGGAATGGAATTTTAACGATCGCAACCGCCGACCACCAGCTGATCCCGTAAATGTCCTTCTATCATTCGGTTATACTCTGCTGGCTCAAATCGCCAATGGAGCAATTCAGACTGTAGGAATGGATCCGTTTGCAGGAATTTATCACCAGGTAGCCTACAACCGCCCGGCACTCGCTCTGGATCTGATGGAAGAGTTCAGGCCGGTTGTGGATGGCGTTGTTATGTGGTGCTGCCGCAGCGGGCAGATCACACCTGCTGATTTTTCCCCTGGACCCGACGAAAAACCAGTTATTCTTAATCAACAGGGATGCAGGCGGTTTATCGCAGCCTTTGAGGAACGTATGGATAAACCATACACACATCCCATTGCGAAACAGAGACTGCCAATTCGCCAGTGTGTCATTGAACAGGCGCGCCAACTTGCCCGACGTTTTCAGGAAAACCGCCCCGGTTATCAGGGAATGGGTTTTCATTAGTTTTCATTAGAGGTAATGGTATGGACCGTTTCTTTTACATACTTGCTTATGATATTTCAAATGACAAACGCCGTACAAAAATTGCAAAGCTCATGGAATCGAGCGGTACACGAGTTCAGGGAAGTGTCTTTGAAGCCTGGTTTTCACCGAAAGAACTGGATAAGGTGGTGCAGCGTTCAAAAAGAATACTTGTTGATAAAGAAGATTCTCTACGTGTGTACTTTCTCTGTGAAGATTGCCGCAAAAAAGTCAGTCTGTATGGTAAAGGAAAAGTGACAGAAAAACCTGGATTGGTGATTATTTGATGAATTCGCGCACCCCCTCTTAAAAAATGGTAAAATATACATAATTTGTGAGGGAGGATGCGCGACCAAAGGAATATATTAAAAGAAGAAACAAACTACGGTTTAAAACAATAAATGCCCGTCAGGGCATTGAGACTCATCCAGCCATGCGGGAAGAGTACTGTCTTCATCCCAGTTTAAAACAATAAATGCCCGTCAGGGCATTGAGACATAACCCATGATGCGGGTATATCCACCCTTGGTCTGGTAGGTTTAAAACAATAAATGCCCGTCAGGGCATTGAGACTAAATTTTGAGAAATGAATCACATCAATCTGGTTTATCACAAGTTTAAAACAATAAATGCCCGTCAGGGCATTGAGACTCAGCCAGGCTGTTATTTATTAGCTTTTCCAATTGTGTTTAAAACAATAAATGCCCGTCAGGGCATTGAGACCAACTGAACTATTTTCCTATGCTTCAACTGAAGTTTAAAACAATAAATGCCCGTCAGGGCATTGAGACCTCCATCAATTCGGCATTCGAATGACCTCTCTTATTCTTTTGTTTAAAACAATAAATGCCCGTCAGGGCATTGAGACAAGGATTTTCTTGCCTTTGTCATCCGTCATTGTTTTTGTTTAAAACAATAAATGCCCGTC
This sequence comes from Leptolinea tardivitalis, assembly GCF_001050275.1. GTDB lineage: Bacteria > Chloroflexota > Anaerolineae > Anaerolineales > Anaerolineaceae > Leptolinea > Leptolinea tardivitalis. The sequence goes on from NZ_BBYA01000015.1 coordinate 57,426, forward strand.
AGGGCATTGAGACTCGGAATCAACTTCCTGACTAGCGAAGCCTGCGCCCTTTGTTTAAAACAATAAATGCCCGTCAGGGCATTGAGACATCAACTGTTTAGCGGCGGCCTGCAATACGTCTGCTGGTATAGTTTAAAACAATAAATGCCCGTCAGGGCATTGAGACTCATTGGTGGATTTTACCAGTTGCATGAGGATTGTTTAAAACAATAAATGCCCGTCAGGGCATTGAGACCATCAGCTTCACTGTTGTACTTCATAAGTACAGTAAGTTTAAAACAATAAATGCCCGTCAGGGCATTGAGACGGACCTCAACAGCCCGCTTTGAATGGACATAATCGATGGTTTAAAACAATAAATGCCCGTCAGGGCATTGAGACATCCTGGTTTCTGGCGGATATATCGCGGAGGCGGAGATAGTTTAAAACAATAAATGCCCGTCAGGGCATTGAGACCAAAATCTCCTTTAACTCGCCCTCTAACTCTAAACTGTTTAAAACAATAAATGCCCGTCAGGGCATTGAGACCCGTTGAAAGAAATTCTGGAAAAGATAGCTATATGATGAAAGAAGAAAAATGAACACTATTTCATCTGAGTTAATTTTTATGCTTGTGATATTTGCTGTTCTGTTTGTTACAACAATTGGATCACTGTTACTAATTTATATTGCAATAAAGATACAACAAACTTGTCAACATCCCAAAATTAGTACCACTTTAAAGTAGAAACTCAGGCATGAATTGATGCATATTGGTACGGTGATAAGCCCTTCAATGACTCATGGGGCCTAATGACATTGTATTCTTCCAACCATTGTTCTGAAATTTCTCTCACCTCATTCAGTGAATTGAATAAATAGGCATCCAGAATATCTTCCCGGTAGGTCCGGTTGAATCGTTCAATATATGCGTTCTGAGCCGGTTTGCCAGGCTGTGTGTGAGCCAATTGAACGTTGTGTTCCTGTGCCCATTCCTCCAACCGATGGGAAATAAATTCCGGCCCATTGTCCATCCGTATTTGCTTGGGGCAGCCACGCCATGAAATGATCATCTCCAGAACCCTTATTACGCGTTCTGCGGGTAAAGAAGTGTCCACTTCGATCCACAATGCTTCTCGGTTGAAATCATCCAGAATATTCAATGTTCTAAACGCTCTTCCGCTGGCCAGGCTATCGCTCATAAAATCGATTGACCAGCAGTGGTTGGCCACCTCTGGTTGAATCAGTGGCAGCGGAATTCGTTTTGGTAGTCGTTTTTGGGGCTTGATTTTTAGATTTAGGCGTAAATCACAATAGACCCGTCGAATTCGCTTGTGATTCCAACCATGAGCCTCATTTCTCAAATAATCACGCATTTTCCCGAATCCCCATCGAGGCTTTCTCCCTGCCAGTTCTAGCAAAGCCTTTGCGATCTCCTCGTCCTTGCTCTTTTTTGCCTGATACCGGTACACGGTTCGGCTCAATTTCAGCATCCCACATGCCTGACGCTCGCTCAGTCCATACTCTTGCATAGCATATCTCGCCAAATCCCGGCGTGCATCAGGCTTTATAGTTTTTTTTGAACAATATCCTTTAACGCTTGATGTTCCAGACTCAAATCGGCAAACATCCGTTTGAGGCGCTGGTTTTCTTCTTCCAATTCTTTTAATCTTCTCAGCGAACTGGCATCCATTCCGCTGTACTTTGATTTCCACTTGTAGAAGGCACTTTTGCTAAATCCGTGCTTCCGGCTTAAATCTTCAACCGGTATCCCTGATTCCGCCTCTTTGAGGATCGTCACGATCTGACCTTCTGTGAACTTCATCCGCTTCATGTGGTCTTCTCCTGGTCTGATTTTGCCAGAAGTTTCCACTTCTTGCTGGTACTATTTTAGGGGATGGTTACCGAGGTTGAAAAATTAGGTAAGAAAATTGAACAGATTATTGGCGCATTATTCCTTATTGGGTTCATCTTGCTTTTCGCGTGTTATGGACCAATCATAATTTTTTAGGCCTTTCACTGCCACCATGCCATTGAACTGAGATTCTTCAGTTCTTAATATTGAACTACCTCAAGGTTATCAAACCGCTTCGTTCTAATGAATGTTTGAAATGAGTTTAAAACAATAAATGCCCGTCAGGGCATTGAGACCTACATCGACTGCAATTCCTGTCGACCGATTTAAAACTTCGGTTTAAAACAATAAATGCCCGTCAGGGCATTGAGACATTGATACATGTCCTTGACAGTCCGATTCAAAACAGTTTAAAACAATAAATGCCCGTCAGGGCATTGAGACAAAACTACCGCATATTTTGTGCCTTTTCTGAATTTTGTTTAAAACAATAAATGCCCGTCAGGGCATTGAGACGAAAGTCATAAGTAATTGTGGCGTCGAAAAAATCAAACATGTTTAAAACAATAAATGCCCGTCAGGGCATTGAGACTTGACGGCCTCGGCGCTTGCCGTGTTCTGTAAACTTGGTTTAAAACAATAAATGCCCGTCAGGGCATTGAGACGCTCCGATGGCTGAGCTCGTCGAAGCCGTCGAAGCTGGTTAAAACATATTAATTTAACATTTACAACGATTCCGTACCGCCATGTTATAAACTTGAAATCAGGAAATTTCAATAGCAAGACGAAAAGTATTACTATCAACCACAACGTTACACAATTTTCATAGCATGAGTCAGTATGCCAGAGAATCAGCGAACACTATGCACAACAAAGTTGTTCATCAGGTCTGCAGTCATCGAAAAACTGAACTGTTTTTATTACGGCTTCAGTTGCATCATCTACTTATCCATTAATCATAAAACATCAAACCTTTGACGGATGTATTTTTATTCATCACATTGATGGAAAAACACGCGAGAATTCGGTTCGTAACACAATCCATATAATCTGTTCCTTCGTATACGTCTGGCTTTTCTTGAAAAATAGACAATCCCGTCAGAATTGACAGTTTGAAGATCAAAAATTATTGAATCCACTGTTCAGATCAAATTGTGGGTAATTTCGTTCCAGCTGCTCCCTGTACCATTCATACGTCAATAATCCTCGAGAAACGATGACAATTTCCCGGCGCATTCCTAATGCGTACTGGTAATACCACAGGGCAAAGGTTTCACCATCAGATTTCGGGTAGAGTATCTCCCCGGGTTTTGCCCCAGAAAGAGTTGTTTCAGCATAGTGAGCCAGGTCACCTGAACGGGGATCCACCTGTGCATACCGTGTAGGCACCGTCCACACCAGTGAAATCGCCAGGGCAATAGACATCACAATACCGATGTTTAACGACCATTTTGTGTAATGCCATAAGTACAATAATCCCCAGAAGATCCAGATGGCAAAACAAACCATCGCCGGCAAGGAATAGACAAGAGAATCTGTTGTTTTGTATCCAACAGCCATAATGGTATAGGCGAAGAAAACATATACCGTTATGCGATGAAATTTCCTGTTTTGTTGAAAAGTTAAAACACCGATCATTCCAGAAATCAGCCCGATATACCCGAAATTGTCGGTCAGCATTCCACAAAACGAAATAATCCGTTGAAGATATTCATGGGGAAGTATGGCAAATAAATAATCGTGGTAATCACCCCCGCTCACCAGCCACAAAAAGCCGCTCCATGACCGTGCATCCCCCCAGCTCACGGCAGGAAGGTCGGCCGCACGGAGAGGAATAATTATGTACGGTATCAACCCTGAAAACCAGCCGGCAAAAGCCGTCACGGCGGATGCTGTTGAATGGCTCTTTTTATAAAACACCCACGATGCATAAAGAATTGCCGGATACATTAACAAAATGGACGTATGATTGCCAATCCCCAACCCACCGACAAAGGCGATGGCACAAAATCCCGTAAGATGTTTACGGATGGTTTCATCCGGTTGTGAAAGGATGGCAGCTATCCAGAAAAGCGCCAGAGATAAGAATAATGCATGTAGTGCATACACTTCAACGATCACCGCCTGTGACCAGAAAAGCGTTGAAACTGTAAGGCACAATGTTGTCAGGCTGCAGGCTAACTTATTGCCGGAAAAAGGGAAAAAGCGCAACGTACTGTAAAAAAGAACTGCACAGATGCCTGCCGGCAGGATGGAAGCCTGTGCCTGCCTCCAGACCGGCGTCCCAAAGGGGATCTTCTGACATAATTCAGAAAGAAGCAGATAAATGGGATAACCGGTTGGATGGGGAACGCCGTTTGTCAGAACAGCTGTGAGAAAGTCGCCGCCGTCACTGCCAAAATTCGCAGAAGAAAGGCGAGAAGGCGCCATACTCTCAAACAAAACAACGGAGAACAAGAAAACTCCAATCTGCAGGCACACATCGGATTGGAGCAGGTTAAATAAAAAGTGGGTTTTCCACCCACTTTTCACATTTTCTGTTTGTTTGCTTTCAGGGTTACGATGGTTTTCCGACAACGAAAATGCCTGTCAGGTTTGTTTCAGCAGAAAGATAGTCACCGTCCAGTGCTGCTACAATACGAGTCCATGCGCCAGACACAGGATCAAAATGGTATAGCCCCATATCAGGGTCTTTCTTCAAGGCTTCTTTTTCTGATTCGGCTAAAAATACACCGACTTTCATCTTTCCTGAGAAATCCTTTTCGTCAACAGTAACCTGAAATGGTTCTGTGAGGAAATTAAAAGAGGCCAGTGGTTTGATATCATCCTGGGTCAGCACAACCATTGACATAGCTGTTCCAGGTTTGGGGCATTCAATGAATTCAACCCGGCCTACGTTGGCAATTTCCAGAACCACGTTCTCGCACTTATCCGGAGCGATCAAAGTGGCGGTCGTGCCACCGGTAACTGGAATTACAACATCTGGACCGCCAATTGGGGGCGGATTATATGGGATGGTCCCCTGGGCATTAACCACATTCCAATTTACGCTGAACAGACTGGCAACAATCATAAAAGTAGATAAGAATCCAATGAGCATTTTTTTCATGGTATTTCCCTCCAAATTGAACAGAACATTCATTCAATTACCCTCAAGTATAAGATATCAATCCCAAAGATGAATAGCTAATTCCACGTATTCTTTGGAAAACACTGATTAAGTGTCTGCACTTAATTTGTGTTCTTTAACCATCCATTTTTTGATGCAATAAATACAGCCTGAGTTCGGCTGGTTGCATTGAGTTTTCTCAGAATATTCCTGACATGGGCTTCAACCGTCCGTTCACTGATCCCAAGATGACTGCCGATTATCTTGTTCGGCAGACCTTCATATAACAGGTTCAATATGAGGTTTTCACGTTTGGATAATTCAGGGGTTTCAGAAGAAAGCCCGGTTACTGGTTCGTCTAATTTTCGGATATACGCCAATAACTCGGCGACCACCGTCGGCGATAACGGTGATTTATTGGAAGCCACGTCACGGATTGATTGAACCAGGTAATCTTCTCCCATATTGACTTGAATGCATCCATGTGCACCGGCACGCAATAACCGGATGATGGATGTAGGGTTAAGAGGATCTTTGGCCAGCAGAAGAAACTTGGTGTGATTTTCACAGTGTTCTGAAATCACTTTTTGCATCTCATCTAGGCATTGTTGCATGTCCAGAACGACTACATCAGGATGATACTGTTGGATATCCCCTCGCAATTGACTGCAATCTAACGTCAGGCAGATGATATTAAAATCAGCCTGACGGGAAAGGATGGAAACCAGTCCAGAACGGGATAAATAAAAGGAATCAGAAACCAGTATATTGATCATAAATCAGGGTGAAATTTTTTGTAAAAATAGTTGAATATCTGGCCGTTAATGGATTGAATAGGAAAAAGTAAGGGTATTAATTGATTGTTCAAAGTTTCCCTCAAAAGCCCATTCATTTTTTGACCGGCTCATGTAGAATTCAGGTTCGCTGGAAACAAATCTGGCGTTTGCGGGAATTTTTATATAGATTTTTACTGGAAGACTGTCAATTCCGGGTTGTTTTTGAAATGTCAAGGAATAGGTTGTTTTTATTGAATCTGACGACAATACATATTCTGGTAAATTTTCATCAAGTCTGACTGACCTTTCAGATTCTGCCGGAACGATGACCAGTCCATTAACTTCGTGAAAATCACCCGGTTCAGTTTCTTCTCCGGGGTTTGGTGACCATGCTTGAGAAGACAGGAACAACGAAGGATCGAGTTCTGGAACATTAAAAGCGGATAATGTCGTTCCCTTATTCCTGATAATCCGCCAGTAATCCCAGTAACAGGCTGGTTTCATATAAACCATCTGACTTTTTTGTTCGGGGGTACTCCCCTGAATGCAATTCACACTCCCCCTGAACGGATTCTCATAGGTCATTTCTACTTTGGAAACCGGTTTCTGTGGATTCGAGAGATCAACAGAATATGTCAGGCGGCGCTTGATCAACTTATCCAATTTGTTATAACCCAGGTTTGAATCGACCAGCATCAGGTAATCCTGCTGACTACCGGCTAATCCCCCGTCAACCTGCCAGGATTTGATCATAGCCTGGATTTCTGCATCATTTGACATACAGAGGATGTCGCCCTCCAAAACTAGCGTTTTAATGAGCCGTATACCCCCGGTCAGATGATTAACGTCCATCATCTCTGTGAACTTTGTAAGGATGGCAGAAAACAGCGGTTTAATGAAGTTTTTTCGTTCCTTAAACTTCTTTGCAGAAAGCGCTTCCATCTTTTCTGAAATCATGAAATCTTCAACATTATCTTTTGTCACCGTTTCACCAGATACAGTAACCGGCCCGGTGAATTCCAGCACCTTCCGCAATGTTGACTGGTGAACTGCAATGACGCCATCCGTTTTTATTCCGGTGGATAGAAAATATAGTTCTTGAACCTTTTTTGCCGATTCAGGAAACGATGGATACCAGTTGGCATCCCGGGGAAGCCAGTAATGCGCAAATAATATCCATTTTAAAGGAAGAGGAGCTTCTATTCTCTCTGATATGTAATTGAAGGATGAATCCTGGAAATCCAGTATAGTAATCTGCCCTTTTTCGAACCGCAGAAGCCCGAAGGCAGTGACAAAGCCGCCGGTGGCGCGTAATTCGTCAGAATTTTGCACCATGATAAGATAAGTGACCGGCCTGTCTTCACCGGTCATCCGGGGGATGAGTGTAAGCGTGGAAGCCGCTTTGTTCAGCCCGGCGAGGATCTCTTTCAGATTCTGGATTTTTTTCTGATACTCTTCCGGCCAGAGGTTCCCGTCAACCTGATCAATTTGACTTTCAGCTTTTTGTATATACGCAATTGCCGACTTAATTCCGGATTGATTCTCATTGACTTTGCGTACCAACGGTAGTGACTTTTCGCCGCTCACTGTGTTCCCGGTTGGAAGAATCAGGACCGGCAGCAGCTCTTCTATGGCAAGCAGAGTCTGGTCGGCGGCTTCAATGATCGGCTCGACCTGCCCTGCGTAAACTCCAATACGCGGTAGGGATGAAGCCTTCTTCAGCCATCCATAGTAAGGAGATACCTCTGCCTGGATCAGGTCAATATCAGAATGGGCAGCAGCGATCTTCTCTTTGTATGTATTCATATCAAGATCACGTTTTTTGACCATGTCATTCAATTCATTGACGGTACCTCGCAGCCGGTTAACGCTGTCTGACACGGCCTTCGCATGCGGATACACAATCAATCCAGTGGATATCATCAAAATTAAACATACCCCGGCGATTAGGCCGCAACCCGATTGTCTTTTTTTCAATTCGATTCTCTTTTTATAAATACCGCTGCTTTGACAGGCTTCGCGCCGTCTGGACGATGTTTGGCAGGCCTGATGTGATCAACCGGACAAGTTCTTTGACCACTTCATCAGCGTTGGTATCTGATGAGGCTGGATCGGGAATATCATACGTCTTTTCTTCGGCGATCTCCGTGAGCATGAAGATCCGCGAGGCGGCTTCTGGGAATTCAAAACACAGGGCTTCTTTGTGGTTGGCTTCCATTACTATGATCAAATCAGCGGCGCCAAGCAATTCCCGGTTGACCGAATGGGTGACCTGATACTCGATCCCCTCCAGCCCGAGCTGCCGGGCCAGCTGACGGGTGATACCGGGCAGCGGACGTCCGTTCTCCGTCCAGGTGCCAGCACTGTTGATATACCATTCTCCCGCATCATAGAGGGCAGCCAGTTCTTTACGCAGCAACCCGGCAGCCAGTGGACTTCGGAATTGGTTGGCAGTGCACACCACGAGTATGGAAGGCATATTAATCTGTGAAAGGAATCAGTACCCAATCGCCGCGGTTGAAATGGCAATCTGCCGGGCAATTGTTGTATTGTTCGAGCAATTTGTTATCAACCGTCCCGGCGGTTGACAGGCGGCCGGCGGCGGCTTCTTCATCAGTGACCTGGTGGATGCGAAATGCCGGCATTCCTGGCACTTTCTCCGTCATGCCGGGGGCAATGATGATGACCGAACCGATCCACAGGGGATACGACAGATCGTAATTCAGGTCGACCAGAATGGCGCGGGTAGTGTTAAATTTAAGGGCAAGAAAGTCATACCCTTCCCCTTCGATAACTCGATGAAGAACAAACTCCTGCCCGTCGATGATGAAGGGTTTTTCCAGGGTTATATAGGCGTCTGACGGTGTTTCCGTTTTACCGGGCGTGGGCGAAGGCTGTGCCGCCGGGTCTGTGACGCGCCTTCCGATGGCAGCCAAGGTAATGGTCTGGTATACCATCGGTGAGGCGGTTGCCGGCGGCAGGGTGACTGTGCTGGTCGGACGGATTGTCAGGGTAAAGGCCGGGGTTGCCGTCGGCTCATCAACAGCATTGCCGGTGACCGGGATCAGCCCCGCAGCCAGTTCTGTTTCAACCGGCCGGGTCATGTCAACCGTTGGAACCAGGGTCGGGCCGGTAGCCAGTGCTGGAATCTCAACTCCCCTAACGACGAAATAGTAGTACCCCAGACCAAGCAGCGCCAGAATGACGAACACCCAGAGGGAAACACGCACCGGAGTCGAAAGGCGGTGATGGCCCGGGTTACGTCCCTGAAGCGCTGCCGGGAACACGTCGGTCTCGTTCTGTAGAAAGACACGGCAGGCGGTGTGATTCTGGGTGAGACAGTATTCCCGTTGATGGTCAAACGTCGGAGAGACAGGTCTTCGACAGTGATAGCAGCAGTTTGACGCAGACTCATACGCCAGCGAGGTGGTTTTGTCATACCGCAGACCCAGGAAGGGGCAGATGGATCGGTTGTTGTCGGTGTTGTTAATTTCCATTAATTCTCACGGCTGGGGATTTCCCGCCTGTTTTAATAGGATCCTTTTCCCCGGATGACCACAAACGCTGTGCGAATGAGGATGTGCATATCCAGCCAGATGGACCAGTTGCGCACGTAGTATTCATCGAGGCTGACGCGGCTCTCGTAGCTGGTGTCGCTGCGGCCCGATACCTGCCACATGCCCGTCATTCCGGGGACGACGTGTTTGTACAGCTCGAACCGCCGGTTGTAATATAGAATTTCTCCGTTGACGATCGGCCGCGGTCCCACCAGCCCCATTTCACCCTGGAACACGTTGATGAGCTGGGGGAATTCGTCGAGGCTGAATTTTCGCAGGAATTTGCCCACCCGGGTGATGCGGGGATCGTTTTTGAGCTTGTAAGTGGCTTCCCACTCGGCACGCAGATCGGGGTTCTTCTCCAGATAGTCTTTCAACATGACGTCGGCATCACGGTGCATCGAGCGGAATTTCCACATCTTGAAATGTCTGCCTTCGTACCCGATGCGGTCTTGTTGATAGAAGACCGGCCCCTCTGAATCTAGTTTGATGAGCAGGGCGATCAGGCCGAACAACGGCAGGGTGACTGGCAGCGAAATGAGGATGAAGCACAGGTCCATCAGCCGTTTGGTGTGCATCTGACTCTTGTTGAGCAGGTTGTGACCCACTTCGAGACCCAGTATCCCGCCGATATCCAGCGGCTGGATGCACAAACTGCTGGTGACCTGCGAACTGGTGACCATGATCAGGCGTTCAAACTGCATGGCCTGTTCTTCGACCAGCCGCGTATGCACGTTCTGTGAAGTCTCGGGGACGACCAGAAAGGCGGTCTTGATGCCGTCGAAGCAGTCTGACCGCAGTTTCCCGCCAGAGAGAACGTCGTTATCATGCAGCACCCGGTTTTTGACGGCGGTGCGGTCGGTTTTGCGCCGGTCAACCACGGCGACGGGAATGTAGCCCATTTTGGGATGCGCGCGCAGGAATTCGGCCACTTCGTTGCCCAGGCGGCCGTTGCCAAAGATGACTACCGGTTCGCCCCAGATGCCAAATTTGACCCCCACCATGCGGACGAGTTCACGCATCACCGGTATGCTGACCATGCACAGCACCCACGAGAGGATTAACGCCCCCCGGCTGACGGATTCGCTCTGTTTGATGATGAAAAGGAATGTGGCCAGGCACATGAAGTAGATGCTGGTCGAAAGGCTCAGCCGGCGCAGTTCTTCGACGGCGCTCACGTGATGGTTGTACAGGCCGGTCATAAAGTAGATGAGCACGCCCATGCACATGAGCAGCGAGATTTCTGAGTAGATGGCCGGGATGTTCTTGCCGGTGAGGGTGAAGCGGATGGTGATGGACAGCCAGTTGGCTGCAAAGAGGCACAAGAGGTCGCTGGCGATCAGGCAAAGTGACATGATGTTCCGGCGGTTGAAGATGGTGCCGGATAGGTGTCGTTGTGTTGAATTGTACGTTAGTGCTGTAATTGGTTCATCAGACATGGGTTCCCCGCTCTTCCCTGTATCAAAAAGGCTCCATCCCTGTGCGGTGGAGAAAAAGAAAGACAACTGTGCAGTTTTTGGCTTTATAGCCGGGTTTGGGTCAATCCTTTGCCGCCCCCTGGGTTCGTCCTGCAATATTCATACAATGTTAATTCGTTGACAACCTGCTGGGAATAGGCAATTCCACGTAATGCAGGGTTTTCTCATCTTTCCACCCGTCATTCGTATTCCGCCAGGATGGCCTCAAATTGATGGTAGATGGGTTCAAGGGCAAAGTGCTTTTCAGCATACGCCCGGGCATTACGCCCCAGGCTTTCGCGCAGGTCCGGCCGGTTGACGAGTGTCTCGGCCTGCGAGATCCACCCCGCCGCATCCCCCGGCTCGCTGACCAGCCCCGCCTGCGCCGATTCGACCATGCCCGCGGCTTCATTTTGATGTGACATCGAAAGCAGCACCGGGCGCCCCGCGCACAGGTAGGTGAGCACTTTCGAAGGGACAGAGAACCGGCTGGCATCGGCATTAATCAGGGAGACAAGCACACTGGCAGAAGCCAGTACCTGCGGGTAAACATCCGCTGGCTGAAACGGCAGGAGGATAAGATTGGGCAGCCCCCGCCGCTGCTGCTCGCCGCGCAGCCAGTCAGCCCCGCCGCCTTCTGATACCACCACCACCCGCACGCGGTCATCGGTTTTGAAGTGCTCTGCCAGGGTGACGAACATCTCAGGGTTGTGTTTGTACCCCAGTATGCCGGAATACAGAAAGTTGACGGTTTTATCGAGCCCGTGTCCGCGCGACCAGGCGTTATCCTGATCCATCGGGGGGATTTCTTCGAGCGGCGCCCAGTTCGGGATGACGTGCGTTTTGGTGCGCTCGATCCCCCAGTCATCCAGCAGGGGGTAAAACCCCGGGCTGATGAGGATGACTCTGTCGCTCTGTACAAGCAGGCGGCGTTCCATCTGCTGGTAGTAGCGCCCCATCAGGCCGCCCATCACGGGGATTTTATGCCGCAGGATGTTTTCCATGGCAAGCCCGATGGCATCCTGGAACCAGAAGATGAAGCGGGAACGGGTTTCACGGCAGGCTTGCGCCAGAATGCGCTGGGAATCGAGCGGGGTGTTGGCTGATATGACCACGTGCGGACGTTCTGCGCGAATATGGGCGGCCAGTGTTTTTCCGTAAGACTGTTCCCACAGGTAGCGGTTGACCAGGTTGTACTTGGCCAGCGGCCGCCCGGTGCTTACGGCTTTGCTGGCAAAAGTCCGGCTGGCCGGGTCGCCGCAGCGTTTGACGAGCTGGTCTGAACTGTAGAGGTATGTGATTGTATGGTTTTGCGAGAGCCGCCGTGCCACCTGCTGGCTGAAGGCGTATCCCCCGTAGTCATGGAACAGGATGTTCAATTTTGTATGATAATGGATTTTGATATGTCAATTTTAGAGAAAAATAAAAACTTCTTTTGTAACCAATTTATCGCGATAACAAAACCATAAGAACTAAACATAATTACAGTTGGTAGAACAAAAATCGGATACCTCGGTAAAACAAAAAACACCATAGACACTGCTGTACTAGTAAGCAATAGAAGATATAAGACCATGAATTTTTTGTAGTACTTAATACTATTACATAGACCGAGTATAAAAAATGGAAGCAGACAAAACCACGGCCCTAAAACTAACGGTGAATGCACCTGTGGGTAATTCATTTCAAAACCAAAATATACCCCACCCCAGTAATAGAAAAATTTACGAATGGCAAGGACGATTACTCTTCCCGGGTTTGCCCTCATTACCTTTATTGCCTCATCTTTATATATTTGATCGCGATCAATTTCATATTTATTTGAAAGAACGATATTTCGGATTTTCTCTTGTAATTCTTCTGATTCTTTTACAGGGGGAACGACATAACTGCCAAAGGTTCCCTCTGATTTTTCATTTTGGCCCTGCCAGAGATTATAGCCACCCGAAATGGTCAACGGCGTTAGTTCGCCAAACACGAGAAAATTCCGAATAACCCAGGGGCTGATCGTAATTCCAATGGCTAACACAAAAATGGCTGTAAATTTCCAATGTGATTTTCGATTGGATATGAATAACCAGATAATTACCAGAATGGCAAATAATACTGTTTCAGCCCTGGAAAGGATCAATAGACCAAGAACTACACCTGCTCCAATATTCCATGACAATATCTTGTTGGGTGAAGTTTCCCGAAATAACATTGTTACTAGATATAGGAAAAGTTGAGCTAAAAAGACATATAAGATGACCGCAGAAATCTGGCTGGAACTAAAAGCCAGAATAGGATAGAAGCAGGATATAACCAAAGATAGTACTGCTATAGTTTCATTAAATAACTCTTTTGTTGTTTGATATACCAGGAGGCAAATTAATGACCCTAAAATTGCTTGAATTATTTCAATTACAAAAACCGCGATTTTCTCATTTCTTATAAGACTTGTTATCCCTGCCAGAAAATATGGATAGGCTGGGGGCATATAAGCAGATGGGAAAATAGTCTTAGAACTATCAATATATTTTGTTGTTATTTCATTTTCTTGATTCACCACATAATATGCAAAACCACGATTATGAATTATGTTAAGAACAAGAGTACTAAATTCATTTGGGATATTTGTATCACCAATGATTGGGATTAAAGATAATCTTAACAGAAAAGAGAAAAAAATGAAAATAAACAGATATTTTTGTCGCATCTCTTACCACTTGAATTGAGGTATCGTTTTAGGCCTATCGTTTTTTAACAAAGATCCCCTCAGTTGGATGTTTTCATTAAATCTTTATAATAACATTCGAATTCTTTTCCAATAATCTCTTCTTTACATTTGCTTCTTATAGAATATTTCGCATTCTCACCTAAATAATTCGCAAAGTCAGAATCTTGAAACAATCGATCAATTTCCTGAGTGAAACCTTGAATATTTCCAGGTTCTACGATAATTCCATTTTCATAATTACATATTAAGTCCAAAATACCATCAATACTTGAAGCAACGACTGGTTTTCCAATCCACATAGCTTCAATTAATGCTCTAGGCATCATTTCTGAATGTGAGGGAAATACAAAAATATTATTTTTTTCCACTATTTCCATTGCTTCATCTTTTGAAAGCCAACCTGTAAAGATAACATTTTCTTCTAGCTTTTTTTCTTTTACAAGAGCATTTAGTTTCTCTTTATACTTTTTATCATTTATCCCACCAACTAAGAAGCAGACAATAGTTGGATATTTATCTTTCAATGAAGATACAATGTGAATAAGGTCCTCTTGAGCTTTTCTGGGTTCAATATTTGCGATATAGGAAATTGATATCAGTGTTTTTTTTGGGGGGGTGTTTTTTATTTGAACATTATTTTCGTGAAATGCATTTGGTATGAAGCGAACACGTTTTTGTTGTAAATCATTATGATATAGATAATCTCGAAGAGTTGTAGATAATGCAATAAACCCGTCAGAAAAATAACGAATATAAAATATGCATATTTTTCTAGATATCCAAGATTTCCAAACGGTTGGATTATGCGAAATACCAATGATCCTTGATTTCTTTAATACGGGAATGAATAATGATGAGAACCAGAGGGCAGGCAAGTCTTTCAAATTATTAGAAAGAATTGAATCGTAATAATTTTCTGACAAATATGAGAATAAGAATAGAGAAAATTCTATGAAACCGAAAAATGATGATATAGGAGTAAATTCAACAATAGATAAATTTTTCTTTAGGAATCGCAATTCATCAAGATCAATTGACGGATCAAAATATCTGTCATGAGTAATAAGGATTGTAAGATCTAGATTTGTTTGCAGGTGAGCGTAAACTTGAGATTGAATTGGACGAATTATGAGAGATTTATTCATTTTCAAATAGAGAAGTACAGTTAGTGTAAGTTATCAAAGACAATAGAGTTCAGCATATTTCGCAATCGAAGATTGCCAACTAAATTTTTCTATTGCCAGTGATTTACATTTTGATCGAAGATTTGATTTATCAACATGGTAATTACAGAAATCAATTATAGATTTGGTCGAACGATTAACATCAAAAGATATGGAACATAAAATATCTGTTTCCCCCATTAGGGATTTTATACAACCGATATTTGGTGTTGAAGCCAGTGCAACACCACTAGCAAGATACTCAGATATTTTTATTGGGCTAGCCACATGATTAATCAGAATATCCTCTCTGAGGATAATACCTATGTCAGATGCAGATAATAAGTTATATGTCTCCTCTACTTTATTGGTCGAAAAAATGTGCCAATGAGTTATATCGATTTTGAGTAAATCTGCTTTTTGTTTGAGTAAATCCACATCTTGAGTTATTACTAAAATGTGAGTTTTTAGAATTGATAATTCTAGTGATCGCAATAATCTAATTATTTCATCAGGCTTTTGCCATTTAAGAAAACTTCCACTATATACAAAAACCCATTCGTCGTTATTAACATTCCAATTTTTACGTAAATCTTCTCTAATTTTTTCTTTTCCTTCAAATAATCTTATATCAACACTTGCAGGAATTGTATTGATTCGTAAATTTGAATATTTGTTCTGTAAATATTGTGTCATCGTTTGAGATACAGATAATAATTGTGAAGCTCTAGTAGCACATATATATTCAAAATATTGAAGAATTTTAAACCAGTAATAATTAATTGGTGTCTTTTTTTTGTCTAAAATCATCTCTTCAGAAGATAATCCTCTAAAATCATGAATCCATGTTATATTTTTTTTATTTCTTGCTAAGGTATTAATAAAGTAACCTGAAATACAATATCTTGTGTAAATAATTACATTTTGTTCTAAATACTCTTCTTTGTTTTTTATTAGCCAAATAGTAGCCCTGAAACATGCAAGAAGTATTGTAAAAATATTTATCTTATTTGAAAAATAAGGAAGAATTGTCTTTTTAATATTAGATTCTGATATTTCATTTTTCTTTTCAAAAGTATGTTCTTTTTTATCACATGTAATAATTTCCACTTCTGAACCAGCATCTTTAATTAGTGAAGCAGGAATTAGCACTTGTGATTTAAATACACCATCTTTGCTGGCTACAAATTCTGGAACAAAATAAATTATCTTCTTCATAATACTTGCCTATATACATCGATTATTTCAGCACCAATACTTTCCCAGGAAAATTTTTCGGTTATCTTCTCTTTGAGATTGAAGTTCTTTTCTTCTATCCATTCTCTTTTTATTGATTGATAAATATTAGTAGTATTTGGTTTTGTATATGTTATTAAGTTTCCTAACACTTCCCCCATAGCAGTTCTTTCTGTAAGAATAATTCTTGTTCCTGCAGCCGAAGCTTCTAATACAGATATAGGAAATACTTCGGATTCACTTACAAGTGCGAATAGTTTTGCTGATGAATATGCAGATGCAAGCAATGGATCATCATTGTTTATGGCATCGATAAATAGTACATCAGATTCCTTTGCCTTTTCCTTACATTCCAGATAATAGCCTGGATGTTGAGTATTAGCAGGTCCAATAAGAACTAATGGCCAATTACCTTTTTTACATGCTTCGATCAACTTTAGTTGATTTTTCCTTGGTTCTATTTTCCCTACACATAATACAAAATCTCTCTTCCCATATTTTTCTAGGAATAATGTTGGGGTTGCATTTAAAAATTTTTTATCTATACCATTAGGTATTACTCTAATTTTTTCTGGCGAAATAGAAAATGCTTTCTTTATAATTTCTTTTTCTTTATCAGTTAATGCAATTAAATAATCAGCTAACCTGGCTATACCATAAGATTGCTTTATTGACGAGAAAACTCCTCTACATCTCTTCGAAATTTGAACTTGCATACTTAGAGTAGCTAAAGATCTATCCTGCAAATTAAGTACTGAGCTGACAATTAATGGTTTTGATTTCGCTTTTACAATTTCGGCGAATTCATAGATTGAAGGGTGTAATGAAAATATATGAACCACATCAACATCAGATAATTTTGATTTCCATGGGTCAAAATAAACTACATCAATTCCTGCTTTTTCTAATTGATCCGCTGTTTTTGCTATTTGTATTTGCATACCCCCCAAATTTTGACCAATATGGGGATATGAAACAAAAAGTACTTTTATCATTAGTTTGTTATCAGTCCAGAGTTATTATTGCGCATTTTTAGAAGATCCATTGAAAGGGATTCTGGATAAATACTCTCATAACAAAAAAGTATGGCAAGGCTTATAAATACAGGTATTGAGCCAATATCACTAATTGAAAGGATACCTAAAAAAGAAGCAAAAAATCCCAATAGAAAAAAGCTCCTTGTAATGTTCTTTCCATTTTTGATCATTCTTGATATAGACATGGAAATTATGAGAATAATCGGAGAATAGTATATAAATAAACCAACCAATCCAAGATCAACTAGAATAGCTAATAGCGTATTATGGACAGCATCTCCCACTCTTGTTACATAACCACCCAACCCAATACCCACGAATATATTCTTGGGATTTGACATAAAGATATCTATAGCTTTCATCCAAAAGTAAGTTCGACCTTCCAGTCCCTCTTCTGTAACACTTTTATATATAGATTCAAACCTAATTAATAAAGCATGTTGGTAAAAATAAATATATATAGGAATAATTAAAAGAAATAAAAATGAGATTATTATGTTTTTTTTATCAATAAAACATGAACAGATTAGAATAAAAATTAAACAAATCATACCAGCTCGGGAATATGTACCAAGAATACCAATACAAATTCCAATTTGAACAATGGACCAAAAAGTCTTCTCCCAAAACTCTCTAGATTGTTTTTTACATATTGTCGTTGAAATAAGTGGTGGGAGATATAGTAATGATAGATAATTTGGTTCTGTCCCCCAAAATACCAAGCGTTCGTACATATCAAGCAGTCCAGAATTGTGTTTTATAAGTATCCAATTGTGAGATAAACCCGTATAGTATTGAATCAGACAGATAACGAAAGTTAGGAATCCAATAATTGAGTAAATCTTCAAAAAATCAGAAAGTTTTGTTGCTTCATTTATTACAATTATTACTAATAAAAATATTGAAAATCCCCTAAAAGCCCAGTTGAAATATCTAATTCCATTAGTTATATTTGGTGTATAAAAAAGACTGCAAAGGGCATATATGCAAATTAGTACAAGAAAAAAATAGATAATATTGTTCTTTTTATAAAACAATGCTGTCTTTTTGTAATTTATTAAAACACTTAGCATAGTAAATATTACGAGAATGATGGCAATAGGATAGGAACTGTATTTGCTTCCAAATTGGATAATTGGCCAATAATAATTACATAATATTACGATTATCCCAAATAGTGGATTTTTAAAAGAGGCAATAGCTCCTAAAAATAGACCTAGAAATCCTATAAAACTAAATCCCCCTTGAAATGCAGATCCAAATGCCATAAAAAAAACAGCGCAAATAAATATAGAATTATTGATTCTATTTTTGTTTTTCAAGTTCATATATATAATAAAAAGAAATAACTACTTACTTCAATTTTTTCTATATCGAATTACTTTTGCTGGATTACCTGCAACGATACTGTATCTTGGTACATCTTTAGTTACGACTGAACCAGCGCCTATTATTGAACCTGTTCCTATAGTTACACCCGCAAGGATAGTAACCCTGGCACCAATCCATACATCATCTTCAATAGTAATCGGCCCTGCATCATAAAAACCTTGTTCTACCATTGGGCGATCTAATAAATCAAAACAATGATATTGGCTATAAATTATGCAACCAATAGCCATCATCACATTATCACCAATTGTTAAATCTGCCCTAATCCAACTGTCTATTCCAAGGTCACTATTATTTCCAATAGTTATTGTTTTTCCTGTATCAAAATCCGCACCTTTATAGATATTAATTCTTTTCCCTGCTTTTCTTACTACTCTTTTTACTAAAAATGCCCTAAACCAATTTCCAAATTTACCAAATGGGTATGATTTTATCGGTAAATTTTTCGCATTGTTGTAATATAAAAAAAGATGTACCTAATGATTCTTTTCTCGAAATCTACGGATATTTTTTATAAGAATTAAGACTGATACAACTTTTTATCCATCATTTTCAAAATCCATTTCCTTTTCCAAATAATTATCGAATAGTATAAAGAAGTACCTAGAAATGCGATAAGAAGAATAATCTCGCGAGAGAAATCTAAATAGGTTAAAAAGGAAAGTAGGCATCCTAAAGGTATAAATGCCCCTAGACTTTTTCCTATGTATTGCGATAACTTCTTCCAATTCGCTCCAGAGATATTCATTATCATCACACATAGAAACCCATATACAATAATTCCAGATAAAGCGAAAAGTAAAATCGCTATGCGTGGATTTTGTGATATTCCACCTATTAAAAGTGAAATAAATCTGCTGATGAAAATCACAATATCAAGCTTAAGACTAAATTCCTGCTTTTGTAAAACAAGGAATATATTACTTATTGGTGAAGAAATAAACCAGAAAAACATCCAAATGCTGAGTATTTGTGTATATACTCCAGCTTCTGCCCATTCTTTTCCAAAAAGCAAAAAAAATAAATCTGAACCTGTTATGGTTAAGACCAATAATGGAAAGAGCGTAAATAAAACAAGGTAGTCTAGAGAATTTTCGACCAATTTAGAAAGATGGCCTTCTTTTTGTGCTTCAGCAGCTCTGGGTAAAAACGCTTGAGAAATTGTTACACCAATAAGATTCATTGGCATTCTTAAAATTTTATTCCCTAGATCATACAAACCAGAAACGGATGGAGAAAAATATGCAGCAAGCATAAGAGTGGGTAATTGCCAGGAGAAATAATTCAGAATGCCGGAACCAGTACTATACAGTGGAAATTTTCTATAACGATAGATTAAACTTTTCATTAATTCGATGTCTATTGCTGAAAGTATCTTTTGTAAGTCAGTCCAAAATGTTTTTGTAAATAATACTAATGTAGATGCAATATTTCCCCAGATAACTCCATGAATCAGTATTCCAATTGTTGGTGGATTTATTAATCCTAGACCAACTTGAAATGAGGAAGTTATTCCACTATAAGTTACTCTTCCAATCGAAACATCTCCAAACTTGTGGAATCTCGTATTCCAATAACTAATTACTTGAAAAATCCCTGTAAAAAAATTCAGAAGAGGTAAAACCCAGAGATAAGTGAAAAGATTTGATGCATTTAACAGCTTTAAAAATGTATTTCCCACAGAAATCGTTAAAATCCACACCAGAAATGTTGTAAAAATTACTAATAAGAAACATAAAACAAGAATATTGCTTGCTTCTTCAAATGTGTCTGGTAGTATGATTGCCAGTTCATATCTCAATGAAGAGACAATAGTCAATACTCCAGTAATTGATATAAAAATAGCTAAGCTTCCAGTTTGCTCTGGAGTATATAATCTGGTAATTATTGGAATTGCAATTACATTAATAAGTTGCGCCAGTACGGTTCCAGTTAATATTGAGAATATATCTTTAAAAATGCTTTTTTTTATTTTTTCTAGAAATTGAGTAAACATATTATTTAATAAACACTTGGAAAGTGTGATATTAATTTTTCAAAGGAATAATAAACTTGCATATATCATTAATTAATTGGCATTTTTTATTTGTGATTTTTTCCCAATTAATATCTCTAAAAATCTTATGGTCAACTAAAATGACAATAAGATCTGCATCTTTCAAAGCATCTTCCAAATTTTCTTCTAGTGATTCGCCAATTTTATGTAATGATCTTTTTATGTAAGGGTCAAATATTTTGATTTCCAGATTATTTTGATGTAGAAGGTTTATTATTTCTAATGCCGGACTTTCTCGAAAATCATCAACATCTGGTTTGTATGTAACTCCGAGGCAAGCTATTTTCGGGTTTTTTATTCCTGATAGAGTTTTTTTTATTTTTTCAACGATAAATTGAGGTTGTGAATCATTAGTTTTTCGTGCTTGATAAATCAATTCCACCGTATTCGGTGCCTTTTCAACTAAAAACCATGGGTCAACACTAATGCAATGTCCACCTACCCCAATTCCAGGTTGTAGAATTTTTACTCTGGGGTGTAGATTAGCTATAGAAATAGCTTCAAAAATATCTATTCCAAAAATATCTGCAAATCGAGAAAATTCGTTCGCAATGGCAATATTTACATCTCTGTAAGTATTCTCCATTAATTTGACCATTTCTGCTGTGGTCGAATTCGTGGTTATGATTTTTCCCTTAACAAAGCAACTATATAATTCTTTCCCTTTTTCGGCGGAATCTGGTGTAATTCCACCAATAACCCTGGCATTTTCAACAAGTTCTTTCAATATCTGCCCTGGTAATACTCTTTCCGGAGAATAAGTAACATAAAAATCTTTCCCGGCTACGAGTCCACTTCTTTCAAGAATTGGAGTTATAAGATTTATTGTGGTCTGCGGTGGTGAAGTGGATTCCAATACAACCAGATTGCCTTCTCGTAAATGTGGAACGATTGCCTCTGTAGCAGTTTTTACCGCATCCATATCGGCAAGTTTATATTTTTTACCGTCTGTATAACCAAATTCTGAATGTTTAAAAGGTGTTGGTACAGCAATAATAAAAGCGTCAGCCGGTTTTACATCTGATCCAATTATTAATTTTCCAGATTGGATAGCGTCCTTTACTAATTCTTGTAAGCCCGGTTCCTCTATGTGAATTCCGCCATTTTGTAGTACATCAACAATATTTCTATTAATTTCTACACCATAGACTGTTTTTCCATGTGTAGCAAACATAGCAGCAGTTGGTAACCCTATGTAGCCCAATCCTAGAATGCAGATTTTTTCTAGTTTGTTGTTATTAGTAATGTTTTCCATTTTTACCCCTTCTTCTTCCCCTCACCGTCATAGTAATACTTGCCCTTGGCGTAATACTTGTTGTAGTAATACCCGTAGCGCTTGCTTGAGGGGTTCACCTCATTCAGCACCACCCCCAGAATAGTGGCATTCACCGCCTGCAGGGCTTCAAGGCTCTGGCGGAACGCGCTCTTCTTTGTACTGCCCGGTTTGGCCACCAGAATCACCCCGTCAACACTCTGAGCCATCGCGGCGGCGTCCGTCACCGTGAGCACCGGGGGCGTATCGATCACAATCATGTCAAACCCATGCAGCAAAATCTCCATGATCTTGCCCATGCGCTGCGAAGTCAGCAATTCAGACGGGTTGGGCGGCAGGCTGCCCGAAGTCATCACCGCCAGCCGGGGTGACGTGGTGCGCTGCAGCGCGTCAGTAATCGCGTCATCCGGCTTCACAAACAGGTCGCTCAGCCCCAGCCGGTTCATCAGCCCGAAGCGGTGATGCACCTGCGGCCGGCGCAGATCGGCATCCACCAGAACCACCGTCTTCTCGCCCTGGGCCACCACCACCGCCAGGTTCGTCGAAATCGTCGTCTTACCGTCCTGCGGCGTGGGGCTGGTGATCACAATCTTGCGCAGCGGCCGATCCACCGAAGCGAAATTGATATTGGTGCGCAGCGCCCGGAACGACTCCGCCACCGGCGAGCGTGGTTCCGCCTCACAGACCGGCTTGCCGTCTGTCACCTCATGGCGGGCGATCACCCCCAGAATGGGGATGTTGAAACTCTTGCGCACCTCTTCAGGATTCTTGATCGAATCGTCCAGCATATCCACCGCGAAAATCGTCCCCGCGGCGAGCAGCATCCCCACCACCACAGCCAGAAACGTATTCTGCATCGTGCGCGGGCTCACCGGCGTATAGTTCGGCGTGGCGGGCTCCGTCACCACCACATTCGTACTGGTCTGGGCTTCTGAAAGGCGCACCTTCTCATAATTCAGCACCAGGTCAGAATACAGCTTGGTATATTCCGTCAGCCGGGCTTCAAGCTGCTGCCGGCTGGCTTCATTTGTGGTGATCTCCAACTCGCGGGTCGTCTTCTCGATCTGCGTCCCCATCTCCGTTACCTGCTTCTGCAGGCCGTCTTTACTGGTGGTGTAGCGCTGCGATTGCAGCTCGCGCACCCGGTCAGCAAACACCCGGGCCAGAGAATTGGCCATATCCGCCGCGCGTACCGGGTCAGGGTCCGTCACCGTCACCACCAGAAGCTGGGTCTGGTTGATCAGCTCGACAGAGATATTCTTCTTCAACTGCTCCACCGTCAGCGTGAGGTTCTGGTCATCGATCACCCCCTGCAGCACCGGCGAATCGAGCACCATCTCGGAATACGTCGTCGGCATTGTCGACGTGTTGAGCATCGACTTGCTGTCAATCGTGCTGATCGACGGCGGATCGCTCACCAGCAGCCGGGTGGTCGTCTCATACATCGGCACCTGGCGCGACGAAATAAAGTACGCCGCCGCACCGGCCACCAGCCCCGCGAGAATGATCACCCATGCCCATGACCATAACAGGTACAGGTATTCTTTAATATCCACGCCCGAATCAAACGGGTCTGCTGCATACGAAGATGACACGGGTGAAAAACGTTCAGATGAGTAAGTATCCATTAATTAACCTGATGATTTGGGATAAATAGAATCTAAAAGACAGACGAAAGCCGCCTGAGAATATCCAAGCTCCGCCCTTTCGACATCAGCCGATGCCGAACACACTTTGCCCTGACGCACACCCTGCCCGAAAAACCTGCCAGTCTCACCGACGGGGGTGGTTTGTCTTATTCAATTACCTGTATTTGGTTGAGAAAACGGCTTTCTACCTGTAAGACCCCGCTGCTGTAGTGACCCCCTGCGCCGAACCGTCTATACTTGCCTTGATGAAAGACTACCGGATGATCAGCTACTTCTGGGATTATCACCGCACATCAAACCAGCCTGTGAGGTAATAATTTATAACGACCGCATTATAGCATTAAAACTTCTATTTTCGTATTAATACTTAATATATTTGTGGAAATATGTGGAGAACACCTATAATTTCCCCCTTAACACAAGATAATGAGTTTTTCTGCGGTTGTAACCGTCATCCTTTGTCTCCCGGCCGATGAAATAGAGGCACTCTCAGGGCAGACCGGCTGAAGATGCTCCCATACCTGATCGTATTCTCCTCAGGGTGAGGACATATCTCGAAGAGGAGCGATATTAAGTAATAATACCTAGTTATTAAAATGCCTGATACGTTACAATACTTATCATAATTAAGCGGTTAATAGTAGGGGGAATTCAAATGAGTCATAAAGTAAAAATTGTATTTCGAGAGGGGGGAGATAATGTCAACTATCTGGTGTGTCTTACATTGCAAACCGAATAAAGAAGAATTTGTGCACCGTGAATTGGAATATAGAGGAGTGGCGCATTTCTATCCATTCGTTACGGTGGTGCCAGTCAACCCCCGCAGCCGAAAGCGGCGTCCGTATTTCCCGGGGTACATCTTTGTTCATATCGACCTGGATAATGAAACCCAGGCATCTGCACTGCGCTGGGTGCCAGGCACGGTGGGACTGGTCACCTTTGACGGACTGGTCGCCGGCGTGCCCGAGAGTC
Organism: Leptolinea tardivitalis; assembly: GCF_001050275.1. GTDB lineage: Bacteria > Chloroflexota > Anaerolineae > Anaerolineales > Anaerolineaceae > Leptolinea > Leptolinea tardivitalis. Next base: position 81,656 of record NZ_BBYA01000015.1, read on the forward strand.
TGGTCAATGCCCTGCAGAAACGCATGGCCGAGCTTCCCGCTATCATGGCCGCTGAACGAACCTTCCGCCCGGGCGATCGTGTGCGGGTGGTAAGTGGTCCCTTCGCCGGTTATGAAGGCATTTTTGACATGAACCTCAGCGGGCAGGAACGTGTACAGGTGTTACTTCGATACCTGCATCACAACATCCGTAAGGTGGATATTAATACAGCGTCGCTGGTCAAGGTGACGGCAGCTGGCACCACGTCTTAATCCAGAGGTGGTGTCAGGCCATGATCGGTAGGTAATATTCCTCAACAATCCTGTCAACCTTATCGTTGGTTTAGTACCCTTTATCCGATTTATATCAGATCTATTGTTTTTTCATCAAAAACTCTCTTATTACTTTTACCTCATACATCTTTTTTAAAATAGATTTTTTTAAAAACAGTTCAAACCAGTATGTAAAAAATGTTAACTTGAAATCCATTTTTTCGTGTTTTATACTGATCAGGTAAAAATTGTAGGGTTGGATAATCGAAAGGGGAATTATGAATAAACCAGCGTTTCGCGCAATTACTTTGGTTATTGTGCTCAGTTTTCTATTGTCAAATGTCAATCCGATGGGAGTGATGCCGGTAAACGCCCAGGTGAGTGACCGTCTCTCAAATGAACATCCGGTATCGCAGGAAACAGTTGTTCCATCAGCTGAGGAACCAACAGAAGTTCCATTGCCTCCCACCGAACTACCGGAAATTCCATCCCCAACTACAGTAGTGATCATTCCGACAAATACAATTGATGTTCCTCCAACGGATATCCCTGAAATTCCTACTCCGACTCAGGATATCGAGATTCCCACGACAACGCCTATCCTTGAAACCCCGGTTGCAACTCTAACCGATCAATCTCCTACGCCCACTTCAACAGTCGAATTCACGGCTACCGCTACAGCAGTGATGACAGAAACTCCTTCGGTGCCGCCCTTTATAAATTGTGATGGTGTATCAGAAATACCCACGGCCGAATGCCAGGCGCTGGTTGACCTCTTTGATAGCACATCCGGTTCTTCATGGACGGTGAACACAAACTGGAAACAGACAAATGAACCCTGCTCCTGGTATGGTGTAAGTTGCTCGGTCGGGCATGTGACCGGGCTTAATTTCAACGGCATCGATACCGGTGAACGTTTCTCGGGGAACAACCTGGTTGGGAACTTGCCGGATAGTCTCTCCAATCTGACAAACCTCCATCAATTGTTGATGGAAAACAACCAGATTAATGGCACTATTCCATTATCTTTGACCGGCCTTACCAGTCTCGAATCCATAGACCTGGCGAATAATCATCTCACCGGATCCATCCCGGCTGGCCTGGGGAACCTGACTAATTTGAAATTATTGAATTTATCTGACAACAATATTACCGAAGGCATTCCAGATGAGATCGGAAATCTGACAAAACTAACCGCTCTTTCAGTTCGTTCTACATCGTTAAATGGTAGTCTTCCGGAATCATTAATCCATCTGATGACTCTATCTCAGTTTGATTATTCGAATACACAGCTATGCGAACCGGGTACCTCAGATTTTCAGAACTGGCTAGGAACCATATCTTCTTTGTCACGTACAGGAATTTGCCCTGTTGGAAATATCACCGGCAAAGTTACCAAACGTGATGACAATTCTCCTATTCTCACATCCGTCTGCATCCGGTCATACGATTCAGATGAAGATAAAGGCTGTTTCAAAACAGATAATCAGGGAGTCTATACAGCGCCCAATTTGCCAACAGGTGACTATCGGGTTTTCGTCAATGAAACCGGCTATGCGTTGCAATACTATAACCATACATTTATCCGGTCAGAAGCTAAACGGGTATCGGTTGGGTCTGGTGGAACAACTTCGGGGATTGATTTCTCTTTATCACTCGGGGCAACTGTAACCGGCACAGTATTCACCGAAGATGGGTCAACACGGCTGGCTAAAATCAATGTGAGCCTCGATGCTGGTGGAACAAAAGGTGTGATGAATACCTGCACCGATTCCGATGGAAATTATTCCTTCACCGGAGTACCGTTCGATAGTAAATTCCAGGTGTTCGCTGCGAGAGGGAAAAACAATTGCGACAATAATTCCAAAGTGTATTCCGCACAATATTGGGATCACACAGATTCTGAACAAAAAGCAGCAAGCATTTCTGTAACATCCGCCGAGCAGGGAAAAACTGGCGTTAATTTTTATCTGGCAACAGCTGGAAAAATCACCGGAACTGTAACCTCTGCCGCAACAGGTTTACCAGTTTCTGATGTTTGTGCATACATTGAAACGTATGATAATTCGTCTTCGGGCAATTGTTTTTATACAAATTTGAATGGTGTGTATTTATCAGACCCGCTTGATCCCGGGGATTATCGGGTAAGAATTGACCAACCGGGATATGCACTTCAATACTATAACAACACGACAGATTGGAACTCCGCCGCTCGTGTTAAAGTTACATCAGGTGCCACAAAAACCGGAATCAATTTTTCTCTGCAACCCGGAGGAACAGTCATTGGAATGATTTATGGACCAGATGGTATCACCCCAATCCATGACATGAACGTCACCCTTGATGGTGATGGATTGGGGTTCTGGGCCTGTAGCTACCCGGATGGACATTACGAATATCGTTCTGTCCCATTGAATAAAAAATTCAAGCTGCGTGTCGCCCCTGTAGAAAGTACCAATTGGTGCAAAGATGGTGCGCCTAGCGAATATCCGGAGCTGTTCTGGAATAATACAAATGAGTGGAATGAAGCCACTGAACTAGAGTTGACCGCCTCTTCCCCAACACTCACCGACATTAATTTCACCATGCGCGTGGGTGGGCATATCAGTGGCAGGGTTACCACTGCCAGTAATGGAAATCCAATTTCCGGAGCAAATGTCTGTTTTGAAACGTACGACAATGGAACCTTTGGCGGATGTGTCAATACAGATAATACCGGCAACTATACTTCAGATATTTTATCTGCTTCAGATTATCGAGTAAAAATCTATTCCTCTGGCTGGGGATGGCAGTTTTATGACCATACAACCAATTGGGGAAATGCTGCACGTGTCTCGGTATCTGATGGCAACACCACCAACAATATCGATTTTGCTCTGGTAAATGGTGGAACAATCTCCGGGACAGTTTTTGCTGCCAACGGGACTACACGACTCCCAAATGTAGTGGTTGTGGCCGAAACACCTGATGGTGGTTCCGGTGTTTGCACAGATTCTCAGGGCAATTATTCTTTTGATCGGTATATTCCAACAGGTACTGATATTCGCATACGTGCAGGTGTAATAGATTGGGGAAACTTTTGTGGAGATAACACACAAAAAACGTATGCACAACAATTCTGGAAATATGCCGATACCTTTGATTCTGCTACGGTGATCCGATTGGATGGATCCACACCTGCCAATAATATTAATTTCAAACTTAAACAGGGTGGAGTTATTAAAGGGCATGTATTTGATAAGAATACAAGTGCGAATCTGGCAAACATAAAAGTCGCCCTGACAACAGATAACAGATTCATAGACACCTGCACAGATTCCAATGGTAATTATCAGTTTACAGGTGTCGAGGGGAATACAGCTTGGCGAGTGGTAGCTGTTCCTGATGGCAATTATTGCAATGGTTTTATTCCTCCATATAGTCGATTGTATTGGAATAATTCAGCATCCTGGGGTAGTGCGACAACATTGACAATAACAACCCAAAAGATGTTATACGAAAACATCAATTTCGGTTTGTCATCTGGTGGCCTGATTTCAGGGAAAGTAACATCACTTGCAAGCGGGGATCCTCTTCCAGACACTTCAGTTTGCATTGATAATTACGACACACAAGAATGGGTTTATTGTGCAACAACGGACAAAGCTGGAAATTATATATCTCCAAGGTTGGCAAGCGGTGATTATCGCGTTTATATTTACAAAGATAACTACGGATTCCAGTTTTACAACCAAACACTGATTTGGGATAACGCAACCAGAGTAACCGTTGTTAACGGATCAACAACAGAAGGTATTAATTTTGAACTGGTTAACGGGGGAACCATTCAAGGGATAGTCACCGATAAACAGGATAATCCTCTTCCAAACATGAACGTCGATATTTCAGATGGCTCTTTTTCAAATGGAGTTTGTACTGACCAGAATGGCGAATATTCCATCAAATGGGTGCCTTTTGATACACCCGTTCAAGTTTCTGTTGGACTTGGTCTAAATAGCTGCCAGGGAGGAGTTGTAAGTAAATACTCTGCTCAATTCTGGGAAAACGCAAGTACACGACAAGATGCCAGTACCATAACGCTAAATGACGGAAATCCTCTCGCCGAAAATATCAACTTTTCTCTTGACACAGCCGGCGTAATCAGTGGATATGTTTTTGATACATCAGGGAATCCACTTGCCAATGCCTGGGTAGGTTTACGGCTTCATGGATCGCATACATTTCTTGAAAATTGGAGTCAAACTGGATCTGATGGAAAATACTCCAAAGGAGCCATCCCACCGGGAACGTATGACGTAATTGTTGCGCATGATGGCTATGCGCTATATCACTATAACAATTCCCCCAGTTGGCAAGATGCCGACCCAATAACCATAACACCTGGCCAAAAACTCACCGGTATCAATTTTATTCTTCCACCAGGTGGAACGATTTCCGGTAAAGTACTTAATAGCGATGGAGTTTCTCCCTTATCGAATTTCCCGGTCTGGATCGGAGATGCCAATTTTGGCGTTGGCGATTTTCAGTGTACCAACGAAACTGGAGAATTCGCATCCGGTATTATCCGTCTCAATACCGACGTCTATGTAGTAGCGGCTCCTGTGGGTATTCAGAACTGGTGCTCCCATTCCACCGATGGCTACACTCCAGAATATTGGCAAAATGCAAATAACACACAAAATGCCACAACATTGAAATTAACGTCCCAGGGACAGGTTATCAATGGCATAAATTTGGTAATGAGTTCCAGTGGAACGATCACCGGTACAGTCCGCCAGGCCAGTGATAACACACCTCAAGCTGGCATTGATGTCTGTATACAAGATTTTGATAATTATAAAATAGAAAGAGGTTGTTTCACCACCGATGAAAATGGTGTCTATATAGCCCCAAATATGCCAGCGGGGGATTATCGTGTCTTCGTTTATAAAGACCATTGGGCTTGGGCATTGTACAATAACACAGATCTCTGGGGTGATGCCACTAGAGTGGTCGTTACTGCAGGAAATACTACATCGGGGATTGATTTATCCTTGTATCCTGCTGGAACCGTTTCTGGTACCGTATATGCAGAAGATGGGATAACTCCATTACCAAACATGGCCGTTGAAATTGATTGGGGTAATGACGCAGGTAGCTCTTTCAACTGTTCAGATGAACATGGAAATTACAGTTTCTTCAGCATTCCATTTAATAAACCACTGATGGCAATCACATCCCGAGTGGAAAATTGGTGCGAAGGAGGAAGTGAAGCTTACAGTACACAATTCTATCCATTCAGCGATACTATTGCCGGTGTCGAAGAATTTACACTGACAGAAAGTTCACCTATCAAAACAGGTGTAGATTTCAAAATGAAATTGGATACCACTGCGCCTGATACTCCTGTTCAAATCAGCCCATTAAGCGGAAAATCATTTTCCTCACCTCCGGTCTTCTCGTGGAATGATGTTGGAAGTCAAAGATACAATTTTATGCTTGCTAAAAATGCTGACTTTAGCTCACCAATAATCTCAATTACCCAGCATGAACATACATTTACCCCTGCTTCTTTATCGCCTGGAAAGTATTACTGGCGTGTTAGAGCGACTGATCTTGCAGGTAATAAGAGCTCATTCAGCCCGGTCTGGATTGTTTATATTACCCTTGCGAAACCAGAGTTGAATCTTCCTGCCAATGGAGCAAGTATATTCGGTACGCCTACATTTTCATGGTCTTCCTTAGTTGGAGCAAGTTCATATAGATTTGAATATGATGATGATACTGATTTCAGTAGCCCAACTTTTTCCTCAGGAGTGCTTACGACAACCAGTATTACTCCGCCGCTGATGAAAGCTGGTAATTATTACTGGCATGTAAAGGCAGTTGATATATATGGTAATTCAAGTCCCTGGAGTACTGGCAGAAGCATAACAATCCAATCACCCAAAATACCAATTCTTACTTATCCGACAGATGACCTTTCTCCAGTAAGGGTTGTTCCCACCTTTACCTGGGGAACCGTCACAGGCGCCACCGCCTATCAGTTCCAGTTGACGAATGTCGATAAAAGCACCACCTTCACCACGCCAGGAGAAGGTGTCTCCGGTACCCCGCTGACCACCACAAGCTATAAGCCCGCCAGCATGGTGGTGATGGATCACTATACCTGGCGTGTTCAGGCTCGCGACGCTGCCGGCAATTGGAGCGGTTGGAGCCCTGAATGGCACTTCCAGCTCAAACCACCGTTGATCACGGCCGCCCCGGCTCTCAAATTGCCTGCCGTGAACGTTTTGATCAATGCCCCCACCTTCTCCTGGGCCGCTGTAACCAATGCCGCTACCTATGACATCGAAATCGACACCGCCACCTCCTTTGCCTCCACTGATTACCTCTCCGAAACCGGGCTGACCGCTTTAACCTACACTCCCTCCGGTCTCTCTCCAGATGGCGGCTGGTTCTGGCGGGTAAGAGCGGTGAATGCCTTCAACGAAGCCGGTCCGTGGTCGCCTGCCCGCTCATTCATCCTGGATACCACCGCTCCGACTGTACCTGTACTCATTTCCCCGACAGATGACCTTTCTCCAGTAAGGGTTGTTCCCACCTTTACCTGGGGAACCGTCACAGGCGCCACCGCCTATCAGTTCCAGTTGACGAATGTCGATAAAAGCACCACCTTCACCACGCCAGGAGAAGGTGTCTCCGGTACCCCGCTGACCACCACAAGCTATAAGCCCGCCAGCATGGTGGTGATGGATCACTATACCTGGCGTGTTCAGGCTCGCGACGCTGCCGGCAATTGGAGCGGTTGGAGCCCTGAATGGCACTTCCAGCTCAAACCACCGTTGATCACGGCCGCCCCGGCTCTCAAATTGCCTGCCGTGAACGTTTTGATCAATGCCCCCACCTTCTCCTGGGCCGCTGTAACCAATGCCGCTACCTATGACATTGAAATCGACACCGCCACCTCCTTTGCCTCCACTAATTACCTCTCCGAAACCGGGCTGACCGCTTTAACCTACACGCCCCCCGGTCTCTCTCCAGATGGCGGCTGGTTCTGGCGGGTAAGAGCGGTGAATGCCTTCAATGAAGCCGGTCCTTGGTCGCCTGCCCGCACTTTCACCCTGGATACCACCCCTCCGACTGTACCTGTACTTATTTCCCCGACAGATGACCTTTCTCCAGTAAGGGTTGTTCCCACCTTTACCTGGGGAACCGTCACAGGCGCCACCGCCTATCAGTTCCAGTTGACGGATGTCGATAAAAGCACCACCTTCACCACGCCAGGGGAAGGTGTCTCCGGTACCCCGCTGACCACCACAAGCTATAAGCCCGCCAGCATGGTGGTGATGGATCACTATACCTGGCGTGTTCAGGCTCGCGACGCTGCCGGCAATTGGAGCGGTTGGAGCCCTGAATGGCACTTCCAGCTCAAACCACCGTTGATCACGGCCGCCCCGGCTCTCAAATTGCCTGCCGTGAACGTTTTGATCAATGCCCCCACTTTCTCCTGGGCCGCTGTAACCAATGCCGCTACCTATGACATTGAAATCGACACCGACACCTCTTTTGCCTCCACTGATTACCTCTCCGAAACCGGCCTGACCGCTTTATCTTACACTCCCCCCGGTCTCTCTCCAGATGGCGGCTGGTTCTGGCGGGTAAGAGCGGTGAATGCCTTCAACGAAGCCGGTCCTTGGTCGCCTGCCCGCACTTTCACCCTGGATACCAAGGGGCCAGATGCTCCGTCACTTACCTCGCCTGTTAGCGACATACTGACCAACAATACAAAACCAACTTTTACTTGGAAAACAACCCCAACTGGTGTTAAGTATCAGATTGAATTCTCAACCGATAATTCACCTTTCGTTCCGATTTACACCTCGGGTGAATTGACAACTACTTCTTTCATCCCTACTACCTCACTTCCTGCTGGCGAGATTTACTGGCACGTACGTGCCAGAGATATTTCCGGCAATTGGGGTGAATGGAGCGATGTTTGGGACATAATCATTGATCTTAATCCACCAGCTGCGCCTGTTCTTTATAGTCCTGTTGATGGACTATCAACAATGAATACCACACCAACATTTGCCTGGTTGTCAGTCGATACAGCCGTCGGGTATCAATTCAGATACGACAACGATGCTAATTTTAGTTCACCTGTTTTTACCTCACCCACACTCACGGGGAACACTTTTACAGCACCGAAAATGGCATCAGGAACGTATTACTGGCAAATCAGAGCCATTGATCATGCAGGCAATTGGGGTGCCTGGAGCACATCCAGAATGATCCAGGTCGATTTAGAACCACCCCCAGCCCCCATACTGCTTAGTCCTGCTGAAGGCACGATTTCTATTAATCCAATATTCCAATGGAATGCGTCTGCAGGTTCCATAGGGTACCTGATTCAAATTGACTCTCAATCCACTTTTACCGCTCCCATTGATTACACCTCATTCGAATCTTCCACCAGTCATTTACTTGGAAAATTTATACAGGCTGGTAAGTATTACTGGAGGGTAAGAGCAGCGGATGAAGCAGGCAATTGGGGAACCTGGAGTGCTGTAAGAAGTTTCACAATACCAGGATAAAACAAGTTTTTCTCAATATACAAAGACAGGCTAGAATGCATCTGATTCTGGCCTGTCTTTACATTCAAATTATGACTTATTATTATCTTCCATTTTTAAAATGAGATTAGAGCAACAGCTTCAAAACAAGTATTATTAGAGATCCGCAATCAGTAAATATAAAACCCTGTGCAATTCAATTTCATACCTTCAATAACCGACCAAACAACGTTAATAACAATGGCAATAAAAATAACAAAGGTATTACCCAGATCATAATATACGAAGCTGTCTCAAAATAATGACTCAAAATGGAATAATCGCCAACTCCATATCCGTTTGAGACTCTATTCCCTTCCTTGCCATAAAGACGGACCATCAGGTCACCTGTCTTTTCATCATACCCATTGTCCAAATAATACTTTTTGACAATAGTAGGATTTTCTTCAATTGTCTTAATATCGTATGGAATGATCACACCATAATCAGGATCCACCACCCACCAGATATTACTCTTTTCGTTAACCTCGGCTGTCGCCACAACATGACCGTCCAAACCGATAATTTTTGTGTCAATGCCGCGATCGTACAGAGCTCCAGCGAGTATTATGGCATGTTCTGAACATAATCCGACACCGCGTTCAATGGCGCGATGATAGTCTAGATATTCATATTTTTGAAATTTACTGGGGAGAATGAAGGAACTAAGGTTCAGAATATAGTTTTCCTGAATCGGAATACGCAAGTTATATCTATCAATTCCGTCATTTTCCCAGTAATGAGCAATACCTTGATTAATTGCGTAAACTGCTTTTTTTATAAAATCTGCTCTATTCGAACAATCCGAATCTAATATTTCATACACTTGCTTTTCTGAAAGCGTAATATCATTTCTAAATGGTGTACTTGTCTCATGATATATTTCAGGATTCCTCAAGGATGTAAAAAGCCCTGTGATATTTAATCCCAAAAGCAACACACCAATAATAGCCAGGATGACTCGCTTCTTCATTATTCCTCGTGATGTATTATTCAATTTCACTTGCCATGTACCTGCATTTTTACCACATTACTCACTGAATAATCCATATTGGAGATAAAGCTACCCTCGCTTATCGTTGAAAGTTGCCAGAACTCAAACTTTCCCTGTAGAATTGTAGAAAATGTCGTCATCCAATAAGGTTCATCTACTTTCATTCTTCAGGCATCAATCATTCGATTGGGTCTGGAAAGTCATTATCATTCCCTTTGTAGCCACCCGCCTTTGTTGGCTTCTGGTTGGCTATTATGCAACCGGTAACTATCTTCCCAATCCTACCTATGCGAAATATGCAAGCCGAGGGTTTTATCTAACACATTTCTTCCCGGTAGATATATTTAGTCGTTGGGATTCAGGCGAATATTTTTCCATCATTACTCGTGGGTATGCACCTTCCAGTGATATCCACACTGTATACAGTAATATCGCTTTTTTCCCTCTTTATCCATATCTTGTAAAAAGTCTGGGCTGGATTGGGTTTTCATTACCTGATGGATTTTATGTCGCTTTTGGGGTCATCCTCTCCAATCTTTTTTTCCTCGCAGCAGCAGTTCTTCTCTATAAATTCATACTAGAAGTGCTTGATTTTTCAGAATTAGTTGCTTCAAGATCCATTGGTCTCTTGTTTGTTTTTCCCACCGGTTTTATTTTTTCCTGTTTTTATACAGAAAGTCTTTTTCTTTTTTTGTTGATTCTCACCCTTACCTTTGCCCTCAAGGACAAATGGAAATGGGCTTCTCTCAGCGCATTCTTCATCCTATTGACACGATCTCAAGGATTGGTTGTCTGGGGGATACTCTTCTTTCTCTATCTTGAAAAGAAAAAATGGAATATAAGGAAAATTGATGTAAATATAGGCTGGCTTCTTCTCTCTCCCATAGGTCTACTTGCCCATCTTTATTATCTATACAGGTTGACAGGCGAACCCCTGGCACCATTTGTCGCCATGACTGCCTGGGGTCGTGCTAATACAACAATACTTACCAGCCTGTGGGAGAACCTTTCGGCGCCCTGGCTGGATGTCTACAAAATTGACCTGATGTTTTCCATTGTCTTTATTCTCATTAGTATTCTTATTTTTGTGAAATGGCCGGTCAAATCCATCGGTCTGCTCTCATTGGCACTCAGTGTTATGCCCATTGCCAGCGGCTTATTAGTCTCCACATCGCGGTATCTGTTGATAGTCATCCCGGTTTTTATCTTTCTTGCGGAGAAAATTCATAATCAATCAGGTTATGATTTTTTGCGAGCCATCTTTTTTACTCTTCAAATAATCTATTTCGCAGGTTGGGTAAACTATTACTGGATTGTTTAGCTTGTTGGCTTTATAAACTTTTTAATCCAATTGTGTAATAATTATCTTATTGGTTGGCTTTATGAATATTAAGGAGGATGAAATGGCATATATTGATTGGAATGAATCCTATTCTGTCGGTGTAAAAACAATGGACGATCAGCATAAGAAGTTGATTGGCATGATCAACCAGCTACATGATGCCATGAAAGAAGGCAAAGGTAGTTCTGAAATTGGGTCAGTTTTATCTGGTTTATCCGATTACACAAAATATCATTTCACAGCAGAAGAGAAATTACTGAAAGAAAACAATTACCCTATGCTTCTCATTCAGGAAAACCGGCATAAAGAATTTATTACCAAACTGGATGAATTTCAAAAAGATGTATCCTCGAAGAACCTGGCAATCAGTCTCAAAGTGCGTGATTTCCTCCGAGATTGGTTGATTAACCACATCTCGGGAGAAGATAAAAAATATATGAAATATTTGAATGACAAAGGTATCAATTAATCTTCGGTGAGGTAGATGCTGCCCGGTAGAACATCAACAAGATTGCCCCAATGAGGAAGCTGAATCCGGCCAGATTAACCATCCATCCCATGGCGTTATCTGCCCAGAGAAGGCCGGTTTTATCGAGCAAATAGTGCCAATCGTGTATAGGGTTCCCGCCTCCAAGAAGTAAACCGGGTGAAAATAATTTTAATTGTTGGGTTCGAGCATCCATGATATATGTACTAATCTGATTCAGGCTCTGACCAATCCAAAACATGAATATCCCACAGGCAAACCATTGTCTCCTTCTGACTGTGAGGAGCAAACATACTGTAGGCAGGAATAATTGCCCCAGTGTTCCACCAAGGACACCAATAAATTCACCCATGAAACTGAAGATCACATGTCCCATTTCATGAGCAATGAAGTCAACCATCGAGACGGCTGAAACCAGCAACCTGATCAGCGGAATTGATAATTTTGGGAAAATGACCTGGATGGACAGAATCAGGAAGAAAAGGCCAGCCAATATATATCGAACCAGATGTATCGGATAAACCTCTTCGAAAGATCGGCTTCTATAGTCCATGGGTAATTTATACCGTACATCAACCAAGATTCCCATAAAAGATCACTAAACAAGAACAGACCAGTTCAACCTGGTCTGTTCTCAAATAACAGAAATCTCTTCGCTCTGGGAATAGTTTAAAGAGTCCAGCCATGGGCTTTTGCCTGGGCTTCGAGTCTGGCCAGACGTTCTTCAACGGTCAATGTTGTTGAAGGGGTTGTCGAACCCGGTGTCACTCCAGCAAATTTTTGTAAATCAATGAGATCACCGTTAAAATAATTGATATCCAACAGGGATTCGCATCCAGGTAAGATAAATTTATCTCCGGTGAATTGCCAGAATGTCCATTTGGACGAACCGGATGGGAGCGCCGGACCTGCAATAGATGGTTTATACGTTGAAGAGAAATTTTGCCAGGTTGTACGTACCGTCGTAGAGTTATAGGGATAATGCGCCATCCATAAGGGATATTTTGGAAGCCAACTCTGAGCAGGCTTGGCATACGTATTAATAAATGAAGCTCGTGAATATACGATCAAGGGGATTTTTGTCCGTTTCGCCCAGGTCTCAAGAATGGTCTTGGCGTTCTGGCTGATTACAGAAGGAGATACTATCTTAGTAACCCTTCCGTTGCTCCATTCTTTCCAATCACCCCACTGTTGTTCAACGTCTGCCGATATCATCTTGTAAGGTAAACCTGAGACGGCATTCAAGAAATATTCAGCCTGTGCAACTGCATCCACAGTCGGATCGCACCAATGGTACAAACCGATAATCATCCCTGCCTTGTTGGCACCTTCAACATGCTTGACCATCATCTGGTCAGTCATATAGTTTCCCTGAGTGGCTTTAATAAAAACAAATTCCACTCCGTTTGACTTCAATAAGGCCCAATCAACTTTCGATTGCCAACGGCTTACATCTATGCCAAGTATCATCCAACAGACTCCCTAGAGAATAAGCTATACAACCTGTTGCAAAAGCTGTGCCACAAAATTAGTTAAATAATCGGACACGCTTGGTATAATACCGAAATGACAAAGAAATTATCTCGCCGCGACTTCCTTAAATTGACTGCTCTTGGTTTGGGTAGTCTGGCTTTCCGACCGTATTTTGGACCAGTTGAAGACCTTGATGGGGGTGAAATAGCCCGGGTTGCTATCAAATCTGTTTCAATTTACAGCCGGCCTTCAGATAAAAGCCAGATTATCTATCAGCGTTTCCGTGATGAATTGTTGAATATATATGAGACTGTGATTTCTGATGACGGCCCTGAATATAACCCGGTTTGGTATCGTGTATGGCGGGGATATGTTCACAGTGCACATCTACAGACTGTACGTATCAGTTTAAATCCCGTCCTTGAAACTGTGCCCCAACCACGCCAACTGGCCGAGGTCTCTGTTCCATTCACGGAAGCATCTATTAATAATAAATTGACCGGATGGCGTACGTTGTATCGCCTGTATTATGGTTCCACTCATTGGATAACCGGTATTGAACCGGGTCCAGATGGGAGTTCATGGTATCGTGTCAATGATGAATTGATTGATATGGATTACCACATTCCCGCCGAACACCTGCGTCCAATCCCAGACGAGGAATTAACCCCAATCTCACCTGATGTAAATCCCGAATTAAAGCGTATTGAGATTTCTTTATCCCGTCAGATGTTGACAGCCTACGAAGGTGATAAAGTCGTATTGAATACTAAAATATCCTCCGGATTGCCAGATTCACATGTATATGAAGATGGGAAAGTCTCTACAAACACACCAACCGGGGAATTTAATATCCAGGTAAAAATGGCTTCAAAACACATGGGCAGCGGGGAATTGCTTTACGATCTGGATGCGTATATTTTGCCCGGTGTACCCTGGTGCTGTTTCTTTGAACCGAAGACCGGTGTGGCTACACACGGAACATACTGGCATACCAATTGGGGAACTCCCATGAGTCACGGTTGTGTTAATTTACGGACAGAAGAAGCCAAATGGTTGTTCCGTTGGACGACTCCGATAACGCCAGCCAACGCCATCGAAAAACTGGGCCGCGGTACTCGAGTCATTGTTAAATAACATCATTCGTCTACAAATTCTCTGAAAACTCTATTGGCCACCAGCCAGGCCTGACGGGTTAGCCGATAATGGCCTTCTGGTGATATTTCTACCAAATTACTGGATAAAAGTTGTTTAATCTTTTCACCTACGATTTCGTCGAGAGGAACGCCGAATCTCTGGAAGAAATCCACCGGGTTTATGCCCTCTTCCAGTAGGCGAAATCCCATAAACATGAAGGTTGATATTTCATAAGATCGATCAACTGTTTGAATAAAAGGAAAAACCTCTCGACTCTCACAAGCCAGGTTGATACTCTTTATATACCGACCTATCCATTTCGCATTTTCCATAAGAATGGACGATGTTGTCGACATTCTGCACGAATCCCTGGGGAGAAATCCAACTGCACCACAGCCAAGACCATAATATGGGAGTAAATGCCAGTATTGCAGATTATGTTTGCAGCGAAAATCATTCGTTTGAGATGATTTTGCCCAATTCGATATTTCATAATGCCGGTAACCAGCCTTTTCGAGGAATGCGCAGCTCCACTCGTATTCTTCTGCAGCCAGATCATCGTCAGGTTCCTGGATGGTTCCCTGCGATATCTTTAAAGCCAGTGGAGTGTTTTCCTCAATAATAAGACTGTATAAAGAAAGATGTTCAGGGTCGAGTTCCAGTGCCTTTTCAAGAGAAAACTTCCAATCCGAAAGTTTCTGACCAGGTAAACCAAAAATGAGGTCAAGGTTGATATTCGCAAAACCAGCATCTCTTGCCAGACTGACTGCCGAGTTCAACTCTTGTGGAGTGTGTGCTCTATCCAAAAGATCAAGCTCATTTTTAATCGCCGATTGCATGCCGAAACTGATCCGATTGAATCCCAATTTCCGATACTCATCCAGTGAATGCCAGTCAATTGTACCCGGATTTGCCTCAAGTGTTATTTCCGCCTCAGGCAAAAGAAAAAAATTATTCCTGATGCAGGTAAAGACATCTTTATATACATTTGGGGAAATCAACGAAGGTGTTCCTCCGCCAAAATAAAGCGTCTTAATCTGATTTCCCTCACCGACCAGATTAATCTGTTTCTCAATCGCTCGAATGTATTCAGGGATCATTCGCTCAAAACCGGCAAAAGTGACAAAATCGCAATATCCACACCGGCGTTTACAGAAAGGAATATGAATATAGAGGCTTGAATCCATCAGTGAATTGTATCAATACCTCAATAATGCGGAAAACGGTCTTTTTCAGAATGACCAAACTGCCTATGGTATAATCCGAGTTTCCGGGCAATTCCCCCGGACTATATTGAAAATGAACCCACAATCTACATCCACCTCACGTATTTGCCCAACCTGCGGTTCAAAAATTGGTGAAAATGCCACTCGCTGTCAGGTTTGCGGACGCAACCTTGTCCCTACGGACTCGAAATCGGCGAATCGACCAATTCAAGGATCTCGCTTACCTGAAATTCACCTATCATTACCTGTTGCCATTGGGGTTATCATACTTCTTCTGGCTCTTGGCGGTGTGGTGATCTATTCCGTTCTGAGTGGTACCGGCCGGGTAACCCAGCCTACGGTGACTCCAACTGCCAGTTTAACACCGACTATTACTTCGACTCCACTGCCGAGTGAAACTCCAACACCGCTGCCATCATTCACTCCCTTACCACCAGTGGAATACACCGTAAAATCCGGCGATAATTGCAGCATTATTGCAGCCGTTTTCAAAGTCTCTATCAATTCAGTTATTACGCTGAATAACCTTCCTGCCGATTGTGGCAGTTTATATATCGGTCAAAAACTACTTGTGCCACAACCTACACCCACAGCTTCACCATTGCCCTCTGCCACCTTGAGCGAAGCTGACTCCACTGAACAAGCCTGCGAAAAAGTCAGTTACACCGTGGGAGAAAATGACACCCTCAGTGGTATTGCCAATGCTTACCGTGTGAGCATGGATTCGATTAAGACATTTAATGGTTTGACCAGTGATACGGTATATCAGGGTCAGACCTTGAATATTCCACTATGCGAAAGACTGCCAACCGCCGGTCCCACCCCGACACCTACAGCTCCACCACCTTATGGCAGCCCGAATCTATTATTACCGGCAGACGGAACGTCTTTTACCATCCAGAATGAAACTGTCACTCTTCAATGGGCTTCCATCGGAGAACTCCGTCAGAATGAAACCTACAAAGTTACTGTCATTGATGTTACAGACGGTGCAGGTCGCAAACTGGTGGATTATTCAACGGATACTAAATATATCGTTCCGGTTACCTTCCGACCTGCTGGAAATACACCCCATGTAATTCGTTGGTCCATCACTGTGGCAAGGCAGACAGGAACGACCAAAGACGGAAATCCAATCTGGGAAAATGCCGGTGCATCGAGTTATGAACGTGTCTTTACATGGTGGGGCGGCGTACCAGAAACCACACCAATTCCGGTTCAACAATAAACAGCAAAAGAGCGGGTTGCCCGCTCTTTTTTGTTATTTTATCGCTCAAGATAATGTGTAACCTGTATCGCTGCTGCAGCTCCCATCCCGGCTGATGTAATGACCTGCCTGAAATGTGAATCAGCCGCTTCACCGGCGGCAAATACTCCCGGAATACTCGTTTCCATGAATTGGTTGCAGCGAATAAATCCTTTCTCGTCCATATCCAGCTGCCCTTCGAATAATTGAGTATTGGGTGTATGTCCGATAAATATAAAAATCCCGTCTACGGCTATTTTGGAAATTTCTCTGGAGATTGTATTCCGTAAAATTAATTCTGAAACTTTTCCATCCCCTTTAATTTCCTCGACCACGCTATTCCATACAAAAGAAATTGCCGGGTTCTCTTTCGCGCGTTTTTGAAGAATAGCGCCTGCACGAAGAGCATCCCGTCTATGGATGATTTTTACAGATGATGCAAACCGAGTCAAAAACAATGCTTCTTCCAGAGCACTATCCCCTCCTCCAACAACCGCGACATTTTTCCCTTTGAAGAACCACCCATCACAGGTAGCACAATACGATACACCTTTCCCGGTTAATTCTTTTTCGCCGGGAATGTTCAAATGTACCGGACTGGCTCCCGTGGCAATAATCAGACTTTCTGTTCGGTACTCTCCAGAATCTGTTTTAATCAAAAATGGATGATGTGAGAGATCTACTTTTGTTGCAGTGGCAAACTCAATCCGGGCGCCAAACTTCTCTGCCTGTTTCTGGAACAATTCACCCAACTCGGCTCCACCTACCCCATCAGGAAATCCAGGGTAATTTTCGATGATGTTTGTCGTAGAAGCCTGTCCACCTGGTTCAATTCCACTGATCACAAGAGGTGAAAGCTCAGCGCGGGCTGCATACAAGGCGGCAGCTAAACCAGCAGGTCCTGAACCCAGTATTATCAACTTTTCATGTTTTGAATTTGCCATGTTTGTAGATTCCATATCTTCTCCTGATATTTCAGTGTTTTTCTATAATAGCATTTTGATGAATCTTTTGTATCCCGGTTACAAATAAACACAGGCAAAATGGGAAATAATTAAAATGCTACCATAATCGATACTGCTAAAATGCCCCAAACCAAAAATTCGTAAAAGGTGTTTTATATGATGGAAAATCCTACTTTATCTGGAAGAACCGCTCTGGTGACAGGCTCAGGTCGGGGTATTGGCCGGGCTATTGCTCTTCGTCTGGCTCGTGATGGGGCGGATATTATTGTAAATTATGCCCGAAATCAGAAACCGGCAGAACAAACTGCCGATGAGATCAGAGACCTGGGAAGAAGGGCGATAGTTATTCGTGCAAATGTGGGAAAAGTGGAAAACATTAATCATCTCTTTGAAGAAATCGAGGCCGAATTTGGCAAATTAGATATCTTTGTCAGCAATGCCGCCACCGGTTTTAATCGTCCAGCAATGGAACAAAAAGAACCCGGATGGGAATATACCCAGAACGTAAATTCCCGTGCTTTTTTGTATTGTGCGCAAAAGGCTGTTCCGCTTATGAAAGAAAACGGAGAAGGATGGATGGTTGCTATATCCAGCCCTGGTTCCATAAGGGTTCTTCCCGATTACATCTCGGTTGGAGCCAGCAAAGCTTCGCTTGAAGCCATTACAAGATACCTGGCCGTTGAATTGGCAGCAGATCATATTCATGTTAATGCCGTTTCACCAGGTTTAGTCTTAACCGAAGCTCTTCAACATTTTTCGGCAATGAGTGATCCTGATTTACCCGACAGATTGATAGCCAATACTCCCTGCGGGAGACTGGTCACGCCGGAAGATGTGGCAGATGTGGTCGCCTTCCTTTGTTCCCCATCATCTGCAATGATATGCGGCCAGGTGATCACTGTCGATGGTGGATATACTTTGGTGGCACCTCGTTAGTCTTCCCGGGTTAATACAGCTCGAGCTGGCGCGCCGTCAGATCCTTCTATCTTCAAAGGTAAACATACCAGTTGATAACTACCAGGGGCAACGTCTGATAAATCCAATCCCTCCAATAACACAACCGAAGATTTGAGAAAAACCTCATGGGTTGGTCGGCTCTTACGAAAAGGTGAAACTGAAAGGTAGTCCATCCCAACCAATTTGACACCCATTGCCACGAGTTCTTGTGCTCCTGCTTCATCAATACCGGCAAATTCAGTCCGAAATTGGGATTTATATTTGGACCAGAAGGCAGAATTATACGTTTTGAAAAGTACTCGTTCCGCACCAGATTGAATTCCACATGATAGAACAATTTCTCGGGAGATAATAGAAATATCATCAGGAATACGAACAACCTGAGCGGGACCAATAAGGGAGTCTAATGGCAGGGATTCAATTGTGGGTGCGCCGGGTAAAAAGTGGAACGGAGCATCCACATGAGTTCCCGTATGGCAACCAGCATCAAGCCGTGACACATTGGCGTTGGCGCCTTCCTCTATTTTACTGATCCGTTCAATCACCACTTTTGGATCGCCTGGCCAAACAGGCATCTCTTTTCGAATGGGAACAGATATATCCCAAAATTTCATTTATTTCTCCTTCCCTTTTTGCACAGTTAATATATGAAATCCCCACCCGGCTAAATTGACAAATAATCCTTCGGTAGCGAGTTCGCTTCCTTGCCGGGTAAACGGTTCAATACCAAACAGATCTTCGAATTCCACATTGTCATCATTATTCACAGACCATGGGATAATGATCCGACCCTGCGACGGCATTGGACAATAATTTACCACAATCAATAAATGAACAGTCGCAAGATTCCAATGATAGGCTATTAAATTTTGACAGGATTGGTTATCATACCAGCCATTTACATTGCACAACTCCCATTGGCCATTTTCAGGGAGCTGCCTGACAAATGAATTGAGTTTCTTAAAGAAAAGCAGGACTTCTGTATTGGCAGGTTCAACCTGTCGTCGTCCCAGTAATACATGGTTCTTAATTTTCCGCCCTTCCCATTGACCTTCATATAACATTAAACCGCCGGGCAATGTGGAAGCCAATACTGAAGCAGCTTTCATTTGAGAGGGTAACATTTGGGAAAGAATTCTATTTTCATCATGATTTTCAATGAAGCGCAATAAATGGTTTTGAAAACTCACATCAGCTTGAATATGCTGACGGATGGAACCAGCAGATTCATGAAGTAAACGATCATAAAGCCGTTTGTCGTAACAAAAATCAAAACCCAATTGCAGAAGGTCCCATTCCAGATCCCAGTAAGCTTCGGCGATGAAAACCGTATCAGGATGGGTCTTCCGAATAGCAGTGATAACCTCTTCCCAGTACTCTGTTTCAGGGTTTGCGCCAGCCCGCGTCTGCCATGTATAAGTAAAAACTCGATTTAGCATCAACATGGCCATGTCACAGCGAATGCCGTCACACATTTCACATATATGTTCCAATACGTGGATTGATTCCATTCGATATCCGCGAGAAAAAGCATTCAATTGAGCCACGTCCTGCCAGGGAGGGAAAAATGGATCCCGTCCTTTGCAGAAGATCCCAGTAGAACTTTGAAAGTACTCTCTTGGGTATTGAAGTAATTCCAATTCATCACCCGCAATAAAATAATCCGGATGGTGGGCAATCCAATCATGGTCTTGAGCAACATGGTTAGGGACAAAATCCAGAAAAAGTTTTATACCGTGATTTTGAAGTTGTTTTCGAAAAACAGCCAACGCATCATCTCCCCCGAAGTGAGGATCTACACAGTAATCCTTAATACAGTAGGGAGATCCTGGTAAATCTTCCATTTTCCAATCAGGAAGCGAATGACTATAATCCTCGTAGAGACCTGTATTTTCCTGACTTATTTTCCGTCCCAAAGGACTGCGTGTCCATACACCAATAAGCCAGACAGCATTAAACCCCAATGAAACAAAATCATCAATTTCGTTCTCTGGAATTTGATCCAGTGTGAGCTTTTTTTGATATTTCTTTTCCAGGTCATCCATCCAGACCCAGGTATTTATCTCTGCCAGTATTAGTTTCCCACTTCCCATAATGTTGACATCCTGTCGGTTAACCCTGGAATAATTCCTTAGTACTACTATATACAATATCCATTGGATTGACAAACACGCCATACACCGCAACTTATTTCTTATTTTTGCGTATACAATCATGAGTATAAATTTGGAAAAAAGAACCCAGCGAACGTTGAATCATTCGGAGGAGAAATGAAATCTTTTATTGTGCGCCTTCTAATTAATGCCATTGCCCTGGCCGTTACCATCTTGATCGTACCGGGTATTTATTTCAACGGAGGAATTGACAGTCTGCTCATTCTTGCGCTGATTTTCGGACTGGTGAATGCCATCATTAAACCGCTTTTTTCCTTCCTGACGTGTGCATTTTATGTTGTTACACTCGGCCTGTTCACATTTATCGCCAATGCTTTGATGCTGTATCTCACCAGCAATATTGCGACAACATTCGGTATTGATTTCACCCTCGAAAACTTTTGGGCAGCCATTATCGGAGCGTTGGTTATCAGTATTGTCAGCTTCTTCCTATCCATCCTTTTCGATCGAAAGAAAGACTGAAAACGAATTCCGAAAATCCACCGGTCTGAAATAACCGGTGGATTTTCTTTTTAAATTCATTCTGATAGCTTCTGACACAGGTAAACCGTATAATTGTCTCAAATTAATCTTGATACGAGGATGACATGCGTGAAGTCGCAGTGATCGGTATCGGTCAGACTAGAGTGGAAGAGCATTGGGATAAATCGCTCCGTGAAATTGCCGGTGAGGCAGTCCTTCTGGCGTTACAGGAATGCGGTCTTGAACAGGCTGAGAGTCTCTATGTTGGAAATATGATGTCAGGCTCTGCCAACCGACAGCAGCATCTTGGAAGTTACATCGCTGATTGGGTTGGAATGCGTTATACCGAAGGCTACCATATTGAAGCTGCCTGTAGTTCAGGTGCGGCGGCTTTTCGATCGGCCTTAATGGCGGTGGCATCAGGATCTGTTGACTCAGCCATTGCCGTGGGTGTGGAAAAAATGACAGATTCACCTGGTGGAGAGATCACCACCCAACTTGCTACAGCGGCAGATGCCGATTGGGAAGCCGATATGGGGTTATCTTTTGTAGCGATTAATGCACTCATTATGCAGCGATATCTACATGAATATCACTGGTCAAAAGACGACTTTGCCGGGTTTTCCATCAACGCTCATGCCAACGGTGCCCATAACCCGTTTGCCCGATTCCAGGAGCCGATCAACAAAGCCGGATATCAGAAAGCTCCTATGATCGCAGAACCCATCAACCTGTTAGATGCCTCTCCCATGGGAGATGGTGCCGCAGCCGCTGTTTTGATTCCTCTTGATAATATAAGAAAACAGGCCGGACAAAAATTGGTTAAAGTTGTTGCCTCTACAGCAGCCACAGATACAATTGCAGCCCATTCCCGGAAAAACCCGATCTGGTTATCAGCAGCAGAAAAATCTGTCAAACAGGCATACAATCAAGCGGGAATTTCCCCTAACGATATAGGTGTGTTTGAATTGCATGATGCATTCACCATTATGGCTGCCCTTTCATTGGAAGCATGCGGCTTTGCTGAGCCCGGACAGGGCCCACGCGCAGCGATTGAAGAGCAAATCTGCCCCAAAGGACGAATTCCAATTTCCACAAGGGGTGGTCTTAAAGCCCGTGGGCACCCGGTAGGTGCAACTGGTATGTACCAGATCGTGGAAGTTGTTCAACAGTTGCGCGGAGAAGCTGGTGAAACCCAGGTGGAACGTCCGGTATATGGTATGTCACAAAATATCGGTGGAAGTGGATCGAATATCATCACACATATCTTCAAATCAGAATAAATTGTATGGCTGAATTGAATAAAGGTTTGCTGGAAGCATATCGAGAAAAAACCTACAACAGTCCTCCTTCCTCCCGGATACATACCCGGGAGGAAGCTGTTCAATTTGTGAATCAACGTGGCTTTATTTTTTTCTGGCCCATTAATGGCATATCGTTACCCAGTCTGTGGGTGGCAGCCGCAGGGAACCGCCCGGTGCCGGATGATCATGACGATCCCGGTCATATCACCTGGGATTGGAAGGATTCACTGCTGGGAAAAGGGAAATGGTATTACGGACGTGTACTGGCTCGTAAGAATTGTATGATTTCACTGGAAATGCTCCCCTTTTTCTATGCCCTTTCACCGAATTACGGGGAACCAGAAGAAGATTACCTGGAAGATTACAGAAATGGCACACTTCCCCTTGAAGCAAAGAATGTTTACGAGGCGTTGCTTAAGGAAGGCGCTCTGGATTCAATTGCCCTGCGAAAAGCTGCCCATCTTTCTGGCACCGGTTCTGAAAGCCGCTTCAATAAAGCCCTTGAGGTTTTACAAACTGCTTTCCGATTGGTTCCTGTGGGAATCAGTACAAACGGCGCCTGGCACTATTCGTTTGTCTATGATCTTTTTCATCGGCATTTTCAGAATGCCATCAATTCTTCCCGAATCATTACTGAAAAGACAGCCAGGGTGAAGATTTTAAAGACCTATCTGCTCTCTGTAGGAGCCTGTCAAATGGGAGAGATGCGGAAACTCTTCCATTGGGATACACAGGCTCTGCAATCGACCATCGATATGTTGGTAGAAGAAAAATTCGTCCTGAATTATGTAGGGATGTCTGGCGAAAAAGGCAGCGGCCTGTGTCTTCCCAATCTGATTAATACTATCAATTCACAATAAACATATAATTACTCTATACTTTGCAGCATTCCGGGGAGGACCCATTAACAATGGAATTTCATGTTTCTCGTACGGCTCGCGACCGTTACCAGTTTGATGAATCCCTCTTTACCCTGAACGGTAATATTATCTTTGCCAATTTTCACGCCGCCCGTTTGTTTGCACAAAAGATGAATTCAAAACGGGATGTGGTCCATTATCCTGAAAAAGCTGTTAAAGCCGGGCAAATAAATGCGCTCGGTCTGATTGATGAAATCTTGCATTACGTTTTCAAAACATATCGAGACCAGAAAAACCCACAGGTAATGCAGGGTCTTTACTCTCATCTGGAAGAAAATTTTGGCAAACCGGCTGTTGATCATTTATTTTTAGAATTCTGCCATGAATTTCCACCATTAGATGTCTATACAAAAAAGATCGATATCGAGACATATCTTTCTGGCAGTACAGAAGGTGTTTCCAATCGCCTGAATACTCTCGAAGAGATCATCCTTCTGTGGGTAACCAACAAGAATCCGGCAGCAGTCTCGGCGTTCCAGGAATTGTTTGACGAGAAAAATCTACTGACGCAGACAAAATATGGACTCATGCTTGATTCCATCTATGCATTTTTTGAAACACAACCGCATTTTGGTCCAGAAAACCAAAATTTGATAGATATGTTCCGCAGTCCGGCTCTGGCCGTACCCAATTCTCTACCAGGCCAGTTGGATTTTATTCGCACTCACTGGGGAATTCTGCTGGGGAAATTTCTCTTCAGACTTCTCAGTAGTCTCGACTTCTTACGAGAAGAAGAGAAACTCAGTTTCACCGGCCCCGGTCCAACCCAGGTACCGGTTTATGCACACGGTTTATTAGAGAGTGAACATGAGCAATATTCTGCTGACCGTGAATGGATGCCCCGGCTTGTTCTTTTGGCAAAGAACACCCTGGTCTGGTTGGATCAGCTCAGTAAGAAATACGATAGACCGATTTCACGGCTCGATGAAATTCCTGACGAAGAATTGGATCTACTGGCAAGCCGTGGATTTACAGGTTTATGGCTGATTGGTCTTTGGGAGCGCAGTACAGCTTCAGCCCGTATCAAACAGATGTGCGGTAATCCAGATGCTGTTTCTTCTGCCTATTCCCTGTCTAGATATGAAATAGCTAACGAAATCGGAGGTTATGAAGCGTATGAGAACCTCAGAAATCGTGCCTGGCAGCGAGGCATCCGCCTGGCCAGCGATATGGTTCCCAACCATATGGCCATTGATAGCGATTGGGTGATTAATAATCCTGACCGTTTCCTATCTCTGCCATATAGCCCATTCCCATCCTATTCTTTTAATGGGCCCGATTTATCACCTGATCCCCGAATTGAAATCAAGATTGATGACCATTATTACAACCGCACAGATGCAGCCGTAGTTTTCCGTCGCATTGACCGAACCAATGGAGATACGCGCTTTATCTACCACGGCAATGATGGAACCAGTATGCCCTGGAATGACACAGCCCAATTGAACTACTTAAATCCTGAAGTTCGAGAAGCAGTGATCCAAACCATTCTGGATGTCGCCCGGAAATTCCCGATCATTCGGTTCGATGCGGCTATGACTTTGGCCCGTCGGCATTTCCAGCGTCTATGGTTTCCGGAACCCGGTTCCGGCGGCGATATCCCTTCAAGAGCGGAACACGGCCTGCCCCGAGAAGCATTCCTCGCTGCCATGCCGCATGAATTCTGGCGAGAAGTGGTAGACCGTGTGGCAAAAGAAGCTCCAGATACGCTCCTCCTGGCTGAAGCCTTCTGGCTGATGGAAGGGTACTTTGTGCGCACACTGGGTATGCATCGAGTCTACAACAGTGCTTTCATGAACATGTTGCGTGATGAAGAGAATGCCAAGTTCCGTCAGTTAATAAAAAATACGCTGGAATATGACCCGGAAATACTTCGCCGGTATGTCAATTTCATATCCAATCCAGATGAACGTACGGCCGTAGATCAGTTTGGCAAGGGTGACAAGTATTTTGGTGTTTGCACATTAATGGCCACTCTCCCCGGGTTGCCTATGTTTGGGCACGGCCAAATTGAGGGATATACCGAAAAATACGGTATGGAATACAAACGCGCCTATTATGATGAGAAACCTGATCAGGCTCTAATCGATCGGCATGAGCATGAAATCTTTCCAATTGTTCGAAAACGAGCTCTGTTCGCCGGAATTGAGAATTTTTATCTGTACGATTTCTATAGCAATCAAGGTTCTGTGGATGAAAATGTAATCACATTCACCAATGGGCTGGGAAATGACCGGGTGTTGGTGGCTTACCATAACCGGTATGGCGAAACCTCTGGCTGGATTAAAACCTCCTGTGCCTTTACCAAACGCAGTCCTGATGGTCATCGCCATCTGGCTCAGATCTCCCTTGTGGATGGATTGAACTTTCATGTGGGAGAAAATCGGTATATTATCTTCAGAGAACAAAACAGCGGTCTGGAATTTATCCGCCCATCAATAGAATTGCGTGATCAGGGTCTATTCCTTCAGCTTCATGCTTATACCTGTAACGTTTTTACTGATTTCCGTCAGGTAGAAGATGACGCCTCGCATCTTTATCAACAATTATGCGATATGCTCCATGGCGAAGGTGTCCCTTCAATTCAAGACTGTATTCAAGACCTTTTATTGAAAGTCGTCTTGCAGCCAATGGGAGAAATCCTTAATCCCGGTTATATCAGCTACCTGAATTCACAAATTCTAAAACCTTCTGCAGATATTCTGGCAATCAAAGATGAAACCCGTGGAAAAATGAGACAACTCCTCAAAGGAGCTATCAGCCTAAGACCGTCAGCTCAGGATGTGGATGAAGTGATTGAGGAGACTGCCCGGTTGATTGAATTACTTTTTGTATTAGGTGCAAATCCACCAGTTAAAGCTGCTCCCGGGGCAGATATTCGAAAGAAAATGTCCGTCATCCTTCAAAAGAACTCCTGTCTGCGGCTTGCGACCATAATTTTCTCCTTTATTTCTCCATTAGGTCGAATTGTTGATCCGAACGATATCGCCAACAACAGCATTAGTCTTTTTGATGAATGGAAAGCCGGCCGTTTTGTGGAAAACACAATCAACGGTATGGGTATGACCCGACAGGAAGCCATACATATCGTAAAGATGGTCCGTGTTCTAATTTCCCTGCAAAAATGGACAGATAATCCGGAAAATCAGAATCCATACCAGTTAATGCAATCTGCTTTATCAAATCCTGATATTCAACATTTGTTACAGATGAACCGATATCAGGAAATTCTCTGGTACTCAAAAGAAGGTTATGAAGATTTCTTAAATTGCCTTCTGGCTTCTGTCGTTTTTGAACCCGATGCAACAGATCCATCCTTACAGTATGAACGTCTCGTTTTCGTCAAAGAAATTCTCACCGATCTGGAGACCGCCGGTAAAGGATCAGAGTATCAAGTGGAGAAATTGCTTCAATCTTTGGAAGGCACGCCTGCCCAGGCAGCCTGAGCAGATTGAATATGCTTTTTGAAAACTTGATCTGCGCGTAAATTGGATCTTGTACTGACAACTTTTTTAAGATCGGAAAGAATACCATCAAGATCAAGATCCGGTTTGACTTGCCGGGTTAACCAGACAGCCTGTGCTGCATATTTCACATTATTGCGCGGTTCAATCCGATCAAAATCATCAAAGAACCATCCGCATGATGTAAACATGCGCTGTCGTTCATACTGGGCTTTTAATAAAAAAGCAATATTCCTGAGCATTTCTTTACTGCAGGAAGATTTTGCATGAGAACGAATAAACTCATCCAGTGGAATTTGCCCTAATAATACTTCGATGTAATTATCGCGTAAGGCATATGGATCCAATCCATATCCATCCAACGTACGTTCAAACACCAAATCAACTTCCTGAGCTACACGATTAAGAGCCACTCGCAATGGAGCCTTCCAATGACTACCAGGTGTGCATCCGCAATCATCACTCCATCGGATGACACCATGATGGCAGCTCCATGATGAGTTTTCAACAATAGTCATATCCTGAGTGGGGAGGTTTTCCTGAAGCCATTCGGCTGGAAGCATTTGCCTGACAGGTTTTCCAATGTAAGACGCTGTCGTTAGTCGGGCAAGGAATTGGTCTCGAAACCGTTGGTGATGTCCATACAATTCACCATCAGAGGCAATGATTAAGAATTTATCACGGGGAACTCCCAACCCATTTTGAAATTCAGGCAAAATGGCATTAACCATGAATTCATCAGCATTCCGGGTAGCTCCCGGATCAAAACTGACACGGGTTGAAAGAACCTGGTTATAAAAAAAGACAACCATCCGTTTTCCCTGACCCAATTCCACCCATCCCGGTTGGTTTAAATCTTTCCCATGATCTGCACATTGCCATGGGGCCAGAATCACATATTTAACCCCGCAACTACAGGCAACTCGTAGTGTCTCAGTATCCACTGCTGCCTCTGGCAGCCACAGGCCTTCGGCAGGATGTCCAAAGCGAGCCTGGAATTCATACATTCCCCAGTGGATTTGCGTACGTTTATCCCGTTTAGTTGCCAGTGGAAGAATCGTGTGATTGTATGCTTGAGCCATGCCGTTCGGTATTCCGGTGGCATCATACATATCGCGTTCCTGCTGGATGATGCGTGCCAGTGTTTCAGGATCAGCAGTTTGCATCCATTCCAGCACAGTCGGCCCCAGGTTGAAACTGATTCTCGAAAAATTACCCAGATCCGCATTTGGTTTATAACATTGGTCATGGATACGCGCATTCCAGTTGTCATATGGATATGCACCCTCCTCTTTGGGAATAATTCCAGTCAGAGGATCTTCCCTAGGAGGTTGATAAAAATGTCCATGAACACAAAAAGCGGATAACGACATAGTATTCCGATCTATGATTACAGATAATCTAATGATTGATGAAATCGTGCCGGAATCAGATTGAAGTTGCGTGAAAGCGAGTCCAATGGACAGGTTCGGTCTACTGCCAGATAATCTATCCAATAAGTTGAAATTGGAAATCGACGGCTTTGTTCCAACCAGACCGAAAGTACCCGTAAATACCCGGGCATGATGGGAATAATCCGCCTGTGCAAATCAATCCTATCCATAATTATCTGGATTATTGATAAAAATGAAAGTGTTTCCCCTCCCCCAATTTGATATGTCTGCCCCAGACTATCAGGATTTTCCAATGCAATAATCAAACAGGTAACCAGATCTTGAATCCAGATTGGCTGCAATAAGTTAGAACCATCACCAGGGATTAGTAAAACACTCGGAGATATTTCAATAATTCTCGCGAAATCATTGGTGAAGTGATCGTTTGGGCCGTAAACAACAGCCGATCGAAAAATCGTATAGGGTACACCACTGTGGATAATCAAATTTTCAGCAATCGCTTTGGCTTTGAAGACGGGAAACGCCGAAGCCTTGTCTGCACCCAAATGACTCATATAAAAAAAACGGTCGATTCCAGCTTCTCTTGATGCTTCAGTAAGTGCCCGGGTGCCATCAATATCCACACCATCAAGATCTGACTTTACTCCCAGAGCTTCCGTCCCTGCGAGATGAATGACTGTGTTGATACCTTTTAATGCCGCCCGCAATCCACGCGAATCATTGAGGCTGGATACGGCAACCTGAACCGGTAAACCAGTCGGTAAATTTGGAGATTTTGGTGAAGGACGCAGTAATAATCTCACCTCGTAGCCCTGCATTATGAGCTGTCGAACGAGATGTTGACCGATAAAACCGGTTCCGCCAGTAACAAGAATCACAGGGCAAGATTATAGCAGACCTTTATCACCTTCTGGATTCATCGGCATAGTTCTTGCAAGATGTATCGCAACATTCCTTGATATCAGGTAATGGCAAATGAAAGCACTTGAAGAATTGGTCAATACAAAACGGTCGAGATTGGGCTTCCATTATTATCCCAATTCGCTGCATTACAGTGAAAAAGACGCAGAAATTTGGATTCCTCAGCTTGATTCACTGGGAGCTGGTTGGCTCGTTCTCATCAGTGAATCAGACCGGGCAATACCCGAAGCTTTCTTTTCTGCGTTGAAAGATGCACAGATTGAACCTGTCGTTCAATTCACTCAGGGATTGGAAAAAAGGCTCGAAACGACGGATATGCGCACTCTCCTTCAGGCATATTCCCGTTGGGGAGTTCATACGGTCTCTTTCTTTGATCGTCCCAATTCTCGCAGCTCATGGCCGGTTTCTGAATGGGCCCAAAATGGTCTGGTTGAACGCTTCCTGGACCGGTATATACCTCTGGCCAGTCTGGCAATTGAATGTGATATTGTTCCGTTATTTCCCGCTCTCGAACCAGGGGGGAATTTCTGGGACACGGCCTTTTTATCACTGGCGCTGCAATCATTGGCACGAAGAAACCGCGCCGATCTTTTGGATAACCTTGTTCTGACAGCCTACGGTTGGACACATAATAAATCACTGAATTGGGGAGCTGGTGGTCCTGAACGCTGGCCTGATGCACGTCCCTATTTCACTCCACCCGGTGAAGAAGATCAAATGGGTTTCAGAGCATATGAGTGGTACATGGCCGTTGCATCTGAAATTGTACACAAAAACGTTCCCATTATCATGATGGGTGTTGGTGTTCCACATGAACCACAATCACCTGTCCATAAAGATTGGCCTGACGAAAAACATACAGATATTTGTCTGGCCATCACACAATTATTACGTGGTGAGCCGGCATCTGACCCTGAAAATCCAACCAATCCACTGGAACCGTTAAGTAATTCTGTTCTGGCAGCCAATTTTTGGCTTTTGACGGATGAAACCGGCAGCGAACACGCTGCAGATGCCTGGTTCCGTCCTGATGGATCCACCCGGCAAATTGTCAATGAAATCAAGGGAAAATCCAACCAGTCTAAAACACTACGGGCAGAAATGCCGCCTGAAAACGTGAAATCTGTTGATACAGCCAAAGATCACCCCATTGAGCATTATCTTCTCTTGCCCAGCTATGAATGGGGAGTGGCTGATTGGCATCTGGATGTGATCAGACCATTTGTGAAAAAATACCGCCCAACCATAGGTTTTTCCCTGGAGCAAGCATCATTGGCAGTAAAAGTTACAGTAATTGGGAATACCCAGTCCTTTTCAGATGAACAACTGGACTTGCTACGGAATGCCGGCTGCCAGGTTGAACGGATATCCGGCGACGGCACAAGTATTGCAACACAACTTCAAGAGAGGTGACCTATGATTGAGACTGTAAATAATACAGATAACAGCCAACCAGCCTTTGAAACCCGTAAACCTGTCTTGAAAGTAGTCGGAATCGGTGGCGGTGGCAGCAATGCCATTAATCGAATGATCGAATTAGGCATCGAAGGCATTGATTTTATTGCTGCCAACACGGATGGTCAGGCTCTCAAAAGTTCCCTGGCTCCTGTAAAAATTCAATTGGGTCCTAACCTGACTCGCGGTCTGGGTGCCGGCGGAAAACCCCAGGTGGGTGAATCTGCGGCAGAAGAAAGTGCCAAAGAAATTCATGCTGCACTTTATGGTGCAGATATGGTCTTTATTGCTGCCGGTATGGGCGGCGGTACAGGTACGGGAGCTGCCAGCATCGTTGCCCGTGTGGCTCAGGCTATTGGCGCAGTGACCATCGCCATTGTAAGTTTGCCGTTTTCCTTTGAAGCAGGACGGCGGCAGGTTAATGCCCGTGAAGGTTTGGCCAAGCTTCGCCAGTTTACCGATACATTAATAACAGTTCCCAACGATCGGTTGCTTCAAATTGCTCCCCACGACCTTCCTCTTGAAATGGCTTTCCGCCTGGCAGATGATGTTTTGCGTCAGGGTATCCAGGGTATCAGCGAACTTGTGTTACAACCAG
Source organism: Leptolinea tardivitalis (assembly GCF_001050275.1). GTDB lineage: Bacteria > Chloroflexota > Anaerolineae > Anaerolineales > Anaerolineaceae > Leptolinea > Leptolinea tardivitalis. The sequence continues at coordinate 113,020 of NZ_BBYA01000015.1, forward strand.
GTGTAATAAATGTGGATTTTGCCCATGTTCGTCAGATGATCCAATCTGGTGGCGGGGCTTTGCTGGCCATCGGTCAGGGTGAAGGCGAGGAAAAGGCTCATCAGGCAGTGGAACGTGCATTGCATCACCCACTTCTTGACTCAGTTCCACTTGATCAGGCTACTGGAATTATCGTCAATTTCACCGGTGGAAATGATCTCACCTTCCTGGAAGTGGCAGATGCCATGGAAAGTCTGCAACGCCGTACAAATAAGCGTGCCAATATTATCCCGGGTATCATAAATGCACCGCAGATGCATGATCGAGTTCAAGTTATCCTGATCATTACCGGCATCGGTTCGACACCGGTTTCAGGCACTGTATTACAGACCCTGCAGGGCATCGCGGCAACCCCGCCAGCCAGAGCTACTTCTCCGGCTGCACCGCAGGAAATTCGAACTGGCCAACCTCCTTTCATTCCGCTCTCCGAGCCTGAAGATATTCAACAATTGCAGCAGGAAGCTCCTGAACGCATGGAAGTAATGGAATACACCGGCGTTTCAAATAATCTTGATGTTCCTGCTTTTATTCGCAGGAGAATGAGATAACGGAAAGAAAGGATTTTTCCTAATGGACAAATCAATTCTCAATAAGATTTGTGCCCAGGTATATTCACGTCATCCAGAGGTACGCAATACTCAACCTAAAGTGACTGAACAGGACGCTGGAAAGTATTTACTGATCTTTACCGGTACGGCATTTGGCGTCAACGGCAAACCGATTCCCAGAACGATCCGTGTCGTTGCCGATGAAACCGGAAAGATCATCAAAATATCCTCTTCTAGATAAAGGATGGTCAGCATGGATGCTCTCCTGAATAAAGTAGAGATTCTCTTTTGGGACCGTATAACTCCAGCATTATCAGAATCACATATATTCCAGGTCCTTGTAAAGAAGGGATATGAAATTGTTCATAAACCTGATATTGAATCTACACTTCTTTGGTGTATTGGAGCCGGTGTGTTCGGCCTGTTAACTGGATTGATATTAAGTATTCTTTCTGCGGCTTATTGAGAAAAAAGGCAAAATAATGCAATGTTCACCACCTGAAACCGATGAGATAAAAAATGGTGGATTTTTGAATAAATCCACTGAAATGTTAAAAAAAGGATTTCTGAAACCCACAATTTGGGTTTTCGTCGCAATATTTCTTGTTACAGTCATCATCGGGTACTGGCTGGGAACTACATTAGTTATTTCACAGAATGCAAATAAAACTATTTTTCCTAAAACAATGGATAAATCCGAAGCTCGGGTGATTACATTGCTTGAGGTAACTGATCTGACGGATGATCAACCTCAATTATTATCCATCTGGTTTGTTTATCTGACTCCCGGCAGCCAACCCAGACTCGGATTTACGCCAATTGCCTCGCCTGCTCTGGTAGATAACCCCAACAATCATCTTTTAAAAGAATTTTCACTTGATAAAGATCGTAATCCTTCTGCCGATTTTATAAATTCACTGAGAAAATTCCATATAAAATCAAATGGATATGTAGTTCTTGATCAAATGGGGGCGGCAGCGTTTATCAATTGGTTTTCGGGGAAAGATATAAATCAACATCTGGCATTGGAAAATCACTCCATGACAGAGTATGGTCAAATCTTACGTGGAATGTGCAATACGTTTCCGCAAATATCAGAAAAAGGCATTTCAGAATTTCCCTGGTCACGCTTTCTACCAGATCATATTAACGTCTCATTACCTATGTCACAGGTAATGGATAATATCAATTTTCTTACAACGGCTATTCCCCCACAATGTGAGATGGTCCCCTTACCATAAGAAGAACGAACACCTGGGTGAGGGGGGCACCCAGATGTTCGTCTAAATATAGTTTACCAGCATTCTTATTATTTACAATACCTGAAATACTTTCTTAGCAAACTCTTAACTTGATTCTCTTTCTCACAGTCTGACGGAGATGTTTTATAATAAATATCGGTTTGCTTATATCTTTTGTAAAAGGTTTCTTTTATTATATGGGCAAAAATCAATGGTTTTTGAATTTCCGAGCCTGGTCAGTTCACTTTTATACCAGTCTTGGTTTGGCAACTGCGTTCTTTTCATTACTGGCTATCTTCTCAGGTAATGTCAAATTATTTTTTATTTTTCAAGGTATATCTCTGTTTATTGATTCTACAGATGGTTATTTCGCCCGCCGGTGGAATGTAAAAAAATGGGCTTCCCAATTGGATGGCCGCAAACTGGATGATATTACAGATTATTTGAATTATACTTTCCTGCCGGTGGCATTTACCTATAAATTCGGTTTAATCACAGATTCGTGGCTGGTCGTTCTGGTCATTGTGTTGATCACGTCAATTTATGGTTTTTGTCAGACCGGTGCAAAAACATCAGATGGTTTTTTTACAGGTTTTCCTAATTTTTGGAACGTTTTAGTGTTCTATCTCTATTTCTTTAATTGGCCGGTACCGGTAAATGCCCTGGTTATGTTACTGTTTTCGGCCTTTATATTCGTTCCAGTCAAGTTTTTGAGTTATTCTTCGCCGGTTTTGCGAAGATCATCGTATGTTCTCAGTTTTATGTATCTTGTCTTTCTCGGAATAATTGTGGTAAATCTTAACAATCTGGATATCCGTCTGGTGTGGATTTCTTTGATTGGTCCTATATACTATCTCTTCTCCGCATTATATTTGCAATTTTCAAAACAATCCTGATTCATATTCTCAAAGAAAATGGTTCTTTGTAAGGAAAATCGTTCGGTATGCTGAATTGGGCGTTGCTGATCGTTGCTATTGCCTTTGAAGTAGCCGGGACAACTTCAATGAAGTTGTCTAGAGGATTTACCCGTCTACTTCCCACCCTTCTGATGTTCATATTCTATGGCTGCGGATTAACTATGATGAATCTTGTAATTCGCCGAATGGATTTATCTCTTGTCTATGCAGTCTGGTCAGGCTTGGGTACGGCCGCTATTGCATTGATTGGAATTCTCTGGTTTCATGAACCGGCAACAGCTTTGCGGATCGTTTCGATCATATTGATTATTCTTGGAGTTGTAGGCCTTAATTTGCGACCATAGAAAACGTCCGGTCCCTTTCGGAGACCGGACGTTTTTTTCAATAGATTTTGCGAAATAATCAGGCGGGGGTCGTCTGATCAGCCTGTTTCTTCGGCTTGAACCAATCGTTCCATTCCCGATTTTCCCATACAACCAGAATTGGGGCAGCATTGAAAATAGAGGAATAGGTTCCGGAGAAAATACCGATCAACAGGACAATGGAGAAGTGGAAGATTGTGACACCACCGAACATCACCAGAGCGAGCAGGGTCAACATTACAGTGAACTGCGTTTTCAATGAGCGTCCGAGGGTCTGTACGAGTGAATGATTCACTACCTTCTCGTAGGTTACATTTCTGTGGATCAGGGAATTTTCGCGAATACGGTCAAATACAACGACGGTATCATGCACCGAGAAACCAATCACCGTAAGGAGGGCTGTCAAGAATAGCGAGTCGACCTCCCAACCCAGGAAATGACCAAAAATAGCTTCCAAACCGACCACCACGAGAATATCGTGGATCATGGCGATGATGGCGGCAATGCCATAGCGATAACTCTGTGGAATCTTGCGGAAAGCCCATGTAATATAGGAAAGAATGCCAATGGCTGCCAGACCTACGGTGATAGCCGCACGGTTGGCCACTTCACCACCAACAGATGGACCTACCGTATCAAAGCGGGAGACTTCCACTTTGCTATTGAACTTTGACTCAAGTGCAGCCACAACCTGGTCTTTGATTTCTTCGGTGATATATTTCGATCGGATAATGAGAGTATCATTCTCCGATGACTGTACCTGCGGATCAGAAATATTCAGGGATTCATATACCTTGATCACATCAGCAGGTTTTGGTGCTTTTCCAGCATCAAACTTAACCTCCAACATAGACCCGCCAGTGAAATCAATAGCCAGAGGTAATCCCCATAACACCATGGCAATAATGCCCGGGATAATTACGATCAGCGAGATTAGAAAATATAGATATCGATGTTTGATGAGATCCATTCGATCAACTCCTATAAACCAAACCAGCGGGGATGTTCAGTGAATTTGAGGCTGTCTAATGTTACATGCAGGAATGTGCGGGTAACAATGATGGCCGTGAACAGGCTCACAAGAACACCCAGCGCCAGGTTGAATGCAAACCCTTTTACCATACTTGCGCCAAATGTATTACCAAACCAGAACAGAATGACGCATGAGATCAATGTGGTAATGTTGGAATCACGAATGGAAGTCCAGGCGCGAGACCAGCCAAGATCAATAGCCTGCCGTAGTGTGCGGCCTGCCCGCAATTCTTCCTTCATACGTTCGAAGATCAAAATATTTGCATCAACAGCCACACCAATACTCAAAATGAAACCGGCAATACCGGGGAGAGTGAGGGTTACCGGAATGAGCTTGTAAAGTGCCAGCGTCAGTGCCGCATAGAAAGCCAACGCTAAACTGGCCAATAGACCAGGTAACCGGTATGAAAAGATCATAAATAGAACGACCAGGATTAAACCAATGATGCCGGCTGTGATGGATTTATTAATGGAATCTTGTCCAAGAGTAGCCCCTACAGCCTGGCTGGTTGCCACTTTGAATGGAATGGGCAGTGAACCATACTTAAGCTGAACCATCAGATCATTGGCAGTATCCACAGTGTAATTACCAGAAATCTGTCCCTGGCCTTCTGTAATGGCGGATTGAATTTGAGGAATGGAGATGACTTTATTATCCAGAACAATGGCCAGGGTATCTCCAATGTGACTTTTGGTGTAATCGCCGAAAATTTTCGTGGCGGTTTCCTTGAGCTTGAAGTCGACGGAATATTTGCCTACGTTATTTCGGCCGACGGATACGGTATCAAGGTCAGCACCCGTCATTAGAGGTACGTATACCATTTCCGGTGTCGTAGACGTACCATCTGCAGCAGGTGTTGCGGTTGTGCCAGTCGTTGTAGTTTCAGGCAGTTTATTTTCAGGAATCGTTCCAGTTTTGGTTCCAACCTGGGTATAGTCAATTTTGATTGTTGTTCCTTCTGGAACCGGCTTTGTTCCCATGGGAACAAAAGCCAATTGACCGACCTGTTTCAAGGTTTGAACCACCTGACTGGTGTTGGTCAACCCCGGGAATTCGCCAACGATACGGCGATTTCCGGCAACCTGGAAAACAACTTCGCTGACACCAAGTCCATTGGCACGACTTTCCAAAATCTTCTTGGCATCATTCATTTCGTCTACAGTGATTTGTGTTTCAGCCGGCATGTCAGCCTCAAGCAGAACGCGCAGACCACCGCGCAGGTCAAGACCGAGTTGGGTTTGCAGGCTTCGTTGGAAATTACCGATCTGAATTCCCGGGTTTCCGGGGAGATCTATCCAAATTACTGCAGCAAGTAAAACAATGATCAGTATTAAGTTGATGTTATTACGTCCCATTTGGGTTCGTCCTCCGGGAAGTGCTCCCTGAGCGGTATAGGATACCCCGTAGTAAGGCTACAGGGAAAACTCGCAGAATTATATCTCATACCTGGATATCTTGGAGTAATCCAGGTATGAAGAGAAACCATCAGTCGATTAATTTCTGCTGAACCAAAAGTTCTGCATTGAAAACTGCACCACCTGCCGCACCGCGAACAGTATTATGCGAAAGAACAATATATTTCAATCCCATGATGGGGTCGATCCGCATACGGCCAACGGATGTCGTCATTCCACCACCAATGGCGCGGTCTAGCCTTGGTTGGGGGCGATCAGGTGCATCGTGTACCGCAATCACCGGCCACGGAGAGGACGGCAGTTCCCGGCTGATTTCAGGACACGTATAGGATCTCATCACTTCGATGGCATCTTCGGGTTTGACGTTACGGCCTGTTTTTATGGATACACAAACGGTATGTCCATCCGTTACAGCTACACGGTTGGTGTGTGCCGAAATTACAAAACCGGCATTTTGAATATGATCATCTGATAAATTCCCCAGCATTTTTAAAGGTTCAGATTCAACTTTTTCTTCTTCACCCTTGATATATGGAACGACATTATCGATGATATCCATTGATGCCACACCCGGATAACCGGCACCCGAAAGCGCCTGAAGGGACACAGCAATCACCTGCTCAATACCAAAAGCATCCAGCAGAGGTTTCAGCGAAACGGTCATACCGGTACTTGTACAATTTGGATTGGTAACAATGAACCCTTTCCATTTATGTTTCTTGCGCTGAATATTGACCAGGGCAGTATGATCCGGATTTACTTCAGGCAGCAGGATCGGCACATCTGGGTCCATGCGGTGTGATGAAGCATTGGAAACCACTGCCATTCCACTGGCGGCAAGCTCTACCTCAACCTCTTTTGCCTGGTCAGCTGGCATGGCAGAAAAGGCTACCTGACAGTCTTTTACAGCCTCTTCATTTTCCTTCAGGATCATTCCCTTTACGGCATCCGGCATTCGTTCAGGTAAAATCCAATGACAGGTTTGTGCATATGGCTTCCCTATAGATCGATCGGATCCGGTCAGACATTTAACTTCAAACCAGGGATGGTTTTCGAGCAATTGAATAAAACGTTGTCCAACACTGCCGTTGGCACCCAGAATTGCCACAGGTATCTTTTTGTTCATTTTATGCACCCTGTTCCAGATTAATAAGACCATGTAATGTTCTGACTGCCTCTTTCAGGCTTTCCTGTGAGACAACCAGACTGATGGAAACTTCAGATGAGCCCTGAGCTATGGCAATGACATTAACATGGGCATCACCCAGAGCTGTGAAAATCCTTCCAGCCACCCCCGGGGTATACCGCATCCCCGCACCTACCACAGAGACAATCCCGACGGCTGGTGAAATGGATATCCCATCGATATCACGGCGTTGAATTTCACCGGTAAATGCTTTTTCCAGAGCCTTTTTCACACGCTCAGCAGCTTCAATGGGAACAGTAAAACAAATCGACTGTTCTGAAGAGGCTTGAGAGATCAAAGGTACACTGGTACCTGTTTTCGCCACAGCATCAAACGTCCGGGCTGCCACACCGGGAACACCCAGCATTCCTGTCCCTTCTACAGTTACCAGGGAAAGATCGCTGATTGCTGTGACCGCCTTGACAATTCCTTTGGTCAGATAAGACGTATCAGATACAATCCATGTTCCGGTTTTCTCCGGAGAGAATGTGTTGCATACACGCAAAGGAATATTATTCTCGATAACTGGACGAATTGTCTTGGGATGCAGCACCTTCGCACCAAAATATGCCAGTTCCGATACTTCTCGATAGGAAAGTTGTGAAATTGTCGACGCATCCGGAACCAATCGCGGATCAGCCGTCATCACGCCGTCCACGTCCGTCCAGATCCATACTTCACCGGCAGGAATGGCAGCTCCCAGAAGTGCCGCACTGAAATCACTTCCACCTCTTCCTAGCGTGGTCACCACCCCATCAGGTGTTGCACCAAGAAAGCCAGTTACCACCGGCACAGTACCTTTTTCAATCAAAGGCAATAAAGTTGATCTGGTCTTTTCACGGGTTGCTGTTTCATCTGGATTGGCTGACATAAAGCGGGCATCTGTCACGATGCACTGTGTTGAATCTACAGCCGTTGCTTTTACCTTGTGTTCATTCAACAAAGCCGCCAACACACGGGCACTCATACGTTCCCCCAGAGAGCCAACAGCATCAATACCGCGAGGAGACGCTTCACCTAGAACATACATAGCCTGCACCAGGTTGGTAAATTCATTGATCAACTGGGTAACTTCCCAGGTAAGTTTCTTCTTTTCAGATTCTGTAGTAAGTAGACTATCAATCATTGTCTGGTGCCTGGTCCGCAATTCCTGCGAATTGGCATCAATAACCGACCTGTCTCCTGCAGCCGCTTTTTGAGCTGTTTCGAGCAGCAGGTTTGTTACGCCGTTCAATGCAGAAACTACCGGAATCACACCTTTCCAGTATTTCTTTTCATGTTCCACGATTTCGGCAACAGTGCGCATTGCATCTGGCGATCCGACTGAAGTTCCCCCAAATTTCATTACCAGTATTTCTGACGCTTTATTCGGTTTTGTTATTTCCATGATTCATTACCCGGAATATATGTTTCATTCATATATACCAGTATTTCTATATTTAATGAAGGTTAAGAAATCCATTAATCTAAAATAGATTGAATTTGTATAGGTTCTAAACCAATCAATTATTCATAAAATCAAGAAACACCTGACATCCTTTGCCTTCTGCACTTTCTATTCGAATATTGCCCCCCTGTGCTTCCACTAAAGACCGGGCAATGGGCAAACCAAGGCCGAATCCATTGGAAGATTTTTCCTCATCTGCTCGGAAAAAACGGTCAAAAACTCTATCCAGTTTTTCTTTTGGAATTCCTTCGCCATCATCTCTGACTTCAACTAGAACCTTTTCACCTGACCGGCTGCCAGTTATTGTGATGCTTCCAGATGAATGTTTGATCGCATTATCCAGAAGAATCAAGAGAACCTGTCTGAACGCATCCTTATCACCCACAATACATAAATCATCAGGGCAATTCCATGTCACTGACCGGGTTATATCCAATGTCTGAATTTGACGACTGCATTCTTCCACCAGGGGGGTCAAATTAAATCGTTCTCTTTTAAGGTTTCGTCCGGCATCAGCATGTGCAAGTCGCAATAGCTCATTGACCAGCCTGATCATCCTGTCGCTCTCCATTACCATGTCATTGATAATGTCCTTCTGTTCTTCCTCTGGTATTGGTGGAACACGCACCAACAATCCGAGATTCCCACGTAGAGTGGTCAACGGGGTTCGCAATTCGTGAGATACGTCTGCCACAAAATCACGCTGCTGCGATAATGATTTGGCTACTTTTTGATAGGCATCCTGTAAACGGGAAAGCATGGAATTAAAGGTTACTGCCAATTCCCCTACTTCATCCTGCGGCCCGGTATAGTCAACCCTCTTAGAGAAATCACGTTCTTGCCCGATAGTTCTGGCTGTGCGAGTTATCCGTTGAATGGGCTGCAATGTAATACCGGAAAAAACCCATCCAATGCCAAAAGCAATAACTAGAGTAAAAACGGTAGCCAGAACCAGAGTGTTTCCAAGCACTTGCAAAGAATGATTCCGTTCCGTCAAAGGACGGGCTACCTGTAAAATGTATTGAACCTGTCCATTTTTTGTAATAGGTCTGTCATAGATCAGCATATCCTGATTTTGAACAGAAGCGGTTTCCCAATACTCTCTCCCATTCTTCAAGCTGTCTAATGCGTCTTGGCTTAATGGAAGGGCATCTTCTTTTCTGCCGTATGGGCTGGCCACCAGATTCCCATCAGCATCGGCGACTCGGACAATTTCACGTTCTGGCAGTCTCTGGAATGCCTGGTCAGATGAAAAAGAAGAGAACGGTTTGGGGGGAGGAAAATTATCCGGAGGTATAGGCTCACCCTGAGAGTTTGAAATCTCCGGATTTGCGGGTATCGATGGGGCAGTCGATAAATTTGAATCTGGATTTTTCTGAGGTGCCTGTGAACCATTTTCCCCCATGACAGTGCGTAATACAGAAGCGCCCAATGTTTCACTGCTTCTGGTTATTTCCTTTTTAATAGCTTGCAAAGTACTATTTGATTGGATGGTATAGAGAGCCATTCCAAATATCGTGAGTGTAACGGCCAGAATGGCATTATAAAGAAGGGTAAAACGAAATCGTATTGACATTATTCCTCACGAAATACATAACCCACACCACGAATCGTATGGATCAAGCGGCTTTTCTGACCGGTTTCCAGTTTTTTTCGAAGGTATCCGATATAAATTTCAAGAACATTATCATCGCCCCCGAAATCATATCCCCATACGGATGAGAGTATTTGCCCCCTTTCAAGAACCTGACGCGGATGTCTCAAAAACAGTTGAAGCAGATTGAATTCTGTCAGCGTGAGGTTTAATATTTGTTCATCCCGAAAAACTTCATGCGTACTTAAATTAATCCGAACACCCGCATATTCCAACAGTTGATTATTTAGTGAAGGTTCAATTCGACGTAATAAAGCATGTACTCGGGCCACAAGTTCTGCCGGAGCAAATGGCTTAACCAGATAATCGTCAGCTCCACACTCCAGACCTTCCACCCGATTTTCAATTTCATCCTTTGCGGTCAACATAAGGGCCATTGTTTCATTTTCTTCTTCACGCAGACGCCGAATAAGGTCCAATCCATTCATTTTTGGCATCATCCAGTCTACGATAAGCAAATCGGGTTTGTGTACCTCTATTTGTTTCAGGGCTTCTTCACCATTGGCCGCGGTGATCACATCCAGATTCTCATAAATGAGAGTCCGGGTCAACATTTTGAGGAGTTTTTGGTCGTCATCCACCACAAGAATTTTCGACATACCTGATTCCTTTTTTCAAACCTTGCATTGAATATACACGAAACATCTGTGAAATTGCTGTGAAATCCAGGATGATCTCGATTCAAATGAAATAGTTCACAGGAAATTCTCAGGGAAATCACGGTCAGGGCACAGCCGCGCATAATATGATGCGATTGTTTGAGTAGTTATCAACAATAAATAAACTCCGGGAAAATAAATAATGAAAAATCGAATCTTGATCTTATCTGTCATTATTCTGACGTTATCACTGCAATCCTGTTCTTCTATTGACAAAGAGTCCTCTGAAACTTCGGCCGCTCAAATCTACACATCTGTAGCTGCCTCGCTCACCGCTCAATCTGCCTCGAAACCGACTTCTACTATCACTCCGGAGAATACCGCTACAATCATCCCAACCAAAGAAACATTGTCAATTCCCACACTGGCACAGGTGGCAATTACCTCAGTGTCAGATTCTCTCGTTTGCGACAATGCAGCTTATATCGGGGATGTGACCATTCCTGATGGAACAATCGTTTCACCCGGCGAAACGTTTACAAAAACATGGCGGGTTCAGAACACCGGTAGCTGTAATTGGAATACTTCGTATATGCTTGTCTTCAATAGCGGTGAAACAATGGGTGGGAAAACCACAGCCGTACCCTATGTAGTCTCTTCAGGTAATCAGATGGATATCTCAGTCTCCTTGACTGCACCCACTGATCTTGGAACCTATGTAGGTTACTGGAAGTTGCAGAATTCCTCTGGAACGATCTTTGGGCAGACCCTCTATGTTCAAATAACAGTGGCAACAAGTACCGCAACCAGCACTTTGACCCCAACAGCCACAGAAGAAGCTACGTTAACTCCAACTCAAACAGTAGCAGCTGCCACTGCCACTACTGTCCCAACATCAACCTCGGAGATAGTGGTAGAACCGACGGCAACCGTTGAATGAATTGGCCAATTATTACAAATTCAACATAGATTCAAATCATTAATTCTTTTCTGCAATTGGAGATTCAGGTGGACCGAGTAGTATCACCTGATCTCTGCCATTCTTTTTCCCTTGATAAAGCGCCTTGTCTGCCAGGTCAATACACTCGTTTATTCCTAAGTTCGTTGTGCATTCTGCCACTCCGAATGTCATAGTAATCTGAACATCAATATCATCGATATAAAATGGAGAAGATGATATGGCTATCCGCATTCTTTCAGCCACTTCTTTTGCCTCTATGCCACCAGTCTCCGGTAAAAGAACCAGGAATTCTTCGCCCCCCCACCGGGCTACAACATCTTTTGAGCGGGTAGCATTTTTTAGCAATTTTGAAATTTGGACTAAAACGAGGTCTCCGAACTGATGACCATACCGGTCATTAAATAGTTTAAAATGATCAATATCAGCCATGATTATGGAGAATTGTTTTCCATCATCATGTGAACGATTCTCTTGATCATCTATTCTTTCGACAATTGTTCTCCGGTTATGAAGATCCGTCAGTGGATCTTTATTGGCCAATTCATCCAAACGAGAATTTGCTTCCCGTAGATGTCTTTCAGCAGCTTCAACGTTGCTTTGATAATATAATGTCACCGAAGCAAAAGTCGAAAAGGCGACAAGCGCGTTGAAAAGTGTTGTCATTTGAAGCTTCCAGGCTTCGACGGAGTAAACAGGTGAATAATTCTGTGAAAACAGATACAGACCACCATAAATAAGGTAAAGTGTCAAACTGGTACTCACCTTGGTCATTTGCCGCCAATTCGGCCAGAAGAAGACCATTGGTGCCAGAACGAGTAGATAATAATGGAAGCCGCTGACCCATCCCACATAATAAACAGCCACAATGGCATGCGTGATCATTTCTACTGTACCGATGATAAATGCGGGCAGGTATTTTTTCTTTCGAGTGAAACTCACACTGAAAAAAAGTGAGGTTGCACTGATAAAATTTACAACCACCATTTCAGGAATTCGCAACCAACAGAAGAGAGGAATAAAGCATATATGCCCGATGAAACTGGCTATCAGGGCTTTTTCCATTACAAACGCTAGTCTTTTTTTACCCGCCTCAGTGTTGTAATCGGGTTCTTTGTCCATGTGTGCTTTTCAGTGTTTTTTGGTTGTATTACATTAGTCTAATACAATCATAAACAGTTTGCCATAAACAAACATAAAAAGACCGGTTTCCCGGCCTTTTATGATGTCACAATGGTTTGGAAAAATTACATTGCATCAACAGACTGTCCGGCACTCTTCATCAACCAGACGTATCCATCTTCCAACCCTGCCTGTACCTGTTTGGCATCAGGATAATCTCCTGCCGATTCCCCAACAAGACGATATTGGATACCTTCTGTCAGATGCAGCATGGAAACCACAGTCAAATTATGGTTCGGCTTTTCCATGCTATCTGTTGTATACAACCAGACATGACCATTGGCGTTCTGTGTCAATTCAGAAGGACTTCCCCTGAATAATACTTGTCCATGGGAAAGAACGGCCAGATCACGGCAAGTCTGACCAATATCTTCAACAATATGTGTTGATAACAGAACAGTGCGGTCAGAGGCAAGGGTAACCAATAAATTGCGAAATCGAATGCGTTCCTCCGGATCCAGTCCGGCTGTTGGTTCATCCACGATCAGCAGCTTTGGATTGTTGACCAATGCCTGGGCAATACCCACCCTGCGTTTCATGCCGCCTGAAAATCCTTTGATCTTTCGATCTGCTTCTGCTAACAATCCAACCATTTCCAGCACCTTATCCACCTGGAGTTTGCGATGTGATGGGTCATCCAACCCTTTCAGTATGGCCATGTAATCCACGAACTGACGGGCGCTTAGTTCAGGATACATCCCCAATTCCTGTGGGAGGTAGCCCAGGATGGATTTGACGGCTGTCTTGCCATTATCAGTAGCGAGATCGTTGCCATTGATTTTGACAGATCCGTTGCTGGCATTTACTATTCCAGCCAAAATACGCATCAGGGTGGTCTTACCAGCACCGTTTGGCCCCAACAAACCAAACATTCCGCCGCCAATCTCTAGATCGAGATGGTTCAACGCATTGACAACATGTCCGTTGGATTTATATGTTTTGGATAATGATTTAATGGAGATCATAGTTTTTCCTTTTTTATTTATTGAAGCTTCTAGATATACTGTTCCTGTTTTCTCAATAACAGCCATGAAAAGATGAGAAACAGAAAAGTGAGAACTGTCAGAGTAATCTGGTTGGCGGTCAGGTCTGGATGATCAGCCATCAGAGCTCCCATGAACACAAGAAAGTACTTCCCACTATTGCATGCCAGCCAACCGCGGGCTAGCAATTCGATCAACCAGATCAGGCTGGTGAGGAATGTACCAGTCATGGTTTGCGCAGAAATGAGAGATCCCAGACATCCCAGTGACATCAGGGAAATAGTAGGAATAAACCAGGCCAGTTGGATTCTCCAGAAGGAACCCAGAGGCGATAGATCGGCTCCTATAGTGGTTACAAACACCTGGAATATGGTGGCACACATGACCTGGATCAGGAAAATCAGTCCGAGCCTTTCAACCAGAAGATGTTCTGCCCTGGCCGGAGTACCAAACCGCAACTCCAACGCCGGGTCGTCAAGAATGGCATAAGACGCCATTATGCCCCCTACCAGCGGAATCACTGCTCCCAGGTAGGCCCGGCTCATATCAAACAGGTCATCGGGTTCCAGACGAAACATGCAGATGATCATGAACAATGCGAGGAATGCAGCCGGAAGATAAAGGTGGTCCAGACGATAAGTTTTAAAAGTGTATTTCAACGAGTCTTGTTTCATTTTCAAATTCCTACATTCGCTTTTGCTGCCAGTGGAGAGAACGTTCTGTGGTAACAAGAGCGGAAATGATACAAACATGAATAACAATCAAATTCAACCATGCTTCCATGGAGCTATGGGGTGCAGCTCCTACTGGTGAACGATTGGAATGAAAGAAACCCTGCAGGGCAAACATACCGCTTGCGTTTAGAAGCGTATCGCTTATCGACGGTACCAGTTTTCCTGTGATCAGGTTGCCCCATGGCCAGTAGCCAGTAAACAGGATCTGATAAACACGCAAGGGCATGATTATGGGACATCCCAGTGAAAATGCAATCACAAATGCATAAGCTGGCGCAATCATCACAATGTATACAGCAGTCTCTGCCAACAGGAACATGGCGGGCTGTTTCATCACAATGATCGACACAATTCCATGGACCAATGTGCATGTTAACCCGGCGATAAAAACAGACGACCACACACCCAGGAACTTTGCCAATAAATAGACCCATGTATTCACCGGTGAACTGGACTGCAATTCTCGCAAGTTATATCGAAAATCGCGCTGCAACCGGTCAGATGCCAGAATACCTGCCAACACAGGGGTAAACATATGTAAGGTAAAGACAGTCTCAGCAGCTTCGAGAAGCATATCTCTTCCGGAAAAAATATCCATCAACCCTTCGCCAGATGTGGTGTTCAATCCCAGCAGGAAGAATGCACAGACAATTCCGAAAGAAATCCATAATCCTGACCGCCGGATAGACATCTTGAATTCATAAAGAAAGAGATTTTTAAATTGAATCATTTTCATAATCCTCTTCTTTATGCCTTGCGATTCTGCCAGGCTATGTACTGGTAACCCGAATACAGGACGATAGCGGCACAAATAAACAGTACTGTTATATTTAGTAAAGCCTCGATGGGAGTGTGTAAAGGTTCGCCAGTGCGGCTGATCGTCCCGTTGAAAAATCCCTGCAGTGAGTAGATGCCACTGGAATTCAATATGGTTCCACTTATGGTAGGAAATACCTTTTCGTTTAGAAAATTACCCCAAAACCAATACCCGGTAAACAATATTTGATATACCCGAACTGGGAGGAATAACGGGCAAACCAGCGAAAATGCCACCACAAAAACAAACGTAGGAATGGCAATTGTGATGAAGGCCAGTAATACCCATTTCAAAACTTCGATGGGTGCACGTCCGCTGAAAACGGCATACAGTCCCAGAAAGACAACGGTGACAAAGAATGGTACGAGCGTAGAAATAACTGATCCAAAATACTTGCCGGCAAGATATACTCCCGGTTTGATGGCTGTACTGGATTGCAGTTCCCTTATACCTAACCGGTAATCCCGCTGAAGCCTGTCACTGCTCAAAATCCCGGCTACAAGGAGAATCAACATATTAAACATGTAGACCATGTTACCGGTTTCTTGAAGGGGGGGATTCCCGCTAAAAGATCCATCCGGGCCAGTTTTTTGAGGAGACAGCATTGCAGCCACAAACAAACCTATGACAATGGCATTCCCAATCCACAAACCCTTCCGTCGAATTGACATATTGAACTCATGACGGAACACACCTATGAATTGCGTCATAAAAACTCCTTTTTTTGGATGAAACACCATCCATTATTTGTAATTTGAGATCGAGGTCTGATCAGATTACCCCGGTATTTGCAGCGAATGCTCCCCGGTATACCGCATGGAAACCAGTGATATCAAAACCATACAGGCAGCCAAAATAATCAATAATCCGGGTGATTGCCAGAAAATTCGATAACTTGCCATAAAGTTGTCCCATACCTGAAAACCCGGATATTCTTCCAGCAAACGGGGTGCATGAATAAACTGAATGATCCACAAACCGTATGAAATGGTGACTGCGTTACTTGTCCCCATCCAGAGTGAGAGAAATAGTGCCAGCGCAGAAAGAAGAGTCAATGGTCCAAGCCAAGAGAGGATTAATGTACCCAGTAAGCCGACTGGTATTACAGCCAGTAAAACAACACTCGAGACGAGAGCCAGAAGAAGGTTGTATCCAGATACCAGGGTCAAACGAGCCAGAAGGATTTTCCACGGTGAAATTGGTGCTGCCATGGTCAGCTCGCTGGCCGGGTCATTTTGTGGTCCATAGATGGCAGCCAGACTGGCCGCCGCAACAAGGGGTGTAATGAATGTGAGGAATGCAGTTTCTTTTGAGAGGAGAACTGTAATTATTCCTAATGCCATGATTCCTGCGCTGGCAGGCCACATTTCTCTTCGTACCAGATATGCCTGCGACCAGAGTAATCCGGCAGCCCGGAGAATTGATTTTCTGATGGAAGGACGGGACTTGATTTTGATAAACGTTTTTTCCTCTAGTTCGGGGGGGGATTGGATTTTTCGATCCGCTTCATTTACCTGAAAATGCATCAATTGCCAAAGATCCCACTCGGACTTACAGCTTTCACATACTTCCAGGTGCTGGCGAACACAGGCTGATTCTTCTTCGGAAAGCTTCCCGGTTACCAGAAAAGGGATCAAATCCTCGTAATGTCGGGTCATAATAAATCCTCCTGCCGGGTAAGAACACCTTTCAGAAAATTTCGCGCATAACTCAGCCGGCTTTTCACTATACCAACCGGGCAACCACACACCTCAGCTGTCTCATTAAGGCTCAATCCTTGATAGAAGACCAGATCCAGAACCGCACGATGGTCTGGTGATAATTTTTCCATGCCCGCTTGAAGAATTCTTATCCGTTCTCTGGATTGCATCCACTCTTCCGGCATCGGGGAATGGTCTGGCACACTGTTCTCCATTTCTTCGGTGATGGATTGGTTGCTGTGCCTGAAAGACTTTGTAGAGATGTGGTGGACTATACCAAGAAGCCAGGTCAATAACCGGCTCGAACCTCGATACGATTTGGCCGAATCCCAAACGGAGACCAGGGAATCCTGCATAATATCCTCGGCAAGGATCGGATCATTCGTCAATCGGTAAGCATAGGCAAACATCCGTTGTCCATACATCTCATAAAGCTGGTGGAACGCAGCTTCATCATGCCTGGATATTCGTTGCATTAATGCCATGTCGCTTTGAAGATCATTCATAATGACATGCCCGCGGGTTTCGCCATGTTTCTTTTCGACTTGTTTTTTTTCGAGCGTACCAGCCAGCATTTTGCCTCTTCGAGTAAACAGTTAATCTGTATGTATGTACCAGAAGACGGCAAAAAGGTTCAAAATTCAGAGAACCAGTATTTATTGTAGCAGTAGAGAATCGTAATGCCTCACGGGAAAATGTAACCAAAGGGTAATCGTTGCCTCATAATTGATGTTACCGAGATAAAGTACATAATTGGTGAACCTTCTGATCTATGGACTTACGAAGAGTAACTGGATTCAGGTGAACATACAAATTGGTGAGGTTGGCTTTGATCTGGAAGGGGATCAGATCAGAACCGAGAACTCGTTGGTAGGGAGTAGCCGCTTTGTCATAGAGTTTGATAA